>NZ_SZQA01000062.1 GCF_005233835.1 Herbidospora galbida | reverse complement strand
GAGGGCGGTCAGCTGACCGAGAAGGTGCGGCGCAAGCCGTTCTCGGTGGTGCTGTTCGACGAGATCGAGAAGGCCCACCCCGACATCTTCAACAGCCTCCTGCAGATCCTGGAGGACGGTCGCCTGACCGACGCCCAGGGCCGCGTGGTCGACTTCAAGAACACGGTCATCATCATGACCACCAACCTCGGCACCCGTGACATCAGCAAGGGCATCGGGGTCGGGTTCGCCAAGAACAACGACGTCGAGGGCAACTACGACCGGATGAAGGCCAAGGTCCAGGAAGAGCTCAAGCAGCACTTCCGGCCCGAGTTCCTCAACCGCGTCGACGACACCGTCGTCTTCCACCAGCTCACGATGACGGAGATCATCCGCATCGTCGACCTGATGCTGGCGCAGGTCGACGCCCGCCTGAAGGACCGGGACATGGGCCTCGAGCTCACCCCGGCCGCCAAGCAGGTGCTGGCCGACCGTGGCTACGACCCGGTGCTCGGCGCCCGTCCGCTCCGTCGCACGATCCAGCGTGAGCTGGAGGACTCGCTGTCGGAGAAGATCCTCTACGGGGAGCTGCGTCCCGGCCAGGTCGTCAAGGTCGACGTGGAGGGTGAGGGCGAGGCCGCCAAGTTCACCTTCGTCGGCGAGGCGAAGGCCGAAGGCGTTCCCGACAGCGCCGCCGCGATCGTCGACGCGATCACCAAGGGCGCTTAGGGCCTGACGGTTCACCAGCGGGTCGTCCCTCCGGGGGCGGCCCGCTGTTTTACGTTCACGTCACAACTGGGTGAAGGAACGTGGCCGCACCACCAAAGGTAGTACTACACTGTGTAGAGCGAAGGGACGTCCTCCTGCAGGCGTACCTCCGAATCAACTGCGGGGTGGACGCACCGGAGTGCCGTACGACGGCATGCTCTGGAATCCCGGCGTCCCGGGACTCGAGCCCCATGCGATCAGGACAGGTTGCGTGGCTGGATTTGAGTCGGACCTTTGGAGGCAACGATGCGGCTGCGCCACGACGACGGAACCGTCGTCCACTTGGCCTACAACGCGGGCGTTCACCCGGCGGAAGATCTGGAGAACCTGATCGCCCACCTGACCCGCTACGCCGTGCCGGTCCGGAAGAAGCTCGGCGTCGACCGCCTGGGCATCGGCCTCTGGCTGGCCCCGACGGTCGCCGACCACCTCGTCTCCGACCGCATCGAGCTGGTCCGCCTCCGGCGGTCGCTGGAGGAGCGCGGCCTGGAGGTGGTCAGCCTCAACGGGACCGGCGGCCGCCACCAGGAGACGCCCGGCCCCGATTGGGCCAAGCCGGAGCGCTACCGCTACACGATGTCGCTGGCCAAGATCCTCGCCTTCCTGCTGCCGGAAGACGTCCGGTTCGGCTCGATCTCCACGATCCCGATCGGCTGGCGCCGCGACTGGCCCGCCGACCTGCACGCCATCGCCTCCCGCCGGCTGGAGCGCCTGTCGCGTGAACTGCGCGGGATCTACAGCGTGACCGGCAAGCACATCCGGGTCGGCTTCGAGCCGTGGCCCGGCTGCGTCCTCGAAACGACCGAGCAGGCGCTGGAGCGGGTCTGCGGCATCGACTCCGAACACCTCGGAGTGTGTCTGGACGCCTGTCATTTGACCTGTGGCGGCGCGGAGGAGGCCGGGAAGGCTCTCCGTGGCCTGGCCCAGGCGGGAGCGCCTGTGGTCAAACTGGGGCACGTACACAACAACATGGACGAGATCCCCAACACACTCAACGCGCTCCTGTCGGGCGCCGTCCACGGCAGCGCCCACATCGAGGTCGAGGCCCACGAGTGGGTCGCCCCGAAGACGAAGGGCCCGGCGGCCCTGGTGGCCCGCCTGGCCGACGACCTCGACTGGACCAGGAGCAACCTGACGGCGCTGGGCCTCAAGCTCGCCGCCTGACGGCGAAGCCGCCGGGCCGGTCAGCCTGGCAGGGCGTAGAGGTCGTCGTCGACCAGTTCGGCCAGGCCGTCGGCCAGGAGGCCGTCGAGGGCGCGTTCTCGCTGGACCGCGTCGGCCCACACCGCGTCGAGCAGCGCCTTCTCCACCGGCCCCGGTGCGTCGCGGAGGACCGCCAGGAGGCGGCCGCGGCACTGGCGGTCGGTGCCGGCGTAGGTCTGGCCCTTGCGCTCGGGGCCGTCGTGGGCGGGCTTTCCGGCCAGCAGCCAGGCGCAGCGCGAGGAGACCGGGCAGTCGGCGCAGCGGGGGGAGCGCGCCGTGCAGACCAGTGCGCCGAGCTCCATGACCGCGACCGCCCAGCGGGGCGCGCCGATCGGCGGGATCAGCGACTCGGCCAGGCGCTTCTCGGGGGTGGTCGTCGCCTTGGGGGGATATTCCTCGCCGCGGATCGTGCGGGCCAGCACCCGGCGGACGTTGGTGTCGAGGACCGCGTGGCTCTTCCCGTAGGCGAAGCTGGCCACCGCGGCGGCGGTGTAGTCGCCGATGCCGGGGAGGGTGCGCAGGTCGTCGTAGGTCGAGGGGACCTCGCCGTGCCAGGACTCGGTGATGGCCTTGGCGCAGGCGTGGAGGCGGAGGGCCCTTCTCGGGTAGCCCAGGCGGCCCCAGTTGCGTACCGCTTCGCCAGGAGGCTCCTTCGCCAGGGCCTCGGGAGTGGGCCAGCGGGTCATCCACTCCTCCCAGATCGGGAGGACGCGCACCACGGGGGTCTGCTGGAGCATGATCTCGCTGACCAGGATGCCCCAGGGGGTCGCCTCGGGGCGGCGCCAGGGGAGGTCGCGATTGTGCTCGGCATACCAGTCGAGGATGGGGGAGTGAAGCGGATGAGCCACGTTTCCGCACTGTAGTTGACCTCGCTCCCCGGCGAGGCGCGTCCGTCGAGACCACCGGGTCTATTAATACTGTGAGTATGGATCCGGACACCTTCCGTGGTGAGGTAGTCGAGGGCCCGGACGTCTACTGGCGGCGCCGAGTGCTGGTGCTGACCGGCATGCTCGTCGTGGGGGCCGTAATCGCCTGGGTTTGCACGAGCGGCCCAGACGCGCCGCTGGCCGGCGCCGCCCCTGCCAAGGGCACGTCCGACGCGTTGATCGTCTCGCTGCCCTCGCCACGCACCCCAAGCACTGCTCCCTCCGGTACGCCCACGCCGTCGGCCACCCCGTCACCGTCGGGCGCACCGGAGAAACGCGAGAGCGGCACCTGCAACCCGAAGGACCTGGTCGTCAACCTGACCGCCGGCCGCGAGATCTACACGGGCGCCGAACGCCCCGGCTTCATGCTGACCGTGGTCAACACCGCCAAAAACCCGTGCAAGGTGGACGTAGGCCCCCGGGCCCTGGAGATGCGCATCACCTCGGGTCCGGCCCGCATCTGGTCGACCGCCGACTGCGTCAGCGGCTCAGGCATCGACCGCCAAACTTTGAAACGCGGCATCCCCTACGTCCGCTCCATCGAATGGGACCGCAACCGCTCAGGCGACTCCTGCACAGCAAGATCGACCGTCGCCGGCAAAGGCACCTACATAGCGATAGCCAGGGCAGGCAACCTGCGAAGCAAGAAAAACGTCTTCCACCTGCGATAAGCCCTCAGGCCCCGCGAGGGCGCGCCCCGTCTGGACTGAGGAGCGCAGGAGAGCGAAGCGAACCGAAGCGACGAGGGAAGACGGGGGCTGAAAGCGCCCGAGCCCGCCGCGCCGGAGGCGCGGCCCTCAAACAGGCGCCCGAGCCCGCCGCGCCGGAGGCGGGGCGATTTCACACGTAACGTTCCAAGATCGACGACTCCGCCAGGCGGGACAGACCCTCTCGTACGCTGCGGGCTCTCGTCTCGCCCACCCCGCCGACCATCTGCAGGTCGACGATGCTGGCGGCCAGGAGTTTCTGCAGGCCGCCGAAGTGGTCGACCAAACGGTCGACGATCGACGCCGGGAGGCGGGGCACCCGGGCCAGCAGGCGGAACCCTCGGGGGCTCACGGGCGAGTCGAGGGCCTCGGGGCCGGTGCTGCCGAGGATCCCGGCCACCCGTGACAGGTCGAGCAGGTCGGTCGAGCTCAGGTCGTCGAGTTCGCGGAGGGCGTCGCTGAAGCCGCGCTGCTTGGGGCCGAGGGCGTCGGGCAGGTAGTCGCGGACGATGAAGGAGCGGTCGTCTTCGACCCCGGCCACCAGTTCGTCGAGCTGGAGGGAGATAAGGCGGCCGTCGGTGCCGAGTTCGACGACGTAGCCCTCGATCTCGCGGGCGATGCGCCGGACCATCTCCAGGCGCTGCACGGCCGCGACCATGTCACGGACGGTCACCAGGTCTTCGATCTCCAGGGCCGACAGGTTGCCGGAGACCTCGTCGAGGCGCAGTTTGTAGCGCTCAAGGGTGGCCAGCGCCTGGTTGGCCTTCGACAGGATCGCGGCCGACTCTTCGAGCACGTGTCTGACACCGTCGAGGTAGACGGCGATGATGCGCATGGATTTGCTGATCGCGACGACCGGGTAGCCGGTCTGGCGGGCGACCCGCTGGGCGGTGCGGTGGCGGGTGCCCGACTCGTCGGTCGGCACGCCGGGATCGGGCACCAGGTGGACGGCCGCCCGGAGGATGCGATGATCGCCCTCGCCGAGCACGATCGCGCCGTCCATCTTGGCGAGTTCGCGCAGGCCGGTGGCGGTGAACTCGACGTTGAGCTGGAAGCCTCCGGTGCACAGCTCTTCGACGGTCGGGTCGTAGCCCAGCACGATCAGACCGCCGGTGTGGCCCCGGAGGATGCGCTCGAGCCCGTCGCGCAGCATGGTTCCCGGGGCGAGCGTCGCCAGGACGGCGCGCCTGCGCTCGTCGGCTTGTTTGTCGTTTTGCACGTAAGTGACCCCCGCTGGTTCACACGGCTACTACGCAGTTTACCGACGTAACGGGCTCCTCACCGGATGTGTGTCAGAGCGTCCCAGACGTTCTCGGCCTCGGTGACGGTGAACCCGGGGGCGAAGGTGGAGGTCCGGAGGGGTTCGCGGACGGCGACGACCTCGCCGCGCCTGCTTCTCGGCGGCGGGTCGAGGCGGGGCGGGGTGACGGCCTCCATCGAGCCGGCCGGGACCAGCGCGCGGGTGAAGCCCAGGCGGGCGGCCTCGGCCAGGCGGCGGCGGACCTCCCTGACCGGGCGCAGTTCACCGGCGAGGCCGACCTCGCCCATCGCGATCAGGCCGTGCGGGAGCGGGTTGTCTCCGGCGGCGCTGACGACCGAGAGCATCAGGGCCAGGTCGACGGCCGGGTCTGTGAGGCGGATGCCGCCGACGGTGGCGGTGAAGACGTCACAGCGGCCGATCTTGGCGTTGAGGCGGCGCTCCATGACGGCCAGGACCATCGCGACGCGGTAGGAGTCGAGGCCGGAGGAGGTGCGCCGGGGCTGGGGGGCCTCGGTGGGGCCGACGAGGGCCTGGAGCTCGGCCGGGATGGGGCGGGTGCCCTCGATCGTGACGGTCACGCAGGTGCCCGGGACCGGCTCGGGGTGGCGGGAGAGGAACAGGCCGCTCGGGTCGGTGATGCCGGTGATGCCCTTCTCGTGGAGGTCGAAGCAGCCGACCTCTTCGATCGGGCCGAACCGGTTCTTGATCGCCCGCACCATGCGCAGCCGCGAGTTGCGGTCGCCCTCGAAGTGGAGGACGACGTCGACGAGGTGTTCCAGCACGCGCGGCCCGGCGATCGAGCCGTCTTTGGTGACGTGGCCGACCAGGACGGTCGCCATGCCGCGCTCCTTGGCCAGCCGGACCAGGTTCCCGGCCACCTCGCGGACCTGGGTGACCCCGCCCGGCACCCCGGTCGCCTCGGCGGACCCGATCGTCTGGACGGAGTCGACGATCAGCAGCCGCGGGTTGACCCGCTCGACGTGGGTGACCAGAGCGCCCAGGTCGGTCTCGGCGGCCAGGTAGAGGTTGTCGACGACGGCGCCGATGCGGTCGGCCCGCATGCGCACCTGCGAAGCCGACTCCTCACCGGTCACGTAGAGCACGGTCTCGCGCCGCCCGGCGTGGGCGGCGGCCTCCAGCAGCAGGGTCGACTTCCCGATGCCCGGCTCGCCGGCCAGCAGCACCACCGCCCCCGGCACCAGCCCGCCGCCGAGGACCCGGTCGAGCTCGCTCACCCCGGTCGGCCTGGCGTGCGCGACCTCGGCCTTGACCTGGCCGATCGGAACGGCCGGCGAGGTGATCGCCCCCGCCTTGACCTCGGTCACCCCGGCCCGGACCCCGGCCTCTTCGACCGTGCCCCACGCCTGGCACTCCCCGCACCGGCCGACCCACTTGACGGTCACCCAGCCGCACTCGCCACACCGATAGGACACCTTGGTCGCTTTAGCCACGAGGCGCAGGCTACCGGCGGCCCCCGACAGATTCGGAAGACCACGACAGGACAGGGCCTGGCAGGCCGCCGCACTGGGCCGTCTTGCCCGCGTGGCGTGCGGCCTGTGCCAATAGCCGCACGGGCCTTCTGCCCGCGCGACCCGGCCTCGTCGAAGGGCGGTGGGCTGGGGCGTTCACGGACGGCCCTGGCGTGTCAGAAGAGCCGCCACCTCAGGATGTTCGGGTAGGGGATCTCCAAGCCTTCGGTCTCGCGGATGGCCGCCTTCGCGACCGTGTGGGCGAACTCGATCTTCAAGACCGCTTCTAGATCGGCTCGGCGCTCGAAGACCATCCGCAGGTCGAGCTCCTGCCTCGACCAGCCCTGCCGGGCCCAGAAGGCCTCCACGGCCTCTGGGGAGTACGTCGGCACCGTCGCGGAGAACCAGCGTCCGAACGGACCCCGGGTGGCGTCCAGGTCGACCACGAAGGCCGCGCCGCCCCTGCGCAGCACCCGGGACAGCTCGGCCAGGCCCGGTTCGCAGCCGGGGCCGAAGAAGTAGGCCCAGCGGGCCATGGCCACGTCCACCGAATGGTCGGGGAGGGGGATCTCCTGGGCGGTCGCCGTGTGGACGGTCACGTTCGGCACCCGGGCGCAGCGGCGGCGGGCCAGGGCGGCCAGGTCGCCGTGGGGTTCCACGCCGATCACCGAGGAGGCCTCCAGGGCGAGGGCGGGCAGGTGGTAGCCGGTTCCGCAGCCGATGTCGAGCACTGTCGAGCCGGTCCAGGGGCGCAGGGCCCGCATCGCCGACTCGACCCGCCGGTCGGGGTCGACCGCGTGGTTCTCCAGTTCGTAGACGGCCGGGGTGTTCCAGATGTTGGGGCTGGGCACGGCGCCCTTGACGATGCTGGCCATGACGCAACCCTAGGTTCGCCTCGACCGGGCACACGCCCGCTTAGTCTGGCAGGGTGAGCAAGAGTCGTGGCGAGCGTACATATATCGGAAGGAGCGAGGTCGTCCGGGTGCCCAATGCGAAGATCGCGTTGTCGACCGCATCGGTCTATCCCGAGCGAACCCCCGACGCCTTCGAGCTCGCGGCACGCTTGGGTTACGACGGCGTCGAGATCATGGTCGGGCAGGATCCGGTCAGTCAGGACGTCGACGTGCTCCAGCGTCTCCGCGACCACTACGAGCTGCCCATCCTCGCGATCCACGCGCCCTGTCTGCTGGTCACGCAGCGCGTGTGGGGCAAGGACCCGTGGCTCAAGCTGCGCAAGGCCCAGGCCGCCGCCGAGCGGCTGGGCGCCGGCACCGTCGTGGTGCATCCCCCTTTCCGCTGGCAGCGTGACTACGCCCGTGACTTCGAGATCGGGCTGGCCCGCATGCGCGACGAGACCGACGTGGTCTTCGCGGTCGAGAACATGTTCCCCCTCCGGGCCCGGGGCAACGAGGTCGTGCCCTACTCGCCCGACTGGAACCCCCTCGACTACGACTTCCCCGACGTCACCCTCGACCTGTCCCACACGGCGGTGTCCGGGTCCGACGCCATGGAGATGGCCACCAAGCTGGGCGACCGGCTGGCCCACCTCCACCTGGCCGACGGGATCGGCACCACGAACAAGGACGAACACCTCGTTCCTGGACGGGGCAACCAGCCCTGCGCTCCGCTGCTGGAGCGCCTCGCCAACGCGGGCTATGGTGGGCTGATCGTGCTGGAGATCAACACGCGGAGGGCGGCGACCCGCAGCGAGCGGATCGACGACCTGGCCGAGGCGCTGGCCTTCGCCCGGCTCAACTTCGCCGCCTCGTCCGCGAGGAAATGAGCGCTACAACCCCATGAGTCACCTGGTCTTCGACGCGCCCAGGGTGGCCGAGGCGTACGACGCGGCCCGACCGGAGTACCCCGCCGCGCTCTACGACGCTTTGTCCGAACTGTCCGGCACCACGCTCGACGGCGCCACCGTGGTCGACGTCGGCGCCGGGACCGGCATCTCCTCCCGTGGCATGCAGAAGCGGGGCGCCCGGGTGGTGGCCGCCGATCTCGCCGGGCACATGCTGGCCTATCACGACGGCGCCTCCGTCCTGGCCGACGGCAACGTGCTGCCCTTCCGCGACGGCTCGGCCGACCTGGTGACCTACGCCCAGGCGTGGCACTGGCTCGACCCGGCGCGGTCTATCGAGGAGGCCAAGAGGGTCAGCCGGAAGGCCGTCGCCGGATGGTGGAACTCCGTCGACACCCGCAAGGCCGGCTGGCTGGCCGAGTGCCAGATCAGGCTGTCCGATGTGCCGGGCTACACCGGGCCCGAGGGCAGAGACCTGCCGGCCATCGCGCGGGCGATGACCGAGGGCGGGCTCGACGTCCGCGACCGGTGGGTCCACTGGACCCGCCACGTGCGGCTCGACGTGTTCCTGACCAACCTGCGCTCCCACTCCTACATGGCCCGGCTCGACCAGGCCCAGGCAGACGAGCTGATCGATCGCGAGCGGGCCGAGCTCCTGCGCGTCTGCCCTGGTGGTGATCTTGTCGTGCCGATGCGCGTTTACCTCGCGGTCGGCCGGAAAGAGCCCGCCGGATGACGGAACAGCGGAGGCGCAGGCCCGGTAGACGGCCCGGATCCCTCGACACCCGGGGTGAGATCATCACCGCGGCCCGGGGGGTTTTCGCGGAGAAGGGGTTCGACAAGGCGACGGTCCGGGGGATCGCCCGTGAGGCGAACGTCGACCCGGCCCTGGTCCACCACTACTTCGACACCAAAGAGGGCCTGTTCGTCGCGGCCATGCAGTTCCCGGTCGAGCCGAGCGTGGCGGTGCCGATGATCCTGGCCGGGCCCCGCGAGGAGATGGGGGAGCGGCTGATCAGGTTCATCCTGACGGTCGCCTCCGACGAAGACCGGCGGGCGCCGATCATCGCGATGATCCGGTCGGCGATGTCGAACGAGCAGGCGGCCACGATGGTGCGGGAGTTCCTCGGGGAGGCGGTGCTCCAGCGGCTCGCCCAGGGCCTGGGCATCGATCCGATCAGGATCGAGGCGGCCTTCGGGCAGATGATCGGCGTGGTGATGCTCCGTTATATCGTCAAGATCGAGCCGATCGCGTCGGCGACGCCCGACGAGCTGGTCGCCCTGCTCGCGCCCACGTTGCAACGATATGTCGACCCCTGACGGAGCGCCTTCTAGAGGTTTGTTCTAGGGTCTGATTATGGTGACCACGATGGCGATGAGGAGGCCCCAGTGTTGCTGGTCTGCATA
Source organism: Herbidospora galbida (assembly GCF_005233835.1). Classification (GTDB taxonomy): domain Bacteria; phylum Actinomycetota; class Actinomycetes; order Streptosporangiales; family Streptosporangiaceae; genus Herbidospora; species Herbidospora galbida. The sequence continues at coordinate 18,400 of NZ_SZQA01000062.1, read as the reverse complement.
ATCGGGCTGCTGATGACGGCGCTGACGATCGCGGTGGTGGCCAGGCGGGTGGGCTTCCTTTATCGGCTCGCCACTGTCGGCGAACCGGCGCCCGAACGCATCGCGTACGCCCGCGCGAACATCGGGGCCGAGATAAAGGCCCAGCTGGTCGAGGTTTTCGGGCAGAAGAAGCTGCTCAAGTGGACGCCCTCGGGCGTTGCCCACTTCTTTGTCATGTGGGCGTTTTTCATTCTTTTGACCGTTTATGTCGAGGCATACGGCGCGATGATCCAGGGCGCCATCACCGGGCGGCCCGACTTCCACATCCCGCTGATCGGCCGCTGGCCGGCGCTGGGCTTCCTGCAGGACTTCATCGCCCTGGCCGCGCTGCTCGGCCTGGTCGCCTTCGCCGTGATCCGGATCAAGAACGCGCCCTCGAAGCTGGGCCGGAACTCCCGCTTCTCCGGGTCTCACCTGGGCGGCGCGTGGGTGATCCTGTTCATGATCTTCAACATCATCTGGTCGCTGTTCCTGTTCCGGGCGGCTGCGATCAACACCGGCAACTTCCCCTACGAGTCGGGGGCGTTCGTCTCCGAGCTCGTGGCGCGGATCCTGCCGACCTCGTCACTGCTGGAAGAGATCGCGCTGCTGCTGCACATCGGCCTGATGCTGGTGTTCGCGGTCATCGTGGTGAACAGCAAGCACCTGCACATCTTCACCGCCCCGCTGAACGTGCTGTTCTCGCGGCGGCCCGACGGCATGGGCGCGGCCCAGGAGATGCGCAGCGGCGGCAAGGTGCTCGACTTCGAGGAGGCCGACCCCGAGACCGACGTCTTCGGCCGCGGCAAGATCGAAGAGACGACGTGGAAGGGCTTCCTCGACTTCTACACGTGTACGGAATGCGGCCGCTGCCAGTCGCAGTGCCCGGCCTGGAACACCGACAAGCCGCTGTCGCCCAAGATGCTCATCCTCGACCAGCGTGACCACGCCTTCGCGGTCGCGCCCTACCTGCTGATGAGCGAGGAGCAGCGCGCCCACGCCGGTCAGGACGTGCTGGCCCTGCTGGAGAAGCCGCTGGTCGGCGAGCAGGGCGTCATCCACCCCGACGTGCTCTGGTCGTGCACCAACTGCGGCGCCTGCGTCGAGCAGTGCCCGGTCGACATCGAGCACATCGACCACATCCTCGACATGCGCCGTTACCAGGTCATGATCGAGTCGGCCTTCCCGTCCGAGGCCGGCGTGATGCTGAAGAACCTCGAGAACAAGGGCAACCCGTGGGGCATGCCCGAGATGAAGCGCGCCGAGTGGATCGAGGAACTCGACTTCGAGGTCGAGATCGTCGACGAGAAGATGCCCGAAGACACCGAATACCTCTTCTGGGTCGGCTGCGCGGGCGCTCTCGAAGACCGGGCGAAGAAGACCACCAAGGCGGTCGCCGAGCTGCTGCACATCGCGGGCGTGAAGTTCGCGGTGCTCGGCCCGATGGAGGCCTGCACCGGCGACCCGGCCCGCCGTCTGGGCATGGAGTTCCTGTTCAACATGCTGGCCCAGCAGAACATCGAGACGCTCAACGAGGCCGGGGTCAAGAAGATCGTGGCCACCTGCCCGCACTGCTTCAACACCCTGGCCAACGAGTATCCGCAGCTGGGCGGGCACTTCGAGGTCGTACACCACACGCAGTTGCTGTCTCATCTGGTCGACACCGGGAAGCTGACCCCGATCACGCCGATCGAGGAGAAGATCACCTATCACGACCCGTGCTTCCTCGGGCGGCACAACAAGGTCTACTCGCAGCCGCGCGACATCATGGCCAAGGTGCCCGGCGTCACGACGCAGGAGATGCACCGTCACAAGGACCGCGGGTTCTGCTGCGGCGCCGGCGGCGCGCGGATGTGGATGGAGGAGCGGATCGGCAAGCGCATCAACACCGAGCGGGTCGACGAGGCGCTCACCACCGACCCTGACACGGTGTCGACCGCCTGCCCGTTCTGCCTCGTGATGCTCGGCGACGCGATCAACGAGAAGAAGAACACCGGCAAGGCCAAGGAGACGCTGGAGGTCGTCGACGTGGCCCAGCTCTTGATCAAATCCATCAAGGGCTGACTGGCCCGTTGATCGGTTGTCGAATCCGCTGGTCAGGGCCACATGCGCGCCACCCTGTTCTCCACATAACGGGAGAATCACGGTAACCTCAACGTTGGCTCAATCAACGGGGAGGGGGCTGAACGGTGGGCGTGGTCGTCACAGACGCGGAAGTAACTCTTGCCGACGTGCTCTCCCTGCGGATGGCGATCGACCATCCGCTGGAGGCGGGCACGCATCTGGTGCTCCGGCACCGCGGCACCGGCTCGGAACGGAAGGTGCGGCTCGGGACCCCGGGCCGCCCCGCCAAAGACGCCACCGTCGCCGTCTCGCTGGCCGGGTTGAAGCTCACGCCCGGCCGCTGGGACGCCTATCTCCAGCAGAGCGGCCCCCGCACCCGCATGCAGAGCATCGACCCGGGCTTCTCGCTCGACCGGCTCGACGCCTACGCGCTCGGCCGCCGGACCATGTCCTACCGCGCCTACCGCACCCGCAACGGCTTCCTGGCCATCAAGATCGCCGATGCCGAGCCGGTCGCCGACGTGCGGGCGGTCTGGTTCCGCGAGGGCCGGTTCGAGGTGACGGGGCTGCTGGCGTACACGGGGCTGGGAGACGACGACCAGCACCACCGCGCCCGGCTCTCTCTGAAGCACAGTGACGCCACCGTGACCGCGACGGCCACGGTCCAGGGTGTACGGTTTCACGCCGCCCTCTCCCTGTGCGACGTCCTGGCCGCCACCCCCGACTCGGAGGGGGTGTGGGAGCCCTCCCTCGAAGTCGACGGGGTCGACGGCCCGATGGCTTTGGGAGCGCTCCTCGACGACGTGGAGGGCAAGCGCCGCCGCGTCCACTATCCGGCGACGAAGATCGACGGTGTCCCGATCAAGCCGAGCTTCTCGCCCGCCGACCATCTCCGGCTCGAGGTGGGCGCGGCGTGAAGATCACGTTCCTGGTGCCGTCCGCGTACGGGATGCGTGGCGACATACGGGCGATGCTGAACCTCGCGGCCGCCCTGACGAGCGGGCACCAGGTCGAGGTGGTCAGCGTCAAGCGCACCAGGGACGCCCCGTTCTTCCCCGTCGACCCCGCGATCAGGCTGCGCTGGCTGGTCGACGCCCGGCCCGGCCGTCATCTGCTGCCGCGCGGCCAGGTGCGCACCGAGGTCGCCCTCTGGCGGGCGCTGCGCGCGACCAGGTCTGATGTGCTGGTCACCGCCCGGCCGAGCCTGAGCGTGCAGTCGGCCCGGTACGCCCCCCGCGAGGTGATCAGAATCGCCCGCGAGTGGACGCGGCCGGCCGTGCCGACCCCCGTCCAGCGCTACTACCCGCGCCTCGACGCCGTGGTGACCAGCACCGACGCCGGCCGGAGCGAGTGGACCCGGCTGCTCGACGACGAGCTCAGCGTGCACACCATCCCCGACCCGCTGCCCAAAGGTCCGTGGCCGAGGTCGCGGATGGACAACCGGATCATCAGCGCCGGGGGCCGGTGGGTGGCCGACAAGGCGTTCGACCGGCTGATCAGGGCCTTCGCGATGGTCGCCGACAAGCGGCCCGACTGGCGGCTGCGCCTCTACGGCGCCGGCTCTGAGGAGAAGCGGCTGCGCGCCCTGGTCGCCGAGCTCAGCCTGCACAACCACGTCTACTTCATGGGCACCACCCCCGACCTGCCCGGCGAGTTCGCCAAGGCGTCGATCGTGGCCGTCCCGTCGCGCCACGAGGTGCTCGGCATGACCGTGAACGAGGCGCTCAGCACGGGGGTGCCCATCGTGGGCTTCGACGGCCCGAAGGGGCTGGTCCAGTTCGTGCGGCCGGGGATCGACAGCGTGCTGGTCAGCGAGGGGGCCGGGGAGATCGAGGCCTATGCGGGAGCGCTGCTGTCGCTGGTCGACGACGAGCGCAAACGGATGACGCTGGCCGCTGGAGCGCTCGAATCGGCCACGCAGCGCGGCGCCACCGCCATCGCCGCCCGCTGGCAGGATCTGATGTATGGTTTGCGCTCCCGCGCCTGATCCCCGTGGAATAACAGATCCCGAGCCCCCGAATTCGGAAGCCCGGGACCATGATCTTCAGCTTCAGCGACTCGCCGAAGTCCGCAACCCGAGCGCGTTGTCGAGCTCCTCCAAGGTCAGTCGGTCATCCGTGAAGTTGACGGCCTCCAGAACCTCGGCGTAGAGCGCGATTTCGTCCAACGCGACACGGTCATGGACCCGGGAGTCCAAGTCGTCGTGCCCCACCGCGTCGTCCTTCCTTCCGCAGCCCACACCCTCTTCGAGGTTACGTCCGCGTCGGTTTCGGCGACATGGCCCATCGGGACCATTCCCGCCGCCGGACCCCCCTCGACTAACCATTTCCCGCTAAGCGCGATCACAATTCGGTCAATTTCCCAAGGTGGGTGGGACCTGATTGCTAAAGGATGATTTATCGGTCTTTGCGGGGTAAGGGGGATCTGGCGGTCAGGAGTGGTACAACCACTCCGAGGTGATCTCCGAGACGGGTCTTCCGGGCATCCGCAACGGCGAAGGAACCGTGTCGTCCCGCTCGTGAATCAACTTCCCAGAGACGGCCGAAGCCGACGGGAATCCTCTTTCCGGCACCGCCCTGCCGATCATGGCAGACCATGCCAGACCTGTGGCGTAGGCCGCGCCGAGCAGTGCCGAGGCGGCCTCGCGGCCGGGCGGGGACAGGACGTCGGGAAGCGCGCCGTCGGCGGGCCACAGGGCCCTCAGCGGGTGGGCCGAATCGTCAAGGGCCTGACGGGCGGCCCGGCGCACCTCGTCGTCGAGCAGGGGGAAGACATCTGTCACCTGAGCGTCAGCCACCGTTGACAGGTCACAGGCGAGGAGGCTCGCGGCGGCCAGGCGCGGGTCGACGCCCCGGCCGGCCAGGTAGCCCAGTGCCTCGGTCAGGTCGTAGAAGGTGTGCTGGAAGTGGTCCTTCGGGGCGGTCTCGTGGATGGTCGTACTGGTCAGATGGGGTGGCAACCGGTGCAGCCAGTGTCTGGCCAGATCTGACCCCTGGTCGACGTGGCCGTGGTCGAGCCAGGGCTGCCGCAGCAGGGGTTCGATCATCACCGTGAGGGCCTGGGCGCGCGGCCGGAAGCGCGGGTCGTCGCTCAGCACGGTCGCGACCTCCGCAGCCAGCCCGACCAGGCGCAGCGCCGTCTCGTGGGCTCCGGCGGCCAGCCTCTCCCTGTACGGCTCCAGCAACGACTCCAGCCGCACCCCCGGCAGCCACCTGACCCAGTCGTCGCCCGGCAGCGGCTTGCCCAGGAACTCGCCGAACATGGTCAGCAGCTGCTCGTTGCCGTCGAAGGCCGGCGCGTAGGCGCACCACATGACCACGCCCCACACCATCGCGACGGGCGAGGTCACCTCGGGGGCGAACAGGTCTTTGAGCGGGCCGGGGACGAGCGGGAAGTCGTCTTGGCTCAGCCCCCGGTGTGCGGCCAGGATCGCCCTGATCCGGTCGGCGACCTCCGGCAGCACGTCGGGCCCCACGAACCCCTGTGTCGACCCCCGGTCGGCCGCGAAGTCGGGCCCCTGGGGCACCAGCCACCACGGGATGGCGGGATTGACGCGTACGCAGGTGTTGCGCACCCCGGGCTCGGCCGGGGGCGGCGCCAGCATCCACTGGCCGTCGGCGTCGCGCCGGTACCAGCGTGCGCCCAGCCCGAAGATCCAGCACGAGCCGTCGTGGGCCGACAGGCCCCGGCGGGCGAGCGCTTCGGCGCGTGACTCCATCCGGCGGAGCGACCACTGCGGGTCGGCCACCATCGCCCGGACGTCCTGCTCCACGGCCGCGAAACCGTCAAACTGCACGAGCCACATGCTAGAACATGTGAAACTTTCACCCGCCTGAGCTGGATAAATGGCTATGAGCTGGGGGACTCGCGGCACAAGCTCTTGGCATGTCCGCTGTTGTTCCACTTCGATGGTCTTCGTGACGGAGACCCAGCAGGCCAAAACCGACGCGGACCAGCCGGAAGACGCTCCCTCCACCGGGCGGAGGTGGCTCGCGCAACCCGGCGATCTCACGGCGCTGGGCATCTGGTTCTTCTGGCACGTCGCGACGTACGTCTACATGGTGCTGGCCGCCCCCGGCCGGACCGAGGCGCCCCTCCTCGACCGGCTCACGCCCTGGGACGCCGAGAACTTCATCACGATCGCCCAGTACGGCTACGACGGCGCTCCCGGGATGACCGACGCGCCCAAGCTGGTGGCGTTCTTCCCCGGGCTGCCGCTGCTGCTGCGCAACCTCAACTGGCTGGTGCCCAACTACGACCTGCTGATCGTGCTGGTGTCGGTCGTGGGGAGCGCGGTGGTCGCCGTGTTCCTGTCGCGGCTGAGCGAGTCGTACAAGAAGGGCACCGGCACCTGGACGGTGCTGGCGTTCTTCCTGTCGCCGTTCGCGGTGTTCATGTGGGCCGGCTACTCCGAGGCCCCGTTCCTGGCGCTGGCGATCCCGGCCTGGCTGCTGGCGCGTCAGGGCCGCTGGGAGTGGGCGGCCGTCTGCGCGGCGTTCGCGTCGTCCATCCGCATCACCGGGCTGTTCCTCGCGCTGGGCCTGGCGGTCATGTTCCTGGTCTCCGAGAAGGGGCTGCGCGCCGATTGGCGGAAGCTGTTCTGGCTCGCGGTGCCGGGGTTGCCGGTGCTGGCGTACATGATCTTCCTGAAGATCCGGGTCGGCGACTGGATGGCCTGGAACGCCGCCCAGGCGCAGTACTGGGGGCGCTATCCCGTGAGCCCCCAGGAGGTGCTGGTCAACACCTGGAACCGGTCGCTGGAGGAGCCGGTGCTCGCGACGTCGTATCGTGAAGAGATCCTCGCGGCGTTGGTGCTGGTCGTCCTGATCGTGTGGCAGCTGGTGCGGCGGAGATGGGCCGAGTTCGCCTACCTGGCGCCCCAGGCGGTCGCGTTGCTGGCGATGTCCTCGTTCTACATGTCGGTCGGGCGGGCATCGTTGCTGTGGTGGCCGCTCTACATCGGGGTGGGCATCGCCGCGGCGCGCAACAGATGGGCGTTCATGGCGTATGTCGCGGTGGCGGCGCCGGTCATGGCGATCAATGTAGGAAACTTCACCACGGGGGCCTGGGTTGGCTGAGGTGTTCGCTCTGGACGACGACCTGCCGTCGATCGACCCGACGGCGTGGATCGCGCCGGGCGCGGTCGTGGCAGGCCGCGTCCGCGTCGGCACGCACGCGAACGTCTGGTACGGCAGCGTGCTACGGGGAGACGACGAGTCCATCGAGGTCGGCGCGCAGTGCAACGTACAGGACCTGTGCTGCCTCCACGCCGACCCGGGCTTTCCCGCGGTCCTCGAACCGCGGGTCAGCGTCGGCCACAGGGCGGTCGTCCACGGGGCTTATGTCGAGACGGGCGCCCTGATCGGCATCGGCGCGATCCTGCTGAACGGCGCCTACATCGGCGCGGGCACGCTGGTGGCCGCGGGAGCGCTGGTCACGCCAGGCAAGAAGTTCCCCGGAGGGGTTCTGCTGGCCGGAGCCCCGGCGAAGATCATTCGAGACCTCGACGAAGACGACGTCGCGACCTTCGCCGAGACTCCTGACCGCTACATGGACAAGGCCCGCCGCCACGCACGTGCCCGACGCTGGTGAGGTGACTACCTCGTGGCGCGGTCGGCCGCGGTGATGAGGTCGGCGGCGACTTCCGCGTGCGAGACCAGGGCCAGGTGAGAGGCGCCCTTGACCTCGGTGGTGTGCGATCCGGCGCGCTTGGCCATGAACTTCTGGGCCGCGGCCGGGATGGCCTGGTCGGCCCCCGACACGAGGTACCACGACGGGATCTTCTTCCACGCCGCCACCGTGGCCTTGGCGTCGAGCGCGGCGTAGGAGACCGGACGCTGGGTCGCGGCGATCAGGGCCACGTCGCGGGCGGGCAGGTCGGCGGCGACGGCGGCGCGGAACTTGGCGGGGTTGACGTAGACGTCGGTGCCGCCCGGGTAGTCCCGGGTGAGGAGGCTGGTGGGCAGCTGGCTGCCCGGGAACTTGCCGGTGAGGTCGAGCGCCGACTCGCCCACCTCGGGGGCGTACCCGGAGATGTACACCAGCGCCTTGACGTTGGTGTGGCCACTGGCGGCGCTGCTGATGACCGAGCCGCCGTAGGAGTGGCCGACCAGGATCACCGGCCCCGTGACGGTGGAGATGACGCTCGACACGTAGTCGGAGTCACCCTTGAGGTCGCGGAGGGGGTTGGCGGGCGCGATCACCGGGTAGCCGGCCGCCTGGAGCTTGGCGACGACCTGGGTCCAGCTCGACGCGTCCGCGAACGCGCCGTGGACCAGGATGACGGTCGGCTTGGCCGCATGGTGGCCGGTCGTGGCGGAGGCCGGCGTGGTCATGGCGGGGACCATCGCGGCGAGCACGGCGGCGGCCAGCAAAAGCCTTTTGGGCATGGTGTTTCTCCAAAAGAAGGACGGGTTCTGCGGCCCTAAGCTAGGAATCGGCCGGTTGCGGGCGCATGCGTCACCTGACTGCGTCACCGACTGAGTCATCCATGGGTTGGACAGGACCCCCATCCGAAGCGAAAATAGTCATATATGCCACCAAAACTGACGCAAGAGGCACTTTTCGGGCGTGAGTTTGAGCAGGGGCGTCTCACCGACCTTGTGGACGGTGTCCGCGAAGGCGGTGCGGCGATCCTGATTCGGGGCGACGCCGGGGTCGGGAAGTCCGCCCTCCTGCTGGACACGGCCGCGACCGCCGCCGAGCGGGGCATGCGGATCCTGCGGACGACCGGGGCGCAGGCCGAGACGCACATGCCGTTCGCCGGCCTGCACCAGCTGCTGCTGTCGTTCCGGACCGAGATCGGGGAGCTGCCCGCTCCGCAGCGCGACGCCCTGGGAGCGGCGTTCGGGCTGATCGAGGCCCGGACGCCCGACCTCTTCCTCGTCGCCCTGGGAACGCTGAACCTGCTGACCGGGGCGGCCGCGCGGACGCCCGTGCTGGTGCTGGTCGAAGACGTGCACTGGCTCGACCGGTCGAGCGCCGAGGTGCTCGCGTTCGTCGCGCGGCGGCTGGAAGGCGAGCCGATCCTGCTGGTGGCCGCGCTCCGCGACGGGTCGGAGAGCCCTCTGGAGGTCGCGGGGCTGCCCGAGCTGGTGCTCGACCGGCTCGACGACGACGCCGCCACCGCCCTGCTCGACGCCCGCAGCCCCGCCCTGACGCCGGAGGCGCGCGCCCGGGTGCTCCGGGAGGCGGCGGGCAACCCGCTGGCCCTCATCGAACTGCCGATCGCCGTGGAGACGCTGCGGCCGCAGCCCGGACGGGTCCCGCTGACCAACCGGCTGGAACAGACCTTCACCGCCCGCATGTCGGGGCTGCCGCCCGCCACCCGGACCCTGCTGCTGGTGATCGCGGTCAACGACGCGACCGCGCTGTGCGAGGCGCTCGACGCCACGGCGCTGATCCTCGGCACGGACGTGACGGCCGACGACCTCGCGCCCGCGGTGGCCGTCCGGCTGGTCGACGTCCACGAGACCGTGGTCTGGTTCTGCCACCCGCTCATGCGCTCGGCGATCCAGCAGGAGGCGAGCCGGTCCCGGCGGCACGCGGCGCACGCCGCCCTGGCGGACGTCCTGGCCAACCAGCCCGACCGCAGCCGGTGGCACCGGGCGGCCTCGACCAACCGTCCCGACGAGGAGATGGCGGCCGAGCTGGAGACGGCGGCCCGCCGGGCCCGGCGGCGGGGAGACCTGCTGTCGGGCGTCGAGGGCCTCGAACGCGCCGCCCGGCTCAGCGAGGACCCCGGCCAACGGCGGGAACGCCTGGTCCGCGCGGCCGAATGGGGATCGGAGGCGGGCCGCCGCGACCTCGCCACCCGGCTGGTGACCGAGGCCGAGCCCTGGACGCTGTCGCTCCGGCAGCGCGCCCGCGTCGTGTGGATTCGCGAGAGCTTCGAAGAGGACGTCCGCGACGACGGCGCGGCGGTGCGCTCACTGGTCGACCTCGCCGAGGGCGTGGCGAAGGAGGGCGAGATCGAGCTGGCGTTGAAGCTGCTGTCGAGCGCCTCCCTGCGGTGCTTCTGGGCCCACACCGACGCGGAGTCGCGGAACCTCGTCGTGGCCGCGGCCGAAAGCCTGCCCGTCGACGAGGACGACAGCTGGCTGCTGTCGATCCTGGCGTTCGCGGCCCCGATCGAGCGCGGCCGGGTGGTGATCGAGCGGCTCCGCCGGCTGGCCGCCGACCGGCCCGGCGGGTGGCGGGCGGCCCGGCTGCTCGGCAGTTCGGCGCTGATGGTGGGCGCCTTCGACCTGTCGGAGGAGTTCTGCGCCCTGTCGCTGCCGCGGCTCCGCGTGCAGGGCCGGCTCAGCCACCTGTGCCGCGACCTCGGGGCGCAGGCCTGGAGCGCCGCCCGGCTGGCCGATCTCGGCGTGGCGATGTCCGCAGCCGAGGAGGCCGCCCGGCTGGCCCAGGAGACGTCCCTGCCGCTGATGCACGCCATGGCCAACGCCTCGGGCGCGGTGGTCGCCGCGTTGCGCGGAAACCAGGACCGGATGGAGGGCCTCGCCGCGGTGGCCGAGCAGGCGGCCCTGAACATCGGGGCGCGTCCGGTGCTGGCCACCGTGCAGCACGCGCGCGGGCTCGCCGCCCTCGGCGAGGGGCGCTACGCCGACGCGTACGACCAGCTGCGCCGGATCTACGACCCCGCCGATCCCGCCTTCCACGAGGCTTTCCGCTGCTACAGCCTGGCCGAGCTCGCCGACGCCGCGACCCACTGCGGCCAGGGCCCCGCGATCGCCGGGATCGTGGCGGAGATGGAAGAGGTGGCCCTGCTCACCCCGTCGCCCGCCCTGCACGCCGACCTGCGCTACACCAGGGCCGTGCTGGCCGACGAGGCCACCGCCGAGTCCCTCTACGCCGCCGCCCTCGACGCGGACCTGCGCCGGCAGCCCTTCGCCCGGGCGCGGGTGCAGCTGGCGTACGGCGAGTGGCTGCGCCGCCAGCGGCGTATGGCCGAATCACGGCCGCCGCTGCGCACGGCCAGGGAGACCTTCGACGCGCTCGGCGTCATCCCGTGGAGTGAGCGGGCCTGGCAGGAGCTGCGCGCCTCCGGCGAGAGCGGTCGGCGGCGAACCGGCGACGCCCGCGACGTCCTCACCGCCCAGGAGCTCCAGATCGCCGAGATGGCGGCCGACGGCATGACCAACCGGGAGATCGGCGAGAAGCTCTTCATGTCCCACCGGACGGTCGGCTCGCACCTCTACCGGATCTTCCCCAAACTGGAGATCACCTCGCGATCGGCGCTGGCCGCGGCCCTACGCGGGCTCACGGAGGATTGAGCGCCCGCGTCTGGACTGAGGAACGCAGGAGAGCGAAGCGAACCGGAGTGACGAGGGAAGACGCGGGCTGAAGGCGCCCGCGTCCGCCGAGCCGGAGGCTCGGCCGAATAACGGGGTTCGGGTTGCGCCTCGCCGCTGATAGCAGGAAAGTCGTGTCTTGATACGTCTTCCCGCCATCTCCCCCAAGGCTCTTCATGACGAACCAGACAGACAGTTTCCCCGACCTCATGAGCGACGACTCGTTCGAAGTCGTCATGCGTGGATACAGCCGCCGTCAGGTGCACGACTACATGATCCGTACCCGGAACCAGATTCGTGATCTTGAGGAGCGTCTGGCACGTACCATCGACCAAGCCGAGCAGAGCCGGCTGGAGCTCGCCGAGGCCCGCCGGAAGCTGACCGAGGCTCCGCAGAGCCCCGATGAGCTGGGCGAACGGCTGAGCCAGATTCTCAAGCTCGCCCACGAAGAGGCGCGCGCCAACAAGGAGGCCTCGGAGAACGCGGCGTCGCAGATGCGCGACCAGGCGGCGACCGAGGCCGACCGCGTGGTGTCGACGGCGCGGGAGCAGGCCGACTCGATCAGGTCGGCGGCGCAGGAAGAGGCCGAGCGGCGCATCCACGACGCGACCGCGTCGGCCGAGCGGCTGCTGGCGCAGGCCGGGGCCGAGGCGGAGGAGAAGGTGGCGACGGCCAACGCCGAGGCCGAGGAGACGTTGCGGGACGCGCGGGCCGAGGCCGACCGGCGGGTGACCGCCGCGACGCTGGAGGCCGAGAAGCTGGTGGCCGACGCGAACGCGGTGTCGGAGCAGACCTTGACTTCGGCCAAGCAGCGTGCGGGCTACCTTGACGAGCACACCGGCCGGCGTGTGGTCTATCTGACCGACACCCACACCGAGGTGATGCGCCGGCTGAACGAGATCGGCGCCGTGCTGGGCGACCTGCTGCACCGCGAGCAGGCCGCCGGCACGCTGATCGAGGAGTCGTCGGTGCTGCCGCCGGCTCCGTCGATCGACGAGGAGCTCCCGGTCGAGCAGGTCGAGCAGGTCGAGGACGACGAGGTTCCGGCGTCGGCCGCGCAGCCGGCAGCCGCGCCTTCCCCGGCCGCCGCCGGTCCCGCCGTGCTGGTCGATCAGGCCGTCGAGGAGGATGACTCCGATGACGAGCACGTGATCGTCGATCACGACCCGGCCGTCGCGGCCGCGTCGGTTGACCTGCGACGCGGGCTGCCTCCGATGGATGCCCGCGGCGCGTAAGCAGTGGAGATGGGCCCGCCTATGGGGTGGCGGCGGGCCCATCGCCGTTCATGAGCGGGGACGGCTGCCGGTCGTACCCGCTGTTCGACTCCGGCCGGCTTCGTCGGCGGCCGGTGTGGTGCCCCGTGAGAGCGCCTCTTCGTTGGCTGGCACCAGTGGAAAGCGCCCCCACGGGGGTCTGTGGTTCTCTGTGCACGAGAAAGCGGAAGCCTCCGCCCCCGATAGGGTCGGAGGCTTCCGCGCTTCGGTGGGCAGCTGCCCGACAGACACGTCAAGGGTCCGCCGCGTTGGCACGTTCCTCCTGGTCCCGTAACAACTGGCGTAATCCCTCCGGCTCGTCCGCGTCGATGGTCATCGCGCAGCCGGCCTCCCGCTGTGCGGAACTCAGGGGATGGTGACGGGTTGCCCACCACCGTCCCGCATCGCTCCGCCAGATAGTCCATTCCGGATACTCGCGGGCAATTTCGGCAAGATGCCGGTCAAAGGACATCTGCCCACCTTTCCCTCGCCGAGCCGCCCCGGGTTTACCCCGATCTCCTTGACGTCTCCCTCTCAAGGTGCGGGACATCTCTAGAGAAGACAAGATCCTGGGAGGACAGGTCCACCTATCGTCCGATTTTTCAAGTTGAACTACGCATCGAAGTCGTACTGGAGTACATACGACGCGGCGTCGAGTGTCATCTCGTTGAGCTCAACTGGTATGCCTCCCGAGGTGTACGCCGTGCGCACCACGACGATGATCGGGTTGCCCGGTGGCAGATGGAGGAGCTCGGCCTCCTGGGGCTGGGGCATGCGGGCGCGTAACTCCTCGGTGAAGTGGGCCGGGAGGTAGCCGAGGTCGCCCAGGCGGGCGTACACGCCGCCGGGGCCGGTGTCGGGCAGGGTGATGGCGGTTCCCTCCACCAGGTCGGCGGGGAAGTGGGAGACGGCCAGCTGGACGGGCCTGCCGTCCACGTTGTAGCGCCTTCGGCGGATCCACACCTCGTCGACGTCGAGGACGCGCCCGATGTCCTCGCTCGCCGGCAACCGTTCGATGTGGACCTCGTCGACGGTGTAAGCGCGACCTCGGGTGTCGGAATCCCAGATCGCCCGCCCCTGTCCCCACTGTTCACGGGACAGACGTCGTGACCCATGCCGTCTGATGGGTCGAAACAGCCTCACGTATACCCCCGAACCTCGCCGCGGAACAGCCAGGCCCTCATTGATGAGTACGGCCAGCGCCTGCCGTGCGGTGGCGCGGGCGATGCCGTACTCGGTCATGAGGGCGTTTTCGCCCGGTAGCCGCTCCCCATCACGGAGTTCGCCGGACAGGATCTGCGTGCGCAGCCGGTCGGCGATACGCCGGTAAATGGGGGGCTCGTGATGCACCGGGGACTCGGTCACGTTTGATCACCCTCTGTCACCAACGGGGGGTTAGCGTCTCCAGAGAACTTGCCCCGTCTTGTCCACGATCGCACAGAGAGAATGGTTGGTCCCGAGCCTAATTTGAGCGGATCGGGCCCCTGTGGCGATCTTCAGCGGTTAGTGCAGCCCATTACCCTGGAACGGTCCTAGCCGCTATTCACCCGGCCCACCAACGCTGAGTCATGACCGCAGCCAGGACCGCACCTGTCGTGTTCAGCAGGATGTCATCGACTGACGACACACGGTGGAGCTCCAGGCCGTATTGAAGTAACTCGACGGTAAGAGATCCGGCCGCCGCGATGGCCGCGACGATCTTCAAACGAGCCAACTTTTGAGACCTGAGGGGCAAAAGCGCGCCCAGTGCGGCGAACACCAGCAGGTTGCCTCCGACCTGCACGAACGCCGTCGCAGCCGGGCCCGTCACAACCTGTGCAAGATCGTGAAACGGGACCAGACCGACCGCCCGGTCAGGAGCCGAGGGGTCACCGGGAGTGAGGATCATCCAGAGCCAGGGCGCCGTGCCGATCACGATGAAGACGTCCGCGTACGCCGTCCGTGCAGGTTCCGGGTGGTTGGAACGCTCCCGCCATCGAGTGAGCAGGTGGGCGACACCCCATCCGGCCGGAATGGTCAAGAGGGTGGCGATGACGACATGTCCCCATAGATCCCACGCCAGCAACATGACTGTGTCCTTTTTGGCATCCATTGGGCCCGTCGTTCCGGACGCCCCATGGCACTTTCGGTCAGGAAGAAAAGCAGCAAAGAACTCAGCCGGAATCGGTCACCAGAAGGTGGCCCCTTGGGAAGCCGACCCTTGGTGACGCATTGGGCTGCCGAGTCAGGATATTTCTGGAGATGATGTCTGGCATGAGCATCACCCGCGCCGGCTGTGCCGCGCTCGACTCCGCCGATCCCCTCCGCGGTTTCCGTGCGGAGTTCGTCCTGCCGGAGAACGTGGTCTACATGCTCGGCAACTCGCTCGGCGCGCTGCCGCGGCGCACGATCGAGGCGGTCTCCCACACGGTCACCGCCGAATGGGGTCGTGACCTGGGGCAGAGCTGGAACACCGCCGGATGGTGGGACCTGCCCGAGGTGATCGGCGACCGGATCGGCAATCTGATCGGCGCGGGGCCCGGCACGGTGCTCACCGGAGAGTCGACGTCCGTCTCGATCTTCAAAGTGATGTCGGCGGCCGTCCGGCTGCGTCCGGGCCGCCGGACCGTTGTGGTGGAGTCGGAGGGCTTTCCGACCGATCGGTACGCCGTCCAGGGGCTCGCGGCGGGCTTCGACCTGAACGTGCGAGATTTCGGTCCGGAAGGTTCGCTCGCCGACAGCCTCGACGACGACGTCGCCGTGGTGCTGCTGTCGCACGTCGACTACCGGACCGGCGCGCTGCGCGACATGGCCGCCGACACCGCTGCGGCGCACGCCGCCGGGGCGCTGGTGATCTGGGATCTGTGCCACAGCGCCGGGGCGCTGCCCGTGGAGGTGGGCGCGGCCGACTTCGCGGTCGGGTGCACGTACAAATATCTGAACGGCGGGCCCGGAGCGCCGTCGTATCTCTACTGCGCGCCCGCGCACCTGGCGGAGGCCGAGCCGGTGCTGTGCGGCTGGCACGGGCACGCCGCGCCGTTCGCCTTCGAGGCCGACTACCGGCCCGCCACCGGCGTCCGCCGCTTCGGCGCCGGAACCCCGCCGATCCTGTCGATGAGCGCGCTCGGCGCGTCGCTGGAACTGTGGGACAAGGTCGACATCAGGTCGGTGCGGGCCAAGAGCGTCGCGCTGACCGAGCTGTTCATCGCGCTGACCGAGCCCCTCGGGCTCGACCTGGCCACCCCGCGCGACCCGGCGGGTCGCGGCAGCCAGATCAGCTTCCGGCACGAGCACGGCTATCCGATCATGCGGGCCCTGCTCGACCACGGGGTGCACGGCGACTTCCGCGCCCCCGACATCATGCGGTTCGGGTTCACCCCGCTCTTCCTGCGCTACGTCGACGTGTACGACGCCGCCGACACCCTCGCCGAGATCATCGGCAAGGGCATCTGGCAGGACGAGCGTTACCAGCGCCGGGTGACGGTCACCTAACGCGTCTTGGCTTTGTCCGCGACGATCTCGGCGGCCAGTGCGACGCATTCGGCGCAGATCCGGCCGCCCTCGCCGTAGACCATGTGCAGGTGCGGGTTCGGCGGCTTGCGGCAGAACGAGCAGGCCGCCGCGCGCCGGACCTTGCGGGTCGAGAACGGGTGGGTGAAGTTGCGGGTGAAGCGCTTACGCGCGGCCTGCTTCGACACGCCGAGGCGGTCGCCGATGGCCGTCCAGGAGGTGCCCGCGGCGCGGGCGTCGCGGACCGCCAGATCGATCAGGGCGTCGGCGTCGCGGGTCATCTCCTGGCTCAGCTCGTTGGCTGCCGCCAGGGTGTCCAGCGGGTCAGAGGGGTTGGCCGCGCGTTTGCGTGCGCGGGCGAGTAACTCTGATGGCTCCATATCGACAACATTAGGTTGTCATCTGGGTCAGAGCAACTTGCTGAGCCGTTTCGGCGCGACGAGCCGGTAGCTCTCCTCGACCCAGTCCTGCAGCACGTCGACCTCGGGAAGAGCGGCGTCGTAGGGGACGGTCACCCAGCCCGACCGGCCCAGGCCGTAGCGGCTCGGGATGGCGCCCGGCACGCTCAGCGCGTGTCCGTGGGCGACGACCAGCTTCACGCCGAAGCCGGTGCTCGGCTCGGGAGGGCCGAGGAACAGGAAGATCTTCTTGTTCACCTTGACGACCGCGCTGTCGTCCCAGGGGAAGTCCTCGGCCGCCTCGGGCAGGGTGAGGGCGTACGCGCGGAGGTCGGTGCGGATACTCATGTGCTACTCACCGGTAACTTAGGATGGGGGGCTCAGGCCCGGCCCCGGCTGGGCCTCCAGCATTGCCCCATGAACAAGCCCGTGCCAAACAAGACCACATCCGCCTATTTCGCGCAGTCCGTCATCTCGTTCGGGCTGGCGCTCGGCGCCCTCACGCTGGGGGTCGCCTACCTGCCCGTCGACCCCTGGATCAGGTCGTTCTTCGCCGTCGGGGTCTTCTACCTGGTGACCGCGTCGTTCACGCTGGCCAAGGTGATCCGCGACCGGCAGGAGGAGTCGGCCGTGGTGGCCCGGGTCGACCAGGCGAGACTCGACCGGCTCCTCGCCGAGCATGATCCTTATCAGAGCTGAGCGGCTCAGGTGTACTTGCTCTGCGCGCCACGGACATAGACCGGTTCGCCCGAGTTGACCATGGCGTAGATGATCTTTGAGGTGTGGATCGGAATCCGGATGCATCCGTGTGAGGCCGGATATTTCGGTACCTCCGAGGATCCGTGCATGGCGATGCCGCCGTTGAAGTAGATCGAGTTGAACATCGTGCCGAGCGGGCTCGTCGTCCATCCCGGCGCCCGCGTCCCCGCCCGGAAGTCGCCGACGGGGGTGCGGGCGAAGCCGCAGTGCCCGTTGTCGCAGTACGACCGGTTCGCGCCCGTCGAGATGTGGGTCGTCAGATCGGGCTTGCCGTCCCGCCAGACGGTGAGCAGCTGCCGCCGGACGTCGATCTCGACCCGGTTCGTGAGCTTCGGCCGGACCAGCGGCTTGACGCGACGCGGGTGACGGAGCGCCCACATGGTGTCCCGGTCGATGCGGTTGGTCATGCGCAGGCCGTTGACCTTCTGGAAGGCCCAGACGGCGTACCGCGTCGTCTCGCCGTAGCGACCGTCGTCGACACCGGAGTCGAAGCCGAGCTCCCGCAGGCGCTGCTTCATGGCGCGGATCTGGTGGCTCTTGTCGCCGAACTTCATGACCTCAGGGCGGCGGGGCCGTTGCCGCTCGTGCCGCTGATGGCCGACCTGGTGGGCGTGGTGCGTGCCGGTGTGGGCGGCGTGGTGGTGCGCGCTCGGGTGCTCGTGGCGGCGGCCGCCGTGCATGTCGTGGTGGCGGACCTCCATGCCGTGATGGCGGGTGTCCACGTCGTGACGTCTGTCGTGCATGTCGTGGTGCCGGCCGTGTGCGCGGTCACCGTGCATGTCGTGATGTCGCGGGTGCCCTTCATGGTGACGGTCGTGCGTTTCCGGGCGGTCGGTGTAGTGGAAACGCATGTGCCGGCGACCGTCCCGGCCGTGAGGGTGTCTGCGGGGCGTCATCGAGCGCCGGTGATTCGCCTCGGAGCGGCGATGGCCGAGGACCGTGCGCCCGTTCGTGGTGCCGTAGGCCGCACGCTGGAGGGCCGCGCCGGTGACCGTGCGCCCCGCCGTGGCGTTCGGGGCGACACGTCGTTGCGCCCCGCCGCTGGCCGCGCGGTGGACCGCCGCGCCGCTGACCGCGCGCCCGGCCGTCGTGCTCGGGGCTTGGTGTCGTTGCGCCGCGCCGTTGG
>NZ_SZQA01000061.1 GCF_005233835.1 Herbidospora galbida | reverse complement strand
GGGGGCCGGGGCGGAGCCGGCGGCGCGGGCGCGGTTGCTGGCGACGATCGCGGTGGAGTCGCGGGGCGGGGGGTCGGCGCGGGCGCGGGCGGCGGCGGCCGAGGCGGTGGAGATCGCGCGCGGGCTGGAGGATCCGGTGCTGCTGGTGTTCGCGCTGAACGGCGCGTACATGCAGGCGTTCGGGCGGACCGGCCTGTCGGGGCGGCGGGCCGGGATCGGGGCGGAGATCGTGGCGGTGGCGGTCCGCCACGGGCTGGCGAACTACGAGATCCTCGGCCGGCTGATCGGTCTGCAGTCGGCGTGCGCGGTCGGTGATTTCGGCGGGGCCGACGGGCAGGCCGCGCGTCTCGACGAGCTGGCGGTGCGGCATGACCGGCCGCTGACGTCGGTGTTCACGGCGTGGTATCGGGCGCTGCGGCTGGCGGAGGATCCGGGTGCGGCGTTCGCGGGCAAGGAGGCGGCCTATCGGGAGGCGGCGGGGCTGCTGGAGGGGGCGGGGATGCCGGGGCTGAGCGAGGGGTTGGCGGCGCTGGCGTCGTTGTGCCTGCGGTTGCGGCACGGTCGTGCGCCGGAGCCGGTGGATCCGGGGGTGTACGGCCCGTTCGAGCCGTGGGTGGGTGCGGTTCTGCGGCCGGACGCCGATCTGCGGGCGGTGCCCGATCCGCCGTGTGATCTGCTGGCCGAGGCGTTGTGGGTGTTGGTGGCGCGGGCCGCCCGCGCGCGGGGCGACGGCGTGGTGTTCGGGCGGGCGCGGGAGGCGTTGCGTCCGGCGGCGGGGGAGCTGGCCGGGGCGGGGAGTGGCCTGGTGAGCCTGGGGTGGGTGAGGGACGTCATCGGCTGACCCCCTTTTGCGGCGGGCGGCGGGTCGGTTAGGTTGATCATGACATCGCGGGAGCCCGGCGTACCGGGCTGAGAGTGCGGCTGGGCGGCCGCAGACCGCTTGAACCTGACCGGGTCATGCCGGCGTAGGGAGAAGGTCTCGCCATGACGTGTCAGCCGTCGTCCCTCACCACGTTCAGCGACGGGCTGTGGGATGCCGTCGCCCCCACCTACCAGGAGATTCTCCGTCATCCGTTCATCACCGGGCTCGTCGACGGGACGCTGCCACGGGAGGCGTTCCGGCATTTCGTCGTCCAGGACTCCCACTATCTGCGTGACTACGCCCGCGCGCTGGCGGTGTGCGCGGCCAGGGCGCCCGATGAGGAGGTGACCCGCGCGTTCGCCGGGGACGCGGTGGGGGCGATCGCGGCCGAGCGGGAGATGCATGCCGCGTTCATGGCCGACCTGGGCGGGTCGGCGGAGGAGGCGGCGGCGCAGCCGGTGGGGCCGACGACGCGGGCGTACACGAGTTATGTGCTGGCCACGGTGTACGGCGGTTCGTTCCTCGACGGGCTGGCGGCGGTGCTGCCCTGTTACTGGATCTACGCGCGGGTGGGGGCCGATCTGCTGGCGCGGTCGTCGCCTGATCCGCTGTATCGGCGGTGGATCGCGGCGTACGGGAATGAGGAGTTCCAGGAGACGGTGCGCCGGGTGGTGGCGCTGGCCGACCGGCTGGGCGCCGAGGCGACCGAGGGGCAGCGGGCGCGGGCGGCGGAGCACTTCCGCGCGACGGCCCGTTACGAGTGGATGTTCTGGGACGCGGCCTGGCGGCGGGAGTCCTGGCCTCTGTGACGCCGGAGGCGGCTGATCGACGGTCCGCCCGCGAGGCACCACAGCGCGATGACGGGGTCGCACAGGGCGCAGCCGAAGCTGGAGTCGGCGAAGAAGGGGATGATCGGCGCGCCCTGGAGGTGGTGGACGACGTCCCAGGCGGTGTGGAGCAGCCAGCCGATTCCGATCCAGGTCCAGTTCGTCAGGCCCCGGTAGGCGACGTAGGTCATGACGGCGGGCAGGACGAACTCGGCGTAGCCGAGCCCGCCGCCGCCGAGGTAGGCGGCGCCCGCGCCGGCGAGGAGCACGGCGTTGACGGGGCGGCGGTGCGGCTCGGGGATCAGCGACAGCAGGGCGACGCAGATCAGCCCGATGACGATCGGCATGACGACGGCCATGTGCGGTTCCGTTCTCGGCGGGTTGGGGTGGCAGCGCCACGGTAGGGCGGCCGGGCGGGGCCGCCCCATGGGGTGAACGGACAATCTGCGCCGGGTTCCCGCCGCATTAGCGTGTCGGGTATGCACACGGTGGCGGTCCTGGCGCTGGATCATGTGGTGGCGGCCGATCTGGCGACGCCGGTGGAGGTGTTCGGGCGGGTCCGGCTGGCCGACGGGAGCCGCCCCTACCGGGTGGCGGTCTGCGCCCCGGCCCCGAAGGTGGCCGGAGAGGCGTTCACCATCGTCGCGCCGCACGACTTGTCGGCGCTGCGGGAGGCGGGCACGATCGTCGTCCCGGGATGCTCCGAAGGGGCGGCCCCGCCGCCGGCGGAGGTCTTCGACGCGTTGCGGGCGGCGGCGGCCGCGGGCACGCGGATCGCGTCGATCTGCGCGGGCGCCTTCACCCTGGCGGCGGCCGGCCTGCTCGACGGGCTGCGCGCGACCACCCACTGGGCCGCCGCCGGCCTGCTGGCCCGGTCGTTCCCCCGGGTGGAGGTGGATCCCGGCGTCCTGTACGTCGACAACGGGCAGATCCTGACCTCGGCCGGGGCCGCCGCCGGGCTCGACCTGTGCCTGCACCTGGTCCGGCGCGACTTCGGGTCGGCGGTCGCGGCGGCGTCGGCGCGGTTGTCGGTGGTGCCGCTGGAACGGGAGGGCGGGCAGGCGCAGTTCGTCCCGCACACCCCGCCGGCCGTTCCGCGCGGGTCGTCGCTGGAGCCGGTGCTGGCGTGGATCGAGGAGAACCTCGCCGGGGAGGTGACGCTGGCGCGGCTGGCGCGGCGGGCCGGGATGGGGGAGCGGACCTTCAGCCGGCGGTTCCGCGAGCAGACGGGGACGACGCCGCTGCAGTGGCTGCTGCTGGCGCGGGTGCGGCGCGCCCAGCTGCTGCTGGAGAGCACGGACGAGGGGGTGGAGCGGGTGGCGGCGCGGGCGGGGTTCGGGTCGGCGGCGGCCTTCCGCGACCGGTTCAGGCGCGTCGCCGGGGTGACGCCGACGGCCTACCGTTCGGCGTTCGGGGATTGTCGGTCGCGTTCGACATGATGAGGGCATGAGTGAGACACCTCCCCTGACGTCGATCGCCGATGAGACCGCCTACGCCGAGGCCGTGCAGCTGGCCGTCGACGCGTCGGCCGCCTATTACGGCGACGGCACCTCCACCCTTGACGACGACTCCTACGACCGGCTGGTGCGCGGGATCGAGGCCTATGAGGCCGGGCATCCCGACCAGGTGCTGCCGACGTCGCCGACGGGGAAGGTCGCGGGAGGCGCGGTGGTGGGCGACGTGCCCCACACGGTGCCGATGCTCAGTCTTGACAACGTCTTCGGTCCCGACCAGCTGGCCGCGTGGGCGGCGTCGCTGGAGCGGCGGCTCGGCCGCCCGGTCACGGCGTGGAGTGTGGAGGCCAAGCTCGACGGGCTGGCGGTGTCGGCCCGTTACCGGCGGGGCCGGCTGGTGCAGCTCGTCACGCGTGGTGACGGCCAGGCGGGCGAGGATGTCTCCCACTCCATCGGCACGGTCGTGGGGCTGCCCGAGCGGCTGGCCGAGCCGGTCACGGTGGAGTTGCGCGGCGAGGTGATGATGACCACGGCGCAGTTCGCCGACGCGTGCGCCAAACGGCAGGCCCATGACGGCACGACCTTCGCCAATCCGCGCAGCGCGGCGGCGGGCACGTTGCGGACCAAGGACCGTCCGTATGTGTGCGAGCTGACGTTCTTCGGTTACGGCGCCCTGCCGCTGCCGCCCGGCGACGACTCGCCGCTGGCGGCGCGGCTGCGGGAGCTGCCGCACAGCCAGATCATGGAGTGGGTGGCCGGTCAGGGCGTGCAGACGACGGCGGTGACGCCGGTGGCCGGGGTGCTGGTGTCCGACCTGGCGGCGGTGCAGGCGCGGGTGGAGGAGATCGCCGCCGCCCGGGCCGGCCTGGAGTTCGGCATCGACGGCATCGTGATCAAGTGTGATCTGGCCGCCGACCAGGCGTCGGCGGGGTTCAGCTCGCGCGCCCCGAGGTGGGCGGTGGCCTACAAGCTGCCCGCCACCGAGAAGATCACCAAGCTGCTGGCGGTGGAGTGGAACACGGGCCGCACCGGCATCATCGCGCCGCGCGCGGTGCTGGAGCCGGTCGAGCTCGACGGGTCGATCGTCACCTACGCGACGCTGCACAACGCGGCCGACATCGCCCGGCGCGGCCTGATGCTGGGCGACTCGGTCACCGTCTACAAGGCGGGCGACGTGATCCCGCGGGTGGAGGCCCCGGTCGTCCATCTGCGGACCGGCGAGGAGAGGCCGATCGACATCCCGCAGGTGTGCCCGTCGTGCGGCGACGCCATCGACGCCGGCCAGGAGCGGTGGCGGTGCGTGCGCGGCCGGGCCTGCCGCGCCATCGCCTCGATCGAGTACGCCGTGGGCCGTGACCAGCTCGACATCGAGGGGCTGGCGGTCAACCGGATCCAGCAGATGCTCGACGCGGGCCTCATCGCCGACTTCGCCGACCTGTTCTTCCTCACGCGCGAGCAGCTGCTCGGGCTGGAGCGGATGGGCGAGACCAGCACCGACAACCTGCTGGCGGCGCTCGACCGCGCCAGGGCGCAGCCGCTGAGCCGGGTGTTCTGCGCGCTGGGCGTGCGCGGCACCGGCCGCAGCATGTCGCGCCGCATCGCCGCCCACTTCGGCACCATGGACGCCATCCGCGCCGCCGACGCCGCGGCGATCCAGCAGGTCGACGGCATCGGCCCGGAGAAGGCCCCTGTGGTGGTCGCCGAGCTGGTCGAGCTCGACGCCCTGATCGACAAGCTGATCAAGGCGGGCGTGAACATGACCCAGCCCGGCGCGCGCCCGAGCCAGGCGGAGGTGGCCGAGGCGGCGGGCGAGCCGCTCGACCTACCGCTGGCGGGCATGTCGGTGGTGGTGACCGGGACGATGACGGGCCCGTTGGCGGCGCTGTCGCGCAACGAGATGAACGAGCTGGTGGAGCGGGCGGGCGGCAAGGCGTCGTCGGCGGTGTCGGCCAGGACGTCGCTGGTGGTCGCGGGCGACAAGGCGGGCTCCAAGCGGGCCAAGGCCGAGAGCCTGGGCGTCCGCGTCGCGAGCCCGGAGGAGTTCGCCGGCCTGGTCGCGGCGTTCCTGTGATGCCGGGATGACCGGGGTGGGTCCGTCTCGCCGGCGGTGGCGGTCTCGTCGCCGGCCACGAGGCGGGCGCCGGCCGGGGTCGTGCTGCGTCGCGTCGGGGTTCCGGCTCGGGTAGCCGAGGCCGTCGACGCCCGACGTAGCCTGGCCCGGTGAGCGACTGGCGTTTCCTGTACGAAACCCTCCACGACTCCGTCGACGTGCTGTGGCCGTGGCTGGCCGCGCATCCGGAGCTGGTGGAAGAGGTCCAGGAACTCGGCCGTCCCGACAGCCACCGCACCGCACCGGGCCAGGACGCCTTGTGGCGCCTCTACGCTGTCGGCCGCGTCCTCGATCTGCTCATCGCCGAACATCCCGAGGTGTATCCCGCGTTCTGCGCCGCCCTGGGCGCCGACCGCATCGACCGGGAGGCCTTCCACCCGTTCTTCCACGAGGTCGCCGAGGTCCGGCAGGCCGCCGATCCCGGCGAACCGCCGGTGATCGTCGAAGAGCGGTGGCCCGGGTTCATGGTCGGGTCGCTGCTGCTGGCCCGCGCCGGCGTCGTCGTCACCGCCGGGGAGCGGCATCTGGTCGCCGGGGTCGCCGACCGGTCGGCCCTCTACTGGACGCACCGCCGCCGCGACCGGCCCGCCCGCGACCTGTCCCACGGCTGGGGCCACAATTCGCAGTGGCGGACCGGCGCGCGCCGCGACTACCTGGTCGACGATCGGTTCCACTACAACGTCGACGGCACCGAACGGCCGGCCGGGCGCGCGGAGATCGAGGTCGTCCGCCACCGGTGCAGCACGGTGACCGATCTGGGCGACGACCTGTTCCCTTACGACGACCACCACGTCGAACCGGGCATCCTGGAACCATGAAGATCGTCGTGCTGTCCGACACGCACGCGCCGCGTTTCTGGAAGGCCTGCCCGCCGCGCGTGGCCGCGCATCTGCGCGACGCCGACGCGATCCTGCACGCCGGTGACGTGTGCGTCGGCCGGGTGCTGGACGAGCTGGCCGCCTACGCGCCCGTCCACGCCGTCAAGGGCAACAACGACGGCCCCGACGTCGAGGCGCCCGAGACGCTGGAGCTGACCCTCGGCGGGCTGCGCGTGGCGATGATCCACGACAGCGGCCCCGCCAAAGGCCGGCTGGCCAGGATGCGCGCGAGGTTCCCGGACGCCGAGCTGGTCGTGTTCGGCCACTCCCACATCCCCCTGGACGAGGCCTCCGGCGGGTTGCGCATCTTCAACCCCGGTTCCCCCACCGACAAGCGCCGCCAGCCGCACGGCACCCTGGGCCTGCTGCGTGTCGAGCACGCCACCCTGGTGGAGGCGAGGATCGTCGCCGTCACCTGACCCGCGGCCGGCCTCCCGACGCCTACGATGTCGCAGGTGACCGCCTACGACGACGACCTGTTCGAGCACCTCGACACCTCGGCCCTGCCGCCGCGCCAGCAGCGGATCCTGGCCACGATCCACGACTGGGTGGTGCGGCACGGATATCCGCCGAGCACCCGCGAGATCGGTGCGGCGGTCGGCCTGCGGTCGGCGTCGGCGGTGTCGCGCCATCTGCGGAGCCTGGAGGAGCACGGGTTCCTGCGCCGGGGCACGGCGATGAGCCGGCCGATGGACGTGCGGGTGTTCCTGCGCGGGCCGGCGGCGCGACCGGCCGCCGACCTGGTGAGCGTGCCCGTCGTGGGTGACATCGCGGCGGGGGTGCCGATCCCGGCCGAGCAGTACGTCGACGACGCGCTGACCCTTCCGCGCGACCTGACCGGGCGGGGCACCGTCTTCGGGCTGCGGGTGCGGGGCGACTCGATGGTCGAGGCGGCCATCTGCGACGGCGACATCGTCATCGTGCGGCAGCAGCCCGAGGCGCACTCGGGGCAGATCGTCGCGGCGATGATCGACGGTGAGGCGACCGTCAAGGTGTTCCGGCGGCGCGGCGGGCACGTCGTGCTCGAACCGCGCAACCCCGCCTACGCCGACATCGACGGCGACGAGGCCGTGGTGCTGGGCGTCGTCGTGTCGGTGCTGCGGAGCGTCTGAGAAAGATTTTTCCGCGGTGATGTCGAGAACGCGGCGGCGGCTCCGTCCCCGGTTCACCTACGGAGAAGGAGAACCACCATGACCGTCCAGCGGATGGACAACGTCGCGATCGTCGTCGAGGACCTGGAGGGCGCCATCGCGTTCTTCACCGAGCTCGGGCTGGTGCTCGACGGCCGGGCCCGGATCGAGGGGCCGTGGGCCGACCGGACCGTCGGGCTCGACGGGGTGCGCAGCGACATCGCGGTGATGCGGACCCCCGACGGCCACGGCGGGCTGGAGCTGACCAAGTACCACGCCCCGGCGGTGGTCGGCCCCGATCCGGGCGCCGTCCCGCCCAACACGCGGGGGATGCACCGCGTCATGTTCGCCGTCACCGACATCGACGACGTCGTCGCGCGGCTGGGCAAGCACGGCGCCGAGCTCGTCGGCGACCTGGTGCGCTACGAGGACAGCTACCGGCTGTGCTACCTGCGCGGCCCCGAGGGGATCATCGTCGCCCTGGCCGAGCAGCTCGGCTGACCCACCCCTGAGGAGACCGGAAATGGCCAAGTATCTGCTGCTCAAGCACTACCGGGGCGCGCCGGCGTCGGTCAACGACGTGTCGATGGACCAGTGGACGCCCGAGGAGGTCGCCGCGCACGTCCAGTACATGGTCGACTTCGCCGCCCGGCTGGAGGAGACCGGCGAGTTCGTCGACAGTCAGGGACTGTCGCCCGAGGGGCGGTTCGTCCGCTACGACGGCGAGGGGCGGCCGCCGGTCGTCGACGGGCCGTTCGCCGAGACCAAGGACCTGATCGCCGGCTGGATGGTGATCGACGTCGAATCGCAGGAGCGGGCCTACGAGCTGGCCGCCGAGCTGTCGGCGGCGCCGGGAGCGGGCGGGCGGCCGATCCACGAGTGGCTGGAGGTGCGCCCGTTCCTGACCGCGCACTCGCGGGTGTTCGATTGAACGAGTCGCTGCTGCGGGAGCTGGTGCCCGCGGTGATCGGGGTGCTCGTCCGCCGCGGAGCCGACTTCGCGGCGGCCGAGGACGCCGTGCAGGACGCCCTGGTCGAGGCGGTGCGGGCCGGCGGGGAGGAGCAGCCGCGCGACCCCAAGGGGTGGCTGATCACCGTGGCGTGGCGCAAGTTCCTCGACGCCGCTCGCGCCGAGTCCTCCCGGCGCGGCCGCGAGGTCCGGGCCGAGAGCGAACCGGAGCCCGGCCCGGCCGAGTCGGCCGACGACACGCTGCGCCTGTACTTCCTGTGCGCGCACCCCTCGCTGACCCCGGCGTCGGCGGTGGCGCTGACGCTGCGCGCGGTCGGGGGCCTGACCACCCGCCAGATCGCGCAGGCCTACCTGGTGCCCGAGTCGACGATGGCGCAGCGCATCAGCCGGGCCAAGCGGACCGTGGCGGGGGTGCGGTTCAACCGGCCCGGCGACGTCGCGACGGTGCTGCGGGTGCTCTACCTGGTCTTCAATGAGGGCTATTCGGGCGACGTCGACCTGGCGGCCGAGGCGATCAGGCTCACCCGGCAGCTGGCCGCCATGACGCGCCACGAGGAGGTCGCCGGGCTGCTCGCGCTGATGCTGCTGCACCACGCCCGCCGCCCGGCCCGCACCACCCCCGACGGCAGGCTGGTGCCGCTGGCCGAGCAGGACCGCGGCCGGTGGGACACCCGCATGATCGCCGAAGGCGTCGAGGTGCTCCAGGCGGCGCTGGCGCGCGACCGGCTGGGTGAGTTCCAGGCCCAGGCCGCCATCGCCGCCCTGCACGCCGACGCCCCGGCCGCCGAGGAGACCGATTGGGTGCAGATCGTCGAGTGGTACGACGAACTGGTGCGCCTGACCGGCAACCCGGTGGCCCGCCTCAACCGCGCCGTCGCGGTCGGCGAGGCCGACGGCGCGCGGGCCGGCCTGGCGGCGCTGGCCGAGCTCGACCCCGCGCTGCCCCGCCACACCGCCGCCGCGGCCTACCTGCACGAACGCGCCGGCGACGCGGCGACGGCGGCCCGCCTGTACGCCGAGGCCGCCCGCCAGGCCACCAGCCTCCCCGAACGCGACCACCTCACGCGGCAGGCCGCCCGCCTCAACGCCCACCTGCGCGGATGATCAAGGGGGTCGCGGGCGTGGATAGGGTGGGGTCCGTCCCTTAAGGACGATTCGTGAGGAACAGCACCATGGAATTCTTCCGCCACGGCCCCGCCGGGTCCGAGCGCCCCGCCGTCCGCCACGAGGGCCGCGACTACGACCTGACGCCGCTCACCGCCGACATCGACGGCCCTTTCCTGGCCGACGACGGCATCGAGCGCACGGCCGCCGCGCTGGCCGCCGGGGAGCTGCCCGAGATCGACACGGCCGGCCGGCGGATCGGCCCGCCGGTCGCGCGCCCGCCGGCGGTGGTGTGCATCGGCATGAACTACGCCGCCCACGCGGCCGAGTCGGGCGCCGCGCCGCCGCCGTACCCGATCGTGTTCCTCAAGCACCCGGGCTGCGTGGTCGGCCCGGACGACGACGTGATCCTGCCGCCGAACTCGGCCAAGACCGACTGGGAGGTCGAGCTGGCCGTCGTCATGAAGGGCACCCCCCGCTACCTCGACGACCCGTCGCAGGCCCTGGACTACGTGGCCGGGTACGCCCTGTCGAACGACCTGTCGGAGCGGGCCTTCCAGCTGGAGGAGTCGGGCGGCCAGTGGTCCAAGGGCAAGTGCGCCGAGACGTTCAACCCGCTCGGGCCGGTGCTGCGGCCGGCCGCCGAGCTCGACCCCGCCAAGCTGCGGCTGCGGTCGTGGGTGAACGGCGAGATCCGGCAGGACTCCAGCACCGCCGACATGGTGTTCTCCGTCGCCGAGATCATCCACCACCTGAGCCACTACATGCTGCTGATGCCGGGCGACGTGATCAGCACCGGCACCCCCGAGGGCGTGGCCCTGTCGGGCCGCTTCCCCTACCTGA
Source organism: Herbidospora galbida (assembly GCF_005233835.1). Classification (GTDB taxonomy): domain Bacteria; phylum Actinomycetota; class Actinomycetes; order Streptosporangiales; family Streptosporangiaceae; genus Herbidospora; species Herbidospora galbida. The sequence continues at coordinate 18,776 of NZ_SZQA01000061.1, read as the reverse complement.
AGGTCGGCGACGTGGTCACGATGGAGATCGAGGGCCTCGGACGCCAGGAACAGGTGGTCGTCGCCTACTGACGCCCGGCCGGGCCGCCGGTGAAAGCGGCCCGGCAGGCGTGGTCACTCCACGTCAGCAGACGATGAAGATGCTCTTCCAGCCGACCGGCGTGACCTGCTCGGCGTTGCGGTTGCTGTCGAGCGTGAAGTGGGCCGTGCCCTCGGCGTTGGGCTGGTTGTACATCCGGCCGCTCTGTCCGGTGCCGTACCACTTGTAGGAGCCGCCGAAGGGGATGTTCGAGGTGCCGCACGCGGTGAGGGCGACGCTCCGGCCGGAGAAGCCGGGGCCCTCGTAGGCGACGTACACCGAGGCGTGGGCGATCCCGGCGGTACCGGCGATGACGGCGGCGAGCGCGGAGGTGAGGATGATCCTCTTCACAGGTGTCCTTCCGTGGAGTTGCGTTCCGTGACCATCCTGGAACGTTCCGTGTCCATGATCGAGTACGCCGCGCGTACAGTGACCACATGAAGATCGTCATTTTGGACGACTATCAGCACGTCGCCCGGCAGCTGGGCCCCTTCGACACCCTGACGGGCGACGAGATCGTCGTCCTGCACGAGCACGTCGCCGCCCTCGACGACCTGGCCGTGGCGCTGGGCGGCGCGCAGGTCGTCGTCGCGATGCGGGAGCGCACCCCCTTCCGCGCCGAGACCTTCGCCCGGCTGCCCGACCTGCGGCTGCTGGTGACCACCGGCATGGCCAACGCGTCGATCGACCTGGAAGCCGCCGCCGCCCGCGGCGTCACCGTCACCGGCACCGCCGCGACCGGTTCGGCCAAGAGCTCCAACACCGCCGAGCTGACCTGGGCGCTGATCCTGGCCTGCCGCCGCCATGTCGTCACCGAGGACCGGGCGCTGCGCGAGGGCCGCTGGCAGACCACCGTCGGCACCGACCTGGCCGGCACCACCCTGGGCGTGCTCGGGCTGGGCCGCCTGGGCGCCCAGGTGGCGCGCATCGGCCAGGCCTTCGACATGCGGGTGATCGCCTGGAGCCGGAACCTCACCCCCGAACGGGCCGCCGAGGCGGGCGCGAGGTGGGTGCCCAAGGACGAACTGTTCGCCGCGAGCGACGTGCTGACCGTCCATCTCAAGCTGAGCGACCGCACCACCGGGCTGGTCGGCGCGGCCGAACTGGCCGCCATGAAACCGACCTCGATCCTGGTCAACACCTCGCGCGGCCCGATCGTCGACCGCGACGCGCTGGTCGCCGCGCTCACCGCCGGCACGATCGCCGGGGCCGGGCTGGACGTCTACGACACCGAACCGCTCCCGCCCGGCGACCCCCTGCGGCAGGCGCCCGGCACGGTGCTGCTGCCGCACCTGGGGTATGTCACCGAGGCCGGCTACCGATCCATGTACGCGCAGGTCGTCGAGGACATCGCCGCCTGGAAGGCCGGTTCGCCGATCCGCGTGCTGACCCCCTGACCTACGGCGCGGGGCGTACCGCGCGACACCTCCCGGCGCCGATGAACGGGGCCGGGGCCGGTCCGTAGAGTCCGGCCCCATGATCCCCTTCCTGCAGACGCCACTGGCGCTCGCCCTGTCCTCGCTCCTCGCGCTCGGCTCCCCGGCGGGCACCCCCGGTCCGCGCCCCCACGACTACCTCGGCACGTGGAACTACGACCAGCCCGACCGCGCGACCCAGCGGAACATCGCGGTCATCGGGGCCACCCCGCCGATCCACGTCCCGCAGATCGGCGACATCGTCTTCACCCGCACCGGCGCCGCGATCACCGGCCGGACCGACCAGGGCTGCACGTGGACGTTCGCGGTGCGCCCCGCCTCGCTGGAGCTCGACCCGCCCGCGCAGCAGTGCTTCAACCGGGTCATCGGGTCGGCGTACACGATCACGAAATGGTCGGTGACCGTCGCGGGCGACCACGCGCGGGAGAGCATCGAGGCCGTCAGCCACCAGCCGACCGGCGACTACTCCTTCCGCCTCGACGACGGCCGCCGCACCCGCGCGGCGGCGGGATCGGGGGCGCGGTTCACCGGCGCGTGGCGGTACGACCCGGCCGACCCGCAGACCCGGGTGAACATCGTCACCACCCGCCACACCGCGCCCGACCGGGTCACCCAGTCGCCCCGGCAGGGCACCGTCACCTTCACCGGGCGCCGGGGCGTCGTGACGGCCCGGACCGGCGACGGCTGCGCGTGGCGGCTGACCGCGCGCGGCAACACCGCCAAGCTCGACCCGGCCGGGCAGACCTGCGGCGGCACCACGCTGACGTTCTGGACGGTCGCGAGCGACGGCCGCCGCCAGGCGTCGGTCCAGGCCGGGACCGGCCCGGACGGCGGGACCTTCCTGCTCAGCGTCGGAGCGCTGACCAGGTGGTGAGGGGCGCGTAGCAGGATGGGGCGCATGACTTCAGCCCGCGCCTTCTGGGAACAGCACACCTGCCTGCCCCTCACCCTCGACGCCGACGTCGGCGACCTGCTGCGCTACCGCCGCCCCGGCGGGGCCTACGTGAGCGTCAACGTCGGCTACGCGCCGCACTCCCGGGAGGACGCGCTGGCCTACATCGGCCACTTCACCCGGGCGATCGAGGCCCACCCCGAGCTGGAGCTGGCCACCACCGTCGGGGAGATCGACGCGGCGGTGCCCGGCGACCGGATCGTGGTGGCCTTCGACCTGGAGGACTCCGCGCCGCTGGCCGGCGACCTGGACATGGTGGAGGTCTTCTACGGGCTGGGGGTCAAGTCGCTGCTGCCCAGCTACAACAACGGCAACGCCGCCGGGGGCGGCTGCCTGGACGCCGTCGACTCCGGGCTGACCGCCTACGGGCGCGACCTGGTGCGGCGGATGAACGAGGTCGGCATGCTGGTCGACGGGTCGCACTGCGGCACCCGTACCGGACTGGACCTGTCGGAGGTCTCCGCGCGGCCGATGATCTACTCCCATTCGGCCATGCGCGGGGTGTGGGACCACGCCCGCAACATCACCGACGAGCAGGCCCGCGAGTGCGCCGCGACCGGCGGCGTCATCGGCATCCCCGGCGTCGGCATCTTCCTCGGCCCCAACACCGCCACCCTGGACGCCTTCGTCGCCCACATCGACTACGCCGTCGAGCTGGTCGGGCCCGAACACGTGGGGATCGGCAGCGACTACTCCTTCGACGCCGACACCATCATGGAGGACCTGGCCGAGAACCCGGAGCTGTTCCCCGAGGAGTACACCCGGTGGGGGACGATCCGGTTCGTCGAGCCGGAGACGACGCTGCTCATCGAGCGGGAGCTGGTGGGGCGCGGCTATCCGGAGGAGAGCGTGCGCGGCATCCTGGGCGGCAACTTCCGGCGGGTGGCCGCCCAGGTCTGGCAGTAGAGTTGTCCGATCGGACAACAGCGGCCGGTTCGGGTTGTGCGATCGGCTGAGCACGGCGGGCGGCAAGCGATCTAGCCTCAGCACATGACGACGCCGGAACGCTGGCTCGACGAGCACCTGGCCCCGATCCTGGCCGACCGCGGAGTGCCGGGCGCCTCGGTCGCCGTGCTGAGCGAGGGCCGGGTGGTCACCGCCGCCGCCGGGGTGCTCAGCACCGCCACCGGCGTCGAGGCCACCCCCGACTCGGTCTTCCAGATCGGGTCGATCACCAAGCTGTGGACCAGCGCGCTGGTCATGCAGCTCGTCGACGAGGGCCTGGTCGACCTGGACGCGCCGGTGCGCGCCTACCTGCCCGAGTTCGCGGCGGGCGACCCGGCGATCACCACCCGGCAGCTGCTCTGCCACGTCGCCGGGTTCGAGGGCGACATCTTCACCGACACCGGCCGGGGCGAGGACGCCGTCGAGCGCTACGTCGCCTCCATCCGGGACATCCCGCAGCTGTTCGCGCCCGGTGAGGTGTTCTCGTACAACAACACCGGGTTCGTCGTCCTCGGCCGTCTGGTCGAGGTCCTGCGCGGCGAGCCGTTCGACCGGGCGCTGGCCGGACGGCTCGCCGCGCCTCTGGGGCTCACCCACGTCTCGCCGAGCCCCTACGAGGCGATCCTGCACCGGGCCGCCGTCGGGCACCTGCCCGGCGAGGGCGGCCCGGTCCCTACCCCGACGTGGGCGCTGGCCCGCTCGAACGCGCCCGCCGGGTCGATGCTCGCGATGACCGCGCGCGACCTGGTCGGCTTCGCCGCCATGCACCTGGCCGACGGCGCGGGCCTGCTCAAACCGGGCACGGTGGCGGCGATGTGGCGGCCGCAGGTGCGGCTGCCCCGGCTCGGCACCATGCCCGGCGCGTGGGGGCTGGGCTGGGAGCTGGAGGAGCATGACGGGCGGGCCGTCGTCGGCCACGACGGCGGCACCATCGGCCAGGCCGCCTTCCTGCGGCTCGTGCCCGACCGCGGCGTCGCCGTCGCGCTGCTGACCAACGGCGGCGACGTCCTGGGCGCCTACGCCGACGTCGTCGGGCACCTGCTGGAGGAGCTGGCAGGCGTCACGCTGCCGGCCCGCCCGACGCCGCCCGCCGCACCCGAACCGATCGACCCGGCGCCCTACCTCGGCGTGTACGCCGACACGATCTACGACATCACCGTCAGCCAGGACGCCGAGGGCGCGATCTGGCTCGACCGGGTCCCCAAGGACGTCATCGCCGAGATCGGGGAGAAGCCCCTGCGGACCCGGCTGGTGCACCTGGAGGGCGACTCGCTGATCGCGCTGGAGCCGATCCACGGCGTCCATCCCGTCTTCGCCTTCGTCGGACGCGACGCATCGGGGCTCGCGAAGCACATCCACTACGGCCGTGTGGTCTCGAGAAAAGGAACGCCATGACGCGCATGAGGGCACTCGCGGCACTCGCCCTGACCGGTACCGTCGGCCTGGCCGGCTGCGGCGGCCAGTCACCCGGCCCCACCCCCGGCGGGGCCGCCGGGACGACCGGCTCCGGCTACGCCGACGGGAAGACGTTCACCCTGAACATCGCCGCCGACCCCGGCGCCCTCGACCCGCAGGGCGCGGCGACGAGCTTCCTGTTCGCCCTGACGCAGTACGCCTACGACAACCTCGTCGCGGTCGGGGCCGACGGCTCCATCCAGCCGCAGCTGGCCGGCGCGTGGACCGCCGAGGGAACCACCCTCACCTTCGACATCAAGAGCGGCGTCACCTGCGCCGACGGCGCGCCGTTCACCGCCCAGACCGTGGTCGACAACATCGCCTACGTGACCGACCCGGAGAACAAGAGCCCGTTCCTGGGCGTGTTCATCCCGGTCGGCGCGACCGCCACGGCGGCGGGCGCCAAGGTCACCGTGAAGCTGCCCGCGCCCGCGCCGTTCGCGCTGAACGCGTTCGCGAACCTGCCGATGGTGTGCGACGCCGGGATGAAGAACCGGGCGAGCCTCAAGGCCGCCACGAACGGCACCGGGCCGTACACGCTGGTGGAGGCGGTGCCGTCCGACCACTACACCTACCAGCTGCGTGAGGGCTACACCTGGGGTCCCGGCGGCGCGACCACGGCCGAGCCGGGGATGCCGGCCAAGGTCGTCGTCAAGATCGTCGCGAACGAGACCACCGCCGCCAACCAGCTGCTCGCCGGGGCCGCCAACGCCGTCCAGATCACCGGCGCCGACGCCGGCCGCCTGGCGGGCGCGGGCCTGAAGTCGGTCGGCACGCAGGCGCTCATCGGCCAGCAGTGGTACAACCACGCCGACGGGCACGCCACCGCCGACCCGGCCGTGCGGCTGGCGCTGACCCGGGCGGTCGACCTCAAGCAGCTGCAGGCCGCCATCACCTCGGGCCAGGGCGCCGACGCCACCCAGCTGGCCGTCCTGGCGCCGACCGGCTGCACCGGCGACGCCGTCTCCGGGCACCTGCCGACCTTCGACGCCGCCGCCGCAGGGGCCGCCCTCGACGCGGCCGGGTGGGTGAAGGGCGCCGACGGCGTCCGCGCCAAGGGCGGCGAACGCCTGTCGGTCTCGCTGCTGTACGACAGCGCGCTCGGCAGCGCCGGCAGCGGCGCGGCCGAACTGGCCGTCGCGGCCTGGAAGGCGGTCGGCGCCGACGCCAAGGCCGTCCAGCAGAACCAGACGCAGCTGTCCGGCGTGATCTTCGGCACCGGCGCCTGGGACGTCGCCTGGGTGCCGCTCAACGTCAGCACCCCCGACCAGGTCATGCCGTTCGTGTCCGGCCCGGCCGCGCCCAAGGGGACCAACTTCGCCGGCATCGACAACGCCGACTACCTCGCCGCCGCCAAGCGGGCGATGGCCGCCACCGGCGCCGAAGGCTGCGCCGACTGGTTCGCCGCCGAGCAGGCCCTCTACAAGGCCGCCGACGTGGTGCCCTTCGCCAACAACGTCATCCCGACCTTCCTCAAGGGCGCGGAGCTGTCCATCGTCGGCAGCATCGTCCCGACCAGCATCCGGATGCTCGGCTGAGCATGAAGACCCCGACGGTCGGCCCGAAGGCCGGCAGGTGGCCGCGCTTCGCGCTCCGGCGCGCGGGGCGGCTGCTGGCCTCGCTGTGGGTGCTGGTGACCGCCGCGTTCCTGATGATCCACCTGGTGCCCGGCGACCCGGTGCGGGCGGCGCTCGGCCCGACCGCCCCCGCCGACCTGGTGCTCGCCCACAAGGAGGAACTCGGCCTGCTCGACCCGCTGTGGGAGCAGTACGTGACCTTCCTCGGCCATCTGCTCCAGGGCGACCTGGGGGTGTCGATCGCCACCCGGCTCCCGGTGGGTGAGGTGATCGCCCAGCAGCTGCCCGCCACGGCCGGGCTCGCCCTCCTGGCGTTCGTGCTGGCGGTGGCGGTCGCGGTGCCCGTCGGCGTGGTGATGGCGGTGCTCACCCGCCGGGGCCGGGGGCGGCGCACGGAACTGGCGTTCACCGGCACGAACGTCGTGGTGAGCGCGATCCCCGACTTCCTGCTCGGCGTCGGGCTCGTCTACCTGCTGGCCGTGCAGACGCAGGTGTTCCCGGTGGCCGGGCGGGCCGGCGCCGACTCCTACGTGCTGCCGGTGCTGGCCCTGGCGATCGGCCCGGCGGCGGTGCTGTCGCGCATCGTCCGGGTGGAGATGCTCGCGGTCATGGAGGCCGACTACGTCCGGACGGCGCGGGCCAAGCGGCTCACCCCCGTGCGGGTGCACGTCGTGCACGCGCTGCCGAACGCGGTGACCGCGACCCTGACGATCGGCGGGCTGGCGCTGAGCTCGCTGGTGGCCGGGACGGTGCTGGTGGAGAACGTGTTCGCCTGGCCGGGGCTCGGCTCCTCCATCGTCTCCTCGATCGTCGCCAAGGACTATCCGCTGGTCCAGGGCACCGTCCTGGTCTACGGCGTCGGCGTCCTGCTGATCAACACGCTCGTCGACGTGGCGCTCGCGCTGCTCGACCCCCGCTCGGCGATCGGAGAGGCCTGATGAGGGCGCTGCGCAGGCCCGTCGGCCTGACCGGGCTGGCGCTGCTCGCCCTGGTGCTGGCGGCCGCCGCGTTCGGGCCGGTGCTGTGGGGGGAGCGCGCCACCGCCGTCGACACCGCGAACCTGCTGGCCGGCCCGTCGGCCGAGCACTGGATCGGCACCGACAACCTCGGCCGCGACCTGTTCGCCCGGGTGCTGGTGGCCGCCCGGCTCTCGATCCTGCTGGCGCTGGCCGCCACCGCGATCAGCATGGTGCTCGGGTTCCTGCTCGGGGCCGCGCCGATGCTGGCCGGGCGGCGGATCGGCCGGCTCATCACCGCGGCCGTCAACGTCCTGGTGGCCTTCCCCGGGCTGCTGCTGGTGCTGTTCTTCGCCGTCGTCTTCGGCGTCGGCGCGCGCGGGGCCGCGCTCGCGGTGGGCCTGGCCGGAGCGCCCGCCTTCGCCCGGCTGTGCCACACGCTCATCGCCGGGGTCTCCGAGCGCGACTACGTCGCGGCGGCCCGCATCGCCGGGGTCGGGCGGGTGCGGATGCTGCTGCGGCACGTGCTGCCGAACATCGCCGAGCCGGTCATCGTGTACGCGACGATGGCGGCCGGCGCCGTGCTGCTCACCTTCGCGGGGCTGTCGTTCCTGGGGCTGGGGGTGCAGGCCCCGGACTACGACTGGGGCAAGCTCATGCAGGACGGCCTCAACGGGATCTACGTCCACCCGCTGGCCGCGCTCGGCCCCGGCATCGCCGTCGTGCTGGCCGGGCTGGCCTTCAACCTCACGGGCGAGGCGTTCGCGGCGGGGCCGCGCCGCACCCACGTCCTGCCCGGAGGCGGGCGGTCCGCGCCCGCCGCCGCGCCCGCCGCGAACACGGTCCTGTCGGCCGACGACCTGACGGTGACCATCCCCGGACCGAACGGCCCGATCCACGCCGTGCGCGGGGTCACCTTCACCGTCGGCGACGGCGAGGCCGTCGGGGTGGTCGGCGAGTCGGGGTCGGGCAAGTCCGTGACGGCGCTGGCGGTGGCCGGGCTCCTGGAGCCGCCGATCCGCGTCGAGGCCGGCCACCTGGTCGTCGCGGGGGAGGACCTGCTGGCCCCCGGAGCCCACCGGCGGCTGGGCACCGCGCTCGCGGTCGTCTTCCAGGACCCTATGACGACGTTCAACCCGGCCCACCGCGTCGGGCCGCAGTTGGCCGAGGTCAGCCGCTTCCACCAGGGGATGGGCCGCAAGGCGGCCTTCGCGCGGGCGGTCGACCGGCTGCGCGCGGTCCGGATCGGCGACCCCGCCCGGCGGGCCCGCCAGTACCCGTTCGAGTTCTCCGGCGGCATGCGGCAGCGGGCGATGATCGGGATGGGCCTCATGGGCGACCCCCGGCTCATCGTCGCCGACGAGCCGACCACCGCCCTGGACGTCACCGTGCAGCGGCAGGTGCTCGAACTGCTCGCCGACGTCCGCCGCGACACCGGCGCCGCCCTGCTGCTGATCAGCCACGACGTGTCGGTGGTGACCGACGTGTGCGACCGCGTCCTGGTCATGTACGCCGGCCGCGTCGTGGAGGAGCTGCCCGCCAAGGACCTGCGGGCGCTGGCGCGCCATCCGTACACGCGGGCGCTGGTCGCCGCCGTGCCGGACATGGACACCGACCTCGACCGGCCGCTGGCCGTCATCCCCGGGCTGCCCGTCGACCCCGTCGACGTGCCCGCCGGATGCGCGTTCGCGCCCCGCTGCCCGCTCGCCGACGACCACTGCCGCACCGTCGCGCCGCCGCTGCTGGACGGCGTGGCCTGCCACAAGGCCGGGGAGGCCCCGTGAGCGCGCTCACCTTCGACCAGGTCTCGGTACGGTACGGCGCGCACACCGTGCTGCACGAGGTCAGCCTGGAGGTCGGCGCGGGCCAGACCGTCGGCCTGGTCGGCGAGTCGGGCTGCGGCAAGTCGACCCTCGCCCGCGCCGCCGTCGGCCTGGCCCCCCTCACCTCCGGCACGATCCTGCTCGACGGCCGGCCGGTCCCCACCCGGGGGCGCCGCCCGGTGCAGATGGTCTTCCAGGACCCCTACTCCTCCCTGGACCCCCGCATGACCGTGGGGGAGAGCATCGCCGAGGCGCTGCCCGGCCGCCCCGGCCGCGCCGCCCGCCGGCAGGAGATCGCCCGGCTGCTCGCCCTTGTCCACCTCGACCCGTCCAAGGCCGGCGACCTGCCCGGCCAGCTGTCCGGCGGGCAGCGGCAGCGGGTCGCGCTGGCCCGCGCGCTCGCCGCCCGGCCCCGGGTGATCCTCGCCGACGAGATCACCTCCGCGCTCGACGTGTCGGTGCAGGGCGCGGTGCTCAACCTCATCCGCGACATGCGCCGCGACCTCGGCCTGTCGATGCTGTTCATCTCGCACAACCTGGCCGTCGTCCGGTACGTCGCCGACCACGTCGCGGTGCTGCACGCCGGGCGGATCGTCGAACACGGCCCCACCGCCCGGGTGCTCGGCGACCCCCGCCACGACTACACCCGCCACCTGCTCGCCTCCGCCCACCCTCTGAAGGAGCACACGTGAACCAGGCCCACTGGCAGCACCGCCTCGACGAACTCGCCGCCAAACACGGTGTGCCCGGCGCCCAGCTGGGCATCCTGCGCGGCGAGGACCTGCTGACCCTCGCCACCGGCGTGCTGCACGTCGGGACCGGCCAGCCCGCCGCCACCGACTCCGTCTGGCAGATCGGCTCGATCTCCAAGGTGTGGACGGCCACCGTCATCATGCAGCTGATCGACGAGGGCCGGTTCACGCTGCGGACCCCCGTCGCCGAGGTGCTGCCGGAGTTCCGGCTCCGCGACCCCGAGACCACCGCCGCCGTCACCGTCTGGCACCTGCTCACCCACACCAGCGGCATCGACGGCGACCTGTTCACCGACACCGGCCGCGGCGACGACGCCCTGGAGAAGTACGTCGCCCTGCTGGCCGACTCCGCGCGCAACCACCCGATCGGCGCCACCTGGTCGTACTGCAACGCCGGCTACTCGGTGCTCGGCCGGATCATCGAGGTCGCCACCGGCCAGACGTGGGACCAGGCGATCAGGGAGAAGCTGTTCACCCCGCTCGGCCTGACCCGCACCACGACCCTGCCCGAGGACGCGATGGTCTTCGGCCACGCGATGGGCCACGTCAAGGGCGGCGACGAGCCCGTGGTCGCGCCCGTGTGGGGGCTGCCGCGCGCGGTCGGCCCGGCCGGGCTCATCACCTCGACCGTCGCCGAGGTGCTCGCCTTCGCCCGCATGCACCTGCGCGGCGGGCTCGCCGCCGACGGCACCCGGGTGCTGTCGGCCGAGAGCGCGGCGGCGATGTCGGCCTACCAGACCGACTGCCCCGAGAAGCGGCTGCTCGGCGACTCGTGGGGGCTGGGCTGGTTCCGCTGCGACTGGCACGGCCACCGCGCCTACGGCCACGACGGCAACACCATCGGCCAGGCGGCGTTCCTGCGCGTGCTGCCCGAGGCCGGCGTCGCGGTCGCGCTGCTCACCAACGGCGGCCACACGCACGACCTGTACGTCGACCTGTACGACGAGATCTTCGCCGAGCTCACCGGCGTCCGGCTGCCCGAGCCGTTCGAACCCCCGGCCGAGCCGATCACCACCGACCTGGCCCCCTACGCCGGGACCTACGAGCGCGAGTCGGTCCGCATGGAGGTGTTCGACGACGACGGCAAGCCGACCCTGCGCACCATCCTGACCGGCCCGCTCGCCGGGCTGGAGGACGACCCCGTGCAGACGTACGAGATGACCCCGGTCGAGCCCGGCCTGTACGCGGTCCGCCCCGAAGGCATGGAGACGTGGGTGCCGGTGACGTTCTACTCCCTGCCGACCGGCGAGGAGTACGTCCACTACGGCGCCCGCGCGACCCCGAAGAAGCTCGGCTGACCGTGCTCTCCGACCACCTCGACGCGGCCCGGGACGCCACCGACCGGGCCCGCAAGGCCGGCGTGGAGATCCGGGAACTCCACGACCTGCCGCAGACCCACGCCATGATCGACCTGCTGGTGGAGATCTGGGGCCGCCCGCTGATCACCGTGGAGTTCCTCCGCGCCCTGACCCGGGCCGGCAACTACGCCGCCGGCGCCTACGACGGAGACCGGCTCGTCGGCGTCGCCATCGGCTTCCACGAGGAACCGGCGGCCCGCACCCTGCACAGCCACGTCGCCGGGGTGGCGCCGGGCCTGGGGGGCCGCGGCGTCGGCGCCGCGCTCAAACTCCACCAGCGGGCCTGGGCGCTGACCCGCGGCATCCCGACGATCGAGTGGACCTTCGACCCGCTGGTCAGCCGCAACGCCTATTTCAACATCGTCAAACTGGGGGCGCTGCCGGTGGAGTACCTCCCGAACTTCTACGGCGCCATGCACGACGCGATCAACGGCGCCGACGACACCGACCGCCTGCTGATGCGCTGGAACCTGCTGTCCCCGAGGGTCGTCGCCGCCTGCTCCGGCGCGCCCTTCGACCGCCCGGCCGGCGGCCCGTCCAGCCGCCGCGTCGCCGCCCCCGACGACATCGAGGCGCTGCGCGCCGCCGACCCGGCCGCCGCCGTAGCCTGGCGGCGGCGCCTCCGCGACGAACTGGCGCCGCTGATGACCTCCGGAGGCCGCGTCGTCGACTTCGACCGCGACCTCGGCTACCTCGTCGACCTGGAGACCCCATGAAGCTGCGCGGAATCGAACTGCGCCGTGTCTCGATGCCGCTCGTGGCACCGTTCCGCACCTCGTTCGGCACCCAGACCGAACGCGACATCCTGCTGGTGAAGGCGGTGACCGACGACGCCGAAGGGTGGGGGGAGTGCGTCGCGCTGACCGACCCGCTCTACTCGCCCGAGTACGTCGACTCCCAGCAGGACGTGCTGCGCCGCTTCCTGCTGCCCCGGCTCGCCTCGCCGGAGGGGACGGCCGCGATCGGGCGGTCGGGCGCGGCGGCCGTCGCGGGGGCGCTGCACGCGTACAAGGGACACCGCATGGCCAAGGCCGCCGTGGAGATGGCGATCCTGGACGCCGAACTGCGCGCCCTGGGCCGCTCCTTCGGCCGCGAGCTCGGCGCCGTCGCCGACCGCGTGCCCAGCGGCGTCTCGGTCGGCATCCACGACTCCATCCCGGCGCTGCTGGCGGCCGTCGAGGGCTACCTCGACCAGGGCTACGCCCGGATCAAACTGAAGATCGAACCCGGCTGGGACGTCGCCCCGGTGGCCGCCGTCCGCGACCGGTTCGGCGGCGACGTGCTCCTCCAGGTCGACGCCAACACCGCCTACACCCTGCGCGACGCCCGCCACCTGGCCAAGCTCGACGCGTTCGACCTGCTGCTGATCGAGCAGCCGCTGGAGGAGGAGGACGTCCTGGGCCACGCCGCGCTGGCCCGGCAGCTGGCCACGCCGATCTGCCTCGACGAGTCGGTCGTGTCGGCGCAGACCGCCGCCGCGGCGATCACCCTCGGAGCGTGCCAGATCATCAACATCAAGCCCGGCCGGGTCGGCGGCTACCTGGAGGCCAGGAAGATCCACGACCTGGCCGCCGCCCACGGCGTCGCGGTCTGGTGCGGCGGCATGGTGGAGACCGGCATCGGCCGCGCCGCCAACATCGCCCTGGCCGCGCTGCCCGGCTTCACCCTGCCCGGCGACGTGTCGGCCTCCGACCGCTTCTACCGGACCGACATCACCGAGCCGATCGTCCTCGTGGACGGTCACGTCGCGGTCCCCACCGGCCCCGGCCTGGGCGTCGCCCCCATCCCCGACCTGCTGGAGCGGGTGACGACCTCGGTGGAGTGGATCGCCTTCTGAGGTGCGCGCCTATACTCCGGGCGTGAGTCAGCGACCGCGAGCGAGCCTCGGCCGCGTCCTCGACGACCTGGGCTCCACCCTCCTGGAACTCGTCGACGGCGACGTCGACCACCCCGAGGGCATCAGCGCCCTGGTCATCTTCGACCCGCTCGACGAACCCGTGCTCGCCCCCCGCTCGCTGGTGCTGGGCGTCGGCGTCGACCCCGCCGCCGGCAGCCTGCCCGCGCTGCTGCGCTCCCTCGGCGGCCACGACACCGTGGCCCTGGTGGTCCGGGCCCCGGTCGCGCTCACCCCGGAGGTGCGGGCGGCCGTCCAGGAGAGCGGCGTGGCCCTGATCGGCCTGCGCCGGGGCGCCACCTGGGCGCAGCTGACCGCGCTCATCCGCGCGATGCTGGCCGAGGGCGACATCGGCGTCACCGGCCACGAGTCGCTGGGCGGTCTCCCGTCGGGCGACCTGTTCGCCGTCGCCAACGCCGTGGCCGCGCTCCTGGACGCCCCCATCACCATCGAAGACCGCAGCTCCCGCGTGCTGGCCTTCTCGGGCCGCCAGGACGAGGCCGACCCCTCCCGCGTGGAGACCGTCATCGGCCGCCAGGTCCCCGAACGGTACGCCAACCGCCTGACCGAACTCGGCGTCTTCCGCGACCTCTACCGCTACCAGGCCCCCGTCGTCGTCAAACCCCAGGACCTCGGCTACGACGAGACCACCGTGCAGCGCGTCGCCATCGCCGTCCGCGCCGGCGACGAGGTCCTCGGCTCCATCTGGGCCGCCATGGACGGCGAGGTCGACCGCGAACGCACCCAGGCGCTGCTCGACGCCTCCAAGCTGGTCGCCCTCCACCTGCTGCGCCTGCGCGCCGGCGCCGACGTCCAGCGCCGGCTGCGCACCGACCTGATCGGCACGGTTTTGGAAGGTGGCGCCGGAGCCCGCGACGCCCTCGGCCGCCTCGGCCTGTCGGCCCGCCGCCTCGTCATCGTGAGCGCCGGCCTGCTGCCCGGCCACCCGCACGCCGACCTCGAACGCCTGGCCGACGCCCTGTCGGTCCACCTGTCGGCGACCGTCCCCTCCTCGGCCGTGGCCGCCGTCGGCGGCACCGTCTACGGCCTGCTCCCGGTCGTCGTTACGACCGGCAGCCCCGAACAGCGCGCGGCCCGGCTGGCCGCCGACTTCGTCGACCGCGTCGACGGCAACCTGCACGCCATCGTCGCCGTCGCCCCGGCCGGATCGGACATCAGCGGCATCGTCCACGGTAAGACCCAGGCCGACCGCGTCCTGCGGGTGATGCGCGAAGGCCACACGGGCCTGCGGGTGGCCCAGCTCGACGACGTCCAGACCCTCGCGCTGGTCCTCGAACTGCGCGACCTGGCCGCCGCCCGCGACGAACGGCCCGGGGGCGCGATCGCCCGGCTGATGGAGTACGACGAACGCAACAACGCGGGCCTCGTCGAGACGCTGGAGGCGTGGCTGGACGCGCTGGGCGACGTCGCCAAGGCGGCCGGCGCCCTGTTCATCCACCCGAACACACTGCGCTATCGCCTCCGGCGCGTCACCGAGGTCGGCGAGATCGACCTCACCGACCCGGAACAGCGGTTCGCGGCGATGCTCCAACTCCGCATCCTGGCCCCCCGCTGAGCCAGACGCCTCATCATGAACGCATGAACAGCTGGTTCGGCCTCTACTACCCGCACGTGCATATCCGCGACGCCGGATGGCTGAAGACCGTTTCCCTGTATCTGGACGGCCTCTACCGCTTCGAAGACGCCTCGGCCTTCGATTCGCTGCCGAGAATCGGCCGCACCGAACTGGCACTGGTCGGCGAGGGATTCCTGAAGTCGGTCACGCCGCCACGCGCCGCCGTGGAACAGGCGGCCGATCGGTTCGCCGCGGCCCTGGCCGAGATCGACCTGACCCGCTTCGAGGCGCCACCCGAGATGGATCCCCGAGCGATGATCAGGCCTGACGAGCTCGACCAGACGCTGGCGCGCTGGAAGATCGCGCCATCACTCGCCGATCTGCTCCTCGAGACGTCGACCGCGCGGGCGGCCGGAGAGGGGCGGCTGACGATCGATCCCGTGCTGGCACACGCCTATCTGCTCATTCTGGGCACGGAGCTCGCTCCGGAACTGGGCGCCGTCCCCCTCGCCGACGACGCTTTCGGACAGGCGGCCATCGGGGTCAGCGCGAGGAGGCTGCTCACCGGGCTGACCGGAAACGCGCCACGCTCAGCCGCAGAGGAGAGGCGGACCTTGCTCCTCGATCTCGCGATCACCGCCGCGTACCCGCGCGACCTGCGGGATCTGCCCGTTCACCGGATCATCGACTTCAGGGAGCGTTACGCCGCCGAACGGGTGAGATTCCGGCGGGCGCTCGACAGCCTGATCGAAGAAGCCCGGCACCTCGATGGGATCGCCGAACCACAGATCCTGGCCGACCACCTCAGAGTCTGCTACGAGACCCAGGTCGCACCGGCTGTCAGAGAACTGGACAAAGCGATGCGCGGACTGCGGATCGACACCGTTCTCGGCACGATCAACGTCCAGGCGGCCGCCCCGGCCGCCGTCACCGGTTCACTGGCGCTGATGGCGCTGCAGCCGTCTGCGACCGCCGCCGTCGTCCTCGGCGCGGGCGGGCTCGCCATCGGTGTGTGGGCCTCGGCGAGATCCGCGCGCAGGCAGCGCGGCGCGACCCTCGCGGCCTCGCCCTACAGCTACCTCTTCCACCTTCACCACGACCTCGCACCCAGCGCCGTCGTGCGGCTGGCGTATCGAAGCGCGACCAGGTTCTCCGACGGAGATTCCCGCCAGTAGACCCCGCTTCACGATTCGGCTGTGGCAGGGTGTCGGACATGACCGACAGAAACGAGTCCACCCTTCCGCGGTGAACGCGCCCTCCCTCTTCGACCAGGCGTCCCGGCTCCGGGATCTCCCCGCCGAGGTCGACGACGACGAAGCCTTCGCCGACGGGACGCCGGCCACCGTGGCGGCCCTGCTGTACGACCACTTCACCGGCGACGACCGGTCCTTTCAGGCCCTGCACGACCGCCTCGCCGCGGTGCGGATACGCCTCTGGATGATCGAGCCGGCGCTGCTTCCCCCGCTCGACCCCGATGTCGCCCGGGAGACGGGCCGCCGGCTGGTCCGCCGCTCCACCAGCGTCGTGGCGGCGACGGTCGGGCTCCGGCTGCTGGCCGGGCGGGCCTCGCCCGAGGACGTCCCGGTCATCCGGACCGTCGGCCTGCTGTCCCCGCTCACCCCGGCGGCGATCGACGTGCTGGAGACGATTCCCGGCGCGGCGGCCGACCTGGTGTGGCTGGCCGAGCGGGCCGCGCCGCACCACCTCGACCGGGCGGTCGCCGCGCTGTGCCGCGTGCGCGACCCGGCCACCTTCGCGTGGCTGCTGCGGAGGGCGACCGACTCCCGTGGCGGCGAGGTCGCCCAGGCGGTGTCACTGGCCGACCTGCTCGAAGGCGACGGGGTCGCCGACGCGGTCGTGGTCCACGCCGGACGGTTGCTGCGGGAGCAGATCGGCTTCCGCTACTCCACCGTCCGGATCGACGAGTTCCCCGACGCCTGCCGGACCCTCACGGCGTTCGCCGCACGGGCCGAGACCGCCGGACCGGTGCTCGATCTGCTGGCCTCGGCCATCGCCCTGGCCGACGACCTGCGTACCGGCCCCACCGGCTGCCTTCCCTGGCCGCCCGGCGACAGGGCGGCCACGCTCGCCCGGCTCGAACGGCTCATCGCGTCGCCGCGCTGGGCTCCCGTCATCGCCGAGGCGGCGCGCTCCGCCGACCCGCTCACGCGGTGGCGGGCGGAGTGGGCGGCCAGGGCCGTGTCACCGGTGCCCGTGCCGTCCGGGCTGGGGGTGTACGTCGTCGTGCCCGACCCGGCGCGCGGCGAGAGGGCCGAGACCCGGCTGCTGGTCGACGGGCTGCCGGTCGTGGCCGAAGGCTTCCGTTCCGGACCGCCGGAGGCACCGGAACGCCTGCTCCCCGCGTTGCGGGCCGTGAAAGAGCCGCGCGAGGTGCGGCTGGCCGAGGCGTGGTGCATCGAAGGGTGCTGCGGAGCCCTCCACGTCACGATCGTCCGCGAGGGGGACACGGTCGTGTGGCGCGACTGGCGGGGGCACCGTCCGGGCGCCGCGCTGACGACCTTCCGCTTCCGGGCCGAGGAGTACGACCGGGCGCTCGATGGGGCCGTACAGGACGAAGGGTGGAAGTGGCCCGCCCGCACGCTGGCCGACCGGCTGGCGCGCCGCCTCGGCGACGACCCCGGCCTGCTCGGACGCTGGGAGTGCGAGATCGACGGCGTGCACGCCGCGCACGACAGGATCGAGGTGGTCTTCTGGCAGCGCGGACGGCCCCGGATCCAGTTCGGATGGACCGTCCCGGTCGACGAGACCGATCTCGACGGTCAGGTCACCCGCATCGTCGACCGGCTGCGCGGCCACGACCCCAGAGGCGAGGCCGAACGCCTCGGCTTCACCTGGCCCGAGGAGTGAACCGGTCAGCCGTGCGGCGTGCACCACTCGACGTGCAGTTCGGCCCACGCATGACGACGGTCGGTGTGAGGCCTGGAGCCGATGCCGATCTCGGCGCAGCAGTGGGCCCCCGGGTTCTGCGCGCGGTGCGCCGGGCCCTCTTCGACCAGGTCGCGGACCTCGCCCAGCTGTTCTTCGAAGGCGGGGCGGCTGCCGGTCAGGAACAGGGTGTCCGCCGCGACGTCCCAGCGGAGATGGTCGCGGAACTCGCGATGGCGGGAACGGCGGTGATCGACGGACGGCCGCCACGCGGTCGGCGGGAGCGAGACCCGGTGCGGGCGTCCGGCCCCCAGCCGGGCCCGGACCTGCTTCCACCGCGAGGCCGGGAACCCCAGCCGATGGTGGAGCAGCACCAGGTCGAGCAGCCGCTCCCGGTTGGCCGAGCCCGCCGGGCGGGCCTGGCGCAGCGGCAGGTAGACGAGGCTGTTCGGCGACCGGGCGGCCAGCCCCCAGGCCATCGCGACCGTCAGGGCCGTCGCGCGGTCGACGCTCAGCTCCAGGCCCCACGTCCGTTCCCAGAGCATCCCGTGGCGGGAGGCCCGCGCCGGCCGGACGACGCGGTAGGTCTCCCGGCCGAGCCGGACCTCGCTGACCAGCGTCGGCCAGGTCTGCTGCGACAGTCTCACGCGAAGCAGGGTAGAAGGCGGCACAGCCGCGTGCCGACCGGTTTTCCCCGGTATGAGACGATGCCCCGGAAAAGGCGACGACGGACGAGGAAACCGGTGTGAATCCGGTGTGAGCGACTCCCGAACGCGCCACTGCCCGCAAGGGCGAAGGCCCGGCCGCCGGGGCCGGCCGGTGTGGCCGGCGTTCGTCAACGACGGCCACGCCACCGCCGACGTGGCGGACTGGATCCGCGCGGGCGGCCCGGGTCTGGCGCCGCTGCCCCCGATCCTGGAACCGCACCGCTTCGGCCCGCCCCGCCGCTGAGACGGTTCACCGCCTCGACGACCGGGGCCGCGCCGTCCTCCGACGAGACGCCGGCCGCGAGCGCCTCGGCGTGCCGCCGGTAGGCCGGGTCGGTGAGCGCGGCGGTGAGCGCGGCGGCTAGCCGCGCGGGGGTCAGG
>NZ_SZQA01000060.1 GCF_005233835.1 Herbidospora galbida | reverse complement strand
GCCCGCTTGCGGCCCCCGTCGACGCACGCCACGCCCGCCCGCAGCAGCGCGCGGCCGGCGTCGAGCCGGTGGCCGGCCTTGGTGAGGATCTCGGCGGCGGTCAGCGCCAGGTCTTCGGCCTCGGCGCCGACCGTCGCGTGGGCGCGGGCCAGGCGGGCCAGTCCGTCGGTGAGTTCGAGCTCCGGACGGACCATCGAGGCCGCCCGCTCGGCCCAGGCGACCGACTCCTTCGGCTCGTTCCTGGCGGCGTGCGCGCAGGCCATGGTCTCGCAGAAGGCGAGCATGCTGAACTCCTCCAGCCGGTCGCCGGCGAAGTCCTCCTCGACGGCCGCGACGGCCTCCTCGTCGATGCGGCCGGAGTTGGCCAGGGCGGTGGCGTAGGCGAAGCGGGCCTGCGCGCCCGGCCACTCGCTGACGCTGACGCCCGAGGTGGCGGCCTCGTGGCCCAGGCGGATGGCGTCCTCGTCGTCACCGGCCGCGCCGGCCAGGAGGCTCTGCTGGGCCATGGCGACCACGCGGGCGTAGCCGGAGTTGAGCAGCAGGGCGATCTCGGCCGACTCCTCGGCGGCGATCTGGCCCTCGGGGATGCGCCCGAGCACGCCGTTGAGGCGGGCCAGCCCGGCCAGCATGTTGGTCAGGATGAACGTCTGCCCGGTCGCCTTCACCGCCGCGATCGCCCGTTCGAACCGGGCCAGCGCCGGGCGGTGCTGCCCGAGCCAGATCTCCGACCAGCACATCCAGGCGACCGTGTCCATCCAGGCGAGCTGGTGGATCTCGGGGGTGGCCTCGGCCAGCGCCTGCGCGGCGGCGACGTGGCCCAGCGCCTCCTCGACGCGGTGCCCGGCGTAGGCGGTCATCGGGCGCAGCATCGCGATGGCCAGCCGCAGGCCCGGGTCGTCGCTGTCATCGGGCATGAAGTCGAGCACGGCCTGCCCGGCGCGGTGGTCGCCGCGCATCAGGCTCTCGGCGACCAGGCGGAGCCGCATCGGCAGCGCCGCCGGGAGCCGCGGCTCGGGGATCTCCCGCAGCTCCGACACCAGGACGGCCCGCCCTTCGCCGGGCCGGTCGAGCAGCCGCTCGACGAGGGCGCAGAACCGGGCGGCCTGCGCCCGGCGGGCGTAGTCGTCGCGGGGGAGCAGCCGCAGCACCTCGTAGGCGGTGTGCCTGGCCTCGGTGAGGCGTCCGCTGACGGTCTGGTTGCGGGCCAGCTCCAGCAGCAGGTCGAGCCGGTCGGTGGTGTCGGGCAGCAGCCCGAGCGCGGCCTGCAGCCAGTGGGCCGAGGTGGCCGGGGCGGTGGTGGAGACGTGCCGGGCGGCGGTGACCAGGACGTCGACCGCGTCACGGTCGCCGAACGCCGCCGAACGTTCCACGTGAACCGCGCGCAGCGGGGCCGGCGCGTCGACCTCGGCCAGCCGTTCGGCGATCCGCCGATGGGCCGACAGCCGCCACCCGGCCTTGGCCGATTCGTACGCCGCCTGCCGCACCAGCGGATGACGGAACCGGAACCGCCCGCCCGCGCCGGGGCGCACCAGGTCGCGGTCGACCAGTTCGTCGAGCGCGTCGAGGGCGGTGGCGAGCGGCACCTTGGCGGCCACGGCGGCCAGGCCCGCCTCGAACTCGTCGGCGGCCACCGCCGCGCCCTGGGCGACGATCAGCGCGTCGCCCGACAGGTCGCGCAGCTCCAGGGCGAGCGCGTCGGTCTTGGAGCCGGGCAGGTCGCCGGCCTCGATCCGGGCCAGGGCCTGTAAGTAGAAGGGGTAGCCCTCGCTGGCGTCGTACAGGGCCTTCTTGCGGCTCCTGCTCACGTTCGGCCCGAGCAGCTCGCCGGCCTCCTCCTCCGAGAGCGGCCCGATCGACACGCGCGCCCCGCCGAGCGCCAGCCTCGGCGGCGCCTGCTTGGGCCGGTAGGCCACCACGACCAGCAGCGGCGCCTTGGGGGAGTGCCGGCTGACGTGGTCGAGGAACTCGACCGTGGCGTCGTCGGCCCAGTGGACGTCGTCGAGCACCAGCACCAGCCCGTTGGGCCGGGCGATCCGGGCGAGGAGCTGCGCGACGGCGCGGTAGAGGCGGTAGCGGGCGAGGGCCGAGACGTCGTCGGAGGGTTCGGCGCCGGCCCCGAGCGCGGGGAAGACGGAGGCCAGCAGGTGAGCGTCGTGCGCGTCGTGGCCGAGGTGTTCGTGGCGGGTCTCTTCGAGGTGGCCGTCGAGGGCGTCGACCAGGGCGGAGAAGGGCATGACCTGTTCGAACTCGGCCGCCCTGCCCCAGAGTGTGAGGCAGTCGCGTTCTCCGGCGAGTCTTTCGAGCTCGGCCAGCAGCCGGGTCTTCCCGGCTCCGGGCTCGCCGACGAGCGCGAGCAGCCGGAACTCTCCGCTCACGATCGCGTCCAGCGACCCCCGAAGATCATTCAGCACGTCCCGCCGGCCGACCAGGGGGGCAGAATGATCATTCATCGGCGGCACCATGATCACTTGCCTGGTATCTCACAGCGACTGTACAGCGACGGCGAAAACGATGCCCGGCATTACCCTGCATCACCGGTGCATTCCACGCATAGTCATGCAAATCGTGACGGGCATCTGGTCGATTCTTGCGCGGCGCCGTCACACCTGGCGCGCACGGGCAACGCCGGGGTCGTCCGTTTCGCCGGTTAGGGGGCGCCGAAACGGACGCGGCCCCTCCGCGCCTGTTCGCGCGGAGGGGCCGGAGGTCGCGGCTTGGGTTACCCGAGCCGGATTACACGAGGCCCTTGGTCTCGAGGACCGAGCAGCAGGTGTTCACCAGCAGGCGGGTGACCACGTAGGGGTCGGCGTTGGCGTTGGGGCGACGGTCTTCGATGTAGCCCTTCTTGTCGACCTCGACCTGCCACGGGATGCGGACCGAGGCGCCGCGGTTGGACACGCCGTAGCTGTAGACGTTGAAGGGCGCGGTCTCGTGGTGGCCGGTGAGGCGCTGCTCGATGCCGAAACCGTAGCCGGCGATGTGCTCCTCGACCTTGCCCTCGCCGCCGAGCGCCTCGCAGGCCGCGATGATCGCGTCGTAGCCCTCGCGCATGGCCTTGGTGGAGAAGTTGGTGTGGGCGCCGGCGCCGTTCCAGTCGCCCTTGGCGGGCTTGGCGTCGAGGGTCGCCGACACGCCGTAGTCTTCGGCGATCCGGTAGAGCAGGTAGCGGGCCATCCACATGTGGTCGGAGACCTCGACGGGGCCGGCCGGGCCGATCTGGAACTCCCACTGGCCGGGCATGACCTCGGCGTTGATGCCGGAGATCGCCAGGCCCGCCTCGATGCAGGCGTCCATGTGGGCTTCGACGATGTCACGGCCGACGACCTCGTCGGCGCCGATGCCGCAGTAGTAGGGGCCCTGCGGGCCGGGGAAGCCGCCGACCGGGAAGCCGTAGGGGCGGCCGTCCTTGAAGAAGGTGTACTCCTGCTCGATGCCGAACCACGACTCCTGGCCGGCGTACTGCTCGGCGATCGGGGTCAGCAGCGCCCGGGTGTTGGTCGGGTGGATCGAGCCGTCGACGTTGTAGACCTCGCACAGCACCAGGACGTTGTCGCCGCCCCGGATGGGGTCGGGACACGAGAAGACCGGTTTGAGCACGCAGTCGGAGGCGTGGCCCTCGGCCTGGTTCGTGCTCGAACCGTCGAAGCCCCAGGTGGGGAGCTCGGCGCCGTCCGCCAGCACCTTGGTCTTGGACCGGAGCTTCGGGGTCGGCTCAGTGCCGTCAATCCAGATGTACTCGGCCTTGAACGCCAACGTCTTTCCCTTCCTCGGAGGCGGACCGGGTCTATTGGCCGCCACGCCGAGATTCCCAAGAAGCCATTTCATGTCCATTGCCCGTTTGTGAACACGGTGTGAAACGGGAGGTCGCTGTGTTAAATCGTCCGGTTCAGCTGCTGGTGATCACGGCGAACCGGGCGCCGAACTGGTCGGCCAGGACGGCGAACCGGCCCACGGTCTCGACCGAGACGGGCGGGTCGAGGATGGTGCCGCCCTCGGTGACGGTCGCCTCGACGGCCGCGTCGACGTCTCTGACCTCGAAGTAGGGCAGCCAGAACGGCTTGGTGCCCGGGTTGAGGGTGATCACGCCGCCGATCGTCGGGCGGTCGCCGCCGGGCAGCCGGATCGTCGTGTAACCGACCCCGGCGACGGTGGCCTCGATCGACTGGTGGTCGAGGGTCGCCTCGTAGAAGGGCGCCACGGCGGGCGGGCTGGCGACGTAGAGCTCGGTCCAGCCCAGGCTGCCGGGCTCGGTCACGGCGTCGAGGCCCTTGCGGCCCCGGCCCTGCCAGATCGCGAAGTCGGCGCCGGCCGGGTCGGTCAGCGCGGCGGTGCGGCCCTGGTCGAACACGTCGTAGGGGGCGACCCTGATCGTGCCGCCGGCCTTCTCGGCGCGGGCGACGGCCTCGTCGGCGTCGGGGACGGCGAAGTAGATCGTCCAGGCCGAGCCGGTGTTCTCTTCGGTCAGCGGGCCGATCGCGGCGACGATCTTGCGGTCGTGGAGGAAGAAGCCGTAGCCGCCCGCCTGGGGGCCGGCCGACTGGAAGTCCCAGTCGAGCACGGAGGCGTAGAACGTGGTGGAGGCGTCGGTGTCGGGCGAGCCGAGGTCGATCCAGCAGGGGGCGCCCGGCAGGTAGTCGGTCGTGAGCATGCGAGCTCCTTCGAACGGATTTTCGGATGACGGCACTCTGTCACGTCCTGCCGACAGTTTTTCCAAGATCGCTCAGGAAGCCCCCTATAAAGAGGAGTGTTTCCGGCGAAATGGGGCGCCCGTGACTCCTCTCGATAGGGTCCGCTCATGCCGACCCAGATCATCCGCTATCGCGTCGCCGACCAGGAGAAGGCCGAGGAGAACGTGCGCCTCGTCCGGGACGTCTTCGCCGAGCTGGCCCGTGAGCGACCCGGCGGGATCACCTACCAGTCCTACCGGCTCGACGACGGCCTGACCTTCGTCCACGTCGTCACGACCGACGACCTCCAGATCCTGATGCGCTTCGAGGCGTTCCTCGCCTTCACCAAGACCCTCGGGCAGCGCCTCGACGGCGTCCCCCACCGCGAAGAGGCCACCCCCATCGGGTTCTTCGACGGTCACCTGCGATCATGAGAAATCTCCCCCTCCACAGATGAGGGGGGTGGCCGTGGCCCTGCGGGGGTGGCTCCTGAACGGGCTCACGGCCGACCGGAGCCACTTGGAGCAGGGCCCGGAGGAGAAGCACGCCTGGTGGCGGGTCATGTGCCTGACCGGCGTCGACTACTTCTCCACCCTGGGCTACCAGCCGGGCATCGCCGCCCTCGCGGCGGGCGCGCTGTCGCCGGTCGCGACGCTGTTCCTGGTCGCGCTGACCCTGTTCGGGGCGCTGCCCGTCTACCGGTACGTCGCCGGGGAGAGCCCTCACGGCGCGGGCTCCATCGCGATGCTGGAGCGGCTCGTCCCGGCCTGGCAGGGCAAGCTCTTCGTGCTCTGCCTGCTCGGCTTCGCCGCCACCGACTTCGTCATCACCATGACCCTGTCGGCGGCCGACGCGACCGCCCACATCATGGAGAACCCCTTCGCTCCCCACTGGCTCGAAGGTCAGCGGATCCCGGTCACGCTCGTGCTGCTTGCCGCCCTCGGGGCGATCTTCCTGGCCGGGTTCACCGAGGCCGTCGGGGTGGCGACGGCGCTGGTGGCGCTCTACCTGGCGCTGAACGCCGTGGTCGTGGGGGTGGCCGTCGAGCGCGTCGCGGCCGATCCGGCCGTGTTCGGCCAGTGGGACCGGCTGCTGGAGGCGCGGCACGCCTCACCGCTGGCCATGATCGGGCTGGCGCTGCTGGTCATGCCCCGGCTGGCGCTGGGCCTGTCGGGGTTCGAGACCGGGGTCGCGGTGATGCCGGTGATCAGGGGCGACATCCCGCAGCGGATCAGGTCGGCCCGCACGATGCTCACCACGGCCGCCCTGATCATGAGCGGGTTCCTGCTCCTGAGCAGCTTCGTGACGACCCTGCTGATCCCGGCGCACGAGTTCCAGCCCGACGGCAAGGCCAACGGCCGGGCGCTGGCCTATCTCGCGCACGCCCACCTGGGCGAGTGGTTCGGCACCCTGTACGACGTCAGCACCATCGCCATCCTCTGGTTCGCCGGGGCCTCGGCGATGGCCGGGCTGATCAACCTGGTGCCCCGGTTCCTGCCGCGCTACGGCATGGCCCCCGAGTGGGCCTCGGCGGTCCGGCCGCTGGTGCTGATCCTCACCGTCATCGCGTTCGTGATCACCTTCATCTTCGACGCCGACGTCGACCAGCAGGCGGGCGCGTACGCCACCGGCGTGCTGGTGCTGATGCTGTCGGCGGCCGTCGCGAGCTGCCTGTCGACCCGGGCGAAGGGGCGGCGCAGGGCCGCGTGGGCCTTCGGGGTCATCAGCGCGGTGCTGACGTACACGCTGGTCGACAACGTGATCGAGCGGCCGGACGGCGTCAAGATCGCCGGGTTCTTCATCGTGGCCATCGTGGTCACCTCGCTGATCTCGCGGGCGACGCGGTCGACCGAGCTGCGGGTGACGCGGGTGCGGCTCGACCCGCTGGCCGAGGAGTTCGTCAACGAGTGCTGCGCCGGGGAGCTGCACCTCATCGCCAACGAGCCGCAGCGCCGCGACCAGGCCGAATACAACGACAAGCTGCGCGAGAACTGGTTCATGCACCGGCTGCGCACCTCGGAGCAGGCGATGTTCGTCGAGGTCACCATCAACGACGCCTCGGAGTTCGAGACCGAGCTCTACGTCCGGGGCGAGGAGCGGTTCGGGCACAAGGTGCTGAACGTGGAGAGCTCGACCGTGCCCAACGCGCTGGCCGCGCTGCTGCTCTACCTGCGCGACCGCACCGGCCGGGTGCCCAACATCTACTTCCACTGGACCGAGGGCAACCCGATCAACGCGATGCTCCGCTATCTGATCTTCGGCGGCGGCGACGTGCCGCCGCTGACCCGTGAGGTGCTGCGGCTCGCCGAGCCCGATCCGCTGAGGAGGCCACACGTCCATGTGGGGTGACCTGATCCTCGTCGTGCTGACGATCGCGTTCTTCGCGCTGTTCGCGCTGCTGGTGAAGGCGGTCGAGCGGCTGTGAGCGTCGTCAACCTCCTCGGGCTCGTCGGCGCGGTCGCGCTGGCGGCCTTCGTCGTCGTGGCGCTGTTGTTCCCGGAGCGGTTCTGATGACCGCGCTCACCCTGGTCGTCGTGCTCGCGCTGCTCTACCGGCCGCTGGGCGACCACATGTACCGGGTCTACTCGGGCTGTCGCGACACCTGGGCCGAACGCCTGACCTACCGCCTTCTCGGGGTCGCGCCGCGCCAGGAGCAGCGGTGGCCGGGCTACGCGCGGTCGGTGCTGGCCTTCTCGCTGGTCTCGATCCTCTTCCTGTACGTCTTCCAGCGCGTCCAGGACCACCTGTTCCTGTCCCTGGGGTTCCCGCCGGTCACCGACCACGTGGCGTGGAACACGGCCGTCAGCTTCGCGACCAACACGAACTGGCAGTCCTACGCCGGTGAGAACACCATGGGGCACCTCGTTCAGATGAGCGGGCTGGCGGTGCAGAACTTCGCCTCGGCCGCCGTGGGCCTGGCGGTCGCGATGGCGCTGGTGCGCGGGTTCGCCCGCCGTGAGTGCGCCACGATCGGCAACTTCTGGGCCGACCTGATCCGGGGCACGTACCGGATCCTGCTCCCGCTCGCCTTCGCCGGCGCGGTCCTGCTGGTCGCGGGCGGCGTGGTGCAGAACCTCGCCGGCCCCCACGAGGTGCCCGCCGTCATGGGCGGGACGACCACGCTGACCGGCGGGCCGGTCGCGAGCCAGGAGGCCGTCAAACAGCTCGGCACCAACGGCGGCGGGTTCTACGCCGCCAACTCCGCGCACCCGTGGGAGAACCCGAACGGCTGGACCAACTGGCTAGAGAACCTGCTCATGCTGCTCATCCCGGTCGCGCTGCCGCGCACCTTCGGCCGGATGGTGGGCCAGAACCGCCAGGGATACGCCCTGGTCGCCGTCGTGGCCGTCATCGCGATCGCCTCGACCGTGCTGACCAACGTCTTCGAACTGCGCGGCGCGGCCACCGTCCCGCAGGCGGCGGGCATGGCGATGGAGGGCAAGGAGGTGAGGTTCGGCCTGTCCGAGAGCGCCACCTTCGCCGCGTCCACGACCCTGACCTCGACCGGCGCGGTCAACGCGGCGCACGACTCGTTCACCCCGCTCGGCGGCATGATGACCATGGCCGGCATGATGCTCGGCGAGGTCGCCCCCGGCGGCGTCGGCTCGGGCCTCTACGGCCTGCTGATCCTCGCCGTGATCACGGTCTTCGTGGCCGGCCTGATGGTCGGCCGCACCCCCGAATACCTGGGCAAGAAGATCGCCGCCCGGGAGATCAAGCTCGCCTCGCTCTACTTCCTGGTCACCCCGGTGCTGGTGCTGACCGGCACCGCGCTGGCCCTCGCCAACCGGGCGGGCCTCGCCGGGATGCTGAACACGGGCCCCCACGGCCTCTCCGAGGTCCTGTACGCGTTCACCAGCGCCGCCGGCAACAACGGCTCCGCGTTCGCCGGGCTGGCCGCGAGCACCCCGTGGTGGGACGTCGCCCTCGGCGTGGCCATGCTGCTCGGCCGGTTCGCGCCGATGGTGTTCGTGCTGGCTCTGGCCGGGTCGCTGGCCGGGCAGACGCCGGTGCCGTCGTCGGCGGGCACGCTGCCCACCCACCGGCCGCAGTTCGTCGGCCTCGTCGTCGGCGTGACGGTCGTCGTGGTGGCGCTGACCTTCCTGCCCGCGCTGGCCCTGGGGCCGCTGGCCGAGGGGGTCGGCGGATGAACGCCCTCCTGGGAGCCCTCGCCAAGCTCAGCCCGCTGACCCTGTGGCGCAACCCGGTGATGTTCGTCGTCGAGGTCGGCGCGGTCGCCGCCACCGCCCTGGCCGTCGGGTCGCCCGGCTTCTTCGCGTGGTCGATCGTGGTCTGGCTCTGGCTGACCGTCCTGTTCGCGAACCTGGCCGAGTCGGTCGCGGAGGGCCGGGGCAAGGCGCAGGCCGCGACGCTGCGGGCGGCCCGGCGCGACACCACGGCGACGCTGGCCGACGGGTCGGTCGTCCCGTCGTCCGCGCTGAGGAAGGGCGACGTCGTCGTGGTCGGGGCGGGGGAGGTCATCCCGGGCGACGGCGACGTGATCGAGGGCGTCGCCAGCGTCGACGAGTCGGCCGTCACCGGGGAGTCGGCGCCGGTCATCCGCGAGTCGGGCGGCGACCGGAGCGCCGTCACCGGCGGGACGAAGGTGCTGTCCGACCGGATCGTCGTGCGGATCACCCAGCAGCCCGGCGAGAGCTTCGTCGACCGGATGATCGCCCTGGTCGAGGGCGCCAACCGGCAGAAGACCCCCAACGAGATCGCGCTGAACATCCTGCTCGCCGCGTTGACCGTCGTCTTCCTGGTGGCCACGGTCACCATGCAGCCGATGGCGATCTACTCCAAGGCCGTCAATCCCGGTGTGCCGGACTCCGCCGCCCTGACCGCCGACGGGGTGAGCGGGGTGACGCTCGTCGCGCTGCTGGTCTGCCTGATCCCGACCACCATCGGGGCGCTGCTGTCGGCGATCGGCATCGCCGGGATGGACCGGCTGGTGCGGCGCAACGTGCTGGCCATGAGCGGCCGGGCGGTCGAGGCGGCCGGCGACGTGTCGACGCTGCTGCTCGACAAGACCGGCACCATCACCCTCGGCAACCGGCAGGCCACCGCCTTCCAGGCCGCCGAGGGCGTCGACCTCCGCGACCTCGCCGAGGCCGCCCAGCTCTCCAGCCTGGCCGACGAGACTCCCGAGGGCCGCTCCATCGTCGTCTACGCCAAGGAGCACTTCGGTCTGCGCGAACGCCCGGTCGCCGGGGCCCACTGGGTGCCGTTCTCGGCGCGGACCCGGATGAGCGGCGTCGACGTCGGTGACCGGCAGATCCGCAAGGGCGCCGCGACCGCCGTCATGAAGTGGGTCCGCGACGCCGGCGGCCGCCCCACCGACGAGATCGGCCCGCTGGTCGACGGCATCGCCGCCAGCGGCGGCACCCCGCTCGTGGTGGCCGAACGGGGCCGGGTCCTCGGCGTGATCCACCTCAAGGACGTCGTCAAGCAGGGCATGCGCGAGCGCTTCGACGAGATGCGCCGCATGGGCATCCGGACCGTCATGATCACCGGCGACAACCCCCTCACGGCCAAGGCCATCGCCGACGAGGCGGGCGTGGACGACTTCCTCGCCGAAGCCACCCCGGAGGACAAGCTCGGCCTCATCCGCCGCGAGCAGTTCGGCGGCCGGATGGTCGCGATGACCGGCGACGGCACCAACGACGCCCCCGCCCTGGCCCAGGCCGACGTCGGCGTGGCCATGAACACCGGCACCTCGGCGGCCAAGGAGGCCGGGAACATGGTCGACCTCGACTCCAACCCGACCAAGCTCATCGAGATCGTCGAGATCGGCAAGCAACTGCTGATCACCCGGGGCGCGCTGACGACGTTCTCCATCGCCAACGACATCGCGAAGTACTTCGCGATCATCCCGGCCGTCTTCGCCGCCGTCTATCCGGGCCTCGACGCGCTGAACGTGATGCGCCTGGCCACCCCGCAGTCGGCGATCCTGTCGGCGGTCGTCTTCAACGCCCTGGTCATCGTGGCGCTCATCCCGCTCGCGCTCCGCGGCGTCTCCTACCGCCCGGCGAACGCCTCGGCCATGCTCAGCCGCAACCTCGCCGTCTACGGCCTGGGCGGCGTGCTGGCCCCGTTCGCCGGGATCAAGCTCATCGACCTGGCCGTCCATCAGCTGCCGGGGCTGTCGTGACCCGCCGCCTCGGCGCGGCGATCCGCGCACTGATGGTGCTGACCGTGGTCGCGGGCGGCCTCTATCCGCTGGCCGTCCTGGGCGTCGCCCGGGTGTTCTTCCAGCACAAGGCCGACGGCTCGCCCGTCGCCAAGGGAAGCCGGCTGATCGCGCAGGACTTCGCCGGGGACCGCCGCTACTTCCAGAGCCGCCCCTCGGCCACCGGCTACGACGTGCTCCGCACCGGGGCGAGCAACCTCGGCCCGGAGAGCGTGGTCGACGTACCGGGGAGACCCAGCCTGCTCACCCAGGTCTGCGCCCGATCCAGGCGGGTCGGCGAGATGGAGGGGGTGAGCGCCGCCCGGCCGTTCTGCACCGCCTCGGGGGTCGGCGCGGTGCTCAAGATCTTCCCGGGCCGGGTGGTCAGCGTGAACGAACCGTGCCCGGCGGTGCCCTTCATGACCGAATATCAGGGAGTGAACGTCGAATGCGCCCAAAAGGGACAGAGCTACGCGGCCGGCCGGACCGTCCCCATCAGGGGCGGCGCCCGGTGGACCATCCCGCCGGACGCGGTGACGGCGAGCGGGTCCGGCCTCGACCCGCACATCTCGGTCAGGTACGCCGACCTCCAGGTCGTCCGCGTCGCGAGGGAACGCGGCCGCCCGGTCGAGGAGGTCCGCGCCCTTGTCCGCCGCCATACCGACGTCCCCGCTCTCGGCTTCATGGGTGAGCCCGGCGTCAACGTCCTGGCGCTCAACCTGGACCTCGACCGATGACGGTCCGGGGCCGCCTGCGCGTCTACCTGGGCGCGGCCCCGGGCGTCGGCAAGACCTTCGCCATGCTCGGCGAGGGCCGCCGTGCCTCCGAACGGGGCCGCGACGTCGTGGTCGGCCTGGTCGAGACGCACGGCCGCCCCAAGACGGCCGCGCTGCTCGCGGGCCTGGAGGCGGTGCCGCGCCGGGAACTGTCGTACCGGGGGACGCTCTTCACCGAGATGGACGTCGACGCCGTGCTGGCCCGCCGCCCGAAGGTCGCCCTGGTCGACGAGCTCGCGCACACCAACGTGCCGGGGTCGCGCAACGCCAAGCGCTGGCAGGACGTCGAGGAGCTGCTCGACGCCGGGATCGACGTCGTCACGACGGTGAACGTGCAGCACCTGGAGTCGCTCAACGACGTCGTCGAGGAGATCACCGGCGTCCCGCAGCGGGAGACGGTGCCCGACGAGGTGGTCCGCCGGGCCGACCAGATCGAGCTGGTCGACATGTCGCCCGAGGCGCTGCGCCGCCGCATGGCCCACGGCAACGTCTACGCGCCCGAGAAGGTGGACGCGGCGCTGTCGAACTACTTCCGGATCGGCAACCTGACCGCGCTGCGCGAACTGGCGCTGCTGTGGGTGGCCGGACGCGTCGACGACCAGCTCGACCGCTACCGCGCCGAACACGGCATCGCCACCACGTGGGAGGCCCGCGAACGCGTCGTGGTGGCGCTGACCGGCGGCCCCGAGGGCGACACCCTGATCCGCCGCGCGGCCCGGGTGACCGCCCGGACCAAGGGCGCCGACCTGCTGGCCGTCCACGTCACCCAGGGCGACGGCCTGGTCGGGGGAGACCCCGCCCACCTGGCCCGGCAGCGGGCCCTGGTCGAGGCGCTCGGCGGCACCTACCACCAGGTCGTCGGCGACGACGTGCCCCGGGCGCTGCTCGACTTCGCCCGCGGGGTGAACGCCACCCAGCTCGTTCTGGGCGCGTCGCGGCGGGGGCGGCTGGCGCAGATCCTCTTCCGGGGGGTCGGGGCCGAGACGATCGCACGGTCGGGGTCGATCGACGTCCACATGATCACCCATCAGCAGGCCCGCCGCGGCCTGCCCCGGCCCGGTTCCCGGGCCGCGCTGACCCGCACCCGCCGCCTGGCCGGCTGGGCGACGGCGCTGCTCGGCATGCCCGCGCTGACCGCCGTCGTCTACCCGCTGCGCGACCTGCTCGCGCTGCCCAGCGAGATCCTGCTGTTCCTGCTGCTGGTCGTGATGGTCGCCCTGGTCGGCGGCATGTCGCCGGCCATCACGGCCGCCGTCGTCGGCTTCCTGCTGCTGAACTACTTCTTCACCCCGCCGGTCGACAAGATCACCGTCGCCGACCCGCAGAACCTGCTCGCGCTCTTCGTGTACGTCCTGGTCGCCGTCATGGTGAGCCTGGTGGTCGACCTGGCCGCCCGCCGGACCCGCGAGGCCGCCATGGCGGGCGCCGACGCCGAGGTGCTGTCGACCCTGGCGGGCCACGTGCTGCGCGGCGAGGCGGCGCTGCCCTCCCTGCTGGCCCGCCTCCGCGAGACCTACGGCCTGACCTCGGTCACCCTGCTCGAACGCGCCACCGCCCCGGCCCTCGACGACCGCGCCGACCCCGAGGCGTGGCGCATCGTCGCCAGCGCCGGAGGGGTGCCGTGCACGAGCCCGGGGGCCGCCGACACCGACGTGGTGATCGACGGGAACCTGGTGCTGGCGGTCAGAGGCCGCCTGCTGGGCGCCTCCGACCGCCGCGTGCTGGAGGCCTTCGCCGCCGAGACGGCCGTCGCGCTGCGCCAGCGCCGGTTGGAGGAGGAGGCCGAACAGGCCAAACCGCTGGCCGAGGCCGACCGGATGCGCACCGCCCTGCTCGCCGCCGTCAGCCACGACCTGCGCACCCCCCTCGCCTCGGCGAAGGCGGCGGTCGAGGGGCTGCGCAGCACCGACGTGACGTGGTCGGCCGCCGACCAGGCCGAACTGCTCGCCACCGCCGACGAGTCGCTGGTGAAGCTGACCCGCCTGGTGGAGAACCTCCTCGACATGAGCCGGCTGCAGGCCGGAGTGCTCGGGGTCGCCCTCCAGCCGGTCGCGCTGGCGGAGGTGCTGCCGAGGGCGGTCGAGGACCTGCGGGTGCGCATCGACGTGCCCGACGACCTGCCCGAGGTCACCGCCGACCCTGCCCTGCTGGAACGGGTGCTGGCCAACCTGGTGTCGAACGCCCTCCGCTACAGCCCCGAGTATGTGCTGGTGACGGCCAGCTCCCACGACAACAAGGTGGAGATCCGCGTGGTCGACCGCGGCCCCGGCATCCCGCCGGAGGCCCACGACCAGGTCTTCCAGCCGTTCCAGCGCCTCGGCGACCGCGACAACCACTCGGGGGTCGGGCTGGGGCTCGCGCTGTCGCGCGGGCTGGCCGAGGCGATGGGCGGCGCGCTCGCCCCGGACGAGACGCCGGGCGGCGGACTGACCATGACCCTCACCCTTCCGTCAGCCGATCCCGGGCCTCCATCAGGGCGAAGCCGAGCAGGTTGAGCCCCTGCCACGTCGCGGCGGAGGCGGCCCGCTCGTCGCTCGCGGTCAGGCCGATGCCCCACACGCGGTCGTAGGGGCTGGCCTCGACCAGCACCCGGTCGCGAGTGCCGAGCAGGAACTCGCGCAGGGCGGGGTGGGCGGCGAACTTGGCGGTGCCGGCCCTCACGACGATGTCGTAGCGGTGGGCGGTCCAGACGGCGTCGTCGAAGCCGCGGACCTTGCGGCCCAGCTTCTTGGCCTCGCCCGGATGGGCCGCCGCCAGGATCTCGGCGGCGGTCTCGGCGTCGTCGAACAGCCAGGCCTTGTGGGCCATCATGTAGTGCTCGGCCGAGCGGAACACGTGGCCGTCTTCGGTGAACTCGGCCTCCCACCACTGGCTCAGGCAGCCCGCGCCCACCCCGCCGTCGCGAGGTGGGCGGTGGCCCCAGAAGAAGAGGTAGCGCGGCGCCCGGCCGGACGCCTCGGCGTGGACGGCTTCTTCGACGGAGCGGGGTAACGTCACCCGGTCAACCTAACGGGCCCCTCCGACGTTCTTCGGCTTCGGCGGCGGCTTGGGGCGGCGCTGGTCGTTCCGGGGCGGCGGGGCCGTCCGGCCGCTCACGGACACGGTCCGTCCGGGGCGGTGGCGACGGTGAGGTTCACCTCGTGGCCGGGGGGCACGAGGACGCCGGGGGCGGGATCCTGGGCGGTCACCTGGTCGACCTCGTTGCAGAGCCGGTCGACCCAGTAGGTCACCGAGCCGACGGTCAGGCCGGCGCCGGTGATCCGGGTGATCGCGGTGTCCTCGAACAGGCCGGTCACGTCGGGGACGGGCACGACCGTCGGCGGGCTCGTCGGGGTCGGGTCGGGCTGGTTGCCGACCAGGGCCAGGGCGGTCGAGCGGCCGACCGAGATCGTGCTCACCCGGGAGGTGAGGCCGGCGACGGGGTGCGCGGTCGTCTCGTAGGGGGCCGCCGAGCCCGTGCCGAGCGCGCCGTGGGTGTTGTCGCCCCAGGTCAGCACGGTCCCGTCGGCCGTGACGCCGGCCGAGGTGCCGCCGGTGCCGGGGTCGGCCCAGGTCAGGTTCGCGATCGGGGTGACGACCGGGGTGCGTCGGGGCAGGGTGGTGCCGTCGCCGAGGCGGCCGGAGGTGTTGTCGCCCCAGGCGTACAGGCGGCCTTCGGCGATGGCGAACGTCGACCGTTCGCCGGGCAGGACCATCTGGGCGTTCACGACGCCGGGGACCCGGACCGGCACGTACGACCTCGGGGCCGCCCCGATGCCGAGCTGGCCGGAGGCGTTGGAGCCCCACGTCCACACCGTGCCGTCGGACTTCAGCGCGGCCGAGTGGACGCCGCTGCGGGAGGCGTGCGCGGTCAGGACGTCGGAGACGCCGGTGAGCCGGACCGGCGTGGGCCGGTTGACCGTGGTGCCGTCGCCCAGTTCGGCGAAGCCGTTGTGGCCCCAGGCCCAGACGGTCCCATCGGTCTTCACGGCCAGGCTGTGGCGGTATCCGGCCGACACGCCGCGCACGCCGGTCAGGCCGGGGACCTGAATCGGGATGGGCCTGCTGACGGTCGTGCCGTCACCGAGCTGCCGGTAGGTGTTGTCGCCCCACGCCCAGACGGTCCCGTCGGAGTCGAGCGCCAGGACGTGCCGGTCGCCCACGGAGACCGAACTGACGAACGGCAGGCCGGTCACCTCCCGCGGGGTGGTCGAGGAGACTACGCCGGGCAGCTCGCCCCACAGGAACACGACCCCCCGGTCGTTGATCCCGGCGCTGAACGTGCCCCCGGTCGCCACCTGCCGGATGCGGGCCGAACCGTGCGGACGGCCCGGCAGCCTGCCCACCAGCGTCGGGACGGGACTGTCGGCGGTGGTGGCGTTGCCGAACTGGCCGCTGGAGTTGAGCCCCCAGGCCCAGAACTTGACGCCCGTCCACTGCGGTTCGGGCGTGAACGCGGCGAGCGCCGCGACGACCGCCAGCACGGCGGCCAGAAACCTCATCGCTCTCACACCGGGTGAGGCGTTCCCTCGCCGGTCCACCCGCGTGGAACGCCGTGTCACACGGTGGATCAGCCGGTCGGCCCGGTGAGCGCCCGCAGCCCTTCGGCCAGCTCGGGGCCGGTCAGCGCGTGGTCGGGGTCGACCACCCACTGCAGGACGAGCCCGGTCAGCAGCGCGAGCTGGATCGACGCGATCGCCTTCGCGCTCTTCTCGTCGGCCCCCGGCACCTCTTCGGCGAGCTGCCCGAGGATCCCCCGCACGATGGGCGCGAGCAGGTCGCGCAGGTCGGGGGAGTACTGCGACTGGACGTAGGCCCCGATGCCGGCCACCCAGATCGGCTGGTGCTCCGCGAACGACTCGCGCACGAGCCGCCAGGTCTCGCCGAGCCCGCCCGCGTGGTCGCCGCGGTCGCCGCCCGCGACGGCGGCGTCGAGGCTGCGGCCGAGATCGGTGAGGACCTCCATCAGGGCGGCGTTGAGCAGCGCTTCCTTCGAGCCGAAGTGGTAGCCGATGGAGGCGAGGTTGGTGCCGGAGGCGGCGACGATGTCACGCGCGGTGGTCTGCGCGTAGCCCCGCTCGTAAAGACACTTCTTGGCGCCCGCGAGGAGATCTTCCCTGTGTCCCACCGCATGATGCTATATCTATACAAACGTATAAGACGTTTGTGTATTCCGGGTCGTGTCCGGCCAGACGCCGGCGGCGGTATCGATCTTGACGAAACGACGAAAAGCCCCGCATCCATTGGAATAATCGGAACCTTCCGGGGCGATGGGGGCAGATCATGTGGACAGCCGTGATGGCCGCGGTGCTGGCGGGCGGCATGGGAGCGGCCTCGGTCGGCGCGGCGTCGCCGTGGCGGGCCGCGCCGCTCCCGCCGAAGAAGGGCCATGACTCCTTCGGCCAGGTGGCGGCCGTCGGCGCGAAGGACATCTGGGCCGCCGCCTACCGGCCCGCCCTGCTGGAACGCTTCGACGGCAGGCGGTGGTGGTCGATGCCGACGCCCGGCGCGATCACCGCCCTGTCCGCCACGCCGTCCGGCGACGTCTGGGCCCTCACCTCCGGTCAGGCGCATCGCTGGGACGGCAAGAGCTGGCGGGCCATGCGGTCGGTCGCGAAGCGGGCCCACGTGATACTCGCCGCCGTTCCCGGCGGGGCCTGGCTGTCGGAGCAGGGGAGACTGAGCCGGTACGACGGCAGGCGCTGGCATCCGGTGCCGGCTCCGGCCGACCTCAAGGTCAGCGGCATCCGCGTCCAAGGGGGAGCGGTCTGGGTGGTCGGCCGCCACGAGACCGGTACGGCCGACCACGACCCGCTCGGCCGCAGCACCCCCGCCGTGCTGCGCTGGAACGGCCGCGCCCTCGACCGGGTGCCGGTCTCCGTATCCGCGAACACCCGGAGCATGCTCCAGATCGACGACCTCGTCGTGGGCAAGGGCGGCGACCTCTGGCTCTCCGGGCACTCGGTGCTCGACGGCGACCGTCTGCCCGTCCTGCACCGCCGCGGCGCGAAGTGGACGACGCTGACCCCGCCGCGCACCCGTCCGCCGGACGGCATCGAGCCCGACGGGGCCGGGGGCGTGTGGTTCGATTACGGCCTCGACCAGCCGCTCTGGCGCAACCGCGCCGGGAAATGGACGAAGGTCGCCGCGCCCGAACCGCCGCCGGGCCGGGCCCTCGGTCTCTTCTCCTATACGGGCAGCGGCGTCACGGCGCACATCCCGGGCACGACATTGCTGGTCAGAGCGGGTGCGACGCACATATCGCCGGGACGGTTGATCAACCCGGAAACGGGCACGCGCGCCGACGAGTCGACCGACCGGTTGCTGGTGACCGGGCCGTACCGTTAATCAATAGACGGGGTTTGTCGGTCCTTTCGAATTTCAATTCCGAAATGTCAATATTTCGGTTATTCGGGGATTTTGTTAACGTCCTTGCGCGATGCCAATGATCATCTCCGCGTCCCAAGGAGCTCGATGATGTCTGCGCCATCCCTCCTGCGGAGGAGGGCACTCCCCATGCTCCTCGCCGCCCTGACGGTGGCCGCACCGGCCGTCGTCCCCGCGCCGGCGGCGGCCGACACGCCGACCCTCGTCGTCGTGAAGACCCTCGGGGCGGTCGACGACGTCCACGTGATGACGCGCGACAACCACGCCGCTCCGGCCCATCCCGACTCGTCGTTCCTCCTCGTGGGCGGGAGCCGGCTCTCCGACGCCCGGGGCTATCTGCGGTTCGACCTGTCCTCGCTGCCCGAGGGTGTGATCCAGTCGGCCGCGCTGCGGCTCTCCGCCGTCAAGACGCCGTCGTGCGGGCACGTGGCCAGGGAGGGGATCGAGGTGCGCAGGGTCGGCGAGGCCTGGTCCGCCGACTACCTGCACTGGGGCAACACGCCCGTCTCGGTGCCCGAGGACGCGGTCACCGCCCTCGCCGACCTCCCCTGCGGGGTCGCGGCCGGTGAGACGGAGTGGCCGGTCACGGGCATCGTCCAGGACTGGGCGGCGGGCGCGGAGAACCACGGCCTGGTGCTCGGCTCTCCGGACGAGTCCACCGACGACGGTGTCTGGTACCTGGCGTCCTCGGAGACCCAGGACCACCCCGTCCCGCGCCTCCTGGTCACGATGGAGGTCCCCTCGACGCCGTCCACGAACGGGCTGTACGTCTCGTCGAGTCACCGCGACGGCGATCACATGTGGCTGGCCTCGACGGCGCCCCAGGTCTACACGCAGGTGCGCGACCCGGCCGGCGGACGGCTGACCGCCGAGTTCCAGATCGACCACGATCCCGCCGTGCCCGAGCAGGGCACCGGGCTGATCTGGACCGCCACCTCGAACCAGACGACCGACGCCGGCAAGCCGACGGTCCGGGTCCCCGAGGGGATCCTCCAGGACGGCTGGCGGCTCCGCCTGCGGGTCCGCGCCCACAACGTGACGGCGGGCACGGTCTCCGACTGGTCGCCGTGGCAGTCCGCCACCCTGTCCAGCGTCGTCCCCGAGATCACCGGGCCCGAGATGACCCCCTCGCACCAGTCGGACGGCGTGACGGTCACCACGAGCCTCACCCCGACGTTCCGGGCCACCGCGAGCCACCCGTTCATCGAGCCGCTGCACGTGGCCTTCGAGATCGAGCACGATCCGGCCGCGCCGGAGCAGGGCACCGGATACATCTGGTCGGGCTCCGAACCGGACGCCACCGCCTCGGGGGCGCAGACGCAGGTCACCGTGCCCGAGGGGATTCTGCAGGACGGCTGGCGGCTCCGCTGGCGGGTCCGCGCGAACGCCGGCCCGTTCGCGTCGCAGTCCGAGTGGCAGACCTTCACCGTCGGCCTGACCCAGTGAGCGACCGCCGGGCGGGTGCCCTGCGGGGGCGCATCCGCCCGGCGGACGCCACCGCGATGTGATCGGTCATCTCCGCACCCCGAGGAGCTCGATGATGTCTGGCACGTCCCTCCTGCGACGGAGGGCTCTCTCCCTGCTGGCCGCCACGCTCGTGACGACCGGCCTCACCGCCGTCCCGGCCGCCCACGCCGACGTCACGACGGAGACCGTCCCGCTCGCCGACGTGGGCGTGGCGTCGAGCGACGGGGCGGGGTCTCCGGCGCCGCCGTACGCCCCGCGCCACTACGTCGGCGACTTCCCCGACGGGACCGAGGGCCGCGCCTATCTGAAGTTCGACCTGGTGCCCGTGGAGGGCCGCGTCACCTCGGCCACGCTGCGGCTGACCGTCGACTCCGCGCCGGCCTGCCACCCCGGCGCGCACGAGGGCCTCCAGGTCAGCCGGGTGACCACCGCGTGGGTGCAGGAGGACCTGCACTGGGGCGACACGCCCGCTTCGACGCCCGACGGCGCCTCGATCGCGGGTGCGGACTGCGAGACCGCGCCCGCCTTCCTCGAATGGCCGGTCACCGACATCGTGCGGGCCTGGGCGGGCGGGGCGCAGAACTACGGCCTGGCCGTCCAGGGCCCGGACGAGAACGTCGACGAGGGCCACTGGGTCTTCGCGTCGGCCGAGAGCGCCGACCTCGCCCCGCCCGTCCTGACGGTCACCGTGGACACCGGCACGGTGGTCGTGACGCGGACCGTCCAGATCGCGCCGGTCCACGTGCAGAGCGGCGTCACCACGGTCTCCTCGCTGACGCCGCAGCTGATCGGCGGCCAGTCCGATCCGCTCGGCGGCGACCTGCGGGCGGAGTTCGAGATCGAGCACGACCCGGCCGTGCCGGACCAGGGCGCCGGCCGGATCTGGACCGCCGTCTCCGACCTGGCCACCGGGGGCGAGCGGGCGGTCGCCCGGGTGCCCGAGGGCGTGCTCCAGCAGGGCTGGCAGATCCGCTGGCGGGGCCGCGATCACGCCCCGGCGTCGGGGCACGTCACGCCCTGGACCGCCTGGCGGTACGGCGAGGTGCACGAGGTTCCCCCCGGCGTGCTCGCGCCGGTCGTCGTGCCGTCGGTGCGCAAGGGCGACGTGGCGGTGACGTCGAGCCTCACCCCGACGTTGCGGGCCTTCCTCACCCACCCGTACGGCTTCACGCTGCGCGCCCGCTTCGAGGTCGAGCACGACCCGGACCTGCCGGAGCAGGGCGTCGGCCAGATCTGGGCCGGTCTCACCCCGGCGGCCCAGCCCGCGGGCCGGCCGGGGGAGGTCGCCCTGCCCGAGGGGGCGCTGGCCGACGGCTGGCGGATCCGCTGGCGGGTCCGCTCGGAGGCGGTGGAGGTCCCGCTCGTCTCGGAGTGGTCGGCGTGGCGGAAGGTCACGGTCGCCGTGCAGGCGTCATGATCCGGCCGGCACCCGCCGGAGGGTCTGGGGCGTCAGGTCGGCGACGGACGGGTAACCGTCGACGGCCATGATCAGATCGGCCTCGGCGAGGATCGTCCGCAGCACGTGGACGATCCCGTCGGCGCCGCCGAGCGCGAGCCCGTAGGCGTAGGGGCGGCCGACGCCCACGGCGGTCGCCCCGAGGGCCAGCGCCTTCACCACGTCGGCCCCCGAGCGGACGCCCGAGTCGAACAGCACCGGCAGCCCGTCGGCGGCCTCGACCACCTCGGGGAGGACGTCGAGGGCGGGCAGGCCGCCGTTGGCCTGGCGGCCGCCGTGGTTGGAGCAGTAGATCCCGTCGACTCCGGCGTCCTTGGCGCGGCGGGCGTCGTCGGGGTGGCAGATCCCCTTCAGCAGCAGCGGCAGCCGGGTGGCCGAGCGGAGCCAGGGCAGGTCGTCCCAGGCCAGCGAATTGCCGAAGATCTTCGCCCAGTGGGCGGTGGCGGCCTGCGGGTCGTCCTCTGGGGTGCGGGGCAGCCGCGACCGGAAGACCGGGTCGGTGGTGTAGTTGGCCAGGCAGTAGCCCCTGAGCTGGGGGAAGTTGGCGGTGCTCAGGTCGCGGGGACGCCAGCCGGTGACCCAGGTGTCGAGCGTGACGACCAGGGCCCGGAACCCGGCCGCTTCGGCGCGGTGAATCAGGCTCTCGGCGAGGTCGCGGTCGGCCGGGGTGTAGAGCTGGAAGAGGCCGGGCGTCGGGCCCAGCTCGGGGACGATCCCCTCCAGGGGGTCGACGGAGAACGTCGAGGCGATCATCGGGACGCCCGTGCGGGCCGCCGCCCGCGCGGTGGCAAGGTCGCCGTGGCCGTCCTGGGCGCACAGGCCGACGACCCCGATCGGGGCCAGGAAGACCGGGGTGGGCAGGCGCATTCCGTACAGCTCGACGGAGAGGTCGCGCCGTGCGGCGCCGGCCAGCATGCGCGGGACCAGCCCCCAGCGGCGGAAGGCCGCGACGTTGGCCCGCTGGGTGTGCTCGTCGCCCGCGCCGCCCGCGACGTACGACCAGATCGACGGCGGCAGCGTGGCCTCGGCCTTGGCCTCCAGGTCGGCGAAGGTCATCGGCAGCGGTGGGACCAGCCCGCGCAGGCCGCCCGAGTAGATCTCGTTCTGGTAGTCGCCGAACTGCGGGGTCACGCACGTCGTCCCTGGTAGACGCGGAGGTTGAGGGTGACCAGGCTGAGCAGCGGCACCGGCGCGCCGAGCTGCCGGGCGCGCCGCACGAGGTCGCCGAAGATCTCCTCGACCTCGACGGGCCGGTCGCGGATCAGGTCGCGGTAGGCCGACGACGTCAGCGACGAGTGGGGCGCGGTCACCGTCTGGCGGGTGCCGTCGAGCGCCTCCTGTGGCACCGGATGCCCGGCGGCCTCGGCGACGGCGGCGCATTCGGCCACGACCGCGCGGGCGAACTCCACCCCTCCGGGGGTGGACGCGACCTCCCCGACCGTCCCGCGCATGAGGCACGTCACCGCGCCGGTCGCGGCGATGTACACCCATTTGGCCCACATCTCGCCGATGATGTCGGCGGCGAGGCGGGTCTCGAACCCGGCCCCGCCGAGCATGCCGACGAGCTGGTCGGGCGGGGGCCCGGAGCGGGAGCCGTAGGTGAGGCTCTGCACGTCGGCGAGCCGGAGGATGTCGCCGTCGGCGTCGAGGGTGGTGCTCACCACGACGACCCCGCCGAGCACCCGCCGCTCGCCGAACCGCTCGGCGAGTTCGTCGACGTGCCGCATCCCGTTGAGCACGGGCAGGATGAGCGTGTCCGGCCCGACGGCCGGGGCGAAGTCGTCCATGGCCGACCGCAGCGCGGCGGCTTTGACCGAGACCAGGACCAGATCGAACGTCGAGGTGATCTCGTTCGCCAGGATCGTGTGCGGATGGAGCGTCGTCTCCTCGCCCAGCCCCACGATCCGCAGCCCGCGCCCGTTGATGACCCGGGCCCGTTTGGGGCGGACCAGGAAGGTGACGTCTCGGCCCGCCTGAACGAGGCGGCCGCCGAGGTATCCGCCGACCGCTCCTGCCCCCACGACCAGGATCTTCATCACAGAAACGTATACAGAATACGTTTTCCACCACAATCCAGGAATGGTCAAAACCTCGGCCGGTACGCCGCCACCGCGTCCTCGTCCCAGACGAGGCCCAGCCCCGGCCCCCGGGCGGTGATCCGGCCGTCGACCGGCCGGCAGGGCTCCCGCACGACCGGCCCGGCGAGGTCGAGGTGCTCCACCCAGTCGGCCGACGGGGTGACCGTCATGGCGTGCGCGCTCGCCTCGACGAACAGGTGGCTGGAGACGGGCAGCGAGGCCGCCTCGGCCTGGCCCGCGGCGAGCGTCCAGCCGGTGAAGCCGCCGATCTTCATGATGTCGAACATGGCGAAGTCGCAGGCCCCCGCCGTGACGGCGGCGCGGCAGCCGGCCGGGAACCACCAGTTCTCGCCGGTCTGGATCCTGGCGTCGGTGGTGCGGCGTACATAGGCGTGCCCGGCGAGATCCTCCGCGCGGACCGGCTCCTCCACCCAGTAGAGGCCGAACTCGGCCAGCCGGCCGAGGCGGCGGCGGGCCTCCTGCGGGGTGAGCGACTGGTTGTAGTCGACCATGAGGTCGACGTCGGGGCCGATGATCTCGCGGACCCGCCGCACGACCTCGGCGTCGCGGGCCGCGTCGGGGTGGCCGAGCTTGATCTTGACCGCCCGGAACCCGCTCTCGACCGAGCCCCGGAGGGCCTTCTCCTCCTGGACCGGGTCCATCATCCCGTAGCTGTCGTAGGCCCTCAGCGGGGTCGGCTCCCCGCCGAGCAGAGTGGCGACCGGCAGGCCGGTGAGGTGGCCGAGGGCGTCCCAGAGGGCCATCTCGATCCCCGACACGACCATGCCGGCGATCCCCTGCAGGCCGGGCAGCCGGAACCTGGCCTGGAACTCCCGCATCCGGGCCCCGGGCGCGAGCGACTTCCCGGTCAGCCCGGGGGCCAGTTCCCCGGCCACCGAGACGAGCGCGGGCAGCAGCGCCGCGTCGTAGGCGAACACGTAGGAGCGGCCGGTCACGCCGCCGCCGGTGACCACGTCGAACAGGACCAGCGGGGCGGCCGTGGCCGACCCCGACGCGGTGCGCAGCGGACGCGCCATCGGCACGACCACCGGACGCGCCCGCACCCGCGAGATCGTCTCGGCTTCCACCCCCCCAGCCCACCACGGGAACCCTCTGCCGCCGTTAAAGCCCTGCTGAATTCAGCGCGACTTCAGCGCCGCCGTAGATGCTCCGGCGCATGAGTGAGATCCTCGACTTCCCCATGAACCGCGGCTGCCCCTACCACCCGCCCGCCGGATACGAACGGCTGCGGGCCACCGGCGTCGCCGCGCCCGTCCGCCTGTACGACGGCCGGGTCGCCTGGGTGATCACCGGGCACCCCGAGACGCGGGCGCTCCTGCTCGACCCCCGGCTCTCGTCGGACCGGTCGCGGGCCGACTTCCCGGTGCTGGTGCCCCGGATGGCCGCCTCCAAGCTGGTCGCCCTCGTCGGCATGGACCCGCCCGAGCACGACGTGCAGCGGCGGATGCTCGCGCCGAGCTTCACCGTCAACGGCCTCAAGACGCTGCGGCCGGTGATCCTGCGCATCGTCACCGAGCGGATCGACGCGCTGCTCGACAAGGGGCCGGGGGCCGACCTGGTGCCCGACTTCGCGCTCGCGGTGCCGTCGACGGTGATCTGCGAGCTGCTCGGGGTGCCGTACGCCGACCACGACTTCTTCGAGGCGCAGACCAGGAAGATGCTGATGGCGACCAGCAGCGCCCAGGACGCGGCCGACGCGGCCGTGGCGCTGACCGCCTACTTCGACGAGCTGATCGACCTGAAGCTCG
Organism: Herbidospora galbida; assembly: GCF_005233835.1. GTDB lineage: Bacteria > Actinomycetota > Actinomycetes > Streptosporangiales > Streptosporangiaceae > Herbidospora > Herbidospora galbida. The sequence continues at coordinate 4,225 of NZ_SZQA01000060.1, read as the reverse complement.
CCGAGCCGGGCGAGGGCGTGGTCGACACCCTGATCAGGGAGCGGCTGGCGACCGGGCAGCTGACCCGCGCCGAGGTCTCCTCGATCTCGATGTTCCTGCTGGTCGCCGGGCACGAGACGACCGCCAACATGATGGCGCTGAGCATCCTGACCCTGCTGGAGCACCCCGACCAGCTCGCCGTGCTGCGCGACAACCCCGACCGGGCCAAGGACCACGTCGAGGAGCTGCTGCGGTTCCTGTCGGTCGCCGACGAGCTGCAGCGGGTCGCCGCCGCCGACATCGAGGTCGGCGGGGTGACGATCCGCGCCGGCGACGGCGTCTACCTGCCCAACGCCGCCGCCAACCGGGACGAACGCGTCTACACCGACCCCGACACGCTCGACCTCACCCGCGACGCGCGCGGGCACCTGGCCTTCGGGCACGGCGTGCACCAGTGCATCGGGCAGAACCTGGCCCGCGCCGAACTCGAGATCGGGCTGCGCGAGCTGGTCACCCGCCTGCCCGGCCTGCGCCTCACCGAGCCCGTCGAGGCGCTCGGGGTCAAGCCGGGCGGGTCCGTGCAGGGCATCCACCGGCTGCCCGTCACGTGGTGACTTACGGGGTGACGGCGAGCCGTTCCTCCAGGAAGCTCGCGACGGCGGCGGGGGTCGGGTAGTCGTACAGCAGCACGGGCGGCAGGGTCAGCCCGGTCGCCTCGCACAGCCGGTTGCGCACCTCCAGGGCGCTGAACGACGAGAAGCCGATGTGCAGGAAGTTGTCCTCCGGGCCGATCAGGTCGGGTGCGGTGTGGCCGAGCACCTCGGCGGCGTGCACCCTGACCAGGTCGAGCAGGGTCGCCACGGCCGGTCGCTCCTCGGGGGCGGCCGGGCCGGGGAGGGTGGTCGCCGGGGGCAGGGTGTCCGACGGCCACCAGTGGTGGCCGCGCTCGAACGGGTAGGTCGGCAGGTCGGCGGGCGGCCCCGCCGTGTGCCAGGCCTCCCAGTTCACCGCGCCGCCCGCCGCGTGGAGCCGGGCCACCAGCGAGGCCACCGCCTCCGGCTCGGGCCGGTCCCGGGTCAGCGCCGGGAGCACCAGCGCGTCGTCGGGCAGCGCGCGCGCCGCCATCGGGGTGAGCACGGCGTCGGGGCCGACCTCGACGAACGTGCTCACCCCGGCGGCGCGCAGGGTCTCGACCACTTCGCCGAACCGGACCGTGGAGCGCAGGTGGCGCACCCAGTAGTCGGGGTCCTTCAGTTCCGTGTACGCCGCCTCGCGGCCGGTCACCTCCGAGACCAGGGGGATGACCGGTTCCCGGAAGGTCACTCTGGTCAGGGCCTCGCGGTAGGCGGCCAGCGCGCCGTCCATGTGCGGCGAGTGGAAGGCGTGGCCGACCCGGAGCCTGCTGGTGCGATGGCCCCGCGCGGTGAACCCGGCGGCGATCTCGGTGACCGCGTCTGCGTCGCCGGAGATCACCACCGCCGTCGGCCCGTTGACGGCGGCCACGTCCACCCGGCCCTTGTACGCCGCCAGCGCCCCGGCGACCTCGGCCTCGGTCGCCTCGACGGCCGTCATCGCGCCGCCCTCGGGCTGGGCCTGCATCAGCCGGGCCCGCACGGCGACCAGCGCGCAGGCGTCGTCCAGGGAGAGGACCCCGGCGGCGTGCGCGGCGGCCAGCCCGCCGAGCGAGTGCCCGGCGACTCTGCTGGGGGGCGGGGCGAGCCGCTCCAGCAGCCGGAACAGGGCGATCTCCAGCGCGAAGAGGGCGGGCTGGGCGTACTCGGTCCGATCGAGGAGCGCGGCGCTCGGGCCGGCGGGTCCCCGGTCAGAGGCTCCCCGGCCTGCGCCCTCCAGCGGGGCGAACAGCAGATCTTTCAGCGGGCGGTCCAAGTGGGGGGCGAAGGCGGCGGCGACCTCGTCCAAGGCCGCCGCGAAGGTCGGCCATTCCTCGTAGAGGCCACGGCCCATGCCAGGGCGCTGGCTGCCCTGGCCGGTGAACAGGTAGGCCGTTCCGGCGCGTTCGGCGGCCACCGCGCGGATCAGGTGCCGTGACGATCGGCCCGCCGCGAGGTCGGCCAGGGCGCGCAGCCGCTGGTCGCGGTCGCCGGGGAGCACGACGGCCCGGTGCTTGAGCGGGGTGCGGCCCAGCGCCAGGGTGCGGCCGACCTGGGCGTCGTCCAGGTGCGGGTGGACGGTCAGGTGGTCGAGCAGGCGGGCCGCCTGGGCCTGGAGGGCGGTCTCGGTGCGGCCCGACAGCGGCCACGGCGCGGCGGGAGGACCGGGCTCAGGGTCTCCCGGCACGGGTGCGGGGTCCTCGGCCGGGGCCTCCTCGATGATGACGTGGGCGTTGGTGCCGCTGATGCCGAAGGACGAGACCCCCGCTCGCCTGGGTCGTTCCCCACGGGGCCACGGCACGGGGTCGCTGAGGAGGCGGACCGCGCCGCTCTCCCAGTCGACGTGCGGGGTCGGCTGGTCCACGTGGAGGGTGCGGGGGAGCACCTCGTGCCGGAGCGCCTCGATGATCTTGATGACGCCCGCCACCCCGGCGGCGGCCTGGGTGTGGCCGATGTTCGACTTCACCGAGCCCAGCCACAGGGGCTCCGCCCGGTGCCGCCCATACGTCTCCAGGATCGCCCCCGCCTCGATCGGGTCGCCCAGGCGGGTCCCCGTCCCGTGCGCCTCGACCGCGTCGACCTGCTCGGGGGCGAGGCGGGCGTCGGCCAGGGCCGCGCGGATCACCCGCTCCTGGGTCGGGCCGTTGGGGGCGGTCAGGCCGTTCGACGCGCCGTCCTGGTTGACGGCCGAGCCGCGCAGGACGGCCAGGACGGTCCGGTTGTGGCGCCGGGCGTCCGAGAGGCGTTCCAGCAGGAGCAGGCCGACGCCCTCGGCGAAGCCGGTGCCGTCGGCGGCGGCCGCGAACGCCTTGCAGCGGGCGTCGGGTGCCAGGCCGCGCTGGCGGCTGAACTCGACCAGCAGCACCGGGGTGGCCATCACCGTGACCCCGCCCGCCAGCGCCAGGTCGCACTCGCCGCGCCGCAGCGACTGGGCGGCCAGGTGCATGGCCACCAGCGACGACGAGCAGGCCGTGTCGACGGTCACCGCCGGGCCCTCCAGGCCCAGGTGGTAGGCGATCCGGCCGGTCGCGACGCTGGTCGCGTTGCCGGTCATCAGGTGGCCCTCGAAGCCGTCGGGCACCCGGTCGGGCGGCGGCACGTAGGCCTGCGACACCACTCCGGCGAACACGCCGGTCCGGCTGCCGCGCAGCGAGCCCGGCGCGATCCCGGCCCGTTCGAAGGTCTCCCACGACGTCTCCAGCAGCAGCCGCTGCTGCGGATCGGTGGCGGTCGCCTCGCGCGGGCCCATGCCGAAGAAGGCCGCGTCGAACTCCGCGGCGTCGTACAGGAAACCGCCCTCTTTCGTGTACGCCGTCCCGGGGCGGTCCGGGTCGGGGTCGTACAGCGCGTCGAGGTGCCAGCCCCGGTCGGCGGGGAAGCCGCCGACGGCGTCGACGCCCTCGTCGAGCAGCCGCCACAGCGCCTCGGGGCTGTCGGCGCCGCCGGGGAGGCGGCAGGCGGCGGCGACGATCGCGATGGGTTCGTGCTGCCGGTCCTCCAGTTCGCGGATGCGGCGCCGGGCCTGGCGCAGGTCGGTGGTGGTCCGCTTGAGGTACTCGCGCAGCCGGTCCTCGTTGCTGGTCATGTCGTCTCCAGGGGTCACAGCGGGTCGAGCTCCTCGTCCAGGGCGCGGAACAGCTCCTCGTCGGTCGCCGCGGTGAGGTCGTCGTCGGTCTCGCCGGGGCGGCCGGAGCCCTCCTCCCAGCGCCACAGCGCCGCGCGCAGCCGGTCTTTGATCTTGGCGAAGTCGGGTCCACCGGTGGTCACCGAGGCCAGCAGCCGGTCGAGTTCGGCCGCCGTGTCCTCAGGGGTGTCGGGGACGAGCAGGCCGCGCAGGTGGGCGGCCAGCGCGACCGGGGTCGGGAAGTCGAAGGCCAGCGTCGTGGGCAGCCGCAGCCCCGTCGCCGTCGCCACCCGGTTGCGCAGCTCGACCGAGGTCAGCGAGTCGAACCCGATCTCCTTGAACGCCTGGTCGGCGGCGACCCCGTCCACTCCGGCGTGCCCGAGCACCGCCGCCACCTGCTCCCTGACCAGGGTCAGCAGCGCCCGCTCCCGGTCGGGCCCCGGCAGTGCGGCCAGGCGGTCGGCCAGGCCGGCGGGCGAGACCGGCGCGTGGCGGGCGGCCCTGCGTACCG
>NZ_SZQA01000006.1 GCF_005233835.1 Herbidospora galbida | reverse complement strand
GCTGGTCGCGGCCGAGGTCCCGCTGGTCTCCGCCCACGGCTGCCGGCTGGCCGCCGCGCTGCGCGCGCTGGTGGCCCTGCCCGGCGCCGACGTCGCGGCGATGGACGGCTACGCGGTCGCCGGCCCCGGTCCGTGGCACGTCGTCGGCGACGTGCTCGCCGGGGGCACGCCGTTCCCGAGGGAGCTCGGTCCGGGCGAGGCCGTGGAGATCGCCACGGGGGCGCCCGTACCCGAGGGGGCCGCCTGCGTGGTGACGTACGAGCAGATCGAGCAGGCCGGGCCGGCGATCAGCGGGCACTGTGAGCCGGGCAGGCACATCAGGCGGCGGGGGGAGAACGTCTCCGAGGGGGAGGTCGTGCTGAGCTCGGGGGCGCTGGTCACGCCCGCGGTGCTCGGGCTGGCCGCCGGGCTCGGGCACGACACCCTGTGGGTGCGGCCGCGGCCGGTCGTGTCGGTGCTGGTCACCGGTGACGAGATGGTGAGCTCGGGGGTTCCGGGGGCCGGGTTCGTGCGCGACGCGGTGGGGCCGATGCTGCCCCCGCTGATCGCCTCGGCCGACGGAGAGACGCTGCCGCCGCGCCACCTGCCCGACGGCGCCGAGGTGCTGGAGGCCGCTCTCGGGGAACCGGGGGCCGACGTCGTCGTGGTCTGCGGCGCGTCGTCGAGGGGGTCGGCCGATCACCTGCGCGGGGTGCTCGGCCGGCTCGGCGCGGCGGTTCTGGTCGACGGCGTCGCGGTGCGGCCCGGCCATCCGCAGGCCCTCGCCCGGCTGCCGGGCGGGCGGCTGGTGGTCGGGCTGCCCGGCAATCCGTTCGCCGCCCTGGCGGCGGCGCTGACGCTGCTGACGCCGGTGCTGCGCGCGCTCAACGGGCGGCCCGAGCCCGAAGGCGAGCTCAGCGCCGTCAGAGGGCCGGTGCGGGCCCATGGCGGGACACCCGCCTGGTGCCCGTCTGGAGATCGGCGCGCGGCGCGATCCCCGTGGGCCATGACCAGCCCGGGTCGCTGCGGGGAGCGGCGATGGCCGACGCCCTGGCCGTGATCCCGCCCGGCTGGGAGGGCGGCCCGGTGGAGCTCCTCGCGCTGCCCGCACGGTAACCGGTTCGAAATCTTGTAACCCGCCGGAAAGGTATGGACATCCTCGGAACCCGGGGGTAACCATGTTCCTCATACGGTATGCAGTATGGCGTAGACGCAAAGCAGAAACGTCTTTGAGAGGACGGCCCTGATGACGGAACCAGCCCCGGACCAGATCTCCGGTGGTCACCTGGTCGCTAAGGCGCTCAAGGCGGAGGGGATCGACGTGATCTTCACCCTCTGCGGCGGCCACATCATCGACATCTACGACGGCTGTGTCGACGAGGGCATCGACGTGATCGACGTGCGCCACGAGCAGGTCGCCGCCCACGCGGCCGACGGCTACGCGCGCATCACCGGCAAGCCCGGTTGCGCCGTGGTCACCGCGGGTCCCGGCACCACCGACGCGGTGACGGGCGTGGCCAACGCCTTCCGCGCCGAGAGCCCGATGTTGCTCATCGGCGGCCAGGGCGCCCTGAGCCAGCACAAGATGGGCTCGCTGCAGGACCTGCCCCACGTCGACATGATGACCCCGATCACCAAGTTCGCCGCGACGGTGCCCTCCACCGAGCGGGTGGCCGACATCGTGTCGATGGCGTTCCGCGAGTGCTACAACGGCGCGCCCGGCCCGTCGTTCCTGGAGATCCCGCGCGACGTGCTCGACGCCAGCGTCCCGTTGGCCAAGGCCCGCATCCCCCAGGCCGGCCGCTACCGCGCCTCCACCCGCCAGGCCGGCGACCCCGAGGCGATCGAGCGCCTGGCCGACCTGCTCGTCCACTCCGAGAAGCCCTGCGTGCTCCTCGGCAGCCAGGTCTGGACGACGCGCGGCACCGACGCCGCCATCGACTTCGTCCGCGCCCTCAACGTGCCCGCCTACATGAACGGCAGCGGCCGGGGCACCCTCCCGCCCGGCGACCCCCACCACTTCCAGCTGTCGCGGCGCTACGCGTTCAACGAGGCCGACCTCATCATCATCGTCGGCACCCCGTTCGACTTCCGCATGGGCTACGGCAAGCGCCTGTCCAGCACGGCCAACGTCGTGCAGATCGACCTCGACTACCGCACGGTCGGCAAGAACCGCGACATCGACCTCGGCATCGTGGGCGACGCGGGGCTCATCCTGGCCGCCGCCGCGCAGGCCGCCTCCGGGCGGGTCGACAACGGCGCGGCCAAGCGCAAGGAGTGGATCGAGGAGCTGCGCGCGGTCGAGACCCAGGCCTTCGAGAAGCGGCTCCCGCGCCAGCTCTCGGCGGCCGCGCCGATCGACCCCTACCGGCTGGTCCACGAGATCAACGAGTTCATCACCGAAGACACCATCTACATCGGCGACGGCGGCGACATCGTCACCTTCTCCGGCCAGGTCGTGCAGCCCAAGTCGCCCGGCCACTGGATGGACCCGGGCCCCCTCGGCACCCTCGGCGTCGGCGTCGCCTTCGCGATGGCCGCCAAGTACGCCGAGCCCGACAAGGAGGTGCTGTGCCTGTTCGGCGACGGCGCCTTCTCCCTCACCGGGTGGGACTTCGAGACGATGGTCCGCTTCGACCTGCCGTTCATCGGCGTCATCGGCAACAACTCGTCGATGAACCAGATCCGCTACGGCCAGGCCGCCAAATACGGGCAGGACCGCGGCCGGGTCGGCAACACCCTGGGCGACGTCCGCTACGACGAGTTCGCCCGCATGCTCGGCGGCTACGGCGAAGAGGTCCGCGACCCCGCCGACATCCGCCCGGCGCTGGAGCGCGCCCGCGAGTCGGGCAAGCCCGCGCTGATCAACGTGTGGGTCGACCCCGACGTCTACGCCCCCGGCACCATGAACCAGACGATGTACAAGTAGGGAGCGGCATGCCCAAGGCCTTGGAGGGCGTCCGCGTCCTCGACATGACCCATGTGCAGTCGGGCCCGTCCGCGACGCAGCTGCTCGCGTGGCTCGGCGCCGACGTCGTCAAGCTGGAGGCCCCCACCGGCGACATCACCCGGAGCCAACTGCGTGACGTCCCCGGCGTCGACAGCCTCTACTTCACGATGCTCAACTGCAACAAGCGCTCCATCACGCTGAACATGAAGAGCGAGCGCGGCAAGGAGCTGTTCGTCAAGCTCGTGCAGGAGTCCGACGTCCTGGTCGAGAACTTCGGCCCCGGCGCGGTCGACCGCATGGGCTTCCCCTGGGAGCGGCTCCAGGAGCTCAACCCCCGCCTCATCTACGCCTCCATCAAGGGCTTCGGCGGCGGGAAGTACGCCAAGTTCAAGGCCTACGAGGTCATCGCCCAGGCGATGGGCGGCTCGATGGCCACCACCGGGTTCGAAGACGGGCCGCCGCTGGCCACCGGCGCGCAGATCGGCGACTCAGGCACCGGCGTCCACGCCGTCGCCGGCATCCTGGCCGCGCTCTACCAGCGCGAGTCCACCGGCCAGGGCCAGCGGGTGCAGGTCGCCATGCAGCACGCCGTGCTCAACCTGTGCCGGGTCAAGCTGCGCGACCAGCAGCGGCTGGTCCACGGCGCCCTCAAGGAATACCCGAACCGCACCTTCGGCACCGAGGTGCCGCGGTCGGGCAACGCCTCTGGCGGCGGCCAGCCCGGCTGGGCGGTCAGGTGCGCGCCCGGCGGGCCCAACGACTACATCTACGTCATCGTCCAGCCGGTCGGCTGGAAGCCCGTCTCCGAGATCATCGGCCGCCCCGAGCTGGCCGACGACCCCGAGTGGGCCACCCCCGAGGCGCGGCTGAACAAGCTCGACAAGATGTTCCAGCTGATCGAAGAGTGGTCGAGCCAGCACGACAAATGGACCGTCCTCGACCGGCTCAACGCGGCCAACGTGCCCTGTGGGCCCATCCTGTCCACCGCCGAGCTCATCGACGACGAGTCGCTGCGCGCCGAGGGCGCGGTCGTCACCGTCCCCCACCCGGAGCGCGGGGAGTTCACGACGGTCGGCAGCCCCCTCCAGCTCTCCGCCTCCCCGGTCGACATCACGACGCCGCCGCTGCTCGGAGAGCACAACGACGAGATCTACACGCGGCTCGGCGTCACGGCCGACGAGCTGGCCGAGCTGAAGACGAACGGAGTGATCTGAGATGTCGGCAGAAGTCCGGGAGATCCTGGACAAGGCACGGGCCGAAGGGCGCACCGCGCTCACCGCCCCCGAGGGCAAGCTCGTCTGCGACGCCTACGGAATCGCCACCCCCGGTGAGGGCCTGGCGACGTCGGCCGACCACGCCGTCGAGCTGGCCACCTCGATCGGGTTCCCGGTGGTGCTGAAGATCGTTTCCCCGGACATCCTGCACAAGACCGAGGCCGGCGGCGTCCTGGTGGGCGTGGGCTCGGCCGAGGCCGTACGCGCCGGCTACGACCAGATCATCGCCAACGCCCAGGCCTACGACGCCGGGGCCGTCATCGACGGCGTCCAGGTGCAGCAGATGGTCGGCGGCGGCCACGAGGTGATCATCGGCGCGGTGACCGACCCGACCTTCGGCAAGGTCGTCGCCTTCGGCCTCGGCGGAACGTTGGTCGAAGTGTTAAAGGACGTGACCTTCCGGCTCGCCCCCCTAACAGTGCATGATTCCCTGGCGATGCTGGACGACATCAAGGCGGCCGAGGTGCTGCGTGGGGCCCGCGGAGCCGCACCGGCCGACCGGGCGGCTCTGTCGACCATGATCGAACGCGTCGGCGCGCTGGTCGCCGACTTCCCCGAGATCGCCGAGGTCGACCTCAACCCCGTCTTCGCCTCCGCGAACGGCGCCGTGGCCGCCGACGTGCGCATCATCCTGTCGGCCGAAGCGCCGGTGGAGACCCCGCGCATTCCCCGCGACGAGATCCTCGCCAAGATGAACCGCATCTTCCACCCGCGGGCCGTCGCCGTCATCGGCGCCTCCGGCGAGACCGGGAAGATCGGCAACTCGGTCATGCGCAACCTGATCAACGGCGGCTTCCGGGGCAACATCTACCCGATCAACCCGAAGTCCTCCGAGATCCTCGGGTTACCCGCCTATCCGAGCATCGCCGACGTGCCCGGCGAGATCGACGTCGCGGTCTTCGCCATCCCGGCCGCGTTCGTGCCTGCCGCCCTGGAGGCGGCGGGGGAGAAGGGCGTCGCCGGCGCCATCATGATCCCCTCGGGCTTCGCCGAGACCGGCAACGTCGAGGGCCAGCAGGAGATCGTCGAGATCGCGCGCAAGCACGGCGTACGCATGCTCGGCCCCAACATCTACGGCTACTACTACACCCCCGAGAACCTCTGCGCGACCTTCTGCACCCCCTACGACGTGCGAGGAAACGTCGCGCTGACCTCACAGAGCGGCGGCATCGGGATGGCGATCCTGGGCTTCAGCCGCACCACCCGGATGGGCGTATCCGCGATCGTCGGAGTCGGCAACAAGGCCGACGTCGACGAAGACGACCTCCTCACCTTCTTCGAGCAGGACGACAACACCAAGTGCGTCGCCATGCACCTCGAAGACCTCAAAGACGGCCGCGGCTTCGTCGAGGCCGTTCAGCGGGTCGTCAAGGAGAAGCCGGTGATCGTGCTCAAGGCGGGCCGGACCGCCATGGGCGCGAGGGCCGCCGGATCGCACACCGGCGCGCTCGCCGGTGACGACAAGGTCTACGACGACATCCTCCGGCATGCCGGTGTGGTCCGTGCCCCCGGGCTCAACGACATGCTGGAATACGCCCGATCCCTGCCGATCATGCCTACTCCGCAGGGGGAGAACGTCGTGATCATCACCGGAGCGGGCGGCTCCGGTGTCCTCCTCTCCGACGCCTGCGTCGACAACGGGCTGACTCTCATGGAGATCCCGCCCGACCTCGACGAGGCGTTCCGCGCCTACATCCCGCCGTTCGGAGCGGCGGGCAACCCGATCGACATCACGGGCGGCGAGCCGCCCTCGACCTACGAGAACACTCTCAGGCTGGGCCTCACCGACCCCCGGATCCACGCGCTCGTGCTCGGTTACTGGCACACCATCGTCACCCCCCCGATGGTCTTCGCCGAACTGGTCGCGCGCGTCGTGGCCGAGGAAAGGGCCAAGGGCAACCACAAGCCGGTCGTCGCCTCACTGGCCGGTGACACCGAAGTCGAAGAGGCCTGCGAATACCTCTTCGACCACGGCGTGGTCGCCTACCCCTACACCACGGAGAAGCCCGTGGCCGTGCTCGGCGCGAAATACCGCTGGGCGAGGGCGGCTGGACTCATGCCCGGCTGACGCACCACCCGCACCACCACCGCGGCGGCCCGCCGCACCTGAGCACGGCGGGCCGGCGCACGACGCTCCGGTGACAGGACCGGAGACCCAAGAGGGGGGCGAATCGGGGACAGGCGGGACCAATCAACTCCCGAGGAGGTCCATACGTGGACACGTCAAGTACACCGGCGACCGAACCCACGGCTGCCACCGGACAAGAAGAGAAAGTGTGGCGGGCGGGCAAGCTGGAGCCGATGCCCATCCGCACCCTGCCCGACGCGCCCCCGTCGGTGCACATCCTCGGGCCCACCGTGTTCCTCGTCGCGCTCGGCGTGGGCATGGGCGAGTCGTACATGTGGCCCCGGTTGGTGCTGCTGTTCGGGCCGGAGATCCGCTGGCTGTTCCTCGTCGGCGTGACCCTGCAGGCCGTCGTCATGCTGGAGATGGCCCGCTACGCCATGGCGACCGGCGAGAGCATCTTCTTCGGCGCGGCGCGCGTCTTCAAGCCGCTGATGTGGTTCTTCTTCGTCGTCGCCATAGCCGTCTACATCTGGCCGGGCCACCTGTCGGCGGGCGCGGCGGCGTTCGAGGAGATAACCGGCATCCCATGGACAGTGACCGCGGTATGCGGCCTGCTCCTGGTCGGGGTGGTGTTCAGCCTCGCCAAGGTCATCTACAGCCTGCTCGAAAGCCTGCTGTCGATCCTGATCGGGGCGCTGGTGATCGGCACCGCGATCGTCGCCGCGATGGTCGGCACCTGGGGCGACGTCACCAGCACCGTCACCGGCATGTTCGCCATCGGCTACATCCCCGACGGGGCGCTGACGGCCGCGTGGTTCCCGGTGATCGTGGGATCGATCGCCTTCGCCGGGCCGTCCGGAATGCAGCAGATGTGGTACACCCTGCACCTGCGTGACTCCGGCGCCGGCATGGGCGCGCACATCCCGCAGATCCGCGGCCTGCGGCACGCCGGCGAAGAAGAGCAGATGCCCGCGCGGGGCTTCATGTTCGACACCGAGAACCCCGAGGAGATGAAGAAGTGGCGCGGCTGGCGCCGCTGGGTCACCTTCGACGCGTTACTGCTCTTCTGGGGCGTCACCATGCTGGTCACCATCTCGTTCACGGTGATCGCGCAGGCGGCGACGCGGCAGACGCCGGGCGTCAAGGAGATCATCGCGAACGGTGAGCGTGAGGCCGCCCTGTCGGCCATGGCCGACTCGTTCGCCTCGGCGGGCAGCTCGGTGCTGGGCGTCATCTTCCTCGGCTTCATCTCGCTCATCGGCCTCAACGCGACCCTCGGCCTGTTCGACTCGTTCTCGCGCGGCCAGGCCGACATGACCTACCACTTCGTCAAGGGCGCCAAGAAGATGCGCATGTCGCACCTCTACGCGGCCTTCCTGTGGGGCGTCATCGCGTTCGGCATCCTGATCCTGCTGTTCGGCCCGGCCGACGGACCGAGCGGCATCCTCGACACGCTGGCGTTCCTGTCGACGTTCGCCATGGGCGCCTACTGCGTGACACTGCTCCTGGTCAACAACCGCATGCTGCCGAAACCGATCCGCCCCAAGTGGTGGTCGAACCTGATCATCGGCTTCGGCGCCGTGTTCTACCTCGGCATGCTCCTCTACAGCCTCTTCGCCTACGGCGTCGTGGTCGGCTGACATGGCGCCCGACCGACCCTCCATCCGGCAGGCCGCGGAGCTCGCCCTCCCCGGCTTCGCGATCGGAGCCGTCGGCGGCGCCATGGCCGGCGGGCTGACCCTCATCGCAGGGCAGCCCGTCGGCTGGGCCGCCGTCTCGGCGCTCACGCTCGCCCTCCCGCTGGGCCTGCTCGGCGGCCTCTTCAGCACGCTGTGCGGGCTCGGCGGCCCGTTCCGCCCGGGTCTGTTCGCACCCGCGGGGCTGTTCTGGCTGCTGGCCTTCCCGCTCTCACGGCTGACCCAGGAGGTCAGCACCGGACTCATCCTCGACGGCCAGGTCGTCCTCGCGGGCGGCGTGGCGGGCTTCCTCGCCTATCAGGCGCTGGTCAGCCTGGGTTTCGCCATCGGTTTCGTCTGGCTCCACGAACGGCTCATGCCCCATTGGCTGATCCGGTTGGCAGGACGCAACCCCGTGGCGCGTACCCTGCTTCAGCGCTATATCGAGCACGCCGAGGCCCTTGACCACCAACGCCGCAACCGGAAGGCACGTGGAAAGGGCCAGACGAAAGGAGTCCGATGAACCTTCCCGCCTGGGTCTGGGTGGCCACGGTCGCGGGATTCGCCCTCGTGCTCGCGTTCGACTTCTGGCTGGTCGCACGCAACCCGCATGAACCGTCTTTCCGCGAGTGCGTCAGCTGGGTCCTGTTCTACGTGGGCCTGGCCGTCGTGTTCGGCATCGGCCTCTGGGTCCTGTGGGGCGGCGACCACGGCGGAGAGTTCTTCGCCGGGTGGATCACCGAATACTCACTGAGCGTCGACAATCTGTTCGTCTTCCTCATCATCATGAGCCGGTTCCAGGTGCCACGGCAGTATCGACAGAAGGTCCTGCTGATCGGCATCATCATCGCCCTGGTCATGCGGGGCGGCTTCATCGCCGCCGGCGCCGGCGCGATCTCCCGGTTCGACTGGCTGTTCTACATCTTCGGCGCCTTCCTGATCTACACGGCGTGGAAGCTGATCGGCCACGAGGAGGAAGAGGCCGAGTTCTCCGAGAACATCGCCCTGCGTACCGTCCGCCGGGTCCTGCCCTCGACGGACAAGTACCAGGGCGCCGCGATGACCGCCCGCATCGACGGCCGCCGCGTGGTGACCCCGATGCTGATCGTCATGGTGGCCATCGGCACCACCGACCTGTTGTTCGCCCTCGACTCGATCCCGGCCATCTTCGGCCTGACCCGCGAGCCCTACATCGTGTTCACCGCCAACGCGTTCGCGCTGATGGGCCTGCGGCAACTGTTCTTCCTGATCGGGGGCCTGCTCGACCGGCTCGTCTACCTGAGCAAGGGCCTGTCGGTCGTGCTCGCCTTCATCGGCGTGAAACTGATCATGGAGGCCCTGCACCACGACGGCGTCTCGTGGGCGCCCGAGGTGCCGATCGCGGTCAGCCTCGGCGTGATCATCGGAACCCTGATCGTGACGACCATCGCCAGCCTGATCAAGACCCGCATGGACGACCGCCGCGCGGCGGCCGCGCCCCCGGCTCCGAAGGACGACGCGGGCGAGGAGGACCGCCAGAAGGCCGACATCGACAGCTGACCCGGCTTCACTCGGCCTCCGTGGGTTCCCTCCCACGGGGGCCGTTCCGATCGGTGTTGGGTTATCGGGTTGGCCGCCCCCGGATGACGTCGGACTTCGGCGTGGATCGCACGCGTCAGTCCGACGCCGGAGGCAGGGGGCGGGTCAGCGCTGTTCGGCCTTGACGGGCTCGGTGGCCCACTGGCGAACGTGACTCTCGACGCCATCGGCGGAACGCGCCTTCCGCAGCGCGGTGGCGAGGCCCAGCCCGATCGGGCGGCCGTCGGCCGAGGCGCCCAGCGGGCCCTCGAAGGCGCGCAGCTTCTCGAAGAACGACTTCATGCGAATACACCTCCTTCGGGACTGTCTCCACTACCCGGGAAGGTCCCGGGGTATCGGGGGCGCCGGCTGCCCTCTGGTGGGCCCGCCGGCGGGTCTTGGGGGTCGCGGCCCTTCGTTCTCCCGAATCGATGGTCGGGGACGTCGTGGCCGGTGACATCGTGCGGTGGTGTGGAACACCTGGGCGGGTTTCCGTATGGGAAGCCCCTGCCAAGTTTCCCGGCCGGGCATTAGGGCCGGGTTTCACGCGTGGAAACACCGCGGTGTTTCCGGGGCTTCCCGGATATGGGCATTGCCAGGGCACGGCAACGGATCACTCCGTGCCGGTGAAAATGCTTCGCCTGAAATTCGCGCGACGATTTCTTTCAGGCGCTCTTCATCCCATCGCCAGGCTCAGATGGGCGCGTTGAACGGACGGACCCGCGGTGCGCCCCTTCCCCGGACTGGTTCAGCCGGATACCGTGCGCGGCCGGCGGCGGCGGATGGGAGCCGGGGGCTCCTCCACCGGATGCTGGGCGCGGGACTCCAGATAGGACTGACGCGTGTGCTCGGTGTGGCGGCGCATGATGTCGGCGGCGACGTCCTCGTCGCCCGCCTCGATCGCGTCGATCAGGGCCGCGTGCTCCTCCCACGAGGCCCGGCCACGGTGGCGGGCCACGGGGGTGTGATACCAGCGCACCCGGCGGGCCACCTGTGAGGTCAGGTCGGCCAGGACGCGGTTGCCCGACATGTTCACCACGGCGGTGTGGAGCTCGCTGTTGGCGGCGACGGCGGCGTCGACGTCGTCGGCCACGCAGGCGGCCAGGCCGCGGTTGCAGATGTCGCGCAGGTCGGAGATGTCGGTCTTGTCTGGGTTACGGGCGGCCAGGCGGGCCGACTCCGCTTCCAGCAGCGTGCGGACGGCGAGGAGCTGGTCGGCTTCCTCGACCGTGGGGGAGTGGACATAGGCGCCGTGACCGGGCCGCAGGTCGACCCAGCCTTCGCCGCTCAGCAACTGAAGGGCCTCTCTGACCGGCTGGCGGGAGACGCCGAGATTGTCGGCAAGTTCGTTCTCGACCAGGTGCTGACCCGGCTTCAAGCTGCCGATGATGATGAGCTCGAGGATCCTCTCCAAAACGCTCTCCCGCAGGGTTGTGGGACGAACGATCTTCGCGGTGGAGCCCTGGTTGGCCAGCATCGGGTTTCTCAACTCCTGGGAACGACCACTCAAAATGTTTGTCGTCGACTGCCTACAGCATACATTCTTGACATTATGGCTGGCCGTGACATCGCTCACATCGGCCTGCAGCGTTTCCGGAATTCGTCTTCGCGCTTAAATCGACGGCGCGGGAAGGGTGGCGGGGACCCCCGGCCGTCGCAGGGTGGTGCAGAGCAGGGCTGTCGTGGCGGCGATGAGGGTCGCCGCCACGAAGACGGGCGCCCCCGCGCCGGCCGCCAGGCCGGGCAGGGCGACGATCGCGAGGCCCACTCCGGCCGGGCCCGCGATGGCCTTGGCCGTGTAGACCAGCCCGTGGATCCCGTGAACGCGGTCTTCGCCGAAGTACTCCCGTACGAGCGCCGCGATGAGCGGATAGATCGCGCCGCCGCCCAGGCCCGCCGGGACCGCGGCCACCACCGCGACCATGGAGGCCGCGGCCACGGCGGCGGCGACGGCCAGCAGGCCCTGGGCCAGCGCCAGCAGCGCCAGGGCCGACGCCAGCACCCGCACGCGGCCGAAGCGCTCGGCCAGGGGGACCGCCGCCGCCCGGCCGGCGCCGGTGACGGCCAGCAGAACGGCCAGGGCGAGCCACGGCGGCGTGGGGCCCAGGAACGCCAGGGCGATCACGTCGAAGATCGCGACCGCGCCGGCCCCGACGAGGATCACGGTCAGCACGACCAGCGTGGGGGTGCGGACCGCCTCGCCCAGCGAGAACTGGCGGGCGGCGCGTGGCTGGCGGTGGAGGACCCGCCGGTCGAGGGCCCACGCGCGCGGGTCGATCTCGGGGGGCCACCAGTTGGCGGGCGGGGTGCGGAGGACGGCCGCGGCCCAAGCGATGGCGGCCAGCCCGAAGCCGGCCATGACGGGCCATAAGCGCAGGTCGAACGCGAGCGGAAGCGCGCTGCACGAGTAGGCGCCGGTCACGAAGGCGACCCGCACGCCCGGGCGTTCGGGATGCCAGCGGGCGATGGTCTCGGTGCAGGCGGCGTAGACGAGTCCCGCCCCGGTGCCGCCGAGCAGGCCGTAACCCACCAGCAGCGGGATGCCCGGAGCGGTCAGCGACGGGATCGCCAGGGCGCAGAGAAGGGCGCCCAGCCAGAGGGCGACGCGGACGCCGACGACCCCGCGCGAGAGCAGGCGGGTCGCGGGCAGCGCGACCGCGGCCTGGCAGGTGAGCCAGACCGCCAGAGGAAGCAGGACCTCGGCGGGGGAGACGCCGTGGGCGCGGGCGATCGACGGGGCGAGGGCGGCGTAGCCGTATTGCATCGGCCCGACCGCCGCCATGGCCGCCATGGCGGGCCACAGCATCGCTGACCTGGGACGCCCGGTGATCTGTGGGGCTGCTGGGCCCACCTGATAGAGCCGTCCGCGCCAGTCTCTGACTTCCTCTGTATCCTGCATACCGTATGGAATATCCCAAGCATCGCCTCTTGTCGAGAGGGGTTTACGACCTCGACTCCATACGGTATACCGTCTACAAGATGCGTTGAGGGAGGCCCCATGGACCTGTTCGAGCACCAGGCGAAGGAGCTGTTCGCGCGCTACGGCGTTCCCGTCCCCGAGGGGGCGGTGGCGGCGACGCCTGAGGAGGCGCGCGCCATAGCCGCCGAGCTGGCCGGGCCGGTCGTGGTCAAGGCCCAGGTGAAGACGGGCGGTCGCGGCAAGGCCGGCGGCATCAAGCCCGCTCCCGGCCCGGCCGCGGCGGAAGACGCCGCGCGAGCGATCCTCGGGATGGACATCAAGGGTCACCTGACCCGGCGTGTCCTCGTCGAGGTGGCGAACGTGCCGGCCGAGGAGTACTACGCGGCCTTCCTGGTCGATCGCGCGGCCGGGTCGTTCCTGGCGATGTGCTCGGCCTCGGGCGGCATGGAGATCGAGGAGCTGGCGGTCACCGATCCGGGCGCGCTGGTCAAGGTGCCGATCGATCCGCTGCGCGGGGTCGACCACGAGACGGCGACCTTCATCGTCACCGAGGCGGGCCTGCCCGCCGACGTCGCCGGCGAGGCGGCCGACATCCTCGTCGGGTTATGGAAGGTCATGGCGGGCGAAGACGCCGTGCTCGTCGAGGTCAACCCGCTGGCCCGCACCGCCGACGGCCGCGTGCTCGCCCTCGACGGCAAGGTCACGCTCGACGAGAACGCCGACTACCGCCATGAACGCCCCGCCGACGACACCGTGGGCGGCGACGACCTCGAGAGCCGGGCCAAGGCCAAGGGGCTCAACTACGTCAAGCTCGACGGGTCCGTCGGCGTGATCGGCAACGGCGCGGGGCTCGTCATGAGCACCCTCGACGTCGTCGCGCAGGCCGGCGCCAAGCCCGCCAACTTCCTCGACATCGGCGGCGGCGCCTCCGCCCAGGTCATGGCCGACGGCCTCGGCGTCATCCTGTCCGACCCCGACGTGAAATCGGTGCTGGTCAACGTGTTCGGCGGGATCACCGCCTGCGACGCGGTGGCCGACGGCATCGTGGCCGCCCTCGCCACGCTCGGCGAGCAGGGTGCGACCCACCCGATCGTGGTGCGGCTCGACGGCAACAACGCCGAGGCGGGCCGCCGGATCCTCGATCAGGCCGCACACCCCGCCGTCCGGCAGGTCCCGACCATGGACGGCGCCGCCGAAGAGGCGGCCAGGCTGGCCAACGCGGCCGCGTGAGGAGACCCCCAGAATGTCGATCTTCCTGAGCAAGGACAGCCGCGTCGTCGTGCAGGGCATGACCGGCGCCGAAGGCGGCAGGCACACCGCCCGCATGGTCACGGCGGGCACCAACGTCGTGGCCGGGGTGACGCCGGGCAAGGGCGGGCAGGTCCACCAGGGCATCCCGGTGTTCTCGTCGGTCGCCGAGGCGATGGATTCGACCGGCGCCGACGTGTCGGTGGTGTTCGTGCCGCCCCGGTTCACCAAGGGCGCGGTCCTGGAGGCGGTCGACGCCGGGATCGGGCTGTGCGTGGTGATCACCGAAGGCGTGCCCGTCCACGACAGTCTCGAGTTCCTGACCCTGGCCGGGCAGAGCACGACCCGGATCATCGGGCCCAACTGCCCCGGCCTGATCTCGCCCGGCGCCTCCAACGCCGGGATCATCCCGGCCGACATCACCGCGCCGGGGCGCATCGGCCTGGTGTCCAAGTCGGGCACCCTCACCTATCAGCTGATGTACGAGCTGCGCGACATCGGGTTCTCCACAGCTGTGGGAATCGGCGGCGACCCGGTCATCGGCACCACCCACATCGACTGCCTCAAGGCGTTCCAAGACGACCCCGACACCGACGCCATCGTCATGATCGGCGAGATCGGCGGCGACGCCGAAGAACGGGCCGCCGCCTACATCGAGAAGCACGTCACCAAGCCGGTCGTCGCCTACGTCGCCGGGTTCACCGCGCCCGAGGGCAAGACGATGGGCCACGCGGGCGCGATCATCTCCGGCTCGGCCGGCACCGCCCAGGCCAAGAAAGAGGCCCTGGAGAAGGTCGGCGTCAGCGTCGGCCGCACCCCCAGCGAGACGGCCCGGCTCATGCGGGCGCTGCTGGAGGCCGCATGAGCGGGCTCCGGTTCGACGTCAACCTGTCGATCCTGTTCACCGAGCTGCCGCCGCTCGAACGGTTCGAGGCCGCGGCGAAGGCCGGGTTCGACGCCGTCGAGCTGTGGTGGCCGTTCGACGGTCCGCAGCCGTCCGAGCTCGAACTCGACCGGTTGCGGACGGCGATCAACGACGCCGGGGTGCGGCTCGTCGGGCTCAACTTCGACGCCGGCAACATGGCCGAGGGCGACCGTGGGCTGGTCTCCTCCCCGGGCGGGTCGGCGCGGTTCCGGGCCAACGTCGAGGTCGCGGCCGGGCTGGCCGAGTCGCTCGGGTGCCGTCGGCTGAACGCGCTCTACGGCAACGCCGAACCCGACGTGTCCGTCGAGGTCCACCGGGCGATCGCGGTGGAGAACCTGCTCTACGCCGCCGAGGTGGCCGACCAGGCCGGCGCGATGGTGCTGGTCGAGGCGCTCAACTCCTACGAGAGCCCCCACTATCCGATCGTCTCGTCCGAAGAGGCGTTCCGGCTGCTCGACCAGGTCGGCGTGGCCAACGTCGGGTTCCTGGCCGACCTCTACCACCTGCACCGCATGGGAGAAGACGTCCTCGATCTGATCGGCCGCCAGTGGGAGCGGTTCGGTCACGTGCAGATCGCCGACGATCCGGGGCGGGGGCAGCCGGGCACCGGCGCCATGCCCTACGACCGGATCTTCGCGCGGCTGGCCGCCACCGGCTACGACGGCCACGTGGGCCTGGAATACCGTCCGGTCGGCCCGAGCGCCGACAGTTTCGCCTGGAGGAACGGATGAACATCGGCTTCATCGGCCTCGGCATCATGGGCACGCCCATGGCCGCCAACCTCGTCCGGGCCGGGCACACCGTGGTCGGCTACGACGTCAGCACCACCCGGCTCGACGAACTGGCCGAGCTCGGCGGCAAGGCCGCGGCGAGCATCGGCGAGGCGGTCGCGCAGGCCCACGTGGTGATCACGATGCTGCCCGACTCCCCGCAGGTCGAGGAGGTCGTCTTCGGTGAGGGCGGGGTCCTCGAACACGCCCCCGCCGGGCTGCTCCTGATCGACATGAGCACCATCCGTCCCGAGACCTCGCGCCGGGTCGCGCAGGCGGCGGTGGTGAAGGGCGTACACGCCATCGACGCGCCCGTCAGCGGCGGGGAGAAGGGCGCCGTCGACGGCACCCTGTCGATCATGATCGGGGGCCGGGCCGAAGACGTCGAGTCGGCCCGGGAGATCCTGCGGGTGCTCGGGACCACGATCGTCCACGTCGGGCCCGCCGGGGCGGGGCAGACCGTCAAGGCCGCCAACCAGCTCGTGGTCGGCGGCGTCTACGCCCTGGTCGCCGAGGCGATCGTGCTGCTGGAGGCGTCGGGCGTCGATCCGAAGGCCGGCCTCGACGTGCTGGCGGGCGGTCTGGCCGGGTCGCGGATCCTGGAGCTCAAGCGCCACTCCATGATCGAGCGCAGCTTCCAGCCGGGGTTCCGCATCGACCTGCACCACAAAGACATGGGCATCGCCACCGCAGCCGCCCGCGAGGCCGGCATCGCGCTGCCGATGACCGCGCTGGTCGCCCAGCTCATCGCGGCGGCCAGGGCCCAGGGCCATGGCGCGCTCGACCACTCCGCCCTGCTGAAAGTGATCGAAAGGATCAATTCGTGAAGCGGATCCCCTGCATGGAGGCGGCCGTCGCGGTGATGGAGAGCGAAGGCGTCGACACCGTCTTCGGCATCCCGGGCGCGGCCATCCTGCCGCTCTACGCGGCCCTGCAGCACAGCTCGATCAAGCACATCACGGTCCGCCACGAAGAGGGCGGCACCCACGCCGCCGACGGCTGGGCGCGGGTCACCGGGAACGTCGGCGTCTGCATCGGCACCTCCGGGCCGGCCGGCACCAATATGATCACCGGGCTCTACACGGCGATGGCCGACTCGATTCCGATGATCTGCATCACCGGTCAGGCGCAGAAGAGCAAACTCCACCAGGAGTCGTTCCAGGCGGTCGACATCGTCGAGATCGCCAAGCCGGTGACCAAGTGGGCGGTGCAGCTCAAGGAGCCGGCGCAGGCCGCGTGGGTGTTCCGCGAGGCGTTCCGCATCGCCCGGTCGGGGCGGCCGGGGCCGGTCCTGATCGACCTGCCGATCGACGTCCAGCGCGGCACCTGCCTCTACGACCCCGAGCTCGACGCGCCGCTTCCCGTCGACGTGCCGCAGCCGTTACCCAAGGCGGTCGCGGCGGCGGTCGACCTGCTGTCGGCCGCCGAGCGCCCGCTGATCCTCGCGGGCGGCGGCGTCGTCATCGCCGACGCCTCGACCGAGCTGCGGGAGCTGGCCGAGCACCTGCAGGTGCCGGTCCAGGTCACCCTGATGGGCAAGGGCGCCTTCCCCGAAGACCACCCGCTGTTCGCCGGCATGGCCGGCATCCAGACCCAGACCCGGTGGGGCAACGCGGCGTTCCTCGAGAGCGACCTGGTGCTGGCGGTCGGCGCCCGCTTCGGCGACCGGCACACCGGCGACCTCGACGTCTACCGCAAGGGCCGCCAGTTCATCCACGTCGACATCGAGCCGACCCAGATCGGCCGGGTCTTCGAGCCCGACCTCGGGGTCGTCGGGCACGCCCGGCCGACGCTGGCGGCGATGGCCGCCGAGGCGCAGCGACGCGGCAAGGCCAGGCGCCCGTCGGCGTGGGCCAACCGGGTCGGCGAACTGCGGCGAACGCTGCCCCGCCGCGACGACTTCGACGAGGTGCCGATCAAGCCGCCGCGGGTGTTCCGGGAGCTCAACGAGTTCTACGGCCCCGACACGACCTTCGTGACCGCCATCGGGCTCTACCAGATCTGGTCGGGCCAGTTCCAGAAGACCTACCTGCCGCGCCGCTATCTCGTCTGCGGCCAGGCCGGGCCGCTGGGCTGGGAGGTCCCGGCGGCGATGGGCGTCAAGTGCGCCCATCCCGACCGCGAGGTGGTCGTGGTCGTCGGCGACTACTCCTTCCAGTTTCTGATGGAAGAGGTCGCGGTCGCCGCGCAATACCAGATCCCGTTCGTCATCGTCATGATCAACAACGAGTATCTGGGGCTGATCCGGCAGGCCGAGATCCCCTACGACATGAACTTCGCCGTCGACCTCCACTACGGCGAGGGCGGCATCGACCACGTGAAGGCCATGGAGGCCTTCGGCTGC
Organism: Herbidospora galbida; assembly: GCF_005233835.1. GTDB lineage: Bacteria > Actinomycetota > Actinomycetes > Streptosporangiales > Streptosporangiaceae > Herbidospora > Herbidospora galbida. Next base: position 229,134 of record NZ_SZQA01000006.1, on the reverse strand, counting down.
CAGGCCCGCCGGGTCGAGGAGCCCGGCGACATCCGGTCCGCCCTCGAATGGGCCACCGCCGAAGCCCACCGGTCACGGCTTCCGGTGCTGGTCGAGGTCATGGTCGAACGCGAGGCCAACGCCGCGATGGGCCCTTCGCTCGACGCCATCAAGGAGTTCGAGCCGCTGCCCGTGCTGGCCGAAGACATCGACTGGTCCGACTGAGAGGGACGACAGCCATGCCGCCCACGCTCAAGCCCGGCCCCGGCCGGTCCGACTGAGAGGACGACAGACATGCCGCTCATGCTCAAGCCGGGCACGGCCTGGTCCGACGCCTACGGCCGCTGTGTCGACCTGGCCCCCGAGGCGTTCAACGACGACCGGGTGCTCAACCACTGGGGAGGCATCTGGCACCGCGACGGCCGCACCACCCCCGCCGTCACCCCGATCGACGGCACGACCATCGCCGGCCCGCCCCGCCTCGACCGCTCGGCGGCGGCGCGGGCCGTCCACGCGGCCGTCGACGAACACCGCCGCTGGCGGCACACCCCCGTGGCCGAACGCGCCGCCCGGGTGACGGCCGCGCTCGACGCGATGGAGGCCCACCGCGACCTGCTGTCGCTCCTGCTGGTCTGGGAGATCGGCAAACCGTGGAAGCTCGCGACCGCCGACGTCGACCGGTGCATCGAGGGCGTCCGCTGGTATGTCGGCGAGATCGCCCGCATGACCGACGGCCGCGTCCCCCTGGCCGGTCCGGTCTCCAACATCGCCAGCTGGAACTACCCGATGAGCGTGCTGATGCACGCCATGCTGGTGCAGGTCCTGGCCGGCAACGGGGCCATCGCCAAGACCCCCACCGACGGCGGCCTGGCCTGCCTCACCCTGGCGACGGCCCTCGCGGTCCGCGAGGGCCTGCCGCTGACCCTCGTGTCGGGCAGCGGGTCGGAGCTGTCGCGGGTGCTGGTGCGCGGCCAGGAGATCGGCTGCGTGTCCTTCGTCGGCGGCCGCGACACCGGCGGCCAAGTCGCCACGTCGCTGGCCGACCTCGGGCGGCGGCACATCCTCGAACAGGAGGGCCTCAACTGCTGGGGGGTCTGGGAATACAGCGACTGGTCCACCCTAACCGGCCAGATCCGCAAGACCTACGACTACGCCAAGCAGCGCTGCACCGCCTACCCGCGGTTCATCGTGCAGCGGTCGGCCTTCGACCACTTCCTGGCCGCCTACCTGCCCGCCGTGCAGGGAGTGCGGTTCGGCCACCCCCTCGCCGTCGAGTCGCCCGACGACCCGCTGCCGGAGCTCGACTTCGGGCCGTTGATCAACAACGCCAAGGTGAAAGACCTGGCCGACCAGGTCGACGAGGCGATATCCAAGGGCGGCGTGCCACTGTTCCGGGGAGCGCTGGATGACGGGCGGTTCCTGCCAGGGCAGGACATCTCGGCCTACATGGCCCCGGTGGCGATCCTCACCCCGCCCCGCTCGTCACCGCTGTTCCACGCCGAACCGTTCGGTCCCGTCGACACGGTGGTGCTCGTCGACACCGAGGCCGAACTGCTGGCGGCGATGAACGCCAGCAACGGAGCGCTGGTGGCGACCATCTCGTGCGACGACACCCGAACCGCGTCGCGGCTCGCGTCGGAGGTGCGGGCGTTCAAGGTCGGCCACAACGCGCCCCGGTCGCGCGGTGACCGGGAGGAACTGTTCGGCGGCTTCGGCCAGTCGTGGCGGGGAGCCTTCGTGGGGGGTGAGCTGCTGGTCCGCGCGGTGACCCAGGGTCCCGCCGACGAACGGCTACCGGGGAACTTCGGGAACCAGACGCTGTTACCGGCGTAGAGGCGTGACCTGGCGGCGGCGTCAAACTCGGGGCCGACCCGCCGCCAGGCCACTCGCCGAGGTCTCTCGATGGCCGTTGGCCCACATCACGCGGCCTCCCTTGATCGCCGTTCGCCCGTTTCGTGGCGCTCTGCTTGCGCGTCGGTCTGCGCAGCTCGCGCGGTTCGTCGCCCTGTCTCCGGGGCCGCGGCACTCAGTCCTTTCCGTTACGGCTCCGCCTGGTCGGCACCGCCCGCCGTCCGGGGCCGGCTGGCGGGCGGCGGCAACCGGCCGTTAAGGATCGCGCCGTTTCGGGGTGCCCGGTTCTGGGTGTGCCGGTTCGGGTCGTGCGGGTTCCGGGTTGCGGCGTTTCGAGTGGTGCCGCTTTGAGTTCGCTTCAGGTCGCGTCGCCATGGGTGCCGGCGAGGCACTCCCCTCCCCGGGGCACGGCGTTATGTGGACGGGGCGTTCGTGGTTCTGCCCTTGGGTGGTGTCAGGCCGCGATCGCGGCTGGTTACCAGGCCAGGTCGGCCGGCGGCTCTCGGCCCTCCCAGACCACGTGTCGCGGGAGGTTCAGGTCTCCCGCCGCCTCGGGGTTCTCGTTCAAGGCCCGCAGGTCCACGCGCACGATCTGGTAGTCGGGGCTGTGGGAGGAGTCGAGCAGGGGCTGCGGATTCTCCATCCCGACCAGGAGGGCCGTGCCGGTCGCGTCCAAGGCCATCGACATGATGCGGTTCCCGGCTGTGAGGATCGTGGCGAGTTTTCTGTCGCCGCGGTGCACTCCGATCGTCCGCGTCGGGGAGGTGGTGTGCACCGCGAGGTGGCGGCCGTCGGGCAGGATGATCTCGGTCGGAGAGGTCCGCGTCAGGACGTCCGGGGCTTCGCTCGGCCGTTCGCCTTTGGGGCCGATCGCGCCCGTGAAGTATCGGCGGACGCCGTTGACGTCGACCGCTCTGCCGTAGGCCACCCGGCCCGTGCCCGAGACGGCCACGCCCGCGACGATGCCCGCGAGCGGTGGTGTGAGGCTCTCGCGCAGCATGGCCTTTCCGTCGGCGTTCACGGTGAGGCGGTGCAGGCGGGAACTCCGGCCCCGAGGGCCGAGGACGGCCGTGACGTAGTGGCCGGCCTCGCGGTCGCGGGTGACGGCGGTGAACGTCGCCGAGTCGAGCGATCTCGGTGGCCACACCACGTCGGAGATGCGGCCGGTCGTCAGGTCGACGACATAGAGCTCGCCGGTGCCGTCGCTCCAGTTCTTCGGCTCCGCGTAGGAGTTCAGGAGGGCGTACCGATGAGTTCCGTCGGCCGTGAGGGCGGGGCCCAGATAGATCTTGGCGGCGCGGTCCTTGACGATCGGCAGGGCGGCGATGACGAGTACGGCGGCCAGCGGCAGAGCCACGACCGACCACCCGGGCCGGGCCTGCGCGGCGACCGCGCCGGCCACGAGGAGAGGCAGGATCGGGCTCTGCGCCCAGGTGAGAAGGGCTGTCAGGCTCATCGACCGGGGCGTGAGGCCGAACTGGCGCATGGTGCACTCGTCGAGCGGGACCGGGTTAAGGTCCAGTGACACGAGGGCGACGGCGGTGAGTGCCACGACGAAGGCCCAGCGGGCGGCCCGCAGGTGGGCCTCGTCGGTGCCGGTCTTCCGCAGGCCCAGGATCGGGAGCAGGAAGAGCAGTGGCAGGGCGCGGGTGAGGTCGTCGCCGATTCCCCGGGCGAACCACTCGACGCGGTCGGTCGACGTCGGTTCGTCGACCATGGTCGAGGGGCAGGCGATGGGGACGACGTCGTATCCGGGCGCCCACTGCAGGAACTCGAACGTCACGGAGTAGAGGGCGGGCTGGACCGCGGTCATGACGGCGATCCACCACCAGAACGTCGGATCACGCCAAGGGGAGGTCGACAGCTCCCGTAAGCCGGTCGGCACCCTCGTAACTTAGCGATCTCCGAGGTCGCCCGGTCTGCGTCTCAGAAGCCCATCGGGTTCTCGGGGATGTCGGCCCTGGCGTAGATCTGGTGGGTCACGCCGTTCTTGAAGACCTTCAGGTCGACCAGTTCCAGCCCCAGCCGCTCGCCGTCGTCGAAGAGGCGCTTCTTGCCCTCGCCCACGATGATCGGGTGGACCAGCAGCCGCAGTTCGTCGAGCAGGCCCTGCCGCAGCAGCCACATGACCAGGGTGCCGCTGCCGGTGATCGAGATGTCCTTGCCCTCGGCGGCCTTCAGGTCGCGGATCTGCGCCGCCACGTCGCCGGAGATGATCGACGAGTCGGCCCAGGTGGTCTCGGTCAGGGTGTCGGACACGACGTACTTGCGGACGTTGTTGATGAAGCTGGAGAACGGCACCTCCGGGCCCTGGGAGGGCCAGTAGCTCTGGAAGTCGGTGAAGGTCCGGCGGCCGAACAGGACGGCGTCGGCGTTGGCGACGGTGCCGCTGACCGCTTCGCCCATCTCGTCGTTGAAGTAGGGGAAGTGCCACTGGTCGGGGGCCTCCACGACGCCGTCGAGGGAGATGAAGAGGCCCGAGATGATCTTCCGCATGTCTGCTCCTTGGAGGGTTGGTCCCCTTGGCGGGGGCCGGTAGCCATAGCTTTTCACCGACAACTTTTCTTGTCAAGAACAATCCAGTGTTCGGATGGGGTCGCGTGTTCATCCATCCCCCGTACGGGCACAAATCGGATCATGGCCATGGTTGAGCCCCACGACATCCGGTCCCTGCTCGCCTCCGAGATTCCCGACGCCGCGCTGGTCGTCGACGACGGGAGGGTGCGCATCGTCAGCCAGGAGCACGCTCACCACGCCGTCGTCGTGGTCACGAAGCAGACCCTCGTCGACAAGCTCGACGCCGGCGGCATGTCACCCGACGAGCTCACCGACGACCACGTCAAGCACATGGCGGCGGCGCTCGATCAGCTCGCCCAGAAACCCGGCGTTTAGCCTCGCTGCGGTCATTCGGCCTTTTCGGGTGATTTACTCTCGGTTGCCACACTCCAGCCGTGAAGATCGTGCGGCTCGCCAACTTCGTCACCGCGACCTCTGGTGGGCTGCGCACCGCACTGGCCGAGCTCGGGGCGGGATACCTCGCCGCGGGACATGAGCCGTTCCTCATCGTGCCCGGGTCGATCGCGTCGGTCCGGGAGTCGGAGTCGGGGCCGGTCATCACCCTGCCCGGGCGGATCGTGCCGGGGACCGGCGGCTATCAGGTCATCACTGCGCGCGGGGCGGTCCGGCGCGTGCTCGAACAGATCAGGCCCGACCGGATCGAGGTCTCCGACCGGTCGACGCTGCGGTGGACCGGGCGCTGGGCGCGGGAGCGCGGGGTCGGGTCGGTCATGGTCTCGCACGAGAGCCTCGCCGCGCTGCTGCCGCCGCTCGCCGATCCGCTGAACCGGGCCACCGCGCGGGCGTACGACACCGTCGTCTGCACGACCAACTGGGCGGCGGCCGAGTTCCGCAGGATCGGCGCGCCGAACATCACCCATGTCCCCCTGGGCGTGGACCTCGACCGGTTCGCCCCCGACCACTTCGATCAGGCCACCCGCGACCGGCTGGCCCGCCCCGACCAGGTGCTGCTGGTCGTCTGCTCCCGGCTGTCGATCGAGAAGAGACCCCACCGGGCCGTCGACGCCCTCGCGGAGCTGCGGCGCCGCGGGGTGAACGCGGTGCTCGCGGTGGCGGGCGAGGGACCGCTGCGGGCCCGGCTGGAACGCCGGGCCGCGGGACTGCCGGTCAGGTTCCTCGGTCATCTCACCGACCGGGCCGGTCTCGCCGCTCTGCTGGCGACCGCCGACGTCGCCCTCGCCCCGGGCCCCGCCGAGACGTTCGGCCTGGCCGCACTGGAGGCGCTGGCCTCCGGGACCCCGGTGGTGGCCGATCGGCGCAGCGCCCTCGGAGAGGTCATCGGCCCTGCGGGGAGATGCGTCTTCGGTCATCCCGGGGCGTACGCCGACGCCGTGCAGGATCTGCTCGGCCGCGACGACCGCCGGGATCTGGCGCGGCGACGCGCCGAACGCTTCAGCTGGGCCGCCTCGGTGGCCGGATTCCTGAAGGTGCACTCGACATGAGGGTCGCCGTCATCTCCGAATCGTTCCTGCCCCAGGTCAACGGGGTGACGAACTCCGTCTGCCGCCTGCTCGACCACCTCGCCGCCAACGGCCACGAGGCGCTCGTCATTGCTCCCGACCCTGGGCCGGCCAGCTACGCGGGGTTCCCCGTCGTGGCCACGCCGGCCCTCGCCCTGCCCTTCTACCGTGACTTCCGCGCCGGGCTGCCGAGCCGCCTGGTGCTGCGCACGCTGCGGCGGTTCCGGCCGGACATCATCCATCTCGCCTCCCCGGCGGTGCTCGGCGCGTCCGGGATCCGGGCCGCGAGCCGCCTCGGCATCCCCGTCGTCGCGGTGTTCCAGACCGACCTGGTGGGCTTCGCCCGCCAGTACGGCCTGCGCGTCGCCGGTCCGTTCATCTGGCGGCGCCTGCGCGCCATCCACGGGGCGGCCGCCCGCACCCTGGCCCCGTCGAGCGCGACGCTGAACGAGCTGCGCGCCAACGGCATCCCCCGGCTGGCCCGCTGGGGCCGCGGCGTCGACCTGACCGGGTTCCATCCCGGCCGGCGCTCCGACGCCCTGCGCGAAGAGCTGGCGCCCGGCGGCGAGGTCGTCGTCGGGTACGTCGGCCGGGTCGCCGCCGACAAGCGGGTGCACCTGCTGGCCGGGGTCGCCGACATCCCGGGCGTGAGACTCGTGGTCGTCGGCGACGGACCGGCCAGGGAGGCGCTCGGGAAGCTCATCCCGCGCGCCGTCTTCACCGGGCTCAAGACCGGCTCGGCGCTGCACGAACTGGTCGCCTCGTTCGACGTGTTCGTGCACCCGGGCGGCAACGAGACCTTCTCCCAGGCGGTCCAGGAGGCCCTCGCCTCCGGGGTTCCGGTGGTGGCGGCGGCTGCGGGCGGGCCGCTCGACCTGGTTCGCGACGGCCGTACCGGACTGCTCTACAAGGCCGACGAGCCCGCCGCGATGCGCGGCGCGGTCGAACGGCTGGTCGCCGACGCCGACCTGCGGCGGCGGATGGGCGAGGCGGCGCGGGCGTCGGTCGAAGACCGGACCTGGAACGCCGTCTGCGCGGAACTTCTCACGCACTACCGGGAGGTGCTGCTCGAAACGGACGCGCGCGACGACCTAGTGTTGACGGATGGCCAAGGGCGAGAAACGTGACGGCGTCGAGCTGACCAACCTCGACGTCCAGCTCTTCGACGGCGCGAACGCGACGAAGCGCGACCTGATCGACTACCTCGACGCCGTCTCGGCGCGGATGCTGCCCGGCCTGCGTGACCGGCCGCTGTCGGTCATGCGGGTCAGGCCCGGCCAGCCGCCCTTCATGCAGAAGAACCTGCCCAAGTACGCCCCCGACTGGATCCGCACCGAGGAGATCTGGGCCGAGGCGTCCAAGCGCGAGGTGCACTATCCGGTCTGCGACGACCGGCGCACCCTGCTCTGGTTCGGCAACCAGCGCGCGGTCGAATACCACGCGCAGCTCTACCGGTCGTCGGACGACGTCCACCAGACCCATCTGGTCCTCGACCTCGACCCGCCCGAGGGCGCGGGCTTCGACGTGGTGGTGAAGGCCGCCGCGCTGGTACGCCAGGCGCTGGCCGACACCGGCCTAGAGGCGGCCGTGAAGACGAGCGGCTCGAAGGGCGTCCACATCCTGGTGCCGCTGGCCGGCGCCCCGTCGTTCGAGGACGTGGCCGCCGCCACCCGCGCCCTGGCGGTCCGGGCAGAGAAGCTGGGGCCCGAGATCGCGACGACCGCGTTCATCCGCGAAGACCGCGAGGGGAAGGTCTTCCTCGACTCGACCCGCGCCGGGGGCGCGACGATCGTCGCGGCCTACTCGCCCCGGATCAGACCCGAGGTGCCGGTCTCCCACCCCGTGGCCTGGGAGGACCTGGAATCGGTCACGCCTCAGGACTTCACCATCAGGACGCCGCTCCCCGACGACGACCTGTGGGCGGCCCTGATGCCCGAGCCGCAGACCCTGCCCGCCGAGCTGATCGAGCACGGCCACACGATCCCGGTGGCCCGGGTGCAGGCGATGCACGAGGGCAAACGCCGGGCGAAGGCCCGCCGGGAGGCCTAGTCGGCCAGCCAGTGGCCGTGGAAGCCGCGCGGCACCCGGCGCGGGAGGTGGACCGAGGCGACGTGGCCGAGGTCTTGGGCGTCGAGGACCAGCAGGTCGGAGCCCTGGTCGGTGAAGACGAGGGAGACCAGCCAGCCGTCGTCCTCGGCGGTGCCCCGGGGTACGAAGACGGCCTCTCCCGGCCCGTTCGCCTCGTGGACCCGGACGGCGCCGGAGGTCAGGTCGTACTTGACGATCTCCCCGCCTCCCGCCGCGTAGACGTAGCGGCCGGGCAGCCCGGTGTGGGCGTCGTTGATCGTCGGGAACTCGACGGTGCGGTCGTCGAGCTGCTCCTCCCTGGCGGTGGCGCCGGAGATGGTCCAGCGGTGGAGGCGCGACCCGATCACCTCGTGGACGGGGTTCGGGCTGCCGCTGATGTGTCCCCACATGCCGGTGAAGGTTCCGGGTGAGTAGCGGACCGCGTCGACGACGATGTTCCCGGCCGCGTCCTCGCGGGCGTTGCCGACGTGGAAGACGTAGCAGGGGTCGACGTCGACCCAGGTCACCGGGCCGCCCGTCTTGCGCATGTAGCCGATGCGGGCGCCGTAGTGGTCGTCCCAGCGGTAGGGCATGCCCTCGCCCTTGAACGCCAGGTCGAGGTCGAACACGACGGGCAGGTCGAGCCAGACCACGTAGTTCTCGGTGATCGCGAAGTCGTGCATCATGGTCGGCCCGGGAACCGGAATCTCGCGGCTCTCGACCAGGACGCCGTCCTTCGACAGGCGGTGGTAGGTCAGGTAGGGCGCGAAGAAGCCGTAGCCGAAGGCGAACAGCTCGCCGGTGATCGGGTCTTCCTTCGGGTGGGCCGTCATCGCGGTGGTGAGCCTGCCGCCGAAGTCGACCGGGCCGATCGTGTCGAGCTCGGGTGACATCTCGTAGGGCAGTCCGGCCTCGACCAGGGCGTAGACGCGGTCGTTGTGCCGGATCACGTTGGTGTTGGCCGGGACCACCGCCAGGTCGAAGTTGCCCTGGTCGTCGACGTAGACGCCCTTCTTGGTCTTGACCCACCGGTTGCGGTACCACTCGGCCCGGCCGTCGCGGAGCCGGACGCCGTGGATCATGCCCGGCCCGGTGAACCAGTGACCGGGATCCTGGCCCGGCAGCGGGTTGGGGCCGTTGCGGAAGTAGCGGCCGGTCAGCTCGGGTGGCAGGGTGCCGGTGATCGGCAGGTCGAACGCCTCGATCTCGTCGGGGACCGGTGCGAGTTGCCCTTCCAGGTACGTCTTCGCCATGTCGCGCTCCTCTGACATTCCAGTAGTGACATGTCGAAGGTAGACGTTCCAATAGAGACATGTCAACGAGGATAGGTAGGGTTCGGGACATGAGCCTGCGCCACGCCCTGCTCGGGCTCCTGTCAGAGGACCCGGCGAGCGGCTACGACCTGCTGAAACTCTTCGAGAACTCGCTCGCCAACGTGTGGCCGGCGACGCAGAGCCAGCTCTATGGGGAACTCGGCCGCCTCGCCGACGCCGGGCTGATCACGGTGCGGTCAGAGGGGGCCCGGGGACGCAAGGAGTACGCCGTCACCGACGCCGGACGCGAGGAACTGCGCCACTGGCTGCTCGACGTTCCCCCGGTGCCGATCAGGCGCTACGACATGCTGCTGCGGGTCTTCTTCTTCGGCCAGATCTCCGCCGACGACGCCATCGCCTACCTGCGCGAACAGCAGCAGGCGGCAGCGGCCGAGGGAGAGCGCCTGGCCGAGCTGGGCAAGATGATCGCGCCCCACCAGGACAACTTCACGGTCTACGGGCGGCTGGCCCTGGAATGGGGCCTGCGCTCCAGCCGCCTGCACCAGGAATGGGCCGAGTGGGCCATCGGCGAGGTCAAGGCCCACGACCCGGCGGCGAACACCGACCCCTGCGAACCCGGCTGATCAGCCCAGGATCCGGCGCAGGCGTTCCCTGGCCGGGCCGCGCAGCCGCGCCAGCCAACGCGTCAGCACGGTCTCGCCGAACCCCTGGATCAGCACCTTCTCCTCGTGCGGGGTCAGGTCGCCCTCCAGACGTTCCTCCACCGCCGGGAGCAGGTCGTCGGCGAACGGGGCGGCCGTGCGGAGCACCAGGTCGCGGCTGACGTTCTGCTCGACCCAGTCGGGCGGCGCGTTCACGTAGCCGCCCAGCGGGCCGGCGATCATCCGCTGCAGCGCCGGTACGCAGCGCGGGTCGCCCTGCTTCACCAGCACGCACATCGCGATCTCACCCAGATCGGGGTCGTCGGCGAGCTCGGCCACCCGGTCGAGGTAGCCCGGTTCGTCGATCCAGGCCACGATGTTCCGCAGCGCCGCCTGCCGCACGCTGAAGTCGGGATGGTCGGTCAGCGCCAAAACCAACGGGCCCAGGGAGCGGCCGTGGTCGCTCTGGGCGGCCAGACCGGCCGCCTCCCAGCAGCAGGCCGCCGGCGGGCGCTTGCGGCTGAGCAGGATGGTCAGCAGACGGCCCAGCGCCTCGGGGCGGCAGCGCAGCCGCTCGCACACCACGCCGGTCACCGTGTCCCATTCGGGGTCCATCCACGGCAGCCGTTCGGCACAGTCGGCCACGCCGTTCTCGGCGCACAGGGCGAGCGCGGCGACCGACGCGTCGTCGGTCTCGCCGGCCCGGATCAGCAGCCCGAACGCCGCGCCGAAGCGCAGCTCCGGATGTTCGGAGCGCAGATGGCCGCGGACGAAGGGGACCTGGGCGGGGTGCCGCGACAACGCGACCAGGGTCGCCATCCCGGCGGCCGTGTCGGGCTCGACCTCCATGTGGCCGCGCAGCACCGGGCCGAGGGCGGGGTCGGGGACGTACGAGAGCGCGAAGGCCACCACCCGCCGCAGCCCGGGTGAGGGGTGGCCGAGCAGGTCGAGCAGCCGGGGCACGTCGCACGTCACGGCGGCCAGCCGCGCGGACCACGGCCCGGCGGGGGAGGCGTCGACCTCGTCGGCGAGCCAGCGCAGGCCGGCGGCGCTCGCGGTGCCAGGTTCGTCGCCCGAGGTGCCGAAGTCCCGGACGACGTCGTCGGCGGCGAACACGCTACGTCGCGGCGAAGTAGGCGGCCATGACCTGCGAGTGCAGGGGGAACGCCAGCTCTTGCGGCTCCTTCACGACCAGCCACTCGGAGGTCTCCGGAGTGGGGGCGAACACCGGGAGGTCCGTGCTCGACAGGGCGGGGCCCCGGCCGAAGACGAGGACGGTGCCGTCGGGGGCGCTGAGCACGTCGAACAGCGTCACGTCGGCGGCGGAGACCGTGATGCCGGTCTCCTCGAACAGTTCGCGGGCCGCGGCCTGCTGCCACGACTCGCCGAGGTCGATGAAACCGCCCGGGAGGGCGAGCTGCCCGAGCCGGGGCTCGATCGCCCGCCGGATGACGAGCAGGCCCTCGTCGACCGGCAGGACCATGACGGCCACCGGCAGCGGGTTCTGGTAGGAGGTGTTGCCGCAGGCGGCGCAGAGGCGGGGCCAGGGCTGGTCGAGCGCGTAGGAGGCGCCGCAGAAGGTGCAGTGTGAGTTCCGGATCGCCACCTGCTGAGCGTATCCGGAAAAGGTGCAGGATAGCCGGGTGAACGCGGGCACCGTCGGCCAGGCCATCGGCCTGTTCGCCATTACGAATGTGGACGATCTCGTCCTGATCGCTCTCTTCTTTTCCCAGACCACCGCTTTCCGCATCGTTCTGGGGCAATACCTCGGATTCGCCGCGATCCTCGCCGTCTCGGTGGTGGTCTCGATCGGCGCGGCGGCGCTGCCCGGCGACCTCGTCAGGTGGCTCGGGTTGATCCCGCTCGCGCTCGGCATCAGAGCGCTACTGAGCAAAGACGACGACGAAACGGAGAAAGCACCCACCGGGGTGCTCGCCATCGCCGGCATCACCCTCGCCAACGGCGGCGACAACATCGGCGTGTACGTCCCGGTCTTCGCCACCCAGGGCGTCGTCGTCTACGTGATCGTCTTCCTGGTCATGGTCGGCGTGCTCTGCCTGGTCGGCCGGTTCCTGGCCACCCGGCCCGTCGTCGCCCAGGCCCTGGCCAAGTGGGGGCACCTCGCCTTCCCGATCGTGCTCATCGGGATCGGGATCCTCATCCTCGTGGCGCATACATGATGACCAGCACCCCGAGCAGGCAGATCGCGGCCCCGGCCAGGTCCCACCGGTCGGGGCGGAAGCCGTCGAACACGATCCCCCACACCAGCGACCCGGCCACGAACACCCCGCCGTACGCCGCCAGGATCCGGCCGAACTCGGCCGAGGGCTGGAGCGTCGCGACGAACCCGTAGATCCCGAGCGCGATCACTCCGGCCCCGGCCCAGACGAGCCCGCGGTCTTCGCGGACCCCCTGCCAGACCAGCCACGCGCCGCCGATCTCGGCCACGGCGGCGATGGCGAACAGCACCAGGGAGCGAACGATCGTCACCCCGGTGACTGTAGTTACTCCTTGGTCGAGTACGAGTGGGCGCCCGCCCCCGCCAGGTGCCCTCCTTCCACGATCAGGTACTCCTCGCGGATCGGGCGGCCCTCGAAGAAGCACTCCAGGATCTCGCGGGTGCCCGCCGAGTAGCGGGCCTGGGCCGACAGGGAGGAGCCCGACATGTGCGGCGTCATCCCGTGGTGGGGCATGGTGCGCCACGGGTGGTCGGGCGGGGCCGGCTGCGGGAACCACACGTCGCCCGCGTAACCGGCCAGCCGGCCGCTCTGCAGGGCCCGCACGATCGCGTCGCGGTCGGTGATGCGGGCGCGGGCCGTGTCGATCAGGTAGGCGCCGCGCTTCATGGTCGACAGCAGCTCGTCGCCGAACAGGCCCTCGGTCTCGGGGTGGAGCGGGGCGTTGATCGTGACGACGTCGCACACCGGGACCATGTCGGCGGTGCTCTCGTGCCACGTCAGGTTCAGGCTCTCCTCGACCTCGCGGGGCAGCCGGTGCCGGTCGGTGTAGTGGAGGTGGACGTCGAACGGCGCCAGCCGCTTCAGCACGGCCAGCCCGATGCGGCCCGCCGCGACCGTGCCGACGTGCATGCCTTCGAGGTCGTACGACCGCTTGACGACGTCGGCGATGTTCCAGCCGCCCTCCTTGACGACCTCCCACGCGGGCAGGTAGTCGCGGACCAGCGAGAGGATCATCATCACGACGTGCTCGGCCACGCTGATGCTGTTGGAGTAGGTGACCTCGGCGACCGTGACGCCCTTCCGCACGGCCGCGTCGAGGTCGGTGTGGTCGGAGCCGATGCCGGCCGTGATGATCAGCTTCAGGTTGCGCGCCTTCTCGAACCGCTCCGCCGTCATGTACGCCGGCCAGAACGGCTGCGAGATCACGACGTCGGCGTCGGGCAGTTCGCGGTCGAACGTCGAGTCGGCGCCGTCCTTGTCGGAGGTGACGACCAGCGTGTGGCCCGCGCCTTCCAGGTATTCGCGGAGACCGAGCTCGCCCGAGACGCTGCCGAGCAGGACGCCGGGGGTGAAGTCGATCGCCGAAGGGGTGGGCAGGGTCTGCCCGCCGGGATATCCGCTCAGTTCCGGCAGTCCGTCGCGCGCGTATTCCTTCGGATAGCCGTCGACAGGGTCGTCGTAGAGCACACACAGGACCTTGGCCATGGGTATCGCCTCTCGTCCGCCAGGAGGTGGTCTAACCCCAGCCTTGAGGCGGCGTCATACCAGGTCAAAGCGTATGTGCCTGTCGTCGATAGGCCGCGCCTATCGGGCCAGGTGGCTCCGGAGCGTGGTGTCGAGGGCGTCGCGGAGGTCCAGGCCGCGGGCGACGTCGAGCAGCGCCCGCACCACCACCGGCTCGGGCGAGCGCTCGGCGGTGACCAGCCCGATCTGGGGCGAGTGCGACGGGGTCTCCATCGGGATGATCCGCATGCCGTCGGGGACGCCGATCATGTGCAGCCACGCGTGCGCGATCACGCTCGACCAGCGGTGGGTGGCGACGTGCGCGAACAGCGCCGACACGCTGTCGGTCTCGATCGCCGGGACCACCGCCGCCCCGGCGTCGTGGAACAGCTCGTCGAGGATGCGGCGGTTGCGCATCTCCTGGCCGAGCAGGCAGAGCGGCAGCGCCGCCACCTCCGTCCAGCGGGCCCTCGGGCGGTCGGCCAGGTCGCCGTCGTCGGGGGTGAGCAGCAGGTAGCGCTCCTCGTAGAGCGGGATGGCGCGCTCGCCGTCCTCGCCGTCGAGGTAGGTGAGGGCGGCGTCGATCTCGAAGTCGGTCAGCCGGCGGTGGATCTCCCGGGACGACAGGCTGCCGAGGGAGATGCGGGCGTGCGGGTGGCGTACACAGAAGGGGGTGGTGAGCAGTGACGCGGCCGCGAGAGCGGTGGGAATGGCGCCGAGGCGGAGCGTGCCGGAGACGCCGGCCCGCATCTGGCCGAGGTCGTCGCGCATGCCGTCGAGGTCGGCGAGGATGCGGTGGGCCCACAGGAGCACCCGCTCGCCCTCCTCGGTCAGGCCGGTGAACCGGCGGCCCCTTCTGACCAGGGTGACGTCGAGGTCGGTCTCGAGGCGGCGGATGCCGGCCGACAGAGAGGGCTGGGAGACGTGGCACGCCTCGGCGGCGCGGGCGAAGTGGCGCTCGCGGGCCAGCGCGACGAGATATTCCAGCTCGCGGAGCAGCATGCCCCCAACCTAAGCCGCCAGGCCGACGGGTGACCGTCGACCTGGCGGCCGGGGCGTCAGAATCCCTGCGACAGGCGGTAGTAGGCCTGGTTCCAGCGCAGTTCCTTGGCGAACTGGCGGGTGGTGGTGTTCGCGTCGATCAGGAGGAGCTCGACGCCGAGCATGTCGGCGAAGTCGTGCAGCTCCTCCGCGCCCACCGCCGCCGACAGCACCGTGTGGTGCGGCGCTCCGGCGGACAGCCACGACTCCGAGGAGGTGCGCAGGTCGGGGCGGGGCTTCCAGACCGCGCGGGCGACCGGGAGGTTGGGCAGGGCCTCCAGCGGCTCGACCACGTCGATCTCGTTGGCGATCAGGCGGAAGCGCTCGCCCATGTCGGCCAGGCCGATGACGACCGCCGGGCCGGGGGCCGCGTCGAAGACCAGGCGGACCGGGTCCTCCCGGCCGCCGATGCCGAGGGGGTGGATCTCGCACGACGGCTTCCCCGCGGCGATGCTCGGGCAGACCTCCAGCATGTGCGCGCCGAGGATGAGCTCCTCGTTCGGCGTCAGGTGGTAGGTGTAGTCCTCCATGAACGAGGTGCCGCCCCCGGGCACCATCGCCTTCAGAGTCCTGAGCAGGACCGAGGTCTTCCAGTCGCCCTCGCCGCCGAAGCCGTAGCCGTCGGCCATCAGGCGCTGCACCGCCAGGCCGGGGAGCTGGCGCAGGCCGCCGAGGTCCTCGAAGTTGGTGGTGAACGCCTTGAAGCCGCCCTCGGTCAGGAAGGTGCGCAGGCCGAGCTCGATCCGGGCGGCGTAGCGCAGCGACTCGTGCCGGGCGCCCTCGCTGCGCAGTTCGGCGGCGACGTCGTAGAGCTCCTCGTACTCCTTCACCAGGGCCGTCACGTCGGCGTCGGCCTGGGCGTCGACCACCGCGACCAGGTCGTTCACGCCGTAGGTGTTGACCGACACGCCGAAGCGGAGCTGCGCCTCGACCTTGTCGCCCTCGGTCACCGCCACGTCGCGCATGTTGTCGCCGAAACGGGCCAGCTTCAGCGAGCCGACCTCGGCCCGGCCGGCCGCCGCGCGCGCCCACGCCGAGATCCGCTCGGCCACCGCCGGGTCGGAGACGTGACCGGTCACGGTCTTGCGGGCCACCCCCAGGCGCGACTGCACGTAGCCGAACTCACGGTCGCCGTGGGCGGCCTGGTTCAGGTTCATGAAGTCCATGTCGATGGTCGCCCACGGCAGCTCGCGGTTGGCCTGCGTGTGCAGGTGCAGCAGCGGCTTGCGCAGGGCGTCCAGGCCGGCGATCCACATCTTCGCGGGGGAGAAGGTGTGCATCCAGGCGATGACGCCGCCGCACTCGTCGTCGGCGTTCGCGGCGAGCATCACGTTGCGGATGGACGTCGCGTCGAGGAGGACCGGCTTCCACTCCAGTTCGAACGGCAGGGCGTGGCCCAACTCCGTCGCGATCGCCCGCGACTGGTCGGCGACCTGGGCCAGAGTCTCGTCTCCGTAGAGGGACTGGCTGCCGGTCAGGAACCACAGTTTCACTTGGAACTCCTCTGTCCGTAGACGTTCTGGTAGCGGTCGTACAGAGCGTCGATGTGTTTCGGCTCGATGGGGATGACGGAGCCGAGCTGGCGGGCGACGTGCACGGTCCGGGCGACGTCCTCGCACATCACGGCCGCCTTCACGGCGGCTTTGGGGGTCGCGCCGATCGTGAAGACACCGTGGTTCTGCATCAGGACCGCCGGGGAGCGGTGGCCCTTCAGGGTGTCCACGAGGCCCCGGCCGATGTCGTCGCCGCCGATCAGGGCGAACGGGCCGATGGGGATCTCTCCGCCGAACTCGTCGGCCATCGCCGTCAGGACGCACGGGATCGCCTCACCGCGGGCGGCCCAGGCGGAGGCGTAGGTCGAGTGGGTGTGGACGACGCCGCCGACCTCGGGCATGTGCCGGTAGATGTAGGCGTGCGCGGCGGTGTCGCTGGAGGGCGCGTAGTCGCCCTCGACCAGGTTGCCGTCGAGGTCGCAGACGACCATCGTGTCGGGGGTCAGGTCGTCGTAGGAGACGCCGCTGGGCTTGATGACGAACAGGTCCTCGCCCGGGATCCGGCCCGAGACGTTGCCCGCCGTCCAGGCGACCAGGCCGTAACGGACCAGCTCCGAATGCAGGGCGCAGACGGTCTTCTTCACTTGGACGCCTCGTTCCGGATCGCGCGCAGCCGGTGGAGCACGGCCCCGTCGGCGAAGTGGTCGTGCAGGGTGCGGTATTCGGCGTAGAGCCGGTCGTAGGCGGCGGCCCGCTCGGGATCGGGGGTGTACGCCCCCGCGATCCGCTTGCCCATCGCCGCCGCCGCAGAGGGGATGTCGGGGTAGGCCCCGGCCGCCACGGCGGCGTGGATGGCCGAGCCCAGCGCCGGTCCCTGGTCGGAGTCGATCACCGACAGCGGCTTGCGCAGCACGTCGGCGTAGGTCTGCATGAGGAACGCGTTCTTCAGCAGGCCGCCCGCGACCACGAGTTCGTCGACCGGCACGCCGGAGGCCTCGAAGGTCTCCACGATGACCCGGCAGCCGAACGCGGTCGACTCCAGCAACGCCCGGTAGACGTCCTCCGGCTTGGTGGACAACGTCTGACCCACGACCACTCCCGAAAGATCGTGGTCGACGAGTACCGACCGGTTGCCGCCGAACCAGTCGAGTGCGACCAGTCCGTGCGCGCCGACGGCCTGCCCGGCCGCCAGAGACGTCAGATGTTCGTGGACGGACACGCCCGCCGCGGCGGCGTCGGCCACGTAGGAGGCGGGCACGTTGTTGTCGACGAACCAGGCGAAGATGTCGCCGACGGCCGACTGCCCGGCCTCGTAGCCCCACAGCCCTGGAACGATCCCGTCTCGTACGACGCCGCACATGCCCGGCACCTCGGCCAGGGTCTCGCCGTTCATGACCAGGCACGTCGAGGTGCCCATGATCGCGACCATCTGGCCCGGCCGCACGGCGTCGGCCGCCGCGGCCGTCACGTGGGCGTCGACGTTGCCGACCGCGACCGCGATGCCCTCGGGCAGCCCGGTCCACTCGGCGCCCTTGGCCGACAGCGACCCGGCCCGTCCGCCCAGCGGCGCCAGTTCGGCGCCGAGCTTGGCGGTGAAACCGGTGAACTCAGGGTTCAGCGCCGCCAGGAACTCCTCAGAGGGGTAGGCGCCGTCCTGGTAGATCGCCTTGTAGCCGGCGGTGCAGACGTTGCGCGTCTCGACGCCGCTGAGCTCCCAGATGATCCAGTCGGCCGCCTCGATCCAGCGGTCGGCCAGCGCGTAGAGCTCCGGGTCCTCTTCGAGCAGCTGGAGGCCCTTGGCGAACGCCCACTCCGAGGAGATCTTCCCGCCGTAGCGGGGCAGCCACGGCTCGTTCCTGGCGGCGGCCAGCTCGTTGATCCGGTCGGCGTGGGCCTGCGCCGCGTGGTGCTTCCACAGCTTGGGCCAGGCGTGCGGCCGGTCGGGGAACCGGTCGCTGAGCGGGGTTCCGTCGGCCAGGGCGGGCAGGATGGTGCAGGCGGTGAAGTCGGTGGCGATGCCGATCACCTCCGACGGCGCCACCCCGGCCGACTCGATCGCCTTGGGCACGGCGATGCGCAGCACGTCGCGCCAGTCGTCGGGCGATTGCAGCGCCCAGTCGGGGGTAGGTCCGGAGATCACCCCCCGGGCGTATTCATGGACGGCGGAGCCGAGTTCGGCGCCGTCCCGGACGCGGACCACCACGGCCCGGCCGGAAAGGGTGCCGTAGTCGACTCCCACCACATAACTGTCATCGTTCACGCGAGACTCCTGTCGTCACAATGAGGCGCTGGAGAAGGATGAAGACCAGGAGCAGGAGACCGATGACGATCTTGGTCCACCACGAGCTGAGGGTGCCCTCGAAGCTGATGACCGTCTGGATCAGCCCGAGCACGAGCACACCGAGAACCGTCCCGAGCAGGTAGCCCGAACCGCCGGTCAGCAGTGTGCCGCCGATGACGACCGCCGCGATGGCGTCGAGCTCCATGCCGACGGCGTGCAGGCCGTAGCCCGAGAGCATGTAGAACGAGAGCAGCAGGCCGCCGAGGGCGGAGCACAGGCCGCTGATGGTGTAGACGGCGATCTTGGTCCGGGCCACCGGAAGGCCCATGAGCAGCGCCGACTGCTCGTTGCCGCCGACCGCGTAGACGTTCCTCCCCAGCCGCGTGTAGTGCAGCGTGTACGTCGCCACGAGCACCACCGCCAGCGCGATCAGCACCGTGGGGGAGATCCACAGCTCGGGGGCCAGGTCGATCCGCGTCTGCGCGATGGCCGTGAAGGTGGGGTCGCTGATCGGGATCGAGTCGGTGCCGATCGTGTAGCACAGGCCACGGGCCAGGAACATCCCGGCGAGGGTCACGATGAACGGCTGGATCTCGAAGTAGTGGATGATCGCGCCCATCGCCGCGCCCAGCACCCCGCCGATCGCCAGGACCAGCAGGATCACCAGGAAGGACGGTGTCGACGGCAGCAGGGAGGCCGCGATCATCGTGGTCAGCGCCACCACCGAGCCGACCGACAGGTCGATGCCCCCCGTGAGGATGACGAAGGTCATGCCGACGGCCACGACCAGCAGGAACGCGTTGTCGATGAAGACGTTCAGGATGATCTGGCCGGTCGCGAAGCCCTCGTAGCGGATGCCGCCCGCCGTGAACATCGCGATGAACAGCGCCCCGGTGACCAGGACGGGCAGGTAGTTGCGCGGCAGCCGGCCGGGCAACTGGCGCGGGAGTGCCAGGGTTTTCACGTGCGGACCGTCACTTTCTCCCCGGCGGGCACCGTCGGCGGGGCCGGTTTTCTACGGGATCGGAAGACCTTGGCCCGGAACGCCGGCGACTGGAGCAGGCAGACGATCGTCACGACGAGCGCCTTGAACAGCAGCGTCGTCTCCGGCGGCACGCCGATGGAGTAGATCGTCGTGGTCAGGGTCTGGATGATGAGGGCGCCCAGGACCGTGCCGCCGAGGGAGAACCGGCCGCCGGCCAGCGAGGTGCCGCCGATGACGACGGCGAGGATGGCGTCGAGTTCGATCCACAGGCCGGCGTTGTTGCCGTCGGCGCTGGACACGTTGGAGCTGATCATCAGGCCGGCGACGCCGGCGCAGAGGGCGCAGAAGGCGTACACGACGATCAGCAGGCCGTGGGACCGGATGCCCGACAGGCGGCTCGCCTCGGCGTTGCCGCCGACCGACTCGATCAGCAGGCCGAGGGCCAGCCGCCGGGTGACGAACGCCATCAGCGCGAGCACGACGGCCACGATGATGATGCTGAACGGCAGGGTCAGCCAGTAGCCGCCGCCGATGAGCTTGTAGGGGTCGCTGTTGATCGTGATGATCTGGCCGTCGGTGATGAGCTGGGCCAGGCCGCGCCCGGCGACCATCAGGATCAGCGTCGCGATGATCGGCTGAATGCCGACGATGGCGACGAGGAAGCCGTTGCCGACGCCGAGCGCGACGGCCAGCCCGAGCGCGATGCCGATGGCGCCCAGGACGCCGCCGATCGAGTCCTGCGACGAGAGGGTGCTGATCTCCAGACAGGCCATCGCGCCGGTGATCGCCACCACCGAGCCGACCGACAGGTCGATGCCCCGGGTCGCGATGACCAGCGTCATGCCGAGCGCCACCAGGATGAGCGGGGCGCCGAAGCGGAAGATGTCGATCAGGCTGCCGTAGAGGTGGCCGTCCTTGATCTCGATCTGGAAGAAGTGGTCGGTGAAGATCAGGTTGACCAGGAGGAGGGCGGCCAGTATGCCCGCCGGCCAGGCGAGGCGCTTCATTTGGCTCCCC
Organism: Herbidospora galbida; assembly: GCF_005233835.1. Classification (GTDB taxonomy): domain Bacteria; phylum Actinomycetota; class Actinomycetes; order Streptosporangiales; family Streptosporangiaceae; genus Herbidospora; species Herbidospora galbida. The sequence continues at coordinate 208,785 of NZ_SZQA01000006.1, read as the reverse complement.
CGCTCGCGATGGTCTCCATGAGCACGTCCGTCGTCAGGGTGTCGTCGTTGGGCAGCTCGGCGACCAGCCGCCGGTCGCGGAGCACGGCGACCTTGTGGCTGAGGCGCAGCACCTCGTCGAGTTCGGCGGAGATGAACAGGACCGCCATGCCGCCGTCGGAGAGCTCGACGACCAGCTTCTGGATCTCGGCCTTGGCGCCGACGTCGATGCCCCGGGTGGGTTCGTCGAGGATGAGCAGGCGCGGTTCGAGGATGAGCCAGCGGGCCAGCAGCACCTTCTGCTGGTTGCCGCCGGACAGGTTCCTGATGAGCATCTCCGGGTTGTCCGGGCGGATGTTCAGCGCCTTGATGTACTTGGCGACCAGCTCGTCCTGCTTCTTGCGGGGCACCGGGCGGCTCCAGCCGCGCCGGGCCTGCAGTGCCAGGATGAGGTTCTCCCGTACGGTCAGCTCCGGGACCAGGCCCTCTTCGCGCCGGTTCTCCGAGCAGAACGCCACCCCCCGGGCCATCGCGCCGCGCGGGGTGCGCAGGGTGACCTGGTCGCCGCCGATGCGCAGGGTGCCGGACGCGGCGTGGTCGGCGCCGAACAGCAGCCGGGCGATCTCGGTGCGGCCCGAGCCGAGCAGCCCGGCCAGGCCCACGACCTCGCCCTCGTGGATGGTCAGCGAGAAGGGCGCCACCCGGCCGCCGAGATCGGTGGCCTCCACGAGCGGGTCGGAGGTGCGGGCGGGGGGCCGTTCGTCGAGGCGTTCCAGCTCGGCCAGCTCGCGGCCGATCATCTTGCCGACCAGTTCGACCTGGGGGAGTTCGGCGGTGACGTACTCGCCGACGAGACGGCCGTTGCGCAGGATCGTCATGCGGTCGGCGATCTCGTAGATCTGGTCGAGGAAGTGCGACACGAACAGGATCGCGATGCCCTGCTCCTTCAGGCGGCGCATCACCCGGAAGAGCTGCGCGACCTCGCCGGCGTCGAGGGAGGAGGTCGGCTCGTCGAGGATCAGCACCCGGGCGTCGATGTCGATGGCCCTGGCGATGGCCACCATCTGCTGGATCGCCAGCGAGTAGTGGCTCAGCGGCTTGGAGACGTCGATCGGCAGGTCGAGCTGCCTGAGCAGGGCGGTCGTCCGGCGCCGCATCTCGCCCCATTTGATGCGGCCGAACTTCCGGGGTTCGCGGCCGATGAAGACGTTCTCGGCGACCGACAGGTTCCGGCAGAGGTTGACCTCTTGGTAGACCGTGCTGATTCCGGCCTTCTGGGCCTCCAGCGGGCCGGCGAAGGCCACTCGGTCACCGGCCAGCTCGATCTCTCCGCTGTCGATCGAGTAGACCCCGGTCAGGACCTTGATGAGGGTCGACTTCCCGGCCCCGTTCTCGCCCATGAGGGCGTGCACCTCGCCGGGCAGCAGCCGGAAGTCCACGCCGTCCAGGGCCCGGACACCCGGGAACTCCTTGCCGATCCCGGTCATCCGCAGGATCGCTTCAGCCATGCGCATTCCTTCGATTGGAAAAGGGGCCGCCCCGATCTCAGGGCGGGACGGCCCCCGGCTCCTAGTACTGGCGGGTCGGCAGGGCCTGCTTGGCCTGCTCCTGGGTGAAGGTGGTCTCCTCGGTGACGACCCGGTCGGGTACGGTCTCACCGGCGAGGACCTTCTTGGCCAGGTCCATCAGCTGCGGGCCGAGCAGCGGGGAACACTCGACGATGTAGTTGATCTTTCCGTCGGCGAGCGCCTGCATGCCGTCCTTGACGGCGTCGACCGTGATGATCTTGATGTCCTTGCCGGGCACCTTGCCCGCGCCCTCGATCGCCTCGATGGCGCCCAGGCCCATGTCGTCGTTGTGCGCGTAGAGCACGTCGATGTCCGGGTTGGCCTTCAGGAAGGCGTCCATGACCTCCTTGCCCTTGGCGCGGGTGAAGTCGCCGCTCTGGGAGGCGATCACCTTGAACTTGGGGTCGGCGCCGATGACCTCGGCGAAACCGGCCTTGCGGTCGTTGGCGGGGGCCGAGCCGGTGGTGCCCTGGAGTTCGACGATGTTCACGTCGCCGGTCTCGGAGGCGTACTGCTCGACCAGCCACTGGCCGGCCTTCTTGCCCTCTTCGACGAAGTCGGACCCGAGGAAGGTCTTGTACAGCGTCTTGTCGGGGGAGTCGACGGCGCGGTCGGTCAGGATGACCGGGATGTTGGCCGCCTTGGCCTCCTGGAGGACCGTGTCCCAGCCCGACTCGACCACCGGCGAGAAGGCGATGACGTCGACCTTCTGCTGGATGTACGAACGGATCGCCTTGATCTGGTTCTCCTGCTTCTGCTGCGCGTCGGAGAACTTGAGGTCGATCCCGGCCGCCTTGGCCGACTCCTGCACCGACTTGGTGTTGGCGGTACGCCAGCCACTCTCGGCGCCCACCTGGGCGAAGCCCATGGTGATCGTCGAGTCGCCGCCACCGCTGGCGGGAGCGCCGCCTTCGGCCGTCGTTTCGCCGCCACTGCCGCACGCGGTCGCGAGCACGCCGACCGCCACCAGAGCCATGATCTTCTTGAACAAGGCCAAGTCCCTTCCGTATTTGTTAGCGCTCACACAATTTGCCCGGCCGGGAATCAGAGTGAAGCTTGGTCTGCCGTGTCGACTGTGAGCGCTAACATAGACGAGCGTCAAGAGTCCGCCTCGTCACGGTACGGTCACATGCGCTGAACCGACTTGTGAGCCATGGCGCCGTACGCGAGAGACACCACGACGACCAGCACCGGGAAGGCGATTCCGGCCAGGAGCCCGGTGCTCAGCCCACCCCCGGTCGCGTCGGCGACGGCCCCCGTGGTCCACGGTCCGACCGCCGCGCCGAGGTCGCCGAAGACCGCCAGCACCCCGAACATCGCCGCCCCGCCGAGGGGGAACCGGGCCGACGCGAGGCTGAAGGTGCCGGGCCACAGGAGGCTCACCGCGAACCCGCACAGGGCGCAGCCCGCGAAGGCCAGCACGGGGTTGGACGACAGGCTGGCGAGCAGGTAGCAGAGCGTCGCCAGGGCGCCCGAGAAGACCATCGCCGGCACCAGGGGGATCTTCTCCCCGAACAGTCCGTAGACGATGCGCCCGATGCCCATCAGCACCGCGAACAGGCACGGCCCGGCCAGGTCGCCCCAGACCTTCGACGCCCCGAGCCCTTCTTCGGCGAACAGCGACGACCACTGCGACATCGTCAGCTCCGAGGCGCCCGCCGCCAGCATCAGCACCATCGCCGCGATGAACGCGGGCGTGCGGAACAGCGAGATGAGCGAGGTCCGGTGCGCGTCGGGCACGGTCTCGGGCATCGGCACCCGCAGGAACGCGACCAGGTTCGCCAGCGGCACCAGCGCCCAGATCAGCGGCAGCACGTACCAGGCCTCGCGGCCGATCCCGGCCAGCAGCAGGGTCGACCCGGCGACCACCGCCACCTGCCCCCAGCAGTAGAACGAGTGCAGCAGGCTCATCGCCGCCGCCTTGCCCTCCTGCGGCGCGGGCAGCGCGTCCACGACCGGGCTGACCAGCACCTCCAGCAGCCCGCCGCCGATGGCGTAGACGACCACCGCGACGCACAGCCCGATGTACGGCGTCGGCGCGACGAACGGCGCCACCGCGAGCAGCACCAGCCCGGCCGCCGACATCACATGAGCCAGCACGAGCGGCCCCCGGTAGCCGAGCCGGTCGACGTAGCGCACGGCGATGATGTCGGTCAGCAGCTGGGCGCCGAAGTTGAGCAGCACCAGACGTCCGAGCATTTCCAGCGGCAGCCCGTAGGCGGTCTGGAACACGATGAACAGCAGGGGGGCCAGGTTGTTGACGATGGCCTGGGTGACGTAGCCGGTGTAGCAGGCCCAGCGCGTAGCCGTGTAAGACACCCGAAACCCCCCGAAGGCGACAGAAATCACCCGATGTTAGTGGAAGGTTCCGGGTACGCAGAAGGGCCGCGCATCCCCTAAGGGATACGCGGCCCTCTGACTGCCACTGGAGGCAGATTCCCAGCGCGAGCCACGGTCGGCCTTCGGCCGCCCGCGGCTCGCTCAGCCGTCAGCTCTCATGGAGCCCGAGTCGGAGACTCAGGTGGCCACGCGGAACGGAGGCGTCTGGTTGACCCAGTCGGTGCAGTTGTTCGGGTAGGCCGCCGGACCGAGCAGCTGGCCCGGGGCCAGGAAGCCGCCGGGAATGGGCACACCCACCTGGCAGACCGTCCGGTGGATGCCACCGGAGGTGGTCTGAACCGAGACGTGCAGGGACGGAACCCCCGCGAGATCGATGATGATCTCGGACGATACCGACTGCACATCGGCCGGGTAGCCGAGCAGCGTGGACAGGTTGTGCCACATCGGCGTCGTCCGCGGGTCGCGAATCCACGTCTCGCCGTTGGGCCGGACCGAGACCTGCAGGGTGTCCAGCAGGAGCGGAGACAGCGACACAGACGTTCCCGCGCCAGGTCCAGGCGGACCCTGCGGACCCACCGGGCCGGCCGGACCGGCAGGACCGGCAGGACCGGTCGCACCAGTCGCACCGGTCGCACCAGTGGCACCGGGCGTACCCGCCGGACCAACCGGACCCACGGGCCCAGCCGGGCCCTGGGCGCCCGTCGGACCGGCCGGGCCGGTCGGCCCCTCCGGACCAACCAGACCCGGGGCACCCGCCGGACCAACCGGGCCGACAGGGCCGACAGGGCCGGCCGGGCCAACCGGGCCGACCGCACCGGGCGTACCCGCCGGACCACCCGGACCCGCGGGTCCAACCGGACCCTGGACGCCCGCCGGACCGGCCGGGCCGGTCGCACCGGGCGTACCCGCCGGACCCTGCGGTCCAACCGGGCCGATGCCACCCTCCGGGCCGGCCGGACCCACGGGTCCAGCCGGGCCCACCGGGCCGAGCCCACCCGCGGGGCCTGCCGGGCCCACAGGACCCGCCGGGCCCTGCGCACCGGGCGTGCCAGGCGCACCCGCGGGGCCGACCGGACCAACCGGGCCGATCAGACCCGTGCTACCGATCGGACCCTGGGGACCGACCGGACCCTGGGGTCCAGCCGGGCCTTCGGGGCCAGCCGGGCCCTGGGTGCCAGTCCCCGCGGGGCCCTGGGGTCCAGCCGGGCCCGCGGGGCCCTGGGGTCCCTGCGGCCCAGCAGGGCCGCCCGCCGGTCCCTGCGGTCCCTGCGGTCCCTGAGGTCCGAAGGGGCCACGCGGTCCCATCGGGCCACGCGGGCCCATCGGACCACGCGGGCCACGGATGATGATGGGCTTCTTCCAACGCGGGTCGTCGTGCCACCCCGCCACACTCTGTGCCCGCATGGGGGCCGTTGAGTTGACGGGCACGTTAGGGTTTTGGGCCCCCTGCTGCGCGCCGGGCACCTGAGCGCCCTGCTCACCCTGCGGACCCTGCGGCGTGGCGACCTGCGGCTGCTGCGGCTGCTGCTGGTTGTCCCAGCCGCCCTGCTGGTTGTCCCAGCCGCCCTGCTGCTGGTTGTCCCAGCCGCCCTGGTCGTTGTTGTCCCAGCCGCCCTGGTCGTTGTTGTCGTCCCAGCCGCGGTCGTTGTTGTCGTCCCAGCCGCGGTCGTGGTGGCCGTGGTGGCCGCGGTCGTGGTGACCGTGGTCGCCGTGGTCGTGGTGGCCGTGGTCGTGGTGGCCGTGGTGCTCTTCCTCTTCGTGGTGGTGGCGGTGCTTCTTCTTGTGGTGCTTGTGGTGCTCTTCGAAGCGGTGGTGGTCGCGGCGGTGGTGGTGCCGCTCGTGCACGTGGTGGTGGTGGTTGCAGCGGTCGTGGTGGCCGTGGCCCCAGTCGCCGTCGCCGCCCCAGCCACCGGTAGCGCCCCAGCCCTCGTCGTCCCAGCCGCCGTGGTGGCCGTGGTCGCCGTCCCAGCCGTGGTGACCGTGGTGCCCGTGGTCACAGTGGTGGTGGGAGCGGTGGACGAAGTGCTGGCGGTGGTGACGGTGGAAGAAGCGGTGGTGACGGTGGTGGTGGTGGCGGAAGCGCTTGATCACCTTGATCTTGACGCGCTTCAGCGGCCGCTTCTCGTTGAACTTCCAGCCGATCGCGCCGATGTTGTCGCTCAGCATGCTCGCGCCGGCGACGGCCGAGCTGCTGGCGCTGACGCCGGTGGCACCGGTGAGAACCAGGCTGCTCGCCGCCACAGCGACGGCGAGCGCCTTGGCGCCGCGGACGGCGCGACGACCGAACTCGCGCCCTTTATCCTGAAAAGTCATGTCAGTCCATGCTCTTTGGTACGTGCATCCGAATTACGGCATCTGAATTGATTCCGTAATGCTGAGTAGGGTGCCCGGTGCACCAAAAAGCGAAAAGCTGGACATAGCTAACTAACGTAAACGACTTTCTATTGCGCAGGAAAAGCGCCGACGTTCTGACATGAGAGGACGTTCGTCATCGCCTCGCGGACTTCGCTGGTCGGATCGCTCAAATCCTCGACGGTGACCCCCCGCAGCGCCGAGCGCAGACGCGTCAGATCGGCGGTGAGCACGGGGTTCGCGCGATCCGAGACGTCGTCGAGGCGGCCGGCCACCAGACCGTCGATAACGGTGAGCGTGGCGGCGAGATTCGGACTTTTCGGATCAATCTCCTGAACTTGGGCGACGATTTCGACGGCGGCTTCGCATGGTGTCCGGTTATCTGCCCAAAACAGGACGTATAACCCCAGGCCCGACATGACTAATATGACGGAAATTGCGACGGCGACGCGGGGCATTGGCACTCCGAAATGACGAGGGAACACGCCACAGGATGCCGTGAATAGGGGAAAGGTTGTCTTCCTGTGACGAATACGTTGGAGTTCCGGGAATTGCCCGTCCCGACATTTCCGTATTTGTCGTGATGTACCGCTTGACCTGGAGCGCGGTCCAGCACGCAGACTCGGTCGCGACGACGGGAGGAACACATGAGATACCGCACGATCGGCACCACGCCCGCGACCCGGCGCGAGGTGAGCGTGCTGTCGCTGGGGGCGATGCTGTTCGGCTCGGTGACCGACGAGGCGACCAGCTTCGCGATCCTCGACCGGTTCGTGGAGGCGGGCGGCACCTTCATCGACACCTCGGGCAACTACGCCTTCTGGACCGACGGGAGCCAGGGCGGCCACAGCGAGGAACTGCTCGGCCGCTGGCGTAGGTCGCGGGGGGTCGGCCGCGAGATCGTGATCGCCACCAAGGTCGGCGGCCGGCCGCTGGCCCCCGGCACGAGCTACACCGACAACGCCGAGGGGCTGTCGGCGAAGGTCATCCGCGAGTCGGCCGAGCGCAGCATGGAGCGGATGGGCCTCGACCGGATCGACGTCCTCTACTCGCACATCGAGGACCCCCGCACCCCGGTCGAGGAGACCGTCGAGGGCTTCGCCGCCCTGGTCGCCGAGGGCCTGGTCGGCATGCTCGGCGTCAGCAACCACGCCGCCTGGCGGGTCGAGCGGGCCCGCGCCCTGGCGAAGCAGCGGGGGCTTCCCGGCTACGAGATCCTCCAGTACGCGCACAGCTACCTGCGCCCCCGGCTGGACATGCCCGACGCGCTGTTCCGCGACGGCAACCTCGGGACGGCGGGGCCCGACCTGCTGACGTACCTGAGGGAAGAGCGGGAGCTCGTGCTGGTGGCCTACTCGCCGCTGCTGTCGGGCCGCTACACGCGGACCGACAAGGAGTTCCCGCCCGACTTCCGGCACCCCGGCGTGGACGCCCGCCTGGCGAAGGTCCGTGAGATCGCCGCCGAGACGGGGGCGACGGTCAACCAGGTCGTGCTGGCCTGGCAGATGGGCCACGAGGTGCCGATCGTCCCGCTGGCGGGCGCCTCGTCGGTGGCGCAGCTGGAGGAGAACCTGGCGGCCGTCGACCTGGAGCTGACGCCCGAGCAGCGGGCGGCGCTCGACGCGACCCACTAGCTAGCCTGGTGGAATGCGGAAGATCATGATCACGACGGCGGTGTCGCTCGACGGTTACATGGAGGGGCCCGGCCGGGACATCTCCTGGCACCGTGTCGACGCCGAGCTGCACCGCCACCTCAACGACCTGCTCGCTCCGCTGAGCGCCTTCATCGACGGGCGGGTCACCCACCAGCTGATGGCCGACTACTGGCCGACCGCCGGCGAGGACCCGGCGGCCTCCCGGGAGATCGCCGACTTCGCCGAGATCTGGCTCTCCAAGAAGAAGTACGTCTTCTCCCGCACGTTGCAGGAGGACCGCTGGAACACCGAGGTGGTGCGGGAGTTCGACCCGGAGTGGGTCAGGGAGCTCAAGGCCACCTCGGGGGCCGACATGGCGCTCGGCGGGGCGAACCTGACGGCGCAGTTCATGCGCCACGGCCTGATCGACGAATACCGGCTCTACCTGAACCCGGTCGTGGTCGGCGGCGGCACCCCGCTGTTCCCGCCCGACCTCACGATGGACCTGCGGCTGATCGAGACCCGGCCGTTCGGCCAGGGCGTCGTCGAGCTGACCTACCGGCCGGGCCCGAACAGGTCGTAGAGGGCGACCAGCAGCGCGGCCACCACGAAGGCGGCCGAGGTGAGCATGGCGACCTGGAAGCTCTCCGCCCAGTCGCCGCGCGAGGTCGCCAGGTGGGTGAAGTAGACCGCGCCGACGGCCGCGATCCCGGCCGCCGACCCGATCCGCTGCCAGGTCTGCAGCACGCCCCCCGCGCTGCCCGCCCGCCTGACCGGCACGCGGCTGAGCGTGAGGGTCTGGTTGGGCGAGATGACGAGCCCGCTGCCGATGCCCGACAGCAGCAGCGGCCCGGCCGCCGCCCATCCGGCGTGCCGGCCCGGCACCTCGTGCACGGCCAGCATCGTGGCCACGAACCCGACGGCCACGATGAGCAGCCCCCACGCGACCAGCGCCCGGCCGTAGCGGTGGACCAGCCGCCCGCTGAACCCGGCGGCGATGCCCGAGCCGATCGCGAACGGCACCGAGGCGAGCCCGGCCATCAGCGCCGAGTACTGCAGGCCGTTCTGCAGGAACAGGGTGAACACGAAGAAGATCGCGGTGAACCCGGCGAAGTAGAGCACGCCGATCAGCCCGCCGAGCGTGAACGACCGCGACCGGAACAGGTCCATGTGCACCAGCGGTTCGATCCGCCGGCCCGCCCGCAGCTCCCACCGCACGAACCCGGCCAGCACGGCCGCCCCGGCCGGGACGAGCAGCCACTTCGAGGCCCCAGGCCACTGCCGCTCCTGCAGGAACGGCAGCAGGGCCAGCATCAGCCCGGCGGCCAGCAGCAGGACGCCGACGGGGTCGAATCCGGCCTTCAGGGTGCGGCGCACGTTCTCGGCCGGCAGCAGCCGCATCGCGAACGGCAGCGACAGCAGGCCGATCGGCAGGTTGACGTAGAAGACCCAGCGCCAGCCGTTCTCCTCGCCGAAGATCTGGATCAGCACGCCCCCCAGCAAGGGGCCGACGGCGGTCGACAGGCCGATCACCGCTCCCAGGTAGCCAAAGGCCCGGCCCCGCTCCGAACCCTGAAACATCTCCTGGATGTAGCCGCTGACCTGCGGCATCATCAGGGCTCCGGCCGCTCCCTGGACCAACCGGGCGATGATCAGCCACCACTCGTTCTGGGCCGCGCCGCAGGCCGCGCTCGCGAGGGTGAACAGCACGATCCCCCACATGAACACCGCCCGGCGGCTGCGCGCGTCGCCCAGCCGCCCGCCGGGGATGAGGGCGAGGCCGAAGGTGAGGGCGTATCCGGAGACCACCCACTGAAGCCCGCTGTCGCTGGCGCCGATCCCGGTCTGGATGTCGGGGAGCGCGACGTTGACGATCGAGACGTCCAGCAGCGTCATGAACGCCGGGACGAGGCAGACGGCCAGAGCGCGCCAGCGACGGGGATTCATACCCGTCCAGTGCCCTCACCCGGGGACTCCCAGTCACCGCGGACCGACCATCGCCGAGGGTGTGCCGAAATCTGGCCATGGTGCTCGAAGAGCTTCGTGACCTGCTGAATCGGCACGCCGGCGATCGTGTCGGACGTGCGCCTGCGTCGCCGGCCGGTGGGCGAGCGCGCCGCAGCCTGACCGGTCACCACCCGTCGCGCAGGGTCCGTTCGAGGGCCGCGGCGAAGAACCCGGCGCTCTCCTCCGACAGGACCATCGGCGGCTTGATCTTCAGGATGTTCAGGTGGTCGCCGGTCGGCTGCACGACCACGCCGAGCTCCAGCATCCGGTCGCAGATCGCCGAGGTCTCCTCGGTGGCCGGGGAGCCGTCGGGCCGGTTCAGCTCGACGCCCATGTAGAGACCGAGGCCGTGGACGGCGCCGATGATCGGGTGCTTCTCGGCGAGGGTCTCCATCAGGTCGCGCAGCCGGTCGCCCACGGTGAGGGCGTTGGCCTGGAGGCCCTCCTGCTCGATGACGTCGAGCACGGTCATGCCGGTGACGCAGCTGACCGGGCTGCCCCCGGCGCTGGAGAAGAAGTAGCCGACCCTGCGGTAGGTCTCGGCGATCTCCCTCGTGGTGATGACCGCGCCCAGCGGATGGCCGTTGCCCATGGCCTTGGCGATCGTGATCACGTCGGGCACGACGCCCTGCTGCTCGAAGCCCCAGAAGTGACGGCCGAGGCGGCCGTAGCCGACCTGGACCTCGTCGGCGACGCACAGCCCGCCCTTCGCCCGCACCGCCGAGTAGACGGCCGCGAGGTAGCCGTCGGGGAGCGGGATGCCGCCCGCGTTGCCGTAGAAGGCCTCGGCGATGAAGCCCGCCGGTTCGCCGATCACGGCGAGGGTCTTGGCGAGGGCGTCGGGGTCGCGGTGCGGGGCCGGGACCGGGCGGACCCAGGCCGGGCGGGTGGCCAGGGCGTTGGGGTTGTCGGCGGTGGACGTGCTGACGGCGTCGGAGGCCATCGTCCAGCCGTGGTAGGCCTCGGCGACGCAGAGCGTCTCCTCGCGGCCGGTGGCGACCTGGACCAGCCGCAGCGCCAGGTCCACCGCCTCGGAGCCGCTGTTGACCAGGAACACCGTGTCGAGCGGGTCGGGGGCCAGGTCGGCCAGCCGCCGGGAGAACTCGGCGATGGCGCGGTAGTTGAACCGCGAGTTCGTGTTGAGCAGGGCGAGCTGCCGTGAGACCGCCTCGGTGAGGCGCGGGTGGGCGTGGCCGATCGCCGCGACGTTGTTCACCATGTCAAGGTAGGTACGGCCGTTCACGTCGGTGAGGTGCTGCCGCCAGCCGCGCTCGATCCGGGGCGGGTCGGCGTAGTAGTGCTCCTGGACGTCGGCGAGGGCGTCGCGGGAGAAGGGGGCCGGTTCGGGGGCCGGGCGGATGCCGAAGAGGGGGCCCGGGTCGGGGCAGACCGCCTGCCAGGCGCCCGACTCCTCGGGGGTGACGAAGGCCGGGGGTTCGAGGTCGCGTACCGAGCAGAGGGTCGCGTAGACCGGACCGGAGACGGCGCCGATCTGGTCGCCGGCGCGGACCGGGCCCTCCCACAGGTCGACCCCGCTCAGCCGCAGGTCGAGGGTGGCGCCCCGCAGCACCCCCAGATGCACCTCGCCGTCGAAGGGGGCGTGCACGGCGGTGCCCGCCGGGAGGCGCGACTCGACGCCGAGCGGGACCGTCGCGGGCGCGTCGAAGGAGTGGATCCGGGTCTCGGTCAGCCGGGGTTCGCCGGCCCGATGGGCGACGCCCTCTTCCGGCGTGTACGCCTCCACCACCCCGCCCGGCAGATCGCTCGTCACCGAGAGGTCCCGCACCGGCAGCACCGGCACGATCGGCGCCGCGAAGAACCGGGCCGGGGGAGTCTCCCGGAACGCCGCCTCGGCCACCTCGAACGGCAGGCTCAGCGCGGTCTCGAAGGCGCGGAACTCGGCGTCCTGCCGCTCGGTCGCGTAGTCGTTGTCGGGCTCCAGCAGCGCCTGGTGGACCCCGCTGACCACCAGCACCGCCGCGCGCGCCACGATCGCCGGCCAGAGCGCGGCCAGCTCGTCGCCGGTCAGCGGCACGACCCGCTGGAAGGCCCGCACCGCCGGGAGGATCGCCAGCGGCCGTTCCGGCGCATGGTGCAGCAGCGACGCGCAGGTCACCGCGAGTTCGCCGACGATCCAGCCGTGCCCGAGGTCGCCGAAGTCGATCACGCCCTCGGGGACCGGACGCCCGTCGGGGCCGATCGAGCAGACCACGTTGTCGTCGGTGAGGTCGCCGTGGATCGCCTGCGTCCGCAGGTCCGCGGCCAGGGCGTCCAGCCGGTCGCAGGCCTGGTCGGCGGCCCGGCGCACCAGGTCGCGGCCGGTCGACAGCGAGCCGATCATCTGGTCGATCTCGGTCCGGGCCCGGCGCAGGTCCCACTGGGAGACGCGGTCGAGGCCGGGGTGGTCGAGGTCGGCGAGGTTGGCCACGAGCCGGCCGGCCAGGTCGCCGAGCCGTCCGACGACCACGGGCGCGAGATAGGCGTGGTCGATCAGGGGCGTGCCCGGCACGAACGTCAGCAGCCGCGCCCGCAGCCCGTCGCCGAACCTGGCCACGTGTCCGCCGCCGGCGGCGGGCCGGGGCTCGGGGACCTTCATCCGGCCGGCGAGGTGCAGCAGCGCGGCGTCCTGGGCGTCGAGTTCGGCGTCGGTGTAGCCCGCGTTGGCGACCTTCAGCAGGAACCGGCCGTCGACGACGTAGTTGCGGTCCTGGTTGCTGCCGACCTCCCTGATCTCGCCGCGGACGCCGAAGCAGGTGTCCGCGACCTCCCGGGCCTGGTCGAGGGTGAGATCAGGACGGACGACGTTCATGTCGCCAAGTCTCGCATCACCAGACAAACCGAAGTGATCTGAGTTGTCACCGTTTCGGTAGATAGCTCTTCTTTGCCGGATCGGCGAGCATGAGGCGGCCGATTCGGGGGCCGTCGATGGAGGGGACTTCCGCGTGCGTAGCGATGCTTCGATCCCGAGCTATGAACGACTCTTCGGAGAACTCGATCTGCGGACGGGAGATGAGGCGCGCTCGGTCTACTCGCCCGCGGCCTATCTGACCGACCTGCTGACCTTCCTGCAGGAGACCTTCCAGCACGACCCCGGCGGGGTCTCGCTGCTGAGCCGCCGCCCCGGCATCGGCCGGATCCCGCTCGACGAGGAGAACACCACCACGACCGTGCCCTACCTCGACATCGTCAACGAGGTGCTGGAGGCGCTGGTCGGCGACCGCCCCTACGACCGGTTGCCGGAGCTCAAGCACCCGCTCGCGCTGCCGTTCTCGCTCGACGCGGCGAGGTTCACCACCTACCTGCGCCACCTGGGCGTCGACCCCGTCGAGTTCCACCGCCTGTTCGCCGCCGAGGTCGACCGCGACCGGGTCGCCCGCGACCACCTCGGGCTGACCGATGCCGACGTCGCCGTCATCACCACCCCGCGCACCGACGCGGCCGGGCTGGCCGAGGCCTACGGGCTCGACGACGAGGCGTCCACGGTCCTGCACGATGTCGAGCGCTTCATGAAGGCCACCTCCCTCACCGGCCCGGAACTGACCGAGCTCCTCTACGGCGACCCCGACCTGGAACGTTCCCTCTCCGGCGCCTTCGTCCACCAGGGCGCCGTGGTCGAGGTCGGCGAAGACGGCCGGACGCTGACGCTCCGCGACGGCGGCGCCGTGCCCGACGCCTGGCTCGACCGCGCCCACCGGTTCATCCGGCTGGCGAAGAAGACCGGCCTGTCGTTCACCGACCTCGACCGGGTCGTCGGCGCGTTCACCTCGGTCCTGGACGCCGGGACGTTACGCGCGGTGGCCGCCGCCACCCACCTCCACCGCGCCCACGGCGTCCCGTTCGACCTGATCGAGACGCTCACCACCCGCACCCTCCCCGCTGAGGTCGGCGACCTGCCCCGTCCGGCGGGCGACATCCTCGCCCCGCAGAACCGGACGTTCCGCCGCGAATTGGCACGTTCCATCGATCTGGCCGAGTCGGAGCTGGTCGAGACCGTACGCCGGTTCCGCGACCGCTACGCCGGGCCGCTGGAGGAGAGCCCGTTCGACCGGGAGATCAGCCGGGCCTCGATCGTCGTCCTCTACCGGGTCGCCCGGCTGACCGGGCACCTCGGGCTGTCGGTCGCCGAGCTGTTCGCGGTGCTGACCGCGCTGGAGAACGACCCCGCCATCGAGCGCCACTCGACCTTCCCGGTGCTGCCGGTGCTCGCGCCCTCGTCGGCCGACGTCCACCGGATGCTCGAACGCGACGACGATCCCGTCTCCTCGCTCTGGCTGGCCCAGACGCTCGTCGAGGTGGTGGCGTGGATGCGGTCGTGGGGGTTCGCGGGGGAGGACCTCACGGGCGTCCTCGGCGAACCGGCCACGCCGGAGTCGGAGGCCGAGCAGGCCGAGGTGATCGCCTCGGTCGCCGACGGGTTCGCCGCCGTGGCGCTGACGCCCGAGGCGTTGGTCTCCGACCGGTTCGACGAACGGGCCGGGCGGGTGATCCACGAGGCGCTGGCGGCCCGCCGCGACGGCGTGGTCTCCCCGCACGACCCGCGCCTGCTGCGGCTCGATCCGGCGGCCGTCGCCACCGCCGCCTACGACGCGGTCGACGACCTCGGCGTGCTGGCCAAGGGCGACTTCGAGGGGCTGGGGCTGGCCGACCGGCTGACGTCCAAGATCTTCGCCAACCTGGTGATCCGGGGGATCCTGCGGCCCGACGGGCTGCTCGCCACCGAGGACCTGCCCGACCGGCTCACGCTCGCCGGCGACTTCGCCGCCCACCGCGACGGGCTGTTCACCGTGATCGCCGGGCTCCAGGGCGCCTTCTACCCCTCCGACCTCGCGGGCGCGCTACCGGAGCTGGGCGAGGCCGACCGGGCCGAGCTCTACGACAACCTGATCCACAACGGCCATCTCAGCGACGAGGGCGACCTCACCGACCCCGACTTCTTCGCCGAGCCGGTCAACGTGACCGAGTTCCGGGTGAACGCCGTGCTCGACGACGTCGCTCCGGCCGTGCTCGCGCTGCTGCGCGACCGGGTGTCGGCGTACCGCGCGGCCGAGATCGAGCTCGACCGCGCCGCGTTCGCCGAGCTCAAGCTGACCGCCGAGCAGTTCGACTCGCTCGCCCGGAGCCTGCGGTTCAACGGCTTCGTCGACGCCGACCTGTGCTTCACCGACAAGGCGGCCCTCGCGGTGCTCGACGTCGCCGACTTCGGGATCGCGCTGGAGTTCTATCCGCTCCGGCGGGTCGTCCTCGACGCGATCAAGGCCCAGCTGGCCGCCGTCAAGGCCGAGATGCACCTGCTCACCCCCGACGACTTCGCCGCGCTCGCCGACGGGGCCATGGCGACCCGCGTGGTGACCCGGCTCGAAGGGCCGATCACCCGTGCCGGGCGGATCCACGAGGAGCTGCGCGCGGAGCTCGACGACGCCGAGGGCACCATCGACCTGGGCGAGGGCTTCACCGCCGGAGACGGTGAGCTCGTCTTCGAGCGCATCGCGGCGCTGACCCGGGCGCAGACGCCCTACCGGATCGACCTGACCGCCCTGAGCGAGCTCGGCTTCGACGACGACGAGCGGCCCCGGCTGGTCGAGATGCTGGTCGAGGCCGGGCACCTGACCCCGTCGCTGGCGATCCCCGAGGGCCGGCTCGGCTACTTCCGGCAGGTCACCAGCGCGCTCGACTTCACCCTGCCGGGCGTCGACGACTACGCCAAAGACGTCTTCTTCGTGCTGCACGCCACCGCCAAGGAGCAGCTGGCCGCGATCGGCGAGATCGCCGCCACCCTCGGCGACCTCGCCGACCGCCAGCACCGCACGCTGCTCAACGTGCTTCAAGACGTCTTCGGGGTGTCCTCGCAGGTCGTCGAGGCCATCGGCGCGGCGGTCGCCCCCGGCGCACTCGACGTGCTGGTCGCCCCCGCGGTCAAGGGAGCGGCCGGGCCCGACTTCCGCCGGGTCTACCGGCGGCTGCGGCGGTTCGCCCGGCTGGCGGCCAAGCTCGGCCTCGACGTCGACGAGGTCGCCGTCGCCTTCCGCGACCAGGACCTGGCCGGGAAGTTCCCCGAGCCGCTGGCGCTGCCGCGCGGCGTCGACCGGTTCGACGCCCTGCTGACCGGCCTCGACGGCCTGATCCTGCTGTTCCGGGGCACCTCCTACTGGACGTATTCGGCCGGCCACGAGCTCTCCGGCCAGCGGCCGAAGGCGCTCACCGAGCTGTCGCCCCGGTTCTCCCGGCTGACCGCGATCGACGCCGCGTTCACCCGCGACGGCGCCGACTGGCTGATCGGCCGGGGCGACGACGGGAGGTCGCACGCCTTCACCCGCGCGAAGGGCGAGACCCGCTGGGCCCCCAAGGCCCAGACCTGGGGTTCGGTGCGCAACGGCTTCACCGCCCCCAAGAAGATCGACGGCGCCTACGTCGACGCCGAGGGCCGCACCCACCTGTTCACCGGCGACCAGTATCTGCGCTACTCGGCCGACGGCCCGTTCACCGTGGCCGACGAGGGCTTCCCGAGGTCGATCGCCGAGTGGTGGCAGGGCGACACCCCGCTCCCCGAACGGTTCCGCGACGCCGTCGACGCCGTCTTCCACGGCCACGACGGCCGCACCCACGTGTTCTCCGGCGACCGGGCCTTCGACGGCCGGCAGGAGCAGCCGATCACCGAACGGTGGGGCCGGGTCCGCAACGCCTTCGACGGCGCGACCCGCGTCGACGCCGCCTACGCCGACGCCGAGGGCTACCTGCTGTTCGCCGGGAACCAGGTGGTCCGCTACACCGACAACCCCGAGAACGACGAGGTCCGGGTCGCCGACGGCTACCCGCAGCGGATCGAGACCTGGCGGCCGGGCCTGCCGGTCAGGTTCGAGAGCGCCGTCGAGGCGGCCTTCGCGGTCGGCGACACCGTCCACCTGTTCAAAGACGGCCAGACCGTCGCGCTGCCCGGCGGCCAGCCCCGGCCGACCGCCGAGGTCTGGGGCGTGCCGAACGAGGCGCTGCCCGGCGGCCGGGTCGACGCCGCGTTCGTCGGCCTCGACGGGAAGACCTACCTGTTCAGCGGCGACCGGTACATCCGCTACTCCTCGGCCGACTATTCGGTCGTCGACCCCGGCTACCCGAGGGCGATCGAGGGCGACTGGGGCGGGCTCGACCGGGTCGACGCCGCGTTCGTCATGGACGGCTCGGCCCACCTGTTCGGCCCGGTCGGCCTGATCCTCGACCTGCCGGCCGACTACGAGGCCGAACTCGCCGACGGGAACTGCTCACCCGCGCTGCGCCGCCGCCTCCAGGCGCACGGCGTCTCCGTCGGCGCCACCGCCCCGGTGACCGGGGTTTCCCCGCAGTGGGAGGTGACCGCCGAGGGCGGGATCCGGCTGACCGTCCGCCGCGTCGGCGACCGGATCAAGGTGTACGGCGACGACACCCCCTTCTACGTCCGCTACTCCACCCGCGACTACACCCGGCCCGACGAGGGCTACCCGAAGCCGCTGGCCGAGAACTGGCTGAACCTGCCCGACTCGTTCGACACGATCGACGCCGTCTTCACCGGCCGCGACAACGAGACCTGCCTGTTCAGCGAGGGCCGGTTCGCCGTCTTCGACGACCGCCACCGCTGGTGGTCGGAGCCGATGCCGCTGCGCGACCGGTGGGACAGCATCCCGTTCGAGCAGGTCGACGCCGCCTTCGTCGGCAAGGACGGCAAGACGTACGTCTTCTCCGGCCCCGAGTACGTGCGCTACTCCACCGCCGACTACAGCGAGATCGACGACCGCTATCCGGCGGCGACGGCCAACTTCTGGGGCAACGTCGTCAACACGATCCAGCGCACCGGCCGGGTCGACGCGACGCTGGTCGTCGACCTGACCGAGAAGGCCGACGGGATCGAGTCGACGCACACCTACACCTATTTGTTCTCCGGCGCGCAGTACGTCCGCTACCGCGACCACGACTACGACCGCGTCGAGTTCGGCTACCCGAAGGCGCTGTCGTCGCTGAAGTCGGAGCCCCGGCTGAAGGCGCTGACCGCCGACCTCGACGGGGTCGACGCGGCGTTCGCCGACGGGCGGACCGTCTACCTGTTCCGGAGCGACCGGTGGCACGCGGTGTCCGACTCCCTCACCCGGACGTACGAGATCCCGGGCATCACGGCGGCCTACGTCGACCACGGGTCGGTCATGGTGCAGACCTCGGCCGGGTGGCGGCGGCAGCACGCCCTCGAAGGGCCCGCCTTCAGCGCGGAGACCCGGCCGCTGGCGCTGCGGACCGTCCCGGCCGACTACCGGAGCGGCCTCGACGCCGTGCTGACCGGGGCCGACGGGAACGTCTACCTGTTCAAGGGCCCGATGTGCTTCAGCACGGCCGTCGGCAAGGACTACCCCCTCGACGAGGAGTGGGGCCGCCCGCGCAACACGATCTACCAGGACAACTCCGTCGACGCCGCGTTCGTCGGCCGCGACGGGCGCACCTACCTGTTCTCCGGCGACCAGTTCGTCGTCTACGGCGACTCGCCCGACGTGATCGACGGCGAGCCGAAGCCGATCGCCGACCACTGGGGCGGGCTGACCGGCGTGACGCTGGCCTACTACCGCGACGGCAAGACGTACGTGTTCGAGCACCCCGACGCCTCCGGCATGATGCGGCACCTCGTCTACTCGGGCGACGAGGGGGCGTACACCACCCCCGACCCGGGCTACCCCACGCTGACCGACGAGACGTTCTGGAAGGCGCCCGACGGGTTCCCGATGCCCGACGCGGTGGTCTTCGAGGGCGACACGATGGTGCTGCTCGCCGGGGAGCGCTGCGTGCAGTTCAGCGAGGCGACCGGGCTGTGGTCCTACCCCCGGCCGATCGAGCGCGTGTGGCGCGGCTTCTCCGTCGCGACCGGCGACCGGCTGCGGGCGGCGTTCACCGGGGCCGACGGGGCGACGTACTTCTTCTTCACCGAGACCTACACCCGCTGGGCCGACCGGGCGTTCTCCGCGCCCGAGGAGATCCGGTCGCGGTGGGGCCGGTCGGTGAACCCGTTCGGCTCCCGCGTCGACGCCGCCGTGGTCTTCGGCGGGCACACCTACCTGTTCGGCGGCTCCCAGTACGTCCGCTACACCGGCGCCGACTACCGCCACACCGACCCGGGCTATCCGAAGCCCATCTCGGTCGAGCTGCGCCGGGAGGCCGCGTTCGCCGGGCTGCCCGAGGCGTTCGAGGACGCCGTGCTCGACGGCGCCGTGACGGCGGCGGTGGCCAACGGCCGCACCGCCCATCTCGTCGTCGGGAGCACCGTGTTCGCGGTGTCGACGGCGCTGACCGCGACCTACCCGCTCGGGCTGCTCGGCCGGGTCCGCAACACCGTGGCCGACCGGCGGAAGGTCGACGCCGCGCTGGTCCGCGACCGGCACACCTATCTGTTCTCCGGCGACCAGTACGTGCGTTACACCGGCGCCGACTACTTCTACGTCGACGAGGGCTTCCCGCGCACGATCGAGAGCGACTGGACCGGCCTGCCGCCCGAGTTCCGCGACGGGGTCGACGCCGCGTTCCTGCGGGAGGGCGTCGTCCACTTCTTCAAGGGGACCAAATTCACCGCGGGGGGCGTGCTCGGCGACGTCGCCACGACGTTCGGGAAGATCCGCAACGACTTCGCCGACGGCTCGGCCGTCGACGCGGCGTTCGTCACGGCGAAGGGCGAGCTCTACGCGTTCCGGGGCGGCCAGTACGTCCGCTACTCCTCGGCCGACCTGAAGCACGCCGACGAGGGCTTCCCGCGTACGATCCGCGACGACTTCGGCGACCTGCCCCGCACCTTCGAAGAGGGCGTCACCGGGGCGTTCACCCTGGGCGAGGCCACCTACCTCGTCAAGGACGACCGATACGTGCGCTACTCGGGCCGCCTCGACATGATCGACCGCACCTTCCCGCAGCTGTTCCGGCACCGCTGGTCGGACGCCGCCGACTACCGCCTCTCCGACGTGTACACGATCACCGAGTTCGCCGACCTGACCCGCCGCCACAGCGGGCTCGCGGAACTGCTGGCCAAGGGCGCGGCCGAGCCGTACGAGAAGCTGGCCGAGATCTTCCCCTGGGACGTCGAGGAACTCCGCTGGGCCAAGCGCAACGCGGGCCTGATCACCGAGTTCCCCGTCGAAGACGAGCGGTTCGAGATCGAGTTCCTGCTCAAGCTGGTCCGCCTGTTCGCGGTCGCCGCCAAGACCGGCGCGGGGCCGTCGAAGCTCCACGGCGCGACCGCCGACACCCTGGAGGCGCTGCTGCCCGAGGCTCTCGTGCCCCTGGCGCACGGCGACCTCAACGTGCTCAAGCGCGACGCGCTGGTCGCGGCGGTGCTGCACCTGCACCGCGAGCTGGCCACCGCCGCCCAGATCTACGAGCACGCCCTCATCGACGTCGAGATGGGCAGGGAGGGCGTCACCTCCCGCATCCGCGAGGCCATCGCCGCCACCCAGCTCCACCTGCACCGCTACCTGCTCGACCTGGAGGAACTCACTTCGGAGGAGGAGGTCAAGCCGAAGCTGCGCACCTGGTGGACGTGGCTGAAGAACTACCGGATCTGGGAGGCCAACCGGAAGGTCTTCCTGTACCCGGAGAACTACCTCCGCCCCGAACTGCGCGACACCAAGACCCCGGCGTTCAAGGAACTGGAGGACGACCTCCTTCAGGGCGAGATCACCCCCGAGTCGGTGCAGCGCGCCTACAAGCGCTACCTCGACGAGTACACCGAGGTCAGCCGCCTGGCCATCGCCGGCGCCTACGTCTACAAGGCCGACGACGACGCCGAGGGCACCCGGCAGCTCGTGCTGTTCGGCCGCACCCGCACCGAACCGCGCCGGTGGTACTTCCGCGAGGCCGAGTTCCGCGACGGCGAGCGCCTGTCGGCCAGCTGGGAGCCGTGGTCGCGCGTCGACGTGCAGATCGAGGCCGAACAGGTGCACCCCGTGCACGCCTTCGGCCGGGTCTTCGTCTTCTGGACGATCGTCGAGTCGGTCGCCCCCGAAGACACCGGCAAGACCGTCATCACCGCCACGACCAAGGGCGACGAGCAGAACGTGTCGGCCCCGCCGCCCAAGAAGCGGGTGAGGGTCTGCTACTCCTTCCAGAACCTCAACCGCGAGTGGGTCGCCCCGCAGACCCTCCCGCCGGGCGCGCCGCACGACGGCGTGATCGTCGTCGACGAGCTGACCGTGCGGGCGTCGTCGACCGTGCCGGGCAAGGGCACCCACGACTCGATCGTGGTCTCCGCCGCCTACCGGGCCGCGGGCGTCGGTTTCACCACGTCACACGCGCTCACTCCCGAGTTGTACGCCCTCCCGATCGAGGCCCCGGCCTCCCTGCCCCGCCCGATCGACCTCGGCAAGGTGTTCGCCGAGCCGGTCGGCGGCCTGATCCGGTTCAACATGCCGGCCGAGTCGACCGACGGTGCGTGGTTCAGCGTCGACCACAAGGGCGGCAGCTTCCTGGTCCGCCCGATCACCGCCGACCCCGGCGAGGACGCGCGGGTTCTGCCGCTGAAGGAGAACACCCACCGGCTGCCCGGCCAGGGCGGCGACCGGACCGGCGCCGCCCAGTGGACCAAGATCGACGCCGGGTTCCAGCGTGGCGACTCCCGCTACTACTTCAACGGCCCCGACTTCGTCGTCATCAAGCCCACCGGCCCGATCCGCACCACCACGGAGAAGATCGCCGACCGGTGGGGCGACGCGGGCGACTCGGAACTGTCCCGGACCGGCCGGGTCGACGCGGTCCTGGTGCGCGACGGCCACTACTTCATCTTCACGGGCGCGGAGTACTACCGCTTCACCGACCTCAACCGCATGGACCTCGGCTATCCGAAACTCATCAAGGAGAACCCCGACGGCCTGCCCAAGTGGAACTCGATCAACGTCGCGTTCACGATGGACGGCACCGAGTACTTCATCAACGGCACCGACCTGATCACTCGCGACATCGAACTGGGCACGTTCTCCGACCCCACGAAGGTGGCCAGCCGCTGGGGCACCAAGTCGCGGGTGCAGGCCGCCCTCACGCGGGGCGGCACGCTCTTCCTGATCTTCGACTCCACGTACGCGAAGTACTCCGACGTCAACCAGCACAGCCCCGACAAGGACTATCCGCGCGACCTCAAGGGCAACCCCGACCTGCTCCCCGGCGACCGCAAGATCAGGTCGGCGATCGACATGGCCGGCACCCCCTACTACTTCGGCGACGACACCTACACCACCGGCACCGACCCCACCCCCAGGCCGACCCGGCCCCTCGGGCGCGTGTCGACCGGGCTCAACCTGGGCGCGTCGATCGACGTCGCCTACGTGGACGGCGACCACCTCTACCTGGTCAGCGGCCTGGAGTTGTTCCGCTACACGATGACCGGCAACGAGATCCCGGCCGTCGCCGACGCGGGCTACCCGAAGACCCTGCCGCAGGAGATCGACGCGACCTTCAAACGCGGCGACCAGCGGTACGTCTTCGCCGGCGACGCCTACACGGTGATCCCGGCCGACAAGGAACTCACCACGATCAAGGACTTCGTCCCGATCGAGGGCAACTGGCGGTCGCTGCCGCCCGACTTCGTCGGCACCTACAACGGGGCCATGGACACCGACGCGGAGCTCATCCTGTTCCTCGGCGTCAACTTCGCGGTCAACCCGAAGGGCGGCGTGCTGGAGCGGCCCTACGAGTGGGCCTCGGTGCCGCACGAGATCGTGCGGCTCACCTCCAGCACCGCGTTCGAGCTCAACCGCCGCCTGCTGGTCGGCGGGGTCCCGGCGCTGCTCGCGCCGGAGACCCAGGAGATCGACGAACTGCCCTCCTTCAGTACGTCGGACTCCGGCACCACCGTCATCAAGGTGCTCGACGACCTGGCGGGTGTGCCGGCGAGCAGCCACATCGACTTCCAGAGCGCCAACGGCCGCTACTACTGGGAGATCTTCTTCCACGCGCCGATGCTCATCGCCCAGGCGCTCAACGCGGCCCAGCGCTTCGAGGACGCCAAACGCTGGTACGAGTACGTCTTCGACCCCACCGAGCCGGAGCGCTACTGGCGGTTCCTGCCGTTCCTCGCGATCGACCTGCGGGCGCTCGCCGAGGGCTGCCGGATCGACCTGCGCAACCTGCCCGCCCAGGTCGGGCTCGACATGACGCCGCTGCTGGCCGACCTCGAGACGCTGGCCCCGCTGTTCGACCACGCCCGCGCCTGCACCCCCGCCGACCTGACCCTCCTCGACGGCCTGGCCGACCGGGCGCAACCCTTCGCGACTCATGACCGGCTGCGCGAGAAGGTCGGCATGATCGCCCGCCTGCGCCGCCAGTACGACCTCATGGGCGACCGGGGCGCGCTGCTGAAGGCCTACCTCGACGACCCGTTCGACCCGCACGCCATCGCCGCGCTGCGGCCCACCGCCTACCGGCGGGCGGTCGTGATGGCCTACGTCGACAACCTGCTCGACTGGGGCGACCTGCTGTTCCGGCAGTACACGATGGAGTCGGTCGACGAGGCGAGGATGCTCTACATCCTCGCCTACGACCTGCTTGGCGACCGGCCGCAGGGCGTCGGACGGCGCCGCCTGCCGGACGTGCGGTCCTACAAGGAGCTCGACCCGGCCGAAGAGGGCGACCCCTACGCCGAGCGCGTCACGGCGGGCGGCAGCCTGCTCGACGGCATGGGCGCCATCCACCGGGGCGTGGCCGACGGCTACTTCTTCATCCCGGGCAACGCGGTGCTCGGCGAGTACTGGGACCGGGTCGAGGACCGGCTGCGCAAGATCAGGGCCTCGCTCGACATCCTGGGCGTCAGCCGCCCGCTGCCGCTGTTCGAGCCGCCCGCCGACGTGATGGCGCTGGTCAGAGGGGCTGCCGCCGGGCTCACCCCCGACCAGGCCGGCGCAGGGCTGGCGGGGCCGGTGCCGCACTACCGGTTCGGCTTCCTGCACCGCAAGGCGCAGGACCTCGTCGACCGGCTGCGCGCCTTCGGCGGCGAACTGCTCGGCGTGCTCGAACGCCGCGACGCCGAGGAGTTGTCGATCCTGCAGAACCGGCAGGAGGCCAACATCCGGCAGATGACCCGGGCCGTGCGCGAGGCCCAGGTCGAGGTGGCGACCGAATACCTCGCCCAGATGGAGGCCTCCCGCGAGGCGGCCGAGGCGCGGCAGAAGTACTACGAGAAGCAGATCGCCGACGGGCTGACCTCGCTCCAGCGGTCGCAGCTCGACATCATGACGGCCGCCGCCGCGTCCCACCTGACCGGCGCGGGCCTGAAGGTCGGCGCGGCCATCGCGTTCGCCGCCCCGCAGGTGCTGGCCGGTCCGTTCATCCTGGGCACGATGATCGGCGGCGAGCAGGTCGGCAAGGTCATGGAGACCGGCGCCGAGATCGCCGAGGCGCTCGGCGAGGGCCTCAGCGTCCTGGGCGAGCTCTATGGGGTGCGCGTCGAACAGGAACGCCAGGAAGACGAGTGGGGCTACCAGGTCATGCTGGCCAAGGCCGACCACCGCGAACTGGGCCACCAGGTCGCGTCGGCGCGGGCCCAGCTCGCCCAGGCCCAGCGCGACCTGGAGATCATCGACCAGGAGATCGCCGACCTGGAGGCGGTCGCCACCTTCCTCACCGGCAAGTTCACCAACGCCGAGCTCTACCAGTGGAAGGCCGGCCGCCTGGCCCAGATGTACTTCGCCAGCTACGGCCTCGCCCACGAGACCGCCAAGGCGGCCGAGCGCGCCTACCAGTACGAACAGGGCGTGAGCGACACCTACATCCAGCCGGTCTACTGGGAGAGCCGCCGCTCCGGCCTGCTCGCGGGCGAGGCCCTCGGCGTCGACCTCGAACGGCTGGGCAACGCCTACGTCTCGGCCGACGGCCGGGGCTTCGAGATCACCAAGCGGATCTCGCTGCTCCAGCTCGACCCGCTGGCCGTGCTGAACCTGAAGAACGACGGCCGCTGCGAGTTCGCCCTCACCGAGGCGCTGTTCGACCGCGACTTCCCCGGCCACTACGCCCGGCGTATCAAGACGGTCTCGGTGGTCTTCGACGGTCCGGAGGGCCCGCTGGAGGTGAACGCCGTGCTCACCCAGACCGGGCACAAGACGGTGCTCACCCCCGACCCCAAGGCCGTGCGCTACCTGCTCGACGCCAAGGGCGACATGCCCGCGTCGATCAGGTCCGACTGGCGGCCGACCCAGCAGATCGCCCTGTCGGACACCGAGCAGCACCGCGACAACAACGGCCTGTTCGAGCTCCGCTTCGACGACGAGCGCTACCTCCCCTTCGAGGGCACCGGCGCGGTCTCGACGTGGAAGATGGAGGTCACCGGCCGCCGCCCGTGGGACCTGTTCGACGTGACGCTGCTGGTCAAGTACACCGCTGAGCAGGGCGGCGACGTCTTCGCCAACGCGGTCAGGGGGATGCGCAAGCCGTACGCCGCCGCCCGCCACATCGATGTGGCCGGGGAGTTCGCGGCCGAGTGGCAGGCCTTCACCGACGGCGGCGACCTGGTGCTGCCGCTCTCGCCCGAGCTGTTCCCCGACATCGTCGGCGTCCAGCTCACCGGCCTGTACGCCCGCTACGACCTGGCCGACCAGGGCTCGGCCCGGCTGCTGCTGAACGGCCAGGCCGTCAACGACGGCACCATGCTCCGGGTGCCGGGCCTGCGGGCCGAGGAGCTGACCTTCACCGGCGACGGCGACCGCGAGGCGCTGTTCAACGTCGGGCTGATCCTGACCTACCGGGCGGCGTGATGCTGAAGAGGAAAAAGAAGCAGAAGAAGCCGAGCACGACCACGACGACGACGCCCGCGTCCCAGACCGGGAACCGGGTGCCGTCGCCCGGCTTCAGCCTGGCCGGCATCTTCGGCCTGTCGCGCACGCCGGCCCGGCAGCAGCCCAGCCGGCAGAACCCGTCCAACACCACCACGACCACCACCGTGAGCTCGACCCGCACGCCGTGGACGCGGTCCACCCCCACGCAGCGCCCCCAGCGGAGCGACATCACGATCCACAACCGGCGGTCCGGCGAGGGGAGTTCGTCGTCCTCGTCGGAGCCGGAGAAGGTGGTGATCCCCGACGACGTGCCGGAGTCGAACGAGTCGGGGGAGTCGTCCGCCGACCAGGGCATCCCGTCCGGGGTGCTGCTGGCGATCGAGGAGATGGACGAGGTCCTCCAGCTCCCCGGGGCCGACGAGGCCGTCTACCTGCCAGTGGGCTCGCTCGGCCTGACCTTGAAGATCGACTACGGCCCGCTCCGGCGGATGGAGGACGGCGAGGAGGCCGACTTCATCAACGCCCGGATGGCACAGATCATGGGCGGGCCCTATCCGATCGGCGTCCCGTTCATGCGGAAGTACGGCACCTCCGACCCGCGCATGACCGTCTGGGTGATGCGGGCGCTGTGCCTGCTCTCCGACAACGCCGAAGAGTTGTCGGCCATGGGAGTCGACCCGAAGAAGGCGGTCGAGCGGCTCATCGCGATGGCCAAGAAGCAGAGCCGGATGTCGATCTCGGCCCCCTCCCACGGGTTCGAGATGCAGATCCTCCAGGTCGGCGGGTTCGTCGAGAGCAAGCTGCTGGCGGACCTCCTCCCGCCCAACCAGCCCACCGTCCTGAAACTGCTGTCGCTCTACCACCCGGCCAGGACCGAACGCGGCGAGATCCTGATCCTCCCGCCGCTCAAGACGCGGCAGCTCGACCTCCAGCTCAAGAAGCTGATGCACCAGGTCGTGGTCGGCGAGTACAAGGCCTGGCGGGAGACCGGCAAGCCGCTGGCGCACCACTCCATCGGCGAGATCGCCAAGGTGGCGGGTTTCCTGCAGGGCTGGCTGAAGGAACGCTTCGGCACGTTCCCGCTGGCCGCCGTCGACAGCATCTACCACAACGGCTGGACGTACGAGAAACAGATCGTGAGCACGCTGAGCAAGCCGGGAGACGACAACGAGCTGCTCGGCTGGCTCATGAACCGCGGCCAGCTCGTCGGCTGGGGCAAGAACTACGGCGCCCCCTTCACGGCCGCCAGCTACGACCCGTCGCGGCCCCAGGACCGGGAGGCGCTGCAGAAGATCTACGACGACCTGCTGGGGGACCCGCAGTTCAGGAAGGCGCTCACGGCCGTCAGCAAGCTGACCGCCTGCTGCGCCAAGGGGCAGGGCAAGATCATGGTGCAGCCCCTCTACCCCAGCACCAAGGTGGTCACCCGGGTCCAGTTCCACTGGCGGCAGGCCCGGACGCTGATCCACGAGTTCCTGCACGCCCTCACCCACCAGAACCTGACGGAGGCCTCCCGGGGCATCGGCGAGGCGCAGGTGCTGACCGAGGGCCTGACCGACCTGCTCACCGCACACTTCTTCGCGCAGCTCGTCGAGGAGGTGCGGAGCAACGGCGAGATCCGGCAGCTGATCCTCGGCGGCGAACCCTTCGAGGAGCCCGCCGCCAAGCACCTGGAGGTCGGCTACGGCGCCGCCGGCGAGAAAGCGAAGATCATCAAGGCCCTCGTGGGCATGGACAACCTGATGGCCGCCTACTTCCTGGGCGCCGTCAAATTCATCGGCCTGTAGGTGACCTGATGCCCTTAGCCAAGACCAAACGCGACCTGCCCGCCGCCTCACCCGGCGTGGAGAACGGCTTCCGCTCCCTGGAATCCCGGCTGCGCGGCCCCGTCGCCGACGACGACTTCGCGTCCCGGTGGATCGACGTGGCCTGGCAGGACGCCGCCGCCCAGACCTGGATCCTGCGCGGGCTCGACCTGCTGGTCCAGAACACCGACGGGGCCGGTCCCGGCTTCGACGGCGGCCGCGCCTGCTCTCTCCTGGTCGACCAGGCCGCCAGACGCCGCCACGAACCCGGCGACACCGGTTTCGCGTACGAGATCCTCACCGTCTCCGGCTGGCTGGAGACCGCCCTCCCGGCCTCGCTGCCCCGGCCGCGACCGGGCCCCTTCTTCCCCGCCTCCGGCCGGTTCGACCCCGACCGGCTCACCACGGAGTTGCTGCCGCTGCTGGCCGAACGGCTCATCCAGGTCAGGGACGCGGCGGCGGACGAGCTCGCCGACGTCGAGCAGCTCGGGCGGACCGCCGGGGAGATCGAGGCGCTGATCCGCGCCGACCCGTCCATGTGGGCGATGGCGCGGGCCGACGGGCCGCTGCACGAGGGCTACGTGTTCGCCGACAACGTGCTCCCGTCGGCCGCCCGGCCGACCGGCGACGCCGACCGGCTCGCCCACCTGCGGCAGCAGGTCCACCTGCTCGGCCGCGACCCGGCCGCCGGGTCGCTGCTCGACGGCTACGACCACGCCGCCCACCGGGAGGAGCTCGACACGCTGCTGAAGGGCTGGCTGGCCGGGTCGCCGGAGCTCGACGCCCTGGTCGCCGAGCTGATCGAGGTCAGCCCGGCCCACCAGGGCGGGCTCCGGAGCCCGGTCTACGCGCCGCCGGGGCCGCACCTGCGGCGGACGCTGGCGCACGAGTTCCTGCACCGCCTCGCGCACCCCGGCTACCTGACGCGGGCGGCCGAGACGGCCGATCCGCAGATCCTGGTAGAGGGCGTCGCCGACGTCCTCACCGCCGACCTGCTGCCCGAGGTCGGCGACATCGGCTACGGCTCGTCCGGCGCGGCCGCCGTCGAGCTCTACGAGACGGTCGGGCCCGACCGGCTGAAGGCCGCGTACTTCCTGGGCCGCACCGAGTTCATCGGCCTGTCCTGACGAGGAGCCCCATGGCGTTCAAGAAGAAACGCAGCGCATCCGCCCCGGTCCGGCCGAGGGCGCGCTCCGGCAGCGCGCCCGAGGTGCGGATTCCGGAGGCCGACCCGGTCGAGGCCGACTCGGTCGAAGCCGACTCGGTCGAAGCCGACCCGGTTGAAGTCGACCCGGTCGGCGAGGTCCCGCCGCTGCGCCTGTGGGACGTGCCGCAACCGGCCCCGCTGCCCGGCCCGGCGTCCCCTCGCCAACCGGGCGAGACACTGACCGACGCCGACCGGCGATCGGTGAACTACCAGCGTGACCTGGAGTTCTTCCAGGCCCTGTGGGAGGTCTACTACGACGGGGCGACCGGCGCGCGCGACCGATCGATGAGCGAGCGGATGCTCTACGGCCTGATGAGCACCGACGACCCCCTGCAGGACGCCGACTACCTGCGCGAACCGCTCGGCGAGGGCACGATCGCCGCCCTCGCCTCTCTCGGCCTGCAGACCAGCCGTTTCTCCGTCTTTTCGCAGGACGACCCCGACCTGCTGCAGGCCGCCGCGGCGGGCGACTACTTCCACGTCGCCAACCTCCAGCACCCCTTCGACCCCGCCAGGAACGCCCGGCGGGCCCGTCGCCTGGCGGTCAACGTGCGGAGCCAGGAGACGGCGCTGACGCTGGCCATGGGGCTGACCACGCTGTTCGGCGACGCCCAGGTGGGCCCTTACTTCGAGAAGCTGAAGGTCTTCCTGTCCGAGACTCCGGCGGACAGCCCCGTCAAGACCGACAAACTGATGCTCTACTACCTGACCGCCGCCGACGCCCAGGACGGCGGCCCCGACGTGGTCGGCGACCGGCTGCTCACCGCGATCAACTCGCTGCTGCCGCCCGGCGAGGGCGTCATGCTCACCAGTCCCTTCTACTCCCGCGTCGCCACCGCGGTCACCTGGTCGGAGGACGCCCAGCACTTCATGCCGGGGGCCGAGGGGATGAGCTTCACCGACACCCGCGCCACCCTCATCAGGGAGGTCCTCGACACCGACGAGCCGATGCCGAACCCCGAGGCGCTGGCCCAGGCGGTGTTCGACGTCTTCGAGGTCGCCGGTGTCCCGTGGAACCAGCGCCACCGCCACACGATCCCCGATCAGCACTAGACGCCGAGGAACTCGGTCCGGCCGAAGAAGATCGCCACCTTCAACCGGTCGGACCCGAGCTCCTCCAGCAGCGTCACCGCCGGCCCCTCGGCGGGCGGGACGCCGTCGCCGTATTCGGCGGTGAACAGGGTGACCAGGTCCTCCTCCAGCCATCCGGCCCGCGCGCGGAACCCCGGATGGACCAGCACATGCAGGAAGGCGTGGGTCAGCAACGCCCTGTCCGCCGCCGGTACGCACACCTCCCGGCCCGGCCCGTGGGAGACGTCCCGGGTGATCAGCCGCCCGACGCGCCCGGCCAGATCGGCGTCGGCGTCGAGCACGGCCGGGTCGCCGCCGAGCATCGCCAGGTAGGCCGCCCGCGCCGCCGGGCCGTCGGGCAATTCGACGGAGTCGCGGACGCGGGAGCTCAGGTCGTACCCGTCGTAGAGCGGGCCCTCGTAACGGTTGCCGGGGAACTCGGCGCGGAGCCCGGCCTGGACGACGGCCCCCAGGTCGGCGGCGGCGATCGGGTCGAGGAAGCCCTCGGGGGCGGCGGCGAGACGGCGGTCGACCTCCGCCGAGATCCACGCATGGTCGGCCGGTTCGACGGACAGGTCGGCGGGCTCCGGCAGGGTGAGCGTGGCGGGGAAGACCGCCTCGGTCCAGCCGCTCACGGCCAGCACCTCGCGCTCGAAGGCGTCGCCGCCGGGCTCGGCGGTGTATCGGCGCGCGTGCCCGACCAGCCGGGCCACGGCGGGCGCGCGCTGGTAGTCGGCCGGGTTGCGCGTCAGCAGGTGGAGGGCGTGCACCAGCCAGGCCTGCTGCGGCAGGGACAGGCCGGCGACGTTGATCCAGTGCGAGCCGAGCGGCCCGTCGCCCAGCAGCTCGGCCTCCAGCGACCGGAACGCCGCCTCGACGCCGTCGCGCAACCGCTCGTCCAGCCCCGGATCGTCGGCGCCGCGCTTGGTCTTGGTCAGCGTCATCTGCCGTCCTCGGTTCACTGATGCTCCATGATCGCCAGGCGTTTCAGGTCGCCGAGGAAGAAGCCGACCGCCACGTTGCCCTGGCCGAGCACGTCGGCGATCTGCTGCGCGTCGGCGCCGTCCTGGCCGTAGCCGGCCTTGAGGTAGGCGGCGGGAGGGGGCGTCCACGGCGTGCCCGGACCGAGGATGAGGGCCCGCAGTTCCGGGTCGTTCGCGGCGCGGTCGGACAGTCGCCGCATCACCAGCGCCGTGAACACCTCGACGAAGCCCTCCTTGAGGATCTGCGGCTGGTCCACGCCCTCGGCCGCCTCGACGACGTTGGGGTGGGTGATGTGGTGCATGAATTCGTGGATCAGGGTGTGCGTCATCCGCCACCGCCAGATCTCGCGCGACCGCACGGCCGGGTTCGGATAGCAGGGCAGCAGGTAGGTCATGCCGTCGGCCGCCGCGTGCTGGGGCGTGTGGTTGATCAGCCGGGCCACCTTCCCGGCGAATTCGGGGTCGCTCAGCAGGTCGGCGTAGATCTGCGTGAGCGCCTCCTGGTCGGCGGGCCGGCCCGGGTGGTAGTTCGCGACCTTCATGGGCGCCCCGTAGTTCGGGTCACGCCCGACGCGGGTGCCGCGGTTCCACATCCAGCCGAGCAGCCTGTCGGTGTCGACGGCCACCTCCTCCGAACTGGCCAAGCAGCCGGAGTAGGGGGCGCCGTAGAGGGGGCCGTCGGCGTAGGCCAGCGGGAAGGGGCTGAGCACCGTGCAGATGAACCCCTGCAGGAAGTCGGCGATCTTCGCCATCTCGGCGAAGTCGACCCGTTCGAGCTGCCGGCCGGGCGGCGGGTCCCATGGTTTGAGCTGGTCGTCGAGGACCGTGGTCAGGGCCGTCCGCAGCCCCGTGCGCAGCAGGTCGGGGTCGAGCGCCCCGATCAGCTGTCGCCTGCCCGGGAGCCCGCCCGGGAAGTAGAGCCCGTTGAGCTCCGCGAGGACCTTCGGCTCCACCTCCAGCGGCACGGCGCACAGCGAGGCCTGCATCCAGCCGCCGCACAGGACGACCTCGTTCTCGAATCCGTTCCCGGCCGTGCCCGGCTGCGTGAGCACATCGCGCCGGACCATGTGAAGCAGCCGCCGCACCACCGTGGGGAGCTCGACGCCCAGATCGGTCAGCTTCCCGGCGTTCTGGCCGTAGATCGTCAACGCCCGCAGCAGCCACGCGAGCTGGACCGGCGAGAACCGGTCGACCAGCTGCCGGCCGAGCTCGGGGTTGTGCTGGCCGAGCGCGCTGCAGAGGTGCTGCAGACAGCCCGCCATCCCGACCTGGTTCAGCAGCGCCGAGGTCGCCCGGTAGTCGAGCCGCACGACGATCGAGGTGTTCGGGTACGAATAGTCGCGCACGACCTGTTCGAGCACCGGCGGCGGGTCGATCTCCTGGATCTCGATCGTCTCGGCCGGGGCTTCGAAGAGGATCGGCTCCCGTTTGCTCTTGCGCACCGGCGACGGGCTGCGTGACTTCCTCACGTCAGGACCGTTCCAGACGCCGGGGAGGACGGCTGTGATCTTGGCAGGGGCACGGCTTCATGCTCCACCACTGATCACGGCCGTCAACTGACCCATAAGCGATAAGTCCCTCCCTTACGGCTGCCCGCAGAGCGCCGTGACCGTGACCGTGACGGTGCCGTTGGTGTTGTTGACCGGGAACAGGACGTTCACCGCGTCGTCGAGCGGCCCGCCCGTCTGCGAGTAGAGCCGCGCCCAGGCGACCGAGTGGGGGTTGAGCAGCGGGACGAACTGGGACGAGACCTGGAAGTCGGAGTCGATCAGCACCTTGCCGGCCGGGCACTTGGCGATGGTCGTGCCGGCCGTGTTGGCCGCGTACTTGGTGGACGCGACGACCTTCTGCAACCCGGCGATGCCGTCGGCGCCCGCCGCGCCCCGCTCACCCTGCGGGCCCTGGGGACCCGAGGCCCCTTGGTCGCCCTTCGCTCCCTGCGCGCCCTGCGGGCCGGTGAGCCCCGGCTCCCCTTGCGGCCCGGCGGGACCCTGCGGACCGGCCGGGCCCTCCGAGCCGGCGGGCCCCTGTGCACCGGTGCGGCCGGTCGGCCCGATCGGGCCGGTGGGGCCGGTCTGGTTCCAGGTGATCTGCTGGTAGCCCGGCGGGCACGTGTCGCCGGGCGGCTCGGTCGGCACCGGCCGCAGCATCGTCTGCTCGATCGGCCCCGGCACGCGGAGCACCCCGTCGGCTCCGACGCAGGCCGTGATCCGCAGGTCGTCGGCCACCGCGACCGCCACCCCGGCCCCGCCGGCGACCAGCCCGGCGGCGATCCCCACGGCCAGCCACATCGCCCGTTCCCTACCGCGACGCATGTCATCTCCCCACTGAAGGCGACGTCCCACGCTAGGGAGGCCCGGCCGGGGACGCGTCCCCCTGGCGGTGCGGGGAGGTCACCCGGGAGAGGGATCTTCGGCGCAGACGCATCACGTCTGGCGAGGCGATCGGCGGGTTCAGCGCGGGGCCAGTCGGTCTCGCAGGCGGCGGCACTCTCTCGTGAAGCGGCTCTTGTTCTCGTTCGCCGCGTAGATCGTGACCTCAGGGATCTCGCCGGTCGCGCCGATCCACGACGCCAGTTCGGTCGCGAAGGCGACCGCCTCCGATTGGGGGGTGGTGGCCCGTCGGCCCGCGCGGGGGAGCACGTGGGGCAGCAGCCTGCGCAGCAGGGCCCACACCTGGTGGGGCGCGCCCTCCTGGGCCAGTTCGGTCAGGGCGGCGATCAACGGGCGCAGGCCCAGCCGGTCGCGCAGGACCAGCGCGCTCAGCTGGCGGGCGAGGGCCTCGGTGGGGAGGGCGTCGCGGGCGGCCAGGTCGAGCAGCAGGCGGATCGGCGCGTCGTCGGAGGCGCCGTCGGCCAGGAAGACGCCGAGGATGACGGCGGTCGCGTCGCCCAGCGGGCCGTCGGTGGCGGCGTGGTGGGTGAAAGCGGCCACGGTGAGGCGGTGGTCGGACCACGGCGTTCTGATCTGGGCCAGGCAGTTGACCGACGCCACCTCGCGGTGCGACGGCACCATCGAGGCGTACCAGTCCAGCTGGCCGGTGAACTCGTCGGACACGTGTCGCCGGGGCCCGGCCAGCATGACCTCGTCGATCAAGTGGTCGCCCGTGGGAGCCGCGAGCCGCAGGAGTGGGGTCACGCGGTCGTGGTCGCCGGGTTCGGTCCAGTCGACCCCGGTCACCGGGTCGGGCAGGCCCCCGCCGGCCAGCCACTCGGCCGCCGTCTTCGCCGCCGCAGAATCGACCTTCGCGGCTCTCTCGGCCGCCGCCGGGTGGGCGCCTCTCGGCAGGCGCATCAGCGCCTGGGCCAGGTCGGCCGGGAGCGGCGCACGGCCGGCTTCGGCGCAAAGCTCCAGCCGGTCGACCAGGACCTCAGGGTCGAGGTGGCCGTTGTCGAGAGTCGGGGTCGCCAGCAGGACGGGCGGGAGCACGTCGTCGCGCAGGGCGTCGAACAGCTCGCCGAACCGGTGCAGCAGGAACAGGTGCAGCGGCGCCACCTGCCGGGGCGTCGGCAGGGCCGGCGATGGTTCGTCCGGCGCCCGGCCGGGGGTGATCACCGCGGCCGACAGGGCCGCCATCCAGTCGCGGGGGTCGGCCCACACGCCGGGCCGGTGCCACCACTCGTGGCGGCGCTTGAGCGACCTGCGGAGCGCCGCGCGGTCGCGGGCGGCCTCGCGGGTGAAGGCGGCGAGCCAGCGCTCCGCGCCGATCCACGTCGCGCCCGAGGCCGACAGCGTCGGTTCGGGGAACGCCTTGGGCGCGGGGACCTCGGGCAGCGGCGGGAACGTCATGGGCGGCGCGGGCTCCTCGCCCGAGCGCTCGCCGGTGAAGCGGGACAGCCGGGCGGCCAGATCAGCGGGCAGGGTCGCGATCCCGTCGGCGATCAGAGAGGCGTCGGTCACGTGTTTGAGGGTCAGGTCGACCGCCCGCGACTGCACGTCGAACGACGTGTGGCCGTACGCCGTCACCAGCGCCGGCCCGAACTCGGCCACCGCCGAGGGGGTGCGCTTGAGTTCGGCGTCGAGCCAGCGCAGCCCGATGGCGGCCAGTTTCGCCTCGGCCCGGAACGTCAGCGACTCGACCGCCTCGACCAGGTCGGCGCGGTCGATCGGGAACAGGGCCTTGATCTGCCTGGTGGCGAGTTCGGCCACGGGGCCGGGCGACGAGGGGAGCAGGCGCAGGTAGTCGCGCAGGCGGCCGGCGGTCTCTTCGGGGGTCGGGGCGAGCAGGTCGTGGAGGCGGACGAAGAAGCGGAGGTCCTGCGGTTCGCCGCCGCACAGGAAGCGGCTGACGCAGCCGTCGAGGGCCCGCTCGCGGGGGACGTCTCTGCGGACCCGGGCCAGCCAGCGGGTGGGGGCCGGGGTGAGACGTTCGTCGCGCAGTTCGCGGCCGGCGCCCTCGGCGTCGAAGATCCGGAGGAGGAGGGCCGACGTCAGGGGGTCTCTCGGGTGGGTCGTCATCCGCAGCCACGCGGCCACCAGCGGGTCGTGGTCGGGGGGTTCGGCGCCGGAGGCGCGCAACAGGGCCACGGCCAGGGGCGCGAACCGGTCGTTCGGACGGCGGATGCGGCGCGCGAGCCGTACGGCGACGTCGCGCTGCCACTCGATCGGGCGGGACGCGGCGACCTCGACGGCGTCGGCGACGTTGAGGCCGGCGGCCTGGCGGCGGTTGACGTCGCGGCCGGTGATCCACGAGACGGCGGCGGCCGGGCCGGTGATGGTGCCGATGCCGGCCAAAAGCAGGACGGAGGCCAGGTCGTCGAGCATCTCGTCGACCTCGAAGCCTTCGTCCCAGGCGCGCTCCCAGTCGGCGTCGTAGTCGCGCGCGGCCAGCTCCGCGAGCTTCTCGGCGCGCAGGTCTTTCACCAGGCCGGGCAACGCGCGGCCGATCTCGCCGCGCTCGGCCTCGGTCAGGGTGAGCAGCCGCCTGCCGAGCTCGTGGATCTGGCCCCGCCGGATCAGGCCGACGATCTGCCCCGTCGTAGTGCTCACAGCGCGACCTCCACGTCGGCGACCCCGAGCAGCGCGACCGGACCGGAGAGGGCCCGCCCGCCGGGCGTCGAAAGCCTGAGACGCCCGTCGACGAGGGAGGAGGGCGCGGCGTAGCTGTACGCCTGCGTCGCTGAGGTCATGCCCCCGGACCTTAGGCGCACCGACCGACAAAACCGGAAATGTCGAGAAGTTGTGAATTAACGTCGCACCAGTCCCGCAAACCCCAAGGCCAATTCACCGGAGCCGATTCTCTCGGAAAATCCCCCGAATCCCGCCATGGCGGTTGAGCTAGTTTGGATGGCATACAGGGGAGGTCGAAATTGCAGCACATGCGGGTATCCGACGCGGAGCGCGACCGCGCCTGCGCCGTTCTGCGGGAGCACTACGCCGTCGGGCGGCTCGACGACCGGGAACTCTCGACCCGGCTCGCGGCCGCGCAGACCGCTGTGACCTGGGGCGATCTCAACGAGCTCATGCGCGACCTGCCCCCGATCCCGGGCATGCCCCTGATGCCCTCGGCCGTGCCCTACGCGGCCCCGCCGCCTCCCCCGGTCGCCTACGCGCCTCCCGTCCATCCTCCGCAGCGCAATCGTGACGTCGGCAAGGCCTACACGGTCGCCGCATGGGTCACCTTCATTCTCGGATTCGCGAGTTTCGGGCTCATGTGGATCCCGGCGCTGATCTTCGCCGTGCTCGGCCGCCGGGCCAGGGAACGGGGCCGCGACGACCACAACACGGGCACGGTCATCACCATCGTGACGGGCGCCGCGCTGCTGCTGACTCTGGTGGGGGTGCCCGCCGCGTTCGACGACGGGGACGAGTCCTCGGCGTCGGATCACTCGGAATACGCGGCGGAGCAGTACGGGGAGTCCGACGACGAGGGCATCCACGAGGTCGTGATGTGGGTCGCCGGCGACCGGCCCGACGCCACCGCCGGCGACTTAGTGATGAACGCCGAAGGCAGCGAGGTCGTGTCCGGCAAGGGGATGGTCCTGCCCTTCGAGAAGGAGCTCGACCTCGCCAGCCTCGACGACCTGCTCGTGGAGGCCGAGGCTGCCGATGGGGCGAAGCTGACCTGTCATATCACCATCGACGGGGAGGTCGTGGCGACAGGGAAGCCCGACCCCGGCAGCGGCGGCTGCACCGCCGCCTACAGCGGCTGATCCTTCCTGTACCGGGTCAGCCAGCGGTCGATCTCGGCGAGCGGCGCGGGGTCGACCGCGTAGAGCCGCCGGGCCCCGTCGACCCGCACGGTCGCGAAGCCGTTCTCGCGGAGCACCCGGAGGTGCTGCGACACGGCCGGTTGGGAGATCCCGAACTCAGCCTGGACGACCGCGCCCAGCTCCCCGGCCGACCGTTCCCCGTCGGCGAGCAGTTCGAGGATCCGCCGCCTGACGGGGTCTCCCAGGACGTCGAAGGCACGCATCCGACTACCTTATATAAGTGACCACTGATACGAACCGCCTGCCCTTCCCCGCCGAACCGACCGAGGCCCAGCGGGCCGCGATCGAGCGCATCACCGAGGGGCCGCGCGGCGGGATCTCCGGCCCGTTCGTGCCGCTGCTGCGCAGCCCCGAGCTGATGACGCGGCTGCAGCTCGTCGGCGAGACGATCCGGTTCGGCGGCGTGCTCGACGAGGACCTCGTCGAGGTGGTCGTCCTCACCGTGGCACGGCACTGGGACCAGTCCTACGAGTGGGCCTTCCACCACCCGATCGCTCTGTCCAAAGGCGTGTCACCCGATGACGTCGACGCCATCGGCAGGGCCGAGCGCCCGTCGGACGGCCGCCTGGCCACGATGTGGAACCTGGTCGACGAGCTCCAGCGTACGAAGGACGTCTCCGACGCCACCTACGCCGAAGCGGTGGCGGTCTTCGGCGAGGAGCGCGTGGTCGGGGCGATCGCCACGGCCGGCTACTACACGACCCTGGCCATGGTCATGAACACCGCCCGCACGCCCCCGCCCGAAGGGCCCGGCGCGGCACTCCCGTGGTGAGGTTCGCCCGGTTTCGCCCCTGGTAGGTGGCGCGTGCAAGCATGTCCCGGGTGAAAGCCCAACCGCAGGTCATGACCCCCGGCCTGACGTTCCTCTTCGCCGTCGCCGGTGGCGCGGCGGTCGGCAACCTCTACTGGGCCCAGCCTCTCCTCGACTTCATCGCCGCCGACCTCGGCGCTTCCACGGCCGGCGCGGGCCTGCTGGTGACGGCCACCCAGGTCGGCTACGCCGTGGGCATCCTGCTCTTCGTCCCGCTGGGCGACGTGCTCGACCGGCGCAAGCTGATCCCGGTGATGCTGGTGGTGTCGGCGGTGATGCTGGTGCTGTGCGCGCTGGCGCCGACGTTCGGCCTGCTGCTGGGCGCGATCACGCTGATGGGGATCACGACGGTGGCCGGGCAGCTGCTGACCCCGCTGGCCGGCGACCTGGCCGACCCGGCCCGCCGTGGCCACGTGGTCGGCGCCGTGACGTCGGGCATCCTGACGGGCATCCTGCTCAGCCGGACGATCAGCGGCCTGGTCGCCGAGTTCGCCGGGTGGCGCACCATCTTCCTGGCGGCGTCGGTCCTGGCCCTGACCCTCGCGGTGCTGCTCTACCGGGCGCTCCCCGAGCTGGAGCCCAAGACCCGGCTGCCCTACCACCGGTTGATCGCGTCGGTGTTCTCGACGGTGCGCCGCGAACGGGTCGTCCGGTGGACCCTCGCCCTCTCTTGCACGGGCTTCGCGATCTTCACCATGTTCTGGACGTCCCTGACCTTCCTGCTGAGCTCCCCGCCCTTCGGCTACCCGGTCTCGGTGATCGGCCTGTTCGGCCTGGCGGGCCTGGCCGGCGCCGTGGCGGCCCAGCGGGCGGGCCGCCTGCACGACCGAGGCTGGTCGATGCCCGCCACCGGCCTCGGCTGGGTGCTGGTCCTGCTGTCGTTCGGCCTGGCCGGGTTCGCGGGCCGGTCGGTGGTGCTCGTCCTGGTGGTCGTGGTGCTGATCGACGCCGGGATGCAGGGCCTCAACATCCTGAACCAGACCCGGGTCTTCGCGGTGTCCCACGAGGCGCGCAGCCGGCTGAACACCGCGTTCGTGACGGGCAACTTCGTCGGCGGCGCGATCGGATCGGCGGCGGCCTCGGTGCTGTGGTCGGTGGGGCAGTGGCGGGCGGTGTGCCTGGCGGGCATGGTCGCGTCGGTCTTCGCCCTGACGATCTGGGCCTTCGGCAGGCGGAGCGCCCTCGTCGTTACCCCGGCGTGAAAGGCGAACCCCTGCGCCGCAGGTGAATGCGCCGTCACCAGCGCCGTACCTCCCGCGCTTCCTTCGCGAAGGTCAAGGAAAGGCCTCGCGCGACCTCCCCAGGGAAATCAAACCCAACATCGCACACAACCTCCGCCAACTACCGTCAAATCGGCCCATATCGCTCGCTATTACGCCCCGACCAGAAAAAAGTAGAACTGTAAACCAATCTCGGGACGATCCAGAGGAGAAGCCCATGAACGGAAAGCGGCGAGTCGCGATGGTGGGGGCGGGGTTCCTCGGAGCGGCGGCCCTGATCGTGGCCCCGGTGTCAATGGCGTCGGCCGCCGAGGCCGCGACCCCGGCGACCACGACGGCGGTGAGCACGTCGGCCAGTGTGTTCCCGGCCCACCACCACTGGGACGACGGCCACCATCACCACCATCACCACCACTACCACGACTACAACTACGGCTGGTGGTACTGAGGGT
This sequence comes from Herbidospora galbida, assembly GCF_005233835.1. Taxonomy (GTDB): domain Bacteria; phylum Actinomycetota; class Actinomycetes; order Streptosporangiales; family Streptosporangiaceae; genus Herbidospora; species Herbidospora galbida. The sequence continues at coordinate 169,400 of NZ_SZQA01000006.1, read as the reverse complement.
TCCTGCCACCGCCCGGGTCGTCGCCCGGGCGGTGGATCATGTTCGGGGAGGCCCGGTGGGATAAGGGCCGCGTAAGGGCTTTACCGACACGTGATGGGCCGGACCTTCGCCGCCCAAGGGCTTCCCGGACATTCTCCCCATCCGTCCCCAATCGACCCTCTTGTAGGCCGCACTTGGACGTAGCTCAATAAGCCGTACATAAAAGCACCCCCTCAACCCGCACCCAGAACCTCGCCCTCCTCCCGTCAAATGAACGCCACGCCCTCTCGCGCCGCTTGCCGGTCGTCGGAAAGCCTGGAGGGGCAAGCCAGGCGAATCCTAGGAGGAGAAGCCATGAACGGTAAGCGAGTCGCGACGGTGGGGGCGGGGGTCCTCGGTGCGGCGGCCCTGGTCCTGGGGCCGATCTCTGCGGCGGATGCCGAAACGGCCACTACCGCGACTACTACCGCGGTGAGCACGGTCGCCCAGCCCGCGTCCACGACCTACGACGACTGGGACTACTGGGACGACGACTACTACTACGACGACTACTACTACGACGACTACTACTACGACGACTGGGACGGCTGGGACGACTGGGACGACGACTACTACGTCGAGGAGTACTACTACTGGGACTAGCCCCTAGTGGCTCCCGCCTCCACCGCCCGGGTCATCACCCGGGCGGTGCAGGTTTCTCCGGGGGCCTACTGGAGCGGGCCGCCCATCGTGGCCAGCAGCTGCTGCATCCGGTCGATCTCGATGCGCTGGTCGGAGTCGATGTGGGTGGCGAAGACGTAGGTCTCGGTCTCCTGGCCGCCGCTCGCGGCGAACAGTTTCTCCACCATCTCCAGGGCGCCCATGTGGTGGCCGATCATGAACTGGGTGAAGAGCCGGTCGAACTCGCCGTCCTTCGCCTTCTCCAGCCGGTCGAACTGCTCCTCGGTGAGCATTCCGGGCATCAGCCGGCCGGCTCCGTGGCCGTGGTCGGCCGACGGCACGTCCTGCCCCCGGGACGTCAGCCACTTCCGCATCTGGGTCATCTCGTCCTCCTGCGTGGACGAGATGCGCTGCGCGATCAGGGTCACGTCGCGGTTCTTGGTGCGGGAGGGCACGAGCGAGGTCATCCGGAGCGCCTGCCCGTGGTGGGGGATCATCCCCTGGAAGAAGAGCACGTCGGCGGCGGTGAACGGGGCCTCGCTGACAGAGGGCATGGCGGTGCCCGGGAGCGTCTTGGCGGCCTGCCCGGGGGCGCCGGGCTGGACGACCAACGGCGCGTTCGGGGCCGGGGGCGGGGCGTCCTCGCTGCACCCGGCGAGGACCAGGCCGGAGACCAGCAACAAGGCGCTCAGTCGGCGCGATTGGCTCATGGTGTGGGGCTGCTTCCGCTGTACCGTCGGCATCTGTCCGGAAAAGTAGATATGTCTACGTATAGAACATCAAGACCCTTTCAGTTACGGTACGCGGTGAAATACCACATAGGACCCCTCTGAAGGGACGGCCCCTTGCGACTCCGCACCCTCGGGGTCATCGCCGCTGCCGGAGCGTTAGTGGCAGGTTTCCTGCCCACTGCCGCCCAGGCCGCCGATGATCCGCGTGTCGGCCTAGGAGCCGGCTGGCTGGACGCACAGTCCGCCGCCAGCGGCCTCGAACTGACCAAGCACAACGACAAGCCCGCCGGGTTCGTCAACCCCGACAGTCCGGGCAGCTCCTCGTTCGCCAACTCCGACCTGGCGTTCAGCGGGAACTACGCCTTCGCGGGCAACTACAACGGGTTCAACATCTACGACATCAGCACCGGCGCCGATCCGGTCCTGAAGACGTCGGTGGTGTGCCCGGGCGGCCAGGGTGACCTGTCCGTCTACGGCAACCTGCTCTTCATGTCGGTCGAGGAGACCCGCGGCCGGATCGACTGCGGCACGCAGGGCGCTCCCGGCACCGTGAACCCCGAGCGGTTCCGCGGTGTCCGCGTCTTCGACATCAGCGACATCAACGCCCCGACGCAGGTGGCGGCCGTGCAGACCTGCCGTGGTTCGCACACCCACACGGTCGTGACCAGCCCCAAGGACAAGAAGAACGTCTACGTCTACGTTCAGGGCACCTCCAGTGTCAGGTCCGGTGACGAGCTGGCCGGTTGCGCCAACACCGCCGCGACCGACCCGAACACCTCCCTGTGGCGGATCGAGGTCATCAAGGTTCCGCTGAAGAACCCGGAGACCGCCGCGGTCGTGGCCCAGCCGCGCCTGTTCGCCAACCCGGAGACCGGTGCGATCGACGGCCTGCAGAACACCCCGCCGACGGCGCAGCACCCGTCGGGCACGAACTGGTCGCCCCGCCCGGTGACCAACCAGTGCCACGACATCACCGCGTACCCGGAGATCGGGCTGGCCGCCGGCGCCTGCGCCGGCAACGGCATCCTGATCGACATCAAGGACCCGGAGAACCCCAAGCGCCTGGACGCGGTCGCCGACCCGAACTACGCCTACTGGCACTCGGCGACCTTCAACAACGACGGCACCAAGGTCGTCTTCACCGACGAGTGGGGCGGTGGCTCCGGCGCTCGCTGCCGGGACACCGACCTGCCGTCGTGGGGCGCCAACTCCATCTACAACATCGTGGACGGCAAGCTGGTGTTCCAGAGCTACTACAAGCTCCCGGCGCCCCAGACGACCGCCGAGAACTGCGTCGCCCACAACGGCTCGCTGGTCCCGATCCCCGGTCGCGACATCATGGTGCAGGCGTGGTACCAGGGCGGCATCTCGCTCTGGGACTTCACCGACTCGGCCAACCCGAAGGAGCTCGGCTACTTCGACCGCGGCCCGGTCAACGCCTCCGCGCTGACGCTGGGTGGTTTCTGGTCGGCGTACTGGTACAACGGCCAGATCTACGGCAGCGAGATCGCGCGTGGCTTCGACGCCTTCAAGCTGGTCCCGACCCCCGCCGTGGCCAAGGAGGAGATCGACGCCGCGCAGACGGTCAAGCTGAACCTGTTCAACGCGCAGGGTCAGCCGCGACTGTCGTGGGAGTCGAGCTTCGAGCTCGTCCGCGCCTACCAGGTGCAGGCCGAGCGCGCGGGTCTGGACAAGCTCCAGGCCAAGGCCGTCGACGCCCTGATCGACGAGGCCCAGCGTCTGAAGGACCGCCACAAGAAGCTGCTCGCCTCGGTGGCCCTGAAGACCGCCGCCGCCCTCCTGAAGAAGTCCGACCCCGCTCAGGCCCGCCTCCAGTCGGCCCTGAACGACCTGTCGAAGACCGTCCTCAAGGGTGGCAAGTAGTCCCTGAGTAAGTGATCGACGCGGGCGGGTCCTCCCCGGAGGGCCCGCCCGTTCACATGAAGTTTTCTTGATCGGGCCGAAGACCGCGCATACGCTCCGCCTGAGCGCACGGAAAGCGGGACGCGGCATGGGCACGATGTTCGACACCTCGCTGCGGATCGACGCGGCCGGGCCACGCGGGATCCCGATCGTCAACAACCTCCGGTTCCTCCGGCACAACGCCTGGTACGCCCTCGACCACGTGGCCACCCGGTTCCCCGGCCCCGTCGTCCCGCTGACCGGCGGAAACGGGTCGGTCGTGCTGCTCCGCGGGGAGGAGGGCGCGCGCAGCTACTTCACCGAGAACGACGTGTTCGAGCGGCTCAGCGACGGCATCTTCGCCCTCCCGCAGGGCCGCCCCTGGTCGAAGATGTTCGACGCGGTCATCACCTTCAACGGCGAGCGGCACCGCCGGTCGCGCCGGCTGCTGATGCCGATCACGCACAAGAGCGCGATGGACCACTACGCCACGGTCTTCGCCGAGACGTTCAAACGGTCCCGCTTCGCGCGGACCGACGGCGAGCCGTTCGACATGGCGGCCGAGTTCGTCGACATCACCCGCGCCAACATGCTGGTCTGCCTGCTCGGCATCGACGTCGACGACGCCAACGTCGAACTGGCGAACGACGTCGCGCGGTTGCTCCGGGCGTTCCAGAACCCGCTGGTGCTGCTGTTCCGGAGCGAGGCCGCCTGGACCCCCCACGGCCGCTGGCTGCGCCACCTCGCCTCGGTCTACGACCGGCTGGAGCTGCTCATCGAGCGCAAACGGGCCGACGACGCCCGTCGCGACGCCCTGTCGATCCTCTGTCACACCGTCGACGACAACGGCGACCGGCTCAGCACCCCGGAGATCGCCGGCGAGTTGCACGGCCTGTTCTCGGCCGGGTTCGAGACCACCGCCATGTCGATGACGTGGGCGCTGCTGACCATCCTCGGCACCCCCGGCGCCCTACCCGACACCGAGCAGGAGCTCGACGCGGCCGTGCGGGAGTCGCAGCGGCTGATCCCGACCGTGCCGTTCAGCCTCCCGCGCCGGGTGGCCCGCGACATCAGGGTCGGCCCCACCGTGATCCCGAAGGGCGCGCTCGCGTTCGCCACGCCGCTGCTCGAACACCACGACCCGGCGTCCTTCCCCGACCCGGAGGTCTACCGTCCCGCCCGCTGGACCGGCGCCAAGGTCAACCCCTACGCGTTCCTGCCCTACGGCGTCGGCCAGCGGCGCTGCCTGGGCGCCGCGTTCGCCGACCTCCAGATCCGCACCACCCTGGGCCTGATGCGCTGGCCGTCGCTGCTCACCACCGAGGTCGACTACGTCATCAGGTCGGGCGCGACGGCTTTCCCGGGGAAACCCGTGCTGGTACGAACCGGGCCCCGCGCCCCCGCCCCCGGCCCGGTGACCGGGAGCGTGCGACGTCTCTGGGCGGCCTAGACGAAGGCGCTCTCGCCCGTGACGGCCCGTCCGACGATGAGGGTGTTGATCTCCCGGGTGCCCTCGTAGCTGTAGATGGCCTCGGAGTCGGCGACGAACCGGCCCATGCCGTAGTCGAGCACGATCCCGTTGCCGGCCATGATCTCCCGCCCCCACCCGACGGCCTCGCGCATCCGGGCCGTGCAGAACGCCTTGGCCAGCGCCGAGTGCTCGTCGCGGTAGACGCCGTCGTCCTGGAGCTGGGCCAGGCGGACCACCATGCCGAGCGAGGCGGTCACGTTGCCGAGCATGCGCACCAGCAGGTCCTGCACGAGCTGGAAGGCCGCGATGGGCCGTCCGAACTGCTCGCGCTCCTTCGAGTACGCCAGCGCCCGCTCATAGGCGCCGATCATGCACCCGACGGCCTGCCAGGCGACGCCGCCCCGCGTCTGCCGCAGGATCGTCGCGGTGTCCTTGAACGAGGAGGCCCCGGCCAGCCGGTTCTCCTCCGGCACGAGCACGTTCTCCAGCGTGATGTCGGCGTTCTGGACGGTCCGCAGCGCGATCTTGTTCTCGATCTTGGTGGCGGTGAAGCCGGGCGAGCCCCGGTCGACCACGAACCCCTTGACCTGCCCGTCGCCCTCGTCTTTGGCCCAGACGACGACATAGTCGGCGAACGTCGCGTTGCCGATCCAGCGTTTGGCCCCGTTGAGCACCCACGTGTCGCCCTCACGACGGGCGGTGGTGCGGAGCCCGGCGGCGACGTCCGATCCGCCGGTCGGCTCGGTCAGCGCGAAGGCGCCGATCTTGTCCATCTGGGCCATCCGCGGCAGCCAGCGCTCGCGCTGCTCCTCGGAGCCCAGCCGGGCGACACTGCCCATGGCCAGGCCCGTGTGCACTCCGAAGAAGGTGCCCCACGAGGGGTCGACCCGGTTCATCTCCAGCACGACGAAACCGGTCAGCAGACTGCGCGCGCCCCGGAAGGCGAGGCCCGCGACGTCGAGCTTGGCGAACTCGGGCACGAGCTGGTGTGGGAACTCGGCCCTGGTCCACTGGTCGTCGGCGATCGGCGCGACCCGATCGGTCATGAACTCGCGTACCCGCTCGATTATCTGTTTCTCATCCCCGTCGAGCAGGTCGGCGTACGCGTAGAGATCCCCGTTCGTCATGCCTCACCCTTGCCCGGGAGGCATGCGGCGTAACGAGGGTCAGCGCGCGGCGCTGCCGTCGGGGAGCAGCAGGCCGAGGTCCTCGAACAGCACGACGCCGTTGCACAGCAGGCTCCAGCCCTGTTCCGGGTGGGCCGCCACGACGTGGGCGGAAACGCGGTCGGAGGCGTCGGGGGACGGACACTTAGGCTGATGCTGACACATCATCGCGACCTCTCAGGTGGGCTCCTGGATCATCAAACGAACGAATCCGCGGATTTGCGCCCGCTCTTCCTACTTTGGACACCTAAAGAGTGACCTAAGCCACTATCACTCTGCTTTCCGTCCGCTGTACGCGGATTGCAAGCCTCCTCCGGGGAAGTTGCGCGCCCATGACGCGCGTCGTGGTGTTCGTCATGGCCGTCGCCATGGGGGTGTGGGGCCTCGACAGAGGCTCGATGTGGCAGGACGAGGCGACCACCTATGCCATCGCCTCCCGTCCGCTCGGCGACCTGTTCGCCACTCTGGGGAACGTGGACGCCGTCCACGGCCTCTACTACCTGATCGTGCACGTCGTGCTGCTCCTCCCGGGCGATCCGGAGGTGCTGATCCGGCTGCCGTCGGTGCTCGCCACCGGCCTGGCCGCGCTCGCCGTCGCCGGGGCGGCCCGGCGGATGGGCGGCAGCGGCCTCGCGGCGGGGGCGGTGTACGCGCTGCTGCCCGTCGTGTCCCATTACGCCCAGGAGGGCCGCTCGCCCGCCCTGGTGTGCGCCGCGGTGGCGTGGGCGGTGTACGCGCTCGTCCGGCAGTCCTGGGTCAGGTACGCCGTTGCGGTGACCGCGGCCGCCTACCTGAATCTCACGGCGCTGCTCGTGCTGGCCGCGTTCGCGGTGCCAGGGCTGCTCATCGACTGGCGACGATGGCTGGCGGCCTCGACCGCCGCCGTCGCCGCGTCGGCGCCGCTGATCCTGGTCGCCTATCCGCAGAGCGCGCAGGTGGCCCGGCTGACCCCGCCGACCTGGGCCGACGTCGGTCAGCTGGTGACCGGGTTCGCCGGCTGGACCGGCGTGCTGGCCCTGCTCGCGCTGCTGCGCGGCGGGCCGCTGCGGGTCGTCGCGCTGCCGCTGGCGGTCGTGCCGCCCGCGTTGCTCTTGCTGTTGTCGCAGGTCAAGCCCTACTACGAAGAGCGCTATGTGCTGTACGCCGTCATCGGGCTCGCCCTGCTGACCGGGTCGGCCGTCGACGGGATCGCCCGGCTGGCCCGCCCGGTCGTGGCCGTCCCGGCCGCCGCCGCGACACTGGCCGTCGTGCTGCTCCCGGCGCTGCCCGCCCAGGCCGAGACCCGGCGGCTCGACTCCCGGCGCGACGACCCGGCCGCCGTCGCCAAACTCATGGGACAGCTGGCGCTGCCCGGAGACACGGTCGTCTACCTGCCGTCGGTCCGGCGGCTGGTCGCCGAGGCCTATCCGGAGGGCTTCCGCGAGGTGCGGGACGTCGCGCTGAAGGAGAGCGGGGCCGACTCGGGCACCCTCGCCGGCCGCGAACTGCCCGGCCACGAGATCAGGCTCGGCGACCGCGTCTGGACGGTCAGCCGCAACTACCCCAAGCCCGCCGACCTCGACTCGGAACAGGACCTGGCCAAGCAGCGCATCCTGCGCGACCACTACAAGAAGGGGCCGGTCTACCGGGTGCTCGGCTACGCGATCCGGCTATACGTGCGGCGCGAACCCGCGCAGCATCATGCCCTGACCCCGTGACCGGTGCACGTCGTCGGCCGGTTCGTCCTCCGGGTCGCGGAACTGCACCAGGAACGTGGTGCGGTCTTCGCCGGAGGTGTTCACCCCCGACCCGTGCACCAGCAGGTAGCTGAGGAACAGCACGTCACCGGCCTCGGCCTCGACGGGGACCGCCGACGACAGCGGCCACTCGTCGAGCGGCAGGTGCCAGCCACCCTCCTCGACGTGGGGGAGCGGGCCGCCGAGGTGGCTGCCGGGCACCACCCGTACACAGCCCTTCTCCTCAGGGGCGTCGTCGAAGTGGAAGATGGCCGCGGCCATCGAGTGGCGGGTGTGCGGGAAGTGCGCGGCGTCCTGGTGCATCGGGAACGGCGATCCGCGCTCGGCCGGCTTGACAAAGATCTTCGTGTGGTGCAGCTGGACGTTGGGCGAGCCCACGACCTCGGCGGCGACGTCGGTGAACCGGGGGTCGACGATGAGCCGCGAGAACGCGCCCGCGTGGAACTGCGCGTCGTGGCAGTGCCGCAGCTCGGTGTGCCGCTCGGTCAGCTTCCTGGCCACCGCCCACGTGGGGTCGACGGCCCGCAGCCGGGAGATCAGCTCGTGGGTCTCCCGGCGGTAGCCGGCCGCCTCGTCGGGGCTGAGCAACCCCTTGACCAGCGCGTATCCGTTCTCGCGGTAGAAATCGATCACGTAAGCGCCCGGGCGGTGCGCGGCAGCAGGACGAACGCCCCCAGGTAGAGCAGGCCCGCCACGATCAGCAGCGAGTTGTAACCGAGCACCAGGGCGGCGTACTCCAGGCAGCCGCCGACCATCGCGCCGAGCAGGTTGGCGCCGAAGGCGGTGGTCGAGTCGTCGGTGTCGGTGAACCGTTTGGCGAACACCACGTTGGCCGCGAAGATCGGCAGGAACGCGATGGCCACCGCCACCGGGATGCGCAGCGCCAGCGGCAGCGACAGCAGCCACGAGTTCGGCACGAGCCACCCGACGACCAGGCCGACGGCGATCACGCCGTACATGACCGGAAGGGACGGTGTGCGGAAACGGCGCGTCACCTCCACCGCGGCGAGCACCGCGACCAGGACGCCCGCGAAGACGATCGCGTTCACCACCCAGGTGGTGCCGAACAGCAGCGCGAAGCCGGTGATGCTCTTGGTCTCCAGCAGCATGAACCCGACGCCGAGCAGGAACAGGTCGGCGTAGGGCCGCATCTGCCGGAACGGCCCCGCCACGACCCGCACCGCGAAGAGGCTGACCAGCAGGATCAGGCCCAGCGCGAAGATGTAGAGCGACGGGATCGAACCGGTGCTCAGGTAGAGGAACGGCCGGTCGTCGCTGGTCGGCGCGGGGGTGCCCGCCGCGGCGCCGCCCCACTCCCCGGCGCAGGCCTGGTCGGCGGGGGTGAGCCCGGCGGTGATGACGGCCTGGCCGCCCCAGCCGGTGAAGTCGACGCACGGCTTGTGCCCGAACGCCGCCTGCGCGGTCGACGCGAGCCGGTCGATCAGCCAGGTCTCGCGGTAGTAGTTGTACATCGAGAAGGCGCCACCCGGCTTCAGGTGCTCCTTCGCCGCCTCCATGGCCTGCTCGGTGAACAGGTAGCTCTCCAGCCGCAGCGAACTAGCGCCCGACACGAGGGTGAGCGAGTCGGGCAGGGCGAAGAGGATCAGGTCGTACTTCTTGTCGGTCCGCTCCAGGAACGCGCGCCCGTCGTTGATGTGCGTGGTCACCCGGGGGTCGCTGTAGGGCTTGTCGGGGTGGGACGCGCCGCCGATCTCCCGCAGCTTGGGGTCGATCTCGACCGCGTCGACGCTCTTGGCGCCCTTCAGCAGCGAGATCGCGACGTCGGTGCCGCTGCCCGCGCCGACGATCAGCACGTCGTCGAGCCGCTGGCTCCCGGCCGCGACGGAGCGCTGGTAGGGCATGCCGTACTGCTGCTCCCACTCCAGCCGCTTGGCCGCCGGGATCGCCTGCTGGTGCGGGATGCCGTTGACCTGGATGTCCAGGACGTCGACGCCCTGTTGCTGGAACGCCTTGGTGGTGACCTTGTAGTAGGGCGACCAGAGGGCCCCGGCGGAGAACGTCTCGACGGCCAGCGCCGCGATGACGAGCAGCGCCGGAACCGCCAGCGCGATCCCGGTGAGGATCCGCTGCGGCCGCATCACCACGAAGTAGCCGATCGCCACCACGAGCCCCCACGCCAGCGGCGGCGCGCTCAGGAACGACAGCAGCGTGAACAGCACGATGCCGCACAGCGACCCGACGAGGTCCCACCGGTAGGCCTCAAGCCGGTCGAGCTTCGGGAAGCACTGCCCGACCAGCTCGGCCGGCCCCATCAGCACCAGCGCGACCACCACGAAGATGACCGGCAGGATCAGCCAGGCCGGCGGCCCGCTCGTCTCCAGGCTGGTGAAGTAGAGGATCCCGGTCGCCTCCCGGTTGACGTGCACCGGGAAGAAGCTGATGACCAGCACCAGCACGGCCAGCAGGACCGGCGAGTAGTAGGGCTGCCGCTTCGTGCGCCCCACCCGCAGGAACCCGAGCCCGATCCCGAGGAACGACCCGAGCAGGACGAAGTTGGTGAAATAACTCAGGTGGACGACGTTGGACCCGGTCCACCGGATGAGCGACAACTCCAGGAAGAGCATCAACCCGCTCGCCACGACGAGGCGCGGTCGCACCGCGAGCCAGTGGCGGGGTTCGTTGTCGTCCTGACGGGCGGGGGCTTCCTGCTGGACTGTCACGTGGGGCACGTTAGCGAACCGGTCAAAGTGTGACCAGGGTCTGTGAATCGTTCAGGTGGTTTCTGGAGATTTCCCAGTTCGAGCTGCCGCGCCGGAGCATCACCGTTGTCCCTGACAACGAGTTAGGAGACGTTGGGCGCCCCCCACACTCTCCTAGGAGGAGCACTGTGCACACGCTCTCCCGGACCTTGACCGCGATCCTGGGCGCCCTACTACTCCTCGCCACCGCACTCGTCGTGACCGCGAACGCGCACGGGTCGGTCACCGACCCGCCGAGCCGCAACTACGGGTGCTGGCAGCGCTGGGGCGGCGACTTCCAGAACCCCGCGATGGCCCAGCAGGACCCGATGTGCTGGCAGGCCTGGCAGTACGACGTCCAGGCCATGTGGAACTGGAACGGCCTCTACCGTGAGGGCGTGGCCGGCAACCACCAGGGCGCCGTGCCCGACGGCCAGCTCTGCAGCGGCGGCCGGACCTTCAACGGCCGTTACAACGCGATGGACACCCTCGGCGCGTGGAAGACCGTCGACAAGCCCACCCGCTTCACGCTGAACATGTACGACCAGGCCGTCCACGGCGCCGACTACATCCGCGTGTACGCCACCAAACAGGGCTTCAACGCGCTGACGACGCCCCTGAAGTGGAGCGACCTGGAACTGGTCGGCCAGGTGGGCCGCGTGCCGACCGGCGCGACCACCCCCGTCGAGGTCAACGCCCCGGGCCGCTCGGGCCGGCACATCGTGTTCACGGTCTGGCAGGCCAGCCACATGGACCAGTCGTACTACTTCTGCAGCGACGTGAACTTCACCGGCGGCTCCTCCAGCCCGTCGCCTACCCCCACGCCCACCCCCACGCCGACCCCGACGCCCACCCCCACGCCGACCCCCACCCCGACGCCCACGCCCACCCCGAACCCGGGCCAGAGCTGCTCGGCGGCCTACAAGGTGGCCTCGACCTGGGGCGGCGGCTTCCAGGCCGACGTGACGATCACGGCCGGCTCCTCGCCCATCACTGGCTGGCAGGCGACCTGGACGTGGCCGAGCGGCCAGTCGGTCACCCAGGCGTGGAGCGCCACGGTGACGAGCAGCGGGTCGAGCGTCACGGCCCGGCCCATGTCCTACAACAGTTCGCTGGGCGCGGGCGCGTCGACCACGTTCGGCTTCCTCGCCTCCGGCAACTCGGGCGCCGCCCCGACGGTGACCTGCCGGACCGTCTGACGATCCCCGGTGTTCCCGTCCGCCGGGCGGGAGCACCGCGTCGTCCGCCACTAGGCGCACAGGGTCCGGTCGAGGGCCTTGATGGGGCGCATGACCGCCTCTTCGCTCGTGGGCAGGGCCGTCACCGCGATCGTGACGGCCCTGCCGTCGTCGGTGGCGCCGTTGCGGGTCTCGTAGCCGTCGATGTCGCCGCCGTGGCCCCAGGCCACGCCGCCGCAGCTCAGCGGGATTTTGACGATGCCGAGGCCGTACGACCAGCCGGGCACGAAGCCCTCCGTTTCGACCGTCTTCTTCATCTCGGCCAGCTGGGCCGGCTTGACCAGCCTCCCGTCGAGCAGGGCCCGGTAGAAGCGGTTCACGTCGCTGGGGGAGGCGATCAGCTGACCGGCCGCCCAGCCCCACGACGGGTCGAGCGAGGTGACGTCGACCGGGCCGGGGAAGTGGTAGCCGCGCGGGTGCCGGCCCCGGATGCCCCGCTCGCCGAGGCCGGGCCAGTAGGTGTCCTTCAGGCCGAGGGGCTCGATCACCCGGCGGGTCACCTCCTCGTGGACGGGCCTCCCGGTCACCTTCTCGATGAGCAGGCCGAGCACGACGTAGCCGGTGTTGCTGTACTCCCACTTCTCACCGGGGGTGAAGGCCGGGCGGTGGGCGAGGGCGAGGTCGAGCAGGTCGCGCGGACTCAGGTAGACGTCGCGGAGCTCGGTGATCGGCGGGATCCAGCGGGTGTAGTTGGGCAGGCCGCTGGTGTGGTTGAGCAGCTGCCGGACGGTGAACCGCCGGCCGTCGTTGCCGTTGCGGCGGATCAGGCCCGGCAGGTACGTCTCGACCTCGGCGTCCAGGTCGACCGCGCCCTCCTCGACGAGTTGCATGACCACCACGGCGACGTAGGACTTGGTGTTGCTGCCGATGCGGACCCGTCCGTCGACCGGCACCTTCGCCCCCGTCCTGAGGTCGCCGACCCCGGCGACGTAGTCGCGGCCCTGCGCCGAGGCGAGGGCGCCGGGGAAGTCGGCGCGGACGAGCGCGTCGAGTTCCCGCTGGACGGGGTCGGGCGTCGCCGCGGCGGCGGCGCTGGTGGTGGCGATCAGGGTTAACGCGGTCACCACGGCCACGGCGCCCTTGGAGACAGATGACATCAGGTTGCTCCCTGCGGGATCGTCGTTGTGCGGACGATTTCCAGCCTTTCGCCGGATCTCGCCCGGATCGATCCCGTGTCCTGGAAGACCTGAGGTACCGCAGGCCCTACCTCGCGGTCAGGACCAGCCGCCCGGAGACGCCGCCCGCCTCCAGCCGCGCGTGGGCGTCGGTGGCACCGTCGAGGGGGTGGGTCTCGACGTCCAGCTTGATGGAGCCGTCGGCGATGGCCGCCAGGGCCTCGGCGGCGGCGGGGGCGGCCAGGGCCGGGGTCTTGAGCAGGAAGATGCCTACGGCGAAGCCGACGATGCCCCGGTTGCCGAACCACAGCTCGTTGGTGTCGACGGTGTGGCCGGAGCGGTCGGCGCTGCCCACGGCGACCAGGCGGCCCATGTCGGCGAGCAGGCCCAGAGCCCGGCCGCGCGACTCCCCGCCAACCGGGTCGACGACGACGTCGAACTCCTCGCCGTCGAGGGAGTCCAGCAGCGCGGCCCGGTCGAAGCCGAGCCGCTCCGCTTCGGCGATCCGGGCGGCCGACCTCACGGTGCCGACCACCTCACGGGCGCCGAGACGCTTGGCGACGGCCGGGAAGACGGAGGCCAGCGCCCCGGTCGCGCCGATGACCAGCACCCGCGCGTCCGGCGGCAGCGTGACGGCCCTGGTCAGGGCCAGCACGGCGGTGGTCGCGTTGGGCAGCGCCGCGACGGCCTGGGCGGGGTCGACCCCGTCGGGGAGACGGAAGGTGACCGCCGCCGGGGCGATCATCACCTCGGCGTAGCCGCCGCCGGTGGCGATCGAGAGCGTCGCGACGCGGTCTCCGGGCCGCAGCGCGGTCACGCCCGCGCCGACGGCGCGGACCGTGCCCGCGACCTCGATCCCGGGGGTGTACGGCGGCTGCATCGGCAGGTCGTTGCCGGCGAAGTCGCCCCGCCGGATCAGCACGTCGATGAGGCCGACGGCGGCGTGCGTCACGTCGATGGCGACCTCGCCGTCACCCGGCACGGGGACGGGCACTTCGGTCATTTCCAGGACGTCGGGGGCGCCGTAGCGGGTCACGCGGACAGCCTTCATGGCGATCTCTCCAGGGGTTCGCGGGCATGCCGAAGACAGCCCGTGGCGGGGTGGGACTCAGACGGTTCTGGACGAGGCGTGCCAGGAGCCGAGCAGCCGCAGCGCGTCGGCCGACGGCGAGCCCGGGTCGGCGTGGAACATGACGAGGGTCTGCTCCGGGTCGCCGGCGGCGGCGAACGTCGCGTAGTTCAGGGTCAGCTCGCCGACGACGGGATGGCGGAAGCGCTTCCTCCCGTCGGCGTGCCGGATGACCGCGTGCTCGTTCCACACCTGGTGGAACAGGTCGCTGGCCCCGGCGAGCTCGTCGACCAGCGGGGTGAGCTCGGGGTCGTCGGGGTGGGCGCCGGCGTACAGGCGCAGGACGGCCACCACGCTGCGGGCGACCTCGGGCCAGTCCGGGTAGAGGTCCTTCGCGGCCGGGTCGAGCAGGATGAAGCGGGCCAGGTTGCGGCCGGTGAATCCGGCGTACAGGACCGTGAAGAGGTCGTTGGAGGCCAGGACGTCGGTCCGGCGGCCCTGCACCATAGCCGGTACGTGGTCGAGCGTGGCCAGCAGGTTGCGCAGGCCGGGGCCGACGCGCTGGCGCGGCAGCGGCTCGCGGTGCATGATCACGCCGGTCTCGGCGGCGATCAGGTCCCACAGGTGCGCGCGCTCGGTCTCGTTGAGCCGCAGCGCCCTGGCCAGGGCCTCCCACACCGAGCGGGAGACGCCGCGCGCGAGCCCGCGCTCCAGCTTGACGTAGTAGTCGACGCTGACGCCGGCGAGGCTCGCGACCTCTTCGCGGCGCAGGCCGGGCACCCGGCGGCGGCGTACGTCGACCGGAAAGCCCGCCGCTTCCGGGGTGATCCGGTCGCGGCGGGCTCTGAGGAACTCACCGACTGCCATGTGTTCAGGTTAGGCACGCCGGTACGGAAAAGGACCGGTGAGAGGGGTACCGCTGGACCCCCTCAGAGCTGGATCGACTTGACCTCCAGGAACTCCTCCAGCCCGAACCGGCCGAACTCGCGGCCGTTGCCCGACTGGCGGTAGCCGCCGAACGGCGCGAGCGGGTTCCAGTGACCGCCGTTGACGTCGACCTGCCCGGCCCTGATCCGCCGGGCGATCGCGCGGGCCTCCTCGTCGGGGCCGAAGACGCCGCTGGTCAGGCCGTAGTTGGTGCCGTTGGCGATGGCCACGGCCTCCTCGGCGTCGCGGTAGGGGATGACCGTCAGCACCGGCCCGAAGATCTCCTCCTGGGCGACGGCCGAGGCGGGGTCGACGTCGGCGAAGATCGTGGGGCGGACGTAGGCGCCCTTCTCGAACGGCCGTCCGGGGCCGCCGAAGACCAGGCGGGCGCCGTCGGCGACGCCCCGCTCGATGTAGCCGTGCACCTTGTCCCTGTGCTGCTCCGACGCCATCGGGCCGATCATCGTCGTCTCCAGGAGCGGGTCGCCGACGGTGTAGGTCTCGGCGACGGCCACGGCGCGGGCGACGACCTCCTCCTGGAGGTGGGCGGGCACCAGCAGCCGGGGCCACGAGCCGCAGACCTGGCCGCCGTTCGTGAACGCCATGGCCACGCCGTGGGTGACGGCCACGTCGAGGTCGGCGCCGTCGAGGATCACGTTGGCGCCCTTGCCGCCCAGTTCCAGGGCGACCCGCTTGACCGTCTCGGCGGCCACCGCGCCGATCCGGCGGCCGGCCCGCGTCGAGCCGGTGAAGGAGATCATGTCGATGCCGGGGTGGGCGGAGATGGCCTCGCCGACGACGTCGCCGGTGCCGTACACGACGTTGAAGACGCCGGCCGGGAGGCCGGCCTCGGCGGCGATCTCGGCCAGCACCCGCGCGGTGAGCGGCGCGATCTCCGACGGCTTCCAGACCGTCGTGTCGCCCGCGACCAGCGCCGGGGCGAGCTTGGAGACGATCTGCTGGAGCGGGAAGTTCCACGGCGTGATCGCGCCGACGACGCCGATCGGCTCCCGGACGACCAGCGAGGTGCCGAGGGTCTCGGTCCAGGCGAAGCTCTCGGCCAGGGCGGCGAACGACTGGGCGACGGCCACCGGGAACTGGATCTGCGCCGTGCGGGCCAGGCTGACCGGAGCGCCCATCTCGGCGGTGATGAGGGCGGCGAGTTCGTCGGTACGGGCGGCGATGCCCGCCCCGATGCGGCCCACGACCGCCGCCCGGTCGAGGGGGTCGGTCGCGGCCCAGGCGGGGAGGGCGGCGCGGGCGGCGGCCACCGCGCGGTCGACGTCGGCGGCGGTGCCCGCGGGCACCTCGGCGACCACGTCGCCGGTGGCTGGGTTGAACACGGGGATGGTTGTCATGCCATCGAACCTGCCGGGTGCGGCAGCCCGCATCCAGGGACGAAGTGTCCGTGCCTGAGCGGAATCAGCCCAGGTCCGGAGGTTGTTGACCGGAACATGCAACGGGCCCGACTCGCCGACTTCCTGCGGACCCGGCGCGAGGCGCTCCAGCCCGAGGACGTGGGCCTGCCGCGCGGGACGCGCCGCCGGACCGGCGGGCTGCGCCGCGAGGAGGTCGCGGCCCTGTCGGCCATGTCGACCGACTACTACAGCCGGATCGAGCAGCAGCGCGGCCCGCAGCCGTCGGAGCAGATGCTCGCCGCGATCGCCCGCGCCCTGCGGCTCACCGACCAGGAGCGCGACCACCTGTTCCGCCTCGGCGGATACGCCGTCCGATTGCGCACAAAAGCCGCGAAAAGCGTCAATCCCGGCATGGAGCGGATCTTCGAGAACCTCCCCGGCGACGCCGCCGCGCTCGTGGTGAGCGATCTGGGCGAGACCCTCCGCCAGACCCCGCTGGCCCGTGAGCTCCTGGGCGACGGCCTCGCCCACGAAGGACTCTCGGCCAGCCTCCACTACCGGTGGTTCGCCGATCCGGCGGCACGAAAGATTCATCCGGCCGACGATCACGCCACCGTGGGCCGGGAGCTCGTCGCGGACCTCCTCCGGATCCACACCCGCGACGGCGAGACCTCCCGCGCGGGCGAGATCGTACGGGCGCTGCTGGCCCGCAGCCCCGAGTTCGCCGGGCTCTGGCGCGCGCATCCGGTGCCCGGCCCGGCGTGCGCCAGGAAGCGGTTCGTCCACCCTGAGCTGGGCGTGCTCGATCTCGACTGCCAGACTCTGGTCGATCCCGACCAGAGTCAGTCGCTCCTCGTCTACACCGCCACACCCGGCTCAGTGGCCGCCCAGAAGCTCAGGCGGATTGGTTTGCACGGGTAGCCAAACTAAAGGGTTGCGCTCCCACCGCCGTCGGGCGCCTCAATTTGTAACGGTCCAGTTACGCGGTGCACAAGCCTGCGACCTGCGCTTTTCCGTCGATGTCAACTCGTTATCCGTTCACACGGTGCGCTCCAGACACGTGCGTGTTACAAACCTCATTAATTGATTGCCGAGACAAATGAAAGGCGGTGACCCGCGTGACGCATCCACACCGCAGCGCCCGCGCGGCCGGCACCGCCCTGCCGAGCAGCGCACCGATGCTCCGGCAGACCAACCTTTCATTGGTCTTACGCCACCTGCGTGATCACCCGGCGCAATCCCGGGCCGACATCGCAGAGGCCACCGGCCTGCACCGGGCCACGGTCTCCAACCTGGTGGCCGAACTCCTCGACCGGCGGCTCGTCCGGGAGACCGGCACCGAGCACGCGGGCGCGATCGGCCGCCCCCGGCGGCCTGTGACACTGCACGGCGCCCACGTCGGCGCGCTGGGTTTGGAGATCAATGTCGACTACATCTCCGCGCACGGGTCCGACCTCAGCGGCCGGGTACTCGTCGAACGGCGGATCGCCTTCGACGCCATGGCCGGCGGACCCGATCTCTCCCTGCGCCAGCTCGGCCGAGTGGCTCTGGAGGCCGTCGAGGCGATGAAGACGGCGGGGGCCACGCCCGCCGGGTTGAGCGTGGCGGTCCCCGGTCTGGTCGACGTGGCGAATGGCGTCGTCACCCTCGCCCCGAACCTGGGTTGGCACGATCTACCCCTGGCCGCGCGGCTCTCGGCGGCCCTCGGACCGTGGCGCGTTCCCGTCACGGTCGACAACGACGCGAATCTCGCGGCACTGGCCGAACACACCTCCGGCGTCGCCGCGGGCACCTCCCACCTTGTTTACCTGACGGGCGAGGTCGGCGTGGGCGGCGGCATCGTCCTCGACGGGAAGCTGCTCCGCGGCGCGGACGGCTTCTCCGGCGAGATCGGCCACCTGCCGGTCGATCCGGGCGGCCCCCGCTGTGGTTGCGGGAGGCACGGCTGCCTGGAGACCAAGGTGGGTCTCGCCGCGCTCATGAAAGCAGCACACCCGGAGACCTCGCTCCCGGCCTCCGACCCGGAGGAGCGGGCGATCGAGATCGCCAGAGGACTGACCGCGGGTGACAGCCGGATGGCTGAGGCGGTCGCCCAGGTGGGCAAGTGGCTCGGGCTCGGCGGCTCGATCCTCGCCAACCTGTTCAACCCGCGCGTCATCGTCGTCGGCGGTTACTTCGCCACGCTCGCCGAATGGCTGCTGCCCCCCGCACAGACCGAACTGGAACGGCTGGTGGTGGCCCGATCAGCCAGCCAGTGCCGGTTCGTCGCCTCCGACCTCGGCTTCGGCGCCGCCGCGCGCGGCGCCGCGAGCGTGGTCGTCAATCGGCTCATCGACCATCCGACCATGATCCCTGATCCGATCCCCCGGCTGGCGCCTCACTGACGGCGCCGGTCCCCACAAGCCTGGAGGTGGCACCCTCCAGCCCGTGCAGTACCGCAACACCCCCCATGTAACACAAGTGGCACCAGCGAGGCGGCGCTCGCTTGCCTGACATCCCCAGTCAGGAAAGGGATTCCCCATGTCACCACGTTCTCGAACGTGGGCCAGGCTCTCCGAGATCCTGCCTTTCAAGAGAAAAATCTCTCTGCGCCGGACCGTGGCGGTCGCGTCGGCAGCTCTCATGCTGCCCATGCCCGTCCTGGCCTTCTCCGCTGCTCCGGCCAGCGCAGCCGCTGACCCCGAGTTCAAGGTCCTCGTCTTCTCGAAGACGACGGGCTTCCGGCATGACGCGATCCCGGACGCGATCGCGGCAATCCAGAAGCTCGGCACCGAGAACAACTTCGCGGTCGACGTGACCGAGGACAGCGCCCAGTTCACGGACGCCAACCTCGCCCAGTACAAGGCCGTCATCTTCAACTCGACCACCGGCGACCCGGTGAGCACGGCGGACCAGAAGGCCGCCTTCGAGCGGTACATCAAGGGCGGCGGCGGCTTCGTGGGCATCCACGCGGCCTCCGACGGCGGCTACAGCTGGGACTGGTACCGGCAGCTCGTGGGCGCGTACTTCAAGTCGCACCCCGCCATCCAGCAGGCCACGGTCGTCAACGAGGACAAGGCGCACCCGTCGACCTCGCACCTGCCGACCTCGTGGACCCGGACCGACGAGTGGTACGACTTCCAGGCGAACCCGCGTAACGCGGTGCACGTCCTACAGTCGCTGAACCAGAAGTCGTACACCGGCTCCACCCAGGGCATCGACCACCCGATCTCCTGGTGTCAGGACTTCGACGGCGGCCGTTCCTGGTACACCGGCCTTGGTCACACCAAGGAGAGCTACGTCGAGGCCAACTTCACCAAGATGCTGCTCGGTGGTATCCGTACCGCCGCCGGCGTGGAGAAGGCCGACTGCTCCGCCTCCCTGACCGGGAGCTACGAGAAGGTCGCCCTCGACACCAACACGTCGAACCCGATGATGACCGACATCGCCAAGGACGGGCGGGTCTTCTACATCGACCGCCTGGGCGACGTCAAGATCATCAAGCCCTCTGGTGGCACCGTCACCGCCGGCAAGATGAACGTCTTCACCGCGAACGAGTCGGGCCTCCTCGGCCTGGCCCTGGACCGGAACTTCGACAGCACCAACTGGCTGTACCTGTTCTACTCGCCGGCCACCGGCGGCAACGTCGACCGGCTGAGCCGCTTCACCGTCGTGGGCGACGCGATCGACTTCGCCTCCGAGAAGGTCATCCTCAACGTCCCCGTCCAGCGGGCCGAGTGCTGCCACCACGGCGGCGGCATGCTCATGGACCACAAGACGGGCGACCTGTGGCTGGGCACCGGTGACAACACCAACCCCTTCGCCTCCAACGGCTACACGCCGATCGACGAGGGCAGCGGCCGTTCCGCCTGGGACGCCCAGCGCTCCTCGGGCAACACCAACGACCTGAGCGGCAAGGTGCTGCGCATCACCCCGCAGCCCGACGGCACCTACACCATCCCCGCGGGCAACCTGTTCCCGCCGGGCACCGAGAAGACCAAGCCCGAGATCTACGGCATGGGCTTCCGTAACCCGTTCCGCATCGGCATCGACCCGAAGACCGGCAACGTCATGGTCGCCGACTACGGCCCCGACGCCGGCTCCGCGAGTGCCACCCGCGGACCGCGTGGCACGGTCGAGTGGAACGCGCTGTCCGCGCCCGGCAACTACGGCTGGCCGTACTGCGTGGGCAACAACACGCCGTACATCGACTACAACTTCCAGACCTCGACGTCGGGCTCGGCGTTCAACTGCGCCGCGCCGGTCAACGAGTCCCCGAACAACACCGGTCTGACCACGCTCCCGGCCGCCAAGGCCGCGAGCATCTGGTACACCAGCGCGGTCGACCAGAACAACTTCCCCGAGCTCAACGGCGGCGCGCCGATGGCCGGTCCGGTCTACCGCTACGACGAGGCGCTCGCCTCGCCGGTGAAGTGGCCGGCTTACTGGGATGGCAAGGCCATCTTCGGTGAGTGGAACAACAACACGCTGTTCTCGTTCCAGATGAACGACGCCGGCACCCAGCAGATCAAGATCAACCGGATCCTGCGTGACATGGGCTTCATCCGGCCCATGGACATCAAGTTCGGTTACGACGGTGCTCTGTACCTGGTCGAGTGGGGCTCGGGCTTCGGTGGCGACAACGCCGACTCCGGCATCTACCGCATCGAGTACGTCAAGGGCGCCCGCCCGCCGATCGCCAAGATCACCGCTGACAAGACCGACGGCCCGGCTCCGCTGACCGTCAACTTCTCCAGCGAGGGTTCGCGCGACCCCGACGGCAACCCCATCACCATCGAGTGGGACTTCAACGACGACGGCACGGTCGACTCGACCGCCGCCAACCCGTCGTACACCTACACCGCGGCCGGCAACTACAGCGCCGTCCTGACGGTGAAGAACGCCGCGGGCGTCGCCGCCCACGCCAACGTCCCGATCGTGGTCGGCAACACCCGCCCGGTCGTGAACATCACCCTGCCCCCGGCAGGTGGGTTCTTCGAGTTCGGTGACCAGGTGAAGTACACCATCACCGCCACCGACGCCGAGGACGGCACGATCGACTGCACCAAGGTGCAGCTGCAGGCCTACCTGGGCCACGACAGCCACGGCCACCCGCTCGACCAGAAGACCGGTTGCTCGGGCACCATCCAGACGCTGTCGGACAGCGGCCACGGCATCAACGACAACCTGTACTACATCCTTGAGGCGACCTACGCCGACCAGGGTGGCGCGGGTGGCGCCGGTTCGCTGACCGGCCGTTCGGAGGTCATCCTCCAGCCGAAGCGCAAGCAGGCCGAGCACTTCACCGAGACCGGCCGGGTCGAGGGCGCAACCGGTACCGACACCCCCGGTGTCGCGACCGAGACGACCACCGACCCGCTGGGCGGGAACCTGAACATCGGTTTCACCAACGACGGTGACTTCTGGGCCTACAACCCGGTGAACCTGTCGGGCATCGACTCGGTGAGCCTCCGCGTCTCGTCCGCCGGCCCCGGCGGCACGGTGCAGATCAAGACCGGCAACCCGAACACCGGCACGCTGGTCGGCTCGGTCGACATCACCCCCACGGGTGGCTGGCAGACCTTCAAGGACGTCTCGGTCCCGCTGACGAACGTCCCGACGACCACCGCTCCGCTGTACTTCATCGTCCGGAAGCCGGCCTCCGCCGGTAACGGCGACTACCTGCTCAACTTCAACTGGGTCGACTTCGTCGGCAAGGGCGTCACCGACAACCAGCGCCCGACGATCACCGCGACCGGCACCCCGCTGACGGGCACCGCGCCGCTCAAGGTGGACTTCACCTCCACCGCGACCGACCCCGACGGCGACACCCCGCTCACGTACAAGTGGAACTTCGGCGTCACCGGCGCCGCTCAGCCCACCACGGCGAACGCGAGCTACACCTACAACGCCCCGGGCACCTACGTCGCCACCGTCACGGTGACCGACGCCAAGGGCTCGTCGAACTCCGCCTCGGTCAACGTCAAGGTCGAAGCTCCGAACGTCACCTGCTTCTCGGGCCGCTCGGACGACTTCCTCGGCAGCGACCTCAACCGCAACCGCTGGTCGGTTCTCCGTGAGAACCAGGACCTCAAGGTCGTGGACGGCTCGCTGGTCATCCCGACCTCGCTGACCGACATCTACGGCACCGACAACTCCACGCCGGTGAGCAACGTCGTGCTCCAGCCCCTCCCCTCGGGTGCCTGGACCGCGACCGCCAAGGTCACCATGCGCGCCGACCAGCAGTACCAGCAGGCCGGTCTGGTCGTGTACGGCGACGACGACAACTACGCCAAGATGGTCATCCAGGGTCGCGCCGCGAACGCCACGCCTGACCACGCGCAGCGTATCTTCCAGTTCATCCGCGAAGAGGCGGGCGTTCCCAACGAGGTCACGGCGAGCAACACCGCCAACCTCGGTGACGCCTTCCCGGACACGTTCTACGTCCGGTTCTCCAGCAACGGCAGCAACCTGAACGCCTCCTACTCGGCCGACGGCACCACCTTCACGGCGATGTCGGAGACCAAGCAGCTGGCCGGCATCACCAACCCGCGCATCGGCCTCGTGTCCTTCGCGAACACCGGTCAGCGCGCGGTCGTGGACGCCAAGTTCGACTGGTTCAGCATCACCCCGGACGACACGGCCGGTAACACCGACCCGAACGACGACTTCAACGGCACCACGATCGACCCGTGCCGCTGGAACGCCATCGTCCGTCCGGACGCCACCACCGCCAAGGTCGCCGACGGCAACCTGGAGCTCACCACCACCACCGGCGACATCTACGGCACCGGCAACTCCGGTCCGAAGAACTTCATCCTCCAGACCGCGCCCTCGGGCGACTGGACCCTGGAGACGAAGGTCGACGCCTCGACGCTGAGCGAGCAGTACCAGCAGGGCGGCCTGATGGTGTACACCGACGACGACAACTACGTGAAGTTCGACCTGCTCACCACCAACGCGGCCGGTTCGACCGTGGTGCGTGGCGTCGAGCTGCGTAGCGAGGTCGGCGGCACCGTCCAGAACCCGCAGCCCAACGCCAACCCGGGCACCGGTGTGGTGTGGCTGCGCCTGAAGAAGACCGGCACGGTCTTCCAGGGTTCGTACTCGACCAACGGCACCACCTGGACCGACATGTCGGCGACCGTCAGCAACACCGCGGTCGGCACTCCGAAGATCGGTGTCTACACCATCGGCACCAACCAGCAGGCCGCCAAGACGGTCAAGTTCGACTACTTCAAGCTGACCAAGGCCGGCGCGGTGGACACCACCGCTCCGACCACGACCGCCACGACCACCCCGACGGCTCCCAACGCCGCCGGCTGGTTCACCTCCGCGGTTCTGGTCAACCTCGCCGCCACCGACAACTCGGGTGGCAGCGGCGTCGACAAGACCGAGTACCAGATCGACGGCGGCGCCTGGACCACGTACACCACCGCGTTCTCGGTCGCCGGCGACGGCAACCACACCGTGAACTACCGGTCGGTGGACAAGGCCGCCAACACCGAGGCGACCAAGTCGCTCGCGCTGAAGCTCGACGTGACCGCTCCCGTCACCACCGCGGACTTCCTCCCGGTGAGCCAGGACACGGTCCCGGTGACCCTCGCGGCGACCGACGCCACCTCGGGTGTCGAGAAGATCGAGTACGCCCTCGACGGCGGCGCCTGGACCGCCTACACCGCTGCGGTCAACGTCAGCGGCGTCGGCGAGCACCAGCTCCAGTACCGCGCCACCGACAAGGCCGGCAACGTCGAGGAGACCAAGGCCGCCACGATCAAGATCGAGGAGACCGAGCCGACCATCCTCATCTCGGGCGTGTCCGAGGGCGCCTCGTACGGTGACAGCACCAACGTCACCATCGCGTGGGAGGTGGCGGGCACCGGCATCAAGACGGTGACCGGCACGCTCGACGGCCAGCCCGTCACGTCCGGTTCGGTCCAGGAGCTCTACCGCCTGGCCCTCGGTGAGCACACGCTCACCGTGGACGTCACCACCAACGCGGGTGGCACCTACTCGCAGTCCGTCAAGTTCAAGACCACCACCTCGACCGATGACATCTCGGCCCTGATCTCGCGCTTCAAGGACGCCGGTCAGCTGACCGCGACCGCGGCCGCGAAGCTCCAGGACGACATCAACAAGGTCATGGTGTCGGAGAACAAGGAACGCGAGCGCGACAAGGTCAAGATCGTCAAGAAGCTCACCCGCTTCATCGAGGCGGTCAACGACCCGAAGGTCGTGAACAACGTCGTCGTGAAGGCCACGCTCATCCGTGACGCCAACGCGCTGATCGTTGAGAACGGCGGCACTCCGGTCGTCTAACCGGAAGTGCTCAGTACAACCTGGATAGAGGGTGCTCCGCGCGCCGATGTGCGCGCGGGGCACCCGCCCTGTTTTCAGGGCTGATTCACGAAGGGACCCCCACGAATGAACAAGGCACTGAGGTACGCCCTGGCCGTCGTGCTGGCCGGTCTCGGCCTGCTGCTCGGCGCGCAGCAGGCCATGGCCGCGGCGGACGGCCCGATCAAGCTCGAGGTGGCCGGCGACGGCGGCCGCAACGTGAACGTCCTGGCGACCTGGAAGAAGGACGGCTCGCCCGTCACCGAGGTCCTGACCGCGACCCTGTTCGCGGAGAGCCCCGACGGCAGCCGCACGTTCGGCCCCGTGCCGCTGATGTCGGCGCCGGAGGGCCAGAACCTCTACAACCCGTCCGAGCTGCTGCCGGACGGCGAGTGGAAGGTCACCGTGAAGGCGACCAAGCCGAGCAAGGCCCAGGCCTCCACCAAGGTGACCTCGGGCGAGGTCGCCAACGTGCCCACGACCGAACCGCTGACGACGGCCAAGATGGCCGAGCGCGCGGTGGCGGCCGAGGAGAGCGCGTCGGAACTCCCGCTGCTCCAGATCGGCATCATCGGCGGCGCGGTCATCGCCGCGGTCGTGGTGTTCTTCGTGCTGGTCCGAAGCCGGCGCGCGCCGGTGCGGTAATACGGGCGCAATTCGGCAAGTCATGGCGGAACCTCCGGATTGTGACGCTTCGTCTTCCAGACATGAGGCGTTACTCCGGAGGGCACGTCGTCGCGATCGGCGTGACCGTCATGACGCTCTGCCTCGGCGGCGCGATCCTCGCGCTCGACCACCTGATCGCCCGGCAGCCCCAGTACTTCGGCCTCACCGGGACGGTCCGACTCTCCGACGCGGGCGCCGACCAGATCGACGTGGCCTATTGGGACGGCCCCGGCGCGGAGAAGTCCGTCCGCTTCGTCGTCCGCGACCCGGCGCTGTTCAAGCCGGGTGACCGCTTCGGGCTGCTCCTCCTCTCACCCCCCGGCACGATCTATCCGGAGGAGGTGTACGGCCAGCACGTCAGGGGCTACCCGCGCCCTCCGCTGCTCGACACCACCCCAAGTGAGGTGCGGAGCGTCCTGCTCCCGCTCGCGATCTTCCTGCTGGCCTGCTGGGCGGTCCGCGCCTACTTCACCGCCTCGGCCACCGACGCCCCGGTGACCCGCGCACGGGCCCGGCACCGGACCCCGATCGGCGACGACGACGCCGGGACCGAGAACAGGGTGCTCGGCCGGCACCTGATCGAACTCACCACGTGGGACCGCGACCTCCCCAGCGCGCTGCTCCAGCCCGTGCTGTGGAGCCCCGACCTGGAACGACTGGTCGACGGCACCATCGTGAACATCCGTGTCGGCCGGGGACCGCTGCGCCGGGCCGTCATCGACCTCCCCGACGGCGGCCGGCTGTGGCCGGCGGGCCGCGCCCGGGGAGCGTACGGCGGGGAGCGGGTCTCGTCGACGCCGCCGGAGTCCACGTGGCCGTCGCTGCTGCTCGCCGTGGTGAGCCTGGGCTCCGGAGCCGCGCTGGCCTTCCTCCTCCAGGGCGCCCTCGGCGCGATCGCGCTCCCGACAGGCATCGCGGCCGGCGTGGGCCTCGGCGCGCACTTCTGGGCCTGGTCGGGCGGGTTCGCCGGCCGCCCGCCCACTCACTAGCGGAACGCGTGTCCGTTACTTGGGTGACAAGCGCCGAAATATGCGCAACCGCGAGAATCGAACGATGTCGGCAGATCGGTTGAGCGAGATCGCCCGCTTGGTCACGGCGGGCGCGGCGGCGCAGGACGAGGGCCGCCTCGACGACGCCCTTGGAGCGTTCCTGGACGCCTACGCCGCCAGTCACCCCGACGAGCCCTGGCGGGGGCCGCTGGCCGAGGTCTACGCCGAGGCCCTCCACCAGGAGCCCCTGGTCACCACCTCCCCGGCCGTGCTGCCGGGGAGCTTGAGCGTGGTCTTCGCGATGCTCCACGAGGCCACGTTCGATCCCGTGCTGTTCGACCAGGCCATCGCGCGGGCGCGGGTCGCCGTGGCCGTCGCCGAGCCGGGGAGCGAGTTCGCCGCGCGGTGCCTGGCGAACCTGGCGCAGACGGCCCACCGCCGCCACGAGCTGTCGGGCGATCCCGGCTCGCTCGCCGAGGCGCTCGACGCGGCCCGGCGGGCGCTCGACGTCGTGCCGGGGAGCGCCCGGTTGCGGCACGACTACGCCGTCATGCTGCGCAGCGAGTATCTCCGCGACGGCGCGGCCGAGACCCTTGAGGAGAACTGCGCGCTGCTGGAGGCGGTGGTGGCGGACGTACCGGACGAGCCCCTCTATCTGGTCAGCTGGGCGACCTCGCTCATGGAGCGCCACCACGTCACCGGTGACGTCGCCGACCTGGAGACGGCGGCGCGGGCGGCCGAGAAGGCGGTGGCCGGCGTCGACCCGGCCGACCCCCGGCTGGCCTCCTACCTGAACGTCGCGGGGGCGGCGCTGTTCGAGCTGGGGAAGGCGACTTCGGACGTACCGAGACTGCACCGGGCCCTGGAATACGGCCGGGCCTGTGTGGCCGCGACCCCGCAGGGCGCGCCCGAACGCGCCGCCCATCTGAGCAACCTGGCCGCGCACCTCGGCGTCTTCCCCACCCCTGAGCTGCTCAGGGAGGCGGTGGTGACCCTCCAGGAGGCGTTCGGGCTGCTGCCCGACGGGCATCCGGCGCGGGCCGGCTGCCTGGGCCGGATGGCCGAGTGCCTGTTCGCCCTGTACGACCAGACCGGCGAGGCCCGCCTGCTCGACGACGCCGTGGCGGCGGGACGCGAGGCGGTCGACCTGCTGCCGCCGGGCAGTCCCGTGCTCGGCGCGGTGCTCAACACGCTCAGCGTCGTGTTGCGGGCGAAGAACGCGTTCGCGGAGGCCGTCGAGGTCGCCCGGCGCGCGGTGGCCCAGCCGGGAGACGCGCCCGGCCTCGTCGTGCACCTCGACTCGCTGCGGCACTGCCTGTCCCGCCACGACGACGCCCTCGGCGGAGACGCCGAGGTCCGCCGGGAGATCGTCGAGGTCGCCCGGCGGACGGTGGAGCTGTCGCCGGGGCACGCGCGGCGGCTCTCCTCGCTCTCGTGGGCGCTCCTCCAGGCGGGCGACCTCGACGAGGCGGTGGAGACCGGGCGGCGGGCCGCCGCGCTCTCCGCCGACGCCGAGATCACGTTCCGGGCCGGGTGCGCGCTGCTCGCCCGGGAGACCGAGGCCGACGCCAGGGAGGCCGTGGAGATCCTCGACCGGGGAGCATGGGACGCGGGGTCGGCCCCGCAGCACCGGATCGAGGCCTTCCGGGCGCTCGCCTACGCCCATGCCGGGCTCGGCGACCACACCGCCGCGCTCGACGCGATGGACCGGGCGGTCGAACTCTTCCCCGCCGTCGCGTCGTGGCGGCTGGCGCGGGAGGGCCGGACCCGAGCGCTCGGCAGGTACGGCGGGCTGGCCTCCGAGGCCGCGGCGGCGGCGCTCGACGCCGGCGACCCCGGCCGCGCGCTGACCTACCTCGAACAGTCCCGGGTGCTGCTGCTCGGCGAGGCGCTGCGGATGCGGTCGGACCTGCGCGACCTCGACCCCGACGACGCGGCCGAGTTCCTGCGGATCCGCGACCTGCTCACCACCGAGACCGAGGAGAAGCCGGGGCTCCTGCCGTCGCTCGACTCGTCGGAGGAGCGGCTGCGACTCTCGCGGGCGTTCGGCGACCTGCTCGCCCGGATCCGGCGCGACCACCCGGGCTTCCTGGCCCCGCCGAGCCTCGACCGGCTGTCGGCGCAGGCAGCCGAAGGACCGATCGTGCTGGTCAGCGCCTCGGCCTGGCGCGGTGACGCGCTGATCGTGACGCCCGAGGGGGTGCGGCACGTCCCGCTGCCGGACCTCCACCACGACCAGGCCGTCAGGTGGGCGCAGGGGCTCGACGCCGACTCCGCGCCCGAGAACCCGTTCCTGTTCGCCCTGCTGGCCTGGCTGTGGGACGCGATCGCCGGACCCGTGCTGGCCGCGCTCGACCCGGCCCCCGGATCGCGGCTGTGGTGGTGCCCGGTCGGGATCCTGGCGTCACTGCCGCTGCACGCCGCCGGCCGTCATCTCGACGGCGGTCCCCGCGTCGCCGACCGGGTGGTCTCGTCGTACACGGCGACGGTCCAGGCGCTCGGCCACTCGCGGACGCGGCGTACCGGCGGGGGCGGCGCGCTCATCGTCGCGGTCCCCGAGGCCGACGGCCGGCCGCCGCTGCCCGGGACCGTGCGGGAGCTGGAGAGGGTGGCCGCCCATCTGGAAGAGGCCGGGATCCCGGTCGGTACGCCCTCCCGCGCCGACGCCCTCCTCAAGGCGATGCCCGCCAGTTCGGTGCTGCACGTCGCCGCCCACTCCGCGACCGACGCGGAGCCGTGGAACGGCGGCGTCGAACTGGACGGGGAACGGCTGACCGTCGGCGAGATCGCCCGGCTCGACCTGTCGGGCGCCGGGCTCGCCTACCTGTCGGCCTGCGAGACCGGCAGCACCCGCCTGGGCCTGGCCGACGAGGCCGTCCACCTGGCCGGGGCGTTCCAGGTCGCCGGATATCCCCAGGTCATCGGCAGCCTGTGGCAGGTGAAGGACCGGATCGCCGCCAAGGTCGCCGACCAGGTCTACGGAGCGGCCCTGCCCGACCTGGGCCGGATCCCGTACGCCCTGCACGCCGCCGCCGAGCGGATCCGGGAGGACTACCCGTCGTCTCCGGCGCTGTGGGCGGCGTTCGTGCATCACGGCAGGTGATGGCCGACGCCCCGCACGTAGGACTCCTGGTGGGTGAAGTCGCCGGCCGTCAGCCAGTCGCCGCCCGACAGGTCGACGGGACAGCCCGCCAGCTTGAGGCGGTGGGCCAGCCGGGTCCGGAACAGCACGTCGTCGGCGACGGTCACGAAGTTGCGCCCGTCGATGTCGCTGATCGGCCGCATCGCGCCGAACGTCAGCACGACCAGGTGCTTGGGCCGCAGGGCGTACGCCATGCCGAGCTCGATGAGCACGTTCGGCCGCGCCTGGGAGACCGGGCGCTCCGGCCCGAAGTCGGGGTGCAGGTGCACCAGGTCGTCGGGCGTCATCAGCACCACGATCGCCTGGACGTACGGCATCGTCTCCAGCAGCACGTCGCCGATGTACGGCCACGGCTGCCCGCCCGTCCGCGCGACCAGCGTCTCCCACTCCAGCGGACGCAGGTCGAGCGCCCGGAGCAGGGTGAAGACGGCGTCGCGGGCCTGGAGGTCGCGCCCGTGCACGACGAACACGTCCCGGCCCCCCACCTCGGGGACGACGACGGCCGGGTCGATCGAGTCGTGCAGGTAGCGCGCGTCGTCGTCGAGCCGTTCGATCAGTGATTTGACCAGGTCGGCGTCGTCGGCGAACGGGCCGCCCTGGAGCAGCAGCGGGGTCAGGTCGAACGACCGGAGCATGTTGTCGGCCGCGATGTCCACGGTGTGCCGCATCCGGCGGATGTCGCCGATCCGCCGCCCGGCGTCGAAGGTGCCGGGGATCGGCCGGCCGCCGCCGTCGCGGAGCCAGACGCCCAGCTCGTAGCGCATCTTGGCGGCGTGCAGGAGATAGCGGGCCAGCGGCGGGATCTCGGGGGTGCCCCGGCTCCAGACGAAGGCGCTGGCGACCGGGTCGTCCTCGAAGGCGATGAGGAAGCGGCGGGTCCGGCGGTAGTCGACGTCGCCGCCGCGCTCCCAGATGGCCAGCCCGTCGGGCGTCGTCACCGGGCCGAGCCAGTGGGGCTCCGACCGGACGCCGCCGCCGTGGGCCAGGAAGAGCCGGGCCTCGCCGAGAAAGTCGCGGTGGCTCACCACGCCCGACCAGTTGGCGTCCCAGGTCTGCCAGTCGCCTCCGGTCAGCCCGACCGACAGGACGAGCATGTCGTGGTGGATCCGGACGATCCCCTGGGAGTCGCCGCGCCCCGCGCCGGCGAGCGCCGCCTCGGCCCCGGCCGGATAGCCCCTCGACGCGGGCACCTCGATCGGCAGGTCGAGGACCTTCTCGGTCAGGCCGAACACCTTGCGGCACTCGGCCCAGAGTTGGCGGAAGGCGGGGGCGGTTTCGAGGGTGGCGTACAGATGGACCACGAACTGCTGCTCCACGGCGCTCACTTCTTCGGGCCTGAAAGGGCGTGGACCAGCTGGTTCAACCGTTCCCGCACGGGCGGGGGCGGCGGCACGATCGGCGGCGTGCCGATCTTGGTGATCCGCCCCTGCCCGGCGTTCTCCAGCTCTTCGAGCACCAGCCGCAGGGCGGCCGGCTCGTCCAGCGACGCGGCGGCCTGTTCGAGCAGGCCGCCGATCCGCTCCCACTGCTCGGGGGGCACCCGCCACTGGGCGATGTCGGCGGCGAGGTCGAGTAAGTCGTCGTGTGCGGTCACAGTCTTTCGATCGGCGCCGGGCTACCCGGCGTTTCGCAGGGCCGCCTCGACCGCCTCCCGCACGCGGGCGTCCTCGCGCTCCTTGCGCCGCGACTTCCGGCCGCGCATCAGGACGAACCAGCCGACCACGAGCGCGACCAGCACCACCAGCAGGGCGAGCTGGGTCCACGGCAGCGCCCACGCGTCGGCGGTGGCCAGCACCGGGTCGAGCGAGGTCGTCGCGCCCGACGCGTCGGTCAGCAGCGGCATGACGACCGTCGTCGCGGCCAGCCGGAAGGCCGGCGCCACGCTCTTCACCGGGACCGACATCTGCCAGCTCTCGCCCGGCAGCAGCTCCGGCGAGCCCGCGATGTCGCCGGCGTCGGACGACAGCCAGCCGAACGGGCCGGCCACCGACATGGTCTGCTTGGCCGACAGGACCGCGTTGCCGGTGTTGTGGAGCGTGTAGCGGATGGTCGCGTCGCCCGATCCGAACGGGTTGAAGGTCCCGGAGTAGTCCATCTTCACGTCTTCGACGGTCAGGTTCGGCTTGAGCGCGCCGCTGACGCGCAGCTTGATGCGGATGCCGAGCCGCCGGTCGACGTTGATGCCCTCGGCCGTGGACGCCTGGGTCAGCGAGGTCAGGATGCCGCCCACGTAGTCGCCGGGCGGGGCGTTGCCGGGCACGCTCACCGAGAACGGGATCCGGGCCGACTTGCCGGGCTCGATCGTCACGGAGTCGCGGCCCGCGTGCACCCACGCGCCGATGCCGATCGACTTCTTGCCCTTGGCCAGCAGGTCGAGCCGGCCGGTGTCGGTGGTGTAGCCGTCGGCGGCGTACACCGTGAGCGTCAACGGGTCCTTGCCCCGGTTGGCGACGAGCAGGCCGTCGTCCAGGCGGGCGCCGGGATTGATCGAGTAGGTGTAGCTGGAGCGGTCGGCCCCGAACGTGTTGGTGTCGGTCCGGACCGTCCAGGCGACGTCGCCGTCGTCGGCGAGCGCGGGGGCGGCCGGGAGCGCGACGATCGCGCAGGCGGAGAACAGGGCCAGGGCGGTACGGAACAGGCGCATCTTTTCGGATCCTTCGCGAAAACGGGGTGAGCGCCCTTCCGAGACGCTCACCCCGCACTCAACTGACTAGCTGGACAGCGCGGTGATGGTCAGGGTGGCGCGGTAGCCACCGGTCTCCACGTCGCCGGGGATCTTCAGGGTCAGGTCGGCGCCGAGCTTGGCGACGCCCTTCGGGTGACCCTGGTCGGCCGAGCCGAGGCCGCGCGACTTCGCGAGACCCTGGCCGTTGTCGTCGAAGCCCGAGACGACCGGGTTGCCGGCCTTGGCGCCGGAGCCCGCCTCGACGACCTTCGGGGTCCAGCCCAGGTAGGAGCCGGCGAAGGTCTTGGCGCCGTCGCTGAAGTCGCTGACGCTGGCCGAGATCGACCAGGGAGCCTGCGAACGACGGTTGTCGGACACGACGATCGGGTTGATCGAACCGGCGGCCTCGAAGTGGTCGCCGTTCTTCTCCTCGGCGGTGCCGAGGTCGACCAGGCCGTTGTAGCCGTCGATGGTCCAGCCGAACTCACCCGGGGCGGCGTTCGGCACGTCGACCGAGAGGGCCTGGCCCTCGCCGTTGTAGGGGTGGACGGTGACCTTGTCGACGGTCGAGCCGACCGGCTTGGCGGCCGGGTCGTTGTCGCAGGACTCGCCCTTCTCGACCGCCGCGTTCGGGGCCGCGCAGGTGCCGCTGCGGAGGTTCTCCACGACGAGCTTGTCCTTGCGGACGCCGACCTTGACGTAGGTGCGGACGTGCTCCTGGTTCTGCACGGAGTTGTACCAGTACGTCGAGGGCTTCAGCGGGTCGGGGCCGTTGCCGGCGCCGGAGCTGGGCTGGTCGGTCTTCGGCGCGGAGATGTCGTAGTACTTCGACCCGGAAGCGGAGTTCGAGGTGATGTACAGGACGCCGCCGGGACCGGCCGTGACGTCGGCCGCGCCGGGCTGCTCGTCGGGGTTGGCCTTCTCGCTGTTCTTGATCAGGTACGACCGCGAGTAGCTGTGGTCGTGACCCTGCAGCACCAGGTCCACACCGAGGCTGGAGAACGCGGTCGGGAAGTCGACCCGCCGCAGCTTGGCGTCTCCGTCCTGGGCGTGCGCGGCCGGCGAGTAGATCGCGTGGTGGAAGACGAGGACCTTCCACTTCGCCTCGTTGCCGTGCTGGTTGATGACGTCGGTCACGTACTTGACGTGGGCCGCGTCACCGCCGCCGCCCTGCGAGGTGGCGTAGCTGTTGCTGTTGATGTCGATGAACAGGACGTCCTTGTAGATGAACCAGTAGTTCCCGCCGGACGTGTTCGACGAGGGGTTGCCGTTGCCGTAGAGCGGACCCGACCGGTCGGTGTTCGGCACGGTGAAGTGCTGCTCGTACGCCTTGCTGCCGACGTCGTGGTTGCCGATGGTGGCCACCCACGGGTACTGGCGGAGCCCGTCGGGCGCGAGGAACGCGTCCCACTGGGTCTCGGTGCCGGCGGTCTCGACCTGGTCGCCGCCCGAGACGAGAAGCTCGGCGTCGGGGTTGGCGGCGGTCGCGACGTTCACGGTGTCGACCCAGCCGGCCTGGTCCTTGGAGACGTCGCCGGACGAGCCGATCTGCGGGTCACCGAAGAACAGGAAGTCGTAGTCGCCCTCGAAGCTCTGCGTCTTGAACGTGTAGACGGGCGACCAGTTGTCGTCGGCGCCGACCCGGTACGAGTAGGCGGTCGACTCCCGCAGGTTGGTGATGGTGGCGTGCCGGTTGAACTTGCCACCCGAAACGTTCGCCCCGCCGACGGCGTCGAAAGTGGCGGGGTTGGCCGGGAACTCGCCGTTGACGACCTGCTCGGTCGGCACGACCTGCACCTTCTGCGCAGTGTCGGCCGAGGAGTACCAGGTCACGGTCCGCTGGGCCTGGTCGGCGCCGACGCCCAGCACGATGCCGGTGAGCGTTGCGGCGTCCGCGGCGGCCGCGGGCACCGTGGCGCTGCTCAGGGCCACAGCCAGGCCCAGGAGCGCCGCGGTGGCGCCAGTGGCCACGCGTGTCATTAATGTCATTGCTTGTTCCTTATGTCGCAAAATGTTGCACAAGCGGCAGAAATGGTGTCGCTGTCCGGTTAACCGACCATTACGGTCGGCTTGACGGGTTATGGACTGTTCCAGAAGGTCCGCTCGACGAACCAGATCAGGCCCATGACGGCCACGGCCGCCGCGACGAGACCGGTGGCCCAGCGCCCGGCCGCCGGCGACCGGCGCCGCAGCAGGCTGAGCGCGGGGAAGATCAGCACGATGAGGCCCAGCTGAACGGCCTCGATGCCGACGTTGAAGACCAGCAGCGACCACAGCAGCGTCCACGACCACGCCTCCTGGATGCCGAGCGCGCCGGCGAATCCGAGCCCGTGCACGAGGCCGAACAGGAACACCACGCCGAGGCGGGCTGCCCCGGAACGGTCCAGATGGTCGCCGAGCGCGACCGGCCGCCGGAGCTGCCACAGGTGCCAGGCCGCCACGACGGCGATCGACAGCGCGATGACCGGCTCGACCACGCTCGCGGGCACGCTCACGAGTCCGAGTGCGGCCAGCAGGAACGTCACCGAGTGGGCCAGCGTGAAGCTGGTCGCCACCAGGACGACCTCGCGCAGCCGCCGCGACCCGGCGATCAGGGCCAGCAGGAACAGCACGTGGTCGAGGCCGAACAGCAGATGCTCGGCGCCCAGCAGGAAGAACTCGTAGAACCGCTCGTACCAGGGCAGCGCCGTCGAGAACGACGGGTTGGCCGCGTCGAGCGCGGCGCTGCCGGAGATCCCGCCGAGCTCGTAGGTGACGATCGTCTTGGTGTCCTTGACGAAGGTCTCGGCGTCGGGGAACAGCCCGCTCCGCACCTCGTGCTCGGCCGCCTCGGGGCAGGTCCAGTCGAGGAGCAGGGTCGCGTACGGCACGCCCTCGCGCCCGCCGATCGTGAAGCCGCCCGACCTCACCGGTGAACAGGGGGCGCCCTCGGCCGTGACCGCGAAGCGCTCGGTGACGTAGGCGACGGCGGGGTCGGCGTACCGTTCGAGCGCGGCGGCCTGCGCTTCGCCGTTGTGCGCCTCGAAGGCGGCGGTGCCGGCCTGGAACAGGGCGTCGTTCTTCTCCGTGTCGGCGGCGGAGACGACGTAGAGGTCGTACTCGAGCTCCAGCTTGGTGCGGATGTGGCCGGCGTCCCCGGCGGTGACGTCGACGTACACGGTCGAGGTGAACCCGTGGGCGGCGGCCGGAGCGACGCAGCCCAGCAGGGTGACGGCCGCCGCGACGAGCCCGAGGGCGATCCGGCGGACTGGGTGGGACATGTGACTCCTTACGTGACGAGAGAGCACGTTCCTCGCCATGTGTGAACAGAAGTCGAACGGATCCCTAAATAACCGCAGAACCACCCTGACAACTACAAAACGGAAAAAACGGGATAGCAGGATGTACGCGCACCACCCGTACCACCCCGGAGGACGATCGCCTTGCTCCGCATCGCCGCCCTTGCGGCCCTACTGCTGCTGACCGGCTGCGGCGCAGACTGGTCGGAACCCCACCCCGCGCCCAGCGCGGTCGGCGCGCTGGCCCCGGGTTTCTTCGCCGCGCGCCCCCACCCCGAG
The DNA here is from genome assembly GCF_005233835.1 of Herbidospora galbida. Taxonomy (GTDB): domain Bacteria; phylum Actinomycetota; class Actinomycetes; order Streptosporangiales; family Streptosporangiaceae; genus Herbidospora; species Herbidospora galbida. The sequence goes on along the minus strand of NZ_SZQA01000006.1, from coordinate 134,014 downwards.
GCGACCATCACGCCCGCGCCCGGCTCGTGGGACGCCGTCCGCCCCTCCGACGGCTACCGCGTCGTCCTGGTCACCTCCGGCTCCGACGCCCCCACGAAGAAGCTGGTCGCGGCCGTCGAGGACTGGGCCGGCGAGGTGGACGCCGACCTGCGGACGGTCGCGATCACGCATCCGCACGACCTGGTCCCGGGCATCACCAGGGCGCTGGACATGAAGCCCGACCTCATCGTCAGCGCGGGCAACGACCTCGTCGACCCGCTGGCCCTGGTGACCGCGAGCCACCTGTCGCAGCAGTTCCTCGTCGTCGGCGCCGAACTCGCCGAGCCCACCCACAACGTGACGTCGGTCGACTGGCCGGGGGCCTCGTTCCGGGGGGAGGGGCTGGGCACGTCGTCGACGTACGACCCGGCGACGTTCACGCCGGAAAGGTGCGCGGCGGCGATCAGGGCGGGCGTGGCCGCCGTGCTCAACGGGCTGACCGGGATCGTGGTGTGGTTGTGAGCCCTCCGGGCGATCCCGTGAGCACGTTCTCAGAGGCGGGCGGTCAGTCGAACGCGACGTCGTAGCCGTCGCCGGGCACCTCGAACTCCCGCGCGCGTTCTCCCAGGCCGGCGGCTCTGACCCGGCACCGGTAGCGGCCCTCGGTGAGGTCGTCGACGACGTACCGGCCCTCGGCGGAGGTCTCCGCGGTGGCCACCGGGGAGCCGTCGAGGGTCTCGATCCGCACCCAGGCGCCCGCGACCGGCTTTCCGGCGGCGTCGCCGACCAGGCCACCGATGCGGATGACGACCTCGCCGAAGCCGGTCGTCTGGGTGATGACCTGCGGACCGAGCTCGTCGGCCGGGAAGACCACCGGCACCGTCACGGTGAAATAGACCGCCGGTCGCCACGCCTGCCGGGCGCCCATCGTGCCCCAGAACTCGGAGTACTTGCCGAACCCCTCGGCCGGCAGCACGCTGGTCGGCAACTCGGCGTCCGCCAGCGCCGGGGGAAGGCTCGAGGGCGGCGACCCGTAGATCTCGGCCGGCTTCAACGGGTCGGCGGCCAGCAGCACCGCCGCCGCCCGGTAGAGCAGCGCGTGTTCGTCGACGGTCGGCTCGATCGCCTGGGTCGGGGTCGCGGGGCTCCAGGCGGTGACCAGATAGTGCAGATCGACCCGGCACGGCGCGGGCTCGCTCAGCACCAGCCCGGCGACGTGGCTCAGGACGCGCTCGTTGCTCCGCAGCCGCCGGTTCTCCCGCAGGTCGACCAGATAGACGTTGAGCGCCATGTCGGACAGGTTCGTGACGAAGCGGCGCCAGTCGTCGTCGGGCGGCTGGAACCCCACCTGACCGTCGTGGGCCAGCCGATCGATCCGCGACACCAGCAGGTGCCGCAACAGCCGGTCAATGTGCTCGATCATGATATTTCCCACCTCGTCGGATGGTTCGCTTAGTGCGAGGCATAGACGACCATGTCGAATACCTGCCGCGGGGCGCCCTGGTGGTCGACGAACACCCGGTACTCGACGCTGCTGGGGACCAGCCCGGTGCCCGCGTAGTTCGTGTACGCCTGCACGTAGACGCGCCGACCGGCCGCCATCTCGCTGGCCAGGGCGTTCTCCAGCAGCTTGATCTCGCCCTGGTTCAGCGCCCTCGGGAGTGGCGCCAAATTGAAGATGCGCCCGCTGCCGCCGAACCGACTGGCGAGGAGGTGCGACGCCTCGGTGCCGCCCAGCTGTCCGGACATCTGTTCCGCGAGCCACTGCTGGTCGGCGTGGCGGGCCGCCGTGTCGGGGCGCAGCCAGCCCTCGGCCATGAGCGGGCGGTCGTACTGGTCCACCACATGACGGTGTGCGGAACCGCCGTAGAACTGCGGGTCGGGGTCGAGCCGGGGGTGGAACCCGTCTTCCGCACCGACTTTCTCCACCACCGTCGGGCCGCCTGGGGTCTTCTTCGGTGGTGGCTTCGGGGACTTCGGTGCTTTCGGGGTCTTCGGGGTTTTCGCCGGTGTCGGAGCCTTCGGAACGAGGCTTTTCGCTTTCTGCGGCGGTTTGGGCGGGGCCGTGGTGGCCACCGCAGGTGATGCCGCCCGCTTCTTCAGCGGAGTGGGGGTCGATTCGGGCACGTGTGCCACCGCCGAGTCGGGCGTGGGTTCCGCGACCCGTGTTCGCACCGCCGGCTCCGGGGGCTTCTCCGCCACGCGGACCTTCGCGGGCGGTTCGCCGGTGGCCACGCGTTTGCGTACGGGAGCCTTGGCGGCGGTCTTCTTGACGGCGGTGGTGGCGGCCTTGGTGGCGCCCTTCTCGGCGAGGCCGAGGATCTTGCGGAGGAAGGTCTGCAACCGTTCGAGGAGCTGGAAGAACGGCTTCATGATCGGTTCGAGCCATTTCATCGGCTTGCTCACCACCGCGCCGACCAGCGTGTCGATGGCTCCGATGGCGGCGCCCAGCTTCTCCACCAGGCTCCCGGCGCGGGCCAGCAGGCCGCCGAGCTGGCCGAGTTTGGCGCCGATCAGGGCCACCGCCTCGCCGGCGCCGAGGCTGAAGGCGATCAGCAGCGCGTTGCTCACCAGCGCGCCGGTGTCGTAGCCGACGTTGTAGCCCATCCGGGACCACTGCGTGCTGGTCAGCTTCTTGCGGGTCTCGACGGCCAGGTGTTCGAGCTGGGCGGCCGGTCCGGCCGGGATCTTGACCTCCGCGTCCTCCTCCTTGCCGGAGAAGTGGCCGATCATCGCATGGGCCGCCTTGCTGCCCGCCGTCGCAGCCGCGGCCTCGGCGGCGGCGCTCGCCTCGTCGATGTGCTTCATCAGCTCCGCCGCGGTGAGCCGGCCTTTCGTGGTGGCGAGGAAGTCGAGGAAGGCGGTGCGCAGCGCGAGCGCCTCGGCGATCAGTTCATCCGGGTGCTCCAGGGCCGCCCGTCCGAGGTCGGTCGTCATCCGCTGGAGCTGCTCGGCGAGCACGACGATGCCGAACAGATCGGTGACCGGGCTGACGAACCCGAACCCCAAGCCCGCCTCGAACGCGACCGCGAACTGCGCAGCGTGCTTGGGCTGGGCCAGCTCCGTGAGGCCCCCCACCACCCGGTCGACGGTCACCTCCTTCGCCAGCGTGCCGGCGAACCCCCGCATGGCCGCCGCGGCGATGCGCTGCTGCGGCGCGTCACCCTTGAGCTGCTGGACGAACAGGTGGACGACGGCGGAGGCCAGCTTGCCGAGGATCTCGGTGGGACCCACCGCGGCCGTGACCTTCCCGGCCACCCAGTTTCCGGCCGTCCGCTGCAGGTCGAGCAGGCCGCCGCCAGACGGCGCCCTGGCGGGCTCGGCCACCGGACCACTGGCGGCCTGGGTGGGTTCGGCGACCTTGACCGGGTCAGCCATCGTCGCCTCCGAGCAGCTCGCCGGAGGTCAGCGCCTTGCCCATCTTCTGGTACTCACGACGTACTCCATGGAGCACGTGTGCCAGGGTCACCGGCCCGGGGCCGGCCAGGAACGCGGCGGCCAGCGCGACGTTCTTGATGTTCCCGCCGCTGAGCGCGAACCGGGAGGCCAGCGTGTCGGCGTCGACGTCGGGTCCGAGCGGCACCTCCCGGGGCCAGATGCCACGCCAGATCGAGGCCCGGCTCGCCTGGTCGGGGAACGGGAACCGCACGCTGAAGGCGAGCCTGCGGGTGAACGCCTCGTCCAGGTTGTGCCGCATGTTGGTGGCCAGCAGGGTCACCCCGGGGAAGGCCTCCATCCGCTGGAGCAGGTAGGCGACCTCGATGTTGGCGTAGCGGTCGTGCGCGTCGCGGACCTCGCTGCGTTTGCCGAGCAGCGCGTCGGCCTCGTCGAGCAGCAGGACGGCACTGGCCCGCTCGGCGGCGTCGAAGATCCGGTCGAGGTTCTTCTCGGTCTCGCCGATGTACTTGCTGACAACCCCGGCCAGGTTGATCCGGTAGAGGTCGAGATGGAGTTCGCCCGCGAGGACCTCGGCGGCCATCGTCTTGCCCGTTCCCGGCGGACCCGACAGCAGCACGCCGACGCCGGTGCCCCGCGACAGCTTGTGCCCGAACCCCCAGCCGCGCAGCACCCGCTCCTGTCCGGCCACCCGTGCGCAGATCTCCCGGAGCGCGTCGAGTTCGTCGTCGGGCAGGACCAGATCGGCCCAGGTCGCCCGGGGCTCGACCCGGTCGGCCAGCGCCGCGAGCTCGTGCCCGGCCAGGCCCCGGGCCGCCGCCGACAACTCGGCCAGGGTGTCACCACCGGACGCGCCGGCCGCTTCGGAGATCGCCCGCGGCGTCAGCGGGAAGCGTTCGGCCAGCAGGTCGAGGTCGGCCGCCGCCACGTCTCGTCCGGCCAGCGCCGCCACCCAGCACGCGCGCCGCTCGGCCGCCTCCGGCGGCTCGATCTCCACGGTCCTCACGGCGAGCTCGCCACCCGCCCAAACGGCCTTGCCACCCAGCACGACCGGCCCCGGAAGATCGGCCAGGACCCGGGCCGTGAGCTCCAGCCGATGCGGGTCGAGCGCGTCGACGTGGTCGAGATAGGGCACCGCGCCGTGCAGTTCGGCCTCGCGCAGGAAGCACCGCACCGCGTCGGTGAACCCGACCGGGTCGCCGGGGGCCAAGGCCAGATCGGCGTGCAGCAGCATCCGGTCGAGCGCGACCGGCCCCGACCCGGGCGGCCCCCGGAGGTAGAGCCGCTGCCCCGCGTCGAGCAGGTCCTTGAACCGGGTCTCCCCGTCGGACGGGTGCACGATCGCGCACCACCCGGCCAGCCGCCGGTCCAGCCCCGTCCCGTCGAGCAGCACGTCGGCGATCTGCTCGTCCACGACGACGTAGCGGGCCAGCAGCGGGGGCTCCACCTGGTGGGGGTCGGCGACCAGCCGGACCAGCCGGTGCCGCAGCAGCGGGGCGTCGGCGGCGAAGTCGGAGCGCCGCCTGATCTTCTCCGCCGTCCCTTCGCACAGCAGGTTGAGGGTCAGTTCGACGGTCGGCCGCCGCCGGGTCACGTCGTCCTGGAGGTAGCCGTAGAGGCGTTCGTACCGCAGATCGATCTCGGGCGCGAGGGCCACGAGCAGCACGTTCAGCTCGAACGGCGACAGGTCGTAGCGGTCGGCCAGCCAGCCGAGCCCCGGCACCTCGGCGGCGCTCCCCGGCCCGAGCGGCGACGTGCCGGGGGAGCGCCGCAGCACCCGGGTCACCTCGTCCTCCCCGATGTGCAGCCCGCGGAAGGCGTCTCGTCCGGCCTCGATCCCGTACGCCGCCCGCGCCGCCGCGACCGCCTCGGCCAGCCGCACGTCGAGCCGTTCGAGACAGTCGAGGACCGGGGGCTTCACGAGACACCCCGGTGGAGGCGCATGTCGAGGTCGGGGGCCGCCCCGTGGGGTTCGGGGTGCAGGTATCTGCCGTGCTCCGCGCCTTCCTTGTCGGACTCCACGACCAGCGGGTTCGCCCGCGCGTACGGGTCGTGGCGCACCCCGGTGACCTGCCAGCAGACCTTGGCGCCGGGCTCCCCGCCGGCCACGGCGAAGGTGTTGGCGGAGATCTCCCGGGCGACGTGCAGGTTCGGGCAGGGGCGGCCGATCGGGGTGAGCTGGTAGCGGAAGCGTTCGTTGAGCGCCTCGAACCAGTCGGGCAGCACGATCTCGGCGGTGCCCTCGTCGCCGAGGATCACCTCGCCGTCGTAGACGTTCTTGATCTCGTCGCTCTCGACGGCGCTGTGGTTCAGGTAGCGGGCCGCCGGGTCGAGCGGGTGGTCGATCCTGAAGTTCAGGAGTGACTTGGACAGTTTCCCGTTCACGAAGACGTCGCCGTGGAACACGGCCGCCGTGGGCCGGCTCTCGGCGATCAGGGCGATGCCGGAGCTCTGGCACGACGACCAGATCCCGATGCCGGCGGGCGACTCGACCCGTACCGCCATGTCGCCTTCTCGCGGAGCGCCCACGACGTGCAGCCGCGCTCGCGGGGCCCGGTGGCCGACCGCGAGGTCGCCGTTCTTGATGCTGAAAGCCAGGTGCCAGACGCCGTCGAACTTGTCCCAAAACGCCGGGATGCCCCGTGCGGTGGGGGTGCCCTGGTCGTGGTCGATGCTGAGGGCGAACGCCGGCCGTCCGTTGGAGTTGACCGCGCCGATCGTGGTCTGGCCGTCGGTCAGGGCCCGGCCGAGCAGCGGGGTCGCGCTCGACTTCAGCACCCCGCCGGCGTCCTCGGTCTCGAACCCGCCCGCGCCGACCGCGTGCACCACCCCGAGGGGATCGGAGTGCCCGAAGGCGACCGGCGCGACGAACGACGCGGCCCCGGTCACGCCCAACCGGCCCGAGACCGGGTCGACCATGAGGACCGGCGGCGTCTCCGGCCCCCGGCCGACGCGCAGCAGCGGGGCGATCACGTCGAGCACCCCGCCCGGCCCCGCGCGCAGCTCCGCGCCGGGCTCGTGGAACGCCTTCTCCGTACCGGCGCCGGGGTGCTGGAAGAGGAGCCGGTCGAGCGAGATCCGGGTGGTCCGGCGGCGGCCCGCCATCACGGTGAGCACGCTGCCGGCGTCGTCGTTGTCGATCTCGACCAGGGCCAGCACGACCTCCTCGCCGTCGTCGGCGAACGCCGCCGTCTCGCGCAGGCGCAGCACCGGCGTGGTCTCGGTGTTGAACACGCCCGCCGCCACGCCGGTGAAGTCGAACGCCTCACCCCAGCTGATCGTGACCAGCCGCAGTCCGGTGACGCCCGCCGTGGGCAGCGTCACCCCGGTCGCCCCCACCGAGACCACCAGGGCCTGGGCGTCGTGGCCGAGCCGCGCGCGCCCGCCCGGCGCGAGCGGGAGCAGCCGTCCGCGCCGGTCCAGCGCCACCCCCGGAGACACCAGCAGGCCCGAGTCGCCGCTCACCCCCGCGACGGTCAGCCCCGACGCGACCCCCCATCCGTGCAGGTCGGCGCCGTGCATGCGGTGCAGCGGATCGTGATAGCCCTCCTGGTCCTGGCGGCTCTCGTGCAGGCCGGTGTCACCCTGACGGGGTTCGGGCGGGGTGACGGTCGGGTCGACGTAGCTGGTGCGGATGAGTCTCTCGGCCATGGGGTCACTCCTGGACGCTGCCGAAGATCGATAGGTCGGCGGCCTTGCCGTGCGCCTCCGGATGCAGAAATCGGCCGAGCTCCCGGCCCGCCTTCTCGGTCTCCGGTACGAGCGGATGCGCCAGCGCGTAGGGGTCGTGCCGGACCCCGGTCACCTGCCAGCACACCTCGCTGCCGGGCTCTCCGCCGGCGATGGCGAAGGAGTTGCCGGACAGCTTCCTGGACACGTGGAGACAGGGGGCCGGGCCGCCGACGGGGGTGAGCTGGTAGCGGAAGCGTTCGTTCAGCGCCTCGAACCAGGAGGGAAGGGCGATCTCGGCGGCGCCGTCGTCGTCGAGGGTGACCTCGCCGTCGTAGACGTTCTTCATCTCGTCGCTCTCGACGGCGCTGTGGCTCAGGTAGCCGCGCTCCGGGTCGAGCGGATGATCGATCTTGAAGGTGAGCGCCGTCTTGGTGATCTGCCCGGTGACGTGGACGTCGCCGTTGAACTGGGCGGCCGGGCCGCCCGCGCTGTGCACTTCCAGCGCGGTGGCGGGATTCTGGGTCCCGATGCCGACCCGGCCGTTCCTGAGGGCGATCGACGGATGCCAGAAGCCGTCGTACTTGTCGAACAGCGTCGGCACCCCACGCCCGTCGGGGGTGCCGAGGTTGCCCTCGACGTTGATCGCGAACGACTCGCGGCCCGACGCGTTCAGGATGCCGATCGCCGTGGAGTCCGACTGGGCGAGCAGCGGCACGTCACTGACGGTCGAGGTGCCGTCGGGGTTCTCGGGGGCGAAGCCGCTCATGCCGACCGCGTGGATCCGGCCGAGCGGCCGGACGTGCCCGACGGCGATCCGGTCGCGGGCGACGAGGTCGGGGACGTCGAGGGAGGCCGACGGCTGGGTGGTCCCGACGCCGACGCGGCCGTCGACGGTGTCCACCCACACCTTCCAGTCGCCGCCGCGCCGCTGCTCCACCGCCACCCGGTCGGCGGCCAGCACCAGCCCGCCCTCGCGCAGCGACCGCGCCTCCGCCGACGCCTCCGGGACGACGGTGGTCGCCCCGCCGGACGCGGCGACGTTCGGCCGGCGGAACTCGACCCGGTCCACCGAGATCACGGTGCCCCGGCGGTGGTCGTGGCGCAGTTCCGTCACCCGGCCGCCCGGGTCGACCCGGACCCGGGCCAGCACGACCTCCGTCCCGTCGTGGGCGAACCCGGCGACCGGCCGCAGCCGCAGGACCGGCGTTGTCTCGGTGTTGAACACGCCCGACGCCACGCCGGCGAAGTCGAACGTCTCGGCCCAGCCGACCGTGACGAGGCTCTCCGGTACGCTCCCGGCCGTCGGCAGCGCCGCCCCGTCGCCGGTCACCGGGACGGGGGTGCCGTCGTCGAGCCTGGCGTGGCCGCCGGGGGCCAGCGGGAGCAGGCGCCCCCGCGCGTCCAGCGCGACCCCGGGCGCGACCCTGATTCCGTTGGCGCCGATCGTGGCCGTCACTCCCAGACCGGTGGCCACCCCCCAGCCGTGCAGCGCCGAACCGTGCAGCCGGTGCAGCGGGTCGGCGTATCCCTCCTGGTCCTGGCGGCTCTCGTGCAGGCCGGTGTCACCCTGGCGGGGTTCGGGCGGGTCGACGGTCGGGTCGACGTAGCTGGTGCGGACGAGTCGCTCGGTCATGACCGCTCCTGGACGGGGCTGACGACGGCGAGGTCGGGGGCCGCGCCGTGGGGCTCCGGATGCAGGTACCGGCCGAGCTCCGGGCCCTCCTTGTCGGTCTCCGACACGAGCGGGTTGGCCCGCGCGTAGGGGTCGTGCCGGACCCCGGTGACCTGCCAGCAGACCTCCTGGCCCGGTTCGCCGCCGGCGACCGAGAAGGTGTTGCCCGAGAGCTTGCGGGAGACGTGCAGCCCGGGTGCCGAGCCGCCGATGGCGGTGAGTTGGTAGCGGACCCTCTCGTTGAGCGCCTCGAACCAGTCGGGGAGGGCGATCTCGGCGGTGCCGTGCCCGTCGAGGGTGACCTCGCCGTCGTAGACGTTCTTCATCTCGTCGCTCTCGACGGAGCTGTGACTCAGGTACTTACGCTCGGGGAAGAGCGGATGATCGATCTTGATGATGACGGCGCTCTTGGTCAGGTTTCCCGCGATGTGGACGTCGCCCCCGAAGTAGGCCGCCCGCGGGGAACCGTGCACGACCAGGCCGGTCCCTTTGTTGCTGATGGCGACGATCCCGGTGGAGCTGTGGGAGACGGCGTACACGGCCGCGCTGTTCGCTTCGCGGGTGTAGACGTGCAGCTTGTGACCGGGGTCGGGGGCTCCGACGCCCACCTTTCCCGAGGAGGTCTCGACCGTGAGCACCGCCTCGCCGCCGCCGGGCGGCTCCACGCGGAACCGCCGGGTCTCGACGATCTGGCGGCCGTCCGGGGTGGCGTACACCAGCCCGCACTGGCCGTCCTCCACGGTCAGCTCGCCGTTGACCGTGGACGAGATCGGCTGCCGGAACGCGATCCGGTCGGCCGCGACGGAGATGCCCTTGCGGTGCAGGCCGTCGAGTGTGGTGACCCGGCCGGTCGGGTCGAGGCCCACCCGGGCCAGCACGACCTCCGTCCCGTCGGCCGGGACGCCGGCGAGAGGACGCAGCCGCAGGACCGGGGTGGTCTCGGTGATGTAGACGTCGTTGGCCACGCCGGTGTTATCGAACGTCTCCCCCCATCCGATCGTGACGCAGACCTCCGCTTGCGGCCCGTACGTGGGCAGCGCCGCCCCGCCGGCGGTGACCGTGATCGTGGAGCCGTCGGGCAGCCGGGCATGACCTCCGGGGATCAGCGGGAGCAGCCGTCCCCCCGCGTCGAGCGCCACGCCGGGGAGCACCACGACCCCGGTCGCGCCGGGTGTCGCCTCCACACCGAGGCCGGACGCCACCCCCCAGCCGTGGACCGCCGGGGCGTACAGCCGGTGCAGCGCTTCGAAGTAGGCCTGGTCCAGACGGCTCTCGTCCAGTCGGGTGATGCCCTGACGGTCGGTGACCGGGTGGGTCGTCGGGTCGGTGTAGCTGGTGCGGATGAGTCTCTCGGTCATGGTCACTCCTGAGCGGCGGCGGAGGCGGGAGACGCCCAGAGGCCGAGGGAAGGGTCGAAGCCGTGCGCCTCCGGGTGCCGGTAGCGGCCGTGCTCCCGTTCGGACTTGTCGGTCTCGACGACGAGCGGGTTGGCCCGCGCGTGCGCGTCGTGCCTCACTCCGGTCACCAGCCAGCAGACCTCGGCACCCGGCTCGCCGCCGGCGATGGAGAACGAGTTCCCGGACAGCCTCCGGGAGACGTGCAGGTTCGGGGCCGGGCCCCCGAGGGGGGTGAGCTGGTAGCGGACCTTCTCGTTGAGCGCCTCGAACCAGTCGGGGAGGGCGATCTCGGCGGCGCCGTGCTCGTCGAGGGTCACCTCGCCGTCGTAGACGTTCTTGAGCTCGTCGCTCTCGACCGCGCCGTGGTTCAGGAATCGGCCCGCCGGGTCGAGCGGGTGGTCGATGGCCGAGAATCCGGAGGTTTCGACGCCGGTCAGCCGGCCGTCGATGTGGACGTCGCCGTTGAAGACGGCGGCCTGAGCGCCGCTTGCGTACAGGCCGATGCCCCGGTCGCTGATGGCCAGCACACCGGTCGTGTTGTACCTCGTCTCGCGCACGTCCAGCTTGCCGGTCGGGTTGTCGGTGCCGATGCCGACGCTGCGCCGGATGATCGTCGCCACGTCCGCGTCGTTCTGGCGGAAGGTGATCTCGTCGTCGGCGTCGTTGTCGTTGCCGATCAGCAGCCGGGTCCTCTCACCGCTCACCGGGAAGTAGCGGATGTAGGCCCGATCGCCCCCACCGCCTCCGGGATCGCGCGGGAACAGGATGCCGGCCGATTCCCCTGATCCCGCCGTCGGCATGATCGCCCCGCCGCGCACGTCGAGGGCCGCCGCCGGGTCGGGGCGGGCGGTGCCGATGCCGACCTTCCCCCGGATCACCGCGCCACCCTCGACGTCGAAAGCGGCCGCCGGTGGGGTGACGCCCACGCCCATGCGGCCGGTGACGGAGTCCAGGTGCAGCATCGGCGTGATGCCGCCCTGGTGGTGGACGACGAGGACCGGGGTGTCGAGGATCACGCCCCCGTCGTGCCAGGCGCTCAGCGTGGCCGCCGCCGTGGGACCGGCCAGCGACTCGGTGCCCGACGTGGTGACGCTCCCGCGCATCAGGTCGATCCGGTCCGCTGCGACGGCGGTGAACTGCCGGGACCCCCGCAGGGCGGTCACCTTGCCCTGGTCGAAGGTGACACCGGCGATGACGACCTGGTCGGCTGACTTGGCGAAGCCGGTGGCCTCGCGCAGCCGGATCACGGGTGTGGTCTCGGTGTTGAACACGCCCGCCGCCACGCCGCTGTAGTCGAACGCCTCGCCCCAGGCGACCGTGACGTACCGATCGCCGGTCAGCCCGGCCGTGGGCAGGTGGGCGCCCGTCTCGGTCACCGGGATCAGGTCGTCGCCCAGCCGCACGTGGCCGCCCGCGGTCACCGGGATCAGCCGTCCCGTCTCGTCGAGCGCCACCCCCGGCATGACCCGCAGGCCGGGCTGCCCCGGCGTGGCCGCCACCTGGAGGCCGGCGCCCACGCCGTGGCCGTGGAAGGCGGCGTGGTGCAGCCGGTGCAGGGGCTCGAAGTAGCCCTCCTGGTCCTGGCGGCTCTCGTGCAGCCCGGTGTCGCCCTGCCGGGGCTCCGGCGGGTTGACCGTCGGGTCGACGTAGGTCGTGCGGATCAGCTTCTCGGTCATGGCCGCTCCTAGTTCGCGCCGATGGCGGAGAGCAGGGTGGGCAGGGCGGACGCGGGCCGCTCCCGGTCGAGGGCGTCGCCGATGCTGCGCAGGATGGCCCGCTGCTCGGCGGTGGTCGCCCCGGCGCGGACGAAGTGCACGATCACCGCGAGTTCGTTGGCCGAGGCGCGCAGGTTGCGGCGGGGCACGCCGTTCGGCGCGGTCTCGTTCCTGCTGAGCGGCTCGCCGCCGTCGCACAGGTAGACGGTGCCCTCGTGCCGGACCATGCCGCGCGGGAAGACCATCCCGCCGGGCTCGCTGACGCGGGTCACCCGGGGCGGGTTCGGCCGCAGGTCGACCCGGTAGAGGGCGGCCGGTCGCAGCGAGCGGCGCAGGTAGGGCCGCGCCGGATCCTGGTCGGGCTGGAGCCCGACGTCGAGGACGAGCAGCACCCGGGCGTCCTCCTGGATCACCGCGTAGGGCGCGAGCAGCGGGTTGCCGGCCTCCGGCACCCCCGCGAGCAGCGGCACGGGGGCGCCGCCGGCCTTGGGCACCTGGAACAGGTCGGCCGGGGCCTCCGGCCGAGTGTCGCCGACGATGTAGCGGTCACCGGTGACGGTCAGCGAGCGGGGCGCGGTCAGCCCGGTCAGCGCGATCGTGCGCGGCTCGGCGGCGGACGCGGCGAGGTCGACGTCGACGATGCGTCTGTCGCGCCGGTTGAGGATGAGCAGATGCCCGCCGTCGACCACGGCGGCCGTGACGTCGACGACGTTGCGCACGGTGGCGTGCACCGGAACGATCTCCTCCTGGAAGGGGTTCGCCGCGGTGAGCCGAGACAGCCTCAGTCCGGTCTGCTGGATGTCCAGCACGTACAGGATCCAGCCCGCCGCGGCGGGATCGACGGCGACGGCGACCGGCGCGGTGAGGTTCCATGCCGCCGAGCCGAGCGGGCGCGGCACCGGCGGCCCGCCCGTCAGGTCGGCGTAGGCGCCCGTACGGGTGATGCGCCACACCCCCGGCGCCGGTCTGCCCCCGATGCCGCCCGCGTCGCCGACCAGCAGGTCGCCACCCGGGGTCAGAGCCAGGCACTGCGGGCTGACCAGGCCTGGGTAGGCGAGCGTCCGGTTCGGCGCGGCCCGGATGTAGGGCCCCTGCGACACCAGCGTGTGCACCCGCCCGTCGGCCCGGGCGAACAGCACCTTGCCGCCGGAGTCGACCGTGACCCGCTGCCGATCCGGGGCGGCCACGGCCAGGTCGAGCAGCCCGGCCAGCCCGGCGCGGGTGCCCCGCCGCAGGTGCAGGTCCATGATCCCGGCGATCACCCGGCGCCGCTGCTCCACGGTCCAGCCCGGCGGCAGCTCGAACCCCAGCCACCCGGCCAGCCACGGCAGGAGGTCGGCCCGGGTCCTGGCCGGATCGTAGAGGTCGGGCAGGGTCTCGATGAGCTGCGCGAGCGGCGGGCTCGACGCGGGGGCGTCGTCATCGATCCCGTCGAGCAGCTTCTCGAAGACCATCAACAGGTCACCCAGGTCAGGCGACCGCAGGACGGTCGGCAGGCGCTCCAGATAGCTCATTCCTCCGCCCCCGCGATCTCGCAGACGCCGCTGAAGCAGATCAGTTCGTAGTCGGTCACGCGCACGTGCGGCCCGAGGGCGTCGGGCAGCCGGAACGGCCGGTGGACGTCGTTGTTCCACGCCTCACCCCCCTGGTGGTAGGGCGGGACCTGGACGGGCCGCAGTTGCAGGCCGGCCAGATAGCCGATCTCGTTCGCCGGTTGCACCGCCTGGTACATGTCGGGCAGGTAGAGGCTCTGACCCACCTGCCAGCCGAGCCCCGCGGGTCCGCCGCGCACGGGGTGCAGGAAGCGCGCGACCCGCTCCCTGAGGCGCTCCTTCTCCGCCTCGAGCCCGGCCGCGAGCTGCATGTCCACCGCGCGTCTGAAGACGCGCAGGTCGGCGGTCACCTCGACCGGCAGGTAGCGGGGCAGGTGGACCTGGAGCAGCGCGGTCACCTCGCGGCGCGGATCGAGGGCGGCGAGCACCTCCTGGACCAGGGCCACCGAAGGCGTCGGCTGCGGCTCGGCCAGGCCGAGGTCGGGCACGACGATCAGGTTCACGTGGCCGGGGGCGCGGGAGATGGCGGCGAACGTCCACGGATCGCCCTTCAGCCAGCGGCCGGCCGGGCCGTCCTTCTCCTGGGTCCGGGGGGCCAGGCAGCGGGCGATCCGCACCCCCGGCACCTGGCGGGCCAGGAACTCGTAGTCCTCGGCGGTGATCGCCCGGTCGCGGGCGCGCAGCAACTGCGGCGCCCGTGACTTGGTCTCCTCGATCGGCTCCTCGTCGGTCCCGCCGCTTCCCGGCACCGGGTTGGTGACCGCGATGACGCCCGGCACCCCGTCGGCCAAGGTGGTGACCGTGCCGGGAAGGACGTTCCCGAACGCGCCCGCGCCCACGTAGCGGTAGACGGCCGAGATCGTGGCGCCCGTCGGCGGCGTCGCCCCCACCTCACCGAAGATCACCTCTCCGGTCACCGGGTCGAGCCGGACCAGCTGGTCGGTGAATTCGGAACGTTCCTCCGCGAGCAGCCATATCAGGTCGTCGACCATGATCTCGACATGGTCGAAGGGGGCCGGCCCCGGCTGCCGGTAGACGGGCCGGTTCCGCAGCTGGAACACCTGGCGGGGAGCCCGTCCGGCGGTGCCGAGCACTTCGGGCGCACCCCGGCCCGCGACGGTCGCGCTGGTCGCCGCGACCGTGTTCGGCAGCAGGTGGCGTATCTCCACCAGAGCGTCGCGGACCGGGTCGCCGGTCTCACGCTCGTTGGTCAGCTTCAGGCCGACCCATCGGCGGGGGCGCCCCGGCTGGGGGGCGGGCGTACCCGCGGGGAAGGGCCAGCCGGCCGGGTCGACCGCCGCCCACTGGGCGCCGGCGGGCAGCTTCAGGCGGACCTGGCCGCCCTGGGTCAGGCCGTGGGTGGTGTCGCGTTCGACCGCCAGCGCGGGCCAGTTCGCCGGGTTGGGGCCGTTCGCCGAGAACACCCAGCTCACCGTGGCGGGTTCGCCGGTGGCGGCCTGGTCGGGTTCGGCGTAGAGCTCCACGCGGTCGGCGGGCTGGGTGAAGGCGGGGTCGAGGCCCAGCAGGAGGAAGGAGGTGCCGCCGTCGGGTATCCGCAGCGGGAACCCGTTCGTCACGCCGGTCACGTCGGTGGCCGTCACGGGGGTGGGCGGGGCGTCGTACCGGACGATCATCGACAGCCCGGCGGGCAACGCGAGCAGCTCCGCTTCGGTCTGGAAGACCACCGGGGCCTGGGACTCGCTGCCGGTGGTCTGTACCTGGGTTCCCCTGGGCACGGTGGCGATCTGGCCGGTCTGCGCGGTGAACGTCAGCAGCGTCCGCGCCGGTACGGCCGGCAGCCGGGTGACGCCCAGGAGGTTGAGGAAGGCGACGTAGTTCTTCTCCGGCACCTGGTTGAGCCGGTAGATGAGCCCCTCGACCAGCCAGGCGAAGAGCTCGACCAGCGCGATCCCGGGGTCGCCGGGGCTCCGGTCGGTCCACTGCGGCGCATAGTGGCCGATCAGCTCGGTGGCCTCCGCCACCAGGTCGGACCAGCGCCGGTCGTCCAGGTTGGGCGGCAGGGGACGGCCGCGCTCCGCGCTCATGACGGCTGCTCCAGGGAGAACGGGAGAGTGAGGGTGCGTTCGTCGCCCGCACTCCGGATTCGGTAGGTGACGGCGATCATCAGCGCGGCGGCCTCCAGGTCGTTGCCGACGCCGACGCCGGTGACCTCGATGCGCGGCTCCCACCGTGCCAGCGCCGACTCGACGTAGTGGCGGGCCAGGTTGGCGGTGGCCGGGGTGTTCGGGGCGAAGGCCAGGTCGTGGAGTTCGCAGCCGAAGTCGGGGCGCATGATGCGCTCGCCGGGCCGGGTGCCCAGGATGACCAGGATCGACTGCCGGATACGTTCCGCGCCGGCCGACTCGGCGATCCCGCCGGTCTCGTCGACGCGTACCGGGAAGGCGACGCCTCTGCCGTCCATTTCAGGCTCCCTTCAGCACGGTCTGACCGGCCTGTGCGGCCAGGCGCGCGGAGAGCGGCGTGGCCGGTGGGGCGGGCGGGGGGACCGAGGGGGTCTTGTTCAGGCCGTCGGTCACCGCGAGGAAGCCCGTCGTGACGAGGACCGGCACGCCGCCCACCGTCAGGCAGGTGGACATGCCGGCGTCGAGCTGGAGCACCTTCCGGCACTTCTTGGTCGGTGGCGCGCTGGAGGAGTCGTCGACCTGTACGCAGGCGGTCACCCCGGCGGCGAGCAGGTCGGCCTGCGTCAGAACGACGGCGGTTGCGCCCACGGTGAGCGGATGCGTCGCCGCGGGGGTCGCCGTTCCCCGGTGGTCACACGTGAGGCCACTCGCGGTGGTCAGCACCTCGTCGCTCATATCCCCCTGCTCACGTCCATGGTCCCGGTCACCTTCACGGTGACGTTGTTGGCGACGATCTCCAGGTTTCCGGTGGAGGTGAAGGTCAGGGAGCTGCCCGTGGAGTGCTCGATGACGATCTTCTCCAGGCCGGGGGTGTCGTCGAGGGTGATGCTGTGGCCGCCGGGGCTCTGGATCCGCCGGACCGTGTTGATCGGGCTGGTGACCGGTTTGGGGGTGGTGACGCTCCACAGGGAGCCGATGACGTACGGCCGGTTGAAGTCTCCGTGCTCGAAGGCCACCAGCACCTGGTCGCCCGGATCGGGCAGGCAGAACAGGCCCGCCCCCGAGCCCGCCATCGGGGTCGCCACCGGCGCCGCCACCACGTCGGGGATGTCGGAGAACCAGGGGAACCGGATCATGACCTGGTAGCGGATCGGGTCGGCGGCCACCACCTCGGCGACCGCCACCCCCTGCGGAGACTCGCCCCGGTCTGGCGGCGGGTCCTCCGACAGCGCCTTGCGCAGCAGCTGGACGACATGGGCGCCGGCCTTCTGGGTGACCTCGAACTCGGTGCGGTACCCCCGCCCGTCGAGGGTGTGCACGACCCGCTTGAGGCGGTACATGCCGCTGAACCTCTTCCCCACGCCGCGGATCGCGACGAACCGGCCCGCCCGCAGCTCGGGCAGGCCGACGCAGGTGCCGCTGGCTTCGTAGAGACCTTCGAGGAGCTGCTGCAGCAGGGCCTTGGCCAGCGCGACGGCGTCGAGCGGGGTGGTGACCGGCCGGCCGCGCACGACCCGGCGGCCGAGCCCGGTCAGCGCCCCGAGCGCGGCGCTGCCCATTCGTTCGAGGATCGAGTCGAGGTCGAGCGCGGTGGCGCTCATCACGCCGACGATGCTCTGCGCCAGCTCCTGGCTGTAGCCCCGGACGACCTGGAGCCCGGCCATGCCCGAATTGCTCACCCTCGGGCTGAGCGACGACAGGTTGACACCCCACTCCAGGACCGGGGCCTCGGTCTGCGGGCGGGGGAAGCGGAAGTAGAGCTTGTCCCACCAGACGTACACGTCGAAGAAGTTGGCGGCGGCCCGTTCCTTGAGCAGGGCCATGTCGGTGGAGGAGCGGTGCAGCACCGTGTGGGCGAACGGCGCCGGGTCGACGACCGGGATCAGCCCGGCCTCCAGCGCGATCTGGGCGGCGACGGCGCTGTCGTTGCTGAACCGGAACGCCGGGCGGTCGGGCATCTCGTGGCGCAGCCGGTGGGACTTGTCGTAGCCCCTGATGGTGATCGTCGGGGCGCCCGATTCGGGGAAGTCGGGCTCGATGGAGGCGATCTCGCCCAGCATCATCGGGGTGAGCCGGTCGCCGTAGCCGAGGTGGATCTCGACGTCCTTGCCCAGGTCGAAGAGCGGGGAGTCGGTGAAGCGGTGCCCGCTGTTGTCCAGCACGACGGTGAACATGTCGGCCAGTTCCAGCGAGTTGTCGTAGCGCACGCTGAGCAGGTGGCGGCTGACATCGGCGGAGAGAGTGACGCCGCTGATCCGGACGTCGGCCCGGGGCGCGAAGGTGTCCATCACCGCTCCGGGATGACGAGGGGCCTGCCGAGGCGCAGGCGCAGCGGGTCGAGCAGGTCGTTGGCGTCGGCGATCTCCCGCCAGCGGCCGGGGTCGCCCAGATAGGTCGCGGCCAGGCCGGGCAGCGTGTCGCGGTCGGTGATGTCGTGGAGCGTCGGCGGGCCGGCGAAGAAGCCGCGCCGCGTCTCCACCTCGACCTCGGTGAACTCGCGGAACGCGACCGACACGCGGGCCCGCACCGGCGTACCGTCGGGCAGGAACATGGTGAACCGCTGGTCGGCCTCGGCCAGCACGCACCGGAACGAGAAGCGGCCCATCACGAACAGCAGAACCGGGGGAGCGAAGCTCCTGGGCGCGGGCCTGAGCAGCCCGGCCAGCCGGTTGGTGAAGGCCCGCACGTCGGTCTGCCGCTCGTAGGTGTCGAAGAACAGGTCCATCGTCAGGGTTCTGGCGCGGCCCCGGACGTACTGCACCGGCGACGCGGCCAGCCCCGGGATCCCGATCTCGGCCAGCTCGTTGCCCTGCTCGATGCGGTATTCGTCGGGGTTGTACATGACCGGCATGCGGTCACCCGTGTGGGTGTCGACGATCAGCGCCTTGGCCAGTTGGACCGCCACGATCACGCCCCCCGTTCCAGCTCGATCGACAGGTCGGCCCGTAGCCGCCGGGTGGCCTGGTCGAGCAGCTCGCCCCTGACCACCTCGCGCACCATCGCGTGCAGCGCCCCGGGGTCGAGCGCGGCGGTGGGCGTCTCCGGGTGGCGTCCGGGTCGCGCCGCCATGGGCTGGCCGGCGGGACCGACGGCGGCGATCGGCGCCGGTCCGGATGACACGGGTTGCCCGGGTGGCCCGGGTGGCAGGGGCGGCCCGGCCGACCGGAACGGCACCGGCACGCCGGAGGGTGACGACGGCACGGGTGGCGGGGCGGCTCCCGGGGATCGGCCCCGCACGGACGGCGGCCCGTCGAGGAAGCGGTGCTCGACGGCGAGGGCGAGCAGTTCCTCCTCGGCCACGCCGCGCTCGGTCGACCGGTGGCCCGCTCCGCCGCCACGGGCCGGTTCGGTGGCGTGCCAGACCTCGTGCGCGAGCAGCGCCACGTCGTCGGGACCGGCCTGCGGGCCGAGGAAGATCTCGGTGCCGATGGTCACGGCCTCGGCGTGGTGGGCCGCCGCGACCTGCCCGGCCCGTTCGCCGGTGTGGACGCGGACCCGGTCGATCGCGGGACCGACCACGGGCACCAGCCGCTCACGCAGGTCCCCGCGCAGCGGCATCCCGGCGGGCCACTCCGGCGCCGGCCGGGGCCGGTCGACGGCGGCGACGCGCGCCTCGACCCGCCGCCGGGGGCTGTCGTCGGGCATCGGCAGCGAACGCGCCCGATCGAGCATCGGCGCGAGCGCCGGCAGCCAGGCCGGGACGACCGTTCTGCGGCCCCGCAGCTCACGGGCCCGCCCGGCCAGCCGTTCTCCCAATGTCTCCACCGGTGTCCCCATCGCGGTCACCCCCTCTCGGCCTGCGCGAGCACGGTCGCCAGCCAGCGCCGCCGCTCGTCGTGGTCAAGGTTCATCAGCTCGGTGTGGGTCCAGTGGACGTGACGTCCGAGTTGGGCGACCTCCTGGTAGACCCGTTCCAGGGGGTAGCCGCGGATTCCCCCGGCAGCGGGGCCTCCATCTCGAACCCGGCCTCGCAGTGGGGGCAGGTCACCGCGACCGCGGGCGGCGTCAGCCCGTTGACGCGGTTGTAGAGCTCCTGCAGATAGGTCAGGTCCTGGGAGAACAGCCCTTCGACCACGCCCGGATCGACCTGGGGCAACGTGCCCAGCCGCACCACCACACGGGCGAGCAGGATCACGATCAGGTACGTCGGCAGCGCCCGCACCCGGGGATCCTTCATCGGCAGGATCTCGTCGGCCGCCGTGGCGAGCCGCATCACCCCGTCGCGGTGGAGCGTGCCGTCGGCGTCGAGGTAGCCCAGTGGCAGCCTGAACTCGTGCTCCGTGCTGAAGCCCGACATGGTCACTCCGCCCTGGTGATGCCCTCGTGCACGAGGACGAGGGTCTCGACCGCGACCTCGTGGCCGGTGGCGTTGAACGCGGGGCCCTCCCACTTGGTGGGCCAGGCGTCGACGAAGTTCCAGCGGGCCACCTCACTGCGGTTGGCCAGGTCGTAGACGACGATCGACCCGTTCTTGCGCAGCACCCGCCCCTGGATGATCGACTGCCGCCACTCCCACAACTCGCTGGAGTCGGTCAGCCCCCATTTGAGGGTGAGGTCGGAATAGGTGGTCTTGCCGGGGCTCTTCCGGACGGTCGTGTTGTGGCCGCCCTCCCGGGTCTCGACGACCTCGGTCACCGACTCGATGCCGGTGCACTCCATGAAGCTGGCCTGGGCGATGCCGTCGAGCTCGACCAGGAAGTTGAAGTTGACGTACGGGTCGACCCGCACCCCTGTCTGTGCCATCTCTAGCCTTCCCGTACCTGGGAGCCGCCCTGCGACATGCCGATCCGGATCACCACGAACTCCGCGGGCCGGACCGGCGCCACCCCGATGTCCACCACCAGCCGCCCGAGGTCACGCACCTCGGCCGGGTTGTTCTCGTCGTCGACCTTCACGTAGAACGCCTCGTCGGCGGTCGCCCCGAACAGCGCTCCGTCGGTCCACACCCGGGTGAGGAACTCGCCGACCGTCCGTTCGACGCGTTTGCGCAGAGACAGGTCGTTGGGCTGGAAGACCACCCAGCGCAGCCCCTCCCGCAGCGACTCCTCCAGGAAGAGGAACAGCCGCCGGACATTGATGTAGCGCCAGGCCGTCTCGTGCCTCGGCGCGGTGGTCCGGGCACCCCAGACCACCGGGCGGGCGTTCCCGGCGAAGGTCTGGATGACGTTCACCCCGGCGTCGTTGAGCTCCCCCTGCTCGGCGACGTCGAGCGCCCGTGTCACCCCGGACGCGCCGGTCACCGTCTCGTTGGCGGGCGCCTTGTGCACGCCCTGACGGGCGTCGCTCCGGGCGTAGACCCCGGCGAGGTGGCCCGACGGCGGGACGGCGAGAGTGCCCCGGCCCGCCGGGTCGGCGATCACCAGCCAGGGGTAGTAGACGGCGGCGTAGCCGCGGTCGGAGGTCAGCAGCTCCCGGCGGTCGAGCACGCCGCCGGCCGCCAGCGGGGAGGCCGCGTCAGGCGCGTCGAGGACGGCGAACCGGTCGCCCATCTTCTCGCAGTGCTCGACCACCTTCTGCTGGACGCCGGGGAGCGTGACCGCGTCGGGGACGCACACGATCGTGACGTCGCCGACCCGTTCGAGCGCGGCCAGGGCCCTCTCGTAGGAGGTCGCGTCGACGCCGTCGGGACGGTCGGCCGTGCCGCCGGCCAGCGCGGTCGCGGCCTTCGCCACGGGGAGGTTGGCGGGGGGCGCCTGGAGGCCGGGTTCGGCCGGGAGTTCGACGTCGACCAGCGGCGAGGCCACCACGCCCGCGAAGTGGCGGCTGTGGCGGGGATCCATCGACAGGTTGTCGAAGGCGGTCAGGACGCCGTTCGGCGCCACGACGTCGAGTGAGAACTCGGAGGAGGTGACCGCCGGCGGGGCGGCGTAGGTGCCGGTCAGCGCGCCGCCGATCTCCACGGTGTCGCCGCTCACCCGTTCGACGATCACCGTCTCGGTGACGGCCTCGTGCTTGAGGGTGAGCACGGTGCCCCGCTCGATGCCCTTGGGCTTGTCGACTCTGAACCGCCGCTGGCCCGGCCGGAGGTCGGCGGTGCGGACCGGCTTGTTGTCGACGGGGGCGGCCAGCGGGGCGGTGAGCACGAGTTCCCTGCCGCGCACCCGGCTGACCTCCGCGACCGTGCCGCCCACGTCGACCAGGTCACCGGGCGCGAACTTGCGGGCGTCGTCGGCGGTGGGCAGGGTGACGACGTCGCCGGTGGCGGACGCGCCCTCGACCTTGACCTGCAGGACCTTGGCGTCGGGCACGACCTGGGCCGCGCGGACGGCCACCTTGATGGCGTTGCCGGCCGGTCCGTCCTCGCGGGCGCGGACGACCAGCGCCGTCGCGGCCGGGTTGCCCCGGTCTTTCAGTTCCAGGGCCGCACGCGTCGCCGTGCCCACCCTCGTCACGTAGGCGACGCCGCCGCCGTTGTCGAAGAAGCCGCGGACGGCGTGCGCCAGATAACGCCTCGGCGCGTTGATGTAGTCGCCGAACTGGGCCGTGAACTGGGTCCAGTTGGTGATCTTCGTCGGTTGCCCGGTCGGGCCGCGCAGTGCCGGTCCGATGAAGGCGGCCGTGCTGGTGCCGACACCGGAGACCGGCCCGGCGGCGGACAGTTCCTCGACGTAGACACCTGGCGCCCGATAATCCGGCATGCGAGTCCTCCTGGCGTACTCCTGGCCTTGGGCACATCGGAGCACCGGGCCGCCGGCGGGCGATTGAGTATCCCCCTACTCAACTTTCGTGCCTTCCCGGTGGACGGGGCCGCGGCGGCCGGGCCCGGACATTTCCCGTGCTTAATGGTCGATTTCGGGATATCGCGGGCACTGGGAATGACCATTGCGTGACCGTGGGGTGGCCTTTAGTATTGGCGGCGAGACGGGGGATCGCTTTTCTTTTCGGGGGCCTCATTGCGCATTCTCTTGCCTATGGAAGACGCGCCGAAAAAGACCGCTTGTGAATTCGGCGAATTCCAGGAGGGGGCTTGATGCCCGAATCGAGCGAAATTCCGTCAGGGCGGTTGCCGGGCCCCACCGGTCTGGGCACCTCCGCACTCCGGGTCCCCGCCGCCGATCCGCCCGAGCTCCCGGCGATCGTCGACGGGCACCAGCCGCCCTCGCCGTCACTCGATCCGACTCTGGTCGTCCGCCGTTACGGCCTGACTCCGCTGCCCTATCGCGAGCGGGAATGGGGCGACGGCAGCCATCCGCCGCTCTACGTCCCCGAGACGGTGCGGGTGAACGACGCCCTCGGCGAAGAGGTCAACCGCCGCCTGGTCGCGTGGGCCGAGAGCGTCGGCCTCCACGAGGGCC
The DNA here is from genome assembly GCF_005233835.1 of Herbidospora galbida. Classification (GTDB taxonomy): domain Bacteria; phylum Actinomycetota; class Actinomycetes; order Streptosporangiales; family Streptosporangiaceae; genus Herbidospora; species Herbidospora galbida. Next base: position 111,251 of record NZ_SZQA01000006.1, on the reverse strand, counting down.
GCATCGAGACCTTCCGCGACACCGGGTTCGGCCGGCTCGCCACTCTGGCCCACGCCGACACCGACGAACCCGACCTGATCCTGATCGCCGCCCAGATGAACGCCGCCTGGTGGGCCGCCGACGACTACTACGCCGACGAGACCGATCTGGGCGCCACCCCGACCGAACTGCCGCCCAGGCTGGCCCTGGTCACCTCGGCGATGGACCCGCCGCCCCCGGCCGGCGCCTACACCGTCCAGCTCGAAGAGGCGATCGCCGCCGACCCGGTGCTGCGCGCGCTGCGCTCGGCCACCGCCCACCTGAGCCGCCACGCCACCCCGTCGCAGGTGATGCGGGCGTGCAACATCACCTCGCAGATGTTCGTGAGCTGGACCGCCTACGCCGCCTGGCGCTACTTCGAGGCGCCGCCGCCGGTGTGGCGCTACCTGGCCGCCCGGCAGCACGACAGCTTCTACACCTCGATGGTCCTCATCGACGTCGTGGGCGAATATGCCCTCCCCGCCGACCTCTTCGCCGACCGGCGGTTTCACACGGCGCTCATGCAGGCCGGGACCGCCAGCGTCATCGTCAACGACCTCTACTCGGCGGAGAAGGAGGCCGCCGACGAACTGCCCGACTCCAACGTGGTGCTGCTCATCGCCGCCGAGGAGAAATGCTCCATCCGCGAGGCCACCGAACGCGCCGTTGCCCTCCACAACGACTTCGTCCGGGGTTTCGAAGCCAGCCAGAAATCATTGGCCGCCGTTCCCTCCACGGAACTCCAGCGTTTCCTGCGCGGCGCCCAGGCGTGGATGGCCGGCTGTCTCGAATGGCACGGATCCAGCGACAGGTACAGATAGCGAAAGGAAATTCCTTCGGTGACCATCACCCAAAGCGATTACCAGCGCTCCGTGGCTGATTATTGGAACACCGAGAAGAACCCAGTGAATCTCCGCCTGGGTGAGGTCGACGGCATCTACCACCACCACTACGGCATCGGCGACGTCGACTGGTCGGTCTTGGAGGGACCGAAGGAGACCCGCGAAGAGCGCATGACCAGGGAGCTCCACCGCCTGGAGTCGGCCCAGTCCGACTTCCTGCTGAGCCACCTCGGCGACGTCAAACCCCACCACCGCCTCCTTGACGCCGGCTCGGGCCGCGGCGGCTCGTCGCTGGTCGCCAATCTGCGCTACGGCTCCCACGTCGACGGCATCTCCATCTCCGAGTCCCAGGTCGAGTTCGCCAACGAACAGGCGAAACTGCGCGGCGTCGACGACCGGGTGCGCTTCCACCTGCGCAACATGCTCGACACCGGCTTCGAGACGGGGTCGTACCAGGCGATCTGGAACAACGAGAGCACCATGTACGTCGAACTCGCCCTCCTGTTCAAGGAGCACTCGCGCCTGCTGGCGCGCGGGGGGCGCTACGTGACCATCACCGGCTGCTACAACGACGCCTACGGCCTTCCGTCGAAGGCGATCAGCCAGATCAACGCCCACTACATCTGCGACATCCATCCGCGCAGCAACTACTTCAGGGAGATGGCCAACAACCGGCTGGTCCCCGTGAGCGTCGTCGACCTGACGGCGGCCACCATCCCCTACTGGGAGCTGCGGGCCAAGTCGCACCTGGTGACGGGGATCGAGGAGGCGTTCCTGAACGCGTACAAGAACGGCAGCTTCCAATACCTGCTGATCGCCGCCGACCGCGTCTGACCTGACGACCGAGGGCTCCGGATCCCCCTGCCGGAGCCCTTAGTGTTGCCCGGATGAACTCCTGGCGCGAGGTCCGCCGCCACCTCAACGCGAACCGCCACGCCCTCGCCCGGCGGGCCGACCTGCTCTACCCCGATCAGCCCCGGGTGGGCTCCACCCGCCTGTTGACCCGCCTCGCCTGGTCGCTGCCCGAGCCTCTCGACCTGCACGAGGTCGTGCTGCGCTGGACCGACGAGACGCCGCCGGTGCCGGCGCCGAGCGGGATGACCTACGCGGAGGCCATGGAGACCTTCGACAAGCCGAAGCTCTTCGAGAACCGCACCTGCTACCGCCTCCTCGACGTGACCTGGCCGGAACTCACCTTCACCCGGGGGATGTACTTCGACGCGGTCAACGTGGGCGAAGCCATCGCCCACGAGTTCGCCGCCGCATCCCTGAGTCCGGGCGAGATGCCGTTGCGGCGGATGGTTCCCGATCCGACCGATCTGCGGGCCCGGCCCGCGCATCCCGCGATCTCGATGCTGACCCTGCGGCACGACCGCGAGACCGGCGAGGTCACCTTCGTGCTGCACTGGCGGGACCCGGCGCTGGTCGCCCACGGGGGAGGGCTGTTCCAGGTCATGCCCGTCGGGGTGTTCCAGCCGTCGGAGGAGAGCCCGCGGGCCGAGCGGGCCGACTTCGACCTGTGGAAGTGCGTGGTCCGCGAATACGCCGAGGAGTTCCTCGGGCGGTCGGAGCACTACGGCCCGGAGTTCGACTACGAGACCTGGCCGCTCTACCGGCGGCTGACCGACGCCCGTGAGAGCGGCGACCTGCGTTCGCTGGTGCTCGGCGTCGGCGTGGATCCGCTCACCTTCGCCACCGACATCCTCGCCGTCACCGTCATCGAGGCGCGCACCTTCGACGCCCTCTTCGGCGCGATGACCGGCGCGAACGACGAGGGGCGCGCGACGAAGGGGGTCCCGTTCGACGCGGAGTCGGTCGGCCGCCACGTCACCCGCGAGCCCATGCAGGCGGCCGGTGCGGCCGTCCTCGAACTCGCCTGGAATCATCTCCGAGGCAGCGTAGGAGATTAACAGGCATTCCCATTGACATCCAGTCCTTGCGTGAATCCGTCACACTGTTACGTTCATCACGTCAGTAGTTTTCGGCATCACGCCAAGAAAGGGACAATCTTGCTGCGCAAGCGCATCGCCGCCGCGATGGGGGCGGTCGCGGCGGCCGCCGCCATCCCGCTCATCCTTTTCGCCGGGCCGGCTCAGGCGAACCCGACCACCCCCTACATGTGTCCGTGGACGATCGTCGACGACACCAACACCACCCGCTGGATCCACTCGTGGGTCCAGGGCTACGGCCAGATCATCTGCCACTACAACGCCACCGCGACCATCAGCTGCCGCTGGAACGCCTACAACGGCGACCAGTGGTGGGGCTGGACCAACCCGTCGTTCTGCCCGCCCCGCGCCATCCCGACCACGCCGTAGCAACCGCACCTGAGTGACGCTCCGGACCGAGAGCGTCCCCGCCGCAATGCCGGCGGCCGGTCCGGACCCGGCGGTATCACGGCCCCCGCATGATGATTGTCATATCCGGCTGGTGTTACTTGTTTCTGGTCGTAAAAGGCTGATCCGGCGAATCTGAATACATGACGAACGGCAGCGAGCAGTCCAGATGCCCGCTGCCACTCCCGCCGAATCTCCGAAAAGGAGAAGTGCCCCCATGGCTGAAAGCATTTACGTTCTCGGTGACGAAGACCGCCAGAAGTTCGCCCGCCTGATCGCTGCCGCCTGGTCCGACGAGGACGTCAAGACCCGCTTCGAGGCCGAGCCCCGCGCGGTGCTCGCCGAGTACGGCGTCGTCATTCCCGAGGGCATCCCGACCCCGCCGCTGCCCGCCCGCCCCGAGGGCGAGTTCAGCGTCGAGGAGCTGGAGATGGCGGCCGGTGCGCAGGCCGAGGGCACGGCCGGCACCGCAGGCACGCTGGGCACCATCGGCGGCTGCTTCGGCACCGCCGGGACCTACGGCTCGGCCGCCGCCGCGATGTAGTCACGCCGACCTGATCTGCCCCGGAGGCGCGGTTTCCGCGCGCCTCCGGGGCATTTTTCATTTCGTGTCATCGAATTCATATGACGCTCATCACATGCGGAAAGTGTTAATCGTTTCTGGCGGCGCCGGCCCGTTCTTGCGAATCTGGACACATGACAGAAGCGCAGCGAGCAGTCCAGATGCCCGCTGCCACTCCCGTCGAATCTCGGCGCGTGCCGAGGCGAATAAGGAGAGTGCCCCGATGGCCGAAAGCATCTACATTCTCGGTGACGAGGACCGCGCGAAGTTCGCCCGCCTGATCGCCGCCGCGTGGGCGGACGAGGACGTCAAGGCCCGCTTCGAGGCCGAGCCCCGCGAGCTGCTCGCCGAGTACGGCGTCGTGATCCCCGAGGGCGTGCCCACCCCGCTGCTGCCCGCCCGCCCGGAGGGCGAGTTCAGCGTCGAAGACCTGCAGGTGGCGGCCGGCGCCCAGGTCGAGGGCTGTGTCGGCACCGCCGGCACGCTCGGCACCATCGGCGGCTGCGCCGGCACCGCCGGCACCTACGGCTGCGCCTGACCCCTTCGATGTGATCGTCCCGGCGGCGCGGTTCCGCCTGCGCGCCCCGGGACGTTCACCGACTGACCCGTTGCCTAAGTGGCAGCGGAGGGTCATGATCCGGTTGTGAGCAGACCGGGAGATTCCGGGCAGCGGACGTCCGTTCGCGCACCCCTTGAGGTGCGGGTCGGGCGGGCCGCCGTTGTCGCGTTCGCACTGTTCCTCATCAGCCAGACCTTCGCCCACTACATCCAGAACGACCCCGGCCGGGCCGTCCCCGCCGTGATCCTGGGCGCCGCCGTGGTCGCCCTCTACGCCTGGGCCGCCATGGGCGCGCGCGGCCGTAGACGCTGGTGGATCGCCGGGGCGATGTCCGTGCTCGTCTACGCGCCGCTGCCGCTGCTGGGCGAGTGGTGGGCCATCTCGGGCGTCTTCCTCGCCGCGACGGCGCTGGGGTTCCTCTCGCGCAGGTGGGCCCTGCCCGCGTTCGCGCTGGTGCTCGTCGTGGAGCTGCCCAAGTCGCTGGCCCTCGGCGACACCCCCGCGATGGCCATGTCGTGGATTCTGATCGTCGCGGTGGCGTCGATCCTGCTCGCGGCGCTCACCCGGTTCGCGGAGACGGCGCGGGTCCTCTACGAGACCAGGGCCGAACTCGTCGCCGCCGAGGTGGCCGCGCAGCGGGTGCGGGCCATGGGGGAGCTGGAGGGCATCCTCGGCAGCCGGCTCGACACCATCGCCCGGCAGGGCTTCGCGGTGCTCGGCAACGCCGACGGCGACGCCGAGACGGTCCGGAAGCAGCTGCGCGGCATGCTCGACGTGGCGCTGGAGGCCCAGCGCGAGATGCGCGAGTTCGCGCACCGGGGTCAGCACCTCACGTAGCGCGCCCCGTACATGATGAATATCACTTGATGTCCGTGATGGTCGTTTCTGGTTCGTGCCCAGGCCGATAGCAAAACTGATGGCACAGGCGGTCCCCTTCCCCACCTCCGGAGAAAGCGCGAAGCGCCGGAACCGGAGCCGCCGAATGAGGTGACATCAATGCCGGAAGACTCGACGCTGCCCCCCGAACTCCGCACCCGGTTCGCAAGGTTCTCCGCCCGCGCCTGGTCAGACGAGGCGCTCAGGGAGGACTTCGAACGGGACCCCCGCGCCGCACTCGCGGCGGCGGGCATCGACTGGCCGGGCGACCTCGCCGTGCCCCCGTTGCCCGAACGGCCCGAGCACGCCATCGACCTGGAGAGCCTGGAGGCGTCGGCCGGCGCCGCCCTCAGCACGATCGGCACCGTGAGCTGCCCCACCGGGTGTTTCTCCCGCCAGAACAGCTGAACCACCAGTCATTCCGGCGCTGGGTGGTGGGCAGTCCAGATGCCCACCACCCCGCCATTGAAGCATCTCATACCACGCTGAGGGGAGACCTGTGATGACCCTAGACACCAACGGCCTGGACACCGCCCAGCGCAGAGTGTTCGGCGAGCTGACCGCGCACGCATGGTCCGACGCCGGCCTCCGGCTCCGCTACGAACGCGAGCCCGCCGCGGTCCTGGCCGAATACGACATCCACCTCGCCGAGGGGATCGTCGCGCCGGCGCTGCCTCCCCGGCCGCTCGCCGAGGTCGTCGTCGAGACCCTCAGCGCCCCGGTGGCCGTCGTGCCGCCCTGCCTGGACTTCTGCTTCTGCTTCCTGCAGGTCTCCCGATGACGACCACCGCCGTCGAGACGTCCGGGGGCGAGCGGATCGAGCAGCTCGTCTCCACGGTGCGGACCAAGGCGTGGCTGGCCGCGGTCGCGCTCGTCGTGGTGGCCGGCAGCGGAGCCGGCTGGGCCTGGCTCGGGCAGGTGCGCGACGTCGTCCTCGCCTCCGGCGTGCTGGTGACGGGCAGCGGTCCGGCTCCGGTCGCGGCCCCCGTCGCGGGCAGCCTGGCCGAGGTGTTCGTCCGGGCCGGGCAGGAGGTGACGCCGGGCACGCCGCTGGCCGTGCTCGCCGACGCCGACGGCAGCCGGCGCGTCGTCACGGGCACGTCGGCCGGCCGGGTGATCCGCACCGCCGTGCCGGGCACGGCCCTGGCGGCCGGCGCCCCCGTCGTGGTCGTCGATCCCGCCACCGGGCCGCTGAAGGCCGTGCTCCTGGTCGGCCACGACCGGATCGGTGCGCTCACCGCAGGTCAGAGCGTCGCCGTCAGCGGCGCGGGCCTCGGCAGGGTCAGCGCCGTCGACCCCTACCCCGCCTCGAACGACCAGCTGCGCCCCGTCTACGGCGACGCGCTCAAGGCCGACGGCCGCTACCTGGTGACCGTCGACCTCGACCGCCCGGCCTGGCCGGGGGCCACGCTGACCCCCGTCGCCGGGGAGATCACGGTCGCCACCGTCCGTCCCGTCGACGCGCTGTTCCACGGGGGTCCCCGTGGCTAGGACCGCGACGCGGCCGGTCCGCACCGAGCGCCGCCCGCAGATGGAGGACGCCGACTGCGGGCCCGCCTGCCTCAGCATGGTCTTCGCCTACCACGGCCTGCGCGTCCCCCTCCACGAGATCAGGGAGCGGTCGGGCGTCGGGCGCGACGGCCTGTCGGGGGCGGGGCTCAAGAAGGCGGCCGAGGAGTACGGCTTCGACATCACCGGCTTCCGCCTCGACGCCGACGAGCTGGCGGACTACCCCGTCCCCTCGATGATCTTCGTCGACCAGCGCCACTTCGTGGTGCTGGAGGGGATGCGGAAGAAGTGGGCGTACATCAACGACCCCGCAGTCGGCCGGATCAGGCTCACCCGGCCGGACTTCCGCAAGCGGTTCAGCGGGATCGTTTTGGTGCCGCGTCCCGGCGAGGGCTTCAAGGCCGGGGGGAAGCGCTTCCCGCTGGTCCGCTCCGCGCTGACGAAGGTGCGGCCCTACCTCTCCACCCTGCTCGCCATCGCCGTGATGGCCTTCATGCTCGCGCTGCCCGCCGTGGCGACCGCGCTGCTCACCCGGCTGCTGCTGGGCGAGGTGCTCATCGCCGGGGAGACCACGTGGTCGGCGCCCGTGCTGCTCGGGCTGCTGGCCTGCGCCGCCTTCACCCTGGTCGGGACCTGGCTGCAGCAGCGGCTGCTCGGCGCGGTGCAGACCGCGATGTCGGCCGACCTGTCGGGCCGGTACATGTGGCGACTGCTCCGGCTGCCGGGCGACTTCTTCCACCGGCGGATGACCGGCGGCCTGGTCATGAAGACCTCCTTCGGCGCGGGCCTGGCCATCCTGCTGTCCGACCGGGCCGCCGCCGCGGTGGCGGCGATCCTGACGATGCTGCTGCACTCGGCGATCCTGTACGCCTTCCACCCGGCCTTCGCCCTGGTCGCCGGCGCCCTGGCGGCGATCAACCTGCTGGCGATGCGCGCGGTCAGCCGCGCCGCCGCCCCGCACCAGCAGAAGCTGCTCTTCGACGAGCACCGCCGCGACGGCATGGCCTTCAACGGCATCTCGATGGCCGAGTCGCTGAAGGCCGACGGCGCCGAGGGCTGGTTCTTCCAGAAGTGGGCCGGCCTGTCGGCCAAGGCGCTGGCGACCACCCAGGACCTCATGCGGACCACCCAGGCGCTCCTGGCGGTCCCCGCCGCGCTCGGCTCGCTCGCCGGCGCGACCATGGTGATCACCGGCGCGGTGCTGATGGCCAACGGCGAGGTCACCCTGGCCACGGTCATCGCCGCCCAGCTCCTCGTCGGCGCCTTCCTGGTGCCGGTCACCGCCCTGGTCGGCATCGGCGCCGAGGCCCAGATCGCGGTCGCCCAGACCAGCATGTACGACGACGCGATCAGCGCCGAACCCGACCCCCAGTACGCCGCCCTCCCCGGCGCCCCCGAGACCGACGGCGGCCTGCGCGGCGCGGTCGAGTTCCACGACGTCAGCTTCGGCTACGACCGCCAGCGCGGCCCGGTCATCAGCGGCCTGTCGTTCCGCGTCGAACCCGGTCAGCGGGTCTCCGTCGTGGGGCGTACCGGCAGCGGGAAGTCGACCGTGGCCCGGCTGCTCACCGGCGCGGTCAAGCCGTGGTCGGGCCAGATCCTCCTCGACGGCATCCCCCGGGAGCACTGGCCCCGCGAGACGCTCACCACGTCGATCGGCTACGTCGAGCAGAACCTCCAGGTCTTCGAGGGCACCGTGGCCGACAACCTGACGCTCTGGGACCCGACGATCCCGCAGTACCGGCTGCACCGGGCGCTGTCGGACGCCGGCCTCGCCGACGTCGTCGCCCGCCGCGGCGGCCTGTCGGGCGGCTGGATCCAGGAGCGGGGCCGCAACCTGTCGGGCGGCGAGCGGCAGCGGCTGGAGATCGCGCGGGCGCTCGTGCTGTCGCCCTCGGTGCTGGTGCTCGACGAGGCGACCAGCGCCCTCGACGCCGAGACCGAGGCGTTCGTGGACGCCAACGTGAAGTCACGCGGCTGCACCAGCGTGGTGATCGCCCACCGGCTCAGCACCGTGCGCGAGAGCGACCTGATCCTCGTGCTCGACCGGGGCAAGGTCGTCCAGCGCGGCACCCACGCCGAGCTCATCGCCGTCCCCGGCCACTACCGCACGCTCGTCGAGGAAGCGTCATGAGCGGATACCCCGTCAGCGAGATCGAGCTGATCGATCCCTACGCCTGCTGGACCGTCGTCAGCGGTTCCGTCGACGTGATGCTGTCGCCCGTCGACGGCTCGGGCCCCCGCCACCGCGTGGTCCGGGTGGAGAGCGGCGAGCTCATGCACGGGTTCGCGGCCACCGACCTGCCCGGCGGCTACACCGTCGTGGCCTCGCCCGCCGAGGGCGCCTCGGTCCGCCGCGTCCGGCGCGACGCCGACGCCGTCTCCTCGTGGGTACGCCGCCTCAACGGCCCCACCGCCGCCGACGCCCAGCCCAGCCTGCGCGACCTCCACCGGGGCACCCTCACACGGGTGCTCATGCTGGCCGAGGCGGAGGAGGCCGACCGCGACCACTGGCGGGCGGCCCGTGCCCAGGCCTCCGACGACATGCTGCGCCGGTCGTTCGCCGACATCGCGGCCGCCGCCGGGGTCGCGCCGGTGCCCGGAAGCCCGCGTACGGCCGCCGACCGGGCCGTGGAGGTCGTCAAGGCGCTCGGCGACCACTGCGGGTTCGCCACGCACCCCATCGACCCCGCCTCCACCGACCCGCTCGGCGCGGCGCTGGACCTGGCCAGGGCCCGGCACCGGAAGGTGCTCCTGGACGACGGCTGGTGGCGCGAGGCGACCGTCCCGCTGGTCGGCTTCCTCAAGGCCGGCGGCCGGCCGGTCGCGCTGTTGCCGCACAAGGGCGGCTACCTGATCTCCGACCCCTCGGAGGAGCGGCGCCGGGTCACCGACGAGGTGGCCGCCACCCTCGACGGGCACGCCTGGCAGATCTACCCGCCGCTCGACGAGGGCATCACCTCGCCGCTCGCCCTGCTCAAGTACGGCCTGCGCGGCGCGGGCCGCGAACTGGCCGGGCTGCTGGCGGCCGGCGCCGGGGCGGCGCTGCTCGCGCTCGGCGTGCCGATGCTCACCTTCGTCCTGCTGACCGCCGCGCAGAACCCGGCCGACCAACCGGCCATGATCTGGATCGCGGTCGTCATCGCGGGCGCGGTGGCCGCGAGCACCCTGCTCCTGGCCGTGCGCAACGCGGTGCTCGTGCGGGTGCAGGGCCGTCTCCAGGAACGGCTCGAACCGGCCATCTGGAGCCATCTCGTCTCGCTCGACCTGCCGTTCTACTCCCAATACAGCACCGGCAACCTGGTCCACCGGGCCAACGCCGTGGCCGACATGCGCAAGGCGCTCGGCGAGGCGGCGGTCAACTCGCTGCTCGGCGGCGTGTTCTCGCTGCTCGGCCTGCTGATCCTGGTGACCGTCGACTGGCGGCTGGCGCTGGTCGTGCTCGGCGGGGTGCTGGTGCTGCTGGCCGTCCTGGCCGTGCTCGCCGTACGCCAGCAGAAGCACGAGCTGGTCATGCACGAGGAGTACGGCCGGATCTACTCGCTCCTGTACGCGTGCCTCAGCGCCATCGACAAGATCCACGTCGCCGGCCGGGAGGCGCAGGTCTTCGGCCTGTGGTCGCGGGCGTTCTCCGCGCAGCAGGGCGCCGCTTCGGCGGCCCGGCGGGAACGGGCGGTGTCGGCGGCGATCGGCGCGGCGGCCCAGCCGCTGCTGCTGCTCCTGCTCGCCTTCACGGGGTTGTCGCTGGGTGTGCCGGCGGCCTCGTTCGTGGTCGCGGCCGTGGCGCTGGGCCAGTTCGTGCTGGCGCTCGGCCAGGTCAGCCGGGCGGTGGAGGCGGCCTTCGCGCTGCTGCCCCGGTTCGAGCGGCTGAAGCCGCTGCTGGAGCGGGCGCCGGAGACGCCGCCGGGGGCCAAGGACCCGGGCGAGCTGGTCGGGCTGGTCCGGCTGCACGACGTGTCGTTCGCCTACCCGGGCACCGCCAAGCAGATCCTCGAAGAGGTCTCCATGGTGTTCCGGCCCGGCGAGTTCGTCGCCGTCACCGGCCACTCCGGCGCGGGCAAGTCGACGCTCGTGCGCCTGCTGCTGGGCTTCGAGCCGCCGCGTACCGGACAGGTCCTCTACGACGGCGGTGACCTGCGCGACCTCGACCTGCGGCGGGTCCGCACCCAGGTGGGCGTGGTGATGCAGCAGGCCCGGGTGCTGCGCGGCTCGGTGCTGGAGAACATCATCGGCGACGTGCCCGGCGCCCGCGAGGAGGACGCCTGGCGGGCGGCCCGGCTCGCCGACCTCGACGGCGACATCGCCCGGCTGCCCATGGGGATGCACACCATCATCAGCGAGGACAACGCCTCCTTCTCCGGCGGCGAGCTGCAACGGCTGCTCATCGCCAGGGCGCTGGTCAAGCGGCCCCGGGTGCTCATCCTCGACGAGGCGACCAGCGCCCTCGACAACGTCACGCAGGCGCTGGTCAGCCGCCGGATCGCCGAACTCGACATCACCCGGATCGTGATCGCGCACCGGCTGAGCACCATCAGATCGGCCGATCGGATCTACGTACTCGACCAGGGCAGGGTCGTCGCCAACGGCACCTTCGAGGAGCTGATGGAGGACAACGAGCTGTTCGCCCGGATGGTCCGCCGACAGGAGGTCTGAAATGCCGGTCACGATCCCGCAGCACGAGGGACTGCTCTCGGTACCCGGCGGGGACGCCCGGCTGATGGCGGTGATCGCCTCGGCCGCGCCGTTCCACGAGCGGGTGGCGGGCGACCATTTCGTCCCGGTCGTGGGGCGGTCACGACGGCAGGCCTCCGAGCGGACCCAGCGCTGGCTCAAGGCGGCGGTCGGCGACGACGAGGACGCCAAGCGCGCGGTGCTGCACCACCGCAACCGGTCGGGCCGCGACCTCGGCGCCGGGCTCGTCGACGTCCAGCTCGCCGACCCCCGACGGCTGCCCGACTGGGGATACGCCCTGGTGGACTTCCTGCTCGCGCAGCCCCCCACGGCCGCGGCCGACCCGGCGACCGGACGCCCCGGGGCCCCGTTCGTGGCGTTTCGGCGCGCCATGAACCGGCTCGTGGACGTCAAGGACGGGTCGGTCCGCGGCGTCCCCGTCACGGCGGAGGCCCGGGAGGACATCGCGGGCCAGCTCATCGAGCGGCTGACGCAGGCGTGCTGGGCCGGGTTCGCGTTCGAGGCCCAGCTCGCCGGGACTTCGAACGACCTGTCGTCGTGGCTGCAGAGCCCCGGCCTGGACGTCAGCCAGTCGGGCTGGCTCGACCGGCTGGAGACGCTGCCCGGTCTCGCCTACGTCATGGGCATGACGTGCCTCCAGTGGCGGCGGGTCGTCCACGAGCTGTTCGACCGGCTCCGCGCCGACCTGCCCCGGCTGCGCCGGACCCTGTGGGGCTGGGCCGCGCCCGGCCCGGTGACCGGCTACTCCGGCGACTCGGGCGACCTGCACAACCACGGCCGGGTGGTCACCCTGCTCACCTTCGCCTCGGGGGAGCGGGTGGTCTACAAGCCGAAGGACCTGCGTTCGGTCGCCGGGCTGATGGACGTCTGCACCCTGCTCAACAACCACGGCCTGCCGCTGGCCCTCCATACCCGCGAGGTCGTGCTGCGCGACGGCTACGGCTGGGAGGAGTACGTCGTCGCCGAGCCCGGCACCGACGAGGAGAGCGTGCGCCGGTTCTACACCCGGCTCGGCATGTTCGCCCGGCTCGCCCAGTTCCTCGAATGCCGCGACCTGTGGGCCGACAACCTCGTCGCGATCGGCGAGACCCCGGCCTTCATCGACCTGGAGAACGTCCTGCAGGGACGCATCAGCCAGCCGGCCGTCATCGGCGAGCGGATCGAGGCGCTGTGGGGGAAGGTCGAGGACACGGTGGTCAAGACCGCCGTGGTCTCCTTCCCCCGGCCGATCGCGGGGGGCGTGCAGGCGCAGGACGTCGGCTGCCTGGCCGCGCTGCGGGAGCAGATCGCGGAGAACTCCGCCGGGTTCCCGGCCGGGTGGGAGGAGCCGCCCTACCGGCCGACCTGGGGTGACGGCGAGCTGGCCGACCCGCGCCACTACGCCGACGAGGTGGCCGAGGGCTACCGGCAGATGCAGGCGTGCCTGGAGCGCAACCAGGAGCTGCTCGCCGACGACTACGGCCCCCTGGCCCTGCTGGAGGAGGCGCCGGTCCGCTACATCTGGCGCAGCACCTTCGACTGCGGCGACATGCTGCGCATGAGCGTCAGCCCCGGGGCGCTGGTCGACGGCGTGGCCAGGGAGGTGTGCCTGGCCCACCTGTTCCGCAGCGCCATGGGGACGCTCCGGGTGGACCCGGGCCGCACCGACATCCTGGAGATCATCGAGCAGGAGATCGACGCGTTCCGCCGCATGGACATCCCGCTCTTCCTGTCCAAACCCGCCTCCGACTCGGCCTTCACGCCCGACGGCGTCGAGATCCCCGGCCACTTCAGCGGCACCGCCTGGCAGCGGCTCCAGGACCGGGTCGCCGACCTCGCGGGGTTCCCGCTGGAGGAGCACCTCGGGGTGCTGCAGACCTGCCTCGACATCACCGGCGCCGCCGAGGTGCCCGTGTCGTTCCCGGTCGCGGCCCCCCGGCCCCGCACGATCCGCGAGATCGGCCTGCACGCCTACGAGCAGTCGGCCAGGGGCGACGAGCCGCCGGTCGAGGAACTGCTCGCCCGCGCGGGCGACCTCGCGAACGAGATCCTGGCGGCCGCCGTCCCGGTCGGGGGCGACCGGTCGGCCTGGCTCGGCGTGGTCAGCTACCCCGCCCACGGCCTCGACCAGGTCGAACCCCTGCACGGCGACCTGCTGACCGGCACCGCCGGCCTGGCCGTCTTCCTCTCCGAGCTGTACGCCAACACCGGCGCCCCCGGCCACTGGACCGCCGCCCAGGAGGCCCTCGACGCCTCGGTCGAGTTCGCCACGCTGTCGGCGCAGTCGGCCGTCTACCGCCGGATGTGCGGCGGCCTGGCACCGGTCGGCGCCTTCGTCGGCATCGGCTCGGCCGTCTACGCGCTGAGCCGCTGCGGCGACGCGCTGGGCGACACCCGGCTGGTCGAGCGGGCAGCCGAGCTGCTTCCGCTGGCCGAGGCGCAACTCGACGGGACGACGTCGGCCGAACCCGTGCTCGGGCGGGCCGGCCTGCTGCTGGCCGTCCACCGACTGCGGGAGGCGTCGGCCACGGCGGTGCCGGCGGCCGACGCGCTGGCCGAGCGGCTGCATCGGGACCTGCTGGCCGGGAACACGGCCCGGCTGCCCTACCCGCCCCGCGTGCCCGCCCTCGCCGGGCTGCCCACCGGCGCCGACGGGCTCGCGTGGGCGCTCGCCAGCAGCACCGCCGCGCTCGGCGAGACCCCCGCCGAGTCGCTGACGGCGCACCGGTTCGCCCTCGACACCCCCGGCTCGCTGCTCGCCGCGGTCGCCACCGCCCACGCCCTCACCGGCGAGGTCCCGGCCGACCTGCGCGACCACGTCGCACGTCACTGCGCCCCCACCCCCGCCCGCTCCTGCGCCGCCCTCGTGGTGGACGCGGAGATGGCCATACACACCGCCCGCCTGACCGGAGACCAGGGGCTCGCGCGCACCGCCCGGGACCTGGCCGCCGAACTGCTCCTCCGCCGCGACCACACCGGCCGCTGGTTCGCCGACCGGCGGCGGGCCGACCGGCTCTCCCTGTCGGCCGTCAACGGCCTGGCCGCCGCGGGGCTCACCCTTCTCCGGCTGGCCGACGACGAGGTCGCCTCCCTCCGGCTCGTGCGCTGACTCGTGCACTGAAAGGAACACCATGGACGCCAGGCCTGGATTTCGCCGGCACTTCCGCGTGGAGGTCATCGAGGGCGAAGGGGTCTTCCTCGTATCCGAGCGTGACCTGCACCTGCTCACCGGACGCTCCATCGAGGCGGTGGCGGGCCTGCTCGACGGCAAGCACACCGTCTCCGACATCCTGACCGCCGTCGAGGCCGACATCCCGCCGGAGCACGTCTTCTTCGCGCTCCACCAGCTGAAGGAGCGCCGCCTCCTGGTCGACGTCACCCAGGACCTCGACCGGGCGACCGCCGCCTACTGGGAGATGGCCGGGCTGCAGGGCGAGAAGGCGGCCGAGGGCGTGCGGACCGGGCGGGCCGAAGTGGTCACCGTGGGCGACGTCTCGGGCGAGGAGCTCACGGGCCTGCTGGCCGCCGAGGGCGTCCACCCCGGCGAGGGCGCGCTGACCGTCGTGCTGACCGACGACTACCTGCGCGAGGAGCTCGCCGAGATCAACCGGGCGCACCTGAAGGAGGGCCGGCCCTGGCTGCTGGCCCGGCCGGTCGGGCCGGTGCTCTGGGTCGGGCCCGTCTTCCAGCCCGGCGAGGGCGGCTGCTGGCGCTGCCTGACGCAGCGGCTCGAAGGGCACCGGCAGTCGGTCTCCTACCTGGAGAACCGGCTGCGCAGCAACCGGCCGCTGGCCATGCCCACCGCCGACCTGCCGCTCACCCGCGACGCGGGCCTGCGCCTGGTCGCCGCCGAAGTGGTGAAGTGGCTGGCCGGGGCGCGCTCCCCGCAGCAGGGCGACGTGATCACCCTCGACACCCAGCGGCTCGGCACCGACCGCCACAAGCTCCGCGCCCGCCCGCAGTGCCCCGAGTGCGGCGATCCCGGGATGATGGCCGCCCAGGCCGAGCGGCCGCTGGCGCTGGAGTCGCGGCCCAAGTCGTTCACCGCCGACGGCGGCCACCGCTCCCGCCACCCGGAGGACACCTTCGAGCGGTACGGCCACCTCATCAGCCCCGTCACCGGCGTCGTCAAGGAGCTCACCAAGATCGAGACGGGCACCCCGTTCGTCAAGACCTACGCCGCCGGGCACAACTTCTCCCGGCAGATCCGCGACCTGAGCGGCCTGCGGGCCGGGCTGCGCAGCCAGAGCGCCGGGAAGGGCACGACCGACCTGCAGGCCAAGGTCAGCGCCATGTGCGAGGCGATGGAGCGCTACTCGGGCATGTTCCAGGGCGACGAGTCGCGTCGCGCGGCGAGCCTGCGCGAACTCGGCGCCGACGCCCTGCACCCGAACGCCTGCTCGCTCTACAGCGACGAGCAGTACCGCGTGCGGAAGGAACGGAAGGCCGTGGCCGGCTACGACTTCGTCAACGACCCTCTCGACGAGGACGCCGTGATCGACTGGACCCCGGTCTGGTCGCTCACCGAGCAGCGGCACAAGTACCTGCCGACCGGCTACCTGTACTACTACCACCAGGAGAAGGACCCCTCCGGGCCGAACTACGCCTGGGCCGACTCCAACGGCAACGCCGCGGGCTCCTCGCTGGAGGACGCCGTCGTCCAGGGCTTCATGGAGCTCGTCGAACGCGACGCGGTGGCCGTGTGGTGGTACAACCGCCTCCGGCGGCCCGCCTTCGACCTCGACAGCTTCAACGACCCGTGGATGAGCGAGTTCCAGGAGGTGTACGCAAGCCTCGGCCGCGACATCCAGGTCCTCGACCTCACCAACGACCTGGGCGTGCCGGTCGCCGTCTCGGTCAGCCGCCGCCTCAACGGGCCGACGGAGGACATCGTGATGGCCTTCGGCGCCCACTTCGACGCGCGCATCGCCGTCCAGCGGGCCCTCACCGAGATGAACCAGTTCATCCCCGCCGTCATCGACGTCGGCGCCGACGGCCGCACCCGCTACCGCTTCCATGAGGGCGACCAGATCAACTGGTGGAAGAACGCGCGGATCGCCGACCACCCCTACCTCGCTCCGTCCGGTACGCCCGTCGCCGCCTCGGCGTACGACCGGCCGGCCACCGGCGACCTGCTCGACGACGTCGCCTCGGCCCGCGCCCTGGTCGAGGAGCGCGGGATGGAGATGCTCGTCCTCGACCAGACCCGGCCCGACATCGGGCTGCCCGTGGTCAAGGTCGTGGTGCCGGGGATGCGGCACTTCTGGCGGCGGCTGGCGCCCGGCCGCCTCTACGACGTGCCCGTCCAGCTCGGCTGGCTGTCCGAACCGACCCCGGAGGACCAGATGAACCCCATCACGATGTTCCTGTGATCGGCCTGCGCCCGGACGCCGTCGTCACCTGGCAGTACGGCGTGCTGACCATCTCCCACACCTTCGGCACGCAGGCCGCGCGCGGCCTGACCCCGCGCATCGCGGCGCTGCTCGGCGAGCTCCCCGGCGCCCTCGTCCACGAGGACGACCTCGCCGAACGCCTGCTGACGGCGGGCGGGACGAGCGAGGAGGTGGCGCTGCTCTACCTGGTGCTCGACCGGCTGCACCAGGTGCTCGTGCGCACGGTCGAGCCGGTGCTGCGGGTCACCCCGATCGCCCGCGACGCGACGTTCCGGCTGCCGCGCCTGGCGCCCGACGACACCGTGCGGCTGTCGCGGTTCGCGCTGGTCCGCCGGTCGGACGACGGCCTGATCCTGGAGTCGCCGCTGTCGCGGCACCGGGTCACCCTGACCGAGGAGGCCATGCCCCTGATCGCGGCGCTGGCCCGGGGCGTCATGGTGAAGGAGGCGCCCGAGGCGCTGGCCCACCTGGTCGCGACGGGGATGGCGGGCGACGACCTGGTCGAGGACGACCACCCCGCGCTGCGCGCCTGGGAGTTCCACGACCTGCTCTTCCACAACAGGTCCCGGGTGGGCAGGCACGACCAGCCCGTCGGGGCCACCTTCCGCTTCCGCGACGAGACGCCGCCGGAACCGGCGCTCAAACCGCTGCCGGAGGGCCCGATCACCGAACTGTTCCGGCCCTCGCTCGACGAGCCCGGCCCGGCGTTCACGACGGTGCTCGAAGGCCGCCGGTCCGTCCGCTCCTACGCCTCGGTCCTCACGGCCCGCCAGCTCGGCGAGCTGCTCTACCGGACCGCCCGGGTCAGGGCCGTCTTCGGCCCGACCGAAGGGGCGCCGTACGAGACCAGCAGCCGCCCCTACCCCGGCGGCGGCGCCTGCCACGAACTGGAGCTCTACCTGACCGTCCGGGAGTGCGAAGGGCTGGCGGGCGGCGTCTACTACTACGACCCGCTCGGCCACCGCCTCGTCGGGCTGGCGGCCAGGGACGAGGACCAGCGGGCGATGCTGGCCGTCGCGAGCATGTCGACCGGTTACATGGCGCAGCCCGACGTCCTGATCACCATCACCTCGCGCTTCCAGCGCATGTCGTGGAAGTACGCCGGCCTGGCCTACGCCGCGTCGCTGAAGAACGTCGGCGTGCTCTACCAGACCTTCTATCTCGTGGCCACCGCGATGGGCCTGTCTCCCTGCGGCCTCGGCGCGGGCGACGCCGAGCTGGCGGCCCGCACCTTCGGGCTCGACTGGGCCACCGAGTCGTCGGTCGGCGAGTTCCTCATCGGCGGTACGCCCGGCTTGTGATGTCCGTCATGGGAGACAAATGTCGTCTGCATCTGCCGACCGCCCCCCGAATTCCGGATCGTTGCAGGTGAGAGAGCCACGTACCGACAGAATGAGGAGCGTCCGATGGCCGAGAGCATGTACGTGCTCGGAGAAGACGACCGCAAGAAGCTGGCCCGCCTGATCGCCGCGGCGTGGTCCGACGGCGACCTGCAGGCGCGCTACGCGTCCGAGCCCCGGGTCGTCCTGCGTGAGTTCGGCATCGTCTACCCGGCCGGTGTGCCCACCCCGCCCCTGCCCGCCAAACCCGAGGGCGAGTTCGAGATCGCCGACCTGGAGAGCGCGGCCGGGGCCGCCGGCCTCACGACCGGCACCGTGGGCGAGCCGTGCGCGTCGTGCTACTCACAGGGCGCGACCTGGATCACCGGTAACCACTGACCGGTTTGTGATGTCCGTCATGGGCGGCCGGTGTCGTCTGCATCTGCCCTCCGCCGCCCGAATTCCGGATCGTTGCACGTATCGAAGGAATGAGAGTGCCCGATGGCCGAGTACCTGTACATCTTCGGAGATGAGGACCGCAAGAAGTTCGCCCGGTTGATCGCGGTCTCCTGGTCGGACGGCGAGCTCCTGGCCCGCTACGAGGCCGAACCCCGGGTCGTGCTCGGCGAGTACGGCATCACCTACCCCGAGGGCCTGGCCACGCCGCCGCTGCCCGCCCGGCCGCGTGGTGAGTTCGACATCGCCGAGATGGAGTTCGCGGCCGGCGCCGAGAACGGCGCGCTCGCCACCATCAGCACGGTCGGCTGCATCGCGCTGTGCCACTCGGATCCGCGATGACCGACCCGGTGATCGAGGTCGTCGACCTCAGGAAACGGTACGGCGACTTCACCGCGGTCGACGGGATCTCCTTCGAGGTCCGCCAGGGCGAGGTGTTCGCCCTGCTCGGCACCAACGGAGCCGGCAAGACCACCACGATCGAGATCCTGGAGGGCTACCTCAGGCCCTCCGGCGGCACCGCCCGGGTCTTCGGCCACGACCCCGCCGAACGCGGCCCGTTCCGGTCGAGGATCGGGCTGGTCCTCCAGGAGTCCGGCCTGTTCGGCGACCTGTCGGTGGCCGAGACCGTGACCGCCTGGCGCCGGTTCACCACGAACTCCAGGTCACTCGACGAGGCCCTCGACCTGGTCGGCCTCTCGGGCCAGGCCGGCACGCGGGTCAAGCAGCTGTCCGGCGGCGAGCGGCGCAAACTCGACCTCGCCCTGGCCACGCTCGGCCGTCCGGACCTGCTGTTCCTCGACGAGCCGACGACGGGCCTGGACCCCGAGGCCCGCCGCCGGATCCGCGACCTGGTCGCGGACCTGTCCGGTCACGGCACGACGGTGCTGCTCACCACCCACTACCTGGAGGAGGCCCAGGAACTCGCCTCCCGGGTGGCCATCATGGACAAGGGCCGCGTCGTGGTGCACGGCACGATGGCCGAGGTGCTCGGCCGGGGCGCCGGACGGGTCGCTTTCGACCTGCCCGAGGGCGCGACCGTCGACGGGCTGGAGGTCGCCGCCTCGGACGTGCTGACCGTGACGGGCCGCAGCTGCCTGATCGTCACGCCCGAGCCCGAGTCGGCCGCGCACGCGGTCCTCGGCTGGTCGGTCCGGCGCGGGGTGCGGATCAGCGGCCTCGACGTCCGCCAGGCCACGCTCGAAGAGATCTTCCTGGACGTCGCCCAGACGGGCGCGCGGGAGGTGCGGGCGTGACGGCCTACACGATCGCGCACTTCCGGCTGACCCAGCGGCTCTTCTGGCGCACCCCCGTGTCGATCTGGGTCGCTCTCGGCTTCCCCGTGCTGTTCGCCTGGCTGCTGCCGCTGGCGGTGCCCAACCCCGAGCGGCTGATCGTCGGCATCATCGTGATGGGGGCCGGGCTGCTGGGGTTCGCGACGCTGCTGGAGTCGTTCGTCGTGAAGCGCCAGCAGCTGATCCTCAAGCGGCTGCGCGGCACCGAGCTGCCCGAGATGGCGATCTTCGGCGGCGAGATCCTGACCGTGGTCTCGATCGGGCTGGTCCAGCTCGTGGCCATCGTCGCCGTGGCGAACGGCGTCCACGGGCTCGCCCTGCCGGCCAACCCGGCGCTGCTGCTGGTGACCACGCTGCTCGCCCTCGCGGTGTTCGGCGCGATGGGCGTCGCGGTCAGCGGCCGGGTGCCCTCGACGGGGGCCATCATCGCGGTGAGCCTGCCGTTCCACCTGCTCACGCTCGGCCTGTCGGGGTTCGCCGTCCCGTTCTCGGCGTTCCCCGCGTGGGCCCTGACCGTCAACGGCTTCCTGCCCTTCGGGCGGGTGGCCGAGGGCGTCACCCTGGCCTACTTCGACCCCGATGCCGGACTCCCGGCCCTGGGGGCGGGGTGGCTCGTCCTGATCGGCTGGCTGGTCCTGTCGCTGTTGGCGGCGAGGAGGTGGTTCAGGTGGGAACCGCGCAGAGGCTGACCGGCGTCGGCCCCGGCACGGTGCGGCTCGCCCGCATCGCGGCGGCGGTCTTCACCGTGGGCATGGCGATCTTCGCCGTGCTCCCGCTCGCGGAGGTCCTCGGGAGGTTCCCCGGCGTCCGGGGCGCTCTCGCGGTGCTGCTCCTCACGGGTCTGACCGCGGGCTACCTGTGGCTCGGGGTGCGGGCCGTGCTCGGCCGGGGAGGCCGGCCCGACCTGGTGGTGCTGGGCGCGATGACGGCGGTGGCCGTGGCGCTGCCGTTCGCCGCCGGGCCGTCCTGGCTGAGCCTCGGGTTCATGCTCCCGTACGCCTATGCGGTGACCCTGCGCGGCAGGGCGGCGTGGGCGGGGTTCTTCGCCGCGCTGATCCTGGAGCTCGTCCTGTCGGCCGGCCAGAACCTCAGCTGGGTGCTGTTCAGCGGGCTGCAGAGCATGCTCACCGCGGCCGCGCTCGCCGGCCTGACCATCTTCGCGACGCTGCTGAGCGAACTTCAGCGCACCAGGGAGGAACTGGCCCGGCTCGCCATCACCGAGGAGCGGCTGCGGTTCGCCCGCGAGCTCCACGACGTGCTCGGGCACAACCTGTCGGTGATCGCGATGCGAACCGAACTGTCCATGCGCATCCCCGCCGACCAGCGGCCCAAGCTGAACCGCGAACTGACGGAGATCCACGACATCGCCCGGCGCTCCCTCCACGACGTGCGCGCCGTGGTCAAGGGCTACCGGGAGATGTCACTGGAGAAGGAGCTGAGCGGGGTCCGGAAGGTCCTGGAGAGCGCCGGGGTCAAGTGCGACTTCGCCGCGCTGCCGGTCACGCTGTCGGCGGAGGTCCGGGTGGCGCTGGCGTGGGCGGTCCGCGAGGCCGCCACCAACCTGCTGCGGCACAGCGACGCCACCGTCTGCCTGCTCGACGTCGAGGAGGAGGGCGACCGGATCAGGGTCACCGTCTCCAACGACGGTGTACGCCCGTCGGCGCCCCCGGCCGCCGACGCCGCCGACGCCGCCGTGGGCGGGAGCGGCCTGGCCGGGCTCGACGAACGACTCGCGCAGGTCGGCGGGAACTGCGACCGGCACCTCGAAGACGGCTGGTTCACGCTGTCGCTGGACGTTCCCGGCCGCCCGACGGCGGCGGCCGCTCTCACCTCTGCCACAGGAGACCGGAAATGATCAAAGTTCTGATCGCCGAGGACCACGATCTCATCAGAGGAGCCCTGATCGCCCTGCTGTCGGAGGAGCGGGACATCCGGGTCATCGAGGAGGTCTCCCGGGGCGACGAGATCCTGCCCGCCGTCGTCGACAGCAAGCCCGACGTCGCCCTCCTGGACATCGGTCTCCCCGGCATCGACGGCCTGGAGGCGGCCGGCCTGATCAAGGAGCTGGAGCAGCCCCCGCCGGTGCTGATCCTCACCAGCGTCGGGTCGCCGGGCAACTTCGACCGGGCGATGGCCGCAGGCGTGCGGGGCTTCCTCGTCAAGGACGCGCCCGCCCACCGGCTCACCGACGCGATCCGCGCGGTGGCCAGGGGCGAGCGCTACATCGATCTCGACCTGGCCGACGACGACGGCGGCGGCCGGGAGCCGGAGATCACCACCAACCCGCTGACCGCGCGGGAGATCACCGTCCTGTCGGCCCTGGCCGCCGGTGGGCGCAGCAGCGACCTGCGCGGCAGCCTCGGCCTGTCGGCCCACACGATCCGCAACTACCTCGCCGCCGCCCGCCTGAAGACCGGCGCGCGCAGCGACGAGGAGGCCGTCCGCATCGCTCGTGCTAACGGGTGGTTAAACGACAATGCCGACTGTTGATCGCGAACCTCTTAAGCGTCACGATCAGTAGGAAACTTGACGCCTCGGACACGTAGCGGAGACCACTTGTGGCGCAGCAGAGCGAAGCGCAGGTCAGGGGGCTGTCAATAGGCGTCGTCGTGCCGACGGGCGCGCTCGGGGGTCTCACCCCCATCGCGTTCGTGGTCAGCGGCGACCCGGTCCGGGCAGTGCTGTCGAGCGTCCTGCTCGCCGGCCTCCTCGTCGTGTACTGGAAGATCGTCGTCGGCCACATCGCCGGCACGGGCCCCGGGCCCCGCGCGGGCCGGACCTTCGCCCTGTTCGCCGTCGTCGTCTACGGCTCGTTCCCGCTGCTGGGCCTGGCCTGGGCGTACACGCCCCTCATCGTCGGCGCCGCGGCCCTGCTGCTGCTCCGCTTCCGCCTCGCCGTGGCCGTCCTGACGGTGGTGGCCGTCGCCGAGGTCCCGCTGACGCTGGCCCTGGGCGAACCCTCCCGCGCCGCCGCCCTGCAGGCCGGCGCCGCCGTCCTGGTCGCCTCCGTGGTCGCCGCCGGGATCGTCCACTACGCCAGGTTCATCAGGGAACTGCGCGAACTGCGGGCCGTCCTGGCCGAGATGGCCGTGGACGAGGACCGCGTCCGGATGGCCGGCGAACTCCACGACCTGCTCGGCCAGACCTTGGCGTCCATCCGACTGAAGACCGAGGTCGCTCTGGCGCTGTTCGACCGCGACCCCGTCCGCGCCATGGACGAGATCGAGGCCACCATCCTCATCGCCAGCGAGGCCCGCGAGGAGATCGGCGACGTCGTCGCCGCCCGCCGCTCCCTCGATCTGGGCGCCGAACTGTCGGCCGCCGTGGCCTTGATCGAACTGACCGGCGCCCGCTGCGACCTGCGCCTGGGCATCACCGAGATCGACGAGGTCACCGGCGACGCCCTCGCCTGGATCGTCAGAGAGGCCGCCACGAACGTCGTCAGGCACAGCACCGCCCGCACCTGCGTGATCGAACTCGACGACAAGGACGGCCAGATCCACCTGCTGATCGCCAACGACGGCGCCCGCCGCGTGAACAGGGGCGACGGCTCGGGCCTCATCAGCCTCACCCAGCGCGTCGACCGGCTGGGCGGAGACCTG
Organism: Herbidospora galbida; assembly: GCF_005233835.1. Lineage (GTDB taxonomy): Bacteria > Actinomycetota > Actinomycetes > Streptosporangiales > Streptosporangiaceae > Herbidospora > Herbidospora galbida. Next base: position 87,813 of record NZ_SZQA01000006.1, on the reverse strand, counting down.
CGAGCGGAAGAGACAGGCACGGACGGGTTCGAACTGCGGGTGTGGCTGCCCGCCGTACACGATCAGGAGAGAGTGATCACCGTTGATTCGCGTTCTGCTGGCTGAAGACCACGGTGTCGTACGGGGCGCCCTCACCGTCCTGCTGAACCTGACGGGCGACATCGAGGTCGTCGCGGAGACCGACCGGGGCGACAAGGTCGTCGCCCAGGCCCTCGCCGCCCGCCCCGACGTGGCCGTGGTGGACATCGAGATGCCCGGGGCGGACGGAATCGAGGCGACCTGCCGCCTGCGCCAGGCACTGCCGACGTGCCGGGTGCTCATCCTGACGGCCCTGGCCCAGACGACCCTGCTGAAGCGGGCCATGGACGCGGGGGCCAGCGGCTTCCTCCTGAAAGACGCCCCGACCGAGAGACTGGCCGAGAGCATCCGGCGGATCGCGGCCGGGGAACGGGTCATCGACGCCTCTCTGGCGGTGGCGGCGATGACCGCGTCCGCGTCCCTGCTGACGGAGCGGGAGGCGGACGTGCTGCGGCTGGTGGGGCTGGGGGCGACGACGGGGGAGATCGCGGCCGAACTGCACCTGTCGGCGGCGACGGTGCGGAACTACATCTCCAACATCATCACCAAGACGGGGGCCCGGAACCGGACGGACGCGGTGCGGATCGCGGTGGACTCGGGCTGGATCGAACGACCCCGGCCGAACGCGGCGGCCCCGGCGGCCCGCCGCTGATCAGCGCGTTCGGGGTTCAGTTGCCGTGGACGACGATGTCGCCGTACGAGGTGACCGCGCGGATGTCGACGGTGAGGTCGCCGTCGAACTTCTTGCGGAGGTCGCGCAGGGTGCCGTGACCGGTGGTCGCCTGCAGGCCCGCCGAGACCCCCGCCGCGACCCCGACCTCGATCGAGCCGGCGCTGGTCTTCAGGTCGAGCAGGCCGCTGACGGCCTCGGCGACGCGGATGTCGCCCTGGGCGGTGTCGGCGATGACCGGTCCGTCGACGGTGCCGAGGGAGATGTCGCCCTTGGCGGTCTGGACGCGGCTGCCGCCGAAGCGGCCTTCGGTCGTGAAGCCGGTGGCCATGCCGCTGCCCTCGATCGCCGAGCCGGCGGGCAGTTCGACGGTCACCTCGATCGAGCCGCTCTTGCCGAAGCGGGGGCTCTCGGGAGCCTTGACGTCCAGGACGCCGCCGGCGAACTCGACGGTGGTCTGCTCGGCCGCCTTGACGTCGACCGCGCCGCCGGGGTTGCTCGGCCGGACGGAGACGACGGTGTCCGCGCGGTCGCCGGCGACGATCCGGACGAGGCCCATCGGGACGGAGATCTTGGCGGTGATGGCCTGGGGGGTGTCGAACTTCTGCATGGGGTGCTCCGTGGCGTTCGCTGTGTTTCTGACATTCGAAAGGCTATGTTGCGTTCGCGAATCCTTCAACTATCTCGTTGCTTAGAAAGTGCGTCACTGCAGCTCATAGCCATGAAATCATTGCAATGGATCTGAGAGCGAATGCAATGCGATAGTGACCTGTGTTGCAATGGACTGAGGGTGAAGGCCATAATCGGCAACGTCGAGGCAGTCGAGGGAAGGGGCACGGCCCGATGCCGGGAGGAAGACTCAGCCAGCAGGAGCGCCAGCAGATCGCCGCGGGGCTGGCCGACGGGCTCGCCTACGCCGAGATCGCCCGTGGGCTGGGCCGGCCCACGTCGACCGTCACCCGTGAGGTCATGCGCAACGGCGGGCCGACCGCCTACCGCGCCGAGATGGCCCACCGGGCCACCGAACGCCGGGCCCATCGCCGCAAGCGCTCACCGGCGGGGGCTCCGGCGGCGACGCCCGACGCCTACGGGCGCGACCCCGAAGCGGTCCGCGAGTTCGAGGAGTCGTTCACGACCTCGTTCATCGAGTCGGGGCTGCCGCGCACGATGTCGCGGATCCTGGCCTGCCTCTACGTCAGCGACAGCGGCGGGATGACCGCCGCCGAGCTCGTGCGGCGGCTGCAGGTCAGTCCGGCGTCCGTGTCCAAGTCCATCGCGTTCCTCGAAAGCCGGGCTCTGGTCCGGCGTGAACGCCAGGACAACCGCAGGGAGCGGTACGTCGTCGACCTCGACCTCTGGTATCAGTCGATGCTGGCCAGCGCCCGCGCCAACGACCGCGTCGTCGCGGTCGCGCGGGAGGGCGTCGAGGTGATGGGGGTGGACACCCCGGCGGGGCAGCGGCTGGAATCGGTGGCCCGGTTCATGGACCACGTGACCCACGACCTCATCCGGTCGACGCTGCAGTGGCGGTCCGTCCTGTTCCTGACGGAGCCGGAGTCCTGACAGCAGAGCCCCAAGTTCGGCCCCCTGCCCACCACCCCGTGCCTTGACGGATGTTGGGCTACAGGCGCTTCCGGAAGGGGCTCGAACGTGAGGACGTCAACGACCGATGAGATTCTCGATGAAACGCCGCGACGGCGCGGTGTCCAGAGCGCGGGCCCTGACCTGCTCGAACGCCGCCAGATAGCGGCCGACTTCGCCGGCGTTCTCGATCACGTGTCCACGTTCGAGCATCTCGATGTAGACCACCCTCGGATCTTCACCCTCGAACTCGAAGATGCTGAAGGGAAAGCCCATCGCCTGATGCGGGCCGGCGCTGAAGGGCAGCACGAGCAGGGTGATGTCGTCGCGGTCGGCATCCGACAAGAGTCGCCGGACCTGCTCGTCCATGACGTCGGGGCCTCCGACGGTCCGGCGCAGCGCGGCCTCGTCGAGGACGACGGTCAGTTGAGGGCCGGTCGGATCGTCGAGGATGCGTTGCCGCTCCATCCGCAGGTCGACATACCGCTGAACGATTTCCAGCGTCGCGTCGGTCCGGGTCAACAGGCAGTGGCGGGCGTAGCCGGGTGTCTGCAGCAGCGGGGTCACCAGGCTGTTCTCGTAGATGAGGACTCGGGCCGCCTCTTCCTCCAGGCTGAGCCTGGTCTCGGCCCCTTCCTCGAGAAGATCGGAGTAGCGGGACCACCACCCCTTCTTCCGGGCCTCGCGGACGACCTCCAGCAGTTCTTCGCGCCGAGAGCCTTGGACTCCGTAGAGATCGAGCAGTTCCCTGGCGTCCTGGATGCGGACGGCGACCTGGTTGTTCTCAATCCGGCTGATCTTCGCCGATGAGCATTCGAGATGCTCGGCCACCTCTTCGATGGTCCGGTGGGAGGCAGTACGGAGCCGGTGCAGTTCCGCGGCGAGCCGACGGCGTTGCGTCACCGGACTCCTACCTCTGGCCATCGTCATCTCCCGCTCTCAAGATTCCGCGTGGTGCCCATCCATACATAATGCAACTTGCATTCGGCAAGCTCTGCAGCACATGCAAGATCTACTCAGAGTAATGGAGAGCCATGCCTGCCCTGCAACGCCCGCCGTCCTGGGACTCCGACCAGATCATGGAACGCTTGTTCGCATTGAGTGCGGGCCTCTGCCTCGCGTTGGGGTGGCCGGCGGGGGCGGTTCTCTGCTCAGTCGCCGCACTGGCCAGCGTCGTCGTTGCGGCGATCGGTCGATCCCGCCGACGCGGTCCTACTTCGGGACAGCTCCGGAGTCAGGATGACGAAGGGGGTGGAGAGCAGGAAAGCCCCTAAACAGCTGCATGTCAGACATTCCCCGAACCGGTTGCAAGTTGCTGTTTGCAAACCACATACTGCAACTCTCTTACGGCAACAAGGGACGGCGATGAGGCAGACCCCGGACAGTCGGCATCACCACCGCGTCACGATCGGAGGGACCCTCCGAAGGCACCGCATCGCGGCCGCCGTCTCGGTCGCGGAAGCGGCCGAGTCTCTGGGCCGCTCGCCGAGATGGGTCGGCCAGATGGAGGAGGGCCGGGCGTTCGTCAGGACCCAGGAGGTCAAGGTCCTCCTCGAGGTCTACGGCGCCGCCGATCGGCACCTGCTCGAGCTGGTGGACCGTACCGGCTCCTGGTGGGGAGAGCACTCCGACCTCGTGAACGAGGAGATGGAGTCGCTGCTCCTGCTCGAGGACGGGGCGACGCGGGTGCGCGTCTGCCAGATCAGTCTCGTTCCCGGGCTGCTCCAGACCGAGTCGTACGCACGGGAGCTCATGACCACGGTGAGCGACCGCCCTTTGGAGGTGATCGAGCGCCAAGCGGGCCTCCGTACCGCCAGACGAACGGTGCTCGACCGTGAGCAACCCCTCGAACTCGATGTCGTACTCGACGAGGCCGTGCTGCGGCGGTCAGTGGGCGGCCCGGTGGTCATGCGCGAGCAGTTCCAGCGGCTCGTCGAGGCCGCCGATCTGCCGAACGTCCGGATACGGGTCCGTCTGTTCGCGGCGGGGCCGCACCTCGCCGTGGACTCCACGTTTCACGTCTTCAGCTTCGACAACGGAGATCCACCTGTGGTGCTGCTGGAATGGCTGGATCGGATGGTCCGTGTCGAGCAGACCTCTGAGGTGGACCGGTACCAGCGCGCCTTCGACCTCGCGGTGGAAGGGGCGCTCGACCCGGAGCCGTCCCGTGCCTTCTTGGCCGAGCTCGCACGTGGCTGACGGCGCCGGGCCCAGGGCCACGGCGCCGTCTCGACCGGCATCAGCTCAGGTCGAACTCACCCGCCTTCACACCCGCCACGAACGCCGCCCACTCGTCCCGGGTGTACCGGAGGACCGCCCCGAGCCTGTCTTTGGAGTCCCTGACGAGGACTCCGTCACAGATGAAAGCCACCTCCACGCAGTTGGGGTTGGCCGCACCGGAGTACGTGCTCTTCCCGAAAACCGCACCGTTCATCTCGCCCATCTCCCTGAACTCGGGGGCGCCAGCGCCCTGTCACAAGCAGGCTGCGGGGAGCCGGTGGGGGAACCGCGGGGGCGGGATCGGGGGGAGCGACTGGGGTCTCAACGAACAAGGAGAAGAGATGGACGAGAACACCCTCCCCGCCCTTCCGACGCCGGACGTGTCCTTCCGCTTGTTCGGGCCCGTCGAGGTGATCGCCGACGGGAGGCGAGTGGACGACCTCGGTGAGCGAAAGGAGCGGGCACTGCTGGCCGCTCTGCTCCTGGCAAGGTCGAAGCGGCAACGGCAGGACCAGCTCATGGGGTGGCTCTGGGACGAGCCATTCCCGGAGAGCGCGCACGAGGAGTTCTACAGGGCGGTCAGCAGGACCAGGAAGAGGCTCGGCAATCTCGGCTTCGACCTGCGTCGCGACGGAAAGTCCTACGAACTCCAAGTCTCGGACGAGCGCGTGGACGTGCACGTGTTCTCGGCGCTGGTGAAGCAGGCTCAAGATCTTCTTAACAACGACGACAGACAGGCCGTCGCTGTGTTCCGGAAAGCCTTCGACCTGACAAGCGAAGTGCTTCTGGCCGACCTCGATGGACACCGGGTCGACGGGTTGCGCCAGCAGTGGGCAGCGACCCGGCGGCAGGCCATGCTCCAGATGACCCAGGCGTCTCTCAGGCTGGGCCGGCACCACGAACTGATCGCGGGATTGATCGTTGAGCACCTTGACAATCCCTACGACCAGGCGGTCCTCGAACTGCTGATGATCGCGTCGTACCGGGCAGGTCAGCAGGTGCAGGCGCAGCAGCTCTACCTGGACCTGAAAGCCCGTCTGGCGGACATCTACACGATCGACACCAGGCGTCTGGACGATCTGTACACGCGGATGATGAATCAGGACCCCAGCCTCGATTCCCCGGCTGAGGAGACGCCCACCACCGAGGCCGACCCCGGCCCTGAGAAGCGGCCCGAGAACGAGGCCTCCGCCGCTGCGGGAACGCACTTCGAGTTCCACGGGAAGGTCGTGGCACCCCGTGCGGTCTTCGGTGTGTCGAACACCTTCCGGAGTAGGTGAGCCGGTGACCGAGGAGCAGAACAGAGGGCCCATCCCTCAAGAGGACCTCGTGGACGGGGATCCGGAGCCGGCGCCCGTTCAGCAGGTCAACAACTTCATCGCTGCGATGAAGTACTCCTTCAAGGATCTGGACGCCCGCGACGCGGTGTTCGGCGTGTCCAGCACCGCCGACGGCCCCCGTCAGCCACCGAAGGCTCTCACCGGGGCGCTCTCCGCAGCCGAGATCGCAGCGAGCACCGCCTGCTACGTCCAGCCGTCCCCCTTTTCGCTCGCCAAGTCGCGGCTGAGGGCCGAAGGCCTGGTCATCCTGGTCAGCGAAGCCGGTACGGGAAAGTACAGCGGGGCCGTCAACCTTCTCCGTGATTTCGTCGGCGGAGGAGGACTGTACGTCCTCACCCCGTACAGCGGCCCGGACAAGCTGGCCAGCCGGAAATACAACAAGGGCTGTGGATACATCGTCGAGGGCGCCAAGGAGGACCTGGACAAGAAGCAGGCCGATTTCGAGTGGCGGCGCGTTCGGGCCAGGGTCGCGGAATGCAACGCGTACCTCGTCGTGACGGTCAACGCGTCACCGGCCGAGGAGTCTGGGCGGACCGACTCGGTGGCGCGGGTTCCTTGGAGCCGGCCCGATCTGGTGGAACTGGTGGCGACCCGCATCACCGGCGGAGAGACGGATCACCGCCTGGCCGGCGCCATGGTGGCCGTACCGAGAGAACCGTCGCTCGACAGCGTCGTCCGGGTCGCGGACCTCATAAACGGCGGCACGGCGCCCGAAAGCGCGGTGCAACAGGCCTTCGGCCTGGCCGCCCAAGAAGAGCTGCGGAAATGGTTCGACCAGGGCTACTCCTACACGGATTGGGCCGAAGTGATGGTCCTCGCGTTGACTCCGGGTATCAGCGAACCGGCCTATGAGAGGATCTTGGGTCGGTTCGAGGGCCTGCTGCATGAGCGGTTTCCCCGCGAGATTCCCACCCCCACCGAAGGAAGCGAGTCCCTCTCACCGGTGCCCGGCCTCAGGCCTCGACGGGCCGAACGCGGCCGGGGGCTCATCACCGTCGAAACGCAGACGGTCAACACGGTGAGCCGCAGGTATCCCGTCTTCAGGAACGCCGCCTGCCAGGACAACGCGCTCAGTGTGATGTGGAGCCTGTTCCCAGGCGACTTCTGGGTCATGGTCCGCCACTGGGTCAAGGGGGTTATCGCTGAGCCGGCCACCAGGTTCGCGGTGTCGAAAGGGCTGGCGCGGCTCGCCTTCGACGCCTACGACACAGAAGTGTCACAGGCATACCTGACCCCGTGGTCCCAAGGGGCATGCGGACGGGACGGACAGGAGGCCGCCATCTGGGTTCTGTCGCACATGTGCCAGGACCCGGTGCTGGCCCATCGAGCCCTGGAGACCGCCATCCGCTGGATCAGCTATGGCACGACGGAGCAGCGGTGGACCGGCGCCCTCGCGTTCACCGGCCAGCTGGGAATTCTCTTTCCAGAGGCCGCCATCGAGCGCATGTGGCAACTCGTCCGGCAGAACAACGGGATCAGTCCGGACGTCGCCACCGGCATGGCGGAGTTGTTCGCCACCCTCACCGCACACGGGGAGGGGGCCGGAAAGATGCTGCGATATCTGAAGACGAGGCTCGACGACTTCCAGCCGGTGGGACCTGATCGGGCCCTCTACGCGCTGACCATGGAGGCGCTCGTGACGACGTTGTCGGTACGGGACGCCCTCTCCAAGGAGCCGGCGATCGCCCTCTATCTCCTTGATCGCCCTGATCGCCGGGATCTGGTGGCGGAGATTTGGGCAGCGGCGATCGGCTATCGTCCCGTCCGCCAGCAGGCGCTCCAGTCCCTCATGATCGCGCTGAAGGCGCTGCGCCGCCTCAGCAGAAGCGCCGAGGACGAGGTGGTGGCTCTCGGTCTGGCATTCGCGAACGTCCTCGGCCCTGCTGGGTTCGAGAGCCTGCGCGCCGGACTGACCGCGGCGATGCGGCGGCTCCATCGGTCGGACGACGGCAACAGAAATCTGGTCAAGATCCTGCTCAGCGCGATGGAACTCGCCTTCGCTCTCAAGAATGGAGAAACATCGTGACAGAGCACACCTACCCGGTCGTGGATGAGAAGGTTCTCGGCCCGGCCTCGACGCGCTGGCTGCGGACGCGAAGCCGGCGAGCCGGCGACATCCCCGAGCGACGGTCGAGCGACGCGCTGGTCTACCGGTCCCGGGGGCACTACCACGTCGATCTCGGCAACCTCGGCCTCACCGACGGGATCGTGGTTAACGCCACGCATGTGAGCGTCGTCGACCTCAGCCGCAACCGGCTGGTCTCGGTCGATCTGGCGGTTCCGACGGCCGATTCGCGGGAGTTCCAGCTGGTGGTGACCTTCGCCTGTACGGTGTTCGATCCGGTCGAAGTGATCGAGTCGGGGCAGCGGAACGCGGCGGTGGCGCTCGCCGGTTATCTACGTGGACACACCCGGATCTTCGAACTGGGGCTGCGGCATCTGCTTGACGAGGTCAACGGCTTCCGGTTGGACGTCGTGGCGCAGATCCAGGCGTACGTCCATCACGTCTCGCCCAGACTTCCCGGTATATCGGTCACTTTCATGAGCGTGGAAGTACGGACCCCTGCCGACCTCACCCAATTGAGCACCGCCCTCTTCGAAGGCCGGAAGGAACACGAGATCGCAGCCGCCGCTCAGAAGCACGGCACCGAACTCGAGACCGACCGCGTCAGGGGGCGGCAGGCGGTAGACATCCTCCACGCTGACTTCCAGCGGCAACTGGCGAAGCAGGAAGAGAAATCCCGCCAGGAACTGGTGGAATCGAAGGCGCAGTTCGCCCGGAAGGAAGCCGAGCTCGACCACGACACGATCGGCGGCGATCCGACCCGGGCGTTGGGCCGCGCGCTCCAGGCAGGCGAGATCACTACCAAGGACTTCGCCGTACGGCTCCAGGCACTGCAGGACGAGGAGCGTGCCCGCGCGGACGCCAGAGAGCAGCGAGAGCGCGAGGACCGCATTCGCCGGGAGGCCGATGAGCGGGACCGGGCGAGCAAGGAGTTCGAGGCCCGGCGGGAGCTTTACCGGGAGATGATCGCGCAGGGCTATTTCGACGAGAACGACCCCGGCCTCACCAAGATGATCAGCGAGTTGGTCCTTGGCGATCGGCGACGCCCGCCGCTGGACTCGGCCGGGAAGCCGGCGCTGCAGTCGTCCGCCGTCACCGAAGACATGCGAGAAGAAGATGACGACTGACACCCGTGCGACCGTTCAGCCGGAGGCCCTGGACCTGCTGTCGGTGCCCATCCGCCCCGCCCCGCCCGTGACCGGATGGTCCAGGAAGGTCCGGCGGTTCGCCGGCGTACTCGATGAAGTGCTCGACTGGGTGCCGGAGGAGCGCTCCCGTTACACCTGGCAGGCGATCGTCCTTTTGAACGCCGGGATGCTGGCGACCCTCTCCATGTGGATATTCCTCGGCAGGGCGTTCTCCGTCTCTTGGTGGCTGCTGCTGCCTCCTGCGGTCTTATGGGGCTGGCTGGTCATCTCTTTCGACGCCTGGCTCATCTCCAGCACGCACGGCATGAAACGAGGCCGTCACTTCACCCTGTTGTCACGGCTGATCCTCGCCGCCCTGGTGGGTTTCGTCATCGCCGAACCACTGGTGCTCCGCCTGTTCGAGCCGACCATTCACAAACAGGTTCAAGAAACGCGTCAGCGTGAGGTCGTCGCATATGCGAGCCTGCTGAATCGATGTAACCCGCCAGACGGTGGCACGGTGACGGACCCCGCGTGTGCCGATCAACGGGTCGAGGTCCGTAGGACCGCCCCCGACATCGAGAAGGAACTCGCGGATACGAGAGAGGAACGCCGCATACTGGCCAAGACAGTACGGGAAAGTGACTCAAGGCATAACCGGCTCGTTGACAACACGAACGGCGAGTGTGATGGAACGAGCGGAACCGGTCAGCCCGGCAACAAAGAAGTCTGTAAATTGAAAGGTCGCGCTGCAGCGGATTTCCAGGCTTCGCGACAGGGCGACCTGGACCTTCTGAAGGAACTTAAGGGGAAGGTCAAAGACCTGATCGAGAAGCGGCGGATCGCGGAGAACGCCGACAAGGCGCTCCTCAGCATCCGGCTCGACGAGTTGGTCAAGGAGCGGAGGGAGAACCAAGGCGGCATCGGCGTCCTGGAGGAGCTGCACGCCTTGCACGCGCTGGCCAAGTCTGACTCTGTCGTCAATGCCGCCCAATGGCTGATCCGCGCGTTGCTGATCACCTTGGAGTGTTGGCCGGTGATGACCAAACTCTTGGGAGGGCGCAGCACGTACGACCGGCTGATCGCAGACCGGCTGACGCTGGCGTACGCGTTGCATGAGAGGGAGACCGAACTGCACACCCACATCAAGACGGGTCACCTGCGGGTCGTCGAGGCGACGGAGCAGGAGCACATCGACTCCTCGCTGAACGAAGTCGCGAAACGGAAGCGGGCGCGTCTCGAGGAGATGGACAACACCCAACGGGCCGAGGACGCCCAGCAGCAGGAGAACCTGATCAAGAGCATCGACGAACTCGCCGCCCGCTACCGCGGCCAATCGGTGTGAAGCAATCGGCTCGTTCGATGACGAATGGCCAGGGACGCGTGCTCGCGACTGCTACCCCAATTGAGATCGGGGCCGGACGGTATGTCAGACGGTGTTGAGCGTCAGCCCGATCACGTCGAGCAGGTGGGCGACCCGCTCGCTCGGCTCCTCGAAGACGAGCTCGTGGCCCCGGTCGCGGACGGCCGCGCGGGCGCGCATCAACCCGAAGATCCCCGTCGAGTCCATGAAGCCGACGTCGGAGAGGTTCACGGTCAGGCTGCTGCGGCCTTCCGCCATGAGCAGGAGGAAGTCGTGCAGATCGAAGATCGACGCGATGTCGATGTCGCCGCCCACGTGGACGACGATCGAGGTGTCGCGTTTTCGTACGGTGAGCCGGAGGTTCATCTCACGGTCCCAGGTCATGACGGAGCGCTGGTAAAGGCCGCATACCCGTCCAAACCACCCCATAAACCGGCGTGGAAGGGGTACGGCGGACCCATGACCAAAAAGGACGAACCCTCCAAGGGTGACGACGTCACGTGGAAGAGCCACGGCCAGACCGTTCACGGCAAGGTGGAGAAGAAGATCACCAAGCGGACCGAGGAGTCGGGCCGCACGGTCGACGCCTCGCCGGACGAGCCGCAGTACCGCGTGCGCAGCGACAAGAGCGGGCGGACCGCCGTACACAAGCCGGAGGCCCTCGATGACGACGGGTGACAAGGACTTCGACGGCGCGGTCAACATGACGGCCGCCGAACTGGAGAAGTGGCTCGGGACCGACGAGTCCAAGAGGGTCGGGCAGAAGGCCCAGGGCGGCGAGTCGACCGGCCACGAGTCGGGGCGCAAGATCGTCGCGATCCTGCGCAGCGCCAGGGCGAGCTCACCGACGCCGACCGGGCGCACATGCGCAAGGTGACCGGCTATGTACGCCGGCACCTGGCCCAGCGCCCGAAGGGCGACGTCAGCGGCACGCCGTGGCGCTATTCGCTCATGAACTGGGGCCACGACCCGGAGAAAGCAGGATCTTGATCGCCCCGTCGCGCTTCTTCTGGAACATCTCGTACGCCTGCGGCGCCTGGTCCAGTGGAAGGGTGTGGGTGGTGAGGTCCATCACGCCGAGCGGGTCGGCGTCGTCGGTGACCAGGGGCATCAGGTCGTCGATCCAGCGTTTGACGTGGGCCTGGCCCATGCGCAGCGTGATGCCCTTGTCGAACAGCTTGAGCATGGGCATCGGGTCGCTCATGCCGGCGTACACGCCGGAGATCGAGACGGTGCCGCCGCGGCGGACCGCGTCGAAGGCGGTGTAGAGGGCGCTCAGACGGTCGACCCCGGCCGCCGACATGAGCGGGGCGGCCAGCTTGTCGGGCAGGAAGCCGGTCATGGCCTGCGCGGCCTTGGCCATGGGCGACCCGTGCGCCTCCATGCCGACCGCGTCGATCACCGAGTCGGCGCCGCGCCCACCGGTCAGGTCGAGAATCTGGGCCGGTACGTTGTCGACCTCGGAGGCGTCGACGGTCTCGATGCCGTGGCGGCGGGCCATCTCCAGCCGCTCCTTGACTCCGTCGACGCCGATCACGCGATGGCCGAGATGGCGGGCGATGCGGGCCGACATCTGGCCGATCGGGCCGAGGCCGATCACCGCCACCGAGCCGCCCTCGGGCACGTCGGCGAAGGCGACCGCCTGCCAGGCCGTGGGCAGCACGTCCGACAGGAACACGAACCGCTCGTCGGGCGGTCCCTCGGGCACCTTGATCGGGCCGAACTGGGCCTGCGGCACGCGCAGGTACTCGGCCTGGCCGCCGGGGACCTGGCCGTAGAGCTTGGTGTAGCCGAACAGGGCGGCGCCCTTGCCCTGGTCGCGGACCTGGGTGGTCTCGCACTGGGCGTACAGCTGCTGGTCGCAGGTGTGGCAGTGGCCGCAGGAGATGTTGAACGGGATCACCACCCGGTCGCCCGGCTTGATGTGGGTGACCTCCGGGCCGACCTCCTCCACGATGCCCATGGGCTCGTGGCCGAGGATGTCGCCCTCGTCCATGAACGGGCCGAAGAGTTCGTACAGGTGCAGGTCGGACCCGCAGATCGCGGTCGAGGTGACCTTGATGATCGCGTCGTTCGGCTCCTTGATCGCCGGGTCGGCGACCTCGTCGACGCGGACGTCGCGCTTGCCGTGCCAGGTGACTGCCTTCATGAGCTGCTCCTTCGGGTCGGTCCCCCAGTCATAGCCATGCCCCCTTACCTGGACCGCAGGCTTCCTGGAGTCGACTCCAAATATGGAGTTCGCTTAAAGTTCTCGGTATGACCGGAGGGCTGCGGGACCGCAAGAAGCAGGAGACCCGGCGGCGCGTCTCCGACACGGCCATCGGCCTGTTCGTCGAGCGGGGCTTCGACCACGTGACGATCGCGGAGGTCGCAGAGGCGGCCGGGGTGTCGGCCAACACCGTCTACAACTACTTCGAGACCAAAGAGAACCTGGTCCTGCCACCCGACGAGGCCTCACCCGACCGGCTCGCCGCCATGGTGCGCGACCGGGAACCCGGCGAGGCCGCGGTGTGCGCCGTGCTGCGGGTCCTGCGCGCGGAGGTGGCCCGCCGCGACCGCAGCCTCGGCCTGACCGAGGGTTTCGGCCGCGTCTTCGAGATGATGCGCGCGGCTCCCACCCTGAGCGCCCGGCTGGAGGAACTCGGACGTCAGATGAGGGCGAGGCTGGCCGCTGTCCTGGCCGAGGAGACCGGCGCCTCTCCCGGCGACCCGCTGCCCAGGGTGGTCGCCTGGCAGATCGGCGCCCTGCACGAACTCGTCTACACCGAGATCGGCGCCCGCACGGCCGCCGGCCACGACCCCGACGCCATCGCCGCGGCCGTTTTGGCCGTCCTCGACGCCGCCGAACACGCGCTCGGCGGCCCCATCCTCACCTACGCCACCAAAGAGGCAGCCCAGTGTTCAGAGTGATCATCTCCGGCCGGTTCGGCACCCTAGGCGAGTCCGGCCGCGCCTCGATCCTGGCGGCGACCGCTCTCGGTTTCACCGAACGAGGCGCCTTCACCCACGACGGCACCCTGTCGTCGTTCACCTTCCGCTGCCAGGTCCGGGCCGACCCCGGCGACGGCGAACACGAGGCCACGCAGCGGGCCATGGCGGCGCTGGACGCCTACGGGCAGCCGTATGACGTGCTGAGGGTGGCGGTGACCGACATGCGCGACATCAAGATCCGCCGCTGAGGAACCGGCCTGAAATACGTGCTACCGTCAATTTCACTTTTGTATTTCTGGAGATTTCCAGACGGGGGTATTCATCGTGGCGACGCGATTTACGCCCCAAAGGAGATGCGCAATGGCTCACCCCAATCCGTGAAGGTCGCCCTGCTCGGGCCGATCGCCTGGCGTACGCCGCCGCTGCACTACGGGCCGTGGGAGCAGGTGACGAGCCTGCTCGCCGAAGGGCTCGTCGCCCGCGGGGTCGAGGTGACGCTGTTCGCCACCCTCGACTCGGTCACGTCGGGTTCGCTCGACGGAGTGTGCCCGCGCGGCTATGCCGACGACCGGTCCCTCGACGGACGCGTGTGGGAGGCGATGCATGTCGCCCACGCGCTGCGGCGGTCGGCCGAGTTCGACCTCGTCCACAGCCATCTCGACTGGCTGCCGCTGGCCTTCGCCGATCACTGCCGGGCCCCGCTGCTCACCACCGTCCACGGCTTCTCCGGGGCGGGGATCCTGCCCGCCTACGCGCGGGCGCGATCGGCCTACGTCTCCATCTCGGACGCCGACCGCGCGCCGGAACTCGACTACGTCGCCACCGTCCACCACGGCATCGACGTCGACGCCCTCCCCTTCTCCGCCGAGGGCGGCGCCCGGCTGATCAGCTTCGGCCGCGTCCATCCCGATAAGGGCACGCACACCGCGATCGAGATCGCCCGGCGGGCGGGCAGGCCGCTGACCATCTGCGGAATCGTCCAGGACGAACGCTATTTCGAGGAGCGGGTCGCGCCGATGGTCGACGGCGATCAGGTGACGTTCCTCGGATCGGTCGGCCCGGAGCGGCGGGGCGAGATCCTCGGCGGCGGGGCCGCCCTCCTGCATCCCATCGACTTCGACGAACCGTTCGGCCTGTCGGTGGTCGAGGCGATGGCCTGCGGCACGCCCGTGATCGCCTACCGCCGGGGCTCCATGGCCGAGGTCGTGGACGAGGGCGTGACCGGTTTTCTGGTGGATTCGCTCGACGAGGCCGTCGCCGCGGTGGCGCGCGTGGAGACGATCGACCGCGCGGCTTGCCGGGCGCGGGCGGAACGCCGATTCAGCGTGCACAAAATGGTGAGTAATTATCTGCGTGTATATTATGAATTCCTAGGACGTCGATAACGTCTCGCAATGTCGTTTCCGTCGCAGATCCGGCCATCGCCGACGATCGCGGCGACCGGGCCCCCGCACGAGGGCGGGCCCCCGGTGGCAGGCTCGCGAACTCATCGCCCAGGCAACGTACAGCCCTCTTCATCGAGCGAGCCCGCACGGCATCCATTCTGGTGTGGGCGCTACTGGAAGGCATGACAGTTGGCCTGCACATATGGCTTTCTCAGCACCCATCCGCCCACCCGCTGCGGGCTGGCGACCTTCAACTCCGCGCTGGCCGCCCATCTCGGCGGCGGGATAGTCAGGGTCACCGCCGACGGCGACGACGCCCGGCCCCGGCCCGGGGTCGTGCACACCTGGACCGCCGACGCGCCCGACGGGTGGAGCGCGGCGGCCACCGCCCTCGACGACTTCGACGTGGCCGTCGTCCAGCACGAATACGGCATCTACCCGGGACCTGACGGCCAGGACGTCCTGCCGCTGCTGCGGTCGCTGGCGGTCCCCAGCGTGGTGGTCCTGCACACGGTTCTGACCATGCCGACGTACCGGCAGAAGCTTCTGCTAGAGGAGATCGTGGCCGCCGCCGGCGCGGTCGTGACGATGACCGGCACCGCCCGGTCCCGGTTGCTGTCGGGCTATCGCGTCGACCCGGACAAGGTCCATCTCATCCCGCACGGCACCGCCGACCACAAGCGGGTGCCCGCCCGGCGGCTGGCCCGGCCGCACCTGCTGACCTGGGGGCTGCTGGGTCCCGGCAAGGGCATCGAGTGGGCCCTGCGCGCGCTGGCGCTCCTCGACGACGTCTCGCCGATCTACACGATCGCCGGCCGGACCCACCCCAAGGTGCTGGAGGCCGAGGGCGAGTCCTACCGCGACGGCCTGTACGAGATCGCCGACCTCCTCGGCGTGTCCGCCTCCGTCCGGCACGACCCCGTCTACCGCGACCAGGACGCGCTGAGCCGGCTCCTGCGCTCGGCCGACGTCGTCGTGCTGCCCTACGACTCGGCCGAACAGGTCACCTCGGGGGTGCTGATCGAGGCCGTCGCCGCAGGGGTGCCCGTAGTGGCCACCGCGTTCCCGCACGCCGTGGAGCTGCTCACGGGTGGTCCGGGGTTGCTGGTTCCGCACCGCGACCCGGCCGCGCTCGCCGCCGCCGTACGCCGGGTCCTCACCGAACCCGGGCTGGCCGCCGAGCTCGCCGGGCGGACGCCCGCCCTCGCCCCGACCCTGCTGTGGCCCGCCGTCGCCGCCCGGTACGCCGGCCTCGCCGGTTCGCTGCTGGCCGAGCGATCGGCCGCGATGTCGCCATGACCTCCTTCACCCCGGATTTCCGGCACCTGATCCGGCTGAGCGACGACACGGGCCTGTTCGAGCACGCGCGGCACGCCGTCGCCCGCCGCCAGCACGGCTACTGCACCGACGACGTCGCCCGGGGCCTGGTCGTCGTCAGCCGGGAACCGACCCCGTCCCCCCGGCTGATCCGGCTGTCGGAGTGCTATCTGACCTTCCTCACCCACGCCCAGGATCGCTACGGCGCCTTCCACAACCGGCTCGGGTTCGACCGGCGCTGGCGCGACCCGCCGGGGCTCGGCGACTGGTGGGGCCGGGCCATGTGGGGCCTGGGCACCGCCGCCGCCCGCCACGCCTCTCCGTGGATCCGGGAGGAGGCCCTGGCCGCCTTCGTGGCGGGGGCCGGGCAACGCTCTTCGCACCCTCGTGCCATGGCCTTCGCGGGACTCGGCGCGGCGGAGGTCCTGCGGGCCGCCCCGGACAGCGCCGTGGCCGCCGCCCTGCTGACCCACGCCGCCGACTCCGTCGGCCCGTCCGCCGAGGATCCCTTCTGGCCGTGGCCGGAGCCGTCCCTGACGTACGCCAACGCCGCGCTCGCCGAGGTGCTCGTCGCGGCCGGCGAACTCAGCGGCGACCGGCCCCTGCTCGACAGAGGCATCCGGTTGCTGACCTGGCTGTGCGACGTCCAGACGAGACTCGACCGGTTCTCGGTCGTGGCCACCGCGGGGTGGCGCCGGGACGAACCGCGCGACCGCTACGACCAGCAGCCGATCGAGGTGGCCGCGCTGACCGACGCCTGCGCCACGGCCGCTCTCGCGACCGGCGACCCCGCCTGGCTGGACGAGGTGCGCCGGGCCGCCGACTGGTTCCAGGGCGCCAACGACGCCAGCGCCCCGATGTGGGACCCGGCCACCGGCGGCGGCTACGACGGCCTGACCGAGCACGGCCCCAACCTCAACCAGGGCGCGGAGTCCACCCTCGCCCTGATCTCGACCATGCAGCACGCCCGGGCGCTGCCGTGACCGGCGGCGACCTGGCCACCCGGCTCGCTCCGGCCATCGCCCCCGACCCGGGCAGGGTGATCGTCAAGCTCTTCGTGCCGGGCGAGGACGCCGCGATCACCCGGACGCGGGCCGCCGCGCTCATCTCGCGGATCATGCGCCTCGACGAGGCCACGGCCAAGGCCCTGCTCCGCGACACCCTGCTCCGGTTCGGCGGCCGCCACCACGACCTGGAGGCGATCTTCGCCCACCACCACGACCTGGTCCGCCATCGGATCCCCCGGCACGCCGAGCTGTCGCCGCCCGCCCGCCTCCTGGTGGGCGCCTACTTCAGCCACGAGTACGCCGTGGAGGGCGCCGCGCTGTGCAACCCGTCGATGGTGCCCCACCCCGACCAGACCGGCCTCGACCCGGGCCGGCTCCGGGTGGCGATCAGCCTGCGGCAGATCGGCGAGGGGCACCTGTCGTCCATCGGCTTCGCCACGGCCGTGCTCGGCCCTGGGTCCGAGCTGGTCCTCACCGACCGGGGCGGCCCGCTGTCGGCCGGGCACCGGAGCCCGACGCGGCATCGGCGCGACCTGCTCGCCGGCGGGCTCTCCGACGACGCCAGAGACAACGAGGTCTCGGCCGCCATGCTGGAGTCCCTGCCCGACCGCTTCACCGACGACGACTTCGAGCGGGCGATCGCCCGGCTGCCCGCCGACCTGCTCACCCGCACCACGACGGGGCGGACCCTGGAGGAGCTGCGCCGGGCGACCAGCTCCGACTACGCGGTGACCTTCTCCGACGACCTCCCTCTGCACCGGCGGGTGCTCTGGCCGGCGACCGCCGCCGAGAGCAACGGCATGGAGGACGCGCGCTTCGTCCAGGTGGTCGACGAGGCGGGCCGGCCGTCGTACCGGGCCACCTACACCGCCTACGACGGGCGGCACATCCACTCGCACCTGATCGCCAGCGATGACCTGCGCCGTTTCGAGATCACCCCGATGCGCGGCCCGGCCTCGGCCAACAAGGGCATGGCGCTGTTCCCCCGGCCGGTGGGAGGGCGGGAACTGGCGCTGTGCCGCTCCGACGGCGAGACCATCGGCCTGTCCACGCTCGGCCCCGACCACACGTGGGGGGCGCCGGTCCCGCTCCACCGTCCCCGCCGTGGCTGGGAGCTGGTCCAGGTCGGCAACTGCGGATCACCCATCGAGACGGAGTCCGGCTGGCTCGTGCTGACCCACGGCGTCGGCCCCATGCGCGACTACGCCGTCGGGGCCCTGCTGCTCGACCTCCACGAGCCGCACCGCGTGCTCGCCGAACTGCCCGGCCCGCTCCTCACCGCCGACGCGACCGAGCGCGAGGGCTACGTCCCCAACGTCGTGTACTCCTGCGGGGGACTGCTGCACGCCGGCGCCGTCTGGCTGCCCTACGGAGCGAGCGACACCCGGGTCGGGTTCGCCCGGGTGCCGCTGGACGTCCTGATCGA
Organism: Herbidospora galbida; assembly: GCF_005233835.1. Classification (GTDB taxonomy): domain Bacteria; phylum Actinomycetota; class Actinomycetes; order Streptosporangiales; family Streptosporangiaceae; genus Herbidospora; species Herbidospora galbida. The sequence goes on along the minus strand of NZ_SZQA01000006.1, from coordinate 69,303 downwards.
GGCCATGAGCCCACCCCGCTAGGGCAGTGCCAGCCGCAGGACGCGCTTCCACACCGAGCCCACCTGACGGGTCAGGGACGCCGAGGTGTACGCCAGGCCGTACCGGTCGCACAGGGCCCGGACCCGGGGGGCGATCTCGGCGTAGCGGTTGCTGGGCAGGTCGGGGAACAGATGGTGCTCGATCTGGTGCCCCAGGTTGCCGCTCATGACGTGGAACAGAGGGCCGCCGTCGATGTTGCAGGAGCCGAGCAGCTGGCGGACGTACCACTCGCCGCGCGTCTCGCCGTCGAGGCGGTCTTCGGTGAAGAACTCGGCGCCGGCCGGGAAGTGGCCGCAGAAGATGATCGCGTGCGCCCACACGTTGCGGGTCAGGTTCGCGGTCAGGTTGGCCAGCAGGGCGGGCAGGAAGGCCGGTCCGGCCAGCAGCGGGAAGGCGACGTAGTCCTTGACGATCTGGCGTCGCACCTTGCGGGCGAGCACGCCCAGCTGGGCCAGGACGTCGGCCGGGGTCTTCTCCCCGGACGGGACGCGTTCGAGTTCGAGGTCGTAGACCGCGATGCCGTACTCGAAGAACAGCGCGAGCAGCACGTTGTAGAAGGGCTGGGCGAGGTAGACCGGATGCCACTCCTGCTCGGGGGTGATCCGCATCGCCGAGTAGCCGATGTCCCGGTCCTTGCCGAGCACGTTCGTCCAGGTGTGGTGGACGAAGTTGTGCGAGTGCTTCCACATCTCGGCCGGGCAGACGATGTCCCATTCCCAGGTGGTGGAGTGGATCTTCGGGTCGCGCATCCAGTCCCACTGGCCGTGCAGGACGTTGTGCCCGATCTCCATGTTCTCCAGGATCTTCGCGGTGGCCAGCGCCGCCGTCCCGGCGATCCAGGCGGGCGGCAGCCAGGAGGCCAGCAGCAGCACCCGGCCGCCCAGCTCCAGCTTGCGCTGGACGGCGATGACGTCGCGGATGTAGCGGGCGTCCCGGTCGCCGAGGTCGGCCAGTACCTCCTCCCGGATCTTGTCCAGCTCGCGGCCGAACTCCTCGATGTCGCCTGGGGCGAGATGTGCGGTGCTGGTCATGCGGGTTCCTCTCAGAGCTCCAGTTCGACGGGGCCGGCGGCGGCCGACACACAGGTCTGGATCAGGTCGCCCGCTTCGCCGTGGACCAGCCCGGAGCGCAGGTCGCGTACCCGGCCGGAGCGCAGCGGGGCCACGCAGGTGTGGCAGACGCCCATGCGGCAGCCGCTGGGCATCAGGACTCCCGCGTCCTCCCCGGCCGTCAGCAGGGGCGTCGCGCCGTCGGCGTCGGTCTCCCGGCCGGTGGTGGCGAAGCGCACGCGGCCTCCCGCCGTGCCGCCGGCCGGGTGGAGGTCCTCGGTGAACCGTTCCGTGCGCAGCCGCTCCGCCGGGCCGGGCCACTCGGCCGCGAGGTCGTCGAGCATTTGGGGCGGGCCGCAGGCCCAGACGGCGCGCTGCGTCCAATCGGGGCAGAGCACGGCCAGGTCCGCCGGTCTCAGCCGGCCCGCGCTCCGCGTGTGCCGTTCGTACAGCCGCAGGTACGGCGACCGCGCGGCCAGCCGCCGCAGCCGGTCACCGAAGATGACCTCCTGCGGTGTGGGCGCCGAGTGGATCAGCACCACGTCGGCCGCGATCCCGCCGGACAGCATGGCCATCACCGGGGTGATGCCGCTGCCGGCGGTCAGGAACAGCAGACGCGGCGGCACGGGCTCGGGGAGCACGAACGCGCCGTCCGGTCCGGCCAGCCGGACGATCGTCCCGGGGGTGAGGCTCCTCACGAGGTGCCGGGAGACGAACCCGTCCGGGGCCGCCTTCACCGTGATCGTGATGCGGCCGTCCGGCCGGTGCGGGGGCGACGACAGCGAGTAGGTCCGCCAGTGGCGCCGCCCCTCGACGTCGACCCCGATCCGGGCCCACTGACCCGGGCGGTGCGCCCGCCAGCCGCGCCCGGGGCGGATCACCAGGGTGGTCGCGTCGGCCGTCTCCGGATGGAGCTCCTCGACCCGGCCCCGCAGCTCGCCGGCCGGCCAGAGCGGATCCAGCAGGCTCAGGTAGTCCTCGGGCGACAACGGCGTCGACAACCACCGCCCGGCCTCGGCCAGCGACCGCAGCACCCACGGCAACGTGACGGTCATGACGGGGTGATCGCCTCTCTCGGCACGGCAGGGTCCTGGATGATCGTCTCGGTTATTCCCGCAGGTCGATCAAGGGGTCGTCACCGTCTGTCCCCTAACGCGTACATTCGCCCGAACCCGTCATCTCCACAGGTGATGAGCCCAGCTCAGATCGCCTGTTTCCCTCGGGAGGCCGGGCGCCTTGACTGGTGAGTGACCAGTCGGCGCAGCTCGCGTCGCTGTCACCGTGAGGGGGTCGTCGTGACCCTGGACGCGCACAAGACGCACGTGACCGATCGCGTCGGCCTGAACGGTCAGATCCCGCGCTGCGCGCACGTCGACGGGCTGCCGGCCGCGCAGCCCGAGCCACCCATATGTGAGGAATGCCTGGCCCTGGGCCGGCCGTGGGGGCGCCTGCTCGTGTGCCTGACCTGCGGGTGGGTGGCCTGCTCCGACGACGCGCAGGGCGGTCACGCCCGCGCCCACTACCAGGAGACCGACCATCCGGTGGCCGGCGACCTGGAACCAGGTTCGACATGGCGGTGGTGCTTCGTGCACCGCCGGACGGTATAGACGAGACGGAAGTTGACACATGAGCATCGACAACCTGGCGGCCGAACGCCGTCAGGACTATGACGGCACCTCACCCTTCCCCGGCGCGGAAGAGCACGTTCCGGCCGGGCGGCTCCAGATAGGCCTGACGGGCGCGATCGTGATCGTGCCGTTCGCCGCCCTCGCCGTGGCGATCTTCCTGGCCTGGGGACGGGGGATCTCGCTCACCGATCTGGCGCTCGCCGCGGGCCTCTACGTGTTCACCGGGCTCGGCGTGACGGTCGGCTTCCACCGCCTGCTCACCCACGGCTCCTTCACCGCCAAGCCCTGGCTGCGCGTGGCGCTGGCGGTCGCCGGATCGATGGGCTTCCAGGGGAACGTGATCGACTGGGTGGCGGTGCACCGCCGCCATCACGCCTTCACCGACCGCCCCGGCGACCCGCACTCTCCCTACCGCTACGGCACCGACCTTCGCGGCCAGCTCCGCGGGCTCGCCCACGCTCACCTCGGCTGGCTGTTCGACAAGGACACCACCCCGGTCGAGCGCTACGCCCCCGACCTGGCGGCCGATCCGGCCATGAACCGGGTCGCCCGCGCCTTTCCCGCGCTGTGCGCGCTGTCCCTGGCGCTGCCCTTCGCGGCCGGATGGGCGATCACCGGCTCCCTGTACGGCGGCCTCACGGCCTTCCTGTGGGCCGGTCTGATCCGGGTCGCGCTGCTGCAGCACGTCACCTGGAGCGTCAACTCCCTGTGCCACGTGATCGGCGAGAGGCCGTTCAAGACCCGCCGCCACGACCGCTCGACCAACCTGTGGCCGCTGGCCCTGCTGTCCTTCGGCGAAAGCTGGCACAACGGCCACCACAGTGAGCCCGCCTGCGCCCGGCACGGCGTCGACCGCCTCCAGATCGACCCGTCCGCCGGCCTGATCCGCCTGTTCGAGCGGTTCGGCTGGGTGAGCAACGTGCACTGGCCCGAACGCGACCGCCTCCAGCGCCGCCGCGCAGGTTGAACCGCATGAGTACAGCCCGGGCGGGAAGTAGTGCCGTTATGGAGCTACGGCAGCTGCGCTACTTCGTGACGCTGGCCGAAGAGCTGCATTTCGGCCGGGCGGCCGCCCGCGAGCACATCGTCCAGTCCGCGCTGAGCCAGCAGATCCAGAGGCTGGAGCGCGAGCTGGGCGTACGGCTGCTCGATCGCACCACGCACCACGTCGGCCTGACCCCGGCGGGCGACGCCTTCCTCGTGGAGGCGCGGCAGATCCTCGATCACGTGGGCCGGGCCGGGCAGGCCGCGCGCGGGGCCGTCGCCCCCGCCCCCACGCTGCGGGCCGGCATCATCGACGCCGGCTACGACTCCATGCCGCAGATCCTGCGCGAACTCCAGCATGGCCATCCCGGCATCACGATCCACCAGGTCGAGGCGGGCACCCCCGAGCAATACCGGCAACTGGCCGACGGCCGCCTCGACATCGCCATCGGGCACACCTCCCACACCCCGCCCGGGGTGCGGTCCGAGCTCGTCAGGCTCGATCCGCTCGGCGTGCTGGTACCCGACGATCACCGCTTCGCCGGCCTCGACGCCGTGCCCGTCGCCGCCCTCGCCGGGGAGCTCCTGCTGATCGGTGAGGAGACGCAGACCCCGGAGCTCAACCAGTTCGTGGTCGCGCTGTGCCAATCGGCCGGGTTCACGCCCACCATCTACGAGGGCACCGTCGAGAGCTCGCGCGCCGCCGCCGACCTCGTCCTCCAGCGCCGCTGCCTCTACTGCGTGCCCTCCTCCTTCCGCACCTCCAACCGGCCGGGCACCAGCTGGCGGCCCCTGACCGAGCCCGTCACCCACTATTCGTGGTCACTGCTGTGGCACGAGGCGAACCTCTCGCCCCACGTCGCCGACGTCGTCGGCACCGCCCGGCGGCTGGCCGAACGGCTCGGCTGGCTCCAGGAGAGGCGGGCGTACGATGAGCGCTCCTTTCAGGGCCCGCCGCTCGCGACGCGTGGCCGGGAGAATCAGCCGTGATCTGACTAGGCTGCGTTCATCCACGCGACCTGTCCGAGGGCGGCGCTTCGTCGAGATCAGCGGCACGGCAGGCAGCGGAGGCTGATGGAACAGCAGCGGACGTCGAGAGTGTGGGGACTGGTCTTCGCCCATGCCCGCGCTGACGGTCAGCCGATCTCCATCGACACCATCTGCCACGCGTGCGCCGACGCCTTCGGCGCCACCGCGGTGACGATCGCCCTCACCGGAGACCTGGCGGCCTACGACCCCGTCTCCGCGACGGGTCCCGCCGCCCAGCTGTTCGCCGATCTCCAGGTCACCTTCGGCGAGGGCCCCGGCCTGGCCGCACTGGCCGACCGGCGCACGGTGCTGGTCCCCGATCTGGACGCGACCGAGACCGCCGCGCGATGGCCCGTGTTCGCCCCGGCGGCCGTCAAGGCCGGCATCCGGTCGGTGCACGTCTTCCCGCTGCTGCTCGGCGCGATCACGGTCGGCGTGCTGGAGATCGGCCATGCCCAGCCCCGGCTGCTGACCCCCGACGAGATCGGCGACGCGCTGGTCTTCGCCGACGCCGCGCTGCTCATCCAGACCCATCAGCTCGTCAACCCCGGCGGCGGGCCGACCGCGCTGGAACTGGGGCGGGTGGAACGGTGGGCCGAGGTACACCAGGCGACCGGCATGGTCGCCGCCCAGATCGACGCCGATCTGACCACCGCCTTCGTCCGGCTCCGCGCCCACGCCTACGTCGCGGGCCGCAGCCTTCGTGAGGTGGCGCACGACGTGGTGGCGCGGACACTGCGGCTGGAACCGTGGAGCGACAATCGAGAGAGTGAGGACTGAGGCAGGTGACAGAGATGCTCTACCGAAGAACGGCACAGGTTTTCGTCGAACTGGCCGACACCCTGGTGGCCGGATTCGACGTCATCGACTTCCTGCAGTCGCTGGCCGAACGCGCCGTCGAGATCTTCGATGTGGACGCCGCCGGAATCGTCCTGGCCGATCCGCGGGGAACCCTCACCTTGGTCGCGGCCTCCAGCGAGGAGGTGCGGTTGCTCGAACTCTTCCAGTTGCAGGAAGAGGAGGGCGCCTGCCTCGACTGCTATCGCAGCGGCACCCTGGTGACCTGCGCCGACCTGTCGGCCGCCCCGCCGAAGTGGCCCATGTTCGCGGCCGCGGCGCGCGAGCTCGGCTTCTCGGCCGTGCACGCCTTCCCACTGCGGCTGCGTGATCAGGTGCTCGGCGCGATCGGCCTGTTCAACGCCGCTCCCGGCGGGCTGTCACAGGACACCGTCACGGTGGCGCAGGCGCTGGCCGACGTGGCCACGATCGGCATCCTGAACGAACGCACGCTGCGCGAACACCAGATGGTCACCGAGCAGCTCCACTTCGCGCTCAACAGCCGGGTGCTTCTCGAACAGGCCAAGGGCATGCTCGCCGAACGGGCCCAGATCGAGGTCGGCGAGGCCTTCGCCGCCCTCCGCAAGTACGCCCGAGACCACAACAGGACGCTGTCGTCGGTCGCCAGGGAACTGATCGACAACCGGAGCGGAATGACCGACCTCATCACCGCGGCGAGGAGACCCGCTGGGTGACCGTCTCGGGGACGTCGTCGTATGACCGCACACCGATGTCGACGGCGTAGGGGCCGAGCGTGGGCCAGCCGGTGCGAAGGAGGAGCCGGTGCAGCCACCTCGACACCGAGACGACCCGCACGAGGTTGTTCTTCTGCGCGACGTCGAGGGTGCGCAGGCTCTCCACGTCGATGAAACTGAGCCCGCCCAGATCGAGGCAGGGAGGTCCGTCGTCGCGCCGGACGGCGGCCAGCGCCGCCATCACCGCGACCATGCTCCGGTAGTCGAGCTCGCCGTCCACCCGCACACCCGGCACGGTGGTCAGCGGCGTGATGCGCATGGTGTCGTCGTTGTAGTCGAGGAGAAGCGCCCTGATGTCCATGTCCCGTCCTTCGCATGCTCCGGATATCAAGCCGCAGGGACCGGACGGCGGGAAGAGCGGCGCGGAGCCACTCCGCTCGCCGCATTTCTAGAATGAGCTTACGCCCCGAAGGGTCAAATAGCTCCGGGTAATCTTAATAACCTGCAAAATGAGGCGTATTCGATTGTGGACGCGAAAAGCCCGCACCCGCGGCCGGTGGAACCCCTGTGACCGGCGACGGATGCGGGCTGCTTCGGGTTGATCTCTTCCCGGGCGGGGGACGGCAAACGTCCTGACCGTGCCGCCCTTACGACAGGCGTGAATCGCCTGACGCAAGGGCAGGCCCCTGTCGGTCCCCGCCGGTCTCGATGATCCTTTTCAGCTGACGCAGCCGCTCTGTGGACGCGTTGCCGGCCGCTCTCATGGCGACCTCCGCGCCCCGCCCGCCGGGGGCGGGGGAGACCCGGATCAGATGCTTTCCGGCGAGCCGGACGAGCGCCGCCGGTCTGTCGGGCCCGGTCAGCATCTCGGGATCACACGCGATGGTGAGCGTGAACCACTTGCTGGAAGCGGGCCCTTTCGCGGAACTCAGAATCCGGCGCGCGATGAGCGCGACGCCGACCCCCGCCGCCGCAGCTGCCAGCCCTTTCACGCCCGCGCCCGGTTCGGGTGGCGAGACAGCAGGACGCCCAGCGCGATCATGACGACGCCCAGGAAGAAGTGCAGCCAGTTGTCGGCGGTGTTGAGAGGCACGAAGTTGGCGGTGCTCTCGTGGCCGACGAGGAGGCCGTACACCCACAGGATGAGGTAGATGACGCCGCCGCCGATGAGGAAGTAGCGGGCGGTGTCCCAGGCCCGCGCCATCGCGATGCCGGCCACGCCGAAGATCAGGTGGACGATGTTGTGCAGCACCGACACCTGGAAGATGCCGAGCAGCAGGGCCCCGGACTCGTGGCCGGCCGCCTCCATGGAGCTGTACTGGGTGGTGATCCCCGGGATGAAGCCGAGGACGCCGACGATCAGGAAGACTATGCCGACCGCGAGGGAGGCCTGCTGTAGGCGGGTGCGGGTGACTTCCGCGCGTGTGCTGCTCATGATCTGCTCCTTTGAGAGTTCAGCCGCGTGAATGCCGCTATGGCCCTGCCGAGAGCGACGTCGAAGGGTTGGGCGCAGTGGCGGCCCTGAGACCGGGAGCTTCGTAAAGCTCTACCGTTGTCAATGAGAAGAATTGTCGTGGCGTCCATGGATTTCCTTTGCGCGCTTGATGGACAAGCCGCTGGGTCTGGACGGCGCGAATATTTCCGTCTGGAGATCAGGCCGACGGACTTCGTATTACGACACTACGTTGATTTTCCTGTCTGAACCACCCCATGGAGCCGGATGGCCACGCGTTTCCATTGACCGGCTCCTGGCGCGGGGTGTGTGCCGTGAATCAGCTCCGCGCTCTCCCCGCCGCTCAGTGGAGACGGGGCCGAGCCGGGCGGAACGGGTTCACGGTCGCCGCCTGGCCTGGGTCACCTCTAGTGCCGGTCGCCTACCCGGGAGGCCTGATCCTGAGCGTGCTCCCTGGTGGACTGCGCCGCGTCGGCCGCCGAGTCCTTGACGTGCTGGACGGCGTCCTGCGCCGTCGACTTGGCCTCCTGGCCGAGCGTCTGCGCCGACTCCTTGAGCGAGTCGACCATCGGCTCGACGTACTCGCCGACCTGACGGGCGGCGCGGCGCTCGGCGATGGTCTGCGGGATGAGCGCGGCGGCCAGGGCGCCCGCGCCGAACGCGATCAGCCCTGCGGCCATCGGGTTGCCCCGCACCGTGCGCATGGCCGCGTCGGGCGCGGCCTTGACGGTGCCGACCTTGTCAGTGCTTCCCATGACGCGCTCCGTAAGATCGCGGGTTCTGTCGCGGATACCCTCGGCACGTCGCCTGATGATCTGCCGGGGGCTGGTCTTCTCGGTGAGCCGGTCGACGTCCTCGCTCAGTTCGGCGCGGGTCTCCTCGATCTCGGCCTTCAGTTCTTCAGATCTCGCGCCCATCGAGCGTCCTCCTTGAGGGTCTGTACGGTCTGCTCGGGCACGGGATTGACCTCGCGCATCTTGTTCCGGCCGACGACGAACATCGCGGCGGCCGCCACCCCCCACAGCACGGCGACGATGAACGCCGCCCACCCGGCGTCGATGACGCTGTCCAGCGCCCACACCAGGGCGAGGCTCAGGAACAGGGCGGTCATCCACCCGGCGAACCCGGCGCCGCCGAACATCCCGGCGGCCTTGCCGGCCTTCGAGGCCTCTTCGCGGATCTCCGTCTTGGCCAGCTCCACCTCTTGGCGGAACAGCTTCGACAGGTCACCCCCGAGCTCCCCGACCAACTCGCCGAGAGATCGGTCCTCCCGGCGCGGAACGGTCATCGCGGTTCACCGGTCGTATACCCGGTGGACCGGTAAGGCTCGTCGGAGGCCGGCCTGACCGGCGGCTCCGGATACGTGGTGACCGTCTCCGCCGGACGGAACCGATACCCGTGCACGTCGGCAGGGGTGTCGTCGGCGACCTGCGGGGAGTCCCCCGCTCCGGCCTTGGCGATCCGCGCGGCCACGAACCCCGCCGCGAGCGCCCCGACCAGAAACAGCCCGGGCCGCCGACGCGCGAAGCTCTGCACATCGGAGGCGGCGCCGCCGATCCCCCGGTTCTCCAGGTAGTCGGCCGCCTTGTGCCCCGTGCCCGCGACCTGCTGCAGCACGCCGTACACCGGGCTGTCCGGCTTGCCGCTGTCGGTCATCGTGGTCAGATCGTCGGCCCAGGTACGAACACCCTGCGCCGCCCGCCTGCTCTGCGCCTCGGCCTGCTCCCGGATGCGCCCGCGCAGCTGACCGACCGCCTGGCCGGTCTGGGCACGCACCTCGCCGCCGACGTTGCGAACCTGCTCCTTCGCCTCGGACGCGGTGTCGGCGACCGCTCCCTTGGTACGTTCCCCTAAGCCTGACTCATGGCCCGTCGTGCCGGATCTCGGATACTCGCTCACTACCGGCTCCTCTGCCGTTGCGGCTGGTAACCGTCCGTCTGCCCGTCGATCCCTCCTCCAACCTGATGTGAGCACGTGGATGACCGGACGGTGATCGAATGAGCGGAGTATGCGCGGGGGGATTTTCGCTGGTAAACGCCCCCAACTGCACCGATGGAGATCGCATCGGCTGAGTGACGGCTCAGCCGAGCGCCGATATCTCTTCTGGCCCTCATGGCCGCAGGCTTGTCCGCTCGGACGCCAGGATGGTGGTCACCGTTCCGAGGCGTCTCGGCCAGGCGGGTGCAGATGCGGAGGGGGTTCCGCACTGCAGGCCAGGTTTCGGAGCGAGCCGGGCGATCACAGGTCGAGCGGCGCCTGGTTAAGCGCCGATCATGGGCGACGGCTCACCCCTGGATCACGCCGGGAAGTCCTTCGGGTTGACGCCGCTCGTGCGGGCGTTGCCACCCTTGACGGGGTTGAGGGTGAGCGTCCAGATGGTCGACTGGGTCGCGGTCGTGTTGAACTTCAGCCGGTCGTTGAAGCGCTGGTAGACGGCACTCTTGGTGAACTTGCGCTTCGAGCTGTTGAACCTGTACCCGGTGGTGAAGTAGACGGTGTAAGTGCCGTCGTCGACCCTTTTGAAACTCGCAGTAGATTTCGCGCGGACGTAGAGGCTGAACGCCTTGGTCTTGCCCCGGACAAGGGTGACGACCCCGTCCTTGCCGGTGCCATTCTTGATCTTCAGAATGCCCTCCCCGCCGCTGATGCGGTCATAGAGGACCTTGCCGTTGCCCGGCCGCGCCGCGAGCGCGGCCTGGGAGACCGCAGCGGACTCCCGCACAGAGGCGGCAGCCGGACCGGCAGCGTAGCCGGTCAGAAGAACGGACGTGAGGAGAGCTCCCGCGAGGGGGCGTAATGCGAACATTGTGCCAATATGGCGAATGCCAGTTGGTCGGTCAACGCACCTCGCCTCCGCAGAAAACCCGTCGCCTTAACGCGAAGAACCGATCACAGCACTAACGGGTCCGAGGCGAAGCGAGCAGTTCCCGAGCGAAGCGAGGCCCGTTCAGGGAGCGCGAGGGGCGGAGCCCTTCGCCAGGAGCGAGAGCGACCCGGAGCGAAGCGACGCCGGGTGCGCGACGCCAAGTTCACGGCGGTCTTCGACGAGGTGTTCACCTCACTCGGCGCCCGCGTCATCAAGACGCCGGTGCGCGCCCCGCGGGCCAACGCGATAGCCGAGCGTTGGGTCGGCACCGTTCGAAGGGAATGCACCGACCAACTGCTGATCTACGACGAAGGCCATCTCCGCCGAGTCCTGCAGAGATACCAACGGCACTACAACCAGCACCGTCCCCATCGCTCACGAGACCATCGGCCACCTCAACCACCACATGACCGGGCTACACCCACCGATCTCGATCAGGTACGCCTGCAACGCCGACAGGTACTCGACGGCCTGATCAACCAGTACCGGCGGGCCGCATAGACGAAGTAGAGATAATCACAGGTCAGAGGCCATCTCCGGGTTTTCGCACCCCACAGGCTCAGCGAAGGTGATGCGAACAGAAGGGAGCCGTGCCGAGCGGGAGCATTGGATTTCCGCCGTTACCACGGGGCCCGAAAGCAGTCCGCTCATGAGAAGAGGTGTGGTCGATGGGCGAGCGTCGAGGCCACCACTTCCACCACCGTTTCGGGGACGTCCGGGCCGGCCGTGATCGCCACTGTCGCGTCCAGGCGTTCCACGATTCGGCCTTCCAAGCCGCCGAAGCTGACGGGACGGATTGTCACCTCGATCATCGCCTCGGGTGCGAAGCCGGTGGACGGAAGCAGCCGGTATCGCACCACCCCAGGTCCCACCTCCATCACCGCGAGCCGATACCCCTCCACGTCAGGAGCCAAAAACGGCACCCCCGTCTCCGAGCGCCGCCACGTCGCCCTCCCCCACAGGCCGGGTGTGGTCACCGCCGCCGCCACCCCGTAGGCCGCGACCACGACCGCCGCCACCAGCAGGTTCGACGCATACTCGGACTGGCGGACCAGATAGATCCCAGCCAGGGACAGGGCGCATCCCAGCAGGGCCGCCGGCCACGCGGGCCGCACCTGGAACGCACGGAGAAGAAGCCCGGCCACGATCACCCCGGCGGGGACCGCGAGGGCGACCGTCAAGAACAGTGTGGGCAGCGGAAGCGGAAGCCAGAACGGGGCGAGGGCGACCAGCAGGACCACGATGCAGACGAGACTCCCGGCCGCGGCCCCGCCGGCCAATCGCTTGACGATTACCATGTTCGTGAGCATGACCGGGCCTGATCACGGTTTCCTACGCCTCTTACGTCTGGCAGATGATTGACATGCCTTACGTGAGGGCGATCCGAGCTCTACCAGTATCACCGCGCAGGAACCCTCCTGACCGCTATGGACATATGCCTATTCTGCGAGTGATTGACGAGTCAAGACGGGCTCGTTAATCGTCGTGAAGCGGTCCGGGTCTGATGGAGGCTCTGAAGTCCTGGCCTGCGCCGGAGGTGACGTGCGGTTTGGGGCACCCACGCCCGGTTCGCGTCTCGGTTCCACCTTGCGGGGTATCTCGCTGGTCTTGGGGAATCTATCGATTCTTTGACGGCCGCAGGTGCTGCGCTTGCCCAGTTCGTCCGTCGTACTGATGGGGCGATTGTGATGCGCAATGAGGATCATTGCGTGGCGTACAAGCGGTGTAGCTGCGCTGACAAGACGACGGGCAAGCGGCTGGGTGGGCGCTGTGGGCGGCTGGCCGAACCAGGCCACGGGAGCTGGTATTTCGCGGTCCAGGTGATGGATGTGTCCGGGTGCCGGCGCAGGGTCCGCCAGGGAGGCTTCTCGGACGAAGCTGCAGCTCGGCAGGCGGCAAGTGATCTGATCGCGTCAGGTCTGGTTGCTCCGGTGAGTGCCCAGTGCACGGTCGGGCGGTGGCTCACGTATTGGTTGTCCATCGTGGAGCAGCGGCTGCGACCGCCGACAGTGAAAGCGTACCAAGACCATGTCCGGCTGTTCCTGTCCCCGCATCTCGGCCCTATTCCGCTGAATCGGCTGACGCGCCGGCACCTCGTCCGGATGTTCGTCATGATCTCCCGGCGTCGGACCCGGTACGGTACCCCGATCGCCGCGGCCACGCTGCAGCGGATCCGCGCGACGTTGCGAGCCGCGCTGAACGAGGCGGTCCAGGAAGACCTGATCGCCGACAACCCGGCTCGCGGGCCGCGCCTGCCGACACCACGGCACGTCCACCCGGTCGTGTGGACTACGCGGCAGGTGGCGCTGTGGAAGTGCACCGGCGAACGGCCCTCCGTCGCGGTGTGGACGCCCGAGCAACTGGCGCAGTTCCTGGCGTTCGTCCGGAACGACTCGCTGTTCGCCTTGTGGTGGCTGATCGCGCTGCGTGGTCTTCGGCGCGGCGAGGCGGCGGGGCTGCGATGGGTGGATCTCGATATTGAGCGCCGCGAACTGGCCATCACTCGGCAGGTGGTGCGCACCCCGGCGGGCTTGAGGGCGTGCCGGCCCAAGAGCGAGACCAGCGTGCGCAACATCGCTCTGGAGCAGCGAGACGCTGCGGATCCTCGGCCACCACGAACGGGTCCAGCAGTGCGAGCTTGGCCCGTCCTGGTCGTCGGCGAGCCCGATGTTCACCGGCCGCGGGGGTAGGGGAGTCGACCCGAACTTCCTCACGCACCGTTTTCACACGCTGGTGGTCGCCAGTGGTCTGCCGCCGATTCGGCTGCACGACCTGGGCACGGCGCGGCCACGCTGGCCCTGGCCGCCGGGGACGATCTGCGGGTGGTTCAGGGCCTGCTCGGGCACGCCAGCATCGTGGTGACCGCCGACATCTACACCCCGGTCCTGCCGCAGCTCTATCACGACAGCACCCGGAAGACCGCCCAGCTGGTGATGTCCGCCGCCCGCAAAACGGCCCGAACCACCAAAGACCCGGCGCAAATGTGACTCACATGTGCCCCACAGTGACTCACGCCGTCATCCGGCGACTACTAAAATAGGTAAAGTCGCAGGTCAGATGGGTGGGGCGCCAGGGATTCGAACCCTGAACCTACGGATTAAAAGTCCGGAGCTCTGCCGTTGAGCTAGCACCCCTCGTCAGCAGGGTACAGCGATCGTCTCACCGGAGCGAAGCAGTTCCCTGTGATCAGCCTACCGGCCGACTCACCGATATGCCGCCACCCCGGTCAGCGCCTCCCCGAGCACCAGCGTGTGAATCTCCTGCGTCCCCTCGTACGTCAGCACCGACTCCAGGTTGTTCATGTGCCGGATGACCGGATACTCCAGCGTCACCCCATTGGCCCCCAGCACCGACCGAGCCTCCCGCGCCACGTCGAGCGCCGCCCGTACGTTGGCCAGCTTCCCGAACGACACCTGCTGCGGCCGAAGCACCCCGGCATCCTTGAGCGCCCCCAGATGCAACGCGGTCAGCCCGGCCTGCCCGAGGGCCACCGCCATCCACGCCAGCTTCTCCTGCGTGAGCTGGAACCCGGCGATCGGCTTCCCGAACTGCACCCGGGTCTTCGCGTACTCGAGCGCCGCCTCGAAGCAGGCCCGCCCAGCCCCGACAACCCCCCAGAGGATCCCGAACCGAGCCTCGGACAGGCAGGACAGCGGCCCCTTCAGCCCCACAACGTCCAGAACAGAAGAAGCAGGCACCCGGACGTCGTCGAAGTACAGCGACGACGTCACCGAGGCCCGGAGCGACAGCTTCCGGTGGATCAGGGGAGCCGAGAACCCGGGGGAGGACGTCGGCACCACGAACCCGCGGATGCCGCCGTCGGTCTGGGCCCACACCACGGCCACGTCGGCCACCGACCCGTTGGTGATCCACATCTTCGACCCGTTCAGGATCCAGTCTCCGGAAGGGTCCTGCTTGGCGAAGGTCTTCATGTTGGCCGGGTCAGACCCGTGATCGGGCTCGGTCAGCCCGAAGCACCCGATGGCCGTCCCGGCGGCCAGCGCGGGAAGCCACTCCTCTTTCAGCTCGGCGGACCCGTACTTCCAGATCGGGAACATCGCCAGCGACCCCTGGACCGACACGAACGACCGCAGCCCCGAGTCGCCGGCCTCCAGTTCCCGGCACGCCACCCCGTAGGAGGTCGCGTCGAGGCCGGCGCACCCGTATCCGCTCAGGTGCATGCCCAGCATGCCGAGAGAGCCCAGTACGGGCCCCAGTTCGCGGGCCGGGAAGGTCCCTTCTTCGAACCACGTCGCCACATCGGGGAGCACGTGGTCCCTGACGAACCCCTGAGCCGTGTCCCTGACCAGTCGCTGGTCTTCGGTCAGTCGGTCGTCGAGGTTCAGAAGGTCCATGATTGCAGCGTATCCGGGCGGGGTCGGGGTAGGGCCAGGGGGAATCCCGATGTGCCATAGACGACAAAAGGGGCACGCTATGGACATGAACGAGATACAGCCCAGTGGCCACGTCAAGCAGCTTCGCCGGACTCGCAACGGCCGGATCGTCGCCGGGGTCTGCTCCGGTGTCGGCCAGTACGTCGGCGTCGACCCGAACATCCTGCGGATCGTCCTCGCGGTCGCGTCGTTCTTCGGCGGCCTCGGCATCGGCGTCTACGCCGTCGCCTGGCTCCTGATCCCGAGCGAGGAGAAGAACGCCTCGATCGTCCAGGACCTGATCGAGAAGAACAAGGACAACCCGGTCTGGCTCGACGTCAAGACCAAGACGCAGGAAGGGTGGACCAAGGCGACCAAGTCGCACAACGGTCACCAGGCGGCGACCACGCCGGTCGACCCCTACACCACCCACCCCTACGCCCAGACGAAGCAGCCGAACGACTGATCACGAGGTGTGCACCTTGGCGATGATCTCCGTTCGGGATTCCGTCCACGCGATGGCCAGGATGGCCGCGGCGCTCAGCCCGGCCACCCCGGCCAGCGCCACGACGGGCTCCGGGCCGAGGATCTGCGCGAGCGCGCCGCCGATGAGGATGCCGACACCCTGTGAGGCCAGCAGGCCTGACTGGACCAGGCCGAACGCCTGACCCCGTCGTTCGGGGGGCACGCACTGGACGAAAGCGGCGTTGGCCGCGAGCTGGTATGCGCCTCCCACGCCGGACAGGACCCACAGCACCAGCACGACCTCCAACGGCGGGCGCATGGCGCAGACGACCAGCGGAGCGCAGGTCAGCATGGCCATCCAGCCCATCGTCTTGAGACGGGTGCTGGGATTGACGAACCTGCTGAACAGGAACGCCCCGAGGACCGTGCCGGTCGGCATGGCGGCCATGAGCAGGCCCGTGATCACGGGCACCGGGAGACCGCCGTCGTCGAGCTCCGCCGCGTAGGGCACCGCGATCCCCTCGGGCAGCACGTAGAAGCCGCACAGCCACGCGAACAGCACGAGAGTGCGCAGCCGCCGGTCGCCGAAGACCAGGCGGGCGCCCGCGGCGGTCATCGTCCACATCGACGGTTTGCCCCCGTCTGCGGACACCGTGGCCGACCTGCGGCTCACCCCGGCGACGATGATGAGCGCCGAGGCCAGGAACGTGGCGCAGTCGAGCGCCAGCGCCCTATAGGGGCCCAGCCCCGCGATGACGGCCCCGCCCGCCGCGAATCCGAGCATCTGGACGGCCTGGTTCGTCATGTTCTGCAGGGCGCTGCCGGCGACGTACCGATCGCCTTCGAGGATCTCGGGCAGCAGCGCGGCCCGCGCGGCCGAGAACGGCGCGCTGAGCAGCACCACCAGGAAGACCAGCACGCACAGCACCGGGAACGGGGTGCCGGGGATCGCCATGATCGCGACCATCAGGGCCCGCAGGACGTCGCAGACGAGCATGACCTGGCGGCGTGGGTAGCGGTCGGCGAGGCCGGCCAGCAGGGGGCCGCCGAGGATCGGCGGCAGATAGGTCAGCGCGTAGACGGCCGCCGTGGCGAGCGCCGACTGGGTGCGGTTGAATACGAGCACCGCCAGGGCGACCTGCGCGAGCTGGTCGCCGAGCAGAGACAACCCCTGGCCGAGCCACAGGGCCCGGAACTCCTTGATCGCGATGACTTCGCCGTATGTCGCTTGGCGCTCCGCTGGTCGGCGGTGTCTCCCCGGCAGTTTTCCGGGCTTCGTGGCCGCCATTTCTCTCCGCTGAGCTCAGGCCGTAGCTGACAGAATGTGTTCAGTATGTCACCTACAGTGCCTATGGCGCTCGCGAATCGCAACCCCGCGACTACCATCCGAGTTCGTGGAGGCGGTCGTCGTCGATGCCGAAGTGATGGGCGATCTCGTGGACGACCGTGATCTGAACCTCTTCGACGACGTCAGCCTCGGTTTCACAGATTGCCAAGGTGGGATTTCGGTAGATCTCGATGCGGTCGGGAAGCACTCCTGAGTACCACTCACCCCGCTCCGTGAGCGGAATGCCGGTATAGAGACCGAGGAGGCCTGCTTCGGGCGGATCGTCCACGACGACGACCACGACGTTGTCCATGACTTTGGCCAGATCGGGCGGGATCAGGTCGAGTGCCTCGGCCACGAGCTCCTCGAACTTGCTCCTCGAGACGTCGATCACACGTCAAATCTACTTCCCCGTGGTTTTGGGGTAGACAGGAAGGAACGTGGATTTGCCGAAGTGGGGGGAATCCGTGGTCCGGTTTCTCAGAGGCCGGTTCATGCGGTTTCTGACAGTCGTCGTGGTCGCCCTGGCCGGAGCTTGGCTGGGGCTTTTGTTCGGCGCGTCCGTGCAGACGCCGATCGGCCCCGCCGACATCAACATGGCTTTGCGGCCCTCCTTCGACGGGGGCACGGTCGTCGACGTGCGGCCTCTGGGGACGCTCCGGTTCGACACCCACTCGGGGCCGGTGCAGCTCAACCTGAGCATCGAGGCGGTCCATCCCGAGGCCGCCGAGGAGATCCTGCAGAACCCGCGATGGGCCGACCGGCTGCCCGAGACCATCGAGACCGACCTCATGGGCGGCGTACAGGACCTGCTGATCAGGGCCGCGGTCGGCGCGGTGATCGCCGGCTTCCTGGGCGGGCTGATCGTCTTCCGCGACGTCTTCCGCGGCCTGTGGAGCGCCCTGGGCTCGATCCTGCTGGTCGGCGTGATGGCCGTCACGGCCGCGCTGAGCTTCAACCCCCAGGCGATCGCCGAACCCCGCTACACGGGCCTGCTGACGGGCGTGCCGTCGCTGGTGGGCAACGCCCAGTCGATCGTCACCAAGTTCTCCGAATACCGGGGCCAGCTGGCCAAGCTCGTCACGAACATCAGCCGCCTGTACGAAGCCGGCTCGACCCTCCCCATCTACGATCCCGACCCCGACACGATCAGGGTGCTGCACATCTCCGACCTGCACATCTACCCGCCGGGCTGGAACGTGGTCCGCTCCCTGATCGACCAGTTCAAGATCAACCTGGTCATCGACACCGGCGACATCAGCGACCACGGCACCAAGATCGAGAACTCCTTCGTCGAGGAGATCGGCGACCTGGGCATCCCCTACGTGTTCGTACGGGGCAACCACGACTCCATGGAGACCCAGAAGGCGGTCGCGAGGCAGAAGAACGCGATCGTCCTCGACGACCGGGTCGCCGAGGTCGAGGGCCTGCGCATCTACGGCATCGGAGACCCCCGCTTCACCCCCGACAAGTCGGTCGAGGTCGACGAGAACCCCGAGTCCCTGGCCGCCCTGGGGCGCGAGAAGGCCGCCGGCGTCGCGCCGCCCGAATGGCCGCGCTCGTCGTCCACCACGGCGCCGCAGCGGTCTCCGGTCGACCTGGTGGCCGTGCACGACCCGACCATCGGGAAGGCCTTCTACGGGTCGGTCTCGCTGGTGCTGGCGGGGCACGTCCACGCGCGTTCGACCGAGCTGTCACCGACCGGGACCCGGCTGATGGTCCAGGGGTCGACCGGCGGAGCGGGCCTGCGGGGCCTCGAACACGACGAGCCCACGCCTCTCCAGGCCTCGGTTCTCTACTTCAGCAAGGACACTCACAGGCTTCAGGCCTGGGACGACGTCACCGTCGGCGGGCTCGGGGAGCAACGTATCGCCGTGGAGCGTCAAATCGAGGCCGCGCCAGGTCGTACAATTTTCCCAGTGCCAGGGAACGCCCCGTCTCCGACGGGAACGATCACTGACACACCGTCGCCGGTCGCTTTGGCACAGAGGGCAAACGTCCCCTATGCTTCAGAGGTCCCCGACGGAGCGCGGTAAGGACAGAGAGAAATCTCTGCGCCCCCATCGTCTAGCGGCCTAGGACACCGCCCTTTCAAGGCGGCGGCACGGGTTCGAATCCCGTTGGGGGCACGGAAGGGCCAGGAAAACGGCAGGTCGAAGACCTCCGAAGAACTGGTAAGCTACAAAAGCCGAAAGCGAAACGCCGGAGGCGAAAGTAGCAAAGCAAGGTCCTGTAGAGCAGTTTGGAGTGCTCGCCACCCTGTCAAGGTGGAGGTCGCGGGTTCAAGTCCCGTCAGGACCGCTTGGGTCAGGTAGCTCAGTTGGTACGAGCGACCGCCTGAAAAGCGGTAGGTCGGCGGTTCGACCCCGCCCCTGACCACATCTCTTAAGCAGCAGCAACGCCCAATCCAAGATCACTGGATTGGGCGTTTGTCATTGCCGCGTGACCAAGGGTCTTGGGACTGGCCCGGCGCCGTCCACCATGACGGGGCCGCCGGCGCCCGCGCCCAGGCCCCAGCGTAGTCGTCGGCGGCGCCGTTCTCCGTGACGGGCCGGATCTGGTGCCGGTAGACCGACTCGATGACCGCCGTTCCGTGGCGGCATGCGGGCCTGGCGATGTTCTCCAGAGGCATCCCGGAGCCGGAGCTCGCGGGGAGTCCACCCGTCTCCGCGGAGTCCGGCTCTCTCGCAGATGACGCCCACGTCCCGCTCGACGTTCTGCACGTCCAAGGGCGTGCCGGTCGAGTGCAGAACACCGGGTCGTTGGTGCGATCTGCGGCGGCTCCAGCGGAATGCCGCACATGATCACGTCATGTGCGGCATTCTTCGCAGCTCTCGCTCACACGATATTGATGTACGTGTCGCCCTTCTTCTTGTCCTTCTTCTTGTCGTACTTATCCCACTTGCCCTTCTTCTTGTTCTTGTTCTTCTTCTTATCCTTTTTCTTATCCTTCTTCTTGTCGTACTTGTTCCACTTGCCCTTCTTCTTGTCCTTCTTTTTGTCCTTCTTCTTGTCGTGCCCGTTGTGGGGCGGATCCTTGGTGGTCGACGGGCTCATCGGCGTCGTCGCCGAGGTGCTCGCCGCATTCTGCGCGGTCGAGGCAGGGGGCGACGAGACGCCGGCCGTGTGCTGAGCGGCCGTGGCCGTCGACACCGGCGCGAGCAAAATGGCCGACCCTCCGAGGACTCCCGCACTCCACCGCGCGATTCTCTTACCGTCCATATGCGTCTCCTCCTTCGTTCGCCTGACGCTTGCGACACACCTCCATCGTTCGCAGCGCCGAGGAACAGCGTCCAGGCACTGCGGCGGGGATTTGCCCAAGCGGGGCGCACGCTAGGCGCGGGCGTGTGGGCGGGCATTCGAAGTGCCGACCAGGCATACCGCCGTTTGGAGCACCCAGTGCCCCGCCCTCAGGAAAACGGCCGGGAATTGCCGCACGTCGTGCTCTTGCGGACATGCCGACGGCCGGCGTTGGTAAAGGACGGTCGCTTCCCGAAGAGGGCATGCGTCTCGGCGCGCTCAGCGGCCGGTGAGGGGCGGCAGATCAGCCGACTCTCGGCTCGTTCGCGCTGAAGGTGTTGCACGACTTGGCGTCCCGCGACTCGAAGCCGCGCGTGAACCACGCCTCCCGGTTGCGCGGCGAGCCGTGGCTGCCGTTGATGCCGCCCCCGTCGTCGTCGACCAGCATCATGCGCCGCAGGTCCCGCAGATCGGAGGCGGGCCGGTTCAGCGACTTCCAGGCGCTGCCCATGAACACCCCGGCCAGGCACTCCGACTGCAGCTCGATCCGCCGGGAGCGCTCCAGTTCCTCGGCCTGGCCGGAGGTCGGCAGGTTGACCTCGGCCCACAGGATCCCCGTCATGTGCTGGACGTGATGGCCGTATTCGTGGGCGGCCAGCAGGAAGGTGCTGAGATCGTGCGGCGTGGCCAGCAGGCGCTGGTCGAGCAGGACGTCGAAGCGGCGGTCGGCGGGGCAGTACTGGCCCTGGATGCCCTGCCGCCAGGTCACCCCGCACCGGACCTCGGGCCGGTTGAGGAAGCCGGCGGTCGCCGGGGGCATCGGCACCCCGATCCCGCCCATGAGGCCGGACCAGGCGGTGTTCATGCAGTCGACGAGCGACCGGACGTATTTCCTGGTCAGCTCGCGGTTCCCGACGGCGACGGGCTTCTCCGGGCAGTCGACCTCGGCCATCGGGCCGGTCCGGTAGAGCAGGTTGCCGGTCAGGACGGGGTCGTCGACGGGGTAGGCGGTGCCACCGACCAGGAGCAGGGAGAGTAAGAGCGCGCGCATCTCATCCAGTTCGTCAGGCGACTTTGGCGGTTTTGGCGGTCCAGGTGTTGCAGGCCCCCGGCTTGCGGGTCGCGAAGCCCCTGTCGAGCCAGGCCAGCACGTTCTTACCCCGGCCGTGGGTGCGGCTGTGGCCGGTGCCGTCGAGTTCGCGCAGATACTGCCAGTCGGCGTCGCTGCGGCCGAGCGTCGGCCAGACCGCGCCGAAGAAGACGCCCGCGAGGCATTCGGCCTGGAGCTCGTTGCGGCGGATCTGCTGGTAGAGCTCGGCTTTGGAGCGGTAGGGGTGGGTACGGTACGCGTCGGCCATGCCCGTCAGGTTCTGCAGGTGGTGGCCGAACTCGTGGGCGATCACGAGGTAGAGGTAGAGGTTCGACGCATCGACCAGGGCGTCGCGGTCGAGCAGCACCATGAAGCGCCGCTGGGTGTCGCAGTAGCGGCCGGCGGCGTCGTCCCACTTGCGGCCGCAGAACGGCTTCGGCCTGGCCTGGAAGCTGATCTTGACCGGGGTGAAGGGCAGGCCGTTCGCGCGGAAGTGCGCACCCCATGCCTCGTTGAGGCAGGTCGTCACCGCTGTCGCGTAGCGGCGGGCCGAGCTGGCGTCGCCGTCGCGTAACGGGGGTTCCGGGCAGTCGACCGGTGCGAGCCGGCCCGTTCGGTAGAGCGCGTTCTGGGTGAGGGCGCGGTCGTCGATCGGGTAGGCGTTCGCGGGGGCCGCTCCCACGACCAGCAGCGAGGCGAGGACGGTGACGAATGGGGTTAAACGCACACAGGCGATCCTAGGTGGGGCAAGGGTGGTTATGTCTGGTTGATGAAGTCGGCGACCTCCTTCGGGTGGCTGAGCATCGGCATGTGACCCGCCGGGACGTCGGCCGTCTCGGCGTGGGGCAGCCGCTCGTCGACCACGCGGCGCATGAAGTCGATGGGGAAGAAGCGGTCTTCCGTACAGAACAGGAAACGCACGTGGACGTTGGGCCAGGGCTGACCCACGGCTTCGAACGGGGTGAACGACTGGTCGCGGGTGGCGGCGTCGCCGATCGCGATGCCCTCGGGGTCGACGCCGTTGTAGAAGACGGCCCTCTCGTCGGAGGAGTCGATGCCGAGCGCGCTGTGGCCGGTGGCCTCCCACCATTCGAGGCCCGACTCGCCGGGCTTGGTGACGATCGCGGTGATGAGCACGATCGCGCGCGCCCGGACGCGGGCGGCGACCAGGGGAGCGGTCAGGCCGCCCAGCGAGTGGGCCACCACGACGACGTCCTGCCGGTCGCCGACGGCCTCCACCGCGATGTCGGCGTATTCGGGCACGCCCGCCGCCGGGTCGGCGGTCGGCAGGTCGAGGGCGATCACCTCGCCGTCGAGCAGAGGGACGAGTCGGCTCCAGTAGCCCGGGCCGGCGCCGCCGCCGGGAATTAGAACGTAAGTGCGCATGCCTCTACCCTAGGGTGGAGCGCATGCTCTCGCGGCGTGCCTTCCTGGCCGGAGCCCTGCTGCCGGCGACCGCGGGCCGAGACGACGCCTGGCCGACGCTGGAGCGCAACTGGGTGGCCGTCTCGTCACGGCGCGAGCCGCAGTCGCCGGAGCACGCGACGGCCCGGGAGTTCCGCCAGACGGGTGATCCGGCGCTGAAACGAAAGATCGCCGACGAGGTCGGCCGCCTGGTCCGCGAGGCCTACCACGCGGGGGCGGTCAAGACCGGGAACTGGTGGAACTGGGAGATCGGGGCGCCCAAGCGGCTGCTCGACCTCGCGATCCTCGTCGGCCACCGCGACGACGACCTGATCGCGGCGGTCGACCACTTCGTCCGGCCGTGGCGGCTGCAGTTCTACCGGGGCACCAGCACCGCCGCCAACCGCACCGACCTGTGCCTGGTCACGCTGCTCAACGGCATCCTGTCGCGCGACCCGCGAAAGATCTCCCGCGCCGCCGCGGCGCTCTCTCCGGTCTTCCGGTACGTCACCGACGGCGACGGCCTCTATCGCGACGGCTCGTTCATCCAGCACTCGACCGTCCCCTACCAGGGCACCTATGGGGCCTCGATGCTCCACGGGATCGGCGCGATCCTCATGACGCTGCGCGGCACCCCGTGGGAGATCACCGACCCGGCCCTCCGGAACGTCTTCGACTCCGTCGAACACGGCTTCCTGCCTTTTCTGCACGAGGGCCGGATGATGGACCTGGTCAGCGGGCGGGCGATCGCGCGCCGGCCGTACGGAGACCGGAGAAGGGCCCGCGCCCTCACCGACGCGCTCGACCTGCTCGGCGAGTCGGCCCCGGCGGCGCGGCGGGCGCGCTGGCGCGAGCTGATCGAGAGGCCGCCCGCCGGCCACCGGCTGATGCCGGCGAGCGCCCGCGCCGTCCACCGCCGCGACAGTTGGGTGGCCGCGCTCAGCATGGCCTCCCACCGGGTCGCCCACTACGAGCACGGCAACGGCGAGAATCTGCGCGGCTGGCACACCGGGGCCGGAATGCTCTATTGGTGGGGCGAGGGCCACGGCGACCACTACTCGGGCGACTTCTGGCACACCGTCGACCCCTACCGGCTGCCCGGCACGACGGTCTCCACCAAGCGCCTGCCCGACGGCGCGGGCGGCGCCTGGGGCGAGAACTGCCCGCCCGCGCGGTGGGTCGGCGGGGCCTCCGACGGCGTCCACGCCGCCGTTGGTCAGCACCTCTTCGGCCTCGGGAGCACCCTGCAGGCCCGCAAGTCGTGGATCTTCCTCGACGACATGGTTGTCTGCCTGGGCGCCGGGATCACCTGCCGTGACGGGGTGCCGGTCGAGACGATCGTCGACAACCGCCGCACCCGCGCGAAGCTGACCCTCGGCAAGGGCTGGGCCCACCTGGAGGGCCACGGCGGCTACGTCTTCGACGGCTCACTCCGCGTCGACCAGGGCGAGTACACCACGCTCTGGTTCGACCACGGCACCGACCCGACCGACGCCCGCTACTTCTACGCGCTGCTCCCCAACGCCGATCTCGCCACCACCCGGGCGGCCCGCGTCACCGTCGTGGCCAACACCCCCGCCCACCAGGCGGTCACCGCGGGCGGCCTCACCGCCGTGAACTTCTGGCGGCCCGGCACGGTCGCCGGCATCACCGTCAACGAGCCGTCGGCCGTCCTCTACCGGCCCGGACACGCCCTGGTGGCCGAGCCGCAGAACTCGTGAAGAAATCTTCGGAGCCGATGTCGATTCCGCGCACCTTCAGGCGACGCGTCAGTGAAAGGTCCGCTGAGAAGGAGAAGGACATGCTTCAGGACAAGAACGCGATCATCTACGGCGCCGGCGGCATGATCGGTTCGGCGGTGGCCGAGGAGTTCGCCCGCCAGGGCGCCCGGGTGTTCCTCACCGGCCGCACCCGCGAGCCCCTCGACGCCCTGGCCAAGACCATCGGCGACCGGGCCGAGGTCGCGGTGGTCGACGCGTTCGACGAGGCGGCGGTCGACGCCCACGCCGCCGAGGTGGCCGCGCGGGGCGGCATCGACGTCTCGCTGAACCTGGTGCCGCGCGGCGACGTCCAGGGCACGCCGTTGATCGGCATGTCCGTCGACGACCTGCTCAGGCCGGTGGAAAACGGGCTGCGCACCACCTTCATCACCGCGCGGGCCGCCGCCCGCCACATGACCGCCCGCAAGCGCGGCGTGATCCTCACCCTCGACAGCGGCAGCGGTTCGGGCGTGAACAGCCCGATGATGGGCGGCACCGGCCCGGCCGACGCCGCGATCGACACCTTCGTCCGCAACCTGGCCTACGAGATCGGCGCCGACGGGGTGCGGGTGCTGGGCATCTGGGTGGCCGGCATCCCCGAGACGTTCACGCCCGAGAAGCTGGCCGCCGTCAACGCCGACATGGCCCTCGACCAGGCGGGCCTCGACGGCCTGCTCGCCGGGATGGCCCAGATGCGGATGCTGAAGCGGTCGCCGAGGCTCGCCGAGGTCGCCTCGACGATCGCCTTCCTCGCCTCCGACCACGCGGCCGGGATCACCGCGTCCTTCGTGAACGTGACCGGCGGAATGTTCCCCAGCTGACCAGCGCGATCAGGCCCGCCACGCCGATCACGCCGATGACCAGGACCGGCGGGAGCCGCCGGGACACGACGGCCGGCTCGGGCGGGCTGACGGCCACCTGCCGGGCCGGGCCGAGCGCCGCGATCAGCGCGGCGCTCTCCCCGGTAGGCAGGTCGTTCGCGGTGAGCGGCTTCCCGCCTTTGGCGATCGGCACGTTCCCGCTGCACAGCCCGCTCTCCAGTTCGCCGTTCTCGGACCGCGCGAAGATCAGCCAGCGCGAGCCGGGCTCGAACCGCATCCCGCAGGCGGGCCCCTGGGTGTGCGAGGCCACCTCGAGCGCGGCGGTCGGCGCCCCCTTGTACGCGTGGTCCACATGGAAGGTGAAGACGTTCGGGACGTCAGGCGAGAAGGGCTCGAAGGGCGCGTCGAGCCGGGTGACCGTGCCGGTGAACACGACCGCCGCGTGTTCCATCCGCTCGGCGGAGGTCAGCGGGGCGCAACTGCAGGCGTGGGCGGGGGCGTTCCCCAGCACCAGGCCGCCGGTGAGCAGTGCGAGAACGATCAGGATTCGACGCAGCATGCCCCTGAAACGCATGCCGATGCCGAACGGTTCGGGCGAAAAACCTGGGTTGGGCTAGTCGCGATCAAGAGAGCCCACTAGTCTTGGCCAGCAGTGAATCCGCCGTGTGTCCGCGGGCCTTTTCTCATTTCATTGGGGTGGCTACGTGTCGGGGCCCGGCGTTGAGTTCCTGCTCGCCAATGTGCTGCAAGGTGTCGCCGACCTGTCCGGGGTCGACGGGGCCGCCCTTCGCCTGCTCGACGACACCGATCGGCTCCGCATGATCGGAGCGACCGACGAAGACGGCTGGGTCCTCGAACGCGCGGGCTGCTCGGCCCTGTCCGTTCCCCTCGTCGAGGGCCGCGAAGTCATCGGGGAGCTCACTCTCTACACGCACGAGCGTCACGAGTGGAGCCGTTCCGAGGTGGAAAAAGGCGCGCGTCTGGGCGAGCTCGTCGTCGTCGCTCTGGAAGCCATGGCCGGGGGCAGGACTGAGTCCTCCGCCTCTGGGCAGGTGAGATGACCACGAAGCTACCTCTCCACGACCGCGCCGGCGCACAGGTGAGGTTCACGGGAGGATACGGAATGACCCATATCGATCCAGAAGCGCTCGTCGCTAGCTTGCGGCGAATGCAGAAGGCCGCTCCGGCGACCGGGATCGTGTACCACCTTGAGCGGATTGTCCAGGTCGTCGACCGGATCTTCGGATATTCCGGGGCCGGCCTGATGTTCGCCGACCCCGATCGCATCCTGCGATACCTGTTCGCCACCGACGAGGCGGGACGCAGCCTCGAACACGCCCAGGCGACCGTCCAGGCGGGGCCCTGTGTGGCCGCGTACACGACCGACGACGCCGTGACCACGTATGACGTCCGGAAAGACGACCGCTGGCCCGATCTCGCGGCGCTCCTGCACCCCGACGTGCGGGCCGTCGCGGGCGTGCCGGTACGACTCGGCGGGGTGCCCGTGGGCACGCTCAACGTCTACCAGGACACCACCCACGACTGGGAGGAGTCCGACACCGAGGCGCTGCACGCCTACGCCCACGTGATCGAGCAGGTCATCGCCGCCGCCGTGGAGGCGGAGGAGAAGTCACAGCTCGCCGACCAGCTCCAATACGCGCTCGACTACCGCGTGGTCATCGAAAGGGCCATCGGCTACCTGATGGGGAAGCACGACCTGACCGCCAGTCAGGCCTTCACGGGCCTGCGCAAACAGGCCAGGGACAGTCGCCGGAGGGTTGCCGATCTGGCCGCCGAACTGCTCGGGGAACAGGGTCGTGGAGATCCGGACCACGCGATCTGATCTCATGACCACGATCATCCTGCAAGGTGATCTCGACGTCTTCGGCGCCGTGGAGCTCCGCCGCGCCGTCTGGAGGGCCGGGCGGGCCGCGCATCTGCGGCTCGACCTGGCCAAGGTGACGTTCATCGACGTCGCGGGCGCCCGGACCCTGCTCTGGGCGCACCGCAGGGCCCGGGGGCGGGTCTCCATCGCGAACCCGCCCGACGGGGTGATCCGGTTGCTGCGGCTGCTCGACTTCGACCGGTACCTCGAAGTGGATACGCTGGCCGGTGATGTCGTACCGAATGCTCTTCACGTGGGTCCTGCGCCGCACCGACGCGGAGAAGATCCACCATCTGACGATCCGACTGCTCGCGACCCTGTCGGTCCTGCCGGTCGTGAAGCGGATCCTCCATGCCCTCCTGGCGCCCCGTGACGAGTCCCTGCGGGTCCAGGCGTTCGGGGTGCACTTCCCGACGCCGTTCGGGCTCGCGGCGGGGTTCGACAAGAACGCCGAGTGCGTCCCGGCGCTGAGCGCGCTCGGCTTCGGTCACGTCGAGGTCGGCACGATCACGGCCCACGCCCAGCCCGGCAACGCCCGCCCGCGCCTGTTCCGGCTGATCCCCGAGAAGGCGATCATCAACCGGATGGGCTTCAACAACGAGGGCGCCAAGATGGCCGCCCGCCGGTTGAAGCGGGTCCGCGGGGTGCCCGCCGTGGTCGGGGTGAACATCGGCAAGACCAAGGTCGTCCCCGAAGAGGAGGCGACCCGCGACTACGTCGCCAGCGCCAGGGTACTCGCCGGGCTGGCCGACTACCTGGTCGTCAACGTCTCCTCGCCGAACACGCCCGGCCTGCGCAACCTCCAGGCGGTCGACCTGCTGCGCCCGCTGCTGACCGAGGTCAAGGCGGTCGCGGGCCGCACCCCGCTGCTGGTGAAGATCGCCCCCGACCTGGCCGACGAGGACATCGACGAGGTCGCCGAACTGGCCGCCGAACTCGGCCTGGCCGGCATCATCGCGACCAACACCACGATCAGCCGCGCGGGCGTCTCCAGCACCGAGACGGGCGGCCTGTCGGGCCGTCCGCTGAAAGACCGGTCGCTGGAGGTCCTGCGCCGCCTCCACGCCAAGGTCGGCGACCGCCTGGTGCTGGTCTCCGTCGGCGGCGTGGAAGACGTCGACGACGTCTGGGAGCGCCTGCTGGCCGGTGCCACGCTCGTCCAGGGCTACACCGGCCTGATCTACGGCGGCCCGCTGTGGGCCTGGGACATCAACCGGCAGCTGTCCCGCCGGCTGCGTCGCCACGGTCTCTCCTCGGTACGCGACCTACATGCTCGGGCGGGTCGAGTCGGCTGACAGCGTCAGCTCGTCGAGATGGCGCATGACGGCGGCGACGTCGAACCGGCCCGGCGTGTGGGGGCGTGAGCGCTGCCAGGGCCTCGGCCCGTCGAGCGGGCGGTAGTTGACGCCCGCCGCGTCCAGCCGGCCCAGATGGCGTTCCAGGCGGCCCCGGAAGTCCGGCGCCGCCGGCCGGCCCGTCCAGGCGATCTCGGCCATCGCACAGCCCCGGGGCCAGGCCTTGTAGTCGAGGGTGCGGCTGTCGGGGATGTACTCCGACCACAGCTGGAACTGCACGCCCATGTGGCCGGAGACGTCGAAGGCGGCCACGTCGGCCATGGTGATCGTCTCGCCCAGCGCGGCCGGTTCGTCGGCCGATGCCGCCTCGGCGTAGTCGAAGTAGAGCGGGAACACCGGCGTGAGCACCACGTCGTGACCCGCGGCGGCGGCCCGCCGGGCGACGTTCATGCCGCGCCAGGGCATCACGATCGTGTCCTCGCGCAGCATGCCGCTGACGAACGCCTCGTCCCACACGACCGCCCGGCTGCCCCGCTCGGCCAGCAGGTCGGCCAGCCGCCGCAGGAACCAGGCGTGCAGGTCTCCTGGAGTGGCCAGGTCCTGCGCCCGCTGGAAGGCCGTGATCTCGGTGGACGCGGACCAGGCGTCGAGCACGCACTCGTCGCCGCCGATGTGGAAGAACGGGGTCTCGCCGAGCGCGCCGAGGATCTCGTCGAAGATCGTGGCCAGGAAGTCGATCGTCTTGGGCAGCGGGGCGAGGATGGCGGGGGAGATGCCCCACCGTTCCAAAACCTTGTGCCGCTGCGACGGGTCGGCGCCGAACTCGGGGTAGGCCGCCAGGATCGCCGACGCGTGGCCCGGAACGTCGATCTCCGGCACGACCGTGACCGCCCGCTGCCGGGCATAGGCCGCGATCTCCCGCAGATCGTCGAGCGTGTAGAAGCCGCCGTGGGGGGTTCCGTCGTAGGTCTCCGGCTCGCCCTTGCGCGAGGTGATCGTCTGGGCGCGGTGGGAACCGATCTCGTGCAGGCGCGGATAGGCCCGCGACTCGACCCGCCAGCCCTGGTCGTCGGCCAGGTGGAGGTGCAGCCGGTTCAGCTTGTGCATCGCCAGCAGGTCGATCATCCGCAGCACGTCGTGCTTGGGCAGGAAGTGCCGGGAGACGTCCAGATGCGCGCCGCGCCACGACAGCGCGGGGGCGTCGGTGATCCGGACGCAGGGCACCTCGTATCGCTCGAACCCGGGAGCCGCCCGGAAGGCGCCGGGAGGCAGCAGCTGCCGCAGCGTCTGGGCCGCGTAGAAGGCTC
Source organism: Herbidospora galbida (assembly GCF_005233835.1). Taxonomy (GTDB): domain Bacteria; phylum Actinomycetota; class Actinomycetes; order Streptosporangiales; family Streptosporangiaceae; genus Herbidospora; species Herbidospora galbida. The sequence continues at coordinate 39,755 of NZ_SZQA01000006.1, read as the reverse complement.
CCGAGGTGTCACCCGCGATGATCTCGACCCCGTCGGCCCGCACGGTGAGCGTGTAGGCCTCGGGGGCGACGTGATGGCGTACCGAGACCGGTTCCTCCCCGAAGCCGGGCGTGAGCGTGCAGACGCCCGGGAGGGGTTCGACGGACCGGGGGGCAGGCAGGAAGTGGTGCATGCCCTCGATCATGGATTACTTCAGGTAGGTCTGGAAGCTGCCCGCCAAGGCCTCGGCGAGGTCCTGCCGCCACGCGGCGCTCTTCAGCTTGGCCGCGTCGCCGGCGTTGCGCATGTTGCCCGACTCGATGAAGACCTTCGGCACCGTCGACAGGTTCAGCCCGCCCAGGTCGGAGCGGTAGTCGAGGGCGTTCTTGCCGATGTAGTTGGCGTAGGGCATGCCGGTCTGCTTCTTCACGGCGTTGCGTACGGCGAGGCCGAGCTTGGCCGACTTGGCGACCACCGGGTCGACCGGGCCGTTGATCTTCTTCGGCATGATGACGTGGAAGCCGTGACTGCCCGAGCCGGCGCCGTCGGCGTGGATCGAGATGGCGAGGTCGGCCTTGGCCTTGTTGCCGATCGCGGCGCGCTGGGTGATGCACGGCCCGACGCCGGTGTTGTCGTCGCGGGTCAGCTTGACCGTGGCGCCCTCGGCCCGCAGCAGCTTGGCGAGGCGGACCGAGACGTCCCAGGTGAACGCGGCCTCGGAGTAGCCGTCGTTGGTCGCGGTGCCGGTGGTGTCGCAGGCCTTCTTCTGGGTCAGGACGTCGACCTGCTTGTTGATGACGTCGGGGCGCTTGTAGTTGCCGCCGTTGTGACCGGGGTCGATCACGATGACCTTGCCCGCGAGCGGTTTCGCGGGAGCCTGCGCGGGCGCGGCGACCGCTTCAGCGGTGCTCTTCTGCACGACGGCCGGGGCAGACTCGGCACCCGCGGCCACCCCGCCACCGCACGCGGCGGTTCCCAGACCGATCACGGCCAGAGCGGCGGCGGTGAGCGCCGGACGAGTCTTCATCACGGTGGTTCCTCTCGCAGGCGGGCAGTACAAGCACCCAACCTACGCGTTCCCTGGCCGTGACCTGGCCGTTATGTGAGTAAAGGATGCAAATCACCCAGAGCTCAGGTTCTGGATCTGCAGCAGGGCCGCCAGTTCGCGGGCCTCCTCGGCGTCGAGACCGAGGACGACCCGGGGACGGCCCCACGGGTGGTCGATCGAATGCGCCACATAGCTGGCCACGGACTCGTCGCCCGTCTCGGTCCGGCCCCGGGAATGGCGCCAGTGGCCCCAGGCCCGTTCGAGTTCGGCCGCCGCGCGCTGGGCACAGGAGACCAACTCTGGATCACGCATTGAATTCCCCCAGATCTTCACCGTCCGGCGTCGTGGCCCGAGTCAACACGGACCGTGACCCGACGCCGGACCGGTTGACCTAGCTTTGGGAATCCTTTGGCGCGGGCCCAGTGCTGCGGCGGGTGATCAGCTGCGGCGTCACCTGGCGCAGGCGCGAGTTCTTGCCGGGCTCGGAGATCCGGTCGCTGAGCAGCGCGGCGGCCGAGCGGCCCATCGCGCGGCGCGGCTGGTCGACCGAGGTCAGCGAGATGTGGTGGACGGCGGCCAGGTGCGTGTTGTCGTAACCGACGACCGACAGGTCTTCGGGGACCCGCAGCCCGAGCTCGCTGGCGGCGGTGAGCACCCCGAGGGCGACGACGTCGTTGGCGGCGAAGATGGCGGTCGGCCGAGGGTCGCGCTCGAGCAGGGCCAGCGCCGCGCGGCGGCCGCCCTCCTCGGTGAAGTCACCGTGCTCGACCATGATGTACGGCGCCAGCGCGTGACGGCGCATGGCCACCAGATAGCCCTCGCACCGGCAACGGGCCGCGGATGAGGGGGTGCCCTCGATATGGGCGATCCGGCGGTGTCCGAGCTCGACGAGATGGTCGACCGCGAGACGCGCGCCGAGCTGGTCGTCGTCGACGACGATGTCGACGCTCTCGAGGTCGACGTCACGTTCTCCGACGACGACGGTCGGCGTGTAGGCGGCGGCCTCGGCCAGCGTGTCGCTGGAGGGGGCGACGCCCAGCAGCACCAGGCCGTCGACGCGCAGTTCGAGGAAGGCCTCGACGGCTTCGTCCTCGAACGCCGGGTCGAACCGGCCGGAGCCGATGAGCAGCCGCAGGCCCTCACCGTGGAGGCTCTCCTGGAGGCCGTCGAGGAACTCGGCGTAGAACGGGTTGTGCAGGTCGGCGACGAGGGCCCCGACCAGATGAGTGCGGCCTTCGACGAGACTGCGGGCGACGGCGTTGGGCCGGTATCCCAGCTCCCTGGCCGCCTGCAGAACCGCCTCCCGGCGATGTTCGCTCACATGAGGTGAGCCGCGAAGGACCAGCGAGACCAGGGACTTAGAGACGCCCGCGCGCTCGGCTACGTTGCGAATCGTCGGCCGTGGCCGTGGACTGAATCCGTCGAGTCCGGTAGGTCCGGGTACCGCGATGTCGCGCCGGGCAGTGGTCTGCATGGACGGTCCTGACATGGTTCTCCCCACGATGCGCGGATGTGCACCTGCCAAGAAGAACGATCGAGAGCCGAATAAGGTACGGCCGACTTGTCTCGATCCTTGAGAAAGCTGTCAGGACGAAGCGGGAGGGGCCACGGAACCGGTGGGGGTTGGCGCCGGGCGGGCGGCGCCTTTCCACACCCCTACTGCAGGTGTGCGGCTGTTGGACGCGCTCACTCACGCGAGCGCGCCATCCCCCTCGTGGTTGCGACCCCCCGCTGCGTTACTCCGAACGCTGCTGCGGAATCCCCGCCAGCAGCGCCCTCACCTCGGTCTCCCGGTAACGCCGGTGCCCACCGAGCGTGCGGATGGACGTCAACTTGCCGGCCTTCGCCCACCGCGTGACGGTCTTGGGGTCGACCCGGAACATCGTTGCGACCTCCGCCGGGGTGAGCAGTGGCTCTGCCTCGGGTGTACGAGCTGACATTTGTGCGGCCTCTCCTCCGTGTGGACCGGCGACAGCGATCCTGCGACTTATATCTGCGCTTGTCACGGGATGTCCCTCAATGATCCATAACGTGCGGTTTCACGGACCATTTGCGGCATCACCCGATGTGACCATACAGCCACGTAGCGCGATTGGCGAGCCCTCTGGGCACAACGTCTCGACCACGTGTTGATGTCACGCTCGGTGATTCTAGCGACACGTTTCGTGGTATCGCAGTGAAAACGGCAAACTACTCAGTTCGCAGTTGTTAGATCGCGCATCTCCTGACCCAACGTTGCAGGTCAGCGTCGGGTGATTACGGTCAGTTAGCCGATTCGAGGCTCTGCACTGACCGCCAGCGGAGGATCACCCGTTGGTACATGGCGAAGGCAAGTTCTTCCTGACCGTTGTCCAAACCCGTGAGAGCGGCGGCCAGCTCGGCCACCGACTGATCGGCCTGGAGGGTCTCGTCGTCCATGAGGTGGACGATGCCGCCGTAATCGAGCTCCACCAGCGAGTGGGGGTGGAACTCCTCCAGCCAGCGGCCCACTTCCTCGACGTCGGTCAGCGTGTCGACGTCGCCCACGTGACGGCGGATGACCACCAGGGCGCGGGCCACCCGCTTCCTGGCCTGGGCCATCGAGGTGACGTAGAGCATGTTCCTGGCCGGGGCCATGGTCACGCCGGTCGACGACTCGGGCTCCTGCTCGCCGCGCAGGACCAGCCAGCGCTCGGCGGAGTCGAACGGCACGAACCAGGGCGTCGGCACGTGCCAGGTGCTGGTCATGATGTGCATGCGCAGCGAGGGCTCACCGCGCTTGAAGGCGTCGAACTCCTCGGCCGTGCGCTCCGCGACCGGCGGGGGGACGAAGCGGTTGGCCAGCTTGGTCGGGAGGCTGCCGCGCCACGAGGCGAAGGCCAGCCACGACCGCAGCCGGGTCTGCCACGGGCAGACGTAGAGGACGCCGTCGACCCGGCGCAGATAGGCGTTGTGACTCTCCGCCGCCGGCGCCGGGGCGGGTGGGACCCGCAACAGCCGGCGTAGCGACTCCTCGTGCTCCACCGCGAGGGCGCCCGCGCGGCGGGGCCGCCGCGGGTTCTGGGCATAGGCGTTCCACCGAAGGCGATCCTGCTCGGAGAAGGCGCTCAGCGGCTCATAGACGCGGAGATACGCGGCGTAGGGCAGCACAACGGCATCGTGCCATGCCACGCCGCGTCACGCATTGGGCGGCGTTCCGTAATCCATGATCGTCGCTACGCTGGGAGGTGGAACCGCCGCAACGGGGCGGCGGACACAGACGATCAGGAGTCACCAAAGTGACCGACGTCTTCGGGCTTTCCCACAAGGATCAGACCCGTCACGAACAGGTCGTGTTCTGCGCCGACGACAAGTCCGGCCTCTACGCGATCATCGCCATCCACAACACCGCCCTCGGCCCCGGCCTGGGTGGAACACGTTTCTATCCCTACCCGGACGAATCCGCCGCGCTGGCCGACGTGCTGAACCTGTCGCGGGCGATGGCGTACAAGAACGCGCTCGCCGGCCTCGACCACGGCGGCGGCAAAGCGGTGATCATCGGGGATCCCGCGACCGACAAGTCCGAGGCCCTGCTGCGCGCCTACGGCAAGTTCGTCCAGTCGCTCGGCGGGCGCTACTACACCGCCTGTGACGTGGGCACCTACAGCGAGGACATGGACCTCATCGCCCGCGAGTGCTCCTACGTCACCGGCCGCACCCCCGCCAACGGCGGCGCCGGCGACAGCTCGATCCTCACCGCCTACGGCGTCTACCAGGGCATGCGGGCCGCCGCCCGGCACGCCTTCGGCGAGACCTCCCTGCGCGGCCGCCGGGTCGGCATCGAGGGGGTCGGCAAGGTGGGCCACCGGCTGGTGGAACACATTCTCGAAGAGGGCGGCGAGGTGGTCGTCTGCGACGTCGACGAACTCGCGGTCGGCCGGATCCGCCAGCGGCATCCCCAGATCGAGGTCGTCCCCGACGCCGCGACCCTGAAGCGGAGCGACATCGACGTGTACGCCCCCTGCGCCCTCGGCGGCGCGCTCGACGACACGGCCGTGGCCGAACTCCGGGCGAAGATCGTCTGCGGCGGGGCCAACAACCAGCTCGCCCACCCCGGGGTCGAGAAGCAACTCGCCGACCGCGGCATCCTGTACGCCCCCGACTACGTGGTGAATTCGGGGGGAGTGATCCAGGTCGCTGATGAGATCGCCGGATTCGACATGGACAGGGCGAGGGCGCGGGCGGGTCAGATCTTCGACACGACCCTGAAAATCTTCGCCATCGCCGACGACGAAGGCGTTCCACCGGCCGTCGCAGCAGATAGGCTGGCGGAGCGCAGAATGTCGGAAGTCGGGCGGCTTAGGGGTATTTGGCTGGGCCGGTGACCGCCGACGCGCATACGGCGTACCGAGCGGGGCGCAAAACAGGTACGGTTGTAGGCGAACGAATTGGCTGACGTCCAAAGTCAGGTGGCGTCAGTGCGTGGTGCGTTAGCGACGAGGGGTCGGGCACGACCCCGCATGAGGGGGTCGAGCCAATGGGGCGCGGCCGAGCCAAGGCCAAGCAGGTCAAGGTTGCCCGCCAGCTGAAGTACAACAGCGGCGGCACCGATCTTGAGCGCCTGCGCGCGGAGCTCGGAGTCGAGGAGCATGTCGATTCCGACCGCACAGACGAGCACGACCCTTATGACGAGTTGGCCGAGCGGTACGCCGACTACGCCAACGTCGATGACGAGGACGATGAGGACGACTCCTCATCCGGGGGCCGTCGTTGAGCGGCACCTGACCCAGCGTTGATCACGCCCGGCGCGGTTCGCCACGCCGGGTGTTTTCCGCGCGACCTCGTGAGGGTCCCGCGCTCCGGGTGACCGGAGTGCATACAGCCATTTTCATACGAGACCGAAAGCGCCGCCCGGGGGCAACCACCACCAGGCGGCCTTTCGTGTTTCCTCAGTGCCCGGCGGCCTTTCGCCGGGCACTGAGGATCGTTCTCGATCAGCGGTATCGCGCTTCGCCCGTGCCCGGCACGATCTCGCCGAGGACCCACGACGGCACGCCGCGGGTGGCGAGGAGTTCCAGCGCCTTGTCGGCGTCTTCCGCCGGGACGATCGCGGCCATGCCGACGCCCAGGTTGAAGGTTTTGTCGAGCTCGGCCTGCGGGACCTTCCCGGCCTCGCCGAGGACCGTGAAGACCGGCGGGACCGTCCACGACGAGCGGTCGAGGACCGCGTCGACACTCCCAGGGAGCGAGCGGGCCAGGTTGGCGGTCAGGCCGCCCCCGGTGATGTGGGCGTAGGCCCGCACCGGCACGTGGGCGGTCAGGGCCAGGCAGTCGAGCGAGTAGATCCGGGTGGGTTCGAGGAGTTCCTCGCCCAGCGTCCGGCCGAACTCGGGGATCTGTGACTCCAGGCCGAGGCCCGCCGTCTTGATGATGTGGCGGACCAGCGAGTAGCCGTTGGAGTGGACCCCCGACGACGCCATGGCCACCACGACGTCGCCCGCGCGGACCCGGTCGGGACCGAGCAGCTCGTCGGCCTCGACGACGCCCGTTCCGGCGCCCGCGAGGTCGTATTCGTCGGGGCCCATCGCGCCCGGGTGTTCGGCGGTCTCGCCGCCGACCAGGGCGCAGCCGGCCTGGCGGCAGCCCTCGGCGACGCCTCCGACGATCTCGGCGATGCGCTCGGGGACCACCTTGCCGCAGGCGATGTAGTCGGTCATGAACAGCGGCTCGGCGCCGCAGACCACCAGGTCGTCGACGACCATGCCGACCAGGTCGATGCCGATAGTGTCGTGCTTGCCGAGCTTGGAGGCCAGCATGACCTTGGTGCCGACCCCGTCGGTCGAGGTCGCCAGCAGCGGCCGGCGGAACTTCAGCAGGGCCGACACGTCGAACAGGCCCGCGAACCCGCTGGCGTCGTCGACGACCTCGGGGCGCCGCGACCGGGCCACCTTCGACTTCATCAGCTCGACGGCGCGGTCACCGGCCTCGATGTCGACACCGGCGGCGGCGTACGAGGTCATGCGCGGGCCTCCAGGACGTACTTGCCGACCTTGTCCTGGTCGATCGGGATGGGGTAGCTGCCGTCGAAGCAGGCCCGGCACAGCTTCTGGGCCGGAATGGTGGTGGCCTCGGTGAGGCCCTCCATCGAGATGTAGCCGAGGGAGTCGGCGCCCAGGTGCTCGCGGATCTCCTCGACGTCCATCGAACCGGCCAGCAGCTCGGCGCGGGTGGCGAAGTCGATGCCGTAGAAGCAGGGCCAGGCCACCGGCGGGGCCGAGATGCGCACGTGGACCTCGGTCGCCCCGGCCTCGCGCAGCATCTTCACGATCGCCCGCTGGGTGTTGCCGCGCACGATCGTGTCGTCGACCACGATCAGCCGCTTGCCCTGGACGATCTCCTTCAGCGGGTTCAGCTTCAGCCGGATGCCGAGCTGGCGGATCGTCTGGGACGGCTGGATGAAGGTGCGCCCCACGTAGGAGTTCTTCACCAGGCCCTGGCCGTAGGGGATGCCGCTCTGCTCGGCGTAGCCGATCGCGGCCGGGGTGCCCGACTCGGGGGTCGGGATCACCAGGTCGGCGTCGACGGGGTGCTCGCGGGCCAGCCGGCGGCCGACCTCGACCCGGGTCGCCTGGACGCCGCGCCCGGCGATCGTGGTGTCGGGGCGGGCCAGGTAGACGTATTCGAACAGGCAGCCCTTGGGGTCGGCCGGGGCGAACCGCTGCGACTTGACCCCGCGCTCGTCGATGGTGAGGAGCTCACCGGGCTCGACCTCGCGCTGGAACGTCGCGCCGACGATGTCGAGGGCGGCCGTCTCGGAGGCCACCACCCAGCCGCGCTCCAGACGGCCCAGGACGAGCGGACGGATGCCCTGGGGGTCTCGGGCCGCGTAGAGCGTCTTCTCGTCCATGAAGACGAGTGAGTAGGCGCCGCGGACCATCGGGAGGAGCCGGGCGGCCGCCTCGTCGATCGGCTCGGAGCGGTCTTTGGCCAGGATCGCGGTGAGGATCTCGCTGTCGGTGGTGGCCCTGGTGGTGCCGGGGGCCACCCGCTCGGCGAGCTCGCCGGTGTTGATCAGGTTGCCGTTGTGGGCCAGCGCGAGGCCGCCCACGTCGGTCGAGCTCAGTGTGGGCTGCGCGTTCTCCCACACACTCGAGCCGGTGGTCGAGTAGCGGCAGTGGCCGATGGCCAGGTGTCCCTTGAGGGTGCCGAGAATCGACTCGTCGAAGACCTGGGCCACCAGGCCCATGTCTTTGTAGACGAGGATGCGGCTGCCCTCGCTGACCGCGATGCCCGCGGACTCCTGGCCGCGGTGCTGCAACGCGTACAGCCCGTAGTAGGTGAGTTTGGAGACATCCTCCCCTGGAGCCCAGACGCCGAAGACGCCACAGGCGTCTTTCGGGCCTTGGTCGAGAGGGTCAAGGTCATGGCTCAGATGGCCGTCGCCCTTCAGCACATGCTTGAGTCTATTTCGGCCTCTTGGCTGCTCGGACCCCCGGGTGGGCTGAACCCGGCGAAATGATCACCAGTGCTTTGCCGTGTCGGCCGCCGTACCCCCGGCCCCGCAGGGGAAGTGACAGGAACATGACCACTCCTGACGAGCCGAGGGACGACCAGCCCAAGCGGCGCATGCCCTGGGACGTTCCGCCCGAACAGGCCCCGGGCAGGCCGTCGCCGGACGCCGAGGACACCGCCGTCTTCAGCGCCCAGCAGCACCCGGGCGGCTCCCTCGGACCCGACCCGGGCCGGCCGGAGAACCGGCCCGAGAACCGGCCTGAGAATCGACCGGAGAACCAGCCGGGATACCGGGCGGAGACGCCGCCCGAAGGCGCACCGCAGGGCCGGCCCGACTATCCGCCGCCCTACGGGACGTCGCCGACTCAGCCCGCCCCCACCGGGCCGAGCGCCTACCAGCCGACCTCCTACCCGCAGGCGCCCTACCCGTCGGCGCCCTACGCCGACAAGCCGCCCGCCAAGGGCGGGCTGGGCACGGCGGCGCTGGTGCTGGGCATCGTGGCCATCGTGCTGCTGCTGGTCTGCGGCCTCGGGCTGCTGGTGGCGGTGGCCGGTGTGATCGTCGGCATCATCGCGATCTCGAAGCGGTCGAACAAGGGACGTGCCGTCGTCGGCCTGATCCTGAGCATCCTGACGCTGGTGATAGGCGCGATCATCATCGGCGTGGTGGTCAACTGGGCCAACAAGAACAACATCGCGGAGTGCTTCGACACCCGGCTGCACCCCACGCAGGAGTCGTCGCAGCAGTGCGTCCAGCGGAAGATCAACGCGCCGGTCTCGGAGGGCGGCTACTAGGCGAGCGGGAGGTAGGGCGACAGGTCGGCCCGGCCGCCGCTCGCCCTGACCCGCCCGTCGGCCAGCGCCGCCGGCCAGTCCTCCCGGCCGGTGGCGAGCCCGATCCACGTGCGGGGATCGGTCTCGACCACGTTCGGCGGGGTGCCCCGGGTGTGCCGGGGCCCCTCGACGCACTGCACGGCGGCGAACGGCGGCACCCGCACCTCGACGGTCCGGCCGGGCGCCCTCGCCACGAGTTCGTCGAGCAGGAACCGCACGGCCGCGCGCAGCGCCTCGCGCTGGGGCGCCGTCTCCCGGCCGTACGCCGACAGCACCGCCGAGACCACGGCGGGACCCGCTGCGCTGTCGGGGCCGTCGAACGGCGGCAGGCCCAGATCTGCCAGCTGGACGTCGAGAGCTGCGCGGACGCGCGAAGGGTCTTGGCGGCGGGGCGGCATGTGCCCATTGTGGCCCGTGGGGATCGTTCACCGATGAGGCGACCGATGTTCACCGTCACTTCGGTCGCCAACAATACGGTCCGGGCGGGGACCTGCGCCGTCTGGGCCGTTCCCCCGATCCCGCGCGACCCCTTTGGAGGAGCTGTGACGAACCCGTCACCGCGTCGATCCCTGCCGCTGCTGACGCCGGCCCACCCGGGCGGCCGCAGCGCCATGACGTGCAAGTACCGCTGTGGCGACGCCTGTTTCCACGAAGTCCCCAACACGAGTGAGAACACCTATTTCGGTGACGTCGTCGCCGACATGTCCCGCCGTGGCGCGCTGCGCGCGGGCGCGCTGGGCGCGCTGGTCCTGTCGGCCGGCGTCGTCGGCGCCGCCGCGACCCCCGCCGCCGCCGACGACAAGTTCACCCTCGACTGGTGGAACAAGGGCGGCAACTGGCACAGCGGCGGCTCCCACCCCTACAAGGGCGGCCTGACCTTCACGCCGGTCGCGCCGAACACCAACGACCAGATCACCGTGCCCAACGGCTACCAGTCGGCGGTCGTGGTCCGGTGGGGCGACCCGGTCGTCCCGGGCGCCCCGGCCTTCGACTTCGAGGCGCAGACGCCCGACGCGCAGGCCAAGCAGTTCGGCTACAACTGCGACTTCGTGACGCTGTTCCAGCTGGGCCGGGACCGCGGCCTGCTGTGGGTGAACCACGAGTACACCAACGAAGAGCTGATGTTCCGCGGCTACACCAACGGCGACAACGCCACCGCCGAGCAGATCGCCATCGCGATGAACGCCCACGGCGGTTCGGTCGTCGAGATCAGGCGCAGCGGCGGCACCGGCCGCTGGGAGCTCGTCACCTCCGGCCCGCGCCGCTACAACCGCCGCATCACGGCCCACACCGAGATGAGGTTCACCGGCCCGGCCGCCGGTTCCAGCCTGCTGAAGACCGCCGCCGACCCGAGCGGCCGCGTCGTCAAGGGCATGCTGAACAACTGCGCCGGCGGCACCACCCCGTGGGGCACCGTGCTGACCGCCGAGGAGAACTTCAACCAGTACTTCGTGAACGCCGGCAAGGCTCCGGCGGACGCCCAGGCCGGGCTGACCCGCTACGCATTCCCCGCCGCCCTCGGCGGCCGCCGCTGGGACCGCGTCGACGAGCGCTTCGACCTGTCGAAGAACCCCAACGAGGCCAACCGCTTCGGCTGGATCGTCGAGATCGACCCGACCGACCCCGACTCGACCCCGATCAAGCGCACCGCGCTCGGCCGGATGGCCCACGAGGCGGCCACCACGACGATCAGCCGTGACGGCCGCCTGGTGGCGTACATGGGCGACGACTCGCGGTTCGAGTACATCTACAAGTTCGTCTCGAAGGACCGCTACGTCCCGGGCAACGACCGCCACAACCGGACGCTGCTCGACAACGGCACCCTCTACGTCGCGCAGTTCACCGGCGACAGCCCGGCCGCCGAGATCGACGGCACCGGCAAGCTGCCCGCCGACAAGGCGTTCGACGGCGTCGGCAAGTGGATCCCGCTGGTCAGCGGCACCAAGTCGTACGTCGCGGGGATGACCGCCGAGCAGGTTCTGGTCTTCACCCGCCTGGCCGCCGACAAGGTCGGCGCGACCAAGATGGACCGTCCGGAGGACATGGAGCGCAACCCGGTCACCGGCACCGTGTTCGTCGCCCTGACCAACAACACCGCGCGCAGCTCCGGCCCCGACGAGGCCAACCCGCGCCTCAACAACAAGCACGGCCACATCCTGGAGATCGCCGAGAACCGCGACGACGCCGCGGCGCTGACCTTCGCATGGACGCTGCCGCTGGTCTGCGGCGACCCCAACGACCCGGGCACCTACTTCGGCGGCTTCGACAAGACCAAGGTCTCGCCGATCTCCTGCCCCGACAACGTGACCTTCGACAAGGACGGCAACCTCTGGATCTCCACGGACGGCAACGCCCTGGGGACCCACGACGGCCTGTTCGCCGTGCCGGTCCGCGGCAAGGACAAGGGCCACGTCCGCCAGTTCCTCACGATGCCCAAGGGCGCCGAGTGCTGCGGTCCGCTGGTGTCGGAGGACCAGAAGTCGGTCTTCGTCGCCGTGCAGCACCCGGGTGAGGGCACCGGCGCCTCGCCGGCCGCCCCGATCTCCCACTTCCCCGACGGCGGGACCTCGCAGCCCCGTCCGTCGGTCGTGGTCGCCTGGCACAAGCAGGGCAAGAAGATCGGCAGCTAGACCAGCGCGGGGTCCCGTTCGTCCTGGGTGACCGTCTCGACGGTCCGGTCCTTGCGGAGGGCGTACAGGGCGACCGGGACCCCGACCAGCACGATCGCCGCGGCGATGAGCAGCGTGAACTGGTAGGCGTCCAGGAACGCCGCCATCGTCGGGGCGGTCTGCCGGGCGTTCAGGATCGCGCCCAGGATGGTGATCCCGAGCAGTCCGAAGACCTCGCGGGAGACGTTGAGCGTTCCGGAGGCGACCCCGGCCCGGTCGGCGGGCACCGCGCCGATGATCACGTCGGTCAGCGGCACGAGCATGCCGCCGCCCGCGCCGAAGATCAGGAACCAGGGCAGCAGGTCGAGATAGGTCGAGCCGACGCCGGTGTTCGACAGGCCCGCCATCGCGACGACCATCAGGGCCAGCCCGGCGGCGACCGACGGGCCGGTGCCGATGCGGCGGGCCAGCTGCGGCGAGAAGACCGCGACGGCCGCCATGAGCAGCGCCATCGGCACGAAGCCCGCCCCGGCCTCGGTGGGGCTGAAGCCGAGCGCGCTCTGCAGGTAGATCGCGGTGAAGAAGTAGATCCCGAACACGCCGAACGCCCACATGCCCATCGACAGCAGGCCGCCGCTGAACACCCGTGAGCGGAACAGGCGCAGGTCGATCATCGGCTGACGGCTGCGCGACTCGATCACCAGGAAGGTCGCGAACGCGACGGCGGCCAGCGCGAACGAGCCCAGGATGAGCCCGGAGGTCCAGCCCTCGCCCTCGCCCTCGATGAGCGCGAAGGTCAGCGCGAACAGCGCGAGCGACGAGCTGAGCACGCCGGGCACGTCGATCCGGACCCCTCGGGTGCGCACGCTCGCCGGCAGGGCGACCGCGGCGATCACCGCCACCACCACGCCGATGGGCAGGTTGATCAGGAAGATCCAGCCCCAGCTGATGTTCTCGCTGAGCAGGCCGCCGGTCAGCGGCCCGACGGCCAGCGCCAAGGCGGAGACGGCCCCCCAGATGCCCACGGCCGTGGCGCGTTCGCGCGCGTCGACGAACGTGGCCCGGATCAGCGCCAGCGACGTCGGCGTCACCAGGGCGGCGCCCACGCCCTGCACGACCCGCGCCGCGATCAGCGTCTCCTGCGACCCGGCCAGCCCTGCCGCCACCGAGGAGGCGGTGAAGACGGCCAGGCCGATGAAGAACATGACGCGAAGCCCGAAGACGTCGGCCAGCCGCCCGCCGGCGAGCAGCAGCCCGGCGAAGGCCAGGATGTAGCCGCTCACGATCCATTCGAGCCCGGCGAGCGTCAGCCCCAGGTCCTGCTCGATCGTCGGCAGGGCGACGTTGACCACGTTGTTGTCGAGGTAGGTCATGAACGTCGCCAGCGACACGGCCGCCAGCACCCACCATCTTGATCGCATTGCTCAGGCCCCCTATACGGAGTACTTGTACGGCGTACATGTACAGTGCATAGCTCAGCTTGTACGTCGTATAGTTGTCAAGTGGCACCTGAGAAGCTGAGCCGGGAATCAGTCGTCGAACGGGCCATCGACCTGATCGACGCCGAAGGGCTCGAGACCGTCACCGTGCGGCGGCTCGCCCAGGAGCTCGGCGTCACGCCGATGGCCCTCTACTGGCACTTCAAGAACAAGGACGAACTGCTCGCGGGCGTGACCGACCACCTGCTGGCGCGGATCCTCGCCGAGGTCACCGACGAGCCCGAGTGGCACGTGCAGGTCCGGGGCGTGGTCGAGCGCCTGGTCGCGCTGCTCGACCGGCATCCGGCGCTGGCGACCCTGCTCCACCTCGTCGACAAGCACCGCGTCGACAGCTTCAACGTCGCCACCAACATGGCTCTCGAACTGCTCCGCCGGGGCGGGTTCACCGTCCAAGAAGGCTTCCTGGTGTCGTCCTACCTGCTGTCGGGCGTGATCGGCCTGGTGGGCGGCGCGCCGGTGTGCCCCACCCCGCTCAGCCCCGCCGAGGCGCGCGAATGGCGCCGGCGCAAGCGCCTGGAGCTGGAGAACCTGTCGGCCGAGCGCTTCCCGCTGCTGATGGAGTTCGCCAAGACCTACGAAGACGAGGCCGACGTGGCCGAGTACTACGCGTACGGCGTCGACCTGCTCATGGCCGGGGTCGAGACGATGGCCGCGCGAGCGCGGCGCACAGCGCCCCGAGAAGGCTGACGCAGAACAGCGTCGCGTACGTCACCCGGAAGCCCCCCATCAGCTGCTCCACCGCAGCGGGGGAGAGCAGCGACAGCGTCGCCTGGTAGACCTGCGCCCGGATCTCCGGCGTGACCGCCCCGGTCAGCAGGGTCAGCGTGGTCGCCACGCTGAGCGACATGCCGAAGTTCTGGATCGTCAGCCGGAACCCGTTGACCACCCCGAGACTCCCCGCCGGGAGCACGTTCATGATCTGCGTGGTGTTACCGGTCAGGAAGGTCCCGTTCCCGCAGCCGGCCAGGAACAGCCCGGCCGCGATCACCGGATAGGACGCCTCGGTCGACAGCGCCAGCACCGCCAGCCCGCACGCCGCGAGCACCGCCCCGCCCACCGACACCGCGTAGGCCCCCAGCCGCCGCGCCAGGGCCCCGGCGAGGGGCGAGGCGAGCGCCATCCCGGCCGGCACCGGCAGGATCGCCAGCCCGGCCTGGAGCGCGTCGACCCCGCGTGCCGCCTGGAAGTAGAGCCCGGCCAGCAGGATCAGCGACGACCGCGCCAGCGCCGCGCAGAACGAGGCCAGGTTGGAGAACACCAGCAGCGGCGCCCCGAACAGGGCGCCGTTCAGAATGGGGTTGGCCGCCCGCCGCTCCACCGCGAACAGGACCGGCGCCAGCGCCGCCGCGACCGCCAGGCCGGCGAGCGATCCCTCGGTCACCGCGTAGAGCGCGGCCGACAGCAGCGCGAAGATCACCAGGTTCCCGGCGGCGTCGACCGGGGCTCGTCGTCCCGGGCTCCCGGGCCGCAGGATGAGGAGCCCGGCGACCAGCGCCAGCAGCCCGGCCGGCACGTTCACCCAGAAGATCCACCGCCACCCGAGCGTGTCGGCGATCAGCCCGCCCAGCGTCGGCCCGGCCAGCTGCGCGATCGACAGGGTGCCGATGTAGACGCCCATGCCCTGGCCCAGCCGGTCGGGCGGGAAGGCGTCGGTGATGATGACGGTCCCGTTGGCCAGGATCATCGAGGCCCCGATCGCCTGCAGCGCCCGCATCGCGATCAGCACGCCCACGTTCGGGGCCAGTCCCGCCAGCGCCGAAGCGGCGGTGAAGAGGGCGAACCCGGCCAGGTAGACCCCGCGCCGCCCCAGCAGGTCGGCCACCCGCCCGAAGAACACCAGGGTCGCCGTGTTCACCAGCATGAACGACAGCAGGATCCAGTTCGACGCGAACGGCGAGGCGTGGAAGTGCCGGACGACCACGGGTAACGCGACGTTCAATGTGCTGCCCGACATGCCGATGAGAATCAGCCCCAGGCCGGTGACGAAGCAGACCCGCCAGGCGTAGCTCACCGGGCTCTCTTGCGCAGCCCGTCCAGGTCGTAGATGATCACGCGGCGTCGGCCGGTCTCGATCAGGCCCCGGTCGCGCAGGCTCCTGAGGGCCTTGCTGACGGCCTCGCGGGACGCGCCGGTCCACCCTGCCAGTTCGTCTTGCGAGAGCGGCAGCATCACTCTCACGCCGCCCGGGGTCTGCTCGCCGTAGCGTTCGGCCAGCTCGACCAGGCGGGTGGCGACCCGGCCGGTGGTGTCGAACGCGCCGTATTCGACCCGCTTGCGGTCGGCGTCGCGCAGCCGGCCGGTGATGAGCTGCAGGAGCAGCACGGCGATGCGGCCGTGCTCGCGCAGGAACGCCGCGAAGTCGCGGACCACGATGGCCTCGATGGGCTCCAGCGCGGTCACGGTGCCCGAGCGGGGGCCCCCGTCGACGGCCGACATATCGCCCAGCAGGGCGCCAGGCCCGCGTACCGCGAGGACGACCTCGGTGCCGCCCGCCGTGTGGGACGACACCTTCACCCGGCCCGAGGTCAGCACGATCACCCAGTCGTTGGTGTCGCCCTCGGTCATGACGGTCTCGCCGCGCTCCCACTGCCGGGGTCGCCCGGCGGCCCGGAGGTCGGCGATCTCCTCGGCGGTGAGGAGGGCCAGGAACTCTCCTGGCTCCGGTGATTTCATGTCGCCAAGTCTTGGGTCAAGCATGGTCGTTCGTAAAATCGATCTCCATGCCGCGCAGCACGTACGCGTGCACGGTGTTGTCCTTGCCCTTCAGCGACAGGTCGCCCAGCGAGACGACGTCGGCCGGGCCGAGCAGGTCGTAGGTCGACTGGCCGATCACGACCGACCCGGGCTCGGCCAGCGCCTGGAGCCGGGCCGCGACGTTGACCGCGTCGCCCATCGCGTTGAAGCCGCGGAACTCGGGGCTGCCGATGTTGCCGACCAGCGCCGGGCCGGTGTTCACGCCCACCCGGAACTTGGGCCACTCGACCTCCGACAGCAGCCCGGCCTCCTGCTCGCGCAGTACCTCGGCCGACACCCGGGCCGCCGCCCGCTGCATCTCCAGACCCGCCTGCGCGGCCCGCCGCGCGTGGTCGGCCTGCGGGGCGGGGGCGTTGAACAGGGCCAGCAGGGCGTCGCCGACGAACTGCACGATCGTGCCGCCGTTGCCGAGGATGCACGGCACCGCCGCGGTGTGGAAGCGGTTCAGCATGTCGACGATCTCGCCGGGCGAGACCTTCTCCGAGAACGTGGTGAAGCCGCGCAGGTCGGCGAACAGGGCGGTGACCTCGGTCAGCGAACCGCCGAGCGCGGCCTTGTTGGGGTCGGCGAGCAGGCTCTTGGCGACGTCGGGGGACATGTAGGCGCGGAAGAGGGTCTCCAGCTCGGCGTACAGCCGGGCGTTCTCCAGGCTGATGGACAGCTGGGTGGCCAGCGTGGCGGCCAGGGCGGCGTCTTGGGAGGTCTGGCCGACCGGCACGGCCAGCGCGCCCGCCAGGTGGCCCTTCACGGTCAGCGGGTGGACCACCGAACCGGACATCTCGACCGGCGACCCGCCGGTCAGGGCGGCCATCTCCTGGGTGGTCAGCGTGGGGGCGCCGCGAGCGCCGAGCGGGGTCAGCGCGCCATCGCTCATGACGCTCACCCGCACGTCCCCGTACGCCTCCCGGACCCGCCGCAGCGATTCGGACAGCAGCTCCGACTCGGGCAGCCCGACCCGGGCCCGGCCGCCGACCTCGACGAGCGCGCCCAGCCGCTCCGACAGCTCCCGCTCGTTCGCCAGGGCCGCGCCGGCCCGGTCGAGCACCGCCGCCTGGCCCTCGGTCAGCTTGAACCGCCCGGCCAGCCGCGTGGCGACCGGCACCCCCGACTCGGTCCGGCGGCGCAGGTGGGAGACGAGCTCCTCCAGGGCCTCCTCGTACTGGGCCTGAATGCGCCGGGCGGTCGCCGACAGGGTGACCGCGTCGAACAGGCCGCTGCTGGAGCCCTCGCGCCGGAACTGGATGTAGGCCGAGTAGGCCACGAAGAAGAACGCCAGCGTCAGCAGCACGTGCCAGAGCCACCAGGAGAGCGCCCAGTTGCGGTGCTCGATCCCGGCGATCATCACCTCGGCCAGCAGCGCGTAGGCGGTGATCAGGGAGATCAGCACGGCGGCCGGTCGCTTGCGGTGCAGGCGGAACATCATGACGGCGGCGGCGACGTACAGGAAGACCCCGATCAGCCCCCAGTAACCGAGGCCGATGCCGCCGGGCGGGAGCTTGTCGGTCAGCGGCGTCAGGCCCGGCACCAGCGACGCGACGCCCCAGGCGACCAGCAGCACGCCCACCGCGATGCGCAGCGGAAGCTGGAGCTTCAGCACCGTCTCGCCCTGCCGGTCGTTGAGCGGCAGGCCCGACAGGAAGGCGAACACCGAGGCGATCATCAGACCGACCGGGTGGGCCAGGTCGAAGCCGACCGTCGCGCCCGGCAGGATGACGGCCGGGGTGGTCAGCGCGTGCAGGGTGAAGAACCCGGCGCTGCTCAGGAAGACCAGCGAGACCAGGAGAAGCCGGGCGTCCCTCCGCCGCGCCGACGCCTGGCTGATCAGCACCCCGAGCACCAGGTTGATCCCGGCGACCACCAGGACCAGCCAGAAGTGGCTCGGGTTGTGCTGCCAGACGTGGTCGAGGTCGACCGTGTGCGGGTCCTCGTCCACCGGGTGGGCCAGCAGCAGCCACAGGCCCAGCATCGGCACGATCATGTGAATGAACCAGACGACCCCCCGCACCGGCTGCGTCGCCGGCGGCAGGAAGGGGTCTTGGTCGTTCGAGGTCACGGAGATCCTCCGGAGGTCAGCCTTGGGCTTGAAGTGCGGGATCCTCCCGAACGGTGCTGATTATTCCGCTGCCTGGGAGCGCGGCCAACGCGAAGAGGCCATACCAGGGATTAATACGCGTTCACCGATGCGAAGACGTGATGTTCCGCTGACATCCAACGGCACACCTTGCTCGTCTATCTCTCTGTCACCTGATGTCACAGGCGTTGGGGTCGTGGGGGCCTCGATGCTCGTACACATGACAGAGCCCCTCCGGATCGGCGCCGGAGGGGCTCTTTTCTTACTGGACGACCTGCTCAAGCTGAGGCCAGAGCGGACAGAGCCGCGCGCTGGATTTCGGCGCCGGAGGGGCTCTTTTCTCTGTACGACCTGGGGATTACCCGAACACGCCCGGAAGCGTGGCCTCGTGGGACATCCGCAGTTCGGTGACCGTGGCCTCCAGGACGCCCTCGACGACCAGGCTGTCGCCGCCGGTCTCGCCCAGGCCGTAGCAGGGCACGTCGAGGCGGGCGCACAGGTCGGTCAGCGTCTCGAAGTGCTCCGGCTTGAGGCAGACCAGCGCCCGCGCCGTCGACTCGGAGAACAGATCGACGAACGCGTCGCCGCCCGGCAGGGAGACGGTCGCGCCGACCCCCTGGGCCAGGCAGGCCTCCGCGAGCGCGATGCCGAGACCGCCGTCGGACAGGTCGTGGGATCCCTCGAGCAGACCCTGCTTGGCCGCCTCGGTCAGCACGGTCGCCAGGTCGCGTTCGGCCTCCAGGTTCACCCGGGGCGGCAGCCCGCCCAGGTGGTCGTGGGCGACGTGGGCCCACTCCGACCCGCCGAACTCGTCGTAGGTCGCGCCCAGCAGCACCACGCGCAGCCCGGCAGCCGGGAAGCCCGACCGGACGCGCTTCGCGACGTCGTCGATCACGCCCAGCACGCCCACCACGGGGGTCGGATTGATCGCGGCCGTGCCGGTCTGGTTGTAGAAGGACACGTTCCCGCCGGTCACCGGCACGCCCAGGGTCTTGCACGCGTCGGCCAGGCCGCGCACGGCCTCGGCGAACTGCCACATGACCTCGGGGTCTTCGGGCGAGCCGAAGTTGAGGCAGTTGGTCACCGCGAGCGGGGTCGCCCCGGTCACGGCCACGTTCCGGTAGGCCTCCGAGAGCGCCAGCTGCGCGCCCGCGTAGGGGTCGAGCTTGGCGTAGCGCCCGTTGCCGTCGGTCGCCAGGGCGATGCCCCGGGTGGTCTCCTCGGCGCCCGGCATGACCTCGCTGACCCGCAGCAGGCCCGCGTCGGCCGGCTGGGCGAGCACGGTGTTGCCGCGCACGTAGCGGTCGTACTGAGAGGTCACCCACTCGCGCGACGAGAGGTTCGCCGACGCGAGCAGCTGGAGCAGGGTCGTCCGCAGGTCGGACGGGCGCTCCAGCGAGTCGGGGGTGTCGAGGTTGAGGTCGTGCTGACCCAGCGGCTCGTGGAAGGGCCGCTCGTAGACCGGGCCGTCGTCGGCGGCGGTGCCCGGCGGGATGTCGACGATCACTTCGCCGTCCCACGTCATGACCAGGCGGCCGGTGTCGGTCACCTCGCCGATGACGGTCGCCGGGACGTCCCACTTCTCGCAGATCGCCAGGAACGCGTCGATGTCGCCGGGCGTGACCACGGCCATCATGCGTTCCTGCGACTCGCTCATCAGGATCTCCTCGGGCCGCAGCGTGGGGTCGCGCAGCGGGACGAGGTTGAGGTCGACGGTCATGCCGCCGGTGCCCTTGGCCGCGAGCTCGGTGGTCGCGCAGGACACCCCGGCCGCGCCGAGGTCCTGGATGCCGACGACCACGTCGGCCTGGTAGAGCTCCAGGCAGCACTCGATCAGCAGCTTCTCCATGAACGGGTCGCCGACCTGGACGGCCGGCCGCTTGGCCTGCGACTCGTCTTCGAAGGTCGCCGAGGCCAGCACCGAGGCGCCGCCGATGCCGTCGGCGCCGGTCCGGGCGCCGAACAGGATGACCTTGTTGCCCGGCCCGGGGGCGGTGGCCAGCTTGATCTGGTCTTTCCTGAGCAGGCCCACGCACAGCGCGTTCACCAGCGGGTTGCCGATGTAGCAGGGGTCGAAGACGACCTCGCCGCCGATGTTCGGCAGGCCCAGGCAGTTGCCGTAGTGGGAGATGCCCTCGACCACGCCGGGCAGCACCCGGCGGGTGTCGCCCTGGTCGAGCCCGCCGAACCGCAGCGAGTCCATCACCGCGACGGGCCGCGCGCCCATCGACATGATGTCGCGGACGATCCCGCCGACACCGGTGGCCGCGCCCTGGTGGGGCTCGACGTAGGAGGGGTGGTTGTGCGACTCGATCTTGAAGGTGGCCGCCCAGCCGTCGCCGATGTCGACGACGCCCGCGTTCTCACCCATGCCGACCAGCAGCGCCTCGGACTTGGGGGCCTTGGTGCCGAACTGCCGCAGGTGCACCTTCGACGACTTGTACGAGCAGTGCTCGCTCCACATGACCGAGTAGATGGCCAGCTCGGAGCCGGTCGGGCGGCGGCCGAGGATGGCCACCACGCGGTCGTATTCGTCCTGCTTCATGCCGAGCTCGGCGAACGGCATGCGCTCGTCGGGGGTCTGCCCGGCCCGCTTGACCGTGTCGACAGACATCGCAGAAGCGCTCACGCGTTCACCAGCTTCCGGACGATGGAGGAGAAGAAGCCGCGCCCGTCGACGCCGGGGGCGCCGGTCAGTTCCTCGACGGCGTGCTCGGGGTGGGGCATCAGGCCGACGACGTTGCCGGCCTCGTTGGTGATGCCGGCGATGTCGTTGAGCGAGCCGTTGGGGTTGGAGCCGGCGTACCGGAACACGACCCGGCCGGACGCCTCGAGCTCGGCCAGCGTCTCGGCGTCGGCGACGTAGCGGCCCTCGCCGTGCTTGACCGGGAGGGTGATCTCCTGGCCTTCGGCGAAGTCGGTCGTCCAGGCGGTCGAGGCGTTGTCGACCCTGATCCGCTGGTCGCGGCAGACGTAGTGGAGGCCCGCGTTGCGGACCAGGGCGCCCGGCAGCAAGTGGGCCTCGCAGAGGATCTGGAAGCCGTTGCAGGTGCCCAGCATCGGCAGCCCCGCCTGGGCGGCGGGGACGAGTTCGGTCATCAGGGGCGCGAATCGGGAGATGGCCCCGCACCGGAGGTAGTCGCCGTAGGAGAACCCGCCGGGGAGGAAGACCGCGTCCACCCCCTTGAGGTCGTGATCGGCGTGCCACAGGGGCACGGCCTCGGCACCGGCCAGCCGCAGCGCCCGCGCCGCGTCCTGGTCGTCGAGTGTTCCGGGAAAGGTGACGACGCCCACCCGCATGGTCCGAAATCCTCCAAGCGAGATGCGGTCGGCCGAAGGCCGAGCGTGGCTCGCGCTAGTGAATCTGCCTGAAGTAAACGCACGCGAAGCCTCCGGCTCTCATGTCCGGCGGTCTCTGGCGGTACGCCTCAGGTTATCGGACCACGTCGAGTGGGTCGTCGAGTGGGTGAAAAGGGGTCAGACGGCAGCAAGCTCGCGGTCTTTGGCCATCGCCAGCGCGATGGCGTCGTGGTCCCAGTCGAGTTCCTTGCAGAGGCGCACGGTGGTGCCGCTGCCAGGAGTGATGTCGAAGGAGATCTCGTCGACCACGGCCTGCATGATCAGGATGCCGCGTCCGTTCTCGACCTCGCCTGAGGGGTAGCGCTGCGGGATCGCGGTGAGCCCGCGACCGCCGTCTACCACACGGAGCTCGCAGCGGCCGTCGTCTATGGCCGCTTCGACCTGGTAGCGGGCCGAGGGCCCGCCGTGCCGCACAGCGTTGGCGCACGCCTCTGAGGTGGCGAGGAGGATGTCGGACACACAGTCCTCCGTCACGCCGAGCGAACGAAGGGCGTCTCCGATCACGCGACGGACCATCGGGATGCCGACCGCATCCCTTGGCAAAGCGAGCGAGAACTCGATGTCCACGGGGTTCCCTCCCCGGTCGTCGTAGGTACCTAAGCAGAGCTTCCCTGTGTGATGAGGGCTAACCGCAAAATCACGCTCTTGTTATTTAGGTTGACCTGGAAGCCGGTTTACGGATGGCAGATGAGGCCCTTGTGACGCTTTGCGTGGTTCGGGCCGACGGGAATGTGCTGTTTTACCCCTCGACGCGGACGACGAAGTCCTCGATCACCGTGTTGGCCAGCAGGGTTTCGGCCATCTTCCTGACCTCGGCGATCGCCGCGTCGTCGGCCGGTCCGTCGACCTCGACCTCGAAACGCTTGCCCTGCCGGACGTCCGAGACGCCCGAGAACCCCAGCCGGGGGAGCGCGCGGGCGATGGCCTGACCCTGGGGGTCGAGGATCTCCGGCTTGAGCATGACATCGACGATCACGCGCGCCACTTGGGGTGCCTCCTGTTTGGGGATGGAGAGTGAGCGCGACAAGCTTATCCACAGGCTGTGGATGGTGTGGCGGCAGGTCGGAGGGGAACCGGAAAGGTGTGGAGCAGGGTGTGGAGGCAGACAGTGATGTCTGCCACTATGTCCGCATGCGCGGACGTTCCACCACCAATCGGGACGAAAGCGTCTAGACCTGGCCAATGCGTGATGGAGACCCCATTCATGTACGGCCCCGAACGCAGGAGTGGCACATGACTGCCCCTACGGCACCCCCGGAACTCGTCCAGCTCCTCACACCCGAAGGTGAGCGGGTCGAGCATCCCGACTATGACATCGACCTGACGGCCGAAGAGGTCCGGTCGCTCTACCGCGACCTCGTCCTGGTGCGCCGGGTCGACCTGGAAGCGGTCGCCCTCCAGCGGCAGGGCGAACTCGGGCTGTGGGCCTCGCTGCTCGGCCAGGAGGCGGCCCAGGTCGGATCGGGCCGCGCGCTCACCGACGCCGACATGGCCTTCCCGACCTACCGCGAACACGGCGTCGCCTGGTGCCGCGGGGTCGACCCGCTCCACCTGCTCGGCCTGTTCCGCGGCGTCAACCACGGCGGTTGGGACCCGATCGAGCACAACTTCCACCTCTACACGATCGTCATCGGCTCGCAGACCCTCCACTCGGTCGGCTACGCGATGGGCATCCAGCGCGACGGCGCCGAGGCCGCCACGATCGTCTACTTCGGCGACGGCGCCACCTCCCAGGGTGACGTGAACGAGGCCTTCATCTGGGCATCCGTCTTCAACGCGCCGGTCGTGTTCTTCTGCCAGAACAACCAGTGGGCCATCTCCGAGCCCCTGGAGAAGCAGTCGAAGATCCCCCTCTACAAGCGGGCCAGCGGTTTCGGCTTCCCCGGCATCCGGGTCGACGGCAACGACGTCTTCGCCTGCCTGGCGGTCACCCGGGCGGCGCTGCGCAACGCCCGCGAGGGCAACGGCCCGACCCTGGTCGAGGCGTTCACCTACCGCATGGGCGCCCACACCACCTCCGACGACCCCACCCGCTACCGGGTCGCCGACGAGCTGGAGGCCTGGAAGCTCAAAGACCCGATCGAGCGCGTGAAGGCCTACCTGTTCAGGAATCAGCTGGCCGACCAGGAGTTCTTCGACAAGGTCGAGGCCGAGGCCGACCAGCTCGGCAAGGACCTCCGGGCCCGCTGCCTGGCCCTCCCCGACCCGGAGCCCGCCGCGCTGTTCGAGCACGTCTACGCCGAGCCCCACGCCCTCCTCGCCGAGGAGCGGGAGCAGTTCACGACCTATTTGGCCGGCTTCGAGGGGGCCCAGTGACCACTCTGACCTTGGCGAAGGCCCTCAACGAGGGGCTTCGCGCGGCGATGGACGCCGACTCGAAGGTGCTCGTCATGGGCGAGGACGTCGGCAAGCTCGGCGGCGTGTTCCGCGTCACCGACGGCCTGCAGAAGGATTTCGGCGAAGACCGGGTCATCGACACCCCGCTCGCCGAGTCGGGCATCATCGGCACCGCGATCGGCCTGGCGCTCCGGGGTTACCGGCCGGTCTGCGAGATCCAGTTCGACGGGTTCGTCTTCCCGGCCGCCGACCAGATCATCACCCAGCTCGCCAAGATGCCGCTGCGCTCCCTGGGCAAGCTCAAACTGCCGGTGGTCGTACGCATCCCCTGCGGCGGCGGCATCGGCGCGGTCGAGCACCACAGCGAGTCCCCCGAGAGCTACTTCACCCACACGGCCGGCCTGCGCGTGGTGGCCTGCTCCAACCCGGTCGACGCCTACACCATGATCCAAGACGCGGTGCGCTGCGACGACCCCGTGGTGTTCTTCGAGCCCAAGCGCCGCTACTGGGACAAGGCCGACGTCGAGTTCGGCGCCCCCGGCCTGCCGCTCGACCGGGCCCGCGTGGCCCGCGAGGGCGACGACGTCACCCTCGTCGCCTACGGCCCCATGGTGAAGACCTGCCTGGAGGCCGCCGCGGCGGCCGAAGAAGACGGGCGTTCGGTCGGCGTCATCGACCTGCGCTCCCTCAACCCGCTCGACATGCCCGTCGTCCGCGAGGCCGTCGACCGCACCGGGCGGTGCGTGGTCGTCCACGAGGCTCCGGTCTTCAGCGGCCTCGGCGGCGAGATCGCGGCGCGGGTGACCGAGCAGTGCTTCTACCGGCTCGAGGCGCCGGTCCTGCGGGTGGGCGGGTTCTCCACGCCCTATCCGCCGTCGCGGCTGGAAGACCACTACCTGCCCGACCTCGACCGCATCCTCGAAGCCGTCGACCGCGTCTTCGGCTACTAGGAGACCTTCGGATGAAACGTGACTTCAAGCTGCCCGACGTGGGCGAGGGCCTGACCGAGGCCGAGATCGTCCGGTGGCACGTCGCCGTCGGCGACACCGTGAAGGTCAACCAGATCATCGTCGAGATCGAGACCGCCAAGGCGGTCGTCGAGCTCCCCTCTCCCTTCGAGGGCGAGGTGGCCGCCATCCTGGCCGCCGAGGGCGAGACGGTCGACGTCGGGCGGGTCATCATCACCGTCGACGACGCGACCGAAGAGGCCCTGACCGAGAGCCTGGTCCCCGAGGAACCCCAGAAGCGCGAGCCGGTCCTGGTCGGCTACGGCGTCAAGCAGGGCCCCAGCAAGCGCAGGGCGCGCAAGAGCCCGGCGGCCCCGGAGGCGGTGCCCGTCTCCAACGGCTCGCCGCAGCGCGTCGCCGTGCTCGCCAAGCCGCCCGTCCGGAAGCTGGCCAGGGATCTGGGCGTCGACCTCGCCGACGTCGCGCCCAGCGGGCCCAACGGGTCGATCACCCGCGACGACGTGCTGGCCGCGCAGGTCGCGCCCGTCGTCCCGCTGGTCGTGGAGGAGCAGGAGGTCATCCCGGTACGCGGGGTCCGCAAGGCCACCGCCGCCGCGATGGTGGCCAGCGCCTTCACCGCCCCTCACGTGACCGAGTTCCTCCAGATCGACGTCACCGAGACGATGAACGCCGTGCGCCGGCTGCGGGAGCAGCCCGACTTCGCCGGGGTCAAGGTGTCGCCGCTGCTGCTGGTGGCCAAGGCGCTGGTGACCGCGATGAAGCGGCACCCCCACGCCAACTCCACCTGGACCGACGAGGCGATCCTCATCAAGAAGTCGGTCAACCTGGGCATCGCGGCGGCCACCGAGCGCGGCCTGATCGTCCCGAACATCAAAGACGCACAGGCGCTCTCGCTCCCCGAGCTCGCCAGGGCGCTCACTGACCTGACCGACCGGGCCAGGGCCGGGAAGTGCACCCCGGCCGAGATGTCCGGCGGCACCGTCACGATCACCAACATCGGCGTCTTCGGCATCGACGCGGGCACCCCGATCCTCAACCCCGGCGAGTCGGCGATCCTGGCGTTCGGCCGGATCAGAGACATGCCGTGGGTGGTCGACGGGCAGCTCGCGGTGCGCAAGGTCACCACGCTCGCGCTGTCGTTCGACCACCGGGTGATCGACGGCGAACTGGGCTCCTACGTGCTCCGCGACGTCGGCGCGATGCTGGAGGACCCGCTCCGGATGTTGACCTGGGCGTAAGCACAAGAGTCCTGCAAGTCGGCACCAGTGATCCTCAAGTGACTGCTTCTACCGTCGGAGGCGGGTTCCCGTCGGGGGTGTGCCGCACATCCCCGGTGCCCCGGGAGCCCTCTGATCGTCGCGCGGCGAGGCGGCGCCGGGCCCCCTCGGAAAGGGCCTCGCCGCGCGGCACGGTTCGCCGAGAGGAGCGGAAGTCAGTGATCACGGGATCCACAGCGGGATCCACGGCGGGCGCCGACTGCCTGGTCCGGGTCGACGCGGTTCACCTGCCGATCGCGGAAGCCGTCACGATGGTCCGCCAGTTCTCCCATCGTGACCGCGCGGTCCACGACGAGATCGTCGACTACTGCCTGATCAGGGCCGAGATGCTCGCCGACGTCGAGCCGCTCACCGAAGACGACCTCCGCGCCGCCGCCGACGAGTTCCGCGACGGCGTGCCCCTGCGCGACCGGGCCGAGACCCTGGCGTGGGTGGCCGAGATGGGCATGTCCGGTGGCCAGTTCGAGGGCTTCATCACGCTGATCGCGCGTCGCCGCCGGTTCCGCCGCCGCAAGGAGGAGGAGCTGGCCCCCGCCTACCTGGCCCACCACCAGGACGACTTCGATTTGGTCCGGGCCATGTGGGTGACCAGCACCCAGCCGGTCAACGGAGAGATCCTGCGCGGCCTGGGCGGGCTGCTCGGTTGCCCGGAGGCCGCCGTCGTGGTCGGCACCCGCCGGGCCCGCGCGCTGCCCGCCCCGCTGCGGCACGCGCCGCGCGACACGCTGATCGGCCCGGTGGCCTTCGAGAACGGTTATCTGACCGGCCTGGTGCTGGAGCGCCGTCCGGCCGCGAACGACGCCGACACCCTGGCCCTGGCCGGGCGGCTGGCGTTCACCGAGTGGCTGGCGGCCCGCCGGGAGCGGGCCTCCATCGAGTGGCACTGGACGACGTCCTAGGCTGACGGCCATGTTCCGTCACATTGTGCTGCTGCGCTGGGTCGAAGAGGCCACCGAAGATCAGAGGGCCGCCGTCGTCGCCGGGCTGGAGACGCTCCCGGGCGCCATTCCGGAGATCAAGAAGTACGTGATCGGCACCGACGCCAAGGTCAACGAGGGCAACTTCGACCTTGGCGTGGTCGCCGACTTCGAGTCGGTGGACGACTACCTCGTCTACCGTGACCACCCGGTCCATCTGAAGGTGGTCGCCGACTTCATCAAGCCGATCGCGGCGGGCCGGGCGGCGGTGCAGTTCCCGCTGGGTTAAAAAGCGCTCTCCGGCAGGTCCATCAGCTCCTGCGTGGTCGCCGTGAGCATGCGCCGCTCCGACTCGATGCGGGGCAGCACGTTGCCGGCGAAGAAGGTCGCCGCGGCGACCTTGCCGGCGTAGAAGTCGTCGTCCTTGCCCGCCAGGGCCGTGAGGGCGATCTCGGCCTGCCGGAGCAGCAGCCACCCGATGAGCAGGTCGCCGAGGGCCATCAGGAACCGGGTGGTGTTGAGGCCGACCTTGTAGACCTCCTTCGGCGACTCCAGCGACGAGATCGCCCAGCCGGCCATGGTGTCGGCCATCGCCCTGACCTCGCCGACGGCGTCGCCGAGCAGGCCGCGCTCGACCTTGAGGCGGCCGTTGCCGGCGTCGGAGTCGGCGAACGTCTTGATCTGGCCGAGGATCTCGCCCAGCGCGGCGCCCTGGTTGCGCAGGATCTTGCGGAAGAACAGGTCCATGCCCTGGATCGCCGTGGTGCCCTCGTAGAGAGAGTCGATCTTGGCGTCGCGGATGTACTGCTCGATCGGGTAGTCCTGCAGGAAGCCCGACCCGCCCAGGGTCTGCAGCGACCGGGCCAGCATCTCGTAGGAGCGCTCGGAGCCGACGCCCTTGACCACCGGGAGCAGCAGGTCGTTGATCGCCTCGGCCATCTCGTCGCGGCGGCCCTCGGCCGTGGCGACCTGGATGGAGTCCTGGAAGGTGGCCGTGTAGAGCACCAGCGCCCGCATGCCCTCGGCGTACGCCTTCTGGAGCATCAGCTCGCGGCGGACGTCGGGGTGGGCGGTGATCGGGACGCGGGGGGCCGTCTTGTCGGCCATCTTGGTCAGGTCGGCGCCCTGGAGGCGGTTCTTGGCGTAGTCGAGGGCGTTGAGGTAGCCGGTGGAGAGCGTGGCGATGGCCTTGGTGCCGACCATCATGCGGGCGTTCTCGATCACCGTGAACATCTGCTTGATGCCCTCGTGGCTGTCGCCGACCAGGTAGCCGATCGCGGGGTGCTTGTCGCCGAAGGTGAGCTCGCAGGTCGTGGAGACCTTGAGGCCCATCTTCTTCTCGACGTTGGTGACGTAGACGCCGTTGCGCTCCTTGAGCTCGCCCGTCTCCAGGTCGACCAGGAACTTGGGCACCAGGAACAGCGACAGGCCCTTGGTGCCGGGACCGTGGCCCTCGGGGCGGGCCAGCACCAGGTGGAAGATGTTCTCCGCCATGTCGTGCTCGGCGCTGGTGATGAAGCGCTTGACGCCCTCGATGTGCCAGGTGCCGTCGGGCTGCTCGATCGCCTTGCTGCGGCCGGCGCCGACATCGGAGCCCGCGTCGGGTTCGGTGAGGACCATGGTGGAACCCCAGCGGCGGTCGACCGCGAGCTGGGCGAACCTCTTCTGGTCGTCGTTGCCCAGTTCGTGGAGGACGTGGGCGAACTGCGGCCCGCAGGCGAACATCCACACGGCCGGGTTGGCGCCCAGCACCATCTCGGCGACGGCCCAGCTCAGCGAGCGCGGACCAGGGGTGCCCCCCAGCTCGGGCTGGAGCTCCAGACGCCACCACTCGGCGTCGACCCAGGCGTTGTACGACTCCACGAAGCTCTTGGGCATCGTCACGGTGCCCGTGGCGGGGTCGAAGACCGGCGGGTTGCGGTCGGCGTCGGTGAACGAGGCGGCGATCGGCCCCTCGGCAAGCCGGACGACCTCGTCGAGGATCGCGTGGGCGGTCTCCTCGTCGATCTCCGCGAACGGCCCGGTGCCGAAGAGTTCACCCCGGTTGAAGACCTCGAAGAGGTTGAACTCCAGATCGCGGATGTTGCTCTTGTAGTGGCCCATCACCGCTCCTCCGATATGAGTGCTACTGATGAGTAACTCTACCGGAATGCTACCCGCCAGTAACCCCCCAAAGCGGTTATTTCGCACTCTGAGACAACCGTGCGCCGGGCCGCGGACGCGACCCGGCGCACAATCCGCCACCAGCTAGTTCTTCGCGGCCCGCCCCCGCATGACGGTGGCCACGATCGCGGTCAGCAGGTAGATCCACGCGCCGCCCCAGACCGCGTCCCACGCCGCGCCGAAGACCCCGTCGCCGTCGAGCACGAGCTCGATCGGGTACATCAGGATCGCGGCGCCGGCCGCCGGGTAGAGCGCGAACCGCCACGGGTGGCGCAGCGACCAGTTACGGGCCTGCCGGGTGACCCGGTCGCCGGTGTCGGGCTTGGAGATCGCGCCGATGGCCGCGACCAGAGTGAACAGGGTGACCCCCACGCCCAGCGCCCAGGCCAGGTCGGCCGTTCCGGTGATGAGTCCGAGGAGCAGGCTGGCCGTCGCGACCGCACCGCCGGTGACGGCCGCGGCCTTCCAGGGCGCGCCACGCAGGGCCGCGCCGGCGAGCGACATCTCGTCGCGTCGAGTCAGTTCGTTCATGTATCCAGAGTGCCTAATCGGGCGCTTTGCCCACATCGGGGAAGCCCCTGACCGCCCCCTGAGGCATCCTGGACCTCATGTCTCCGATGTTCCGCCCGGCCACCCGCGACGACGTGCCCCGCATCGTCGAGTTGCTGGCCGACGACGCGATCTCCCGCTCCCGGGGCCACGTCGCGCCCGTCGGCCCGGGGCACTGGGCCGCCTACGACGCCATCGAGGCCGACCCGCGCAACGAGATCGTGGTCGCCGAGGTCGACGGCGAGGTGGTGGGGACGATGCAGCTCACGTACATCCCCGGGCTGTCGCGCGATGGCGCCGAGCGGGCCCAGGTCGAGGCGGTCCGGGTCGCCTCCGCCCATCGGGGCCAGGGGCTCGGCCGGGCCTTCATGACCTGGGCGGTGGCCAGGGCGCGCGACCGGGGGTGCCGGATCGTGCAGCTGACCACCGACAAGCGGCGGCCCGACGCCCACCGGTTCTACGCCTCGCTCGGGTTCACCCCGAGCCACGAGGGGTTCAAGCTACTGGGCTGATCTCCACCAGGTTGTCGTGGTAGACGGGCCCGTTGCCGAGGTCGGCATCGCGCTCCTCGACCACGGCGTTGGCGTTGGCGCCCCCGCTGAGCTTGGGCCAGTGGCCCTTCGGCGAGGCGGCCACCCCGGGACGGACCTTGTCGGAGACCTCCACGTACGCCTCGAAGGCGCCGAACCTGTTGGAGATCCTGGCCCGCGACCCCGAGACCAGGCCCCGGGGTTCGGCGTCCTGCGGGTGGACCACCACGGTCGGGCCCTTCGAGCGTCTGAGCAGCTCAGGGTTGTTGGCGAAGATCGTGTTCAGGAACGTGTGGGAGGCCGGGGTGATCAGGGTCAGCCGCCCGTCCTTGGGGGTGCGGGCGCTCAGGGACGGCACGTAGGTGGCGACCCGGGGCAGGCCCGCCTGCTCGGCCAGGTCCGAGACGAACTCCAGCCGGCCGCTCGGGGTGGGGAAGCCGCCGGTGAACGCGACGAAGGGCTCGGCCACGTCGAGCCGGGCCCAGCCGCGCTTGCGCAGTTCGTCGAGCTGGATCGTGGGGGTGCCCTCCAGCAGTTCGGCCGCGATCTCCAGGTCGGTGGCGTAGAGGGCCGGTTCGGTCAGGCCCATCCGGTGGGCCAGGCGGCGGAAGGTCTCCGTGGTCGACAGGGCCTCGCCCGCCGGGGGGACGGCGGGCTCGTTCCACATCAGGTACATGTGGCCGTAGCCCTCGTGCAGGTCGAGGTGCTCGATCTGCATGGTCGCCGGGAGCACGATGTCCGCGTAGTCGACGGTGTCGGTGGGGAACTGCTCCATGACCACGGTGAACAGGTCCTCGCGCAGGAGCCGCTCCCTGATCCGGTTCTGGTCGGAGGTGGAGCCCATCGGGTTGGCGCCGTACACCCACAGGCACTTGACCGACTCGTCGAGGCCGTCGGCGAGGCGGGTCATCGTGAGGCTCCGCACCGGATGGGGGAGCAGTTCGGGGCAGTGGTCGACCCTGAGCGGGACGTGGGCCGAGGTCGAGAAGGCCAGCCCGCCGCCCGGGTGGCGCCAGTCGCCGGTCACGCCGGGGATGCAGGCGATCAGCCGCATCGCCGAACCGCCGCCCTCGTGGCGCTGCAGGCCCATCGTGGCGCGGATGCCGGTCGGGCGGGTGTGGGCGAGACGACGGCCGAGGGCGCGGATGTCGTCTTCGGCCAGGCCGGTGATCTCGGCCACCCGCGACGGCGGGTACTGCAGGATCTCGGCGCGGAACTCGTCCCAGCCGAACGTGTGGTTCTCCAGGTAGTCGCGGTCTTCTGCGCCTTCTTCGAGGACGACGTACAGGAGACCGAGCGCCAGCGCCCCGTCGGTGCCCGGGGCGATGGCGAGGTGTTCGTCGGCCTGCTCGGCGGTCCTCGTGCGGATCGGGTCGATCGCGACGACGTGGGCGCCGTTCGCGCGGGCGTCCTGGATGAACTTCCACAGGTGGTGGCCCGAGGTCAGGGTGTTGGTGCCCCAGAGCAGGATCAGCTTGGAGAGCGCGAAGGTCTCCGGGTCCATGCCCGCCGGGGTGCCCATGGTCAGCCGCAGGCCCTCGTTCCCGGCCCGCGAGCAGATGTTCATGTTGTGGAAGGAGGCCCCGAGGGCGTTCCAGAACCGCCGCCCGGCCATCCCCGACTCGCCCTGGACGAACCCGAGGGTGCCGGTGCCCTGGTAGGGCCAGATGGCCTCGCCGCCGTGGGTGTCGACGATCTCCCGCAGCTTCGTGGCGAGGATGTCGAGCGCCTCGTCCCAGCCGATGCGCTCGAACTGCCCGGACCCCTTCGGCCCCACCCGCTTCATCGGATGCAGGATCCGCTCAGGCGAGGCCGCGTGCTCCAGGTAGCGGTTCACCTTCACGCAGAGCGCGCCCCGCGTGTAGGGCTGCTCCTTGTTGCCCCGCAACGAGGTGGCTTTTCCGTCCTGTACGGTCACCACCCACGAGCACGTATCCGGACAATCAAGGGGACATGCCCCCAGAACCCGCAATTCCATTTCGTCATCGTACGGGGCGCCCGGTGAAGGCGAGCTGCTCCACGATGTAGGCGACCGCGTCGGCGCTCACGTCCAGGACCTGCCGGTTCACGTTCTCGATCGTGTCGCAGGCCTTGTGGTAGCAGGGGTCGAACGACTGGTCGGCCCGGCCGCCGTACATCACGGCCTGGTCGGCGGTCTTGATGTCGTCGGCGCCCGTGAAGATCCCCCCGGCCGGGATCCCGGCCTTCACGAAGGGCCCGTAGTCCGACCGGCCGTCGAACGCGACCTCCTCCGAGGGCAGCCCGCGCAGCCGGTAGAACTCGTGGCCGGCCTCCTCGATCGCGTTGTCGCTGTCGTAGACGCCGTTGCCGTGGTTCTCGGTGGCGACCATGTCGAGGTTGACGTACCCGGCGATCTTCGCCTTCTCCTCCGGCGAGAGGTTCTTCACATAGTGCGAAGAACCGACCAGCCCGACCTCCTCGGCCCCCCAGAAGGCGAACCTGACCGCCCGCTCGGGCCGCATCCGGGCCATCTGCTCGGCGATCTCCAGCACCACCCCGACGCCCGAGCCGTTGTCGTTGATCCCGGGCCCGGCCTCGACCGAGTCGAGATGGGCCCCCAGGATCAGCACGTCGTCGGGGTCTCCCTGGGCGGTCTGCGCGATCACGTTCCGGCTGACCTTCGTGGCCGAGGTGGTGTTGGTCTCCACCGTCACCGGGCTCTCGATCTCCGCGTCGGGCGCCACGCCCACGACCGGCAGCGGCAGACCCGGCTCACCCAGCGATCCGCGCAGTTCACCGGGCTTGTCGTTGATCACGATGAGGGCGCCGGCCCCGGCCCGGACGGCCTGCTGAGCCTTCACCCTGAACGAGCAGCCGCCCCGGTCGGCCACCGCGATCGAGCCCCGCCGGAACCCGGTCCAGTCGGTGGACGAGCAGCCGAAGCCGATCTCCTGGGCAGGCCCCGAGGCCCGGCCCGAGGGGGAGAAGGCGAAGGTCGCCGCCGTGACCGGGCCGGCGGCCGTGGTCAGCACCGCCGGGCTCACCTCGCGGTAGTGCGGCAGCGTGAAGGTCTGGGAGGTCACCTGGTAGCCCGCGGCGGCCAGGGCGCGCTCGACGTACTGCGCGGAGGCCTCGTAACCGGCGGTGCCGACCGCCCGGTTGCCGTGCTGGTTGCCTATTTCGGCCAGGACTTGGACGTGGGCGAAGACGTTGGGCTCGGTGACCGCTTCGTCCAACCCCGGATCGGCCGACATACCCGTAGTTGTCAGCACCAGAGCCGCAGATACCACAATGCGCACAGTTTCCCCCTTGATGAACGGGCCGGGGGAAGGCGGCACCAGACTGGCAGCCACACGAGGTTTCAGGCCAGGTTCGAGGGTTACGGCGCGTCGGCGCGAAACGGGCCGCGATCCATAGACTCGACCAGGAGGGGGACTCGGGGGTCAGGCCGCGGTGCCGTGACTTTCGATTGTGGACACTGGCAACAAAGATCGCAGACAATCACGGTGGTGAGGGGCATCAAGGAAAAGGACGACTCGGCGACGTCCCCGGACTCCGGGGTCGTCCTCGTCGTGGAGCCCCTGCTGCCGCAGCGCATCCGGCGTCCGTCCGACCTGCTCCGGCTGCTGATGACGCTGCTGGCGGTGACGGCGGTCGTATTGCTGGCCCTCGTCGCCCGGAGCACCCTGAACGGCCTGGAGACCGACGTCCAGGCGGGGACCGGCCGGGCGCCCGAGTGGCTGTCGTCGATCGCCGGGCTGCTCGGCGGCGTCGCGGTGCTGGCCGTGCCCGTGGCGTTCGCGGTCGAGCGGGTGTTCCACCGCGACGGCATGCGGGTCGCCCAAGGGCTGATCGCGGCGATCCTGGCCCTGCTGCTGTCGTACACCCTGGGCGAGTGGCTGGTCAGCGCCGGCCCGGTCGAATTGCGCCAGCTCCTCACCGGCAACCGCGACGTCGAGCCCCTCAACACGGTGCTCACCCCGGCCATCGCCTATGCCACGGCGGTCCGGATGTCCCGCCGGCCACGCTGGCGGGCGCTGCTCTGGTTCGCGCTCACCCTCGACTTCTTCGCGCTCTTCACCGCCACCAAGATCACCGCGCTGGGCGCGATCGTGACCTACCTGGTGGGCCTCGCCGTCGGCTTCGCCACGCTCTACGGCGTCGGCAGCGCCAACACCCGGCCGCCGGGCAGCGCCGTCGTGGCCGCGCTGCGGCGTCTCGGCTTCTCGATCGTCAGCGCCCGCCGGATCGAAGACGACAGCTCGGGCAGCCGCCGCTACATCATCGGCCTGGCCGACACCACCCGGCTGTCGGTGACCGTGCTCGACCGCGACCGCCAGGTCGCCGGGGTCGTCTACCGCCTCTGGCGCCGCCTGCGGCTCAACAGCGAGACCCGCCGCCGGGCCATCCGCTCGCTGCGGGCCGAACTCGAACGCGAGGCCCTGATGGCCTACGCCGCCGAGGCCGCCGGGGCCAGCACCCCCCGCCTGCTGGGCACCAGCGAGGTCGGCACCGAGGCGGCGCTGCTGGCGTACGAGCACGTCGAGAGCCGCCCCATCGAAGACCTGTCCGACGACGAGCTCGGCGACGAACTGCTGGCCCAGACCTGGGAGCAGATCCGCCTGCTGCACGCCCGGCGGCTGGCCCACCGCCACCTGACCGGCGAGTCGATCCACCTGTCGCCCGACGGCCGGATCGTGCTCGTCGACGCCCGGTCGGGCGAGATCGCCGCCGGCGACCTGCTGATGCGCCTCGACGTCGCGCAGCTGCTGGCCTACCTCGGCCTGCGCGTCGGCCCCGAACGCGCGGTGAAGACCGGCGCGGCCGTGCTCGGCGCCGACACCATCGCCTCGGCGCTGCCGCTGCTCCAGCGCATCGCGCTGGCCCGCGAGACCCGGTCGGCGGCCCGGAAGGACAAGGCGCTGCTGCCCGCGCTCCGCGAGCAGATCGTCGCGCTGAAGCCGCAGGCCACCGTCGAGGAGGTCCGGCTCGAACGGTTCCGGCCGCGCACCCTGGTGACGATCATCGCCAGTGCCCTGGCCGCCTACTTCCTGCTCTCCCAGCTCAGCCAGGTCAACCTGGTGACGGTGATCACCAGCGCCCACTGGGGCTGGGGCGGCATCGCCCTGGTCGCCGCGGCGGTCAGCTACATCGCCGCCTCCTCGATGCTGCGCGGGTTCGTGCCCGAGCAACTGCCCTACGGCCGCACGATCCTGGTCCAGCTCGCCTCGTCGTTCGTCAAGCTGGTCGCCCCCGCAGCCGTCGGCGGCGTCGCGATCAACACGCGCTACCTGCAGAAACAGGGAATCCCGCCAGGCCAGGCGGTGGCCAGTGTGGGCGCCTCCCAGCTCGTCGGGCTGGTCTCGCACATCATGCTGCTGCTGCTGGCCGGCTACCTCACCGGCACCCAGGCCGCGCCGTCGCTCACCCCGTCACGGGGGCTGCTGATCACTCTGCTCGCGATCGCCGTCGTGATGGTGGGCATCCTGGCCGTGCCGCCGCTGCGGCGGATGCTCTCGACCCGGGTGCGGTCGCTGTTCAGCGGGGTCGTGCCCCGGCTGCTCGACGTGCTTCAATCGCCGGCCAAGATCATCGAGGCCGTGACCGGGACGATGATGGTCACGGTCTCTTTTGTCATCTGCCTGGCGGCCTGCGTGAAGGCGTTCGGCGGTGAGCTCGGCATCACCGCCGTCGCCGTCGTCTTCCTCGCCGGGAACGCCATCGGCTCGGCCGCGCCGACGCCGGGCGGCCTCGGCGCGGTCGAACTGTCGCTCACGGCCGGGCTGACCGTGGCCGGGCTGAACCCGACCATGGCCACCTCGGCCGTGCTGCTGTTCCGCCTGATGACCTTCTGGCTGCCGGTGCTCCCCGGCTGGGCCTCGTTCACCTGGCTGCAGCGCAACGACCAGCTCTAGTGGTCGCTGCTGGTCTTCCACAGGTTGATGCCGGCCTCGACCGCGTCCTTGTCGATCGCGTCGAGCTCGTCGGCCGAGAACCCCAGGTTCTTGACCGAGTCGAGGCTGTCGTCGAGCTGCCTGACGCTGCTCGCCCCGATCAGCACCGAGGTCACCCTCGCGTCGCGCTGCGCCCACGCGAGGGCCAGCTGCGCCAGCGTCTGACCCCTGCTCTTGGCCAGCTCGTTGAGGGTGCGGATGTGCCGCAGGGTCTCCTCGGTGAGCAGGTCGGGGCTGAGCGACTTGCCCTGCGAGGCCCGCGACCCTTCGGGCACGCCGTTGAGGTAGCGGTCGGTCAGCATGCCCTGCGCCAGCGGGGAGAACGCGATGCACCCGACGCCCAGGTCGCCCAGGGTGTCGAGCAGCCCGCCCTCGATCCACCGGTTGAGCATCGAGTAGGACGGCTGGTGGATCAGCAGCGGCGTGCCGAGGCTCTTCAGGATCTCGTACGCCTCCACGGTCCGCTCCGGCGAGTACGAGGAGATGCCCGCGTACAGCGCGCGACCCGACCTGACCGCCGTGTCGAGCGCCCCCATCGTCTCCTCGAGCGGGGTCTCCGGGTCGAAGCGGTGGCTGTAGAAGATGTCGACGTAGTCGACGCCCATCCGCTTCAGCGACTGGTCGAGGCTGGCCAGCACGTACTTGCGCGACCCCCACTCGCCATAGGGCCCCGGCCACATGTCGTAGCCGGCCTTGGTCGACAGGATCAGCTCGTCACGGTATGGCCGGAAGTCCTGGGCGAAGATCGTCCCGAAGTTCTTCTCCGCCGAGCCGTAGGGCGGCCCGTAGTTGTTGGCCAGGTCGAAGTGGGTCACCCCGCGATCGAACGCGCGGCGCAGGATCGCCCGCTGCGACTCGATCGGCTTGTCGTCACCGAAGTTGTGCCAGAGCCCCAGCGAGACCGCCGGCAGCTTCAGCCCACTCCGCCCGGTCCGGTTGTACGGCATCGGCCCATAGCGGTCGGCGGCGGCGACATACGTCATTCGGTCACTCCCAGTCGGTCGAGAATCCAGGACAGCGTGAACGCCTCCTCGTGCCACGCGTCGTAGCGCCCGCTGCGACCCCCGTGCCCGGCGCCCATCTCGGTCTTCAGCAGGAACGGCCCGCCCTTGGCGGTGTCGCGCAGCCGCGCGATCCACTTGGCCGGCTCGTGGTAGAAGACCCGGGTGTCGTTGAACGAGGTGATCGCGAGTATCGGGGGATACGTCACGTCACGCACATTCTCGTAGGGCGAGTACGACTTCATGTACTCGTACACCTCCGGGTTGTGCAACGGATCGCCCCACTCGTCCCATTCGATCACCGTCAGCGGCAGCGACGGGTCGAGGATGGTGTTCAGCGCGTCGACGAACGGCACCTCGGCGACGACGCCGGCGAACTCGTCGGGGGCGAGGTTCGCCACCGCGCCCATCAGCAGGCCGCCGGCGCTGCCGCCCCGGGCCACGACGGCGCTCGACCAGGTCTCCCGCAGGTGCTTCGCCACGGCGACGAAGTCGGTGAAGGTGTTCTTCTTCTGGAAGAACTTGCCGTCCTCGTACCACCGGCGGCCCATCTCCCCGCCGCCCCTGACGTGGGCGACCGCGAAGACCAGGCCCCGGTCGAGCAGCGAGAGCCGGGCCACCGAGAAGTAGGGGTCGATGGAGGTCTCGTAGCTGCCGTAGCCGTAGAGGAGGGTGGGGGCCTTCTTTGGGGTGCCCTTCTTGACCACGATCGAGATGGGGATCCTGGTGCCGTCGTCGGCGGTGGCCCACTCGCGGAACTGCTCGTAGTCGCCGGCGTCGTAGCCGCCCAGCACCGGCCGCCGCCGCAGCAGGATCAGTTCGCGGGACCGGAGGTCGTAGTCGTACACCGAAGGCGGCGTGACCATCGAGGTGTAGCCGAGCCTGAGCCGGTTGGTGACGTATTCGGCGTTCCCGCTGGGAGCCACGTCGTAGAGCGGCTCGGGCCACTCGATCTCGTAGGCGTCCTGACCCTCCGGCAGGATCCGGATGCCGGTGAGGCCGTCGCGCCGGAAGTGGACGACCAGGTGCGACTCGAAGGCGTCGACGTCGAGCAGGCGCGTGGTGTCGAGGTGGGGGATGAGCGGGGTCCACGCCGCGGGGTCGGCGACGGGGGCGCTGGCGAGCTCGAAGTTCTCGGCGTTCTCGTTGTGCAGGATCAGGAACCGCTCGCCCTGGTGGTCGAGGTGGTATTCGAGCCCGGTCTCCCGCGCCCTGACCACCTGGAACTCGCCGGCCGGGTTGAGCGCGTCGAGGAACCAGACCTCACTGGTGATCTTGCTGTGCGCGTTGAGGAGCAGGTAGCGCTCGCTGCGCGACAGCCCGATGCCGACCCAGAACCGCTCGTCCTGCTCGTGGTAGACCTCGACGTCGTCGGCCTGCCCGAGCGTGTGGCGGTGGACCTTGTCGGGCCGCCAGGCGTCGTCGACCGTTGTGTAGAAGAAGGTGCTGCCGTCCTTCGACCAGGCGCCGCCGTAGAAGATGCCCGTGATCTCGTCGGCCAGCAGCTCACCCGTGCCGAGGTCCTTGAACCGCAGGGTGAACCGCTCGTCCCCCGCGAAGTCGGTCGAGTACGCCAGCATCGTGCCGTCGGGGCTGACCCTGCTCACCCCGAGGGCGAAGTGGGGACTGTCGCCGGCCAGCTCGTTCCCGTCGAGGATGACCTGCTCGTTCTCGAGCTTCGCGCCGGGCTCGACCGTCGGGGGATCCTCTCCTTCCGCCGGTACGCGGCACTGGATGCCGTACTGCTTTCCTTCCTCGGTACGGGAGTAGTACCACCAGGCCCCGAGCCGCGCCGGGACCGAGAGGTCGGTCTCCTGCGTCCGGCCCTTGATCTCCTGGAAGATGCTGTCGGCCAAGGGCTTGAGGCGCCCGGTGACCTGCTGGGTGAAGACGTTCTCCGCCTCCAGGTAAGCGACGACGTCGGGGTCGTCCTTCTTCGCGAGCCAGGCGTACTCGTCGATCACGGTGTCGCCGTGATGCGTACGCTCAACAGGGGCTTTTTTCGCCGTAGGTGGCTGCTCACTACTCACCCGGTCGAGTCTAGGCATCCGGGTCCGTGGATCTCCGGGGCTCATTGATCTTCGGGAATGAACGGAGTGGTGTCGTCGTTGAATCTGGTCCGAAGGCCCTTGAGGGGCTGCTAATCTTGAGGAGTCGGGGACGCCCCCGGCAGACCCCCTCCAACATCCACCCGGGGAACCGGGCGATTTGACATCGCCGGGGATGCGGGTAAGTTAGAGGGGTTGCTCTTCAGCAGGAACCGGGAAAAACGTCGAATTTGACACTAACCGGAAACGCTGAAAAGATAAAGGCACAACAGCAAGAAAAAAGAAAAACAAAGCAAGTCCGTTTCTTGAGAACTCAACAGTGTGCTAAAAGCCAGTGCATGATGCACAACCCCGTCTATTAGACGGATTCCTTTGGTTGACATTATGTCAGCCGGGAAAATTCTCTGAAGACATCTTTTGGAGAGT
>NZ_SZQA01000059.1 GCF_005233835.1 Herbidospora galbida | reverse complement strand
CCCCGTGGGCGGCCAGCCGCCCGGCCAGCACGGGCTCGTCGAGCTCCCACGGCAGCGCCAGCTGCGGCACGCCCGCCCGCGACACGGTCGCGAGCGTGCCCGGCCCGGCGTGGTGGACGGCCGCCGCGCAGGTGGGCAGCAACGCCTGGAGCGGCACGTAGGGCACGATCCGGATGCCCGGAGGGATGCGCCGCAGCCGGGCCCGCTCGCCGTCGGCGATGGTGGCCACGATCTCCACGTCGAGCTCGGCGAGCGCTTCGAGCAGGCCCTGCAGCTCTCCGACGTAGTCGTCGAAGGCCGCGCCGGGCTCGTGGTAGACCATGCCGGGCGTGAGCGCGACCCGGGTCCGCGCGGGCGGCTCGGTGAGCCATCCGGGCACGACGGCGCGGCCGCCGTACGGGACGAACTGGGTGCGCAGCGTCGGCAGGCCGCCGCCGAGGGAGAGTGAGGCGGGCAGCTGGTCGATGGTGACGTGGCCGGTGGCCATGTCCTCGCCCCACTCCGCGCCGACGGCCTCGGCGTGCGAGCCGAGCCAGTCGGCCAGCGGGTCCCCCGGCCGGTCGCCCTTCAGCCGGAGGAACAGCTCCCGGGTGACGCCCACGGTGTCCAGGCCGGTCAGCAGCCGGGCGTGCGCCGCGCCGCAGGCCCTGGCGGCGATCGCGCCCGCGTAGGTCATCGGCTCCCAGATCACCAGGTCGGGCCGCCACGCCTTCGCGAAGGACACCAGGTCGGCGATCAGCGGCAGATTCTCCAGCTTGTGCCACCAGGTGACCGCGGTGGCGTACCCGGCCAGCAGGCCCTCGTAGGTGGCCCGCTCCGGTTCGACGGCGGCGTCGTAGGGTTCCGGCACGCCGCTGCGGCCCTCGTCGAGGGCGTCGGGGTCGGCCTCCAGGAGCTGGAACAGGTCGCGGTCGCTGCCGACCGGCACGGCGGTCAGCCCCGCCTGGGTGACGACCGGCACGAACTTCGGCTGTACGGCGAAGCGCACCTCGTGCCCCGCCGTGCGCAGCGCCCACGCCAGCGGGACCATCGCCAGGAAGTGCGTCTTCTCCGGATGGGTGGTGAACAGGACCCGCACGCCTACCTCCCGGCTCGCGCTTCGATCTCGGGGACCAGCTCGTTGGGGGTCGGCAGCCGTTCCATCTCCCGCTGGAGCGCGGCGGCCCGGTCGGCGAAGGACGGCTCGGTGAGCAGCCGCACGACGGCGTCGCGGACCGACTGCCCGGTGGCCGCGTCGTTGGGCAGGTCGATGCCGGCGCCCTGCGCGGCCAGGTTG
Organism: Herbidospora galbida; assembly: GCF_005233835.1. Taxonomy (GTDB): domain Bacteria; phylum Actinomycetota; class Actinomycetes; order Streptosporangiales; family Streptosporangiaceae; genus Herbidospora; species Herbidospora galbida. Next base: position 27,818 of record NZ_SZQA01000059.1, on the reverse strand, counting down.
CGGGCCAGCGCGGGCTGGTCGAAGTGCAGCGGGATCGCCAGCTGCGGCACCCCGAACCGGGACACCGTCGCCAGCGTCGCCAGCCCGGCGTGGTGGATGACCGCCCGGCACGTCGGGGCGAGGGCGTGCAGCGGCACGTACGAGACGACCCGGGTGTTGTCCGGGACCTTCAGCGCATGGTCGCCGGCGACGGTCGCGACGAGTTCGACGTCCAGGTCGGCGAGCGCGTCGAAGACGTCCTGCAGGCTGATCGAGTAGCCGCTGTAGTGGTCGGTCGCGCTCAGGCCCATCGTCAGCGCGACGCGCGGTTTCTCGGGTTCGGCCCACAACCACTTCGGCACGACGGCCGCGCCGCCGTAGGGGATGTACTGCGTCCGCAGGGTCGGCAGCTCCGAGCGCAGCGTGAGCGAGGCGGGGAACTGGTCGATGGTGAACTGGCCGACGGCCATGTCCTCGGAGTACTCCCCGCCGTACTTGCGGGCGTAGGAGCCGAGCCACTCGGCCAGCGGGTCCTCGCCGCTCCCGGCCTTCAGAAACAGTTCGCGGGTGACGCCGAAGACGTCCAGGCTGTAGAGCAGCCGGGCGTGCGCGGCCCCGCACGCCTTCGCGGCGATGCTCCCGGCGAAGGTCAGCGGCTCCCAGATCACCAGGTCGGGCCGCCACTCGCGGGCGAAGGCCACCAGGTCGGCGATCATCGGGAAGTTGGTCATCCGGTGCCAGTCGGCGACCGCCTCGCGGTATCCGGCCAGCATCGTCTCCCGGGTCGCCCGCGCCGGGTCGCCGGCGGCGTCGTAGGGGACCGGCAGGCCGATCCGCTCGGCCTCGCGCTGCTCGGGGAACATGTCGGCGACCCGCCACAGGTCGCGGTCGCCGCCCACCGGCTGCGCGGTGAGCCCGGCCTGCGTGACGACGTCGGCGAACTTCGGCTGGACGGCGAACCGCACGTCGTGCCCGGCCGTCCGCAGCGCCCAGGCCACCGGCACCAGGTACTGGAAGATGGTCCGCTCCGGGACCGTGGTGAACAGGACGCGCATCAGCGGCTCCTCGCCAGTTCCTCGAGCCTCGGCACCAGCCCGTTCGGGGCCGGCGACGAGGCGATCTCCGCCCGCAGCGCGCGGGCCCGTTCGGCGTACGACGGGTCGGCCAGCAGCTTCAGCACGCTCTCGCGCACGATCTCCCCGGTCGCGACGCCGCAGCCCACCTCGATCCCGGCCCCCTGCGCGGCCAGCCGCCGGGCCAGCGCAGGCTGGTCGAAGTGCCAGTGCAGGGCCAGTTGCGGCAGCGCGTAGCGGGACACCGTCGCCAGGGTGGCCAGCCCCGCGTGGTGGATGACGGCCGCGCACGTCGGCGCGAGCGCGTGCAGCGGCACGTAGGGCACGATCCGGGCGTTGGCTGGGACGCTCGTGAGCTTGGCCCTCTCGGAGTCGGCGATGGTGGCGACGAGCTCGATGTCGAGGTCGGCCAGCGCGTCGAGCACGTCGGGCAGCCGGATCGTGTAGCCGTTGTAGCGTTCGGTCGCGCTCAGCCCCATGGTCAGCGCCACCCTCGGCCGTTCCGGCGGCCGGGTGAGCCAGCCGGGGACGACTGCGGGGCCGCCGTACGGGATGTACTGGGTCCGCAGGTAGGTCAGGTCGGCCTGGATGGTGAGCGACTCGGGGAACTGGTCGATCGTGAACTGGCCGACGGCCAGGTCCTCGGTGAAACCGCCGGTGTAGCGGCCGAGCCACTCGGCCAGCGGGTCGTCGGCCCGGGCGCCCTTCACCCGCAGGAAGTGCTGCCTGGCCACGCCGAAGACGTCGAGGCTGTAGAGCAGCCGCCCGTGCGCGGCCCCGCACGCCTTCGCCGCCACCGCCCCCGCGAACGTGGTGGGCTCCCAGATCACCAGGTCGGGCCGCCACGCCTTCGCGAAGGCGACCAGGTCGGCCATCATCGGGAAGTTCTCCATCTTGTGCCACATCGCCACCGCCTGGGCGTACGCGGGCAGCAGGTGGTCCCAGGTCGCCTTCTCGGGCGCGTCGGCCACGTCGTACGGCGCGGGCAGCCCGGCGCGTTCGGCCTCGACCGCGTCGCGGTCCATCTCGGCCATGCGCCAGGGGTCGTGGTCGCGGCCGACCGGCTGCGCGGTCAGGCCGGCCTGGTTGATCACCGGGGAGAAGTGCGGCTGGCTGGCGAAGCGCACCTCGTGCCCGGCGGTGCGCAGCGCCCACACCAGCGGCGCGAGGTACTGGAAGATCGTCTTCTCCGGGTAGCTGACGAACAGCACACGCATGGCGCGCCTACCCGGCGTACTTGACGGCCAGTTCCTCCAGCCGCCCGACGACCTCGTTGGGGGCGGGCAGTGCCGCCGTCTCCTCCCGGAGCCGGGCGGCCGCCGTGCCGAAACCCGGCTCGGTGAGCACCCGCTCGACCGCCGCCCGGATCTCCCCTGCGGTGGTGGCGTCGGCCCGCAGGCCCGCGCCCGAGGCGGCCAGCCGGTCGGCGAACAGCGGCTGGTCGAAGTGCCACGGCAGCACCACCTGCGGCACCCCGGCGCGCGCCGCCGAGGCCAGCTCGCCGAAGTCGCCGTGGTGCACGACCGCCGCGCAGGTCGGCACGAGCGCGTGCAGCGGCGCGTCGGCGGTCACCCGCACGTTCTCCGGCAGCCCGGTCAGCTCCTCGTCGGTGACCAGGACGATCTCGGCGTCGAGCCCCGCCAGCGCCTCGGCGATGGCGCGGCCGGGCACCGGGTAGCCCTCGGCGGGCGCCAGCACGGCCACCCGGGTGCGCTCGGCCGGGCCCCACAACCACTTGGCGACGACCGCCGGGCCCTCGTAGGAGGTGAAGCGCACCGGCAGGTAGCTCACATCTGCCTCCAGGCGGAGCGAGGCCGGGAGCTGGTCGACGGTGAACTGGCCGACCGCCAGGTCCTCGGTGTAGCGCAGGCCGTACTTGGTGGCGTACGTGCCGAGCCACTCAGCCAGCGGGTCGCCGGCGCGCTCGCCCTTCAGGCGCAGGAAGTGCTGCCGGGTGACGCCGAAGATGTCCAGGCCGAACATGAACCGCCCGTGGGCCGCGCCGCACGCCTTCGCCGCCACCGCGCCCGCGTACGTGGTCTGCTCCCAGATCACCAGGTCGGGCCGCCAGAACCGGGCGAAGGCCACCAGGTCGGGCACCACGGCGAAGTTCTCCAGCTTGTGCCATGCGTCCACGGCCCCGGCGTAGCCCTCCCGCATGCCCTCCCACGTGGCGGCCGACGGGTCGGCGGCGACGTCGTAGGGGGCGGGCAGGCCCTCCCCGGCGGGGGCGGGGGCGTCGGCGTCCCGGACGTTCCACGGGTCGTGGTCCTTGCCGATCGGCTGCGCCGTCAGCCCGGCCTGGGTGACGACGTCGGCGAACCCGGGCTGGGCCGAGATCCGCACCTCGTGCCCGGCCGTGCGCAGCGCCCAGGCCAGGGGCACGAGGTACTGGAACAACCGCGGATCGGCCGGGGTGACGAACAGGACGCGCATGGTCTCCTCCAGAGGTCGGGCGGGTTCGGGGGGTCAGGCGGTGGCGAGGCGTTCGAGGTCGGCGGCGAGCCGGTTCGGGCTGGGCAGGTCGCGCATCTCGGTCTCCAGGTCGCGGGCGCGCGCCCCGAACCCCGGCTCGGTCAGCAGCCGGGTGACCGCCTCGGCGACGGCCGGTCCGGTGGCCTCCTGGTTGCCGATCGCCAGTCCCGCGCCGTGGGCGGCCAGCCGCCGCGCCAGGGCCGGCTGGTCGAAGTGCAGGTGGACGGCCAGCTGCGGGACGCCGTACCGGGAGATCGTGGCCATCGTGGCGGCCCCGGCGTGATGCACGAACGCGTCGCAGGTCGGCGCGAGGGCGTGCAGGGGCACGTAGGAGACCATCCGCACGTTCGGCGGCACCGACCGCAGCTTGGCCTGCTCCGGGCCGGCGATGGTGGCGACCACCTCGGCGTCGAGTTCGCCGAGCGCGTCGAGCACCTCGGGGAGCCCGAGCGGGTAGCCGCCGAAGTGCTCGGTCGCGCTCAGGCCGAGCGTGAACCCGATCCTGGGCCGCCGCTTCGGCTCCGACAACCACGGCGGCGCCACGGCCGCCCCGCCGTAGGGGATGTAGCGCGTGCGCAGGTAGGTCAGGCCGGGGGCCTCCTCGGCGAACGAGGCGGGGAACTGGTCGACGGTGAACTGGCCGACCGCCAGGTCCTCGCTGAAGGAGTGCCCGTGGGGGGCCAGCATGCGGTCGAACCACGCGGCCAGCGGGTCGTCGCGGCCCGCGCGCAGCCGCAGGAAGTGCTGCCGGGCGAGGCCGAAGACGTCGAGGCCGAACAGCAGCCGGCCGTGGGCGGCGCCGGCGACCTTCGCCACGATCGGGCCCGCGTAGCAGTTGGGCTCCCAGATCACTAGGTCGGGCTTCCAGGCCCGGGCGAACTCCAGCAGGTCGGGGAGCATCGGCAGGCTCTCCATCACATACCGGTTCACGACCGGCCCGGCGTAGCCGTCGTACAAGTAGTCCCAGGTCACGTCGGTGTCGACGACGTCGTAGGGCGCGGGCAGGCCGGGCCGTTCCTCCTCGCGCGCCTCGGGCGGCAGGTGGGTGACCCGCCACGGCTCCGGGTTGGCGCCGGCCGGGATCGCGGTGAGCCCGGCCTGGTTGATCACCCCGGCGAAGTTGGCCTGGCTGGCGAAGGCGACCTCATGGCCCGCCGTGCGCAGGGCCCAGGCGGTCGTCACCAGGTACTGGAAGACGGGCTTCTCCGGATAGGCGGTGAACAGGACGCGCATCAGCGGCTCCTCGCCAGCTCTTCCAGCGTCGGTACGAGCTGGTTCGGGGTGGGGACGGTGTCGATCTCGGCCTTCAGCGCCTCGGCGTTCTTCGTGTAGACCGGGTTGCCGAGCAGGTCGAGCAGGTGGTCGCGGAGCGGTTCGTCCGGTCCGGCCGTGATGGCGACGCCCTCCCGGGTCAGCCGGTCGGCGAAGATCGGGCCGTCGACGTCGCCCGGGATGACCAGGTGGGGGAGGGCGTGCCGGGCGACGGTCGACAGGGTGCCGAACCCCGCGTGGTGGATGACCGCCGAACACGTCGCCGCCAGCGGGTCGAGCGGGGCGAACTCGACGAGCCGCGTGTTGCGCGGCGGCCGGGGCGGCCGGTGGTCCCTCGGCACGGTCGCCACCAGCTCGACGTCCAGGTCGCGCAGGTCGTCCAGCGTCCGGCCGAGGTCGATGGGGTAGCCGCCGAACCGGTCGGTCGCCACCAGGCCCAGGGTGAGGGCGACGCGGGGCCTGGCGGGTGGCGTACGGAGCCAGGACGGCACGACCGCCGGGCCGCCGTAGGGCGTGTAGCGCATGGGGAGATAGGTGAGGCCAGGGGCGTGGCCGGTCAGCGGGGGCGGGAGCTGGTCGATGGTGAAGTGGCCGGTGACCAGGTCTTCCGAGAAGTCCGTGTACCTGCCCAGCCAGTCGGCCAGCGGGTCCTCCGCCGGGTTCCCGGCCAGATAGAGGTCCCTGGTCAGGCCGAAGATGTCCAGCCCGAACAGCAGCCGCGCGTGCGCCGCCCCGGCGGCCTTCGCCGCGACGGCCCCGGCGAAGGTGGTCGGCTCCCAGACGACCAGGTCGGGCCGCCACGCCCGCGCGAACGCCACCAGATCGGGCACCAGCGGCACGTTGACGACCTTGTGCCAGCCCGCGACGGCCCGCCGGTAGCCCTCGGTCATGGTCTCGACGGGCGTCTCCGGCGTCGCGTCGTAGGGGGCGGGCAGGCCGCTGCGGACCCGCGCCACGGTCTCCGGCCGGTAGCCCATCGCCCGCCACGGGTCGCGGTCACGGCCGATGCCCACGGCGGTCAGGCCGGCCCGCGTGATGACCCCGGCGAACCCCGGCCGCGACGCGACGACGACCTCGTGGCCCGCCGTGCGCAGCGCCCACGCCAGCGGCGCCATCGCCAGGAAGTGGGTCTTCTCGGCGTAACAGGTGAACAGGACCCGCATCGCCGGTCACCGGCGCGCGAGGTGTTCGAGCCGGGGCACCAGCTCGTTGGGGGAGGGCATGGCCAGCATCTCGTCCCGCAGCGTCTCGGCGCGGACCGTGAACGCCGGTTCCTTCAGCAGGCGCAACACGTTCTCGGCGACCGCGACGCCGTCGGCCTCGCCGGGGGCCAGGGCCAGGCCCGCGCCCTGCTCGGCCAGCATGCGGGCCAGCGGCGGTTCGTCGAAGTGCATCGGCAGCGCGAGTTGCGGCACCGCGTCGAGCGCCGTCGTGGCCAGGGTGCCCGGTCCCGCGTGGTGCACCACGGCCGCGCAGGTCGGGGTCAGGGCGTGCAGGGGCACGTACGGCGTCAGCCGGGCGTTGGGCGGCACCCGGGTCAGCTTGGCGCGTTCGGCGTCGGAGATCGTCGCGACCACGTCCACGTCGAGGCCGCCGACCGCGTCGAGCAGGTCCTGCGTGCCCCACAGGAAGCCGCCGTAGTGGTCGGCCGCGCTGAACCCCATCGTGATCGCCACCCGGGGCCGCTCCGGCGGGGTCCGCAGCCATGCCGGGACGGTGGCCGCGCCGCCGTAGGGGACGTACCGCATCGGCAGGTAGGTCAGGCCGGCTTCCAGCCGCAGCGAGCGCGGCAGGCGGTCGATGGTGAACTGGCCGGTGACCAGGTCTTCGGAGAAGTCGCCGCCGTACCGGCGGGCGTGCCCGCCGAGCCAGTCGGCGAGCGGGTCCTCCTCGCCCTTCACCTTCAGGAACAGGTCACGGGTGACGCCGAACACGTCCAGGCCCCACATGAGCCGGCCGTGCGCGGCCCCGACCGCGTTCGCCGCGATGGCCCCCGCGTAGGTCAGCGGCTCCCAGATGACCAGGTCGGGCCTCCAGTGTTTCGCGTACGCCACCAGATCGGCGATCATCGGCTGGTTGATGAGCCGGTGCCACCAGGTCACCGCCTCGCGGTAGCCCTCCAGCAGGTGGCCGGGCGTCGCCTTCGACGAGTCGTCGGCCGCGTCGTAGGGCGGGGTGAGGGCGACCCGGCCGCCGTCGAGATGGCCCGGGTTGGCCTCCAGCAGCCGGTAGGGGTCGCGGTCGGCGCCCACGGTCACCGCCGTCAGCCCCGCCTGGGTGATCACCGGGGCGAACCGGGGCTGGCTGGCGACGACCACCTCGTGCCCGGCCGTGCGCAGCGCCCACGCGAGCGGCGCCATGGCCAGGAAGTGGGTCTTCTCGGCGTAGGTCGTGAACAGGACACGCATCGCGCAACCTTTCAGGCGGCCCGGTGGCGCGCGGTCAGTTCGGCCAGCGCCGGGACGAGGTCGTTGGGGGAGGGCACGGCGTCGATCTCGGCCCGGAGCGCCTCGGCGCGCTCCCGGAACGACGGCGTCTCCAGCAGCGTCCGCAGCCGGTCGCCGACGGACTCGCCGCCCGTGACGGTGATCGCGCAGCCCTGCTCGGCCAGCCGCCGCGCGAGCGCGGGCCCGTCGACGTCGCCGGGGACGATCAGATGGGGGAGGGCGTGCCGCGCGGCCGTCGAGAGGGTGCCGAACCCGGCGTGGTGGATGACGGCCGCACACGTCGCGGCGAGGGGCTGGAGGGGGACGTACTCGACGAACCGGACGTTTTTCGGAGCGGTGGCGGGCCGGTGGCTCTCCGGGATGGTGGCCACCACCTCGACGTCGAGCTCGGCCAGTTCGGCGAGGGTCGCCGGGAGGTCGATCGGGTAGCCGCCGAACTTCTCGGCCGTGACCAGGCCGAGGGTGAGGGCTACGCGGGGGCGGGCCGGTTTCGCGCGGAGCCAGGACGGCACGGTCGCCGGGCCGCCGTAGGGCGTGTAGCGCAGCGGCAGGTAGGTCAGGCCGGGGGCGTGGCTGGTCAGCGACGGCGGCAGCTGGTCGATGGTGAAGTGGCCCGTGACCAGGTCCTCCCCGAAGGGGGTGTACGCCCCCAGCCACTCCGCCATCGGATCGGCGGCCGGGGCCTTGCCGAGGAACAGCCGCCGGGTCAGGCCGTAGATGTCGAGGCTGAACAGCAGCCGGGCGTGCGCCGCCCCGGACGCCCGCGCGGCGATCGGGGCCGCGAACGTCGTCGGCTCCCAGACCACCAGGTCGGGCCGCCAGGCCCGCGCGAAGGCCACCAGATCGGCGACCAGCGGCAGGTTCTCCATCTTGTGCCACCAGGTCACCGCGTGCCGGTAGCCCTCGACGAGGGCCTCGGCCGGGGTGTCCTCCGTCGCGTCGTAGGGCTCGGGGAACCCCTGACGCCCTGAGGCGGACGCGCGCCGGTCGAGCTGCATCATGCGGGCGTGGTCGCTGTTCCGGCCGACCGGCACGGCCGTCAGGCCCGCCTGGTTGATCACCCCGGCGAACGACGGCTGGCTGGCGAAGACCACCTCGTGCCCGGCCGTGCGCAGCGCCCAGGCGAGCGGTGCCATCGCCAGAAAATGGGTCTTCTCCGGATATCCGGCGAACAGCACCCGCATGTCTACTTTTCTCCGGCGAAGGCCACGGCGGTGCGCTCCAGCGCCTCCTGGAGCGGCTCGCGCGGACGCCACCCGACGGCGGCCTGGAAGGCGCTCGGGTCGAGGGCGAAGTCGAGCATGTCGGTCTCGGTCGAGTGGTCGGCCGGCGGCACCGAGATGACCGGCACGGGCGGCTCGCCCGACACCGCCGACACCGCCTTCGCGATCGTGTGGAACAACTCGCCGATGCTGATCACGTTGCCGCTGCCGACCAGCCAGTGCCTGCCGGAGACCACCTCGGGGTGGTCGAGGGCGGCCAGGAACGCGCGGGCCGCGTCGTCGACGCAGAGCAGGTCGCGCTTGACCGTCCCGTCGTGCCACATCGTCAGCGGCTGCCCGGCCCACGCGCGGCGGTTCATCGCCGCCACCACGCCCCGGTCGAGGTGGGTCGGGTCGGTGCCCTGCCCGAACAGGGTGGCCAGGCGCAGCGTCGTGCCCCGCACGAGCCCGCGTTCGGTGGCCGCCTCCAGCGCCTGCTCGGCGGCGAGCTTCTGCTTGTCGTACTCGGTCAGCGGCTGGTCGGGCACGCTGCCGTCGGCCGACTCGGCCATCGCCTTCCCGGCCTGGGACATCGACCCGGCGAACACCACGATCGGCGGTCTCGCGCGGTTTCCCGCCACCTCGATGAGATCGTGGACGAGCCCCACGTTCACCCGCTCGGCCACCTTGTCGCCCTCGGCCACCCGCCACGTGCCCGGACCGGCGATGTGCGCCACCAGGTGCACGATCGCGTCGGCTCCGGCCACGGCTTCGGCCAGGTTCGCGCCCTCGGTCAGGTCGGCGGTGCGGACCTCGACCTCGGCCCGGCACCCGGCGGGCACGGCGGTCTCCCGTCGGCCGACCGCGCGCAGCCGGATCGGGCGCTCCGCCAGCAGCCTCGTCACGGCGGTGCCGAGGAGGCCCGAGGAACCGAGCACCACCACGAGCGGTTTTGCGATGCTTTTCGTCACAGGACTTCCTAACAAAGGCGCGGAATTCAATTCGGGACGTCGCGCCACGTTAAAGGCGCGGGCAGCACGGCATCAAGCGGAGAAAGCCGGTCGGGCGACCAGTCGACATAACTTTCCCAGTCGTGCCGGTGAATGCGGTAACTGTGCAGATCCCACAACCGGCCGCGGAAGTAGAGATGCTCGGGCAGCACGCCCTCTTTCTGCGTCTCGTCGTCGCCGAGGCCGAAGCGGGCGAAACTCGCCTCCGTCGTCTGCACGATCATCTGCTCGATGGGAAACGCGGCGAACGCGTAGTTGATGGTGAGCTGAACCGCCTCGGAGCCGATTCCGAGTTTCGACCGGGCGGGGTCGAGGTAAACGCCGTTGCGAATGTGCCCGGCGGTCGAGAGGCCGTGCAGGGTGCTGAATCCGAGGACGTCGCCGGTGGTGTTCCGGCGCACCAGGAACATCGCGTCGAGCCGCTTGAAACCCTCCGACGCGTTGGCCGCGAACCGGAAGCTCTCCAGCCCCGATTCGAGCAGCGCGCGGAAGAACGCCGCCCCGTCGAGGGACGAGGCCGGCGACAGTGTCACCCGCCGCGACCGGGTGTGCGGGAAGAGCACGGGATACCTCCTTCGTACGGGCTGTCTCGCCAGCGGGACGATCAGCCGGCCGGGAACGCGGGAAAACGGGCGTTGTCCCAGCTCATGTAGCCCATCGGGGCGGGCAGGTCCTCGATCTCGCGCAGGTCCTCCGGCGTCAGGCGCAGGTCGGCGGCGGCGACGTTCTCGTGCAGCCAGCGCATGGTCCGGGTGCCGGGGATGGGCACCACGTTGTCGCCCTGGGCCAGCGCCCAGGCGATCGCCACCTGGGCCGGGGTGGCGTCGTGGCGGGCCGCCACCACCCGCAGCCCCGCCACGATCGCCTCGTTGACCCGGGCCGCCTCGGCCCCGAACCGGGGGTCGCGGGCCCGCGAGTCGCCCTCGTCGAGCGAGGCGCCGGTCACCCGCCCGGCCAGGAACCCCCGCCCGATCGGCGCGAACGCCAGGAACCCGACGCCGTTCTCCCGGCACCACGGCAGCACGTCGGCCCGGTTGTGCTTGGCCCACACCGAGAGCTCGTACTGCACCGCCGCGATCGGGTGGACGCGGTGTACCAGGTCGAGTTCGGCGACCGTGGCGTGGGAGATGCCGAGGTTGCGCACCTTGCCCTCGGCGACGAGCTGGGCGAGCGCGCCCCAGGTCTCCTCGATCGGCACCGCCGGGTCGACCCGGTGCAGCTGGTAGAGGTCGATCGCCTCGACCCGCAACCGTTTCAGCGACCCCTCGCACGCCCGGCGCAGATGGGCCGGGCTGCCGTCGCGGCTGAACTTCCCGCCGGGCCCGGCGACCAGGCCGCATTTGGTCGCGACGATCACGTCGCCGCGATGCGCCTCCAGCGCCTCGCCGAGCAGTTCCTCGTTCGTCCACGGGCCGTAGACGTCGGCGGTGTCGAACAGGTCGACGCCGAATTCGACGGCCCGCCGGATGACGGCCTTCGAGGTCTCGTCGTCGCGTTCCCTGGGGCCGTATCCATGGGACATGGAACTGCAGCCCAGACCGAGGGAACTCACTTTCAGATTCGTGGAAAGAGATATCTTCTGCATCGGTTTCCTGCACATTCATCGGCGCGGGGGAATGCGCGTGATAAAGGGCGTGAGCATGTCGGGGGTGGCCCTGTCGGCGAATTCGACGCCGTCGTGCAGGTCCAGGTCCGGCGCTTTGTAACGGCCGTATCCGGCGGCCGTCGTGGCGATGACCGTGACCAGGTTCAGGCGGCGTTGCAGGAGCGACTGGCGGAATTTCCAGCCGATGACGGCGGAACGGTCGAGGGCATCGGTCGAGCGGGTCAGCAGCCCCGAGCGGGTCACCAGGTAGCGCCCGTGGACGGTGTGCCCGAGCGCGCGGTAGGCGACGACGGCGGCGAGCACCGCCACTGGCGCGACGCCCGGCCCGGCGAGCCACAACCCGCCGGGCAGGGCCTCGACCGTGAGGTCGAGCCAGAGCAGTAGCACGGTCAGCGCGCCGGTCGTGTTGAGCGCCCAGATCACCCGCCGCCGCAGCGCGCGGCGCGGGTGCGGGCGCAGCGGGGCCTCGAACGGCCGGTCGTCGCCGCCGAGCACCAGCCGGGCCACCCGCAGCGCCTCCGCGATCGGGCCGCGCGGCAGGATCGTGGACGCGGGCTCCGCGCCCATCCCCGCCTTCGCCAGCCCGGTCGAGATGACGGCCGTGTCGGCGGCGCCCATCCACCGCCAGAACAGCGGCTCGCCGATGTGCACACCCCGCAGCCGGTTGTCGTCGCGGTTCACCTCCCGCGTCCGCAGCAGCCCGTTCGTGGTGCGCAGGGCCGTGCCCGCGGCGGTCCGCACCCGGGTCAGCCGGAATTCCCAGAACTCGGTGACGAAGCCGATGACCAGCCCGGCGACGCCGATCAGGCCGACGGCGGCGGTCGCGACCGCGATCGTCACCCCCGGACCGAGCGCCTCCCAGTCGGCCAGGCCCAGCACCCACGTGTCGAGTTCGACGCCGAAGTTGTTGAGCAGCCAGTAGGCGCTCCAGATGACGAACATCGCCGTCAGGAACGCCCAGATGTTGACCAGGTTGTAGAGCAGCCACCGCCAGCGTAGCTCGGCCAGAACCGTCGCGTCGTCGGGCCGGTCCGCGCCCCGCAGCAGCAGCCGCCGCAGTTCCTCCGCCGTCTCGCGGCGGACCGCGTTCAGCTCGATCGTCGCCTCGCCGGCCGAGGCGTGCCGGCCGGTGCCGATCGTGACGACGCGCAGCCCGGCCAGGCGCTGCTTGAGGTTGGCGGTGCTCTCCACACTGCGGATCCGGTCGCGGGGGACCGACAGGTTGCTGCGCACCAGCAGCCCGGTGCGCACCTCGACCCGGTCGGGGGTCACCCGGTAGCGGGTCTTCAGCCAGCGGAACAGGTCGTTGACCGCCGTCACCACCCCGAGCACGGCAACCAGGGCGGCCGGCCAGATCACCTGTGGCCGGGGTTCCACCTTGAAGACGGCCAGGGCGACCACGGTCGGGATGAGCGAGATGACCATCTGGATCGCGTCCACCCAGATCATGCGCCGGTCGAGCCGCCGCATCGGCGCCTCGGCGGTGACGGGGGCGGCAGGCGGGGTGCCCACGCTGGTCACGTGGCGTCCCCGGGGGTGCGCCGGGTGATCTCGGTGAGGTCCCGCGCCACCCGGGCGGCGACGTCCTGGTCGAGGCCGGTGATCCGCACCGGGCCGTGGGCCGAGCCGGTGGTGACGGTGACGGTGGCCAGCCTCAGGAGTTGCTGGAGGGGGCCGCGCTTGGTGTCGACGGTCTGGATGCGCGAGATGGGGGCGACCCGCCACTCGCGGACCACCCAGCCCGACAGGGCGTACACCGCCTCGCCGGTCGTCTCCCAGCGGTGGACGCGGTAGCGCACCGCCGGCATCACGCCGACGTAGACGAGGGACACCACGGCCGCCGCCGCCAGCAGCGGCCCCAGCCACGGGCGGGCGTCGGGCAGCGTCGCCGTCAGGTACGCGAGCAGGCCGGTCAGCAGGCCGCCGCCGATCACCGCGCGTAACGTCCACCACGTCACCGAACGGCGCTCGACGCGCTGTTCCGGTGGCCGCAACTCCGTTCGCGATTGGCTCATGAAAGGAAGCGTGCCGCAGCTTCCGGCGGGCCTCCAATTTCTCGTCGATAATCGCGGATGCGATATTCGTGAAGTGACGTCTCGCCATGGCGGGACAATTTCCGAGAGAGGTGTGCCGATGCGCGTCCTGGTGACCGGTGGCGCCGGTTTCATCGGTTCCAACTACGTCCGCGGCGCGGTGCGCGCCGGCGCCGACATCACGGTGCTCGACGCCCTCACCTACGCCGGCGACGAGCGCAACCTGGCCGAGGTGGCTGGCCACAGGGGCTTCCGGCTGGTGAAGGGCGACATCCGCGACCGCGAGACAGTCGTGGACGTGATGCGCGGCGCCGAACTGGTCGTCCACTTCGCGGCCGAATCCCACGTCGACCGCTCGATCGCCGGGGCGTCGGAGTTCGTCACCACCAACGTGGCCGGCACCCAGACGCTCCTGCAGGCCGCGCTGGAGCTGGAGGTCCCCCGCTTCGTGCACGTCTCCACCGACGAGGTGTACGGCTCCATCGAGGAGGGCAGCTGGCCCGAAGACCACCCCCTTGAGCCCAACTCGCCCTACGCCGCCTCGAAGGCCGCATCCGACCTGCTGGCCAGGGCCTACTTTCGCACCCACGGCCTGCCGGTGTGCGTCACGCGGGCCTCGAACAACTACGGGCACCACCAGTTCCCCGAGAAGCTGATCCCGCTGTTCGTGACCAACCTCCTCGACGGCGAACCGGTCCCGCTCTACGGCGACGGCCTCAACGTGCGCGAGTGGCTGCACGTCGACGACCACTGCCGCGCCATCCAGCTCGTCGCCGACCGAGGCCGGCCCGGCGAGGTCTACAACGTCGGCGGCGGCGTCGAACTGACCAACCGCGACCTGACCCGGCGGCTGCTCGACCTCGTCGGCGCGGGCGAGGAGATGATCCGCCCGGTCGCCGACCGCAAGGGTCACGACCGCCGCTACGCCGTCGACACGACGAAGATCAGGACCGAACTGGGCTTCACGCCGTCGGTGGACTTCGCCGAGGGCCTGGCCCGGACCGTCGAGTGGTACACGGCGAACCGGGCCTGGTGGGAACCGCTGAAGCGCCGCAACTGAATGTCTCGCCAGCGGGACGCCGGGAGAATGAATTCATTCTCCCGGCCCCGGCCGGCGTGGTAGAGATCGACCGGCTATTGTCCCGGCGTTATTTCTAATCGAATTCACGACATTTTCACCATTACTGAGAGTGATGGCTGCGGTCGCGCTCCCTGCGGCCCGTAGACGCCGAAAAGCTGCCCGTCGTGTCGGTCGCGACAACCCCCTGTCGGTTTTTCGCCGTCTCCGGCCGGGTGTTCAGTTCAGGACGGGCTGGCGCAGCAGCCCGGTCTCCGGGGCGAAGGTCGCCGGGGGCCGGGCCGGGGCGCGTTCGCCGGTGGCCTCGGCGCCCACGATGCGGTCGAGGCGGAACACCCGCACGGCCTCGCGCAGACGGCACCAGCCCACCAGATACCACTCGCCGCGGCGGTTGCCGACGAAGACTCCCGGCTCGACCTCGCGCTCGGTCGGCACGCCCTTGGCGTCGGCGTAGCCGATGCGCAGGACGCCGCCCGTCAGGACGGCCTGGTCGACGACCGTCGCGATCGGGCCGGCGGGGCGGTCGTCTTCGCGGATCAGCTGCACCCGTTCGGCCAGGGCCCGGGCGCGTTCGCCCTCGCCGTCGGGCATCGCCTCCATCACCTTGCGCAGGGCGCTCCTGGCCTGTTCGGCGAAGGGGAGCTCCTCATGGCTGAGGGCGACGGCGATGGCCACCGCCTCCTCGGGGGTGAAGTTGAGCGGCGGCAGCGACATGCGCTTGTCGAGCACGTAGCCGCCCCGGCGGCCGAACTCGGCGTAGATGGGGACGCGGGCCTCCTGGAGCGCGGCCACGTCGCGCTCGATGGTGCGCACGCTCACCTCGAACCTCTCGGCCAGCTCACGGGCCGACCGGGGCCGGGGCGAGACGGCCCGCAGTTCCTCGACGAGGGCGTATAGCCGATCCGTACGGTTCACACGCGGCAGCCTAGATTCGGCCACCGACAATTTCGCGGCGTCTCAGGCCAGGGCCCGGCGCAGCGCCTCGGTCCGGATGAAACGCCATGAACCCATGCGTTCAGGCGAGGTAGGAGCGCGCCACCCGCGAGGCGGTCTCGTCGTCGATCTTCTTGGCCAGGCCCAGGAACAGCCGGACGATGCTGGCGATCAGGCTGACCAGGGCGGGCAGGTCGCCGCGGCTCACCCGGTCGTCGAACTGGATCGCGATCCCCGGATCCGTGACGCGCGCCGAGGTGATCGTCGAGCGGATCTCGCTCTCCGTCGCGTACTGCATGTTGCCCGGCCCTTCACCCGTGACGAATATCGTCTCAATTAGACCGGGTTACAGACGCGTACCTATGACGGTCGTTCGGCCGACAGCCGGACGAACGGCTCTACACTCTCAGGGCGCGGTCATGATCCGGCCTTCCGAGTGGGGCGTCTGATGGCATTGGGTGTTCGGCTCGACGCGGGCGGTCGCATGCCGGCGACGGCCGCGCTCGACCGGGTGACCGCCCGTTGCGGGTCCGTCATGCGGGGCGTCGCGGGGGTCGTCGCGGCCGCGGCGGCGCTGATGGGGCTGGCCCCGCCGGTCGATCCCACCGTGCTGGTCCCGGCCGTGGCCGGGCTGCTGTGCTGGAGCTTCTTCTTCACCTGGGCGGGCTGGACCTACGGCCTGCTGCCCTGGGTGATCACGGTCGAGGTGCTCATCACCTCCGCCCTGTGTGTCTTCCAGCGGGAGCTCGTCGCGCGCACGCTCATCGGCGACAGCGCCAGCTGGGTCGGCGGGCTGGTGACCATGACGATCGTGGCGGTCAACCTGGCCTGGCGGGCCGGTCCGGCCGTCCCGGCCGGGCTCCTGGTGGTCCTCGCGCACCTCTACGGCTCCGGCGCCTTCGCGGTGGCCGGGATCCACGTGCTGCAGGTCGGGGCGACGGCCGTGCTGATGAGCCTGCTCCGCAGGGGGGCGGCCAACGCCGACCGGGAGCTCGCGGCGGCCCGCGACGCCGAGGAGAAGGCCACCGTCGAACGCGAACGCCGCCGCGACGAACGCGCCCAGAACAGCCGCATGCACGGCAGCGTGCTGGCCACTCTCATGATGATCGGCGCCGGCGGCATCGCCGCGACCTCGCCCATGCTGCGCGAGACCGCCGCCCGCCACCTGGCCGACCTCGACCGCATGTCCGAGGGTGGCGGCACCGGCCCCGACCACGTGCCGCTGCACGAGCGGCTGGCCGCCGGGGCGGCGCGGTCGGGGCTCACCATCCACACGCGGCTGACGCCGGTGTCGGTGCCCTGGGAGGTCGCCGAGGCCTTCCTCGAAGCCGTCGCCGAGGCGATCGCGAACGTCGTGCGGCACGCCAACGTCACCGTCGCCGCCGTCACGCTGACCGTGACCGGCGACGAGGTCGTCGTCGAGGTGCGCGACCGGGGGATGGGCTTCGAGCCGGCCGACGTCCCCGACCACCGCTACGGCCTGCGGGTGTCGATCCTGGCCCGCATGGAGATGGTCGGCGGCCGGGGCGTGGTCGAGTCGGGCCCGCAGGGCACCAAGGTCACCCTCAGGTGGGCGCCGTGACCGCCTCGGAGACGAGCGTCCGCCGCAGCTACAGCCTCGGCGCCCGCCGCGCCGCCGTGTCGGTCGTCGCCGCCTGGCACCTCGGCTTCGACCTCGTCGGCACGGTCGGCTTCTGGGACTCCTACCGGTTCCCGTGGCTGGCCGCGCTCGCCTGGGTCCTGTACGCCGCGATCGCCGTGGTCGCCGCCATAGCCCTGCTCGGCGAACAGCCGCTCCGCCTCGGCGTCTGGCCCTACGCGGCCGGCGCGCTGGCCGTGTCGGCGATGGTGATGGCCGCCTGCGAACCGGGCGACGTCGTGAACGCCGCCGACTGGGCCTGGGGCTCGGTCGGCTGGCTGGCCATGATCGTGTTCTGGCCCCGGCCGACCTGGCTGCGCGACCTGAGCGTGTTCCTGCTGGCCAACGTGGTCGTCACGCTGGCCGGGCTGGCGCTGGCCGGGGCGCTCGACCCCCGGTCGCTGAGCAAGTTCCTCGTCGTCAGCGTCGGCGCGATCACCCTCCAGGCGGGCGCGAGCGCCGGCGGCCACGCCCTCGACCTGGCCGCCCGGTGGGCGGTGGAGAACTCCAACCGGACCGCCCGCGCCGAGGCCGCCCAGAAGGCCGCCGACCAGGTCCACGCCGACCGGCTGGCCCGCTACGCCGAAGTGCGCTCGGCCGTCGCGCCGGTGCTGAACCTGCTCGCCGGGGGCGCCGACCCCGCCGACCCCGACGTGCGGCACGAGAGCGCCGTCGGCGCGGCCCGCCTGCGCCGCCTGATCGCCGAGACCGACGACGCCCCCGACCCGCTCCTGCACACCCTGCGGGCCTGCGCGTTCGACGTCGAACGGCGCGGCGTCGTGGTGCTCTTCCTGACCGCGGGCACCGTGCCGCCGCTGCCGCTGGAGGTCCGCCGCGCGCTCGTCGAGGCCCCCATCGAGGGCATGGCGCGGGCCCGCCGCCAGGCCAGGGTCACCCTCGTCGCGACGCCGCGCGAGGTCATCGTCAGCGTCCTGACCGACGCCCCGTCGCTGCCGGTGGCCGACGGGTCCCGCGCCGCCAACGTCGCCACCAACGTCGCCACCCGCGTCGAAGCCGAGAACGGAGGATCCCAACTGTGGATAGAGAGCCGCTGGACCGCCCCGTGACCCTCGCGGTGGTGGAGGACACGCCGGTCGTGCTGGAGGGCATCCGGTCGTGGGTGGCCGCCGACCCCGGGAAGCGGGTCGAGATCGTGGCCAGCGGCAACACGGTCGACTCGGTCCTCGACGGCGCGGGCGCGCACGCCGACGTGCTGCTGCTCGACCTGGAGCTCGACAACGGCGTCAACTCGCTGCCGCGCATCCCCGAACTGGTCGCGGCCGGGCGCCGGGTGGTCGTCTACTCGGTGCACGAGGACGACGCGACCGTGATGGCGGTGCTCCAGGCGGGCGCCTCGACGTTCATCGCCAAGAACGAGACCAAGGAGCACTGCGTCGACACGATCGTAGCCGTCGCCCGCGACCGGCCCTACGTCCCGCCGGTGATGGCCGGGGCGCTGGTGGCGGCCGACGGGCAGACGTCCCGGCCGATGCTGTCGGCCCGCGAGCGCGAGGCGCTGCTGCTGTGGTTCCAGGGCATGAACAAGCAGTCGGTCGCGCTGCGCATGGGCATCTCCGAGGCGACCGTGAAGCAGTACATCGAACGCGCGCGGGTGAAGTACGCCAGCACCGGCAGGGCCGCCCCGACCAAGACGACCCTGCTGGCCCGCGCCATCCAAGACGGCCTGATCACGGCCGACGACATCATCGAATACCAGTCACTCGCCGCCGACCATCACACGAGAGACTGAAGCGGGACCGGCTCCGGCCTCTCGCAGGTGCTCTCCACCGTCTCCGCCCGCCCGGTGGCGGCCGACCGGAGGAGTGACTCCATCACGTCGAGCACGTGCAGAGCGACCTCCCCGGACGCGCGCGGGCGGGGGGCGGTGACGAGGTCGTACACGCCGATGCCGCGCCCGGTGTCCCGGTAGCCGGCGGCCACCGGGAGCGTCTCCCACGTCCCGCCGACACGGTGGACCAGCACGTCGCCGTCGAACCGGTTGGGGTCCGGGACGATCATCGTGCCGAGCTCGCCGTGCACCTCGATGTTGGGCGCTCGGGAGGTCGCGCCGTCGAACGACATGATCAGCGTCGACAGGGCGCCGGAGGCGTGCGTGAGGACCCCGGTGACGTGCGTGTCGGTGGTGACCGGCAGCCGCTCGCCCTGCCGGTGGCCGCTGCCGATCACCCGTTCCGACCGGGCGCGGCTCGACGCCCCGATCACCGACACGACCGGCCCGAGCAGCGCCACCAGGGCCGTCACGTAGTAGGGCCCCATGTCGAGCAGCGGCCCGCCGCCCGGCCGGTAGTAGAAGTCGGGATCGGGATGCCACGGCTCCGGCCCCCCGGTGACCATGGTCGCGACGGCCGCCGCCGGTCGGCCGATGAGACCGGCGTCGAGGTGGTGGCGGGCGGTCTGGAAGCCGGTGCCGAGGACGGTGTCGGGGGCGCAGCCGAGCTTGACCCCGGCGCCCTTGGCGATGATCGTCTTGGCCTCGTCGAGCGTCGCGGCCAGGGGTTTCTCGCCGTAGACGTCCTTGCCCGCCGCGATGGCCCGGAGCGCGACCTCGGTGTGCGCGGCTGGGATGGTGAGGTTGACGACCAGGTCGCAGGCGTCGATCAGGTCGTCGACGCCGAGAGACCGCGCGCCCGTTTCGGTGGCGGCGGCCAGGGCGCGGGCGGGGTCGAGATCCGCGACGGCGTACAGGACCAGACCCGGAAGGTTCGCAAGGGTCGTCGTGTACTGCACCGAGACCTTGCCGCAGCCGATCATCCCCACCTTCACCGGCTCGCCCATGCCAGCCCCCTCTCGACCAGGGTCCGCACGCTGTCGTGCCGGAGGGTGGCCAGGTCGTGGCCCGGCGTGGCGACGAAGACGCGGCCCTCGCCCCACTCGCGGGTCCACACGGCCGGCACGGTGACCGGCTGCTTCCACGGCCCCTGCGCGGCATGGGTGGTGGTGGCGAGAACGGTGCTGTACGGGTCGGTCAGCACCCAGTACTGCTCGGTGACCAGGTCGAAGTCGGCGATCCCCTTGGTGATCGGGTGATCGGGGTCGGTGATCTCGATCCGGTGCGGGACGAAGGTCTCCCCGCCGGCCTCGGGGTGACAGGCGAACTGCCCGCCGGTCAGGTGGAGGTAGTCGGGCTCGGCGCGGAAGGAGTCGACGATGCCCCCGTGCCAGCCCGCGAACCCGGTGCCCGCCGCGACCGCCCGGGAGAGCCCGGTGGTCTGCTCGCGGGTGATCGTGCCCATCGTGAAGCACTGGACGACCAGATCGACCCCCGCCATGAAATCGGGGTCGGCGTAGGGGGCGGGGGAGTCCTCGACCGTGAGGGTGAACCCCTCTTGGGAGAGGTGGGGGAGGAAGAGATCGGTGGCGGCGACGGGCTCATGGCCCTCCCAGCCGCCTCGGACGACTAGAGCGTGTCGTAACTTCACCATCCGAATTATCCCATTTTTTGGCTAATTTGCGGGGGAGTAGAGTGCCGCAACGTGATGACGAACCAGGCCCGGTGGCGGCGGGCGGTGCCGATCGCGCTGGGGGCGGGACTCGCCGCGGGGGTGCTGACCAACCTGGGGCAGGGCCGGCTGCCCGGGGCCTGGAACCAGATCGCCAACTCGGGCGCGGTGTGGTCGGTGGCGGCGTTCGTGGCGGGCGCGCTGGCGGCCGGGGCCCCGCCGAGGGGATTCACCGCCTACGGACCGGGAACAACGCCGGCGCCGCGTGACCGTTCCGCGCTGCATCACGCGCTGCTGGCCGGGCTCGCCGCCGAGCTCGGGCTCGTCGTCGGCTACTACGGCTACGCCGAGTTCGGCCGCGACGGGATGGGAAACTTCTACTGGCCGCTGGTCTGGGTGGTCATGGCGTGCGTCGCCGGGCCGGTGTTCGGGGTCGCGGGACTGTGGTGGCGGCGCGGTGTGGCGCGGTGGCAGCGGGTCGGCGGTCTGGCCGCGCTGGCGGGGGTCTTCGGGATGGAGGCCGCCCATTACGCGTTCGTCCTGGAGTACGCTCCGCAGGCCTGGGCCTGCCTGGCGGTCTTCCTGCTCGTGCCGCTTCTGGCCCGCACGGCGCGGGAGGTCGGGCTGACCTCGCTGGCGGCGGTGCCGCTGGCGGGCCTGGCCTATCTGGTGATCAGCCTGCCGCTTCAGTCGCTGTCAGGGTGAGCTCGTCGCGGTTGACCAGGGCCGCGTAGTGGCCGCCCAGGGCGAGCAGTTCGTCGTGGGTGCCGCGCTCCACGATGCGGCCGGCGTCCAGGACGATGATCTGGTCGGCGTCGCGGACCGTCGACAGCCGGTGGGCGATCGTCAGGGTGGTGCGGCCTTCGGCCAGTTCGTCCAGGGCCTCCTGGACGGCCCGCTCGGTCTGGGTGTCGAGGGAGCTGGTGGCCTCGTCGAGGATCAGCACCGGAGGGTTGCGCAGCAGGGTCCGCGCGATGGCCAGGCGCTGCTTCTCGCCGCCGGAGAAGCGGTAGCCGCGCTCGCCGACGAGGGTGTCGTACCCCTCGGGCAGTGACATGAGGTGGTCGTGGATGCGGGCCGCGCGGGCCGCCGCGTGGAGCTCCTCGTCGGTCGCGTCGGGGTTGGCGAAGCGCAGGTTGTCGGCCACCGAGGCGTGGAAGAGGTAGGTCTCCTGGGAGACCACGCCGACCGTCTCGGCCAGCGACTCGAAGGTCAGGTCGCGCACGTCGACGCCGTCGACGGTGACCCGGCCGGAGGTGACGTCGTAGAGGCGGGGGAGCAGGTAGCTGAGGGTGGTCTTGCCCGATCCGGTCTCGCCCACGATCGCCAGCCGGGTGCCGGGCGGCACCGCGACGTCGATGCCGGTGAGGGTGGGGCCGGCGCCGTAGGAGAAGTCGACGTCCTCGAACCGGACGTCGCCCTTGACCCGGTCGAGCACTCGGTCGCCGGGGCGGATGTCGACCTTGAGGTCGAGGTATTCGAAGATCCGCCCGAACAGCGACATCGAGCTCTGCACCTCGACCCCGAGCTGCAGCAGCTGCACCGACGGCCGGAACATCGAGGTCTGCAGGGTGGTGAACGCCACCAGCGTGCCGACCGACACCGCGCCGGTCCACCCGACGGCCCAGTAGACGACCGCCGGCATGGCCGCCATCACGATCTGGATCGACGACTGCCGCCACCGTCCCGCCATCGACGACCTGACCTCCAGGTCGGCGAGGTCGTCGGAGGAGGCGGCGAACCGGTCGGTGAGGGTTCCGGTACGTCCCATCGTGCGCCCCAGCAGGATCCCGCTGATCGACAACGACTCCTGCACCATCGAGGCCATCGACGCCATCTTGATCTGGCGCTGCGTGGTGATCCGCCGCCGCTCCTTGCCGACCTTCCGGCTGATCCACACGAACACCGGCAGCAGCCCGAGGGAGATCAGCGTCAGCCGCCAGTCGAGCGCCACCATGGCCGCGATCGTGGCGATCACCGAGGTCAGGTAGGAGATGAACGAGGTCGCCGTGGTCGTCACCACGGCCTGCATGGCCCCGATGTCGTTGGCGATCCGCGACTGGACCTCACCGGTCTTGGTCCGGGTGAAGAAGGCCAGCGACATCCGCTGGAGGTGGTTGTAGACGGACTTGCGCAGGTCGTGCATGACCCGCTGGCCGACCGTCGTCGAGATGAACGTCTGCAGCACGTCGAACACGCTGGTGGTGACGGCGATCACGATCATGCCGAGGGCCAGCATCGACAGCAGCCGCGCGTCGCGGTTGGGCAGGGCGACGTCCAGGATCTCCCGCAGCAGGAACGGCGAGGCCAGCGACACCACCGACGACAGCACGATCAGCGCCCCGACCGCGCCCAGCTTGCGGCGGTAGGGCCTGAACAGGCGGATGACGCGCCCCAACGGCGCTCGGGGTTCATTGTCCATGATGTACACTCAAACGGAGGTTAGCTCACATTCATTCCTTGAGGCGAGTGCTTTGTCCGACGGAGAACTGTTCGAGCTGGTCCACCGGGTCGACCACCGCATCAGGCGCGGATTCCGCGAACGCCTCGAACCCCTGGGCGTCAACCCGGGCCAGTCGCGCGCCCTGCGCGCTCTGGTCTCCGCCGGCGAGCCGCTGCGCATGGCCCGGCTCGCCGAACTGCTCGGCATCGTCCCCCGTTCCCTGACCTCGGTCGTGGACGCCCTGGAGTCGTCCGGCCTCGTGGTGCGAACCGTCGACCCCACCAACCGGCGCTCCACCCTCGTCTCCGTCACCCCCGCCGGGCTGTCCGTCCACGAGAAGGCGCGTGTGGCGCGGCGGGAGGCCGCGGCGGAGGTCTTCTCCGTACTTTCGGACGAACAGCGCCGGCAGTTGTCCGATCTGCTGGGTCTGCTCGACGGCTGAAAATGTCGGTGGGGTCTGGTAGCCCTAGGGGGCATGGCGGTGAGCGTGGACGATTTCCTGAAGATGCTTGACCATCTGCCCGAGGTGAAGCAGAGCTTCGGCGGCGACTGGGTGGCCCTCAAGGTGCGCGGCAAGGGCTTCGGCTACGTGTGGGAACGCACCCAGACCGTGGGCCTCAAGTCGACCATCGAAGAACAGGCCGCCCTGGTGGCCGAGCGTCCCGACGTCTTCGAGGTGCAGTTCACGACGGAGTCGACCGGCTGGGTGGTCGTCCACCTCGACCGGATCGAGGCCGACGAGCTGTTCGAGCTGGTGACCGAGGCGTGGTGCATGACGGCCCCGAAGTCTCTGGTCGACAGCCATGAGATCGTGCTGTGGCCGGAGCTCTACCCCTCGTCCTGATCCTTCGAAGGAGTTTTCCCATCGTGCCCTCCGCCTGGGACATCGCGCTGACGCACGCCTTCGGGCAGCTGCTCGGCCGGCCGCTCGCCGACCACGACGCCACCGCGACCTACGGGGCGTTCTACGGCGGCAACTGGCTCTACGAGACCGGTCTCGACCGCCACCCCGGGTGGGTGAGCCGGGAGGCGCTGTCGGGGCGGGAGACGGTCAGCCATCCCCAGGTGCTGATCCTGCTCGACGGCTACGCCGACCTGGTGTTCGACGCGAGCGGCTCACTCTTCGAGGTCGACCCGGCCGATTTCGACGACGGGCTCGTCGCCTCGGTTTCGGTGTTCGCCAAGCCGGGGATCGTCCGGGGGGCCGATTTGGCCATGCTGCTCGACAAGCACCCCGGCGAGCCGGAATGGCAGCTGTGGCAGGCGCGGATCGCCTCCGACGGCACCCTGCTCGGCGCCCTCAAGGCCGCCACGGCCATCGGCGACTCGCCCCGGAGCCTCATCCCTCCGTCTGACGAGCCTGAGGAGCGGGCGGTGCTCGCGCACCTGGAGGCGTTCTCCGATCCGGCGTCCGACGACCTGGCCTACTGCCCGCAGGCGCTGAATGAGGCGGTGATCGCGATGTGGGAGGGCGCGGTCGACCAGTACGAGATCACCATCTGGAACCTCGACCAGCTCACGGGCCGGCGCACGACGACCTGAGCCTGTCTGTCCAGGAATCCGGTGGTCGGCCTCGTCCGGCAGATCCACCACGGAACCTTCGGCAGATCCACCACGGAACCTTCGGCAGATTCGCCATGGGGCCTTACCATCGGCCGCGCCCCGGCCGTTTCACGGGTTCCGCCCGGCTGTCGGGCTGCACGATCTGCCCGACGCGCTGCCCGGCAGGGCGGAGACCATCGAGTTGTAGCCGCTGTCGCGGGGAGAGATCGACGGCCGCCCTGACGGTTTCGTCGACGCGGTCTTCCGTTCCGGGGCCGACACCGCCTTCGCGCCGTCGTTCCGCCGGACCGACTACCTCGCCCGTGCGGTGCGGGGTGGATATCCGGAGGCCGTCCACCGCACACGATGTCCTGTCTCTGGGAAACCTCGCCCTGATCGGCGGACAATGCAGAAGACGACCGGGCACCCCCCGAATGGGTGCCCGGCCGTCCCCGATGTCCTACTCCGCGTCGAGGTCGCGTTCCAGCAGTTCCGCCAAGGTCGTCAGCGCCGCCTCGGCGCCCTCTCCCTCGGCCGACAGCGTCACCTCGGTCCCGTGGGTCGCGCCCAGGGACAGGACCGCGAGCATGCTGTCGGCCCTCACCGCCTTGCCCTCGCCGACGCGGATCTTCACCGGGACGCCGGTGCCGGCGGCGGCCTGGACGAAGAGTTTGGCCGGGCGGGCGTGCAGGCCCGTCGCGGCGGCCACGGTCACTGTTCTCTCTGGCATCACGGCTCCACGGTGACTTTGATGGCCTCGCCGCGCATGACGATGCCGATGCCCTCCAGGACATCGGTGAGCGGCAGGCGGTGGGTGATCAGGTCGGCCACCGGCACCGCGCCCGTCGCGATGAGTTCGAGGGCCTGCTTGTTGTGGGCGGGGCTCGAACCGTTGGCGCCGACGATGGTCAGTTCGCGGTAGTGGACGAGGTTCGAGTCGAGGCGGATGATCGGGTTGTCCTTCGGCAGGCCGCCGAAGAAGCTGATCCGGCCCTGGCGGGCGACCATCCCGAGGGCCTGTTCCTGGGCCGCGCCCGAGGCCGCGGCCGTGATGACCACGTCGGCGCCCCGGCCCTCGGTCAGCTTGAGCACGGCCTCGGTCACGTCGTCGCCGTGCAGGGCGGCGTCGGGGTTGACCAGGACGGCCGCCATCTCCAGGCGGTCGGGGTTCAGGTCGGCCAGGATCACCCGGCGGGCGCCGCGGGCGCGGGCCAGGCGGACGTGCAGGCAGCCGATCGGGCCCGAGCCGATCACGACCACGTCGTCGCCGGGGCCGACCCGGGCCAGTTCCTGGCCGTTCAGCACGCAGGCCAGGGGCTCGGCGACCGACGCCTCGGCGAAGCTCACCCCGGCGGGGATGCGGTTGACGCCGTCGACGGCCAGGACCTTCGCGGGGACGACCATGTACTCGGCGAAGCCGCCGTCGTAGTGGTAGCCCATCGACTCCTGGTTCGGGCAGACGGTCATCCGGCCCCGCGTGCACTCGCCGCACTCCCCGCACGGGATCGCCGCGATCACCTGCACCCGGTCGCCGGGCTCGAACGCGCCCGTCCCGGTCACGACCTCACCGGCGATCTCGTGGCCCATGACGCGCGGGGGCCGGATGTGGTGATGGCCGAACTTCAGGATCTTGGCGTCGGTGCCGCAGGTGGAGCAGTTGCGCACCCGGATCAGGAGTTCGCCCGGACCCGCCACCGGCTCCGGGGCGTCTTCGACCCGGATGTCGCCGGGCGCGTGGAAGCGCGCGACCTTCATTCTGTTCCCTCCATGAGGAGTCGGAGGACCTCCGCCTCGTCGGCCGTCTCGCGCAGAGCCTCGGCCGCGTCGGGGTCCATGAGTATGTCGGCCAGTTCGGCCAGCAGGCGTACGTGGCCGTCGCCCTTGGCGGCGATGCCGACGCACAGGTTGACGTGTTCGCCGTCCCAGTCGACGCCGCCGGGGAAGCGCAGCACGCAGACCGCGTCGCGGTGGACGACCTCTTTGGCCTTCACCGTGCCGTGCGGGATCGCGACGCCCTCCCCCACGTAGGTGGAGAGCGTGCGCTCGCGTTCCAGCATCGCCGCGATGTACGGCTCCGCCGCCGCCCCGACCGACACGAGCGTCTCGCCGCACTGGCGGATCGCGTCGTCGCGGTCCTCGGCCACGCAGTCGAGCCTGATGGCGCGCGGGTCGAGCGGGATGTCAGCCACCGACCACGCCGCCGCTCTTGATGGCGTTCACCAGCTTCGTCACCGCCGGGTCGCCGATGAACACCTGGAACGGGATCAGCACCGCTCCCTCGGGCGTCGACTTGCGGGCGCGGGCGGCCAGGCCCGCGTGGGTGACGACGACGTCGGCGTCGGCCGGGATCTGGTCGACCGGTGAGTGGACGACCTCGATGCCGTTGCCCTTGAGCTGCTTGCGGAGCGTGGAGGCCAGCATCACGCTGCTGCCCATCCCCGCGTCGCAGGCGATGACGATCTTCTTGACTGCCGCGCTGTCGATGCCGGCCATAGGGATCACGCCTCCTGGGGAGTGGTGGTGGGCTGCTCGGTCTCTTCCGCGGGGGCCTCCTTCTCGCCCCGGCCGAAGCCGAGGAGGGCCGAGGCGACCACGAAGGTGACGCCGGTGGCGACCAGGACGCCCGCGAGTACGCCGAAGTAGCCGCCCGCCGGGGTAACGGCCAGATAGGCGAAGATGCTTCCCGGAGCGGGGGAGGCCACCAGGCCCGACCCCGTCGCGATGAAGACGAGGATGCCGGAGGCGCCACCGGCGATCATGGCGAGGATCAGGCGGGGCTTCATCAGCACGTACGGGAAGTAGATCTCGTGGATGCCGCCGAAGAAGTGGATGATGATGGCCGCCGGGGCGCTCGGCCGCAGGGCGCGCGGGCCGAAGAAGAAGTACGCCAGCAGCAGGCCCAGACCCGGCCCCGGGTTGGTCTCCAGCATGAACAGGATCGACTCGCCGGCCTTGGCGACCTGGGCGGCGCCGAGCGGGGTCAGCACGCCGTGGTTGATCGCGTTGTTCAGGAACAGCACCTTGGCGGGCTCGATGACGACCGAGGCCAACGGCAGCACGTTGGCGGTGACCAGCCAGTTGGCGGCGTCGCCCGCCACCTCGGTGACCTTCTCGATGATCGGGCCGATGCCCCACACGCCCAGCAGCGCGACCGCGCCGCCGATGATGCCCGCCGAGAAGTTGTCGACGAGCATCTCGAAGCCGGCCCGGACGCGGTCCTTGACCGCGCCGTCGAACAGCTTCAGCAGGTACGCGGCCAGCGGGCCGATGATCATCGCGCCGAGGAACATCGGCACCTCGGCGCCGACCACGACGCCCATCGTGGCGACCGCGCCGACCACGGCGCCGCGCTGGCCGTGGACCATGCGCCCGCCGGTGTAGCCGATCAGGACCGGCAGCAGCACCTTGATCATCGGATCGACCAGGCCCGCGAACATCTCGTTCGGGATCCAGCCGCTCGGGATGAACAGTGCCGTGATCAGGCCCCACGCGATGAACGCGCCGTTGATAAGTTGGCAATATTAAACGGCAGGTCAACGTGTGGTAGAAGGATCTTGACCCATTGAAAATCCATCGCCGCGACGTCGCCGCGACCAAGGAATCCATCCCCATCGAACCCATCACA
>NZ_SZQA01000058.1 GCF_005233835.1 Herbidospora galbida | reverse complement strand
CGCTCCGGCCGCGCCGGCGCAGCAGGCCCCCGCCGCGGCGGCCGCCCCCGCGCCGATCCAGGTCGACACCACCCTGCGCGGCACCACGCAGAAGATGTCCCGCCTGCGCAAGGTCATCGCCGACCGCATGCTCGACTCGCTGCAGACCACGGCCCAGCTCACCACGGTCGTCGAGGTCGACGTGACCCGCATCGCGCGGCTGCGCGACCGGGCCAAGGGCGCGTTCGAGGCCCGCGAGGGCGTCAAGCTGTCGTTCCTGCCGTTCTTCGCGCTGGCGGCGGTCGAGGCCCTCAAGGTCCACCCCAAGCTCAACGCCGTGATCAACGACGAGACCGGCGAGGTGACCTACCACGACGTCGAGAACCTCGGCATCGCGGTCGACACCGACAAGGGCCTCATCGTCCCGGTCGTCAAGGGCGCCGGCGACCTGAACATCGCCGGGCTGGCCCGCAAGATCGCCGACCTGGCCGAGCGCACCCGCACCAACAAGATCAGCCCCGACGACATCGCCGGCGGCACCTTCACGCTGACGAACACGGGCAGCCGCGGCGCCCTGTTCGACACGCCGATCCTGAACAAGCCGCAGGTCGGCATGCTCGGCACCGGCGTCGTCGTGAAGCGCCCGGTCGTCGTCGACTCGCCCGAGGGCGAGGTCATCGCGGTCCGCTCGACGGTCTACCTCGCGCTGACCTACGACCACCGCCTGGTCGACGGCGCCGACGCCGCCCGCTTCCTGACGACGATCAAGCGTCGTCTCGAGGAGGGCCGCTTCGAGGGCCAGCTCGGCCTGGCCTAGTCGCAACTCCAGAACCCCCGTTCGGCCGCTCGGCCGGGCGGGGGTTCTCGCATTCGGCTCCGTTACGGCTCCGCCCGCCAAGGCCCCGGCCGCCGCCTCCGCCCGCACCGCACCCGGCGCCGACGGCCCGCTCCCGCCCCGCGCCGTCACGGCCTCACGTCGGCGATGATGATCTCCCCCCGCCCCGGTTCGGGGGCGGACGTTTGAACGAGTCTGCGCCCGGTACGTCACCAAACGGGGGCGCGCTACGAAGGGGTGGTTATGAAGATCGCGGTGACGGGGGCCTCGGGCCTCATCGGGACGGCGCTGACCGCCTCCCTGCGGCAGTCGGGCCACGAGGTGCTCTCGCTGGTCCGCCGGCCGCCCACGAGCCCCGGACAGGTCCAGTGGGACCCCGCTGGAGGGGTGCTCGACCCGGCCGACCTGGCGGGGGTGGAGGCGATCGTCCATCTGGCGGGGGCGGGGATCGGCGACCACCGGTGGACCGACTCGTACAAGAGGACGGTCATCGAGAGCCGCCGGATGGGCACCTCGACGCTGGTCAGGGCGCTCAACGCGATGGACAAGCCGCCGTCGGTGCTGCTGTCGGGGTCGGCGGTCGGCTACTACGGCGACACCCGCGACCGGATCGTCGACGAGACCGCGCCGCGCGGCGCGGGGTTCCTGGCCGACGTCTGCGGGGCCTGGGAGGAGGCCGCCCAGCCCGCCAGGCAGTCGGGCATGCGGGTGGTGACCATGCGGACGGGAGTGGTGCTGTCCAAGCGGGGCGGGATGCTGGGGCAGATCCTGCCGATCTTCCGGATCGGGATGGGCGCCCCCCTCGGGTCTGGCGAGCAGTACCTGTCGTGGATCTCGGTGCCCGACTGGGTGAGCGCCGCGCGGTTCCTGCTGGGGGCCGACATCGACGGCGCGGTCAACCTGACGGCGCCCGAGCCGGTGACCAACAAGACGTTCACCAAGGAGGTCGCGGCGGCGCTGAAGCGGCCGTCGATGCCGCTGGCCGTGCCGGGGTTCGTGCTGAAGACGGCCGTCGGCGGGTTCGCCGAGGAGGGGATCCTCATGGGGCAGCGGGCGGTGCCGGCGCGGCTGACCGCGGCCGGGCACCACTTCTCGCATCCCACGATCAAGGAAGCCCTGGCAGACGCCCTGCGGTGAGGGATCGTCTCCCGTAGCATGGGCCCCCTCATTTGGCCGACGACACGGGAGTGAAGCATGGGACGCAGCGGGCAGTCGCACATCGTCGCGATCGGCGGCGGGTCGTTCCGCCCGACCGAGCGGTTCGGGACGCTGGAGGCCACCGGTCTGCTCCGCTACGTGCTCGACCTGACCGGCGTCGACCGGCCCAAGCTGGGCCTGATCGCCACGGCGGTCGGCGACCAGCCCGACTGGCTGCTGAAGATGTACGAGGCCTTCCGGTCCTTCGACGTCGACCTCAGCCACCTGTCGCTGTTCCCGATGCCCAACGTCGCCGACCCGCGCGAGTGGCTGCTGGAGCAGGACGCCGTCTACGTCAGCGGCGGCAGCGTCGCCAACCTGATGGCCCTGTGGCGGCTGCACGGCCTCGACGAGGCGATGGAGGAGGCCTGGAACGCCGGCGTCGTGCTGTCGGGCCAGAGCGCGGGCGCGCTGTGCTGGCACGTGGGCGGCAACACCGACTCGTTCGGGCCGGAGCTGCGGCCGTGGGCCGAGGGGCTCGGGCTGCTGCCCTTCTCGTGCGGGGTCCACTACAACAGCGACGTCCAGCGCCGTGACCTGCTGCAGAGGTCGGTCGCCTCGGGCGAGCTGCCCGACGGCTACGCAGCCGACGAGGGCGTCGCGCTCCACTACGTCGGGACCGAGTTCATCCAGGCCGTGACGGTCGACCCCAACGGATACGCGTACCGGATCGAAAGAGATGGTGAAGAAGGGGTCAAGGAGTTCCGTATCGAACCACGTCGACTCGCGTCTACAGTTGACGTGTGAGGCTGGCGATCGTCCGACTTGGTGTCGATGTCCCCTATGAACAGGCCTGGAGCCTGCAGCGGGTCGTCCATCGGCGTCGAGTCGCCGACGAACTGCCCGACACTGCCCTCCTCCTGGAGCACGCGCCGGTCTACACGGCCGGCAAGCGCACCCGCCCCCACGACCGGCCGTCCGACGGCACCCCCGTCATCGACGTCGACCGGGGCGGCAGCGTCACCTGGCACGGCCCCGGCCAGCTGGTCGGCTACCCGATCGCGAAGATCGACGACGTCATCCCCTACGTACGCCTCCTCGAAGAGGTCCTGATCCAGGTGTGCGCCGACTTCGGCGTGGTCGCCGGGCGGGTCGAGGGGCGGCCGGGGGTCTGGGTGCGCGGCGAGGCCCACCACGGCATCCCCGACCGGCGCCTGGGCGCGATCGGCATCCGGGTGCAGCGCGGCGTGACGATGCACGGCTTCGCGCTCAACTGCGCCAACGACCTGAGCTGGTTCAACCGGATCGTGCCCTGCGGCATCCCCGACGCGGGGGTCACCTCGCTGTCGGCCGAGACCGGGCGGCGCATCACCGTCGACGAGGTGATTCCGTTCGCCGAGAAGCGACTCGGTGACGCGTTCGGCGCCGAACCGGTGTCGATGTTCGAAGAGGAATTGCTCGGACGCCGGCAATAACTCATTGGAATTGGAACACCAGGTGGCCGCATTCCATGCCTAGACTGCGATCATGACGAACGGCGAACCTCGTCCGGACGCGATGCTGGACCACCTGATCGCCGTGCTCTCCCAGCTCACCACCGAAGACCCGCCGAGCGACCCGCAGGCCGCCGAAGCGCGGGCCATGCTGGAACTCGGGATCGACGTGGCCTACCTCGACGACCCGGAGGGCGCGGCCAAGGCGGCGGAATGGCTTCAACAGCGGGTGAAGCTCATTCTGGGGCAGCTCGAACAATGCCGAATGGGATTCGTCGACTAGAGGGCCACGACGGCCGGCGGCGCCGTCGGAACCCTTCACCCGGGCCCCATCGCGCCAGAACGTGATCCGTTACACCGGCGCCACAATCACGCCCACGGAAATCGCGGACGTGGACGTCTCGTTGGTCCTCGTGTTTCCCTTTGTTTACATCACGCCGGAAAGTAACTATCTTGCTCCAACATGGGCGGCGCCATGGGGCGCTCCCGCACGCGTTCGGGGGCGCTGAACGTCGCTCTGAACGAGACGAGAGCCATGGGTTTCAATCGTGACACGATCAGGTCTAAGGCGTTCTCCCTGCTCGTCGTTCCCCTGCTGGCCCTGACCGCCGTCTGGGCCTACGTCGCCGTCACCTCGGTCGCCGAGGCCACCGGCCTGTTACGGTCCGGCGACCGCTACACGGCCTATCTGCGCCCCGTGGAGGCCCTTCGCGACGCCCTGCAGCAGGAGCGGCGATTCAGCGTCGCCTCGCTCCGCGACGCCCGCGTGAGCGCCCGCGACTACCTGTCCCAGCGGCGGGCCGACACCGACCGGGCGGTGGCCGGCTTCCGGGAGGCCACGGCGAGACAGGACCCGTCGACCCTGCCGAGCACGACCCCGCTGCTGCTGGCCCGGCTCGACGGGCTCGCGGCCGTACGGGGCTCGGTCGACGGAGGGGTCTCCACCGCGGTGACCACCATCGGCGTCTACAGCGACCTCGTCGACGAGATCTACAACTTCACCTCCAGCCTGGCCAAGGACGGCGGGCTCACCCCCGAGCAGTACTCGCAGGTCCGGTCGCTGAACTCGCTCGACTTCGGGCTCGACCTGCTGGCCCGGGAACAGAGCCTCATCGGTTACGCCATCGCCGACGAGAACCTGGCCCCCTCCATGCACGCCTCCTTCGTCGAACTGGTGATCAGCCGCCGGTTCCTGCTGCGCAACGAGGCGGCGGCGCTCGACCCCGACGTGCGGGCCGGGCTGGAGCAACTGCACGCCAAGCCCGTCTACAGCGCGCTGACCGAGGGCGAGAACCGCATCGCCGCCTTCGTGCCGACCGACGGCGAACTCCCCTACGGCCTGCAGCAGTGGCTCAAGAACGGCACCGAGGTCACCGCCGAGGTCGACCGCCTGACCGGCGCGGCGATGGACCGGGCGCTCGGCGCGGCCGGGCAGCGGGTCAGCGCGATCCTGTGGCGGACGGCGTTCATCACGGGCGTCGGCCTGATCATCGTCGTCGTGTCGGTGCTGATCTCGGTCCGGTTCGGCCGCCGTCTCGTCCGCGAGCTGGGCGACCTGGAGACGACCGCCACCGACGTGGCCCGCTCGCGCCTGCCCGACCTGGTCCGGCGGCTGCGCGCGGGCGAGTCGGTCGACCCGGTCCAGGAGACCCCGCAGGTGGCCGAGGGCCGCACGGTCGAGGTCAGGAACGTTTCAGGGGCCTTCAACCACGTCCTCGGAGAGGCCGTGCGGGCCTCGGTCGGGCAGGCGGAGCTGCGGCGCAGCGTCGGCCAGGTGTTCCTCAACCTGGCCCGGCGCAACCAGTCGCTGCTGCACCGGCAGCTGTCGCTGCTGGAGGTCATGGAGCACCGGGTCGACGACCCGGCCACGCTGGAGGACCTGTTCCGGCTCGACCACCTCTCGACCCGCATGCGCCGGCACGCCGAGAACCTGATCATCCTCTCGGGCGCGGCGCCGTCGCGCCGGTGGCGGGAGCCGGTCCCGATCTTCGATCTGGTACGCGGCGCCGTCACCGAGGTCGAGGACTACACGCGGGTCGTGGTCCAGGAGATGCGGCAGGCGCCGACCGTCCAGGGCTCGGCGGTCAACGACCTGATGCACCTGGTCGCCGAGCTGATCGAGAACGCGACCGTGTTCTCCCCGCCCGGGACCCGCGTCTACGTCCGCGGCGAGATCGCCGCCAACGGCTACGCGCTGGAGATCGAGGACCGCGGCCTCGGTCTCGACCACGCCAAGCTGGAGGCGCTGAACCGGCGGATCGCCGAGCCGCCGGAGTTCGACCTGGCCGACAGCGAGCGGCTCGGCCTGTTCGTGGTGGCCCGGCTGGCCGCCCGGCACGGCGTGCGGGTGCTGCTGCGCAAGTCGCCGTACGAGGGCGTGACCGCGATCGTGATGATCCCGCCGAGCCTGCTGGCGGTGCCGGAGGCGCGGCACGCCGGCTACTTCGCCTCGGCCCCGCCGCCCGTGCAGCCGCCTCCGGTCCGGCGCGCGCCGCTGCCGCCGTCGCCGCCCGCGCCGCCGCCGGTCGTACCGGACGACCTCGACATGGAAGGACTGCCGCAGCGGGTCCCGCAGACCCATCTGGCGGCGCCGCTGCGGGGCGAGGCGCCGCCCCGACCGGATGCACAAGCGCAGGAACCACAGCAGACCGGTGCAGACGCGAATTCCGCCGAACGGCGGGCCGGGCTGATGACGTCCATGCAGCGCGGCTGGGAACGCGGCCGCCGCGAAACGGGGATAGGGAAGGACAGGACCGATGGCTGATCTCGCCAGGGAACTCGACTGGTTGCTCGACGACCTCATCCGGCGGGTACCGGGGGTACGGCACGCGGTGGTGCTCTCGGCCGACGGGCTGGCGATCGGCGGGTCGCAGGGGTTGAACAGGGAGGACACCGAGCACCTGGCCGCCATCGCGGCCGGGAGCCACAGCCTGGCCCAGGGCGCGGGCCGGCGCTTCGGCGTCGGCAACGTCCGCCAGACGATCATCGAACTCGAGGGGGCGTTCCTGTTCGTCACCGCCGCCGGCGAGGGCGCCCGGCTTGCCGTCATGACCAGCCCCGACTCCGATCTGGGCGTGGTCACCTACGAGCTCACCATGCTCGTGAAGCGGGTCGGGGAGCACTTGAGCTCACGGCCAAGGGCGGTACATGGCCGCTGACGAGGACCCGGAGCCAGGCCCCCTGGTCCGGATGTTCGCCGTCACCGGCGGACGCGCCCGCCCGGTGGGCGAGGCCTTCGACGTGATCGCCGTGGTGACCACGATCGGCATGCCGTACGACCAGGCCGGCCTCTCCCCCGAGCACCTCGCCGCACTCCGGGTCGCCACGCGGCCCACCACGGTGGCCGACATCGGCACCCGGTTGCGGCTCCCCCTGAACATCACCCGCGTACTGCTCAGCGATCTGCGGCGCGAGGGACTGGTGTCGATCGACCCTCCGGCGGCGACGGCCGGAGTCCTGAACGAGCGGATCTACCAGGAAGTGCTCAATGGACTACGCGCGCTCTGACACCCTCGCGATCAAGATCCTGATCGCGGGCGGGTTCGGCGTGGGCAAGACGACCATGGTCTCGGCGGTCAGCGAGATCCAGCCGCTGTCCACCGAGGAACTGCTCAGCGACCGCGGCGCCCGGGTCGACGACACCAGCGGCGTGGAGGCCAAGACGACGACCACGGTCGCCCTGGACTTCGGCCGGATCACCCTCCGCGAGGGCCTGTGGATCTACCTGTTCGGCACCCCCGGGCAGGACCGGTTCTGGTTCATGTGGGACGAACTGGCCATCGGGGCGCTGGGCGCGGTCGTGCTGGCCGACACCCGGCGCCTCGGCGACGCCTTCCCGGCGGTCGACTTCTTCGAACAGCGCCGGATCCCGTACATGGTCGCGGTCAACCTCTTCGACGGCGCCCGCCGCCACGACCCGGCGGTGATCCGCCGGGCGCTGGCGGTGCCCGGGCACGTGCCCCTCGTGCCGTGCGACGCGCGCGAGCGGGAGTCGGTCAAGGAGGTGCTGCTGACCCTGGTGCGCCATGCCCGGGAGATGTCCCGGGTCGGAGCCTGACGCTTTTGGCGAATGACAGCGCGGCCCCCGAATCACCACAATGCTGACATGTCTCGCGTGCTGGCCGTTCTGGTGGCCCTCGGGGTGCACCTGTTCACGTTCGCGTTCGCGGCGATCGGCGTCGCGCTGATCGCCGCCGCGCCCGGTTTCCTCCCCGCCTGGCTGCTCGGCGTCTTCCTGATCGCGGTCGGCGTCATGCTGCGGCCCCGCCTGGGGCGGGTCCCCCGCGACGCCGACGTCCTCCCCGAGGACAAGGCCCCTTTCCTGTACGCCCTCGCGGCGCGGGTGGCCGCCGAAGCAGGGGTGCCCCGGCCGCTGGTGGCGGTCCACGACCTGGGGCTGGGCGCGACCTACGAGCGGGTGGGCCTGCGGCGGCGGCCGGTGCTGACGATCGGCCTGCCCGTCTGGCTGGCCCTGTCGCCGTCGCTGCGGGTGGCCCTGCTGGCGACGGCGTGCGCGCAGGACCGGCTCGACGACGGCGTGATCGTGGGCGGGGCCAAGGCGACGCTGGCCGAGGTCAAGGTGGCCCTGTTCGGGCTCGGCGCCAACGAGGTGCGGCAGCGGGCCCACCTGGAGATGGCCATGACGCTGGGGGCGTGGGCGCCCAAGACGTCGTACGAGACGGCCGGCTGGTTGGGGCGGATGCTGGGCTGGATCGTGGGATGGCCGGCGGTGGTGGCGGAAGCCGTACTGAACCGGCTGACCCGGGCGGGCACGGCCCGCGCGGAGGCCGGGATCGCCGCGACGGCGGCGGCCGTCGCGGGCCCGGACGCCATCGCCGAGCTCGCCGAAGTGATCACCTCCCGGAGCTACCTGGCCCCGATGCAGGCCGCCGCGCTGCGCGGCGAGGACGTCACCGCCATCCGCCGGGCCGCCCTCGACCGGGCGGCGGTGCGCGAGATGACCTCCGGCGACCCCGGCCCTCCGCTGGCCGTGCTGACCGAGTCGGAGCACGTCGATCAGGAGCTGCGCACCCACTACGAACGGGCGGTCAGGGGCCTTGGCCTGCTGTCCTGAGTGAGGGCATAAGCTGTCAAGGTGAGTGTTGCCCCTGACGGCCGTAAGCTCCTCCGCCTGGAGGTGCGCAACAGCCAGACCCCGATCGAACGCAAACCAGCGTGGATCAAGACCCGGCTGAAGACGGGCCCTGAATACACCGAACTCAAATCCCTCGTCCGCCGCGAGGGTCTGCACACGGTGTGCGAAGAGGCGGGTTGCCCGAACATCTACGAATGCTGGGAAGACCGCGAGGCGACCTTCCTGATCGGCGGCGACCAGTGCACCCGGCGTTGTGACTTCTGCCAGATCGACACCGGCAAGCCCGCCGAATACGACCGCGACGAGCCCCGGCGCGTCGCCGAGTCGGTCCAGCAGATGGGCCTGCGCTACGCGACCGTGACGGGCGTGGCCCGCGACGACCTCCCCGACGGCGGCGCCTGGCTCTACGCCGAGACCGCCCGGCAGATCCACGCGCTGCTGCCCGGCTGCGGCGTCGAACTGCTGGTGCCCGACTTCAACGGCAACGCCGACCAGCTGGCCGAGGTCTTCTCGGCCAAGCCCGAGGTGTTCGCCCACAACATCGAGACGGTGCCGCGGATCTTCAAGCGCATCCGCCCCGCCTTCCGCTACGAGCGCTCCCTCGGCGTGATCACGATGGCCCGCGAGGCCGGCATGGTCACCAAGTCGAACCTGATCCTCGGCATGGGCGAGGAGCGGGAGGAGGTCGTCCAGGCGATGCGCGACCTCCACGAGGCCGGCACCGACCTGCTGACCATCACCCAGTACCTGCGCCCCACCCCCCGCCACCACCCGGTGGAGCGGTGGGTCAAGCCGGAGGAGTTCGTCGAGCTCCAGGCCGAGGCCGAGGCGATCGGCTTCGCCGGCGTGCTGTCGGGGCCGTTGGTCCGGTCGTCCTACCGGGCCGGGAAGCTCTACCAGCAGGCGATCGAGCAGCGCGCCCGCGCCTGAACCAGCCAGCACGAGAACGGCCGGGGACTGCTCCCCGGCCGTTCTCATACCTGCCGGAGTACGTGCTCGAAGCCGACCCCGGCCTGGTGCTCGTGCGAACCCCCGGCCGGGCAGACCCCCTGCGGGC
This sequence comes from Herbidospora galbida, assembly GCF_005233835.1. Lineage (GTDB taxonomy): Bacteria > Actinomycetota > Actinomycetes > Streptosporangiales > Streptosporangiaceae > Herbidospora > Herbidospora galbida. Next base: position 25,224 of record NZ_SZQA01000058.1, on the reverse strand, counting down.
CGTTGCCCGCGAAGAACAGCGCCGCGCACTTCCGGCACATGAACCACTGGGCCTGCCCTCCGGGCCCGTTGGTCATGTCGGGCAGCGCCTCCAGTTTGTAGTGGCCGGAGTTGACGAAGTCGTGCCTGCCGCCCGGCAGGCTCCCGGTCGGGCACCTCCTGTGGGACGGGTCGGCCGAGCTGCTCCACAGGCCGGAGCAGAGACGGCACCACACCCACGAAGCCTGCCCGGCGCCCGGCTCGTCGACGAACCGGAGCACGTAGTCGCCGCTGCCGGCGCTGCGGTGGGGATGTTCCCAGCCGAAGAGGCCGGTGCCGAGCGGGCAGTAGCCGTTGCCGCCGTTGCCGGAGAACCAGAGGCCGCTGCACTGGAAGCACCAGCGCCACAGGTGCTGCGCCGCCCGGGCCGGCGCCGGGGTCACCAGTGGTGCCGTGAGGGCCGCGAGCCCGGTCCCGGCCGCCATGGCCAGGACCCGGCGTCGCGATGGTGTGGAAGTGCCGTCCGCTGGCATGGGTCCCCCTGTCGCCGACGCTGGTCACCCCCAGGATGAGGGAACCTCACCGACAGTCAAGACCCGGACTCATGGAGCGACCTCCAGGTAGGAGACGCCCGGCATCGGGAGGTCGAAGGCCACGCGGATGGTCGAGCCGTTCACCGTCACCGGTGGGGTGAGTTCCTCCAGGACGTTGGCCGCGCGCAGGGTCTCCCACTCCTCGTCGGTCGGCCAGTCGGTCTGGCCGTGCCAGTGGGCGCGGATGTTGGAGTGGCGTTCGTCGATGCGGTGGTGGGTGACCGTGTGGTCGCCCTCGGGCAGGTCGGCGATGGTCAGGGTCACCGTGCGGGACAGGTCGGGGTCGCCGTCGGCCTTCGACTGGTTGAGGGTGCCGTTCCAGAGGAGGATGCCGATCGTGCCGTCGGCGCGGCGGGCGGCCCAGACCTCCACTCCCCCGGCGTCGCCCTCGACCTTCGCGACCAGTTCCTCGTTGCCCAGGCGGTTGGCGAGTTCGAGGGCCCACCAGCGCGGTTTGCGCAGGTTGCCGACGCTCAGGAGGCCGAAGCCGCCGTGGAACAGCTTCGGCGGGCGGCCCAGTTCCTCGAAGTGGTCGGAGGCCACCCAGTGCGACAGCGACTCCACCCGTCCGGCCGCCGACTTCATGCCGTGGAGCAGGAAGGACGCGCCGAACGGGCCGTCGCCGATGCCGTGGAAGTGGGTGGGGGTGGGGCCCCATTCGGTCCACCAGATCGGGGTGCCTTCCAGGCCGTGCCGTTCCAGGGCGGGGCGCCAGTCGAGGGGGGCGTTGCCGTAGGTGTGGGTGGAGACGAAGTCGACCGGCAGGCCCCTCGCGATCAGCTCCTCGACCCAGCCGTTCGCGGCCGACGAGGGGCCGCCCACTCTCAGGTCCGGGTGGACGTCCTTCACGGCGGCGGCGCTGATCTCGTACAGGCGGAAGTAGTCGTCCGGGGTGCCGGACCAGAAGACCTCCAGGTTCGGTTCGTTCCAGACCTCGAAGGCCCAGTCGCCGATGAGCTTCTGGAGGCCGTAGCGGTCGGCGCAGTGCTGGGTGAAGGCGCGGACCAGGTCGCCCCAGGCGTCCCAGTCCTTCGGGGGGCTGATGATCGCCTCGTAGCCGAAGACCGTCTTCGACGGGTCGGAGGCCAGCTCCTCCGGCATGAACGACAGCTCGACGATCGGGCTCAGGCCCAGCTCGGTGATCGTGTCGTAGATCTGGTCGACCCGGGAGAAGTCGTAGCCGTCGTCGAGGACGCGGACCTCGTCCAGGATCGCGTGGGCCCTGACGGTGGCCACGCCCAGCTCGGTGCGGGCCAGGCGGAGGGCCTCGACGAGTTCCTTCTCCTCGAACATGTACGACAGATGCTCCGACCCGATCATGAACCGCCATGGTCTGGGGAGCTGCCGGGCGACATTTCCGGAAATGTCGACCTTGGCCACGCCCGACCCGCCCGACGACCCGTGCACCGGCGAGCCCGCCGGGCCGCCGACCGCCGACACCCGGTACCAGCACGGGTCCTGGCCCGTGTCGACGTAGCGGCACGACGGCACCGCCGAGACGTCCACGTCGGGCTGGCTCGTCACCCCGTAGGGTCCCTCGCGGAACGGCGAGCGTTCGACCGTGTAGCCGGTCGCTCCCGGGACCGGCTCCCAGGTCAGAGTCACGCAGCCGCGGCCGGGGGTGGCGCGCAGGCCCCCCGGCGGGGGAAGGTCCACGGCCGGCGCCGTGGTCACCTCCCCCGACGGACGGTGGATACGAGCCTGCCAGTCGCGACGGGCCTTCACGGACGGACCTCCCAGGTCTCCTGCGACAGCACCGGCTTCAAAGCCCTCTCGACGTCGCGGGAGGCGAAGTAGCCCCGCAGCTTGTCGTGGGTCAGCCGGTTGCCGAGTGCGATCATGATCATGCCCTGGTCGAGGGCGAGGTACTGCTGGGCGACGGTCTTGCTCTGCACGGCCACCGCGTCGTAGAAGCCGCCGGGGCCGTAGGAGTCGAAGTCCTTCTTGATCTTGGCGAGGTTGTCGAGCGCGTCCTTCTCCGCGTAGCGCAGCGCCAGGAAGGAGGCGTGCGGGGTCACCACGCCGTCGCCGTAGGCCGTGGGCTCGGGCTTGGCCGGGCGGCAGTCGCCGTAGCCGTAGTCGACCGAGGTGCGCTCCTGGTCGGAGGTGTAGCCGTCGGTGTCCATGCCGAGCGCGTCGACGCCGTACTCGCGGTAGCCGCCGGCGGGGTTGTTCGACGGGGAGAAGCCCCAGTAGCCGTACTTGGCGTCGTCGAGGCCGTGCGTCTTCTGGGCCTTCACGTAGACCGGGTGGTTGCGGCCCCACGACTTGGCGCCCCACACGTCCTCGGGGACGAGCTGCGGCACCATCAGCGCCTCGAACATGCTGCCGCCCCAGGTCGGGACCAGCCGCATGCCCTTGTAGCCGTAGGTGCCCTCGAAGACCCGGACCCCCTCGAAGGTCTGCCACGAGCCCTCGGCCCGCTGCTCGGCCCAGCCGAAGTCGCAGTTGTCGTTCGGGTGGGTGCGCAGCATGCCGAAGTAGTGCGCGCGGGGAATCTGGCCGAGGGCGATGCCGACGTAGGAGGTGATCCGGGTCTCGGTCATCGCGCCGTAGTGGTGGCAGGTCGAGTAGACGGTCGTCCCGGAGTCGTTGTAGTCGGACTCCACCGAGCAGCCCGCGGGCTTGACCGGCCAGAACCCGCCGCGGAGCAGGCCGGTGCCCTGGGCGGCGGCGCCCTGCGGGTCGTAGTAGGACGAGAAGTCCATGCTCCGCACCAGCCGGTCGGCGTCGCGCGCGACCGACGGCACGGCCGAGCGGATCATGAGTAAGGCCGCGCCGAGCCAGCCGTTGTCGACGCTGGAGGCGAACGGGGCGACCGGGTCGCCGCTGTCGGGCCAGGTCGTCACGAGCGCGAGCGTGTGGGGGTCGTACCAGTTGAAGAACTGGCCGGTCGGCTCGTGGCGTTCCAGCTTCCGTACGTTCTGGAGGACCTTGACGACCCGCTGCTCGGCCTCCCGCTTCGAGATGATCCCGGTGTCCCGGGCCGCGACCGTGCTCCACAGGTAGGTCGCGATGTTGGTCGGGGAGGTCACCTTCGCCCGCGTGGCGGGGTCGAGGGTGCCCTCGATCTTGTCGGCCGGCAGGCCCGTCGCCGGGTCGACCATGGCCACCATGGACTTCCAGGTGTCCTTCGCGTAGGTCGTCAGCACGTTGTCGGGGGCGGGTGCCGCCGGGGATACGGCCAGCAGCACGGCCAGCGCCATTCGCATGCGCGGGTTCCTTACTTGAGTCCGGTCGAGGCGATGCCCTGCACGAAGTAGCGCTGCAGGAACAGGAACAGCAGGAGGATGGGCGCGACCACCACGACGGCGCCGGCGATGAGCAGGCCGTACTGGGTCGCCTGGGCGTTGCTGAAGATGGCCAGCGCGACGGGCAGGGTGTACATGTCCTCGCTCTGGGCCACCACGGCGGGCCACAGGAAGTTGTTCCACGAGGTCATGAACGTGATCAGGCCCAGGGTCGCGAGCGCGGGCCGGCACAGCGGCAGCACGATCGAGAAGAAGATGCGGAACTCCCTGGCCCCGTCGACGCGGGCGGCCTGGATGAGCTCGTCGGGGATGTCGGCGATGAACTGGCGCATCATGAAGATCCCGAGCGGCGCCACGATGAACGGCAGCACGATCCCCAGGAACGTGTTGACCAGGCCCAGCTTCGCGATCAGCACGAACTGCGGCACCATCACGACGATCGCCGGCACCATCATCTGCACCATCACCAGGCCGAACAGGGTGTTCCTGAACCGGAACCGCAGCTTGGCGAAGGCGTAGCCGACCATCGAGCACAGCAGCAGGTTCGCGACCACCAGGGCGATCGCGACGATCGCGCTGTTGAGGAACGCGGTGCCCATGTTCATCCGCTCGAACAGGCCGGTGTAGTTGCTCGTGGTCCACTCGGCCGGGAGCAGCGTCGGCGGGTTCTGCCGGATCTCGCCCTCGGGCTTGAAGGAGGCGAGCATCGTCCAGACGAAGGGGAAGACCACCACGAGCAGCCCGGCGGTGAGCAGCGCGTAAGCGAGACGCGAACGGCCGAAGGCCGATCGTGGCTCGCGCCCTGAATCTGCCTTGAAGCTCGACGCGCGGCGTTTCACGAGCGCCTCCCGATCCGGAACTGAAGGAGCGCCAGCGCGACGATCACGGTGAACAGGACGGTGGCGGCGGCGCCCGCGTAGCCGTAGGCGCCCGCGCCGAACTGGTTGTAGATGGCCAGCGACGCCGACGTGGTCGCTCCGGCGGGGCCGCCCCTGGTCATGACCAGGGGTTCCTCCATGAACTGGGCGAACCCGATCGACGAGTAGACCGTGCAGAACAGCAGCGCGGGCTTCAGCATCGGCACGGTCACCGACCGGAACCGCTGCCAGCGCCCGGCGCCGTCGATGTCGGCGGCCTCGTAGAGCTCCTTCGGGATCCCCTGGAGCGCGGCCAGCAGCACGACCATGTCGAACCCGAAGCTCCGCCAGGCCGTCATCACGATGATCACCGGCAGGGCGGTGCGCTCGTCCGACAGCCAGGCGGGGCCGTCGATCCCGATCCAGGCGAGGAACTGGTTGACCGGCCCGGCGTCCGGGTCGAGCAGGAACCGCCAGGCCACGGCGATGCCGATGATGCTGGTGATGTACGGCGTGTAGTAGCCCAGCCGGAAGAACGCGGCGGGCAGCCGGGAGATCCCCGAGTTGAGCGCTACGGCGGCGGCCAGGCCGAGCGCGATGGTCAGCGGCAGCGTGGTCACCACGAAGATCAGCGTGTTGAGCGCCGCCTTGCGCATCAGGTCGTCGGTGAACAGCCGCAGGTAGTTCTCCACGCCGACGACGTCGACGGCGAGCGGGTCGCGGACGTCGGTGCTGCGCATGTCGGTGAAGCTCATGCCGAGCCCGGCCAGCAGCGGCCCGGCCCAGAACACGACGAACACGATGACGAACGGCAGCACGAAGATCCACGCCACCCAGGAGTTCCTGGGTTTCCTGATCTTGAGTGACGGCTTCTCTTTGAGAGCCGGTCTTTCCAGGGTGACAGCCATGATCAGGCCCCGGTGCCGATCTGCTCGGCCTGCTCCTGCATCCGCTTGGCGGTGGTGGCGGAGTCCTGCTTGCCGAGGGCGTACTTCTCCAGCTCGGCCTCCATGACCTTGGCCACCTGCTCCCAGGTCGGCACGGGCGGGGCGGCCTTGGCGTCCTTGAGCTGCTCGCCGAAGACCCGGACGCGCTCGTCGGCGGTGAGGGCGGGCTCCTGCCAGGCGGCCTCGACGCTGGGCAGCGCCGACGCGGTGGTGTACCACTCGGCCTGGACCTTGGGGTCGGTCAGCCAGGTCAGGAACTTCCAGGCGGCGTCGCGGTTGGGCTTGTCCTTGAAGACGACCATGTTGCTGCCGCCGACCAGGCTGGTGCCGCCGGCCGGGCCCTTGGGATAGGGCGCGACGGTGAACTTGTCCTTGAACCCGGCGCCGCCCTCCTGCTCCATCGAGGTGATCATCCACGGGCCGGAGTAGAAGGCGCCGACGCGTCCCTTGACGAAGGTCTGCGGGAAGGCGCCGTTGGGCTGGGTGGTGACCGAGAGGCCGTCCTTGAAGAAGGAGCCCCAGTGTTCGAGGGCCTGGAGCATCTCCGGGGTGTCGAGGGTCCACTTGCCGTCGGCCTGGAAGTCGCCGCCGGCCTGGTAGAGCAGCGGGGCCACCTCCTGCCAGGAGCCGATCCGGAAGTTCTGCTCGACGCCCAGGTCGGCCCCGTTGTCCTTGAGCGTCTTGGCGAAGGCGGTGACCTCGTCCCAGGTGGCCGGGGCCTTGGCGTCCTTCGCCAGGTCGGTGCGGTAGTAGAAGGCGCGGGTCTCGACGTACCAGGGGATGCCGTAGGCGGCGCCGTCGATGACGCCGGTGCCCCACGCGCCGGGGAAGAAGGCGTTCTGGTCGACCAGGCCCGACGGGGTCGGCTCGATCGCGCCGGTCTTCACCATCTCGCCCATCCACGTGTTGCCGATCATCGAGACGTCGGGGGTGGCGTTGCCCGCGATGGCGGCGGTGATCTTGTCGTGGGCGACGTCCCAGCCCAGGGCCGTGACGTTGACGGTGATGCCGGGGTTGGCCTGCTCGAACCTCTGCGCGAAGGCGTCGAGCTTCTCCCCTTCGGTGCCCATCGCCCAGACGGTGACGGTCCCGCTGGCCTTGGCGGTGTCGACGGCCTGGGCCTCGTCCGCGGTCCCGCCGGAGTCGCGGCCGCATGCGGTGGCAGCGAGGGCGACGGCGAGCAGTCCCATGGCGTACTTCTTCTTCACGGTTCCTCCGGGGGGTGCACTTGATGGGCGCCACAGCTCGACCGGATGACGAGATCGGTGGCGAGAACGCGCGTGGTGTCGCTCGGCTCCGCCCCGGCGATCAGTTCGTCCAGAAGGCGGGCGGCGGCGGCGCCGAGCTCCCGCAGGGGCTGGCGCACGGTGGTGAGGGCGGGCCGGGAGTGGCGGGCGGCCATGATGTCGTCCCAGCCGGTGACGGCGACGTCGTCGGGGACCCGCAGCCCGAGCTCCTCGGCGGCCAGGATCACGCCGAGCGCGACCTGGTCGTCGGCGCACACGACCACGTCGGGGCCGCTCTTCAGCAGGCCGAGCCCGGCTTCGTAGCCGCCGTCGACCGTGTACGGGCACTCCACCGGCCGTGGCGCCGTGATCCCGTGGTGGCCGAGGGTCCGGGCGACGGCCGTCCACCGCTGGCTGACGTCGCCCTCGTCGTGGCCGCCGGCCAGCGCGAACGTCCGGTGCCCGTGGGCGATCAGGTGGACGGTCAGCGCCTCGGCGGCGCCTGCGTTCTCGCTCCGCACGGCCTCGGTGCCGGGGTGGGCGTCGCGGGCCAGCATGACCATCGGCAGCCCCGAGTCGGCCAGCTCGGTGAGCAGCGCGTCGGGCAGCGTCTGGCCGAACACGACGAGCCCGTCGACCCGGGTGGCCAGGTCTTTCACCGTCTCCGGCACCCCGGCCCTGTCGCGCGTCGACAGGATCAGCACCGACCGGCCGAGATCGGCGGCGACCTCCTCGTAGCCGAGCAGGACCTCGCCGAAGTAGGGGCCGGACAGGTCGGGGAAGACGATCCCGTTGGCGGCGTGGCGGCCCTCGGCCAGCGACACCCCCAGGCGGCTCGGCGTGAACCGCAGCTCCTCGACCGCCCGCCGCACCTTCTCGCGGGTCGCCGCCGACACCGGCCCGGTGCCGCGCAGCGCCCGGGAGACCGTGGCGATCGACACCCCGGCCAGACGCGCGACTTCGTAGATCGTCGAATCGGACACCCGTCATCCCTCGCTCTGGGCTGTAAGCGCTTCCACTGCCCGCGCGAAGGGGGATCACACCGAGATTTATTACGGTTTTATAACTACGCCCCCGGTCGGCGGGCTTCCACGACTCCATCGCGCGAGCCACAGCCGGCCTGCGGCCGTCCGCGTCTCGCTTCTCGTTTTCACGATTGGAGCCCGGGATTTGTATCCTTCAGGGCATGGCGAAGGACTCGGCGAACCCAGGCCGCATCAAGCAACTCCGGATGGTCGCTCAGATCATCAAGAAGGCCAACCCCAAGGGGATGCCGATCGTATACGCGACGGTCGTCGCGGTGATCGCGCTGGCGGTGGTCATCGGCCTGCTGACCGGCGCGTTCTGGTATGTGCTGATCCTCGGCATCCCGGTCGCGCTGCTGGCCGGCATGCTGCTGTTCGGCCGGTTCGCGCAGCGCGCGCAGTACTCGCTGCTCGACGGCCAGCCCGGCGCGGTCTACGCGATCCTGCAGGGCATGCGCGGCAACTGGATGGTCGAGGAGAAGCCGGTCGCGGTCAACCGTGAGCAGGACCTCGTCTTCCGCCTCGTCGGCTACCCCGGCGTGATCCTCGTCTCCGAGGGCCCCGGCACCCGCGTCCAGAAGATGCTGGTGGCCGAGAAGAAGCGGGTCCAGCGGGTCGCCATCGACGTGCCGGTCTACGACGTGCAGTGCGGCGACGGCGAGGGTCAGGTTCCGCTGGCCAAGCTGCAGCGCCACCTGATGAAGCTGCCGCGCAACCTGAAGAAGCCGGCCGTCTCCGAGGTCAACAACCGCATGCGCGCGCTGACCCCGTCGATCCCGATGCCGAAGGGTCCGCTGCCCAAGGGCGCGCGGCTGCCGAAGGGCGTCCGCCCCCGGTGACCATCCCGGACAGTCCGATCTCATCCCGGGCCAACCGGGGCTACTGGGACTCCGCGGCCGACGACTACCAGGCCGAGCACGGCGCGTTCCTGCGTGACGACGGGTTCGTCTGGTGCCCCGAAGGGCTCGACGAGGCCGAGGCGGGCCTGCTGGGCGATGTGCGCGGCCTGTCGATCCTGGAGGTCGGCTGCGGCGCGGGCCAGTGCGGCCGCCACCTCGCCGCCCGGGGCGCCTCGGTGGCGGCCTTCGACGTCTCGCACCGGCAGTTGCAGCACTCCCGCCGCATCGACCTCGATCTCGGTACGACCCTGCCGGTCGTGCAGGCCGACGCCGAGAAGATCCCCTTCCTCGCCGACACCTTCGACCTGGCCTGCTCGGCCTTCGGGGCCATGCCGTTCGTCGCCGACGCGGCCGGGGCGCTGCGCGAGGTCGCCCGGGTGCTGAAGCCGGGCGGACAGTTCGTCTTCGCCGTGTCCCACCCGATCCGGTGGGCCTTCCCCGACGACCCGGGCCCCGGGGGCCTGACCAGCGACCGCTCCTACTTCGACCGCACGCCCTACCTGGAGCGGAACGAGGCGGGCGAGGTGACCTACGTGGAACACCACCGCACGATGGGCGACTGGGTCGCCGCGATCACGGGGGCGGGGCTGCGGCTCGACGAGCTCATCGAGCCTTCGTGGCCCGAGGGACACGACCGCGTGTGGGGCGGCTGGAGTCCCCTCCGTGGCCGGCACTTCCCGGGAACCGTGATCTTCCGGGTCGTCTCCCCCTGAACCCGCGCGGCCGGTCGGCGCCGGATGCGGCGCCCGGCCGGGAGCTTCGGTCGGGGCCGGGGTGGGCGGAGCCGTAACGGACCGGAAGCTTTTACTTCTCCCGGACGACGACGGTGCCGGCGAAGCGGTCGTGCAGCCCGCGCTGGTCTTTGTCGAAGATCAGGGCCGGGACCGCCAGGATGAGCAGGACCGTGCGGATCAGCACCGCCTTCGCCGACGGCTGGCCGCCGTCGAGGGTGGCGACCCTGATGTTGACCAGGCGCATGCCGAAGGTCATGCCCATCGTGCCGACGAGCAGGATGTATTCGAGGGCGAGAATGCCGATGGTGACCAGGGCGGCGTCGGTGCCGGTCAGCCGGAGGAGCCCCTGGCTGATCGCCCACGCGCAGATGAGCCAGTCGATGAGCAGCGCCCCAAGGCGCCTGACGAATCGGGCAATCGAACCTTTACCCTGCTCAGGCAGGCCCAGCCGCTGTCCCGGATAGTCTTGAACGGCGGGCGTGCCGCTCAACCAGGTCTGCGTCCAGCGGGGCTCTTTGCTCATGACTCCAGAGTAATGGCCGCTCTATTCGGTCGTCACGATGACCTGCGGCGACGCCGGTAGTTACACCCTGCGGTCAGGTTTCGACAGCGTGCTTCCCATTAACACGTGTGAAACAAACGAGACACCCGACGGTAACGGCACAGTCCTACTTTCAGTCTGCTAAGCCAGTGCCCCTGGGAGGTTCGAGAGTGTTTAACTCCGCCGACGACGTCCTGTCGTACATCCGGGACGAAGGCGTGCAGTTCGTTGACGTCAGGTTCACCGACCTGCCGGGGACGACTCACCACTTCACTTTCCCCGTCGAGAACTTCGGCCCGAATGTCTTCTCCGACGGCCTCATGTTCGACGGGTCGTCCATCCGAGGTTTCCAGGCCATCCACGAGTCGGACATGCTGCTGCTGCCCGACCCGTCGACGGCTGTGATCGACCCGTTCCGCCAGCACAAGACGCTCAACATCAACTTCTTCGTGCACGACCCGCTGACCGGCGAGGCGTACAGCCGCGACCCGCGTAACGTGGCGCGCAAGGCCGAGGAGTACCTCAAGGGCACCGGCATCGCCGACACGGTCTACTTCGGCCCCGAGGCCGAGTTCTACATCTTCGACGACGTGCGCTTCCAGACCAACCAGCATTCGTCGTTCTACTACATCGACTCGATCGAGGGCGCCTGGAACACCGGCACCGCGACCGAGGGCGGCAACCTGGGCTACAAGCCGCGCTACAAGGGCGGCTACTTCCCGGTCCCGCCGATGGACCACTTCACCGACCTGCGGTCGGAGATGGTCCGCCGGCTGATCGACTCGGGCATCGAGACCGAGATGCAGCACCACGAGGTCGGCACCGCCGGCCAGGCCGAGATCGACTTCCGTTTCGGCACGCTGCTCAAGACCGCCGACAAGCTGATGCTGTACAAGTACATCATCAAGAGCACGGCCCTCGAGTTCGGCCACACGGTCACCTTCATGCCGAAGCCCATCTTCGGCGACAACGGCTCGGGCATGCACTGCCACCAGTCGCTGTGGAAGGACGGCGAGCCGCTGTTCTACGACGAGGTCGGCTACGCGGGCCTGTCCGACATCGCGCGCTACTACATCGGCGGGCTCCTGAAGCACGCGCCGTCGCTGCTGGCCTTCACGAACCCGACGGTGAACAGCTACCACCGTCTCGTGCCGGGCTACGAGGCGCCGGTGAACCTGGTCTACTCGCAGCGCAACCGGTCGGCGTGCGTCCGCATCCCGATCACCGGGTCGAACCCCAAGGCCAAGCGCATCGAGTTCCGGGTGCCCGACCCGTCGTGCAACCCGTACTTCGCGTTCGCGGCCATGCTGATGGCCGGCATCGACGGCATCCGCAACAAGATCGAGCCGCCGGAGCCGGTCGACAAGGACCTCTACGAGCTTCCGCCGGAGGAGGCCCGTTCGGTTCCGCAGGTTCCGGGGTCTCTGCCTGAGGTGCTCGACGCGCTTGAGGCCGACCACGACTACCTGCTCGAGGGTGGCGTGTTCACGCCTGACCTGATCGAGACGTGGATCGCGTACAAGCGCGAGAACGAGATCGACCCGATCCGGCTGCGCCCGCACCCGCACGAGTTCGAGCTCTACTACGACGTGTGATCGACGATCTTGACGTTCGGAAGCCCGTGGCAAGGTTCTGTGCCTTGCCACGGGCTTCCGTATGTCGCATCGGACCTCTCAAGCTCCGCCGATGTCAGACCTCAGGACCCGTGCGACCTCCGACGCCTATCGAATCGGCAGCTTGTGGCCGGGTCCCTGCCATTCTGACGGGAGTTCTTCGATCTTCAGGTCGGAGAAGACCAGGGTCAGATCGTGGGCGTTGGTCTGGATCCGGACCTCGTGGAAGTCGATGCCGACGGCTGCGGCCCAGCGCTGGGCGGTCGGCGAGTCGGTGACGAGCGTGGCCCCGGGATAGAGCAGCTGCCAGTCGACGCCCCAGACGTATCCGTCGAGGTCGACGCCGGTCTGGTAAGTGATGAGCCGGTCATCGAGGGACTCGCGCCATATGTCGGCCGGGACGGTGGTGGTGCAGTCGGCCTGCACGCAGTGGCGGAACAGGTAGCGCAGCGTCGTCTGCGTGCTCCCGCTTCGCGGGTCGGCGGTCGCGTGGATCACGAGCTGGCAGGTGCGAACTTCGGCTCAGCCTTCGGGCGTGATCATGTCGAGAATCCGGGCCAGGGAGTCTGGTCGTTCATCTACCGGCAGGTGGTCGACGAGGTGGACGGGGCAGCCGAGGGCGGCGGCGCCGGTGTCGGTCACGCGATCGTCTCCCACCATGAGGACGTCGGTGGGCGGCAGATCGAGTTTGTCGCAGGCGGTGCGGAAGATTCGCGGGTCGGGCTTCTCGATCCCGATCTCGTAGGACAGCAGGAACACGTCGACGTACGGAGCCAGGCCGTGGAAGTCGAAGACGGGGCGCAGGTCCCAGCCGATGTTGCTGACGACAGCTGTGGACACGCCACGACGCCGTAGCTGCCGGAGGGTCTGTTCGGCGTCGGGGTAGGGCTGCCAGGCGACCGGATGACAGGACCGGTCGTACAGGGCCTCGGCCAGGGCGTCGTCCGGGAGCCGGGCTTCGCGCGCCAAAGCGGTGTAGGCCGCGCGATGGTGCTCAGCGGTCAGATCGCGGGTACGCCACAGGTCGAGCAGATGCCGAGGCACCTCACGAGGCGGCGGCCCGCCAGGCAGTGCTCCGGCCACGGTCAGGCGGTCGGCGCATGCGGTGATCTCAGACTCCTCGATCGTGCAAGCCGCCTCACCGAGAACGCCCCTCAGCCACTGTTCCGTGGATTCGATGCGAAGCAACGTCCCGGAGAAGTCGAACATCACACCTCTGATCACCGGCAAGCTCCGATCAGTCCAAAGTCACCCAGGCCAGAACGAATCTCCACCTTAAGACGATCACCGAGGACGTGGATCCGATCCGTGCAGGTGGCAAGTTCGCGCTCTGATCGTCACCTTTCACGACGGCCGCGGCCTTTCGTCTTTCCGGGCGAACCAGGCGGCGATCGAGCGCTTGTAGTTCTCCGGCATGCGGAGGGCGGCGACTTCGGGCTCGGTGAACAGGCCGATCTCCCGGTGTTCGTGGCTGAGGACCGGTCGCCGGCCGTCGCCGACCGTGACGCCGTAGGTGACGATCAGGACGTCGGCGCCCTCGAAGACGTGGTACTGCCACGAGTCGAGGATGGGACCGACCTCGACCTCCCAGCCGGTCTCCTCCCTGATCTCCCGGCCCAGGCAGCCGACCGGGTCCTCACCGAGTTCGAGCCGGCCGCCGGGGAGCTCCCATTCGTCCCGTTCGTTGCGGAGCAGCAGGACGCGGTCGTCGCGGACGACGACGCCCTTGACGGAGACGGGGAACCTCGGCGGCCGTGGCCGGACCGTCACCCCGGCCCGTGCGGCGACCTTCGCCACGTGGGCCTCGTAGTCCCCCCGTGGGTCGTCGCCGAAGGAGGCGAGCGCGATCAGGGCGCTGAGGGCGACGTCGCACAGTTCGTCCACGACGTCCTGACGGGTGTGGGTGCGGCCCTTGCGGGGGTTGTGGCCCAGCAGGCCGATCACGGCCTCGGCGGCCTCGCCCGCCTCCTCGGTGATCTTGAGAACGCGCAGGAGGGGGCGTTCCGGGCCGTCGGGGGTCGACCGGTCGAGCCAGTCCACCAGACCGGCCAGCTGCTGCCAGGTGAGGTCGCTCGGGGGCGACGCTTTGTCGGTCACGGTCACCAGGGTGCCGGAATGAGCGGGTGGGAGCAGGACTGCACGCTCCGTTTCCGGTCCGAATGCCTGGCCGCCACGCTCCATGTCTCCGACTGAAACAAGGGGCAGGTCGTCCTGCTCGACCCCGAGATCGTCACCCCCGACGGCGAATGGGAGGCGGGGTACCGGTCGTTCCGGGAGCTGCTGGTCAACGTGTACGCCGAGGTGCGCGCTCAGCCGAACTGAGTGCCGGCCGTGAGCGGCGTGCCCCCGCACGTCGCCGCCGAGTTCGAGCCGGGGCCGGGCGCGGCCCACGGGCCGTATGTGGTGGAGCGCCAGACCATCCCGCCGGGGCCGGCGAAGGACATGCAGGTGATCCAGGCCCGGTAGGCGCCGTCGCCCGTCGTGCAGGCGACGATGTAGGTCTTGTACTCGTGGCGGCCCGTACAGCCCGAGGGGGCCGCGGCGGCCGGGGTGGCGAACGCGCCGAGGACGAGCGCGACAGTGGCTGGAGCGGTCAGCAGGCGCTTCACGACGCCCACCTGAACGCGACGCGGTGATCGCGCATGAAGCGGGGGCGGGTCAGCGCCAGGAGCAGCCGGAGGATCGGCCCGCCGTCGGCGAGGGCCATGCGGAACGTCTCCGGGGGGACCTCCAGCGCCGTCCACGGCAGCGCGAAGGCGAGGTCGGCGAACTTGAACTCCGCCTGCGCGGCCTTCTCGCTGTCCTGCCAGGCCGCGAGCGACAGGTGGCGCTGGATGAGGGGCAGCGCCTCGGTCTCCTCGTGGGCGAGGTGGTCTTCGAGCATCTGACGGAAGCGGGCGACGTCGGCGGCCAGGTTCTCGCGGGTGCGGTTGTCGGGGATCAGGGTCATCCCCCGGAAGCCCTCGGCGCACTTGTCGAGCAGCGGGTCGATCAGGTCGTGCTCCGCCTCCATCGCGGCCATCGTCGCGGCCACGTCGGCGCGTTCCCGGACGCGGGGCCAGATCGAGGTGTCCTCGATGGTGTGGTGGTGGTGCAGGGTGGTGGCGAAGGCGGTCCAGCGGCGGGCGAGGGCGGCCCAGACCTCGTGGTCGGTGAGCGGGGTGGCGGGCACCGCACGGGACAGGTCGCGCAGGTCTCGCCGGAAGGCGTGGTGCATCACGTACATGGTGCCGAGAGGGATGGGGCCCTCCGCCGTGTGGGCCTGGCCCAGGAACGGCTGGCAGGCGTCGGCGCGGCCCTCGGCGAGGTCGGCCATGCGGTCGAGCGAGCGGGCCATGTCGGGGCGGCGGTCGCGGTGGCGGGGCATGATCAGGGCGGCCGCGCGCTGCTGACCGAGCGTCATGCGCCGCACCATCTCGTAGCCGTGGGTGACCCGGGTGCCGCCGTCGACGGGCTCGAAGCGGTAGCTCCAGATCGTCGAGTCGGTGATCTTGCCCTCGGGGACGGTGCGGAACGCGAACTCGCGTCCGGGGTCGGCGGCGACGACCTCGCACTCGCGGGTCCAGCGCCAGAAGCCGTACACGTTGAGACCCGCGAACCGCGCGCCCACCCCGCGCCCGTCGCCGAGCCAGTCGCACCGCCGGGTCTCGGGGCTCCACTCGGGTGTACGGGTGACGTCGGCCACCCATTCGTAGAGGCGTAACGGATCGGCCGCGATGACCCGCGACACGCTCCCCTCCGGACGCAGGACCTGGGGCGGTTCGGTCGTCGTGGCCGCCATGACGTCTCCTTTGCTACAGTATTCGAACCAGTCGAACTTGATTGGATACATGATGACTGTAGCCAAAAAACCCGACCCGTCAAGGCGCTACCGCTCGCCCCTGCGCGAAGAACAGGCCCGGCGCACCCACGCGGCCGTGATCGAGGCCGCGACCACGTGCTTCGTCGAGAAGGGCTACGCCGCGACGACCATGAAAGACGTCGCCGCCCGCGCCGGGGTGTCGGTGGAGACGGTCTACGGCCAGGGCGGCAAGGCCTCACTGCTGCTCGCCGCCGTCGACCGCACCCTCGCCGGCGACGACGCCCCCGTCCCGGTGATCGAACGCGCCCCGCTCCGCGAGGTCCTGGAGTCCCCCGACGCGCGAACGGCCCTGCGCCGCTTCCGCGACGTGGTGGTCGAGGGCATGCCACAGGCCCTGCCGCTCATGCACGCCTTCCACGTGGCGGCGGGGGGCGACGCGGAGATCGCGGCGGCGTACCAGACCTATGAGCAACGCCGGTTGATCGACATGACGAAGATCGCCGAGTCGTTGGAGCCAGGGCTGCGTGTGCCGACGGCGGAGGCGGCCGACGTGATCTGGGCGCTGTTCAGCACACCGGCGATCCAGTCGCTGATGGTCGACCGGGGGTGGGGCGTGGAACGGTGGGCCGACTGGGTGACCACCGTGCTCGAACGGACGCTGCTCGACTAGCCCTGGGAGGTGTTCGTGGCCTTCGACTTCAGGCCCGTGATGCGGCGGAGCATGTCCCACCAGAACGACGAGCCGAACAGCAGGGCCACCAGCGTCAGCAGGAAGCCCGGCCAGTGGCTCGGGCTCCTGAGACGGTCCCACCAGTCGCCGCCGCCCCACTTCCACACCGGGGTGCCCGTGCCCGGGATCTCGACGCTGACCGGAGCGTGGGTGAAGATCTTGACGAAGGCCGGGGTGCTCAGCACCTCGGTCACGCACTCGTAGGTGTCGGCGCCCGGGGCGCACTGGTCTTTGATCGGGGCCAGGGCCTCTTCGCCCTGTTCGGCGAAGGCGGCGATGGCCGAGCGGTAGGCGCCGTCGTTGAGCAGGGTCTTGCCGTATTCCAGGCTGTCCATGCTGAACAGCAGCGTCACCAGCAGCGACAGCATGCCGACCGCCACGCGCACATAACGGCGGTAGAGGACCGTCAGCCGTTCCATCTCGCCGTCGAACCACTCTTCGACGCCCTTGCGGAAGGTCTCCAGGTCGACCCCGGTCTTCCACAGGCCGGCCAGCGGGCGGTAGAGCGGGGAGTCGAGGCGCTTCAGTTCGGCCAGCAGGCCGTCGACGCCGCCGCGTTCGCTGGCGATCTCCAGCAGGGCGACGCTGAAGCGGGACGGGGGGATCTCGGCGATCGAGGTCTTGCCCTGGCGGGCCTCGTCGATCTCCTGCAGCCGCTCGTGGAGCAGGTCGGTGAAGGGTTCGCCCTGGTGGGCGGGGGCCTGCTCGGCGGTGGCGGGGGCGATGTCGACGGGTGCGGGGCTGGGGCTGAACTTCGGGCGGGGGTCTTTGCCGAAGGGGAGCTTGATGAAGACGCCCAGGACGGTCGCCGGCAGGCGTGACCTGGTGGAGTTGCGGAGTGGCGGGAGGAGGTCGGCGAGGGTGCTGCGGAAGCGGCGGCCCAGCGCGGTGACCCCGCGCGCGCGGCGGTCGAGCCAGCGGACGAACCCGTTCACCCGCTGGATCTGCTCGCCGCCGTCGAGGGTGTCGCGCAGGTAGGCCCACAGGAACTTGCTCCGGATGCCCAATAATCGGACGACGCCCTCGTTCAGCCCGCTGACCAGCAGGGACAAGAGCAGGAACGCCAGCACCAGCCCGATGGCCAGATCTACGTAGTACGACACCACTGGACCGTGATACACCCCTCAAGGCACCACCGCAACCGGTTGATCACCCTTCGTAGAAGACGCGTTCGACCACGGCCCTCGCCCGCCGCGTGGTGCGCCGGTAGTCGTCGATGAAGTCCTCCGACCCGTCCGGCGGGTAGCCCAGGGCCCGGGAGACGAGCGCCCGTTCCCGCACCAGGCCGGGGATCGAGTCGGCCGAGCGGCCCTTGACCAGCATGATCGCGTCGCGGACGCGGGAGGCGAAGCGCCACGCGTCGGCCAGGGTCTGCTCGTCCGTCGCGTCCAGCAGTCCCTCGCCGACCGCCGAGCGCAACGTGTCGAGGGTGCGGGTGGTGCGCAGGGCCGGGACCATCCCGGCGTGGCGCAGCTGCAGGAGCTGGGCCACCCACTCCACGTCGGACAGGCCGCCCCGGCCCAGCTTCGTGTGGAGGGTCGGGTCGGCGCCGCGCGGGAGGCGTTCGGCCTCCATCCGGGCCTTGAGCTTGCGGATCTGCAGCAGGGCGTCGGGGGCCAGGCCCTCTTCGCGGTAGCGCAGCGGGTCGATCAGCGCCATGAACTCGGTGCCGAGGTCGAAGTCGCCGGCGCAGAAGCGGGCCCGCAGGAGCGCCTGGGCCTCCCACGGCGACGACCAGCGCTCGTAGTAGGCGCGGTAGGAGGAGATCGTGCGGACCAGCGGGCCCTGGCGGCCTTCGGGGCGCAGGCCCGCGTCGACGGCCAGCGGCGGCTCCGGCGTCGGGAGGATCAGCAGGCGGCGCAGTTCCTCGGCGACCGCGTGGGCCGCGTCGGTGGCGTCCTTCTCCTCCGCCCCCGGATTGGGGGCGTGCACGAACATGACGTCGGCGTCGCTGCTGTACGAGCACTCGAAGCCCCCCAGCCGCCCCATCGCGATGACCGCGATCCGGGTCGGGAACTCGCCCCGCCGTTCCTCGGTCACCTTCCGGACGGCCGCGTTGAGCGCGCCCTCGACGGTCGCGTCGTTGAGCTCCGACAGCGCCTGCCCGACGCCCTCGATGTCGAGATGGCCGCCGAGGTCGGCGCAGGCCACCCGGAACAGCTCGCGCCGACGCAGAGCGCGGACCGCCGCGACCGACGACTCGGCGTCCTGCCCGTAGCGGGCGACGGCCGCGTTGGCCTCGGCGTGCAGGGCCTCGACCGGGCGTACGGCCAGGTCGGAGGCCGAGCCGAGCATGGCCACCGCGTCGGGTGAGTGCAGCAACAGGGTCGTGACGTAGCGCGAGGTCCCGAGCAGGCGGGCCAGGCGTTCGGCCACGGCCGTCTCGTCGCGGAGCATCCGCAGGTACCAGGGGGTCGAGCCGAGCTTGTCGCTGATCTGGCGGAAGCCGAGCAGGCCGGCGTCGGGGTCGGGGGCGTCGGCGAACCAGCCGAGCATGACCGGCAGCAGCGTCCGCTGGATGGCCGCGCGCCGGGAGACGCCGCTGGTCAGCGCGCTGATGTGGCGCAGGGCCCCGGACGGGTCGGCGTAGCCGAGCGCCTCCAGCCGTACGTGGGCGGCCGAGGTCGACAGGCGGGCCTCCTCGGAGGGCAGCCGCGCGGCGGCCTGGAGCAGCGGGCGGTAGAAGAGCTTCTCGTGCAGCCGCCGCACTTCGAGCGCGTGGCGCTTCCAGGTCGTGGTGAACTCGCCGACCGGGTCGGTCAGCATGCCCAGGCCCCGGCCGATCCGCCGCAGGTCGGCGCTGTCGGACGGCACGACGTGGGTGCGGCGCAGCCGGTGGAGCTGGAGCAGGTGCTCGACGTGGCGCAGGAACGAGTAGGCCTCGGCCAGCGCCTTGGCGTCGTCGCGCCCGACGTAGCCGCCGCGCGACAGGGCGGCCAGCGCGGGCAGCGTGGCCTTGCGGCGCAGCAGCGGGTCGGTCCGGCCGTGCACGAGCTGGAGGAGCTGCACCGCGAACTCGATGTCGCGCAGCCCGCCCGGCCCGAGCTTGATCTGCCGCTCGGCCTCCGAGACCCGTACGTGCGCCTCGACCCGGCGCCGCATGGCCTGCACGTCCTCGACGAAGTTCTCGCGGGCCGCGGCCTCCCACACCATGTCGTTGACGAGCTCGACGTACTCTTCGCCGAGTTCCATGTCGCCGGCGACCGGCCGCGCCTTCAGCAGGGCCTGGAACTCCCAGGTCTTGGCCCAGCGGCGGTAGTAGGTCAGGTGGCTGTCGAGGGTGCGGACCAGCGGGCCCATCTTGCCCTCGGGGCGCAGCCCGGCGTCGACCTCCCACAGCGAGCCCTCGGGGGTGCTGGTCGAGCAGGCCCGCATCATGGCCTGGGCCAGCTTGGTCGCCGACTTCAGGGCGAGCGCCTCGTCGACGCCCTCCTTCGGCTCGGCCACGAAGACGACGTCGACGTCGGAGATGTAGTTGAGCTCGCGGGCGCCGCACTTGCCCATGCCGATGACGGCCAGGCGGGCCTGCTCCCAGCCGGGGGTCTCGGCGCGGGCGATCGCGAGGGCGGCGTCGAGGGCGGCGGCGGCCAGGTCGGACAGCTCGGCGGCGATCTCGGCCAGGGTCAGCACGCCGGTGACGTCGAGCCCGGCCAGGTGGAGCAGGCGGCCCCGGTAGGAGGCGCGCAGGGCGTCGAGGGCGTTCTCGCCCGACGCGACCGGCTCGGGCAGCGACGGATCGGCTCCGACGGCGAACAGCAGCTCCTCGCGGTGGCTGAGCGGCTCTTCGGGGTCGGGGCCGGTGACGTGTTCGGGGTGGCGGACCACGTGGTCGCCGAGGGCGGCGCTCAGGCCGAGCACCCGCAGCAGGCGGCGGCGCAGGCCGGGGTCGGCGCGGAGCGCGCCCAGCACGCTCGGGTCGCGCTCGACCAGCCGGCTCAGCGAGGTCAGGGCCAGGTCGGGGTCGGCGGCGGAGACCAGATCGTCGAGGAGGTCGAAGTCGGCGACGGCCTCGGGCCCGAGCGCGTCCAGCAGCCGTTCGGCCCTGGCGCCATCGGCGAATCCGAGACGGGCCAGGCGCCCGGCGGTGGTCTGCATCCGGAACGCGGCGTTCACCGGTCCTTCCTCCGCCTCGATGTCCGCGACGTCAATGCGCAATGGTCTTCCTTTTCCAGGAGGAATCCTCGCGACACGACCACTTGACCTGTTACCCCGCGTTTCTCAGTTTCATGGCCGTGTCGCAAACTTTCGCACACGGTAACCCCACGGCTTGTGCGACGTCGTTAGTGGTTTCGGACCGTAATCGAGCCACTACGCGCGTTTTCCGCGACGACCGCCGCGAACGCCTCGGCCAGCGGCCTCCACGAGGCCACCAGACCAGCTTCCGCCGCGCTGACCTGCTCGTTCAACTCTTCGGCGGGGTGTGTTGTCAATTCGGTCGTCCATTGCTCGAAAATGGCCGGAGTGGCCTCCGGATGAAATTGCACCCCCCACGCACCAGCCCCTATGCGAAACGCCTGGTGGGGATACTGGGAGCCCGTGGCGATCAGGACGGCGTCGTCGGGAAGGACCGTCATCGCGTCCTGGTGGTACTGGATCGCCGGGACCGGGCCGGTCAGATGCGCGAAGAGCGGATCGTCGGCCACCGGCACGATCTGGCCCAGCCCGACTTCGAGCCCGTTTCCGCCGCGCGTGACCTGGCCGCCACATGCGAGCGTCATGAGCTGGGCCCCCAGGCAGATGCCCAGCGTCGGCACCTCACGCTCGACCGCGGTGCGCAGCAGCGCCCGCGTGGCGGGCAGCCACGGGTGGTTCTCGTCGTCCCAGGCCGACGCCGCGCCACCGAGGACCAGCAGGCCGTCTCCGGGCTCTTCCGGTACGGCTTCGCCCAGGTAGGGCCGGTAGACCACCACGTCACCGAGCCACCCGGCGAAATAGCCCAAACCGGCTTCGGCCTCGTGCTCGATCACGGTCACGCGCGCACTCACCCCCCGAGCATAAACAGGCGCGTTCGTGGGACAGGATGGCGGGATGTACGTAGAGAACGTCCCCGTGCCCGGCGGCGAACTGCGCCTGGCCCGGTTCGGCGACGGCCCCAACCTGATCATCGCCGTGCACGGCATCACCGCGTCGCTGATGGCCTGGGCGGCCGTCGGCGAGGCCCTCCCCGACGGCTGGACGCTGGCCGCGATGGACCTGCGCGGCCGGGGCCACAGCCGCGACGTGCCGGGCCCGTTCGGGCTGCGGGCGCACGCCGACGACGTCGAACGCGTCGCCGAGCACCTGGGCGCCGACGAGACGACGGTGCTGACCGGCCACTCGATGGGCGCCTATGTGGCCGTGCTGCACTCCGTCCAGCGGACCTACGCGAAGACGGTGCTGGTCGACGGCGGGCTGCCGCTCCCCCTGCCGCCCGGCCGGAACGTGGACCAGACGCTGGAGGCGACGCTCGGTCCGGCCCTCACCCGACTTAGCCAGATATTTCCCGATGAAGATTCTTATGTCGCCTTTTTTCAACAACACCCTGCCTTGCAGGACTGGTCCCCTGCCGTCGACCGCTACGTCCGCTACGACGTCCTGCCCGTCGAGGGCGGGGTCAGGTCGCGCGCGGTCGAGGAGGCGGTGCGGACCGACGGCCGCTGGCTGCTGTCGGAGACGGCCGAGATCGGCGCGGCCCTGCACGCCATCGGTCACCCGTTGTCGCTGATCAGAGCGCCTCGCGGGCTGCTGAACCAGGAGGTGGGCCTGCTCCCCGACCCCCTGGCGGAGGCCTGGCGCGCGGAGCTTCCGGACCTGCGCGACGAGGTGGTGCCCGACTGCAACCACTACACGATCGCGTTCGATCCGCGGTGTGTGCGGGTTCTGGTCGAGCGCCTCACAGATATACGGCAATAGCCATTTCTGTTGCGCGCCGCAGGAAATTTCCTGAAACTGTGGCTGGCGCCAGGCTTCTTCCAGGCAGATTCACAACGCGAACGGGATTCGCATGCTTCCTGAGCACGACCTGACCTCCGATCTCGCGGCGACCCTGGCGCGGCTCACGGAAGAGGTCGGGCGGGAGCACGAGCGCGCGGCCCACCGCGAGCAGATCATCGACCGGCTGCACGCCGAGAACCAGGAACTGCGCCACGGCCTGCTCCAGGAGGCGCTCGCCCCGGTCCGCAACGGCCTCTACCGGCTCCACGACACGGTCACCCGCGAGGCGGCCCGGCTGGAGCCGGGCCATTCGCGCGCCCTTCTGGAGGCCATCGCCGAGGAGGTCGCCGAGGTCCTGGCCCGGACCGGCGCCGACCGGATCGAGGTGGCCGAGGGGGACGCCTACGATCCCGCGATCCACCGGCCGGCCGGCACCGCCGAGGGTGCGCCGAACACGGTGGTGGGCGTGGTCAGCGAGGGGTTCCGCTCCGGGGAGCGGGTGCTGCGCAAAGCGGGGGTCGTCATAGGAAAAGAGGAGATCGACTGATGGCCGTGCACGGCATCGACCTGGGCACCACCTACTCCTGCATCGCGAGCGTCGACGACGTGAGCCGGCCGACGGTCCACCGCAACGCCGAAGACGCCGACACGACCCCCTCGGTGGTCTTCTTCGAGACGCCCGAGAACGTCGTGGTCGGCCAGACCGCCAAGGACAGCGCGGTCCTCGAACCCGACCTGGTGGTCAGCCGGATCAAGCGCGACATGGGCCTCGACGTCACCCGGACCATGCACGGGCGGCCGTACACGCCCGAGGAGATCTCGGCCTTCGTGCTGCGGAAGCTGGCCGCCGACGCCGAGATGGCCACGGGTTCCCGCGTCGAGGACGTCGTGATCACCGTCCCGGCCTATTTCGGCGCGGCCGAGCGCGACGCGACCCGCAAGGCGGGGCAGATCGCCGGGCTCAACGTGATCGACATCATCTCCGAGCCGATCGCCGCCGCGATCACCTACGGCGTGCTCAACCCGGGCGAAGACTGCCGGATCCTCGTGTACGACCTGGGCGGCGGCACCTTCGACACCACCGTCATCACCTTGCGCGACGGCGACATCGAGGTCGTCTGCACCGACGGCGACCACGAGCTCGGCGGCGCCGACTGGGACGACCGCCTGGTCGAGCTGCTGGCCGAGCGGTTCCGGCTGGAGCACCCCGACGTGACCGACCCGCTCGACGACAAGCAGACCGAGCAGCAGTTACGCCGCGACGCCGAGGAGCTGAAGAAGTCGCTCACCTCGCGCACGAAGCACACGGTCCGGGTGATGCACGACGGCCGGGTGGCCAAGGCCGAGGTGTCGCGCGAGGACTTCGAGCGGCTCACCCGCGACCTGCTCGACCGCACGGTCGAGATCACCCGCCGGACCCTGTCGACCGCCCGGTCGAAGGGGGTCGAGTCGTTCGACCATCTGGTCCTGGTGGGCGGATCGTCGAAGATGCCGTCGGTGGCCGAGACGCTGGCCAAGGAGCTCGGAGTGCAGCCCCGGTTGCAGGACCCCGACCTCGCGGTGGCCAAGGGCGCGGCCCTCTACGCCTTCGAGGAGACGTACCGGAGACTGCTGGCGGGCGGAGCCCGCGAACAGGCCGAGGAGATGGCCGCCCGCGCGGGCCTCAGCTCGGGCGAGCAGCAGCGCATCGCCGAGCGGACGATCAAGACGGTCGCCTCGCGGGCCTTCGGCATCAAGGCCGTCTCGGTGAACACCCGCCGCGAGTACGTCGCCCATCTGGTGCAGGCCAACGACCCGCTGCCCGCCGACGTGACCGAGGGGTTCGCGACCCTCGACGACTACCAGACCCGGGTCGCCATCGAGGTGATGGAGCAGGCCGGGGCCGAGGCGTCGGAGGCGGTCGAGGACAACAACCGGATCGCCGAGGGCGACCTGGCCATCCCACCGGGCAAACCGGCCGGGTTCCCGATCGAGGTGACGTTCACCCTCGACACCTCCGGGCTGCTCCACGTGACCGCGCGCGAGCACGAGACCGGACAGCAGCTCGACCTGAACGTGCAGATCGGCGGCATGACGGAGGAGGACGTCGCCGAGTCGCGGGCGAGCCTGTCGCACCTGACGGTCAGCTGACCCCGCGATGCCCTTCGACGAGGCCCGCTACGTGCGGGAGGTGCTCGACCCGGCCCGCGCCGCGGGCGCTCCGCCCGACGACCTGTTGGTCCGGTACGCCCTGGGCCGCGACCTGGCCGACGTCGGCGACACCGTCAAAGCCGTGCGGCAGTGCTGGCGGCGGCAGCGCGGCCAGCTGAAGTTCCGGCGGCTCGTCGACCGGCTCGAAGCCGACCACGCCCGGCTGGCCCCCATCTTCGACGCGGCGGCCGGCGGCGACCTCGGGCCGCTGCGCGGCGCCCTGGCCGAGGCCGGGGAGCGCGACCGGGCCCGGCTCGACGAGGCCCGGCGGCGGCTCGACGACGCGGCCGGACGGCTGCGGATGGTCACCCCGGAGGTGGCCGACGGCATCGCCCGGTCGACCGGCTGCGACCTGCGGCCACTCGCGCGTGAGCTGGGGGTCGTCGTCCAGGAGCCCGAGGCGCTGCCGCCCGGCTCGCCCTATGCGGCCTACGACCGGGTCCGCGAGGCGCTCGACACGCTGCGGGTGCGCCACCTGGCCGCCTTCGTGCTCGGCGAGGCGGGCCCCTATCGGGTGCTGCGGCCATCGAGCCTGCCGCTCGCGGCGGTGGAGGCCGAGTGGCGGCGCAAGACCCGCGGCCCGTGGACGACGGCGGCCGACACCCTGCTGACCGCGCTGAAGTCCGACCCGGCGGCGCTGATCCGCTTCGACCTGGTGACCCGGCTGCGCGAACGGGTGCGCGAGCACCCCTACGACGACACCCTGCTCCGCTACGCCGTCGACGACCTGGGGCTCGAATCGGGCGAGGCGCGGCGGCTGGTGTTCGCGGTCCGGCAGGAGACCGGGGTCGCGGGCGGGCCGGAGGCGCGGCTGCGGGAGCTGGCCGACGCCGGGGAGATCCACGCCGCCGCCGACCTGGCCGCGACCCTGACCGACCTCGACGGGCCCGCCGCCGAGCTGGCCGCCGAGATCCGGGCCCGGCTG
>NZ_SZQA01000057.1 GCF_005233835.1 Herbidospora galbida | reverse complement strand
CCGGCCGAGCGCCACCAGGGCCGACGCGCACCGGCGGGCCTCCTCGTAGGCGGCGGCCACGTCCGACCGCGCCTGCGCGGCCCCGGCGGTGGCCGGCCGGCCCAGGCTGGCCGACAGCTCGGCGGCCACCCGTTTGGCCGTCACGCCCGGTTTGTCGCCCGGGAGCAGCAGCACCACCTCGTCGCCGCGCGCGGTCGCCAGGCCGCCCGTGAGGGCCGCCTCCGACGACGCCCAGAACGCGGCCCGCTCGCGCTGCCCGTCGTGGGTGACGGTCACCAGCACGTGGGGTTCGGCCAGGTCCAGGCCCAGGCGGCGGGCCCGGTCGGGCAGCCCGGCCAGGTCGGGCCGGGCGATCAGGTCGTCGAGCAGCTCGCCGCGCACCCGGCCCTCGGCGTCGGCCACGCTGCGGCGGAACAACAGCAGCAGGGCGGTGACGAGGGCGGCCCGCTCCAGGATGCGCCGGTCGGTGTCGACCACCGGGCCGGCCGTGCGCAGCACCAGCGTGCACAGCGGGGCGCTCTCCGAGCCGCCCACGTCGACCGAGGCGATCAGGTTCCGGCCGCGCTCCACCGACCTGCCCAGCGCCCGGGAGGCCCGTGCCGCGTCGGGGACGCTCGGGTCGACGTCGCCCGGGTCGCCCACCAGCGGTTCGCCGGTGCCGTCGAGCACGGTCAGCTTGCCGCCGATGACCTCGGTGACCACCGCCGCGACGTCCTCGACGCCGCCGCCCCGCAGCACCAGGCCGGTCATCCGGTCGTGCGCGTCGGC
The DNA here is from genome assembly GCF_005233835.1 of Herbidospora galbida. GTDB lineage: Bacteria > Actinomycetota > Actinomycetes > Streptosporangiales > Streptosporangiaceae > Herbidospora > Herbidospora galbida. The sequence goes on along the minus strand of NZ_SZQA01000057.1, from coordinate 34,377 downwards.
GGCCCGCTCGATGGCCGTGGAGTGGTTGCGGATCAGCCGGTTGGCCTCGCTGAGCTCGGTCAGCGCGGCCCGGGTCTCCTCCAGCAGCCGCGCGGTGTCGATGGCGACCGAGGCGTGCGCGGCCAGCGACGACAGCAGCGCGATCTCCTCGCGCGCGAACGGCCGGGCGCCCCGGTCGGCCGCGAACAGCACGCCGATGACCTGACCGCCCAGCCGCAGCGGCACGCCCAGGATCGCCACCAGCCCCTCTTCGGTGACGGCGTCGTCGATCGTGATCGTGTGCCGGAAGCGCTCGTCGGCGAAGTAGTCGGAGGTGGCGTATCCCTCGCCCGTCTGGGCCACCAGGCCGCCTAGGCCGGCGCCGAGAGGGAGGCGTACAGAACGGAAGCGGGCGGTGATCACGCCGTCGGTGACCCGCATGTAGGTGTCGCCGCGCTCGGCGTCGTTGAGCGTCAGGTAGGCCACGTCGGTGCCGAGCAGCCCGCGCGCCCGGCGCACGATCGCGGCCAGGACGGCGTCGATGTCACGCAGGCCCGCGAGGTCTTTGGCGGTGTCGAACAGCGCCGACAGCTCCGCCTCCCGGCGGGCGCGGCGGCGCATCACGGCCCTGATCCGCAGCGCGGCGACCTTCTCGCGCTCCAGCTCCTCCAGCGTGGCCTGGTCGGCGCCCGCCGCCCGCGCCTGGAGCACCGGCCCCTCGAACTCGACGGCCGAGGCCTCCCTGGCCAGCAGTTCCAGGAAGACGTTCATCTATCGCGCGCTCCAGCCTCCGTCGAGCGGAATGGACACCCCCGTGATGAACGATCCCGCAGGGCCGCACAGATAGGCGACCATCTCGGCCACCTCTTCGGGTTCGACCAGCCGCTTGATGGCGGCCGGTTGCAACATGATGCGCTCGACGACCTCTTCGGGCGAGATCCGGTGCGCCTCCGCCTGCGCGGCGATCTGGTTCTCGACGAGCGGGGTGCGCACGTAGGCCGGGCAGACACAGGTCGAGGTGACCCCGTAGGGAGCGCCTTCGAGGGCGATCACCTTCGACAGCCCTTCGAGGGCGTGCTTGGCCGTCACGTAGGCCACCTTGAACGGCGAGGCCCGCAGCCCGTGCACCGAGGAGATGTTCACCACCCGGCCGAACCGGTTCTCCTTCATGTACGGCAACGCCGCCCGGATCAGCCGGAAGGGCGCCTCCACCTGCACCGACATGAGACGGGAGAAGATCTCCGGCGGGAACTCCTCGATGGGCGCGACATGCTGGAACCCGGCGTTGTTGACGATCATGTCGGCCTGGGCGGCGTGCTCGATGAGCGGCCCCTCTTCATAGGCGGCCGGGTCGGCCAGGTCGGCCGTGACCGCGACGCCTCCGATCATGGCCGCGGTCTCGGCCGCCTCGTGTTCCCGCAGGTCGGCGACGACAACGTGGGCCCCCGCCGCCGCCAGCCTGATCGCGCACGCCCGTCCGATGCCGCTGCCCGCGCCCGTCACCAGGGCCGTCCGCCCGGCGAGGTCTTTCGTCATGCGACCCGAATCTACGCGTCTGGGTCGTTGTCGCCCATGTGGGGCTCCGACATAGCGGGCTTTTCCGGTATGTGTCCGGTCATGGGCAGCACGTCGAGGAGCTCGTTGAGCTGTTCCTCCGTGAGCGTCCCGTTGGCGAGGTGCCCTCTCTGGACGACGACCTCCCGGATGGTCTTCCTCTCCTTGAGCGCCTGCTTGGCGATGCGGGCGGCCTCCTCGTAGCCGACGTACCTGTTCAGCGGCGTGACGATGGAGGGGGACGACTCGGCGTACTCCCGCAGCCGCTCCTCGTTCGCCGTGATGCCGTCGACGCAGCGGTCGGCGAGCAGCCGCGACACGTTCCCCAGCAGCCTGATCGACTCCAGCAGGTTCCGCGCGATCACCGGCATCTGGACGTTCAGCTCGAACGTCCCCGACGCCCCCGCCATCGTGATCGTCGCGTCGTTCCCGACGACCTGCGCGGCGACCATCGTCACGGCTTCGGGCACGACCGGGTTGACCTTCCCCGGCATGATCGACGACCCCGGCTGGAGGTCGGGCAGGTTGATCTCGCCCAGCCCCGTGCGGGGCCCCGACCCCATCCACCGCAGGTCGTTGGCGATCTTGTTGAGCGAGACCGCGATCGTCTTCAGGACGCCCGACAGCTCGACGAGGGCGTCTCTCGCGCCCTGGGCCTCGAAGTGGTTCCTGGCCTCGGTGAACGGCAGCCCGGTGGCGCGGGAGATCTCCGCGATCACCTTCCCGGCCCACTCGCGGTCGGGGGTGTTGACGCCGGTGCCGACGGCCGTCCCGCCCAGCGGCAGCTCGGCCACCCTCGGGAGCGCCGCCTGGAGCCGTTCGATGGCGAGCTCGATCTGGGCGGCGTATCCGCCGAACTCCTGGCCGAGGGTGACCGGGGTGGCGTCCATGAGATGGGTCCGCCCCGACTTCACCACCTCGGCGAACTCGACCGACTTCGACTCCAGCGCGGTGGTCAGGTGCTCCAGCGCCGGGGTGAGGCGGGTCGACAGTTCGGTCACGGCGGCGACGTGGATGGAGGAGGGGAACACGTCGTTGGACGACTGGGCGGCGTTCACATGGTCGTTCGGATGCACCGGACGCCCCAGCCGCTCCTCGGCCAGCGTCGCGATCACCTCGTTGGCGTTCATGTTCGACGAGGTGCCAGAGCCCGTCTGGAAGACGTCGACGGGGAAGTGCTCGTCCCACTTGTTCGCGGCCACCTCCCCGGCGGCCTCGGCGATCACCGCCGCCATGTCGGCCTCCAGCAGGCCGTAGGAGGCGTTCACCACGGCGGCGGCGGCCTTGACCGTGCCCAGCGCGGAGATGTGCGCCGGCTCCAGCCCTCTTCCCGAGACGGGGAAGTTCTCCACCGCGCGCTGCGTCTGCGCCCGCCACTTGGCGAGATCCGGGACCTCGACCTCGCCCATGGAGTCATGCTCGATGCGCGTCATACCCCCCAGTCTGTCCCCAGACGGGCGGATGATTCAGCTGGGGTGGCGCTGGAACCGGAACGAGGCGAAAACGGCGTCCCGCTGCTTCTTCGACTTGGCCCACTGCGCTTCCGGGACCGCGTAGTAGATCGCGAAGGCGCCCCCGTCGGGCACGTCGACCCACCGTGACACGACGTGGACCAGCCCGTCCTTGCCCTCGTAGGCGTACTCCCACTCGGCCGTGTCGGCCCCCTTGTAAGGGGACGTTTCCAGCGGCGCGATCCGGATGAGCTCGTAGCCCTCATAGGGCTGCTTGGCCTCGGCGGCCTCGATCGACTTCAGCAGATCGGTGGTGATCTTCACTGCGGCCACCCGGATGGTGGCCTTGCCCTTGGCCGAGAAGGAGACCTGGGTTCCCTTCTCCGTACGTCCGAAGCTCGCCGGGATGTCGATGGTGTAGCCCGCACCCTGCTGGCGCTTGGTGCCCTTGGCGGGGGCCGGTGCGGGGGGCTCCGGGGGGTAGGTGGCGGAGGTGGGGCTGGGCGGGATGATCCGGCCCGCGGTCTTGGTCGGCGCGGCACTGTTGGCCCCGAAAGCCGAGACCGCCACGACGGCGAGCGCCACGAACGCGACGAACGCCAGCACGAGCAGCAGGACGAGGCGGCCCTTGCCCTTCGGCTTGGCGGCCGGCGGGGGAGCGCCGCGCTGCATCGAGAAGATGTCGGTGCCCAGGCCCCGGGGGACGGCTTGGGTGACGTTGGGGTCGGGCTCGGGGAGGTGCGGGGGGTAGTTGCCCTGACCTTGGCCTGGAGGGAAGCCGGGCCGGCTCTGGCCGGGGGGCGGCGGGTAGCCGCCCACGGGCGGAGGAGTCCAGGCCTGCGGCGGGGGTGGCGGCAGCGGAAGGGCCGAGGGGGGAGTCGCGTCGGTGTCGATGTCGACCCGACGGGCGCCCGGGTCAGGCGGGTAGACCCGCCTGCCGGGGAGCTGTCCCTGGACGACGGTGACGTCATCGGCGAGACCGGCGGGGTTGGCGGCCTCGGACTTCACCACGACGACGGTCTGATCATCGGAAACGGTGGGCCGCCGGAAGCGGGTGGCATCGGGATCCTCGAAGTCCGCGGCCCCAGATCCGCCAACACCGGGGAAACCTGCGCCGGGATCCACACCCGGTCCAATTGCGCCGGGGCCGCTAGCACCGGGGCCGCCTGAACCGGGACCGCCTGAGCCTGGCCTGGCTGCACTTGGCCCGCTCGCACGGGGATCGCCTGCACCCGGACCACTTGCGCCAGAACCAGGAGCGTCGGAGGGCCGCGAGCTCACGAAGCCGGATGCCGAAATATCAGGACCTGCCCACGTCGGATGAACGTCAGCGGCCAAGTCGCCTGGGGCTTCGCCCGCGTGTGGCGCTCCGGCCCCGGTCCCAGATCCGGAAATCTCTGAATCAGGGGTGGCCACGCCGCTGGCCTGCGCCGATCTGCCGTGTCCTGCGGAGGTGGTACCCGCGCTGCTTGCTCCGGCGCCCGGCCCTACTTCTTCCGCCCCATGCCCCGAAATTTCGTGACCTGCGCCGCCACCAGGTGTCGCGGGGCCGCCAGGTCGGGATGCCGCTGGCTGTCCGGTGCCCGGAATCGCGCCCCCACGTCCCGAGACTTCCGAAGCAGGGGTGGGCGTCGTCGTTCGGTTCGGGTCCTGCTGGGGAGCCGCGCTGCCCAGTACCGGCCGAGGCGCGCCGAACGGGCGGTCCACGCTCGGGTCGCGCCCGCTGTCACCGTAAGGCGACACCGCGTCGGGAGCGAACGCGCCGCCGGTGGGTCTGGGGGCGCCCGCCGCCGGGAACTGGGTCATCGTCGGGGTGTCGGCGACCGCGCGGAGCAGGACGGAGGCGCGTTCGGCCGTGATGCGCTTCGTGTGGTCCTTCTCCAGCATCGCCTCGAGGACGGGCCTCAGCTGTCCGGCGTTGCGGGGTGGGTCGCACACCTCGGTCATCAGGGCGGCGAGGGTCTCGGCGATCGAGCGGCGTTCGTACGCCGGCCGCGCCTCCACCGCGAAGTAGAGGGTCGCGCCCAGAGACCAGAGGTCGGATTCGGGGCCCGTGTAGTCGCCCCGGGCCCGTTCGGGGGCCGTGTAGCCCGGTGAGCCGATCACCATGCCGGTCTGCGTCAGGGCCGAGTCGCCGCGCGACTTGGCGATGCCGAAGTCGGTCAGGACCACCCGGCCCGAGTGGGTGATCAGCACGTTGCTCGGTTTCACGTCCCGGTGCAGGATCTCCGAGGCGTGGGCGGTGCGCAGGGCGCCCAGCAGGTCGGCGCCGATCTCGGCGACCAGGCGGGGCGGGAGGGGGCCGTCTTCGTCCACGACCTGTTCCAGAGAGCGGCCCTCGACGAGTTCCATGATGATCCACGGCACCCCGCCGACCTCGATGGCGTCGAAGATGGTCGCCACGGAGGGGTGGTGGACGCGCGCCGCGGCGCGGCCTTCGCGGATCATGCGTTCGCGGAGTTCGGTGCGCTGCTCTTGGGTCAGCCCGGGATCCTGGCGGATCTCCTTGACCGCCACGTCACGTCCCAGGGTCCGGTCGACGGCACGCCAGACCGTGCCCATCGTGCCGCGCCCAAGGGGGGATATGAGTTCGTAGCGCTCCGCCAGCAGCCTGCTCTGCATGACTAGAAAGATAGCGTCCTAGGCCTTGAGGAACGCTTTAGGTTCACTTGCGAAATTTCTTCGGCCAGAGCCGCCGTGGCAGCACTATCCGGACGAAGTTCCAGAAGCTCCGGGTCAGCGGGCCGATGGGTGCGTCGTAGGTGGCCGGCTTCCGGTGTGAGCCTTCGGCCGGCCGTCGTCGCTGCGCCGGTACGGGCACCGCCTGGAACTCGCCGGTCGGGTGGGGCTCGCGGGGGAAGACGTGCGGGCTCTGCGGCCGGGGCACGGCCGGACGGCTGTCGGCCCGGTGCTGCCCCCGGTGGGGCGGCTTCCGGACGGGCGGCGGCGTGAAAGCGGGCGGCGCCGACGGCCGGACCGGCGGCCGGTGCACCGCGATGGGCTCCTCGGCCGTCCCGCCTGCGGCGATCCTGGCCAGCATCAACGCGGCCCGTACGCCGTCGAGCCGGACCGCCGGGTCGATCTGCAGCAGGCCGCGGAGCACGGGGGCCAGCGGGCCGGCGTTGTCCATCGGTATGGGGGCGCCGCTCGTGAGGGCGGCCAGCGCGGCGGCGGCCGTACGGCGGCCGTGAAGGCCCCGGCCCTCGACGGCGGTGTAGAGGGTCGCCCCGAGCGACCACAGATCGGCGGCGGGGGAGGCCTTGTCGCCCAGGACGCGCTCGGGCGCGATGTAACCGGCGGAGCCCAGCACGATGCCCGCCTGGGTTATGGAAACGTCACCTTCCAGTGCGGCCAGGCCGAAGTCGGTGAGGACCGCCCGGTCGTCGGTGACGAGCACGTTGCTGGGCTTCACGTCGCGGTGGAGGATGCCCTTCGCGTGGACGGCGCGCAGCGCGCCGAGCACTTGGCGGCCGATCTCGGCGACCCTGACGGGGTGTTGCGGGCCCTGGGCCTTGACCAGTTCTTCGAGCGACTGGGCCTTCAGCAGCTCCATGACGATCCACGGCCGGTCGTCTTCGGTGACGACGTCGTAGACGGTGATCACCGAGGGGTGGGCGACCATCGCGGTGGCCCGGCCTTCGCGCTCGGTGCGGGCGCAGAGTTCGGCCCGCAGTTCCTCGTCGAGGACGAGAGGCAGCCGCACCTCCTTGACCGCCACGTCGCGGTCGAGAAGCTCGTCACGCGCACGCCACACCGTGCCCATGCCGCCGCGGCCTACCGGCTGGAGGAGCCGGTAGCGCGCGGCTAACTGGTATCCGGACGGCGCACGCATGGGTGGCAGCTTACCGATTTGTGTACGAGTGCCTGTAGAGACCGGGCCGATTCATTGTCGAGAACTTTTGTCAAACTCCGTCAGGTTCGACGTCCGATGGACAGAATCGGCCCCGTTGTGTCGGTGAAGAAGTCGTTGCCCTTGTCGTCCACCACGATGAAGGCCGGGAAATCGACCACGTCGATCTTCCAGACCGCTTCCATGCCGAGTTCCGGATATTCCAGGACCTCGACCTTCTTGATGCAGTCTTGCGCGAGCCGCGCGGCCGGTCCGCCGATCGAGCCGAGGTAGAACCCGCCGTAGGACTTGCAGGCGTCGGTGACCTGCTTGGACCGGTTGCCCTTGGCCAGCATGACCATCGAGCCGCCCGCCGCCTGGAAGCGCTCGACGTAGGAGTCCATGCGGCCGGCGGTCGTGGGGCCGAACGAGCCCGAGGCGTAGCCCTCGGGGGTCTTCGCGGGCCCGGCGTAGTAGACGGCGTGGTCTTTCAGGTATTGCGGCATCTCGCCGCCGGCGTCGAGGAGCTCGCCGATCTTGGCGTGCGCGATGTCGCGGGCCACCACCAGCGGGCCGGTCAGCGACAGGCGGGTCTTGACGGGGTATTTCGACAGCTCGGCCAGGACCTCGGACATGGGCCGGTTGAGGTCCACGCTGACGACGTCGCCGCCGAGGTGCTCGTCGGTGGTGTCGGGCAGGAACCGGGCCGGGTCGGTCTCGAGCTGCTCCAGGAAGACGCCCTCGGCGGTGATCTTCGCGAGCGCCTGGCGGTCGGCCGAGCACGAGACCGCGATGGCGACCGGGCACGACGCGCCGTGGCGGGGCAGCCGGATCACGCGGACGTCGTGGCAGAAGTACTTGCCGCCGAACTGGGCGCCGATGCCGAGCTTCTGGGTGAGCTCGAAGACCTTCTGCTCCATCTCCAGGTCACGGAAGCCATGGCCCTCGGGGGAGCCCTCGGTCGGCAGCGCGTCGAGGTAGCGGGCGCTGGCGTACTTGGCGGTCTTCAGGGCGAACTCGGCGGAGGTGCCGCCCACGACGACGGCGAGGTGGTAGGGCGGGCAGGCGGCCGTGCCGAGAGAGCGGATCTTCTCCTCCAGGAAGGCCAGCATGCGCTTCTCGTTGAGGACCGCCTTGGTCTCCTGGTAGAGGAACGACTTGTTGGCCGACCCGCCGCCCTTGGCCATGAACAGCAGCTTGTAGGCGTCGTCGCCCTCGGCGTAGAGCTCGATCTGGGCGGGCAGGTTGGAGCCGGTGTTCTTCTCCTCCCACATGGTGATGGGGGCCATCTGGGAGTAGCGGAGGTTCAGTTTCGTGTACGCGTCGTAGACGCCCCGCGAGATGTGCTCGGCGTCGCGGCCGTCGGTCAGCACGTGTCGGCCGCGCTTGCCCATGACGATCGCGGTGCCGGTGTCCTGGCACATGGGGAGCACGCCGCCGGCCGAGATCGACGCGTTCTTCAGCAGGTCGAGGGCGACGAACCGGTCGTTCCCGCTCGACTCGGGGTCGTCGACGATCTTGCGGAGCTGGGCCAGGTGGGAGGCGCGCAGGTAGTGGGAGATGTCGTGAATCGCGGTCTCGGTCAGCAACCGCAGCGCCTCGGGCTCGACCTCGAGGAATCTCCGTCCGGCTGCCTCGACGACCCTGACCCCTTCGGAGGTGATCAGCCGGTATTCGGTCTCATCGGCCCCCAGAGGAAGGAGGTCGGTGTAGCTGAACTCGGGCATGGGGTCGAGCCTCCGTTGATCACGCCGGTGTGAGTCTGCAAAGACTGTACGGCAACCGCCCGGCACCCCCGCCCGAAGGTGCAAATAGTGAGAAACTAGACATTAGACCTGAATGCGGGAGGAATCATGGCCTTTATTGCGATCGGAATCGTCGGTGTCGTCGTGATCGTGGGCGCCCTGGTCTTCATGCTGATCAGGTCCGTCCGCAAGAACATGGACGACCCGCACCCGCAGTGGCCGATCGGGTAGCAGCCCGACCACGATGCCGCCCACCACGATCGCGGCGCCGGCCAGTTCGGCGCCCGACGGCAGGCCCAGCCCGATGAGGGTCCCGGTCGTGATCGCCCCGACCGGGATCACGCCGGCGAACAGCCCGGCACGGCCGGGCCCCAGCCGCGGGAGGGCGGTGTACCAGAGGAAGAACGCGCCGCACGTCACCACCGAGGCGAGATAGGCGAAGCCCAGCGCCTCGGGCACCGTCGGCACGCGCAGCACCGCCGCGCCGTCGGCGACCAGGCCCGTCACGGCCAGCAGTGGTACGGCCAGCGCCGCCGACCACGCCGTCACGCCCACCGCCCCCAGCTTCGGCAGCAGCGGCAGCGCCAGCAGCGAGAAGCACACCTCGCACGCCACCGCCCCCAGCGCCCAGAGCAGCGAGTCGACCCCGCCCCCGCCGAGCCCGGTCGCCAGCAGCGCCCCGGCCACCACGATCCCCGCCGCCACGACCACCCGGGGCTTCGGCCTGCGCGTGGTCACCACCGCCATCACCAGCGGCACCGTCGCCAGCATGGTCCCCACGAGTGCCGGACCGGCCCCCCGGGTCGACTCGACCACGCAGACGTTGAACAGCACCAGGCCGGTCAGCGCGAGTGCGACCAGCAGCCCGAAATCCTTTACCGTGAGGTGGGCTCTGGGCCTGGAACTCGCCTTCATGATCACGAACATGATCAGGGCGGCGACGGCGTAACGCACCGTTTGCCCGCCGTAGAGGGGATAGTCCTTGATCAGGCCACTCACCGCGGCGAGAGTGCCCACCAGGAACATCGCCCCCGCCGCCGCGGCCACCGTCGTGCCTTTGCTCATGACGATGGATGCTAGGAATGAAATGGTTCACAGAATCAGTCCAATCTCTCCGGTAAAACGAGGACCAATCGTTGGCCGACCTGCATCTCTCCCTTGACCGCCAGGCCGGCGGCCTCGCCCGCCAGGTGGCCGGCGAACTCCGCGAGGCGGTGCGCACCGGCCGGCTGCCCGCCGGCACCCGGCTCCCGGCGAGCCGTGATCTGGCGCGGGATCTGGCGGTCTCGCGCGGGGTGGTCGTCGAGGCGTACGAGCAGCTCGTCGCCGAAGGCTTCCTGGAGTCGCGGATCGGGGCCGGCACGACCGTCGCGGCCGTCACGATCGAGGAACCCGCCTCCCCGGCCGACGCCTCGGGTGAGTTCGGCGGTAGGCCGACCTCGCCGGACCTCGGGGCCTTCCCCCGGCAGGCGTGGGGCGCCGCCTACCGGCACGTGCTGGCCACGCTGCCGCACGACGCGCTCGACTACGGCGATCCCGGCGGCGTGCCGGAGCTGCGGGGCGAGCTGGCGGCCTATCTCCGGCGGGTCCGGGCGGCGCGGGCCGAGCCCGAGAACGTCGTGGTGGTCACCGGCGTGGCGCAGGGGCTGTCGCTGGTCGTCCAGGCGCTCGGGCCGCTGCGGCTGGCCACCGAGCTGCCCACGAGCGAGCGGCAGACGCCGCTGCTCCGCAGGGCGGGGGCCGAGCTGATCGGGATCCCGGTCGACGACGAGGGGATCGACGTCGCCGAGCTGGCCCGCAGCGGCGCCACCGCGGTGCTGCTGACCCCGGCCCACCACTATCCGACCGGCGTGGTGCTGTCGCCGCGCCGCCGTGCCGAGCTGATCTCCTGGGCGGCCCGGACCGGGGCGACCGTCCTCGAAGACGACTACGACGCCGAGTTCCGGTTCGACCGCGAACCCGTCGGCTGCCTCCAGGGGCTCGCCCCCAACCGGGTGGTGCTGGCCGGCAGCGTCAGCAAGGCCCTCGCGCCGGGCCTGCGGCTGGGCTGGCTGGTCGCGCCCGTCTCACTCGCGGCCGAGCTGCGGAAGTTCCGGGGCGAGTTCGACCTGGGGTCACCGGTGCTCGACCAGTACACCCTGGCCCACTTCATCGCCACCGGCGCCTACGACCGGCACCTGCGGCGGATGCGGCGCGAATACCGGGCCCGCCGCGACGCCCTGGTGGGCGCGCTGGCCGAGCGGTTCCCCGAGGTGAAGGTGTGCGGCATCTCGGCCGGGCTGCACCTGTTCGCCGAACTGCCGCCCGAGTGGGACGCCCGCACGTTCGCCGCCGAGGCGGTCGCCGCCGGGCTGGCCGCCGAACCGGTCGACGGCCCGGCCGTGGTCATCGGTTTCGCTCGGTGGCCTGGCCATCGGCTCGCGGGAGCCGTACGGGAGATGCGAAGCCCCTAGCCAGCACCACGATCCCGGCGGCCAGCACGAGCGGCGCGACGAACGCGGCCTGGAACCCGGCGGCGTCGCCGATGCCGCCGACCAGCGCGGCCCCGACGATGAAGCCGACGTAGTTGAACATGTTGACCCGGGCGATGGCCACGCCGGTCCCGGCCGGGTCGAGCCGCCCGGCCGCCGAGAACGACTGGGGCGCGACCACCGACAGCCCGACCCCGGTCAGCGCGAACCCGGCGATCGCCACCGCCTCGTTCGGCGCGAGCACGATGAGCAGGAAGCCCAGCGCCGCGACCACCCCGCCGACCCGCACGATCGTGGCGGGCCCGAACCGGCTGACCGCCGCGTCGCCGCCGACCCGCACGAGGAAGGTCGTCGCCTGGTAGGCCCCGAGGGCCCACGGCGCCAGCCACGCCTCGGCGGTGAGCGCCTGGTCGAAGTAGACCGACCCGAAGTTCGACACCGACGCGTCGCCGACGTAGAGGAAGGCCATCGCCAGGCACAGCGGCAGGATCGGCCGCCACGGGACGGTGACCGGGCCGGTCGCCACGACCGTCTCGACGTGCTCCTCGGCCGGGCCGAACAGCCACCGGTTGGCGGCCAGCGAGATCAGCAGGGCCGGGACCATCACGATCGTGAACGCCGGCCCCAGGTCGAGGCCGAGCCCGGTCGCGTTCGACGCCCACGCGGCCCCGATCACCGCCGCCAGGCTCCACAGCGCGTGGAACCCCGTCATCACCGGCCGGGCGTAGCGCCGCTCGACGGCGGTGCCCTGCATGTTCATCCCGGCGTCGACCCCGCCCAGGCCCAGCCCGAACAGCACCAGCGCCGCCACCAGGACCGGCACGCTCCCCGCCCACCCGCTGAGCGCGACGGCGGCGCAGGCGAGCGGCTGGACGTACAGGAGCATGGACCGGCTGCCCCACCGGGCCGCCACCTGACCGGCGACGACGCTGCCCACACCCGCGATGACCGGCACGACCAGCAGGAGGAGGGTCAGTTCGCCCTCGTCGAGACCGTGTTTGTGCTGCAGCGCCGCGACCTGGGTGAGCAGCGTCGAGAACGTGAGGCCCTGCACGAAGAACACCGCGAACGTGGCGAGGCGGGCCTGCCGGTCACGAGGCACGACAGCCTCCCGAACATGAGCGTGTTTCAAGATTTGGCTCAGGCTAGGGGCGGGCCTCTTCCAGGTCAACAACTCCCCGTACGAGGGTCGCGAAGGCGATCAGGATGATCACCGCCGAGACCGGCAGCAGATCGAGGTTGAGGGCGGGGAGCACGCTGGCCACCAGCACGGCGACCGGGATCCAGATCGGAATCCGGCGCTGGATCGCGAGGTGGGTCATGACGGCGAACAGGGCGAGGTAGAACAGCGGCGGACCGGCCTGCTGGACGAGCAGTTCCAGCCCCGGGGTGTCGTAGACCCGGCCGAACAGGTCGCTCATCTCGGCGCGGTCGGCGGCCATGAAGCCCACCACGAGGTCGATGACGAACTGCGCGGCGAAGGCGGCCAGCCCGGCGAAGCCCACGACGGTGAAGCCGGTGAAGGTGTGCCGGTCGAGCTGGATCAGCACCACGCCGTAGAGGCCGAGGGCGACGAGGAAGGCGATGTGGCCGGTGGTCCAGGCGAGACCGGGGCCGTGCTCGCTCAGCAGGCGGATCACGCCGTAGACGAGGGTGAGCAGAGGCGCGCCGATGAAGGCGATGCGGGGATTCATGGGTTCAGCGTCGTCCTCGTGGGCGCCGCCGTAATCGGCGCGAAGGCCGAACCGGGACCTCCTCCGTGCGGCGGAGATCCCGGAGCGGCGGCTAAGGGTTCACCCGGGGTATCGCCGCCAGATCGACGATGATCAGACGGCCGCCCTTCTCGTACGTCAGCACCTTCATGCGGTAGTCGAGCACGGGGTTGTCGTCGGCGCGCAGGCCGATGTTCCGCCCCGTGGCCAGGTCGATCAGCCCCCCGCCCGGAGAGCGCGGCAGCACGAAGCGGTCGAGGGCGGGCGGGTCCGCCAGGAACATCTCCGGCACCACCCTGGCCCCGGTGCCGTCGCGCCGCCCGATCCGGTCGCGGGACATGCACCAGGTGACCGAACACTGGGCGGGCGCGGTCCAGCCCGAGGTGGTGCGCCGCTCGCCGGTCAGGGCGTTGACGATCTCGCCGTGCACGATGGCCAGCTTCTGCTGCCGGAAGGCCGGAGTGCCGACCCACGGCCACTGGACCATGTGCATGCCCTCGGTGCCCTTGATCGCCTTCGGGACGCCGCCCGACAGCGGCACCTCGTAGGCGCCTCCCGTGCCGCCCCGGGTCCAGACGAGCCTGCCGTCGGAGATCGTGAGGTCGAGCGGGGAGCCCGGGGCCTCGGCCAGCACCCGCTGCTCGCCGCCGGTGACGGGCGCGGTGAAGAAGGTGGTGGTCATCTTCCCCTTGACCCTCCGGGACGTCCACCAGGCGATGCGCCCCTCGCCGACCGCGGCCGACCAGAAGCTGATCACGGTGCCCTTGGGCGTGGAGACCTCGACCAGCCGGGTCGGCCGGCCGGTGGCCAGGTCGAGCGACCACAACCCGTCGGTGCGGTCGCCCTCGCCGGTCCGGATCAGCGCGTGCCCCCGGTCGATCATCGCCACGACGTCGTACATGCGGCCGTCGGGCATCAGCCGGGGAACCGAGTGCACCGCCCGCGGAAACACCTTCTCGATGGCGGGAGACGGATCGGGCTTCTCCACCGGCCGGCCGCCCGGGGACGTGACGGCGACGCCCGTCGCGACGAGCGCGCCCGTCGTCACGAAGGCGGCCAGCGCCTTCCACCAGCGGCGGGGGCGGCGGGCCCGGACCTGGGCCATGAGGTCGGGAGGGGCAGTGGGGGCGCGGTCGGCCAGGAGTCGGAGGCCGGATTCCAGGTGCCGTTCGAAGTCGTCGCGCATCAGATCCTCCTGAACCCGTCGGCCCTCAGTTGCCCGCGCAGCCGCGCCAGCGCGCGGAACGCCTGGCTGCGCACGGTGCCCCGGGAGACGCCGAGGGTGGCGGCGATCTCCTCGTCGGTCAGGCCCGTGTAGTAACGCAGCACGATCACCGCGCGCTGCCGCCGGGGCAGGGCGGCCAGCGCGTCGCCGAGGTCGGAGGTCTCGTCGTAGACCGGTGGTGAGCCCCGGTCGGGCGGGTCGGCGGTCGGGCGCTCCCGGCTGCGCAGCCGCCACTGGCGCAAATGGAGCCGGGTCATGGTGGTCCGCACGTAGCGTTCGGGGTCGTCCTTGCGCTGGACCCGGTGCCAGGAGGCGCGTAATCGGGCCAGCGCCTCTTGGACGAGGTCGGCGGCGTCGTGCGGGTCGCCGGACAGGACGTAGCCGAACCTCAGCAGCGCGTCGGCCCGCCCGTCGGCGAACTTCTCGAACTGGTCGTCTTCCCGCATGTCCCTTAGAGCACGTCAGGGCCGAAGCCGTTGCATATCGGGGTCCGTCCCTGGTGGGGATCTGCCGCCCGCACCGTAATCTCAAGGGGTGAGTAGCGACTTCCGTGAATGGATCGCCGCCCTGGTCACCCCCAGGGAGACCTCGTCGGGCCCCCGGCCCGAGGAACTGCGCGCCTCCGACGCCGACCGTGAGCGGGTCATCACCGTGCTGACCGAGGCCGCCGCCGACGGGCGGCTGTCCCGCCTCGAACACGAGGAACGCGTCGACGCCGCCTACCGCTCCCTGACGCTCGGGCAGCTCATGGTGCTCACGCGGGATCTGCTGCCACCCGACCAGCAGCCCATCGCCCTGCACAGCCGGCCCGTCGCGGCCGTCTTCCGCAACGAGTCGCGCGGCGGCCGCTGGGTGGTGCCCTCGACCGTCCCGGTCAGCTCGATCGGGGGCAAGGTCGAACTCGACCTGCGCGAGGCGCTGCTCCAGTCGCGCCGGATCGTCGTGCAGCTGGCCGTCGTGGCCGGCACGGTCAACATGACCGTCCCGGAAGGGGTGCGCATCGTGGTCGCGCCCAACGCCCGGATCGGCCAGTTCAAAGACCAGACGCGACCACCCGCCGACCCCGACTGCCCGGTCATCGAACTGGCCGGATACGTCTGGGGCGGGCGGGTGATCGCCAAGTCGCCGAAGCCGCCCAAGAAGGGGCGGCGGCGTTAGACGGGCGTCAGAGGGCGGTGTCGAAGTTGATGGCGCTGTAGGCGCCGAGCTTCCAGAGCTGGTGCTCGCTCTCGATCCGCCTGATCGTGCCCGACCGGCCGCGCATGACCAGCGAGTGGGTGTGCGCCACGCCGCCCCGGTTGCGCAGGCCGCCCTGGTAGCGGACGCCGTTCATCAGCTCGCCGTCGGTCACGCCGGTCGCGGCGAAGAACACGTCGTCGGAGCTGACCAGGTCGTCGGTGGTGAGCACCCGGTTCAGGTCGAGGCCCGCGTCGAGGGCGCGGCGGCGTTCGGCGTCGTCCTGGGGCCAGAGTTTGCCCTGGATGACGCCGCCGAGGCACTTCATCGCGCAGGCCGCGACGGTGCCCTCGGGGGTGCCGCCGATGCCGAGCATCAGGTCGACGCCGGTGCCCGGCTGGGCGGCCATGATCGCGCCCGCGACGTCGCCGTCGGTGATGAACTTGATCCGCGCGCCGGTCTCCCTGATCTCCTGGACGATCTTCTCGTGCCGCGTCCGGTCGAGGATGACCACGGTCACGTCGGAGGCCTTGCCGCCCTTCGCCTTGGCCACCGCCGCCACGTTGTGGGCCACCGGCGCCTCGATGTCGACCACCCCGGCCGCCTCGGCGCCCGTCACGAGTTTCTCCATGTAGAAGACGGCGCTGGAGTCGTACATCGACCCCCTGGGGCTCACCGCGATCACCGAGATGGCGTTGTTCATGCCCAGGGCGCACAGCCGGGTGCCGTCGATCGGGTCGACCGCCACGTCGCACTCGGCGCCGGTGCCGTCGCCGACCTCCTCGCCGTTGAACAGCATCGGGGCCTTGTCCTTCTCGCCCTCGCCGATCACCACCTTGCCGCGCATCGACACCGTGTTGATCAACTGCCGCATCGCGCTGACCGCCGCCCCGTCGGCGCCGTTCTTGTCACCACGGCCCACCCACCGGGCGCTGGCCATCGCCGCCGCCTCGGTCACCCTGACCAGTTCGAGGGCGAGGTTGCGGTCGGGCGCACGGTGGTCAGTGGCCAGGGGCGGGGGCACAGACTGATCTGAGTTCATCGCATCTCCTCAAGCGCGCGTTGTGGCACATGACACTGCCCTACCCCGTATCACCCGTTGATTCTGCGTGAGTCGTGCCACATCACCCGGCTCCATCGATAATCTCGCCTGCATGAGCGGCGACAACATCAAGGAGACCGGCCGGGGCACCTCGGAAAGAGGCGCGGCGACCCGGGTCGCCCTTCTCGACGCCGCCCGCGACGTGTTCATCACCCAGGGGTTCGCCGAGGCCGGGGTCACCGAGGTGGTCCAGCGGGCCGGGGCCAGCGTCGGCAGCCTCTACCACCACTTCTCCGGCAAGGCCGACCTCTACCGGGCGCTGTTCGACGAGTTCCAGGACCGGCAGGCGCAGCGCACCAAGACCGCCGTCCAAGACGCCCGCGCCGAGGGCGAGACCGAGCCGATGAAGCTGTTCCTGGCCGGGGCGCGGGCCTACCTCGACGGCTGCGTGCAGGAACGCGACCTGGCGGCGCTGTTCCTGCGGGGCGACGGGCCGCCCGGCTTCGAGGTCGTCATCCGCGAACGGCTGCGTACCTGGGCCCGCCGCAACGCCTCGCTCTTCGAGCACGAAGACGCGCTGGTGGTGGTGATCACGGGGGCGCTGGCGGCGGTCGTCCAGGAACTGACCCTGTCGGCCGACCTCGACGCGGCCCGGCTGATGGCCGATCAGGCCCTCGGCATCATCGGCCGGATCAGGAACCTCTGACCCGAGCCGGTAGTCTCGGGACCGTGCGCCGATTCACCCAGGGCCTCTACGGCTACGCCTTCGCGCTGCTCGTCTGCTTCGCCGGGGTCGGCCTGTTCCTGCTGATCACGCCGCAGAGCCGGACCGAGCACATCCCGCGCGTCGACTTCACCGTCGACGCCGACAACGCCGCCCGCGCGGCCGAGTTCCCGGTCGCGGTGCCCGAGCCGGTCCTGGCCAACTGGGTGCCGACCAGCTCACGGCTGACCAACACCAAGGGCGTGCTGACCTGGCGGCTGGGCTTCGCCACCGGCAAGCGCATGCACGCCATGGTGGCCCAGAGCAACGAGCAGCCCACCGCCGGGTTCGCCAACCGCCTGGCCAACACCGAGACCTCGATCGGCACCGAGGTGATCAAGGGCGCGACGTGGGAGAAGCGCTTCCGCGAAGACAAGAACCAGAGATCGCTGGTCAAGGTCTCCGACGGCCGCACCGTCGTCGTCACCGGCTCGGCCGACTGGCCGGAGCTGGGTGCGCTCGCGGCCAGCCTGGTCGAGCGGGACGCCTAGAACGGGCCGCTCAGAACGGGGCCTCGTCGGAGGCCGGCTCTGGGCGGCGTTCGGCCATCGCGGCGGCCAGCTTGACCCGGGCGCCCTGAAGCCAGTTCTCGCAGATCGCGGCCAGTTTCTCGCCGCGCTCCCACAGTTCGATCGACTGCTCCAGGGTCAGGCCGCCCGCTTCCAGGCGGCGCACCACCTCGGTCAGCTCCTCGCGCGCCTTCTCGTAGGACGGCGTCTTCTCGTCAGCCACGCTGCCCACCCTAAAGGCCGGTGACCTCGACCCCGACCCGATCGTCGGGGAACCTGACGGTGAGCGCCTCGCCCTCGGCGAGCTCGGCGGCCTTCCTGACCACCTCGCCCGAGGGCCTCTGCACGATCGCGTAGCCCCGTTCGAGGGTCGCGGCGGGCGAGAGGGCCACCAGCCGGGCTCTGAGGTGCTCCAGCCCGTCGGAACTGCGGTGGAGGGAGTGGTCGAGCACCCGCCGGGCCCGCTCTCTCAGCTGGTCGACCTGTTCGGCGCGGCGTTCGACCTCGCGTACGGGATCGGCCAGCGACGGCCGCGACCGTACCGAGTTCACCCACGCGAGCTCCCGTTCCAGCCAGCCCCCCATGACCCGCCTGCCCCGGTCGCGCAGCTGGTGGACCAGCGCGAGTTGCTCGCCCACGTCGGGCACCACCTTCTTGGCGGCGTCGGTGGGGGTGGACGCCCGCAGGTCGGCCACCAGGTCCAGCAGCGGCGAGTCCTGCTCGTGGCCGATCGCGCTCACCACCGGGGTCCGGCAGGCCGCGACGGCCCTGACCAGCGACTCGTCGGAGAACGGCAGCAGGTCTTCCAGCGACCCGCCGCCCCGGGCCACGATGATCACGTCGACCTCGCGGTCGGCGTCGAGCCGGTGCAGCGCGTCGGTCACCTCGGCGACCGCCAGCCCGCCCTGCACCGCCACCTGCTCGACCTTGAACCGGACCGCCGGCCACCTGCGCCGGGCGTTCTCCAGCACGTCGCGCTCGGCCGCCGAGTCGCGCCCGCAGATCAGCCCGACGGTCCCGGGCAGGAACGGCAGCCGGCGCTTGCGGTCGTTGTTGAACACGCCCTCGGCCGCCAGCACCTGCCGCAGCCGCTCCAGCCGGGCCAGCAGCTCGCCGACCCCGACGGGCCGGATCTCCATGGCGGTGAACGCGAACGACCCCCGGTTGACCCAGAAGTCGGCCTTGACGTGCACCACCACCCGCGCGCCGTCGACCGGGCGCGGGAGACTCGACTCGTAGACGTTCCGGGCGCACGTCACCCGGGCCGACACGTTCGCGACCGGGTCGCGCAGGGTCATGAACACCGTGCCGCCCCGGGCGGTCAGCTCGGTGATCTGGCCTTCGACCCAGACCGTGCCGAGCTTCCCGATCCACTGGGCGACCATCTGCAGCACCGACCTGACCGGCAGGGGCGCCTCGGGGGAGGTCTTCGCGCTCACCTGCTCAGCTTTCCAGCTTGGCCAGCCGGTTCTCGAACATCCGGAGCACTTCCGGGCGCGCCGTGCTCGCCTTCTCGTAGTCGATCCAGCTCTGGATCTCCTCCTTCGACCGGCCGCGCATCCGCGCCCGGAGGGAGGCGAAGGTCAGGTCGGCGTAGCCGGGGATGGGCTCGGCGGGCAGGTCCCTCGCCGGGGGCTCCTCGGTGTGACCGGGGGTGACCTCGGGGACGGCCGTGTCGGTGACCGGCTCGCCGGGGGTCTTCTTCGCCGGCTTGGGCGCCGGGGGGATCTTCGACGGGACGGCGGGCTCGGCGGCCAGCGCGGGGTCGGAGGAGGGCTCGGTGGTCTTCTGCCCCTGCGGCTCGGCGGCGACGGGGGTGGGCTCCTCCTCCTGCTCCGCCTTGGCCTTCTCGCCGGCCTCGGGGGTGGCGGCGGGCGTGGTCGCCTCGTGGTCGGCGGTCTCGGCGACCTTCTCCTCTGTGTTCTCGGCCTTCGCCGGTTCCGGGGCGGCCGCGGGGGCGGGGTCGGTCGCGGCGTGGGGCAGCGGCTTGTCGTCGGGGGTGGTCTCGGTGGACGCCGGCACGGCTTCGCTCACAGGGGTCTCCTCCGCCTTCGCACCTGAGGCGACCAGGCGGTCGCCCTTCGGGGCGCTACCCCCCGGCTGGAAGATCACCGGTTCGGGCTTGCCGGACGCGGCCGGGCGGGGCGCGAAGATGACCGGCTCGCGGCGCGGCTTCTTCTCCTCCTCCTCGACCACGATGTCGGAGACGGCCTTGACGCCGGGGCGGGAGGGGTCGGTGGGGGTCTCCTCGGCCGGGGCGTTTCCGGTGACCCGCTTCAGGGTGGAGCGGACCCGGTCGCCGAGAAGGAGGGCCTGACCCACCCCGCTGAGCGCGCCCTGGAGCGCCACCATGGGCAGGTCTTTCACCTTCTGTGTTATCTCGTCACGGTTGTTATAGACCTCGCGAATGGGCTTCGTGATCGTACGCAAGAGGGACATGGGCAGCTCCCAGGAGATATTCCGTTGATGTCGCAGTCTGGCAAGACTGGCGCGGGCGGAGGTCAAGCCACTGCAGACCATCCACGTAGCATGAGACCATGACGTCACAGACCCCCGCGACCATTACAGATCGCCGTCGTGTCCTGGTGGCGAAGCCGCGCGGTTACTGCGCCGGCGTCGACCGGGCGGTGGAAGCCGTGGAGCGGGCATTGGCGCAGTACGGCGCGCCGATCTACGTCCGTAAGCAGATCGTCCACAACACCTTCGTCGTCAAGACCCTCGAAGAGCGCGGCGCGATCTTCGTCGACGAGACCGAGGAGGTCCCCGAAGGGGCCATCGTCGTGTTCTCGGCCCATGGAGTCTCCCCGGCCGTTCACCAGGAGGCCGCCCAGCGCAGCCTGAAGACCATCGACGCCACCTGCCCGCTGGTCACCAAGGTCCACAACGAGGCCAAGCGCTTCGCCGCGCAAGACTACGACATCCTCCTGATCGGCCACGAGGGGCACGAGGAGGTCGAGGGCACGGCCGGCGAGGCGCCCGACCACGTCCGCCTGGTCGACGGCCTCGAAGGCGTCGAGACCGTCGAGGTGCGCGACCCGTCGAAGGTCGTGTGGCTGTCGCAGACGACCCTCTCGGTCGACGAGACCACCGAGACGGTCACCCGCCTCAAGAATCGCTTCCCCGACCTGATCGACCCGCCCAGCGACGACATCTGCTACGCGACCTCCAACCGCCAGACGGCGGTCAAGGAGATCGCCGCCGAGGCCCAGCTCGTGATCGTGGTGGGGTCGTCGAACTCGTCCAACTCCAAGCGCCTGGTCGAGGTGGCCCTCGACTACGGCGCCGACGCCTCCTACCTCGTCGACGACGCCACGTTCGTCGACCCGGCGTGGCTCGACGGCGTCACCACGGTCGGCGTGACGAGCGGCGCGTCGGTGCCGGAGATCCTGGTCGAGGGCGTGCTGGCCAAGCTCGCCGCCCACGGCTTCGGCGACGTCGAAGAGGTCGAGTCGGTGACCGAGAAGATGCGCTTCGCCCTGCCCCACGAGCTCCGCAAGGACCTGCGGGCCTGACGCCCCGACCCCCGGGCCGTCAGGCCTGGGGGCGCTCTTCCTTCGCCGTTCCGTAGACCTTGGGCTCGAAGTAGCCCTCGGGCTCGGCGTCGAACTCCTTGCTCTTCCGGGGGGCCGGCACCCGGTTCTTCATGTCCTCGCGGGTCGCGCGCACGCTCTGCGGCAACCCCCGGTACCAGGCTAGGCCCAGGGCCAGCGCCGACCCCGCGAACAGCCACGGCGCCGCCGCCGACAGGGTCGTGAACATGCCCAGGCCCAGCGACTGGAGGGCCGAGTCGGCGCCCAGGGCGCTGAGGACCTCGACGACGAGGGCCGACACGAAGAAGACCAAGGGCGGGGAGACCACCAGGGTCAGCAGGTCGCGGGGGTTCACCAGCCAGACCGCCGCGAGCACCCCGACGAGGAAGAACGGCCCCGGGAGGGTGATCTGTCCGAGCAGACAGACGAAGAACAGCAACGTGATGGCGCCGCGCGCGGTCACCCTCATCTCTCCGGCCCCCCTCCCTGGTGGCTCAAGCTACCGTCATATCCGGTGTCGTCCCCGACGAGTTCGGGCATCGACAGCGACCGTGGCGACTCCTCTACCGGCTGCGGGGCCGGCAGCGGGGTGTCGACCAGGCCGAGGTCGGTCATCTTGCGGGCGCTCACCAGCACGCGGCTCTCGAGGGAGCCGACCGTCCGGTTGTACGCCGCCACGGCCCGTGCCAATGATCTTCCCAGACCGTCGACCTGCCGCCCGAGACTGCCGAGCCGGTCGTACAACTCCTTGCCGAGGTCGAACACGGCCTTGGCGTTCTCGCTCAGCGCCGCCTGCTGCCAGGCGTAGCTGGCGGTGCGCAACATCGTGATCAGCGTGGTCGGGGTCGCGATGTGGACCCGCCGGTTCATCGCGTACTCGAGCAGCGCCGGGTCGCGCTCCAGCGCCGGGGCCAGGAACGCCTCGCCCGGGATGAACAGCACCATGAACTCGGGCGCGGGGCTGAACGCCTGCCAGTAGGTCTTGGCCGCCAGCCGGTCGACATGGTCGCGCAGGTGGCGGGCGTGCGCGTCGAGCCGGGCGCCGGCCAGGTCGGGGTCGCCCGCCTCGGACGCCTCCAGATAGGCCGCCAGCGACACCTTCGAGTCGACGATGATGTTCTTGCCACCGCTCAGCCGGACGACCATGTCGGGCCGGACCGGCCCGTCGGGGGTCATCGCGGTGACCTGCTCGTCGAAGTCGCAGAACCGGGCCATGCCGGCGATCTCGGCCACCCGGCGCAGCTGCAGCTCACCCCACCGCCCCCGGGCCTCGGGCCGCCGCAGCGCCCGGACCAGCGCGGAGGTCTGCGACTTGAGCTGCTCGGAGCTGTGCCGGACGAACTCCATCTGCTGGGCGAGCTCGGCGCGGGCGACCCGCGCCCCCGACTCGCTCTCGCGGAGCTGCTCCTCGACCTTCGCCAGCGTCTCGCGTAACGGCCCGACCAGGTTCTCCACGGCCTCCCGGCGCAGGTCGAGGTCTCCGGCCGCCTCGGCCCTGGTCGTGTTCAGGCGGTTCTCGGCCAGTTCGAGGAAGCGCAGATTGTTGACGTCGAGCGCGCGGGCCGACAGGGCCTGGAAGCGCTCGGCGAGCTGCTCCTCGACGTACACCACCTTCTCTTCGGCCGCCCGGGCGCGCGCTTCGGCGTCGGCGAGCTTGACGGCGGCCTCGGCGTTCGCGCCCGCCGATCGGGCGCGCCCGACGACGAACCCGATGGCGAGCCCGGCCGCCAGGCCCACCAGCAGTTGGAGAGCGAGAGCCAGGACATCCACGTCCTGGATGATCCCAGGCTTTTCCCGGCAGAAGAGGGAGGCTCGCCCTCCGCATACCCCGCCACGACCCAGAGTTTGCCCACGACGGGGTTTGACGAGCGGCGTACCGGATTCCAATAGACTCGAATTTCGTGAGCCTGAGCATCGGGATCGTCGGCCTCCCCAACGTCGGCAAGAGCACCCTCTTCAACGCGCTGACCAAGAGCGCCAACGCCCTCGCGGCCAACTATCCGTTCGCCACGATCGAGCCCAACGTGGGCATCGTGGGCGTGCCCGACGACCGGCTCGCCAAGCTTGCCGAGATCTACGACTCGGCCAAGATCCTGCCCGCCAAGGTCGAGTTCGTCGACATCGCCGGCCTGGTGAAGGGCGCCTCCGAAGGGCAGGGCCGGGGCAACCAGTTCCTCGCCAACATCCGCGAGACCGACGCGATCTGCCAGGTCATCCGGGTGTTCACCGACCCCGACGTGACCCACGTCGACGGCGGCGTCGAGCCCGGCCGCGACATCGAGACGATCAACACCGAGCTGATCCTCGCCGACATGCAGACCATCGAGAAGGCGATCCCGCGGCTCCAGAAGGAGGCCCGCACCAACAAGGACCGCAAGGCCACCCTGGAAGCCGCCGAGGCCGCCATGAAGGTCCTCGACGGCGGCACCACCCTCTACGCGGCCGGCACCGACCTCACCGACCTGCGCGAGCTGCACCTGCTGACGGCCAAGCCGTTCCTCTACGTCTTCAACCTCGACGCCGACGAACTCGTCGACGAGGAGCTCCGCGCCCGCCTGTCGGCCATCGTGGCCCCCGCCGAGGCCGTCTTCCTCGACGCGAAGATCGAGTCGGAGCTCGTCGAGCTGTCCGACGAGGAGGCCCTGGAGCTGCTCCAGTCGGTCGGCCAGTCGGAGTCGGGCCTGTCCCAGCTCGCCCGCGTCGGCTTCGAGACCCTGGGCCTGCAGACCTACCTGACGGCCGGCCCGAAGGAGACCCGGGCCTGGACCATCAAGAAGGGCGCCACCGCCCCCGAGGCCGCGGGCGTCATCCACACCGACTTCCAGCGCGGCTTCATCAAGGCCGAGGTCATCTCCTTCGCCGACCTCATGGAGGCCGGCTCGGTCGCCGCCGCCCGCTCGGTCGGCAAGGCCCGCATCGAGGGCAAGGACTACGTGATGCGCGACGGCGACGTCGTGGAGTTCCGCTTCAACGTCTGAAAACCCTTCTTCCGTTACGCCTTCGGAGTGGCCAGCCATTCCTCGAAGGTCTGAACGCCACGAGGTCCCCGACCCGTCGGCAGCAGGCCCCCGGCGCTCATCCCGCCGGGGAAGTAGACCGGGACGACCGGCCGCCTGCGCGCCCCGCCCGCCGCGATGAGGCGGCGGGCCATGTCGGGCAGCGACTCGACCCGCGGGCCAGCCAGCTCGGGCGCCATGCCCTGCGGCGCCCCGAGGGCGAGGCCGGCGAGCGCCTCGCCCACCTCGCGGGCGGCGACCGGCTGCACCCGTCCGCTCGGGACCAGCGCGACCGGGCCGGGGACGCCGCCCAGGACCTGGCCCGCGAACTCGTGGAACTGGGTCGCCCGCAGGATGGTCCACGGCACCGCCCCCTCTTTGACGATCGCCTCCTGCCGCCGCTTGCCCGCGTAGTAGCCGAGCCTCACCCGGTCGACCCCCACGATCGACAGCGTCACGAGGTGCCGCACCCCGGCGCGCTCCGCCGCCGCGGCGAGGTTGCGCCCCGCCCGGTCGAAGAAGGCCACCGCCGCCGACCTGCTCGTCGTGGTCACGTTGCCGACGTCGACGACCGTCTCGGCCCCGACCAGCGCGGCGTCGAGCCCCGAACCGCTCGCCAGGTCGACGCCGGTCGCCCGCGAGAGCACCGCCGGTTCGTACCCCCGGGCCCGCAGGGCCTCGACGACGTACCGCCCGACCACGCCGGTTCCTCCGGCCACCGCGATCCTCATGACCGCTCCTCTCCACGCGCTTCGAGAGGGGTGACGGGGGGAGGGCGCGGCTTCGTGACATCGCGCCCCCGTGACGAGGCTCACATCGTGCCGTGTCACGAACGACCCCGGCCGGAATGTCGCCCTGTGCATGAATCCCACCGCCACATGGCTGCGCGCCGGGCTGCTCGCCCTGGCCGCGCTCCAGACCCTCGTCTCGGTCTGGCAGTACGTCTTCCCGCGCTCGTTCTACGACGACTTCCCGACGGTGAGCCTCGATCCGCCGTACAACGAGCACCTGCTCTCCGACGTCGGCGGGCTCGGGCTCGCGCTGACCGCCATGCTGTTCTTCGCCGCGGGGGTGATGGAGCGCAGGGTGGTCCTGTCGGCGCTGACCGGTTATGTGATCTACGCCGGCACGCACTTCCTCTTCCACGTCCGGCACTTCGACCACTTCTCGCTGCGCGACGCGATCGGAGTGGGGACCGGGCTCGGCCTGGAGTGGGCGCTCGCGCTCGTCCTGCTGTACGTCGCCTGGCGGCATCACCGGGCGGCGGTCTGACCTCCGGTCGTCACGCCGGGTCGGCGGACTCCCGACGTGCCACCCGTATGACGACGAACACCGCGAACAGCGCGGCGGCCGTCCACACGACCGCCTGGCCGATGTCCCTGACCACCTCGTTGCGGCCCGGCGGCAGCAGCACCATCTGCACCGCCGCGCCCACCGGCAGGGTCAGCCCGGCCAGCAGGCCGACCACCCCCGGCAGGTGGGCGCAGGCGCCCACGACCCCCAGCGGCACGCCGAAGACCACGGCGGCGATCCACCACACGTACGGCTCGGAATGGATCCAGTCGGACAGCGGCGCGCCGCTGCGCGCGGTGTCGACGAGCGCGTAGGCCGCGACGGCGGTGACCAGCGCCACCGGCCCCACGACCGCCCCCCGCACCAGAGAGGCGCGCCCGCCACTGGTTCCGCGCGTGAGGAGCCAGCCGACCGCGATGGCCAGGCCCGCCCAGGCCCAGCCCGAGTCGAGCACCACGCTGACGATCTCGGGGACCGACCATCCGCTGGTCGTGTACTCCCGGCTCTCCAGGTCGGCGAAGTCGCCGGACAGGGCGTTGGCCAGCGACGTCAGCGCGCCGAACCCGGCCCCGACCGTGAGGGCGACCACTAAGATGATCACGCGGTGCATGCTCTGCTTTCTACTACGAGTGCGGGATGCCGGACTGAGTCTCAGAGCCGTTTGGTTACCTCCTGATGGCTCGACGGTTACATTTTGCCACGGTGGCCTGCGCAAACGTCGTTATGTAGTCATCCATGCCGGTACGGGCACTCTCGGTGTCATGCACACTCGGTTTGGCCGGTTACGGCGATGCCTGCAGCATGGGCGTGGCTTTCCTGGAACAATTGGCGAGGCCGCTAAGGTGATTACTTCAACATGGATAACCGGATCGAGAGTAAGACGACACCGCGCCAGCCGGGGGGATCGGCGCGAGCGGAGGCGTGATGGCTCGCAGGTCAACCGTCCAGCAGGATCCTCGGATCGCTGGCGACCCAGAGTCATACCCTCCTACGGATCCGCCGTTGCCTGAACGGGAGCCGATGCGGCGCAGGGGCTGGAGCGGCGGCGGGGGCCGCTGGCTCGTCTGGACCGGCAGGGCCGTGCTCTGGGCGCTCATCGTCGTGATCGTCGTCAACGGGGTGAGGGCGCCGTTCGAGCGTTTCACGTCGAATCAGGGCGCCACCGGCGCACCGTCCGCACCGGCCGATTCCGGTTTCCCGGTGCAGCAGGGAGCGGCGTTCGCGAATCAGTTCGCCGCCGTTTATCTGAATTTCGACGGAACGAATCCAGAACAGCGCGACACCCGGCTCACCGATTTTCTCGCCGACGGGGTCGAAAGGCGATTCGGCTGGAATGGGTCCGGGCGCATGGCGGCCGGCGCCATTCAATTCCATTCCATCGAGGTCGCCGACGCGAACAACGCGCGGGTGCAAGTCAGTTTCCAGTCGGGCGCGCGGCGCTGGCTGCTGTCGGTGCCGATCTTCCAGGCCGACGGCCGGTTCGTCGTGTCCGGGCTGCCCGCCCTGCTGCCCTCCGGGGGCGCGGCCGGGCTGCCGGCCATCGCGGGTCCCGACCGCGACGCCAACCTCGAAGACCAGCTGCGTCAGACGCTCGAAGGCTTCTTCCGGGCCTACGCCTCCGGCAACGCCGCCGAGCTGAAGCTCTACGCGGCCGACGGCGCGACGATCGAGGGTCTCGGCGGTCAGTTCACCCTGGCCCAGCTCAACAGCGTGGTCGCGCCGCTCGGGGGGGAGACCGGCCGCGATGTCACCGTGACGGTCACCTGGTCCATCACGGCGGCCGACGCCGCCGCGGTGCCGACCGCCGATCCGGCCGACCCGGCCGCGCAGCCCGCGCTGCTGGAGCAGGCCTACCTGCTCACGATGGAGAAGCAGGGCGACAAGTGGCTCGTCCGGCAGGTCCAGGGCGCGAGCCGGTCCGTGGGGTAGCGCATGAACGACCACGACGTCGCTGATCCACACCCCCGGGAGGGCGAGAATTGATTCTCCAAACGATTGTCGAGACCGTGACCGCGCTCGCGCCGTCCCCCGCGCCGGGGTCGGGCACCGGGCTCAACACCGAAGGCCTGGCCGAGTTCCTGCGCCGATTCTTCGCGCCGTTGTTCTTGGTGATCGTGTCGGTCGTGGCGCTGTTCTTCCTCTTCACCAGGGAGATCACGCGGTTCGTCCAGTTCATCATCCTGGCGATCGCCATCGGTGTGATCTTCTATGTGCCGAACATCATCGAGGTGACGGCCAAGGCGATCGCGGGGGCGCTCGGCATCCAGTGACCTTTGGCACGTTGCGGAGAGGAGGATTCGGGTGGATCTGCCTACATACACCAATATCTGGCGAATTGAGAAGCGGCTTTACAAGCTTTATGATCTCCGGCTGCCCATGCCGTTGCCCATCGTCTGGATCGGTGTCTTCGTCGGCGTCTCCGCCTTCTGGTGGGTCCTCCTCCAAGTGGTCGGTTTGCCCTTCGACGCGCCCTGGCATGTGATCTATCTGGTTCCGCCCGGGATCGTTACATGGCTGTCGACTCGTCCCGTGATCGAGGGCAAGCGACTGACCGAACTCCTCCAGTCGCAGACCCGCTACTTCTCCGAGCCCAAGACGTGGTGCCGCCTCGCGCCCTCGGGCGAGCCCGACGTGATCGACTTCCAGGCCAAGGTCTGGCGGGCCGGCACCGAGCGCGTGCGGGTCAAGAAGCCCAAGCGCGCTCCGGAACCCCAGCGCGCGACCGTCCGCCCCGCCGTGGCCGCCGCCGCCGCGGCCGCCGCGCCGGTGGTCGAGGAGATCCCGGTACGCGTGAAGCCCCCGCTGACCACCACGACGACGGCCCACGCGTCCCCCGAACCCGCCCGCCGGTTGATCGGCCACCCGGACGACAAGCAGACGGCCCTCCCGGAGGGCCGCCGCCCCGCGACCTTCGGCCAGCCCCCACGCCTGATCCGCCCGGGGGAGCCCGCCGACCCGGCCAAGGACCGCTCCCGCCCCCTCGCCGCCAACCCGCTCCGACCGGCCTTCCTCGCCCACCCGTCCGACAGGCCCAAGACCCCCGAAGCCCCCGAGCCGCCCGCACACGCGGAGAGCGAACCGACTCCGCGCCCGATCCGGCGGCCCGAGAGGCCGGCGCGCGAGGCGAACGAGCCTCGCCCGCAGGGTCCCACCGTGCCCATGCGCCTGGTCCCGGGCAGTCCGGCCCGGCCGGAAGACGCCGGCGTGCCCACGCCTGCGGAGCCCGGCCCCCGGCCTTCCGACGCGCCCGCGCGCACGGCGGCCGAAGCCCCGGCCCGGTCCGAGACGCCCAGTGCGCCGTCGACCCCCAGGCCACAGGCTCCCGACGTGCCCGAAGGTCCGAGCCGGTCCGAGACGCCCGGTGCGCCGGCGCGCCCGGCTTCCACCAGGCCGAATGTCGCTCGGGCGGGGTCGGAGGCGCGCTCGCCGCAGGTCTCCGACGTGCCCGTGTGGCCGGTTTCCGACCGCCAGGCCCAGCCTGAGGTGCCCGGTGTGTCCCCGCACCCGGCGAGCGGATCGCAGGGTGCCGATGCGCCCACGCGCCCGGTTCCGGTGAGCCGGTCGGAAGCTCCTGATGTGCCCGCCCACGCTCCTGCGGGTTCCGGGTCGCAGGGCGCCGGTGTGCCGACGCCGTCTGCCGAAGTTCCCGCGCCCTCGGCTGCCGAGACCGCGTCTCCTCAGTTCTCGTGGTCGCCGGTGGCCAAGGCCGGGTCGGATCGTGAGGGGGGCCCGGACGAAGAGTCGGGCGTGGCCCAGTCCGTACAGGACGAGACCCCGGCTGAGTCGGCGCGGGTAGCCCGGCATGCCGCGAGTCAGGCCGCCAAGGAAGAGCCGGCGTCGGGCCGGGTGGGCAGGCATGCCGCGGCTGAGCCCGAGGTTGCCGTGCCGCCCGCTCGGGTGGAGCCTGAGCCGGTCGTCGAGCCCCGGCAGGCCGAGCCTGATCGTGAGGTCGCCGCCGAGAGTCCCGCCGCTGAGGAGATCTCCTCGCCGCCGATACGGCCCGACGCGTTGCGGAGGTTGCGGAGGCTGGCGGCTTCCGCCGACTCGGCCGTCGAGCCGGAGGCGCCCGCGCCCGCGGTCGACTGGCAGAAGGAGCGGTTGCGCAAGGGGCAGCCGCCGGCGCCGTTCGTGCCGGCCGAGCGGGGGTCGGAGGCCACGTGGCGGCGGGTGTCGCAGGTCGTCGCGGGGTCCGACGGCGACAACGACGAAGACCGCGCCCGGACGACCATCAACGGCAGCCGGCGCATCGTCGTGCTGGGCTGCACGGGCGGGGCAGGGCAGACCACGACCACGCTGCTCCTCGGGCACTCCCTCGCGCGGCTCCGGGAGGACGGGGTCGTCGCGGTCGACGCCAACTCCGGGGGCGACGGGCTCACCGGGCGGATCAGCCCCGAGACGCCCGAGACGCTCAGCTCGTTCCTGACGGCGGTCGACAGCGTCGGGACCCGTGTGCGCGACTACACGACCCGGACCGACTCCGGGCTCGACGTGCTCGCCGCCGACGTCGACCCCGGTGCCGAGCAGCGCATCGGCGACCGTGGCTGGTTCTCTGACCAGCGCATTGCCCGCGCGATGCGGCTGCTCGACCAGCAGTACCGGATCATCCTCATGGACCCGGCCGCCGCGCTCGCCGCGCGGCTGCTGCCCTACGCCGACCAGCTCGTGCTGGTCGCCCCGGCCAGCGCCGACGCCCCCGACTCGGTCGCGATGACCTACGACTGGCTCGACGGGCACGGTTGCGCGGACCTCCGGCGCAGGGCCGTCGTGGTCATCAACGGCGTGTCGCGAAGGAGCATGGCCGATGTCGAGCGGGCCGAGACGGTCGCACGCGGAAGGTGCAGGGCGATCGTGAGGGTCCCGTGGGAAGACGAGCTGGCCGAACCAGGACAAGTCGACCTCAATGACCTTCGCAGCGGCGGCCGCAGGGCGTACGTTGCCCTTGCCGGGGTTGTCGCGAGCGGATTGACCACGGCGAGAGGGGAGAGCTTCGTTGGCTAGGGCGTCGCGGGCGCGCAGTCGTCTGGCGGTCCGGTACTTCGACGACCGGATCCTCCTCACCGACTCCGCTGCCTGGGCCTACTTCCGGTTGCCCACGGTCAGCTACGAGTTCATCACGCCAGAGGAGCGCGAGGCGCTCGCCAACAACATCACGATCGCGCTGGCCGCGATCCGGATGCCCGACGCCGAGGTGCACCTGCGGGTGGCCCACCGCACCTACCCGGCGGCCGAGTGGGCGATGGCGCTCAACGCCACCTCCGACGAGGGGCCGGGCTGGCGCGACTACCTCGAAGAGATGTACCGCCACGTCTGGGCCAAGGACTTCTGGTCCAAGGAGGTCTACCTCGGAGTCCGGCTCGGGCCGCGCGGCGCGCAGCTCGGCGAGGGCGTGCTCGCGCAGCTGTTCGGCTTCTACCAGAAGACCGAGAAGAACCTGGGGCTCGACGACGACCACGTGCCGGAGAAGGAGGTCGCCAGGTGGACCGACGCGGCCGAGCGGCTCGGCCGCGCGCTCGCCTCCGGTTCGCTCTACGCGCGGCACGCCACGTCCGTCGAGGTCGCCTGGCTGTTCCAGCACGCCGCGACCGGCTCGCTCGGCGACCCGCCGGCGTCGGCGTCGAAGCGGCGCAAGTGGGGGCGGGGCGAGATCGAGGCCCTCGTCGAGGGGCAGATCCACAACGGCAGGTCGCTGCTCCGGATCGAGCAGCCCGCCGGTGACTCCTACGTCGCCCACCTGTCGTTCGCCCGGTTCCCCGACCTGATGCCGTTCCCCGACGGCGAGCCCTGGATGCACTTCGGCGACCAGCTCCCGTTCCCGGTCGAGATCTCCTCCCGGATGCGGCTCATCTCTCCCGTACGCGCCTCCAGAGACGTCGCCAGGAAGCTGGCCCACGCGCGCGACATGGACATCCACATCCGCGAGGCGGGCGCCGAGGCGCCGCTGGCGCTGGCCGAGCAGATCGACGCCGCCCGCATGCTCGAACACGGCATCACGAAGGAACGCCTGCCGTTCGTCTACGGCTGGCACCGCATGAGCGTGAGCGCGCCGACCGAGGAGATGTGCGTCCAGCGGGTCGAGGCGGTCATCGAGCACTACCGCGACATGGGCATCGACGTCGTCAACTCGACCGGCGACCAGTTCTCGCTGTTCTGCGAGGCGCTGCCGGGCGAGAAGGTCAGGGTGAACGCCTACGCGCAGCGGCAGCCGCTGCGGACCATCGCGGGCGGCATGGCGACCGCCACCGTCGACCTGGGCGACCGGGCCGACGAGGCCGGCTGGCTGGGGCCCTACATCGGGGAGACGCTCGGGCGGGCACGCTCCATCGTCCACTTCGACCCGCTCGTGGCGGCGACCAAGAACCGGCCGACGGCCATCGCGATCACCGGCGAGCCCGGCGGCGGCAAGACCACGTTGGCGCTGCTGCTCATCTACCAGATGGCGCTGCGCGGCGTCACCGTCGCGGTCATCGACCCGAAGGGCGACGCCGAGTCGCTGGTGCAGCTGCTGCGCAGGCGCGGACGGCAGGCCCGCACGATCCCCCTCGGGTCGGCCGCGCCGGGGCTGCTCGACCCGTTCTCGTTCGGCGACGACCTGGCCGCGAAGAAGACGATGGCCACCGAGACGCTGCGGCTGCTGCTGCCGCGCATGTCGGAGGAGCGCGAGTCGGCCATGGTGCAGGCCGTCGCGGCCGTCGCCAACGAGCCCGACCCCTCGCTCGGGAAGGTCATCGACCACCTCGACCGGTCGGAGGACGCCGCGTCGAAGAACCTGGGCGCAGTGCTGCGGTCGATGTCCGAAATGCACCTTGCCCGGCTCTGCTTCGACCCCTCCGGCGGCGACCAGATCGACACCGAGGGATGGACCACCGTGTTCACCCTCGGCGGCCTCACGCTGCCCGACGCGGCGACCGGGCGCGACGACTACTCGTACGAGCAGCGGCTCTCCGTCGCCCTGCTCTACCTGGTCTCGCAGTTCGCCCGGCGGTTGATGAACGGGCTCGACAGACGTACCCCCAAAGCGATCTTCCTCGACGAGGCGTGGGCCATCACGTCCACGCCCGAGGGCGCCAAGCTGGTGCCCGAGGTGTCCCGCATGGGACGGTCGCGCAACACCGCACTCGTGCTGGTGTCCCAGAACGCGGGTGACCTGCTGAACGAGCAGGTGACCAACTGCCTTTCCTCGGTGTTCGCCTTCCGCTCGACCGAACGGGTCGAGGTGGAGCACGTACTGGAGCTCCTGGGAGTCGATCCGAACGAGGAACACAAGGGCGTGCTGCGCTCGCTGCGCAACGGCGAGTGCGTCTTCCGCGACCTCGACGGTCGGGCGGGCCGGATCGGCGTCGACCTGATCTCCGAGGAGCTGCTGCGCTGGCTCGATACCAATCCGACGCACGCCAAGCCGGATGAGGTCGAGCAGGACAAGGTGGGTTCGGGTCGTTCGGGGGTCGCGCGGGAGGTGCGCTCGTGAAACGCAGGGTCGCCCTGCTCATGCTGGTGTTCGTCACGTTCTTCGTGGCGTCGCCAGTGATCATCGGGTCGTCGGTGGCACACGCCGACGGGATCTGTGACATGTCCGCCGCCCTCTCGCCGGAGGTGGTGGGCTCGGGCGTCGACGGCCTCGTCAAACCCCCGCCACCCGATGTGGGCGACACCGGCGCCGCCGCCGGCGCCGGGGTCGGCGCAGGGGCCGGCACGTCGGTCAAGGCGCCCGTGACGGCCCCGATGACCAACTACGAGACCTACGGCATGTCGGGCCAGTTCTGGCACACCTACGAGCTCGGCTGCTCCGACGTCGCGGCCGTCATCGGCAACGCCTGGGCCAACGCGATCTTCTCGTGGGCCAAGGCGGTCGACCGGCTGACCATCACGACGTACGAGGCCGCCGCGACCGAGGGCCCGCTGCTGCCCATCAAGAACGTCGTCGACGACATCGTCACCAACCTGGCCGACGCGATGTACTGGCCGTTCCTGCGGCCGATAGTGATCATCGCGGCGATCTGGCTGGCCTGGTACGGCCTGCTCCGCAAGCGCGCCACCACGACCGCCGAGGCGGTCATCTGGATGGTCGTCGCGGTCACGGTCGCCACCTGGTTTTTCAGCCGTCCCCAGGACCTGACCGGCGTCGGCAAGACCATCACCGACAAGACCACCGAGATCGTCAATTCGGCCTTCGCGGGCCTGCCCGGCGCGGGCGGCGCGTCCTGTCTGCCGCCACCCGCGACCACTCCGGCCGCGGCCGACGCCGCCACTCCGGCGGCCGCCCCGTCGGTCAACGCCGGCGGTTACGGGCAGCCGGGCACGCCGGGTGTGGCGCAGAACGCCGACGCGCTCTGGTCGACCCTGGTCTGCAAGCCGTGGCTGATGGGCATGTTCGGCACCGCCGACGCGACCTCGCCGATCGTGACGCAGTACGGCGACAAGGCCCTCCAACTGCAGGCCCTCACCCGGGCCGAGCAGGCCGCCCAGCAGTCGCCGGGCGGCGACGCCCACCAGCGGGCGTGGGAGGAGCAGATCGCCGAACCGCTGCGCACCAGCCCGTCGTTCTACCTGCTCCAGGGCAAAGACTGGACCAGCCGTCTCGGCGTGGCGATCGGGGCGTTCATCGCGGCCATGGTCGCCGGGTTGCTGATCTTCCTGGTGGCGGTGTCGCTGCTGGTGCTGAAGATCGGCTTCCTGCTGTTGCTGATCATGGGGCCGATCTTCCTGCTGATCGGCGTCCATCCCGGCACCGGGCGCATCATCGCGATGCGCTGGGTGGAGATGCTCGTCGGCACGCTGCTGAGACAGGCCGTGCTCGCGCTGGTGCTCGGCGTCCTGGTCTACGGCTACGCCCTGATCATCTCGACGCCGCTGCCGTGGGGCATGCAGATCATGTTCATGGCGCTGCTGACGCTGGCGGTGTTCTTCTACCGCAGGCCGTTCCAGCACCTGTTCTCCTCGCTCAGCGGCTCCACCTTCACGACCCGCGTGCTCGGCGACGCCGCCACGGCCCCGACGCTGCAGCGGGCCGCGAACGCGCTGCCGCCGGTCGCCGCGGCCCGGGTGGGCCGCTGGGGGCTGCGCAAGGCCGAGCCGATGGTCAACGCCGCGATCGCCGGTTCGACC
>NZ_SZQA01000056.1 GCF_005233835.1 Herbidospora galbida | reverse complement strand
GGGGCCGGCCCGGTCGAGGGCGGCGAGCCCGGCCGCCGCGTCGCCGCTGCCGGCCGCGGGGACGAGCCCGATCCGGGACGTCAGCGGGGCGGTCGCCGTGGCCAGGAGCATCGCGTCGAGCGGGCCGGTCACCTCGTCGCCCGGACAGGTCCGCAGCCGGATGGTGTCCTCGAAGGTGACGAAGTCGAGCAGCCCTCGTTCGGCCTCCTGGACCAGGTAGGTCCAGTAGGCGGCGGTGAACAGGGCGTCCGGGCTCGCGCCCTCGGCACGCCAGGCGGCGGGATGCCACCCGGCGCCGTCGAGGGCGGCGGCCAGATGCAGAGTCATGTGGTCTCCTCGAACGGCTTTTCCTACAGGAATAGTAGGGAATAATTACCTACTTAACAAGTAGGACTTGACGGAAATGTCCATAACATGCTGAGCTTCAGTCATCCCAAAGAGGAGGCACGCCCCCCATGACCACGACCGCGCCGGCCGTCCGGCAAGCCACCGGGTCGAAGGTGGCGCCCACCCGGCATCCGTTCCGGTGGCTGGCCGCCGCCGGGGTGGTGATGCTGCTCGCCATGGCCGCCAACTCGCTGGTCACCAACCCTGCCTGGGAGTGGGAGGTGGTCGGCCAGTACCTCTTCGCGCCCTCGGTGCTCCGCGCGGTGCTGCTCACGCTGGAGCTGACCGCCCTCGGCACCGTCTTCGGCTTCGCGCTCGGCGGGGTGCTCGCGGTGATGCGGCTGTCGCCCAACCCGCTGCTGTCGTCGGTCGCCTGGGGGTACGTCTGGGTGTTCCGGGCCGTGCCGCTGATCCTGCAGCTGCTGTTCTGGTACAACCTGGCGCTGCTCTATCCGCGCCTGTCGTTCGGGATCCCGTTCGGGCCCTCGTTCTTCTCGGTCGGCACGATGGACCTGATCGGGCCGGTCACCGCCGCCGCGCTCGGGCTGGCGCTGCACCAGGCCGCCTACGCCGCCGAGATCGTGCGCGGCGGGCTGCTCGCGGTCGACCCGGGCCAGCGGGAGGCCGCCGCCGCGCTGGGCATCCGCCGGGTGCGGCGGTTCTTCCGGATCATCCTGCCGCAGGCCATGCGGAGCATCGTCCCGAACGCCGGCAACGAGATCATCGGCCTGGTCAAGGGCACCTCGGTGGTCTACATCATGGCCCTGCCCGAGCTCTTCTACCAGGTCCAGGTCATCTACATGCGCAACGGCCGGGTGGTCGCGCTGCTGCTGGTCGCCGCCATCTGGTACCTCGCGCTGACCACGGTCATGTCGGTGGTCCAGCACTACATCGAACGCCACTACGGACGAGGCCGGTCATGATCGAGATCGACGGGGTGCACAAGAGCTTCGGCGCCCTGCGCGTGCTGCGCGGCGTCAGCCTGAAGGTCGCCCCCGGGGAGGTCGCCGTCGTCCTGGGCCCGTCGGGGTCGGGCAAGTCGACACTGCTGCGCACCATCAACCACCTGGAGAAGGTCGACGCCGGCACGGTCGCCGTCGACGGCGAGCTCGTCGGCTACCGGCGCTCCGGCGACGTGCTGCACGAGCTGCCCGAACGGGAGATCCTCCGGCAGCGTACGAAGATCGGCTTCGTCTTCCAGAACTTCAACCTGTTCCCCCATCTGACCGTACGGGAGAACGTCGCCGAGGCCCCCCTCTCGGCCCAGCGCCGCCCGAAGGCCGAGGTCGCCGAGACCGTGAACCGCCTGCTCCTGCGGGTGGGCCTGTCCGACAAGGCCGACGCCTACCCGGGCACGCTGTCCGGCGGCCAGCGCCAGCGCGTCGCCATCGCCCGCGCCCTGGCCCTCGACCCCAAGGTCGTGCTGTTCGACGAGCCCACCTCCGCCCTCGACCCCGAACTGGTCGGCGAGGTCCTCGACGTCATGCGCGACCTGGCGAAATCGGGCACGACCATGGTCGTCGTCACGCACGAGATCGGCTTCGCCCGCGAGGCCGCCGACACCGTCGTCTTCCTCGACGAGGGCCTCGTCGTCGAGCAGGGACCGCCCGACCAGGTCATCGACCACCCCCAGCACGAACGCACCCGCGCGTTCATCAGCCGCGTCCTCTAAGGAGAAACCCCCCATGCGCCGATTCGCCGTGCCCGCAGCCCTTCTGATCTTCCTGGCGGCCTGCGGCGCCGAGCCCGGACCCGAGAACGCCGCCGCGCCACCCGCGACGGCGGCCGGGTCGGCCGCCCCGTCCGGCGGCGCCGTCAACACCAGCCCCGACCAGCAGCGCATCCGCGCCCAGAAGGTCGACGCCATCGCCGCGCAGGTGCCCCCGGCCATCGCCGCCGACGGCAAGCTGCTCGTCGGGCACAGCGGCGAGGGCGCGCCGCCGCTCGGGTTCCTGGCCGACGACGACCTCACCTACATCGGCGTCGAGACCGACCTCGCCCAGCTCGTCGCCGACGTGCTCGGCCTGGAGTACGCCAGCGAGATCAGCTCCTGGGAGAACCTCTTCGTCGGCGCCAAGTCGGGCAAGCTGGAGGCGGTCTTCAACAACGTGACCGTCACCGAGGAACGCAAGGACATCTACGACTTCGCGACCTACCGCGTCGACCAGCTCGCCTGGCAGGTGGCCGCGAACAGCCCGATCGCCGCCATCGCCAAGCCCGCCGACATCGCCGGGCTGAAGGTCTCGGTCGGGTCGGGCACCAACCAGGAGAAGATCCTGCTCGACTGGGACGAGCAGAACAAGGACGCCGGTCTCAAGCCCGCCGAGATCTCCTACTACAACCTCTACGGCGACGCCCTGCTCGCCCTGAAGTCGGGCCGCATCCAGGCCTACTTCGGCCCGAACCCGAGCATCGCCTACAACGTCGCCGTCGGTGCGGACACGAAGATCGTCGGCACCGCCTCCGGCGCCGGGCCCGACCTCCAGGGCCTCATCGCCGCCATGACCCTGAAGGACAACGGCCTGGTCAAGCCGCTCAACGAGGCCCTCAACACGGTCATCAAGGACGGCAGCTACCAGAAGGTGCTCGACCGCTGGGGCCTGGGCAACGAGGCCATCCCCGAGTCGCGGATCAACCCGCCCGGCCTGCCGCTGCAGGAGGGCTGATGGCGCACGTACTCGACAACCCCGGCTGGGCGGCGCTGACCGGCCCGCACGCCCACCTCGCCGAGGTGCGGGGCGGGGTGCGCCGCTACCAGCCGGACGTGTCGGTCTTCCTCGGGGTCCCCGGCGACCCGAACCCCGAGGAGTGGGCGGCCATCGCCTCCTTCGCCGGCCCCGGCGGCACCATCAGCCTGACCTTCGACGCGCCCCTGCCGGACGGCTGGGAGATCGTGCAGAACATCGACGGAGTGCAGCTCGACGGCAGCGCCGTGTGGGGCCAACCCTTCGACGAGGCGGTCGTGCTCACCCCCGACGACGTGCCCGACATGCTCGACCTGGTGGCCCGCACCGAACCGGGGCCGTTCCTGCCCCGGACCATCGAGATGGGCACCTACCTGGGCGTCCGCCACGAGGGCAAGCTCGTCGCGATGGCGGGGGAGCGGCTGCACCCGCCCGGCTGGACCGAGATCAGCGCGGTCTGCACCGACGCCTCGTTCCGCGGGCAGGGGCTGGCCACCCGGCTGGTCCTCGGGGTGGCGGCCGGCATCCGGGCGCGCGGCGAGACCCCGTTCATGCACGCCTCGGCGTCGAACGTCAACGCCATCCGCCTGTACGAGAAGCTCGGCTTCACCCTCCGGGCGCGGCGGCTGTTCCGCCAGGTCCGGGTGCCGGCCGGCTGAACAGCGCGTCCACCGCCCGCACCGCGGTCTCCAGCCGCCGGGCGGGCGGGCCGGACACGACCAGGTGTGGCATCCCGCGCGCGGCCAGCAGCTCCCGGAAGCGCGCGTCCATGGCGTGCCGGAGGTGCTCGCCGTCGCGCCAGCCGTCCTGTTCGAAGGGGACGCCCTCGACGCTGGTGTGGATCCACAGGTCGTGCCGGGCGCGGTCGGCGATCCGCCACACCTCGTCGGTCGTGGTCCCGGCGTACCGTTCCTGCCACAGGGCGGTGGCGAAGGGGTCGGTGTCGCAGAACAGCACCGGCGAACCCACCCGCGCGGCGGCGTCCTCCCAGGCGAGCTGGCGTTCGGCGACGACGGTGAACTCCTCGGGGCGCCACCGGAGGTCGTCCATCCACGGTTCCGGCTCGCCGGCGAGTTTGGCCGCCCGTCGGGCCAGGGCCAGCTTCTCCTCGCAGTAGGTGCGGCCGTATTCGGGCACCCAGCGGGTGGCCGCCCAGACGCCGCCGCGCGCGGCGTAGTGGGCGGTCAGCGCGCGGGTCAGCGTGGTCGTGCCGGTCGACTCCGCGCCGACGACGACCACGCGCCGGGCCAGGTGGGCCCGGACCGCCGGGCTCAGCCACGGCCACGCCGCGACCGGATCCTCTCTGGCCAGCGTCCCGCTGACCGGGTGCCGCTCCCGGGCCGGGTCGACCGGCACGTGCACGGCGCCGAAGCGGCGGGCCAGTTCGTCGCCGTAGTCCTCGGAGCTGAACACCGCGTCGACCGCCACGCCGGGGCCGTGCGCCAGGGCGAGGGCGAACCGGAAGACGTCCACGTGGGCGGTCCAGATCTCCGGGTCGTCGTAGTCGATCGCGATGTCGTCCACGACCGGCGCTATCACCACGTTGGGCTGGGGGTGCGCCTCGCGCAGCCAGGCCGCGCGGTCGGCGAGCGGGATCGTCTCCACCGCGTTGGCCGCCACGACCACCGTGACCAGCTCACACCGCTCCGCCGCGGTGTCGATGAGGTGGTGGTGGCCGGCGTGCGGCGGATAGAACTTCCCGATGACGAGTCCGTGCGCGTAGCTCACCGGGCCACCGCCACCGGCCGCCAGGCCCGCAGCCCCATGACGCACAGCGCCAGGAACAGCACGTAGAGGGCGCTGGTCAGATACAGGTTCTTGTACGCGTACAGCGGGATGTACACCACATCGGCGGCGATCCACAGCCACCACGACTCCACCCGCTTGCGCGTCTGGCCGTAGGTCGCCATCAGCGACAACGACGTGGTCAGCGCGTCCCAGAACGGCACCGACGAGTCGGTGTAGGCCGACAGCGCCGCCGTCAGCAGGGCCGTCGCCGTCACCCCGGCGAGCCCCAGCCAGACCCATTCGGCCGCGCCGGTCCGGGAGACCCGCAGGGCGGTCCGGTCCGCGCCGCCGTAGGCCCACTGCCACCAGCCGTACAGGCCGAGCACGACGTAGACGATCTGCAGGGCCGCGTCCGCGTACAGCCCCGCGGTCAGGAAGACCAGGCCGAGCAGGATGACGTTGGCCACCCCGAGCGGCCAGTTCCAGATGTTCTGCCGGGCCACCATCCAGACGGTCAGCAGGCCGGTGGCGAATCCGAGAAGTTCCGCCCAGCTCGTCGGCACCCCGCCCAGGGTGAAGGCGGGTTCGAGTAACGGTCCGAGCAGATCGGTCATAGCGCCCAAACACTCCTCATCGTCGCGAGGACGATATCAATTCGGCCCGCCGAATCGGAGTGCGGGCCGCCACGGCCCCGGACCGGGACCGTGGCGGGTTCCGCCGGATCAGGCGTTCGCGCAGATGGCGAACACGCTGATGCCGACGGTGGAGTTGCCGGTCTGGCGGCCGAGGCCGATCCAGCCGTTGCCGGACGGAGTGGGGAACGACCCCACCAGGATCGCCTCGTTGCCCTGGGCCTCGGCGCCGCCGCCGATCACCCGCTTGCCCGCCGGGCAGGTGACGGTGCGCCGCTGGAAGTTCGGCACGTTGGCGTTGGGCAGCGTGACGACCTGGTAGCCGTCGACGGCCGCCGGGGCCGAGACCGGCGTCGACGTGGCGCCGGCCGGGGTGGCGAAGGACAGGCATGCTCCCGCCGCGAGGACGGCGAAGGGGATGCTCAGGTAGCGCATCGATACTCCTATAGAGAGGGTTCCGGGGGGAGCGCGTCGAGTATCCA
Organism: Herbidospora galbida; assembly: GCF_005233835.1. GTDB lineage: Bacteria > Actinomycetota > Actinomycetes > Streptosporangiales > Streptosporangiaceae > Herbidospora > Herbidospora galbida. Next base: position 30,846 of record NZ_SZQA01000056.1, on the reverse strand, counting down.
GCCGCTCACGCCGCGTGTCCAAGATCGACACGACGGAAAACCGTTGGCCTCCCGTTCACCCACTGCGAAACCATGGTGGCGGAGCGAATTGGGGGATCCACTTCATGACGGAATCAGGTGACACACCAGAGCCACCGAAATCAGCCGTACGACTCGTACTCCGCTACTACTTAACGCAACTGCGCCTCAAGTGGCCCATCGCCACACCCGCCCTGTTCCTGCCGGCACTGGGCAACATCTGTCTCTTCTACCTGGCCCCGCTCGTGGTGGCCTCCCTGGTCGGCCGCCTTGCCGCCGGGGAGAGCGAGGCCGGCACGCTCATCCCGTACGTCCTCGGGTTCGGCGCGGTCCTGCTGCTCGGCGAGATCATCTGGCGGGGCGGGCTCCACTTCCTCAACCGCATCGACGCGCGCGGGATGGAGGACCTCGGCGTCATCGGCATGGACGAACTGCTGGCCAAGGACGCGGCGTTCTTCCATGACAACTTCGCCGGATCGCTCACCAAGCGGGTGCTCGCCTTCTCCCGCTCGTTCGAGTCCTTCGTCGACACCCTGGTCTTCGGGATCATCGCCAAGCTGCTGCCGCTGATCTTCGCCTCGGTCGTGCTGTGGCAGTACCACCCGATCCTGGTGGTGGTGCTGGTCAGCCTGATCGTCGTCACCGGTTTCGTGGTGTCGCCGTTGATCGTGCGCCGCCAGCGGCTCGTCAACATCCGGGAGGCGGCCAGCGTCCGGATGTCGGGGCACGTCGCGGACGTCCTGTCGAACATGGACACGGTCCGCGCCTTCGCGGCCGAGGGCCGGGAGGCCGCCGAGACCCGGCTGCGGCTGGCCGAGGTGCGCCGGGCCCAGCTGCGATCGTGGGACTACGGCAACATGCGCGTCGACGTGGTCGTCGCGCCGATGTCGATCATCACCAGCACGGCCGGCGTGCTCCTCGCCGTGGTGCTGCGCGGCGGTCTCGGCATCGAGGCGCTCATGGTGACCTTCACCTACTACGCGCACGCCACCGGCATCATGTTCGAGTTCAACCAGGTCTACCGCCGGATGGAGAGCGTGCTCACCGAGGCGGGGCAGTTCACCGAGCTGCTGCTCGAACCGCCGAAGGTGGTCGACCATCCGCAGCCGCAACCGCTGCGGGCGGCCGACGCGGGAGTGCGGTTCGAACGGGTCGTCTTCGCCCACGAGAGCAACCCGCCGCTGTTCGACGGGCTCGACCTCGACGTGCCGGCCGGCACGAAGATCGGGCTGGTCGGCCGGTCGGGCGGCGGCAAGACCACGCTCACCCGGCTGCTGCTGCGGCTGATGGACATCCAGGGCGGCCGGATCCTCGTCGGCGGCCAGGACATCAGCCGGATGAAGCAGGCCGACCTGCGCAGTCTGATCGCCTACGTGCCGCAGGAACCGGCGATGTTCCACCGCACCCTGCGGGAGAACATCGCCTTCGCCCGGCCCGGGGCCACCGAGGCCGAGATCATGGAGGCGGCCCACGCCGCCCACGTGACCGAGTTCGTCGAGGGCCTGCCGATGGGCTTCGACACCCTCGTCGGCGAACGCGGCGTGAAGCTGTCAGGCGGCCAGCGGCAGCGGGTCGCGCTCGCGCGGGCGATCCTTCGCGACGCGCCGATCCTGCTCCTGGACGAGGCCACCAGCGCCCTCGACTCCGAGAGCGAGCTCCTCGTGCAGGAGGCGCTCTGGCGGCTCATGCGCGACCGGACCGCACTGGTGGTCGCCCACCGGCTGAGCACGGTCGTGCGGATGGACCGCCTGGTCGTGCTCGACCGGGGTGAGATCGCCGAACAGGGCTCCCACGCCGAACTGCTGGCGTCCGAGGGCCCCTACTCGCGGCTCTGGCACCACCAGTCGGGCGGCTTCCTCGTCGAGGAGGAGCAGCAGACCGTCAGTTCGGCGAGTGGATCTGGATGAGGTTGCCACAGGTGTCGTCGAACACGGCGGTCGTCACCGGCCCCATGTCCGCCGGCTCCTGGGTGAACCGGACCCCGAGGTCCCGCAGGCGCTCGAACTCCTTGTGGACGTCGGCGACCTCGAACACGACGACGGGGATGCCGTCGGCGACCAGGGCGGCCTTCCACGGCTTGGCGGCCGGATGGGCGTCGGGCTCGATCACGAGCTCGGTCCCGTCCGGCTGCTCGGGCGAGACCACGGTGAGCCAGCGGAACTCGCCCATGGGAATCTCGGTCTTCTTCACGAAGCCGAGGACGTCGGTGTAGAAGGCCAGGCCCTTGTCCTGGTCGTCGACCATGACACTCAGCATGGTGATCTTCATGGCGGCTCCTCTGACGGAATCCACCGCTCGGCGATCTGCCGCAGCGGTGCTGGATCGATGAAATGGAACTTGTACCGGCCCTCCCGGCGGGTCTCGACGAGCCCGGCCGTCTCCAGCACGTCGAGGTGCTGCGAGATGGCCTGTCTCGACGAGGCCAGCTGGTGTTTGGCGGCCAGGCGGGAGCAGATCTCGAACAGCGTCTGACCGTCGCGTTCGGTCAGCGCGTCGAGGATCTTCCTGCGGGTGGGGTCGGCGAGGGCTTTGAAGATGTCACCCACCCGCAGGAGTATAGGCAAGTCGCTACTTGCCTATCAAGGCGACGACGATCCGGACCCGCCTCCCGGCGACGCTCAGCGGATACTCGCCGACCGTCGTCCACCGCCGGTCGAGCCGCTGACCCTCACCCAGAATGGCGACCAGCCTGCCGGCCTCCGGCCAGCGCTTCGACAGGTCCTCGGCGACCGGAAGGCGGACACCCCAGGGAGGATTGGCCAGAATCCGGTCGGGCTTTCCGGCTCCTGTACGCCATGCGATGGCCGGATCGTTGAGGCGCGCGGCCCGGATGGCCACCGGGTCGATGTCGTCGCCCCGATAGCTCGCGCCGGGTTCCAGGTGCTTGGCCTCGATGAGCAGCGTCCCGGCTCCGCAACACGGATCGAACACCACATGACCAGGTCGGATGTCGGCCAGCCGGGCCATCGCGGCGGCGACCGGCGGGTGCAGGCTGCCGACCACCGTGGCCTTCCGCCAGGCGCGGCGGTGCAGCGGGACGGCGTGGGGCCGCACCCCCAGCCACATCGCCTTGCCGTCGAGGGTCACCCGCAGATCGGCGGTCCCCGGCGGCGGGGGAGCGCCGTGGCGGCGGGAGAAGTAGGGCACGCCGAGCCGCGCGCCGACGGCGTCCTCGATGTCGTACCGGCTGAAGTTCCGGGCGCCGGTGAACGACGCGGTGACGCTGATGGGGGAGTCCGGCGCGAGGTGGGCGGTGAGACGGGCGACGGCCTGCCACAGGCCGGCCTTGGTACGGCCCGGATCGGGGACCGACGCGTGGACGGCGAACAGGTCGTCGGCCAGACGGGTCACGATCGGCCCGGCGGCCTCGACGACGAGCTGCCGTTTGGTGACGTCGACGACGCGGTGACCGGCTTCGGTGATCTCGGCGGCGGTCAGGTCTTCCAGGCCGGTGACGGTACGGACGAGGAACTCTGAGGGCATGACGTAGCTCCGGGTCGGCGCCCGGGAACGGCAGAATGGCCGGTTCCCGCTTCGCCAGCCGCGGGCTGAGCCTCAGAGTGGCCGGCGGAGTGCTAGCCGACTCGGAAGAACGTCGTGAACATGTCGAGGATGGTGCCATGGCTCCCCGGTCAGGAGCGACGGGTTTTCGCCTGCGTCTCGGGGCCGGCCAGGATCCGCGCGAAGGACTCCGGGGTCACGATCGGGATGCCGTAGGCGCGCGCGACCAGCAGGCGGACTTCTTCGTGATGTTCCCGTGGGGCACCATCGTCGCCTGCCAGCGCGCGGCGGGCCGGGGAGATGGTGGGCCGATTCGCGCATCGTACAGACCCGGCTCGAATTCCGACCGGAGGAAATCCCAGTCGAAGCGCAGGTTGCGAAGGTCGGGGCGTGCCCGATGTCGGCCGAGGTGAGGTCGTGGATGTGCTGGGGGCACAGGTCGCGCTTCGGGGTTGACCAGGGTTGTCCGTTCGCCGGTTATGTCGCCATTTGTGGCGCGCATATGGCAGAGCGTTTCATGGCCGCAGGGTTGGCGAAGCCGTACAGAAAAAGATAGCCGCGCGGCCCTGAGCGGCCGCGCGGCGATTCTTCTGGACGGGTTTACCTGCGGACCCGGCCCCGGCGCCAGGAGCCGCCGTTGCCGACGCTCGCGGTGCCGATGCCGGCCTGGTGGAGGGCGAGCAGGCAGAGCCCGAGTGCGATGAGAGCGGTCAGCCCGATGCCGATGTCGGCGTTGAGCAGGTCGAGCAGGAAGGCGATCCCGAAGACGACCGCCGCGGCGATGGCCAGCATGTGACTTATCCCTTCAGCCGGTCGAACAGGTTGCGGTACTCGCGGAGTGCGAGGCGAAGCTGCTCGGTGTCGTTGGTGCCGGAGTTCTTCCACTGGTCGACCAGCGACTGGCGCTTGGCGGCCAGGGCCGAGACGGCCTCGTCGATCAGCGCGTCGGCCTTCTCGACCGACTCGCGCGGGTCGTCGACGAACGCGGCCTTGATGTCCCGCCAGCGCTCGTCGAAGTCGATGTCGTCGACCGCGCTCGGCGTGGTCGACGGCTCCTCGAGGGTGGTCTCCTCGGCGTCGGCGAGGTCGCCCGCGGTGTCGCGGTGGGCCTCGTCGACGGCGTCGGGCGAGGTGACGGAGGCGCCGCCGGCCACGCCCACGGGGGCGCTCTCGGCGTTGCGGTCGTCGGCGCTCAGGTCGTCGGTGTTGCGCGGCCCCGGGACCAGGTCGGAGGCGACGAGCTTGTCGTCGTTCCGGTAGTCGTCGTCCTGGCGCTCGTCCGCGAGGACGTCGTCTCTGTCGGTCTCGGCCGTCTTGTCACGGTCGTAAGGGTTGTACGTGGTCATCAGTGATCGGCCTCCTTGCGGGGAGAGTGGGCGTGCACGTCGTCGTCGAGAAGCTCGTCGAACAGGGCGCGGTAGTGGACCATGGCCTGGCGGAGGTCCTCGGTGGTGGCCTCCTGCCGGGCGGCCCGGCCGCTGATCTCGTGGGCCTGGCGGTAGCGGTCGAGGGTCCCGGCGTGCCCGACCGACAGGACGTTCACGCGCTCCTCGAACTCGTCCGTCGGGTAGCCGCGGTCGGCCATGACGGCGGTGACCAGGGCGTCCGCCTCGGTGACGGCGAAACTCGGCGCGTCGACGAACCGCTCCTGCACCTCCCGCCACTTCTTCGCGTACGTGTCCCGGGCCTCGGCGTCGAGGGGTCGGATGTCGAGGTCGGCGTAGCGGGCCTCACGGGCCAGCAGCTCCTGCTCGGCGTCCCTGCGGTTGTCGGCGTCCTGGACGACGCGGTCGTATTCGGGGCCGAATCGGTCCTGCAGGTGGCGCCGCCGGCTCTGGCCCGCCACGACGTACCCGATGGCTCCCAGCGCCACGACGACGGCTACGACCACGACCACCCATGCGATGGCGCTCATGTCTGCCTCCGGCTGTCTGCTTGTCTTCGACACTCCGGACTGCCCGTGAAATGCGGGCGTAACCCATGAACTGCCGGGTAGGCGGCATCCTTATGGGATTTGGAGCCAGTTTGGCTTTCGTGGTGGTAGGGGCGGTGCTGGCGTTCGCCGTGAAATGGGAGGCGCCCGGCTTCGACCTTCAGGCGATCGGCTGGATCATGATGTGCGTCGGCGTGGTCAGCGGCGTGGTGACCACGCTCCTCGCCCGCCGGCGGCAGTCATCTGATCAGATGGTCGAGAACGACCTGGTGAACACGGTCGACATGCGGGACAAGACGCTCTAGTCGAGCTTCTCCTGAGCCGACCGGAGGACCCGCGCGATGTGCGAGCCCTCGGGCGCCTCGATCTCGTGGAAGCCCTGATCCTGGTCGTAGGCGATGTCGAGGCCGTTGTCGACGAGCCTCCTGGCCCACCGCAGGGCCGTGTTGATCTTCTCTTTCGGTACGGCCCGGCCCTGGGCGGCGGCCGAGAGATTCCGCAGGTTGGTGGCGGGGCCGGACTGGGAGTGGAGCCTGGCCAGCTTCCAGGGGATGGCGGCCGAATGGTCGGTCATGGGCTTCGAGAGGCCCGCCGAGCGCTTGGCCTGGAGGATGCCCGACTCGGTGACGCCGAAGTGGGCCGCCAGGTCGGCGTTGGACCAACCCCTGGCGGAGAGCCTCGCCAGTTCCTCGTGATCGACCTGTGGGCGCCTTCCCATGATCGCCACACTACGCGTCGGTGCACGCGGGGCGCGAATCTGCGCTAAGGTTGTTCCGTGCCTGAGGGGCACGAAGCAGTGAACGGGACGTAGCGCAGCTTGGTAGCGCACTTGACTGGGGGTCAAGGGGTCGCAGGTTCAAATCCTGTCGTCCCGACCAGTGTATTGGCTGGTCGTAAGGGGTTTCGGAGTCAATCCGAGGCCCCTTTCCCGATCTTCGGGAGCCAAACGGGGAGCCAGTGGGCTACGCGGACGTGGTCCGCTTTTTAAAGATCTTGTCCATGGCCTCGGCGCCCTTTGTCAGGGCGGGCCTGATCTCGTGTCGGTAGACGGTCTCGGTCACGTGCGTACTTCCGTGGCCTACCAGGCCGCTGATGTCCTCCAATCGAACGTCATGGGCGCTGAGGATGGAGACGAAGCTGTGCCGTAACTCTCGCGGCGTCCAGTCGTCTCCCAGTCCCGCACGCTTGGTGATCTTCTGGAACTCCCGCAGGACTGTCCAGCGGTCGAGGGGTGTTCCACTGCCCCGGCAGAAGAGGGTCACGATGGCCTTCACCGACGGCGCTCCTGATCAGGGCGGCGCGTACTTAGCTCGGCGATTCCGGTGATCACTGGCATGAAGGTTCGCAGGAGCTCGACCAAGGCGTGGCAGCTGGGCGGCGGTGTGGAGGGTGAGGGCCCAGCCGTCCATGGATGTCCGAAGAGCCCAGCTCTATCGAGATGCAGGACAGGTGGGCCGGTAGGGCACGTCGGGCATGTACTGCCGCCATTCCTGTGGGGTGAATCCACGGACCGCAATGACGCACACGGCGGCAGGAAGATCGTACGGGAGCGCGACGTCCCAGATCCGCAACGTTTCGTCGTAGCCGCTGCTGGCCAGGCGAGTGCCGTCCGGGGAGAACGCCACCGACCACACGATGTCAGCGTGGCCGGTGAAAGGTGTGTCGATGGGGGTGCCGGTGCGCGGATCCCAGATCCGCACCGTCTTGTCATCGCCGCTGCTGGCCAGGCGAGTGCCGTCCGGGGAGAACGCCACCGAGGACACGAAGCCCTCGTGGCCGGTGAGGGGTTTGCCGATGGGGGTGCCGGTGCGCGGATCCCACAATCGCACCGTCTCGTCGTCACTGCCAGTGGCCAGGCGGGTGCCATCGGGGGAGAACGCCACCGAGAACACGCTGTCGGTGTGGCCGGTGAGGGGTGCGCCGATGGGGGTGCCGGTGTCCGGGTTCCACAATCGCACCGTCTCGTCGGTGCTGCCGCTGGCCAGGCGTGTGCCATCGGGGGAGAACGCCACTGATGACACGCTGCCCTCGTGGCCGGTGAGGGGTGCGCCGATGGGGGCGCCGGTGTGTATATCCCAGATCCGCACCGTCTCGTCGGCGCTGCTGCTGGCCAGGCGGGTGCCGTCGGGCGAGAACGCCACCGAGAACACGCTGTCGGTGTGGCCGGTGAGGGGTGCGCCGATGGGGGGCCGGTGCGCGCATCCCAGATCCGCACCGTGTTGTCGGTGCTGCTGGTGGCCAGGCGTGTGCCATCGGGGGAGAACGTCACCGAGGTGACGCTGCCCTCGTGGCCGGTTAGGGGTTCACTGATGAGGGTGCCGGTGCGCGCATCCCAGATCCGCACCGTCTTGTCGGCGCTGCTGCTGGCCAGGCGGGTGCCGTCGGGCGAGAACGCCACTGAGGTCACGCTGCCCTCATGGCCGGTTTTAACGATGAGGGTGCCGGTGCGCGCATCCCACAGCCGCACCGTCTTGTCGGTGCTGCCGCCGGCCAGGCGGGTGCCGTCCGGTGCGAACGCCACCGACCATAGGTTGCCGGTGCTGACGGTGATGGGTGTGCCGATGGGGGTGCCGATGTCCGGATCTCACAATCGCACCGTCTCGTCGAGGTCGCTGCTGGCCAGGCGAGTGCTGTTCGGGGAGAACGCCACCGAGAGCACGCTGCCCTCGTGGCCGGTGAGGGGCGTGCCGATGGGGGTGCCGATGTCCGGATCCCACAATCGCACCGTCTCGTCGTCACTGCCGCTGGCCAGGCGGGTGCCATCGGGGGAGAACGCCACCGACCACACGCTGTCGGTGTGGCCGGTGAGGGGCGTGCCGATGGGGGTGCCGGTATCCGGATCCCACAATCGCACCGTCTCGTCGAGGCTGCCGCTGGCCAGGCGGGTGCCATCGGGCGAGAAGCCCACCGATGACACGCTGTCGGTGTGGCCGGTGAGGGGCGTGCCGATGGGGGTGCCGGTATCCGGATCCCACAATCGCACCGTCTCGTCGTCACTGCTGCTGGCCAGGCGGGTGCCATCGGGGGAGAACGCCACCGACCACACGCTGTCGGTGTGGCCGGTGAGGGGCGCGCCGATCGGGGCGCCGGTGCGCGCATCCCAGATCCGCACCGTCTTGTCGGCGCTGCTGCTGGCCAGGCGGGTGCCGTCGGGCGAGAACGCCACCGATGACACGCTGCCCTCGTGGCCGGTGAGAGGTTTGCCGATGGGGGTGGCGGTGCGTGTATCCCAGATCCGCACCGTCTTGTCGGCGCTGCTGCTGGCCAGGCGGGTGCCGTCGGGGGAGAACGCCACCGAGAACACCCTGTCGGTGTGGCCCGTTAGGACTGCCCGTGGAGATCTGGTCAGCAGGGAGGTAATGCTTGCCGAGGCTTCACTGGTCGGGAAGAGCGCATAGGCAGCGGCGGCCAGTCGTGCCGAGGTGGCAGGGTCCTCCGGGACGTCTTGGCTGTAGGCGGCCGCTTGTCGAGACCAGGCTTGAGCGCTGCGGCTGAGTACTTCAGCACGCTGCTGGTCGGCGTCGTGGCCAAAGCGAACTGCGGCCACTGCGGTGATGATCGCGATCACCAGCAGTCCGGCCAGCAGCCCGACCGCCGCCTGCCAGCGACGTCGGGATCGGGCGGCAGCATGCGCGCTGGCAGTCAGGAAGGCGTCGACGGCATCGGATGTGGCCAGTGCGGGTAGCGGCCGGGATCGGCCCTCCAGCGTTCGGCCGCGCTCTGCGCATCCTCCAGGCGAGATCCCCGGTAGAGGAAGGAGGGGTCGCGACCGTGCAGGCCCCACTTGTCGGCGTCCTGGAGGACCTGGCTATGCATGATCCGGTCGGCCTGGTCCTCGGCGAGCCAGGTCCGCAGGCGTGGCCAGGCGGTCAGCAGCACGTCGTGAGCGAGCCCTGCGGTGCCTTCGCCGCTCACCATCAGCCGCCGCTGGATAAAGGCCTCAACCAACGCGTCGACCTGGAGCACCTGCTCAGGAGCCAGGCTGGCGTGCAGTTCGTCGCGGGTCACCGGGCGGCGCACGCACTGACCGTCCGGCAGGACCACCGTCATCCGCTGCATCACCTGCCGGGCGAGGCCGCGCTGGGCCGAGGTGAGTCCGGCGTAGACGGCTTCGGCACTGATCTGGACAGCGTGGGCGATGCCGCCGCCGTCGTCGTAGCCGTGCCGGGTCAGGCGATCGCCTTCGCGTTTCTCCCATGCCGCGCGCATCGCCTGGGCTAGGAGCGGCAGCACCCCTTCTTCTATCTGCGGGGCAGTACCGGCGACCATAGGTCCGTGTGCGCGCAGTTCGTCCAGGATCAGCTCGGCCAGCCCGCCCTCCAGATGCAGGCCCGCGGCGCGGGCGGGGCCGGTGATGGCCTGGCGCAACTGCGGCTCCTCCATCGGCCGGATGGTGAAAGGCCCTGCCTCTAGGGCGTCCTGCAACTGCGGATAGGCGGCGCAGCGATCCCAGAAATCGCCGCGCACACCCAGCACGACCAGCCCGGCGGGCGAGCCGTCGGGGCCTGCGGGGGTGTGTGCGGCGGCGTGCAGCACTGACATGAACGCCTCCCGGCGTTCGTCGCCATCCCCGCCTGTGGCTGTACCGCCTGGTTGGTCTGGGTACAGGGGTCCGGTGGTGTTGGCGCGCAGCGTGAAGATCTCTTCGAACTGGTCGACCACCACGACCAGCCGGGCCCGTTCCGGTTGCTGCACGCTGCGGCCGTGTTCGGACAGATGCCGGATCACTGCCTGGCGCATCACGAGCGGGGCGCAGTCCGGGTCGGTGGCCAGCGTGTCGGCCAGTTCCGCCGCATCCAGGCCGGCTATGGCGGCCAGATGGACCGCCAGTTCCGTCAGCGGGTCGGCGGTCGGGGTCATGACCAGCCGCGGCCAGTGCGCCGCCTCAGGCACCCCGGGCATCAGGCCGCGAGCTACCCGGTGGAGCAGTCCGGCGCGCAGTAGCGAGGACTTGCCGGCGCCGGAGGGGCCGGTGACCACCAGCATGCCTGGCCCGTCGAGGCGTTCGGCCAGCGTCGCGGTCAGCTTCGCGCTGGCCGCGCCCCGGCCGTGGAAGATCTCGCTGTCGTCCTCGTTGAAGGTCACCAGTCCCGGATACGGGCACTCGCCGATCCAGCGGGGAGAGGCCTTGCCGGCGTTCGCGGTGTTCTTGCCGCGGCGGGGCCGGGTCTGAGCGCGGATGGCGGTCACCTCGTCGCGGATGATCGTCATCTGCGCCGAAAGGCGACGGTGCTCGGCGTCCTGATGCCGCAGCGTCCGCTGGATGTCTACCGCCGCGTCCTCCAGGCCGGTCAGCAGGAAGGCGAACTCGGCGAAATCCTGCTCCACCTCGGCGAACGCTGTGATCAGGTAGGCGTACAGCCGCTGCTCGCCGAGTTCCAGCGCCTGGGTGAGGGCGGCCTCGGCCGCCCCGGCCCGCGCCAGCACTGCGGCGATCTCCTCGCGGAGCTGGACGGCTTGTTCATCGCCGCGCTCCAGCACCTTCTCGATGCCAGCGGCAAGCTCTCGCTCGACCTCCTCCACGGAGGGAAGATCGCCGGTGGCGCCACGCCAGCGGTCGACGCCACGAACGATCATCTCGCTCAGGATGTTGGTGCCCAGCCCGGCCAGCGCGCCCACTCCCACCTCGGCCGCACCGACTAGGGTCACCCCGGCGGCGGCCAACGCCACCGGCGCCAACGCGGCGGCGCTCAGCCCGGCCAGCACCACAACCGGAGTAGCGCGAGCAGCTTGAGCCGCACCACGACGCACCTGGTGAGCGGTCAGCCGAACCCCGTCGGCGCCCAGTTGTAACTGGTGGGCGCCGAAGTGCACCCACCCTTGAACTCCCCGGCGCATCTGCTCGGCGACACCGGCAGGCAAGGCGAGACCGCCGAAATCGGCGTCCTTGCTCCCATCCCGGGAACCGGGAGTCGAAGTCATCGCGACATCCCCGCCCGGGGTCGGCGAACACAACAACGCACTACGGGGATATCCCCGGCCGCCCCGCACCCGTTACGAGCCAGTCGCGACCGATATCCCACTCAGAGGTGGTGGCGGGGCCGGCCCGCTACCGACACCTTCGACCTCCCGTCCGGCGAGTGGTCATTGGTCACCAGGCCTTGACCACGAACTTCCCGGGTGGGGCCTTGATCTCCACCCGGGTGTCCCAGCGCTTGTAGAAGGTGGTCAGGTTTACGGTCTCGTTGGATTCCTTGATTCCGGCCAGGTCCCAGATGATCGAGGCGGTGAACCGCCGCGGCAGGTCGTCGGGACCGGCCCACAGACGCCAGGTGACGCGCCCGCCGACCGAATCAGGGTCGAGACTGAACCGCACGCCGGCCAGTGTGGTCGCGAAACCCGGCACGTCAACGAAGCCCGTGTACAGAGTCGTCGGCACTCCGTCCATCTCGCCGCCGGGCACGCCCGCGGAGGCGTCCGGCTCGATCAGGTCGAGGAAGGCCGGGTTGACGCCGCTGATGACGTCGGCCGCGTAGTGGAAGCCGCCGCCGTAAGTGCCGAAGTCCTTCCATTTCGCGGAGAGTGGTTTCCTCGAGAGCGAGGTGGCGCGCGTGTAGCTCCGCCGCCCGATCGTGACGATGCGGACGCGCGACGTCCCGAATCCGTCGTCGCCGATGTAGGTGACGTCGGAGCGGGCGATTCCCGAGCGATTGAACCGGAAGGCGCCCGCGCTGGTCTCCGTGCTCAGGATGTCGTACATCCTCTCGCGCGTCCTCGTCGAGAAGTGCACGCCGCCGTTCCCGGCGGAATGGCGCAGGACCGCCTGCCTGACGTCGCCGAAGTACGGATCCGCTTCGACCGGCGACGCCGAGAGGAGTAACGACGCCGCCACCGCGATCTTCAGTGCGACCATGCGCCGATTGTCGATCACCGAGATCTCGGCGCCGTCACAAGCGAGGCATTCCGCCTCTACGCCATGCGATCAACTGACAGCATTCAGTGAGATCTGAGGTGAGGGGGATGACGTGGATCCGATCATGCTCGCGGCCGCGACGGCTCTGGTCGGAGCGATGGCCACCGATGCCTGGCAGCACACTCGAGCCGCGATGGCCGACTGGGCGAGAAGAACACGGCGCGCCGAAGGCCTACCGGATGAACTGGACGAGGCGCGGGCTCGGCTGCTGCTGGCCCGCGAGCGAGGGGACACGGCGGCCGAGAGTGCCCTGTGCCGCGAATGGGCGCTGCGGCTGGAACCGCTCGTGGACGACCCCGCGGACCTGATCCGGCTGCTGGAACGGCCGGTCGTCATCAACGCCACCGCCCGGGACGACGCACGCCAGTTCATCGCGGGACGGGACATGCACGTCACCGGCCAATGACCGACGTCCACGCCCGTGCCCAGGACCAGGCCCAGGTCCACATCGCCGCCCGCGACCTGTACGTCGGCCGTCCGGCGGCTCCGGTCCGCCATGGCCTGCCCCGCGACGTGGCCGCCTTCACCGGCCGTGACGACGAACTCCGTCGCCTGCTCACGGGAACCGCCGCCGTCCGCGCCATCGACGGCATGCCCGGCGTCGGCAAGACCGCCCTGGTCACCCACGCCGCGCACCTGCTCTCCGATGCCTTCCCCGACGGGCAACTCTTCATCCGCCTGCACGCCCACCTCCCCGGCACGCCCCCCGCCGAACCAGGCGAGATCCTCTCCGACCTCCTCATCTCGGCCGGTCTGGCACCAGAGGAGATCCCAGCCGGCCTGGACGCCCGGGCCCGCGCGTGGCGGGACCGGCTGGCGGGCAGGCGCGTGCTGCTGGTCCTGGACGATGCCGACGGCCAGGCCCAGATCGAACCGCTGATCCCCGGCGACGGCCACTGTCTGGTCCTGATCACGAGCCGCCGACGGCTGCTCGCCTTCGACGGCGCCGAACCGCTGACTCTCGACCCGCTCCCCCCCGGCCAGGCCGGCGAACTGTTCCTCCGGTTGAGCCGACGCGCCCCGGGACACGCCGAGCCGGCGGCCGTCGCCGACCTGGTGGCCCGCTGCGGCCACCTGCCGCTGGCCATCGGACTGCTGGCGGGCCGCCTCGCCCACCAGCCCGCCTGGTCCATCACCCGGTACGCCGAACACTTCACCGCGGCCGTCGACCAGCTCGACCGGCTCGCCGCCGGAGATCGCGCGGTGGCCGCCGCCTTCGATCTGTCCTACCGGAACCTGCCAGCCCCACGGCGGCGACTGTTCCGCCTACTGGGCCTGCACCCTGGCGCCGACATCGACCCGAGCGCCGCCGCCGCTCTGGCCGGGATCACGTCCGGCCAGGCCGAGCGGGAACTCGCCGCCCTCTATGTGGAGCACCTCGTCGAGGAACCCGTACCGGGCCGCTATCGCCTGCACGACCTGACCCGCGCCTACGCGCGCTCCCGCGCCACCACCGCCGAAACCGGCGAGGCCATCGCCCGGCTGCTCGACCACTACCAGCGCGGCACGCAAGCCGCCGACCGGCATCTGACCGTCGGCCCAGGCAGCGACCCCGCCGCCCGTGCCGCGGCGCTGGCCTGGCTGCGGACCGAGCGTGGCAACCTGCTGGCCTGCGCTGAGTACGCCATCAAGCACTCACTGGCCGAGCGGGTGACCGCTCTGTCGGCCGCGCTCGCCGCGTTCTTGGCGTTGGATGGGCTCTGGCGGCAGGCCGCCATCCTTCATCAGCACGCCGTGAGCGCCGCCACCGATGACCGGGAACGTGCGAATGCATCCGTCGACCTCGCCCGCATGCGACGGCGGCTCGGCGACTACCACCCCGCCACCGTCCTGCTGGAAGAGGCCCGGCGGCTGTACGAGCGGCACGGAGACCGGCCGGGCATGGCCAACGCCCTGACCGAACTGGGTCTGGCTCGCTACTTCGCGTGTGACTACCGGGCGTCGGCCGCCGTTCATGAACGGGTCGCCGCGATCTCCCGGGAGCTCGGCGACCCGCTGCGCGAGGCCAAGGCGCTGGTCGCGTGCTGTGGTGCGCTCCAGATGACCGGAGAGTACCGCCGCGCCGGGAAACTCCTCGAAGCGGCCTTGACGATGCTGCGTGGCTCGGGAGACCACCAGGGAATGGCCGCAGCGCACTACCAGCTCGGCAACATCCTGTATCTGACCGGCCGATATCCGGCAGCGGCCCAACGATGGGAACAAGCTCGCAACCGCTACGCGGACCTGGGCGAGCGCAGCCGGGCAGCCGCCCTGAGCTGGGAGCTGGCCCGAGTCCGCTACCGGACCGGCGACTACCACGCAGCGGAGGACCTGCTGCACCACGCACTTTCCCAAGCCGAGACCACCGGCCAACGCTTAGCCCAGGCCAACGCGCTCAACGTCCTCGGACGCGTCCGGGAGGCAACCGGACAGGCCGCCGCCCACCTCCACGAACGCGCCCGCGACCTCTACCGAAGCATCTACGACCGCCTCGGCGAAGCCGACTGCGACCGCGACCTCGGCCGCCTGCACCGCAACGCAGGCGACCTCGACACCGCCCTGCGACTACACGAACGCGCCTTGACCGCCTACCGGTCCATCGACCATCCCGCTGGCCGGGCCAGTGCGCTGACCGAACTCGGCCACGACCGACACCTCTTGGGCGAGCACCAGATCGCCGCCGACCTGCTCACCCAGGCACTCACGATCTGCCGGCAACTGCCCAACCCCGTCGGCCAGGCCGAGACATTGCGCCTCTTGGGCCGGGTGCGGCAGACAACCCGGCAGCCGGGAGCGGACGCATTTTTCGAAGAAGCACAGGCTCTCTTCCAACGGCTTGGGACGCCACGCGAACAGCGGATTCTTCCCTGACTTGGGAGGCTCCGTGCCTGATAGCGACCTCGTTGCCGAGGTCGGGAGTGGTGTGAAGCGTTGTTCGCCGCCCAGCCGTACCGAACGTTACGGGAGCCTTCGCCGACGGCCGCCAGCCGTCGCCGAGCAGCTCGGCAAGGCGGCGATGACGGGGAGGAAGGCGCGCAGTAGGGGCACCGGCCGGTGTACCTGCCTCAGCGTGGGATCTCTGTGCCGTCACCTGCGGTCGGGCGGCCGGGGCCGATACCTGCCCCGGCGCGGGTGTCCTCGGGTTGTCTCCCGGGTGGCCGCCCTGATGTCTCTGGCTGCCGCTACGCGCTGCTCGTTGGCCAGCAGCGGGTCGGCGGCCATGGCCTGCAACGCTTCCTGTCCCCGATCGTCGCCGTGTGTCATCAGGACTCGGGCGGCCCGTCGGCGGTGAAGCGCGTCGGTCGCCGGATCGGTGGCGAAGCCGGCCAGAAGGTCGCGGCCTGCGGCCTCACCCGAATCGGCTAATGCCTGCGCCGCGGGGATGCGGTCGTCCCAGCTGAGCCGCTCATCGGCGGCCATGGCGGTGAGCGCCGTCTCGCCGCGGGGGTCTGCGATGCTCACAAGGTCATTCGCCGCCCGAATACGGAGATAGGCCGGCACCCGCTCGTCGACGGCCAGGGCGGCCGTCACCGCCGTGCCGCGGACATCGCCCAGCCGGGTCAGTAAGGCGGCGGCGGGGACGCGCATGCTCGGGTCGTGGCTCGGCCCGAGGGCGAGCGCGCCCAGGAGGCCGGCGGCACGCTCGTCTCCAAGCTCCATCAACGCCGTGGCCGCCGCAAGTCGCAATCCCTCGTTTGTCCCCCATCCGGAGTACGGGGCGGTGCCGTCGGCCATGGCCACCAGGACCTGAGCGCCTCGCGGGTCTCCGGCGGTGACGACGGCGCGCGCCGCCGCCACCCGTACCGTGTCGTCCGGGTCGGTGGACTCGGCCAGTGACATCAGCGTGTCGATTCCGCGCAGCCGGTCGAATTTGATCAGGGTTGTCGCCGCCTGGAGACGGAAGGTTCCCTCGGGTGTGTTGTCCGGTCCGCTCTCGTATGGGTCGGCGTCGCTCAGGTTTTGGTCGGCGGTCAGCGCGGCCAGGACGTCGCCCGCGCGCGGGTCGCCGAGTTCGACGAGGTGCCGGGCCGCCAAGATCCGATCTTGGGTCTCAGCCAGTGAGGTGTCGGCAACCAGCGCCGCCAGCAGGTCCATGCCGCGTGGGTCTCCCTGCTCGGCCAGTCGTCGCGCCAGGTTCACCCGCTCAGTGCCGTGGTTCGTCCTGTGGCTGGGCTGCCCAGCTAGCAGTTCGGCGGCGCGGATGTCACCGAGCGCGGCCAGCTGTTCGGCCGCCCAGCGCCGGTTGAACGGCGTGGACTTCCGATCGGCGGCCGCTGCGGCCAGCCGGTTGCCCGCCTTCTTGCGGACCTTCGCCGACAGCGGTATTCCTTGAGCGGCCAGCTCGGCGATGATCTCCGGGCCGCCGAGCAGCCGTGAGCGCGCCATGGGCCAGCGTGCGCCCGAGGCCAGCAGGAGCAGCGCGCGCTCCACATCCTCGCGCCCATGCAGCGCCGCGCACACGAAGGCGGTCATCGAGTCGAGGAACGGCGCCCTGGGCAGGTCCCGGACGGCCTGGGCGGCGAGTTCGGCGTCCTCGCGCAGGTGCCGGGCGGTCAGGTAGTCGCCGAGCGTCTGGTGCAGGAAGTCGACGTCACCGCCCGCCTCGACCAGGACACCGGTCCGCCGAAGGAGGCCCTCGGCCAGGGCGCTCCACCGGGCGGGCGGCACGTGGGTGGGGCGCGCGGAGTTCGCCCGCTCCAGCAGCGCGGCCGCCGCCGGGCGTGCCCCGCCGGAGCGCCGGGTCCAGGCCAGCCATGGGAGCAGCTCGAACAGCTCCAGGTGCAGTGCCATCCCCGCGTCCACGGCGGCTGGGCCGTACCTGTCCATGGCCGTGCGCAGCTGTTCCATCACGCCGCCCGCACCGGGTGTGTATTGGCGGTCGCGCAGCAGCGCCACGAACTCCTCGTAGATGCCGTACAGCCCCGAGGGCGCTGGGCGGTCGGGGTTGTGGGCGTACAGCTGGCACAGCATGGTGGCCATCAGCGGAACGCGAGACAGCTCGCGTAGCGGCGCTCGTTGCACCCGCTCGGCGAACCGTACAGCCGCGTCCCCAGGGTCGGGTACGCCCAGGACACCGAACCAGCTCCGGGCGAAGGCCGACAATTGGCCGGGGTCGAAGGGCAGCAGGTCATACCGCAGGCCTTCGCTGAAGTCGGCGAGCTCCTCCTCCGGCAGCGGCCGCGTGGCCACAAGGAATCGGTACGGCGGCTCCGGAACCGCCGCCCGCACGCCGGCGATCTTCGCCAGGACCGCACGCCGCCCGGCCGGGTCGGCGATCTCATCTAAGCCGTCGACGAGGACCAGCCACCGCACGCCCAGCATCGGCGGCTGCCGGAACAAGCCCGCCTCGATCTCGACCGTCAGCCCCGCCGGTCCCAGCGCCGCCTCCACCGACCGGGCCAGCGCCCGCGGCAGCGGGTCAGTCCCGGCCAGGTCGGCGGCGGACACCAAAACGGGCATGGCGGTCGCGCCGTCCCTGGCCGCCAGGTCGGCCAGCCCCGTGCGCAGCAGGCTCGACTTTCCCGCGCCGGGACCGCCGACCAGCAGGCAATCGCCGTCCTGGTCGAAGATCTCCTCGGCGGGCAGCCGCGACCCGAACTCGCCCGACGCCCGCGCCCGCTGCCGGATGTAGACCTCCGCGAGCGGCGGACGGCCGGACCCGGGGACGACGCCGGGAAAGGGATGCTCAGCAGCCGCGCGAATCGCAACGTCGAGATAGGCGCGCAGCCGCGGCGGATCATTGACCGCTTGCCACGGCCCGCCCACGGGACCGCGGTCCGGGGATGGTCCCGCATGGGGTTCCGTTTCAGGCAGCCGATCGACCAACTGAGCCAGTTGCCGGCGGGACTCCAGCAGCAGCTCGAGCATCATCTGCTGCTCGGCGCGACCAGAGCGATGCCGAGCCTCCTGCCGCGCAAGGCTCTGCCGGACCTGCGTGACCGCGTGTTCCAGGTCGTGCATGAGCGGGCCCAGCCCCGCCACCTGGCCGCCGAGCCCGGCGAACCCTGCCATCAATTCGCGCAGGAGCTCATGCTGACCGGCGGAGACGACCTCACCGATCACCACGGCGGTCGCGTCGACCCGTTCCAGGATCAGCGCCAGCGTAACGGCCAGTGCCTCGGCCTGCTGATTCTGGGCAGCCAGCACCCGCTCGAACCGCTCGGCGAGCTCGATGCGCACCTGCTCGGCGAAGGCCGTATCACTCGCGCGGTCAGCCGTCTCCGGCTCGGTGGCGCCATCGGGGCCGGTCTCGGTTCCGGGCCCTGCCGGGGCAGTGCCGGTCGAGGGGCGTCTGCGGGTGCGGGTGCGGGCGGCATCCAGGGAGTCGCTGATCAAGGTGGCCAGCACGTTGGCTCCGAGCGAGCCCGCCACGTTCAGCCCGGCCACCACTGCCACCAGACCCGGCTCGGCGACCGCGATCGGGAGCAGCGCACTGGCGGACAGCCCGACCAGCATCGCCCGCGGGCTCGCCCACGCCACACCCCGCGCCGCAGCGTCACGGATCCAACGGCGCGCACCGTCCTGGGCGGCCGCGATCTGCCGGTCGGTCGCGGCCTCGGAGCCGGGCGGCGGCAACGACGACTCGACCCCGTCTGGTCGGCTCACCCGCCCACTCCCGCTGTCCGTCCTGCTGTTCACGTCCGCTCTGGAGCCCATCGGGCGTCTCGCCGTGACGGCACGCCTGTGGGTCTATCGGTTTGCGGTGGGCGATCGTAACCAAACGTGGGAGGGAAGCGGTGGCCGCCTCGTCCTCGTATGAAGAGCAAGCGGCTCGTCGGGAAGCTCTGAGGGCGCAACGTGGGGAGTCCTGGGCGTTGCCGAGCAAGATCATTTGCTAGTGCCAATGTCTCGATGACGCACCCAGCCTGTGGCTACGGAGTGCCATCTGACAATGTGCAGGTCACAGCGTCGGCCACTGTCATCTTTGGCGGCGCCAGACAAGTTGTCTGGGAGCGGTCTACCTGATAGCGCGCAACTGCATCTGATAGCCAGTTGATACCGGCGCTGAGGTAGTTGATAGCGTAGCCCGCTCCTGCGGGCCTGGACAGTGACGTCTTCATGAGTCCGGCCTGCTACGCCCGTGCTCGCGAATGGGTCCGAAGGCCTTCGCCGCCGCGGCCACGGGTCGGCGCCGCCACGCTGCGAGGACCTGATGCCCTCTTCGCCGCGGCCGACTTTCGGATCGCGGCATAGCGAACCAGCCTCGCGACCGGCGCTCTGTTATGAGCTCGCGGTATGAGGACGGTCCGGTGACGACGACCCCACACAGCCGGGCGGACGGCTGAAATGGAGCCATGCCGTTACCGCGCCCATTTGGCCGTCGCGCTTCTCGGGCTTCTGCTGTTCCCGCGGCTGTTCCACCACCTGTACTGCGGACTGCGCGTGCGGCGGCCTGGTGGATCACCCTCGCGGTGCTCCTGGTCGGCGGCGCGGTGGGTGGCACCCTGTGGTGGCTACTGGCCGATCTGGCCGCTCAAGCACCTTCGATTCCCGCTCCGGCGGGGCAACCTGTGGCAGGTGGTGCCCGCGGTGAGATGCTGCGCACCGCCCTGGCCGCCGGCGCGGCCGTGGGCGCGGGCATCACCCTGACCCTGGCGTTCCGCCGCCAGCACCATCAGGAGATCAGCACCGCGCACACCACCCACGACGCCACCGAACGCCGCGTCACCGACTGGGGGTGCGGGGGCGCGGTGCGTGCTGGAGGCCAACAGGCAGGGACGAGCAGGCGAACATTTCGGACGAACTTGAATGTTAGTTATGTTGCCAGTAAAAATGTCTCATTCTGTCCGCTTGCCTCCCGATTGTAGACGTAAGTGCCCATATTAGTAAGATTCCGTCGTCCACGGTTGATCGCGGCCGCTCTCGCCGTATTTGTACCCGTGTCCCTGACGGTCGCGCCCGCGTTCGCCGAACCTTCGCTCACATCCGCAGGATCCCCACCAGCAGCCGCCTCCGACCCGGCCCTCAAGAGCGCCTGGGAGCGTGCGGGCCGGACCAGGCAGCGCGTGGAGGTTCCCGAACAGTTCACCGAGACCATGAAGGTGTGGGCCTCGCCGGACGGGAAAACCCTCCAGGCTGAAGTCCATCCCGGGCCGATTCAGCTGAAAGATCCGAAAACCGGCTCTTGGCAGCCGATCGACACCAAGATCGTCGAAGAGGGCGGCGCTCTGCGAGCTGCCCGGACCAAGCTCCCAGTCGTATTCGGCGGCGCCAGCGGCAGATCGCTCGTATCAGCAAGCGGCGTGCACGGAACCAGCGGATTCGGCTGGGGGAAGAGTCTTCCCCGCCCCCTGGTCGAGGGTGACCGAGCGACCTACCCCAACGCTGTAGCACCTGGCGTCGATCTCGTCGCCACAGCGCAGGCCAACGGCTTCACCCAGAGCGTGGTGATCCGCGAACGGCCTTCCGCGCCCCTGATCGTCAAACTCCCGCTCACCGTGCCCCGGGGCATGAAGTACGGCAAAGCCAAGACCGGCGCACCCCAGTTGCTGGCGGGCGACGGCCTCCCCGCAACCACCGACATCGTTGTCCACGCCGTCGACGCAGCGGCCGAGCGCGCCCCCGACAGCGGTCGTAGCGCCAAGGTGGACACCAGCGTCGAGACTGCGGACGGTACGCCCACCCTGGTGCTGAAGCCCGATCCGGCGTTCCTCGCCGACCCGTCCCTGACTTACCCGGTGACGATGAGCGCCGCTGGCGAGATTGTGGGGGCAGGGCTTGAGAACGACGCGTGGGTGAGCAAGAACGAGCCGTACAACAACCATCTGACGGACACCTGGCTGCGCGCCGGAACCACCAAGACCAGCGCCGACATCGCCCGCGTCTACCTGCGTTACATTGTCTCCAAGCCGCTGGCCGGGGCCACAATCCAGAACGCCGATCTCATCATCTGGAACTACAGGTCCGGCGCCGATCCCGCCCAGTATTCGAAGAACTGCGGCTCGGAGCTTAGCAACGGCATCGTGGCTCGTAAGCTGACCTCCGCGTGGGATGCCGGCACGTTGTCCTGGAACAACCAGCCGTCGTGGACGACCAGCGGGCAGGTCGGCAACAAGGGCGCCTACAGCGACACGGCCGGCTGCCCGGGTGGCGCCGAACTCTGGTACTCCATCGAGTCGATCGTGCAGGGCTGGGCGGACGGCGAGCCCGATCACGGCCTGGTGCTCATGGGCGCCTCGGAGACGGCGACCATCAACTGGCGCCAGTACCGCTCCAAGGAGGGCGGTGCCTGGGATCGCACAGTCCCTGACCACGCCCCCGTGCTGTTCATCGAGTACGTGCCTCCGGTGACCAACTACGTGAGCGTGTGGATGGGTTCCAACAAGATGCTGGATCACATGCCCACCTACGAGGAGGCGCTGGCCAACCAGATCACCGGCTACGAGGACGTTCCGGGCGTGGTCGGCCGGACAACCGAGGAGGTGAACGCGGCCAGCGCTCTCGACGACCCGTACGACGTCGAGAGTGACGCCCTGCAACCGTTGCCGGACGAGGACCTCACTCAGGAGCCGGAGCCTGCACCGTGGCCCACGGAGTCTGCCATCCCCACGCCTGAGGATGACTCGTCGCCACCGGCGGTCGGCTCGACCGACCCTGTCGCGGACGCCACCGGGGTGCCGGTCGACGCCCGGGTGGTCGCGCAGTTCACCGAGTCGGTGACGGACACACGCCTCACGCTCACCGCCCCAGACGGTGGCGAGGTCCTCGGGGAGCAGGTGATGGACGATGAAGGCCTGGTCGTCTTCACCCCCGCGCAGAACCTCCTCGGTGACACCGTCTATACCGCGACCGTCTCGGGGGCCAAAGACCTCCAGGGCAACCCCATGGCCGCGCCGCATACCTGGAGTTTCACCACCGGCGCACCGGACACGGCGCCGCCGACGGTCTTGGAGACCACACCCGCCCGTGACGCCACGGGAGTGTCCGCCGCCACGCCGATCGCGGCCGTCTTCAGCGAGCCCGTCTTCGACGCACAGGTGACAGTGCGGAGCGCGGCCGGCGAACCGGTCGCAGGCACCTCGGACACGGCGGAGGCGAACACGCTCACCTTCACCCCAGCCGCCCCGCTGGCACCGGAGACGACCTTCCTCGTCGAGATCGCCGGCGGCAAGGACTTCGCCGGCAACGTGATGACGGCCCACTCGTGGAACTTCACCACCGCCTCAGCCACTCCCGAACCCACCCCCACTCCGACGCCAACTCCGACGCCAACTCCGACGCCTCCCGCCGAGCACACCATCTCGCTTCCTCTCCAAGCCGACACCTGGCTCGACAACCAGGGGACGACGGGTTCCGGCGACGAGGTGCTCTGGGCGGGTGTCTACGGGCCGAGTTCCCTGCGCACCATTGAACGGTCCTACCTGACCTTCAATACCTCGGTGCTGGCGGGCAAGACGATCACCGACGCCAAATTGCGCCTGCGCAACGCCGAAGACGCGTCCTATGGGTGCGGCAACAGCCAGTCCGGCCTCAAGGTCCAGCAGGTCACCTCAACCTGGAACATCGGCTCGCTCCGCTGGAGCAACCAGCCGTCGGCCACCACCACCGGGGAAGCCGTGGCCAAGGACCCCAGCAGTTGCACCAACAACAACTTCCCGCCGAGTGGTGTCACCTGGACCTGGGCCGTCACCGACATCGTGCGGGCATGGGCTTCCGGTCAGGCCAACAACGGCCTGCTGCTGCGCAGCGTGAACGAGGCCGGCACGGCTCCGGAGTACGACCGGGGTTTCCACTCGTCGGAGATGAGCGACGACCCCGATCCGCAGCCGCCGGTCCTCCAGGTCACCTACACCGACGGCGGCGGCGGTTCCACCCCCACCCCCACCCCCACCCCCACGGGCGGTTCAGACACCACCCGGCCAACGATCGTCAAGGTCGAGCCAGCTGACGGCGCCAGCAACGTGTCATCCTCGGCTCGGATCAAGGTGACCTTCAGCGAACCAGTGACCAACGTGGGCTTCTCGCTGCTGGACATCTTCGGCGAGTCCGAGGTTTCGGGCACCGCGACGATGAGCGCGGGCAACACCGTGCTGACCTTCACTCCCGCATGGCCACTCGACTTCTTCTACTGGGCGACGGTCGAGGGAGCCCGCGACGCCGCGGGAAACACCTTG
Source organism: Herbidospora galbida (assembly GCF_005233835.1). GTDB lineage: Bacteria > Actinomycetota > Actinomycetes > Streptosporangiales > Streptosporangiaceae > Herbidospora > Herbidospora galbida. The sequence goes on along the minus strand of NZ_SZQA01000056.1, from coordinate 7,388 downwards.
GCGGCACCCTACGAGTGGTCCTTCATGGTCGGCTCGATGTTCTTGCAAGGCCGAGCGGAAGCCGACGTCGCCGGACTGGACGACGTCGCACCGACGGTCGATAAGGCGTGGACCCGCACCACTAAGACAGGTGACATCGCGCGCACGCCGACGACGACACCGGATCTCATGGTCAAGGCCTCCGACCCGCTCAAGCGGCCCGCCACCGTCCAGGTGGAGATCGGGCACGACCCCACAAGCCCTGAGCAGGGCAAGGGCCTGATCTGGCAGGGCGCCACGCAGGACGTCCCCGCCGGATCTGTCGCAGTCGTGCGGGTGCCACGCGGCAAGCTCTTCCCCGGGTGGAAGACCCGCTGGCGAGCACGATCCACCGCAGGAGGCGAAACCGGCGCCTGGACCGGCTGGCAGTCCTTGTCCGTCGCACCGGCTGAAGCCCAGGCCAAAACGATGGCAGCGGCGACCACGACGGCCCAGTTCCCCTACGGATACCCCGACCTTCAAAGCGGCCACCCCACGACGGAGTGGTGCGAGAAGGAGCAGTTCAGGCTCGTGCCGAACCGCCCGAACGGGGCGGTCGGATACACCCGCCCGTACTTCTTCTGCTACAGCCAGTGGCTCATGCTCCCGATCTACAAGGAGACGATCGATCGATCCGGGAAGAAGACCACAACCGATGTCGGCCTCTTCCAGTTCTCGGCGACGAATGTGATCCACACCTACGTCGGCTACTCCGGGGGCACGGAAGCCATCCCCGATCATTTCGGGACCCCCTCCAACGGGACCGGGCCACGTGACATGAAGGCGTGGATCAAGATCAGCCAGCCGCTCTGGATGGACACCGACGGCGACATCATGACCAGCCCGCCGAACACCACCGTCAAAGCCGTCATCCCAGCCGCCCCATCCGCAGGGCGACCGGCCGGCGAATGTCAGGAGCTGAATCCGAAGACGGACGCCGCCCGGACGAGAACCATCGCGTCATGGAAGACCGATCCCTACGAGGAATTCGCCTTCCGGTCCGCCGGCGGAGCGGACCAAGACAAGACCGCCACCTGTAGTCTGCGCCCCTACATCAAGGTCGCTTCGGATATCGCGAAGTTTCCGATCAACACGGTGCCGCTGTACCAGCCGGAGATCACGCCCGACGTCTTCTGTGACACCAGCCCGGCGATCGGCCGATACAAGGGCGGCTGTCGCCTGAAGCACGCACGCATGATCTGGACGATCAAGCGAACGGATCCCTATATCGGGCAGGTCACGAAGCACATCTGGCAGGCCTTCTACCAGCCGGAGACGACCAGGCCGAAGGTCGACAACAAGGTCGTTCCCGGCAACGCGGACCTTCTGCCGCCGCGAAATGCCAAGCCGACGGACCCCCGCGCCTTCCCTCTGCACCGGGCCGCGCGCTACAAGAAGGGCACTCTACCGCCCAAATATATGGATGTGCCGTCCAAGAACGAAAACCGGAAGACCACCCTCTGCAATCTCTGGTGGACGGCGGCGGAGCGAGCCGGGGACACGCAATGCGATGAGTATCCGATGGCGACCACTCACGAAGGTGCCGCGTTCGCAGGTGACAATGTTTCGGTCAAACCGGTCGCCCGCCTGCACAACCGGGACCACGGAATCGCCCTGAACCTCTTCTACGAGAGATTCCGCATCCTCGATGGAGATCCGTTCTGGGTGCGAGTCAAATAAGTTCTGATTAACGTCCGGGCGGCCCCTCACCTGGGGGCCGCCCGTTCTCACCGAAATCGAGGTTGAGTGATCATGGTGGATGTACTCGACATGCTGGAGGATGTCGGGCTGTTCGAGCAGTTCTGCGGAACCTGGGTCCGGGGTGCGGCCCCTGACGTGGTCGCCGCCGCTTTCGAGGCCGAGGCAGCATCGAAGTCGACGCGCACGATGGCCGAACTCAACAACGACTTGTGGCAGCTGTCGCCGTACAGGCCGGTGCTACTGGCCGGATCGATCGGAGCGGACTGGACATTCATCGTCGAGCGGCAGAGCTGCCTGGGAGCCGACCTGGCTCGGCTGGTTCGGCTGTCGGACGAGGGCCGGCTGGCCTTCAACGTCAACTGGACGGTTAATCTCGCCGGTGACCTGATATTCGCCCGGGACGGCGTGATCGTCAGCCATTTGTCCCTCACCAACCCCTACCTCGACCGCAGCGGAAGCGCGCCCGACGAACTGGATCCGCTGCTGCGGCGCGCCGTATACGCCGGACCGCCCAACTTCAACAATCGGGTGGCCGCAGCGTTCGACCTGGCCGCGCGGCTGACCGGCACAACGCTCGGCCCGGAGTGGTTCGAGACTCGCCAGACCCAATACCTCGCACCTGAGCGACGCTAGAAACTGGCAGGTGTCGACGTGGTCTTCCTCTTGGACGTCAGCGTCGGCTCGGTGTGCCTTCCTCGTGAACTCGGCACATCTGGCACCAGGCTCCGGCCGGAAAAGCGACAAGGCCACGGCCCTGTGACGGTGCTGGGGCTCCTGCACAGGGGCGGGGGCTCACAGACCAAGAGCGCGATCCAGCCGGGCTTGGGCGTCGTCGGGCGACCAGGTCGTCGAACGCTGAGATCTCTGGGGCGATCAGCACCGGCCCGCAGCACGCCCTGGTCCAGGGCGTGGTCGATTTGGTCGGCCAGCCAGGGCGGTCCTGTCCGGCGACCCATGGGCCACATGCGCGGAAGTAACCGCCGGCCGGACCGTCGAGCGTCGCCGCCACAGTCATAACGGCTCCAGCAACGTCGGGACCACCAGCACGGCGCTGACCAACTGGGCCAGGTTCGCCGCTGTCTGCAAGCCGTCCTTACCGCTCAGCGCCCAGCCGATCAGTGCGAGCAACCCGGTCACGCACGCCACGCCGACCCGCCAGGTCAGGGCGTACCGCCACGGACCACCCCATCTCGCCATGACCAAACCCTGCGCCATCTCACCTCAGCACAACCGCTGGGGGAACAAACCATGACCAACCCGCATCGCTGGGTGCGTGTATGACTAACGACACCGTCGAACACGCGCGGCGGGCCTGCGCCGCCCAGGTGCGGGCTGTCGGATCGAACGTCGATCCACGGCGGTCGCTGCGCGGGAAACTTGTGGCGGCGGGCCCCAAGCTGCGCCCGGAAGGCCGCTCCGGTCGACCGCGCTACCTCGATATCCGTCTATTTGATAGTGCCCAGGTCAGCGAGGGGTGCCGCTATCAACTACTGCTGCGCCAGACAGCCGGTTGTCTGGCGCGCCTGTACCTGTCAGTGAAATGTCAGTACAGGGGTGCTAGTTGACAGTAGCCCGCCTTCACGGCTCTGACCAGGGGCGAGTCGGCACCTCACCGGTTGCTATGTAGCTGAAGGGCGCGCGGGCAGGGCGGCGGCGCGACCCGAGCCCGCTGCAGAGGTTACGAGGGCCTTCGCCGGTGGCTTCGGGCCATCGCCAGGCGCAGCTCAGCGAAGGCGGCGATGACCGAAAGGAAAGCGCGTAACAGGTCGACCAGAGCGGGGGAGCCGGGCGGCGGTTGCGTCCACGGAGGTGGTGTACGAGTTTGCGCTGGTAGCAGGCGTGGCGTCGTGAATGAAGACGGCCACCGCGTGATCCTTCGGGTAGCGATACCAAGATCGAAGGACGGAAACGATGGCCGTGAACGACAGTGTGGACCCCGCAGCCTGGCTGGCGCGCGAACTCCAGAGCAGTGACCCGGATCTGTTGCGATCCATGGTCAAAACGATGGCCGAGGCTTTGATGTCGGCTCAGGCCGACGCCGCCTGCGGAGCCGGATACGGGCAGGGCAGCGACGAACGCGTCAACGCCTGCAACGGCTACCGAACCTGCGAATGGGACACCCGGGCCGGCACGATCGAACTGGCCATCCCGAAACTGCGGCAGGGCTCCTACTTCCCCGACTGGTTGCTGGAACACCGCCGCCGCGCCGAACAGGCTCTGATCAGTGTGGTCGCCTCCAGCTACCTGCTCGGGGTCTCCACCTGCCGGGTGGACAAGCTCGTCCAGCAGCTCGGCATCACCGGAATCTCCAAGAGCCAGGTGTCGGAGATGTCCAAGACGTTGGACGCGCAGGTGGAGGAGTTCCGTACTCGTCGCCTGGACAGCGGCCCCTACACGTTCGTGTGGCTGGACGCTTTGACGCAGAAGGTCCGTGAGGGCGCCCGGGTCGTGAACGTCCACGTGCTGGTCTCCACCGCGGTCAACGCCAACGGCCAGCGGGAGATCCTCGGCCTGGAGGTCACCTCCCGCGAGGACGGCGCGGGCTGGCCGGCCTTCCTGCGCAGTCTGGCAGCTGGTCACCTCCGACGCGCATCCCAGGCTGGTGGACGCGGTCGGCGCCTGCCTGCCCGGCGCGGCCTGGCAGCGCTGCCGGACCCACTACCTGCGCAACCTGCTCACCACCGTCCCAAATACCCGGCCGCCTGCCGGCACCTGGACGAGGCGAAGGAGGGATCTGCCGGCCTTCGCCGCCTTCCCTGTCGAGGTCTGGCGGCAGATCTGGTCCAACAACCCGCAAGAGCGGCTGAACAAGGAGATCCGCCGCCTCACCGACGTGGTCGGCATCTTCCCCGACCGCGCCGCGATCATCCGCCTCATCGGCGCTGTCCTGGCCGAACAGACCGACGAATGGAGCGAGGTCCGCCGCTACATCGGCCTGGACATCCTCGCCAAAGCACGCCTGCGCGCTCTGCCCCGCGACAATCCGACCCCCGCCCAACTACCCGACACACTTACCGCTTAACCTGCACAAACAGGATCACGCGAAAGCCGATCTCTTACACCACTCCAATGGACGTGACCCGGGCGCCCGCGTGAAGATGAGGCCGAATCAAAGTCACGATGTCGCTGGTGGGCAGGGGTCTGATGCGATCCCTTCCGGATCCGAAGTGACAGCGGCCTTGGCCGGCGCGTCACCTCTCACTCTTCGGCGAAAGTTCCAAGGGAGGCCAGCAGTTCGGTGAGCTGGCGGTTGCTATGCGTCAGAAACTCGTGGAATACCGGGTTCTTGGCGGCCAGGCGACGTGCGGCTTCCACCTGTCGACGCGTCACGCTCAGGGCATCCTTCAAGCGCCCCGCAGCGCTCAGCGCCGCGCTCCCAGCAGGGCATCGATCCCGCCCACACCCGCCCCAACCCCAGCCTTTCACCGTGCGCACCACCGCCACACGCAGATCTTTTGCTCGGGCACGAAGACTCCATACCCCGGCACGCCGTCACCCAGGGTAGAGATCAAATCCTTAGCGTAAGCATAGATGGGATCTCTCCATGCCGTCATCGCCGCCGGCCGTAGTCGGCCCGGTCTCCACCTGCAGTCCAGCCGTACGAGTCATGGGACAGTTCTCGGGCTCTCGGGTACGGATCTATATCGGGAACGACCCCGACCCCATCGCCGACACCACGGTGGACTGGGCCGACACCTTCGTCGCCGTCGATCAGTCCCGGCTCGTGCCGGACCAGTTGCTCCGGGCCACCCAGCAGCGCCCTGGGGAGCCGGAGAGCCAGCGATCGGAAAGGGGGGAGATCGTCGAGAAGGCGTTCAACGGCAAGGTGGCCTTCTCCACGCCCTTCAGGTGTGCGCAAGCCCTCCATGTCCAGGGCTGCTGCCCGGGAGCCCAACTGGAGGTGGTGCAGGGTGGAGTGAGGCTCGGCCACGCCCAGTCCGCGACCGACGAGGTCACGATCACGTTTGACGCCGGCGAAGCGGTGATGCCCGGCACGAAGGTGGAAGTCCGTCAACGCATCTGCGGAGGTTCGGCCGCTGTGTCGACGCTGAGCGGCAATCCGGCCAACCCGCCCTGGGACAGCGACCACCAACTGCCCGCGCCGAGTCTCGTCGAGCCGCTGGAAGAATGCGTCGGGCTCGTCACGGTGACCGGGATCGTGCCGGGCGCCGTCCTGCGGCTACGCCGTGACGGTTGGACGGCGTTCGACTCCCCTGTGGCGCATCCCACCATGAGCATTCGCGTCCCCCCGCTGACACTCGGGGAGCACCTCGAAGCCGAGCAGGTCTTCCAGCTGTGTAAGTCACAAAGCCCGGTGGACACGGCCGAGGTGGTCAAGCTGCGGTCGCTTCTGCCGCCGCGGATCGACGGGCCGATGTGTAAGACCGAACAGAAGCTGACTCTCAGCAGGCTCAAGCCGTCGGCGACGGTCATATTGATGGCCGACGGCACCGAGATCGGCCGCTGGCAAGCGGGTGCCGCCAGCATGCCCGTGGACATCGCTTTCCCTGCCGGCGCGACGCTGACCGCGCGGCAGGAACTCTGCGGCATCGTCAGCCCGGTATCACGTGGCCACCAGGTGACCTTCAATGGCGGACGCTGGTTCCGAGTGGAGGACGGCAAAGGCAAGGACCTGCTGGCCAAGTCCTTCGCCATTCACGTCGCGCTGGCCAGCACCGGCAAGATCGTGATCTTCAGTGGTGACAAGCACAACAAGCCCACGGACCCGCAGGACATCAACCAGTGCGAGCTGTTCGACTGCGAGTCCCTGACCCTGCAGAAGATCGACGCCCCCACTTCGGATGTCTTCTGCTCGGGACACGCCTTCCTGTCCGATGGACGTCTGCTTGTCGCCGGTGGCACGGAGCGTTGGCCGGAGGACATCCCCTACCCGCACGAGAGTCATTTCGGCGGCCTGAGGGACGCGTGGACGTTCAACCCACGGCCTGGCGCGGGAAAGCCGCACTGGAAGCAGGCGGAACCCATGCGGGGTGGCGGCCGTTGGTACCCGACGCTGCTGACCCTTCACGACGGGATCGTTCTCGCGCTGTCCGGGCATCCGAATGAGTCCGACCTCGTCCGCCATCAGAACAACACGATGGAGGTATGGGTAGGCGGCGAGTGGACAGTACTGGGTGACACCGACGCCATCGACATCCGGCGCGAGACCACCACCGGTGCACCGCCGCTCGCCGGCTACCTCTACCCGCGCGTCTTCAGCGGCCCGCGCCGAGACGTGTTCAGCGCGACTCCTATCGCGTACGAAGCGACAGCCAAGTCCGACCAGCTGCCGCATGCGAGCGCGACCTGGCTGGGCCCCGACTCAGGCGTCACCTGGACGCGCAACTCCCGGCCCCCTGCGGGCATCCCCAGATGGGACGGCTATGACGGATTCCACCTGCCCGCCACCCTGCTGCCGCTGCTGGAAGAGGAGGGATTCCAGTTCCAGGTGCTGCTGGCCGGCGGCGCCGGCCTGACCTCTGGCTGGGTCATCGACCTCGGTACTCCAGCCGCGCCTGTCGCCCACCCGCAATGGGCCCAACTAGTGTCCTGAAGCGTTAATGCGTTGTCAGTGGGCAGCGATGTCCCATGCCGTTGCCGACAGCAGTGCCGATCGTGCTCACTGACAACGAACGAGAACAATTACTCGCCTGGTCCCGCCGACCATC
>NZ_SZQA01000055.1 GCF_005233835.1 Herbidospora galbida | reverse complement strand
CCAAAAGATGTCTTCAGAGAATTTTCCCGGCTGACATAATGTCAACCAAAGGAATCCGTCTAATAGACGGGGTTGTGCATCATGCACTGGCTTTTAGCACACTGTTGAGTTCTCAAGAAACGGACTTACTTTTTTCTTTGTGTCTTTATCTTCGCAGCGCTTCTGGTTAGTGTCAAATTCAGTGATTCGACATTTTCCGTTTCCCGCTGGAAGCGCCCCCTCGCGAGGGCAACCCGTCCAACTTACCCGAGCTCCGTGCGATGTCAAATCGCCCGGCTTCCCGGAGGAAAGTTGTTGGGGACGCCTTGGGGATCTGATCGCCCCGGCTCTTCCGAGTCCGGGCCGCGCCGTCCCGCTTGGCGTAACAAGAACATTAGCACCTCTGCCGGGCTGCCGCGACCCACTTCGGCAACCCGGTAATCATTCCCTGGCCACGAAACCCTAAACCTGGGGCAACGAGGCAAGTTGAGCCTCCAGGCGGGCGATGTCCTCGACCGCCTGGGCGGCGCGGGCGCGGACCTTCGCGACCACGTCGTCGGGGGCCTTCGCCATGAACTGCTCGTTGCCGAGCTTGCCCGTGACCTGGGCCTGTTCCTTCTTCGCGACCGCGAGGTCCTTCTCCAGGCGCTTGCGCTCGGCCGCCACGTCGATGGCGCCGGCCGTGTCGATCTCGACGATGACCGTGCCCACCGCGAGGCGGGCGGTCGGGGTGAACGTTTCTCCCGACGGGTCGAGCCTGAGGAGGGAACGGATGGCGTCTTCGTGGGCGGCGGTGGCCGTACCGGACAGAGAAAGACGGGCCGCGACGCGCTGACCGGGCTTGAGCCCCTGGTCGGAACGGAAGCGGCGGACCTCGGTGACGAGGTTCTGGACCGCCTCGATCTCCGACTCGGCGCCGGCGTCGGCGTAGGCCGGATCGCTCACCGGCCACGGCGCCACCACGATCGACTCGCGGCCGGTGACCGCGCGCCAGAGCTCCTCGGTGACGAACGGGGTGAGCGGGTGGAGCAGCCGCAGCAGCGCGTCGAAGACGTGGCCGAGGACGCGCTTGGTGTTCTCGGCAACCTGGCCGCCGCCGGCGATCTGGATCTTCGCGAGCTCCAGATACCAGTCGCAGACCTCGTCCCACGCGAAGTGGTAGAGCGAGTCGCTGATCTTGGCGAACTCGAAGTCGTCGAAGGCCGTGTCGACCAGCGCGACCACCGACTGCAGGCGCGACAGGATCCAGCGGTCGGCCGCGGTCAGCTCCTCGGGCAGGCCGTCGCTGACGGCGCCGTTCATGAGGGCGAACCGGGTGGCGTTCCAGATCTTGTTGCAGAAGTTGCGGGAGCCGGCCGCCCAGTCTTCGCTGATCGCCACGTCGGAGCCGGGGTTGGCGCCGCGCAGCAGGGTGAAGCGGGTGGCGTCGGCGCCGTAGCGCTCGATCCAGTCGAGGGGGTCGATGACGTTGCCGAACGACTTCGACATCTTCTTGCCGAACTGGTCGCGGACCATGCCGTGGAGCGCGACGGTCTTGAACGGCGGCTGCCCGTCCATGGCGTAGAGGCCGAACATCATCATCCTGGCGACCCAGAAGAAGAGGATGTCGTAGCCGGTGACCAGGACGGTCGTCGGATAGAACTTCTTGAGGTCGTCGGTCTGGTCGGGCCAGCCGAGCGTCGAGAACGGCCACAGGCCCGAGGAGAACCAGGTGTCGAGGACGTCGGGGTCCTGCGTGTAGCCCTCGGGGATCTCGTCGTCGGGACCGACGCAGACGACCTCGCCCTCGGGGCCGTACCAGACCGGGATGCGGTGGCCCCACCACAGCTGGCGCGAGATGCACCAGTCGTGCATGTCGTCGACCCAGTCGAAGTAGCGCTTGGCCAGCTCCGGCGGATGGATGCGGGTGCGGCCGTCGCGGACGGCGTCGCCCGCGGCCTTGGCCAGCGGCGAGACGTTGACGAACCACTGCAGCGACAGGCGCGGCTCGACCACGGTCTTGCAGCGCGAGCAGTGGCCGACGCTGTGGAGGTAGGGGCGCTTCTCGGCGACGATCCGGCCCTCGGCGCGCAGCGCCGCGACGACCGCGGGGCGCGCCTCGAACCGGTCGAGGCCCTGGAACGGACCGTGGGCGGTGATGACGCCGCGCTCGTCCATGATCGCCAGGGACGGCAGGTCGTGGCGGCGGCCGATCTCGAAGTCGTTGGGGTCGTGGGCCGGGGTGACCTTCACGGCGCCGGTGCCGAACGCCGGGTCGACGTGGTCGTCGGCGACGATCGGGATGCGCCGGCCGGTCAGCGGCAGCTCGACCTCGCGGCCGATCAGGTGGGCGTAGCGCTCGTCGGACGGGTGCACCGCGACGGCGGTGTCGCCGAGCATGGTCTCGGCCCGGGTGGTGGCCACGACGATCGCGTCGTCACCGTCGCCGTAGCGGATCGAGACGAGCTCGCCCTCGTCTTCCTGGTGCTCGACCTCGATGTCGGACAGCGCGGTCAGGCAGCGGGGGCACCAGTTGATGATGCGGTTGGCCCGGTAGATCAGGCCGTCGTCGAAGAGGCGCTTGAAGATCGTCTGGACGGCCCGCGACAGGCCCTCGTCCATCGTGAAGCGCTCGCGGGACCAGTCGACCCCGTCGCCGAGCTTCTTCATCTGGCCGAGGATGCGGCCGCCGGACTCCTCTTTCCACTGCCAGACCCGGTCGACGAAAGCCTCACGGCCGAGGTCGTGGCGCGAGAGGCTCTCTTTGGCCAGCTCGCGCTCGACGACGTTCTGCGTCGCGATTCCGGCGTGGTCCATGCCGGGCAGCCACAGGGTGGCGTTGCCCCGCATGCGGGCCCGGCGGGTCAGCGCGTCTTGGATCGAGTGGTCGAGGGCGTGCCCCACATGGAGCGAGCCGGTCACGTTCGGCGGCGGGAGGACGATGCTGTACGGCTCTCGCCCGTCTACCGCGCTCGCTCCGAAGTGACCGGCCGCTACCCAGCGCTCGTAGCTGGGGGCCTCGACATCGGCAGGGGCATACTGGGTCGGCAGTTCAGGCGTCGTCACGAGAGCCAATTCTAGAAGCTCCCACCGAGCGCCCCGGCCCAATATGTGTTATGCGGACTTCTCTCGCGGGGTGCGCTGCTGCTTCAGCTGGTCGCGCGGGATCAGCGTCGGGTTGACGTGTTCGAGGACCGCCTCGCGGGTGATGACGACCCGAGCGACATCCTGTCGCGAGGGCACTTCGTACATCACCGAGAGGAGGACCTCCTCCAGGATCGCGCGCAGGCCACGGGCGCCGGTGCCGCGCAGGATCGCCTGGTCGGCGATGGCCTCGAGCGCGTCGTCGGAGAACTCCAGCTCCACGTTGTCGAGCTCGAACAGCCGCCGGTACTGCTTGACCAGGGCGTTGCGGGGCTCGGTGAGGATCTGGATCAGGGCCTCGCGGTCGAGGTTGTGGACGCTGGTGATGACCGGCAGACGCCCCACGAACTCGGGGATCATGCCGAACTTCAGCAGGTCTTCGGGCATCACGTCGCCGAAGATGTCGACCGAGTCGACCTCTTCCTTCGACCGGATGATGGCGTTGAAGCCGATGCCCTTCTTGCCGACCCGGGACTCGATGATCTTCTCGAGGCCCGCGAAGGCGCCACCGCAGATGAACAGCACGTTGGTGGTGTCGATCTGGATGAACTCCTGGTGGGGGTGCTTGCGGCCGCCCTGCGGAGGCACCGATGCGGTGGTGCCCTCCAGTATCTTCAGCAGCGCCTGCTGCACGCCCTCGCCGGAGACGTCGCGGGTGATCGACGGGTTCTCGCTCTTGCGGGCGATCTTGTCGACCTCGTCGATGTAGATGATGCCGGTCTCGGCCTTCTTGACGTCGTAGTCGGCGGCCTGGATCAGCTTCAGCAGGATGTTCTCGACGTCTTCGCCCACGTAGCCGGCCTCGGTGAGGGCGGTGGCGTCGGCGATGGCGAACGGCACGTTGAGCATCTTGGCGAGGGTCTGCGCCAAGAGCGTCTTGCCGGAGCCGGTGGGGCCGAGAAGGAGGATGTTGGATTTCGACAGCTCAAGCCCGTCGTCACGGCCGCGCTCGCCGGACTGGACCCGCTTGTAGTGGTTGTAGACCGCGACGGAAAGGGCCTTCTTGGCCTTGTCCTGGCCGATCACGTAGGCGTCGAGGAACTCGTAGATCTCTCGAGGCTTGGGGAGGTTGTCCCACTTCAGCTCAGAGGACTCGGAGAGCTCCTCCTCGATGATCTCGTTGCAGAGCTCGATGCACTCATCGCAGATGTAGACGCCTGGTCCAGCGATGAGCTTCTTGACCTGCTTCTGGCTCTTGCCACAGAACGAGCATTTGAGCAGGTCTCCCCCGTCGCCGATGCGTGCCACCCCAGACTCTCCTTTGCGTGGGACCGCCCTGCTGCCGCGGTCCGGTCATTCGCGCCGGTCACTTCGGTGCGAAAACGTCATCCCGCTCAGGTTTCGACGTTACCGTCTTCCGGGCCCTCAGTGAGCCCCCTAGCGGTGAGTCGCACCGGAAGGTGCCCAATTGGGCACCGTTCCGGTGCACTTGCGACCTTCGATCTCTTACGAGGCGACGGCAGCCGTCTGGCGCTTACGCGACGGAATGATGTCGTCGACGATTCCGTAGGCCTTGGCCTCGTCGGCGCTGAGGATCTTGTCGCGCTCGATGTCGCGACGGACCTCGGCCGGCTCCTTACGGGTGTGCTTGGCCACGATCTGCTCCAGAAGGTCCCGCATACGCAGGATCTCACGAGCCTGGATCTCGATGTCGGATCCCTGGCCGCCGCCCTCGGTGGAGGGCTGGTGGATCAGGACCCGGGCGTTCGGCAGGGCGAAGCGCTTGCCGGGCGTGCCGCCCGCGAGCAGCACCGCCGCGGCCGAGGCCGCCTGGCCCAGGCACACCGTCTGGATCTCCGGCCGGACGAACTGCATCGTGTCGTAGATCGCCGTCATGGCCGTGAAGGAGCCGCCGGGCGAGTTGATGTAGATGCTGATGTCACGGTCGGGGTCGAGCGACTCGAGCGTCAGGAGCTGCGCCATCACGTCGTTCGCCGAGGCGTCGTCGATCTGGACGCCGAGGAAGATGATGCGGTCCTCGAACAGCTTGTTGTACGGGTTCATCTCCTTGACGCCGTAGGTCGTGCGCTCGACGAACGAAGGGATGATGTAGCGGCCGTTGATGTCACCCGGCCGGATCAGGTCACTCATGGACGCTCCCGTCATGAAACGGCGCCCTCGGAGGGCACCTGCCGCGCGCTGCGCACGACTTGGTCGATGAAGCCGTAGTCCTTGGCCTCGTCGGCCGTGAACCAGCGGTCGCGGTCGGAGTCGCGCTCGATCTGGTCGAGCGGCTGGCCGGTGTGGTGGGCGATGCGCTCGGCCAAGGTCTTCTTGACGTAGAGCATCTGCTCGGCCTGGATCGCGATGTCGGCGGCGGTGCCGCCGATGCCGCCCGAGGGCTGGTGCATCATGATCCGGGCGTGGGGCAGGGCGTACCGCTTGCCGGGAGCGCCGGCGCAGAGCAGGAACTGGCCCATGGAAGCGGCCAGGCCCATCGCCACCGTGCAGACGTCGTTCGGCACATACTCCATCATGTCGTAAATCGCCATGCCGGCCGTCACAGAACCGCCGGGAGAGTTGATGTACATCCAGATGTCCCGGTTGGGATCGTCGGCGGCGAGCAGGAGGAGCTCGGCGCAGAGACGGTTGGCGACCTCGTCATTGACCTGAGTGCCGAGCACCACGATTCGCTCACGCAGCAGACGCTGGTAGAGCTGGTCTTCAAGCCGGGCGGGGCCGTTCTCTCTGCCACGCGACTCGGGCTCGAAGCCGATGGGCTGGAAGAAGGTCGGCGGGCTGGTCACAGCGTCACCTTCCGATGCGTCGTTATCGATTGGCTTTGCTCGACCCTAACGCGCGCCGCCCACAGCTCATGCCCCCTCACCCGGGTGTTCGCTGACGGCGCATGCTCCCCAACGCCCTGTTTGTACGACTTTCGACCGTCGCATGACGTACCGAACACATGCCAATGGGCCCCCGGTGAACAACCGGGGGCCCAGAGAAAGGCGATTGAGCTGGCGCCTACTCGGCCGAGGCGCCGGCCGGGGCCTGGGCGAGCCCCTCGGCCTCCTGCTCGGGGTTGAGCTCGGCGTAGATGGCCTTGAGGTCGACCTCGTTGCCCTCGGAGTCGACGACCTTGGCGGCGTCGCCCACGACCGACTTGGCCTTCTCGCGGACGATCTCCATCATCGCGAGGGTCAGCTGGTCGTTGTCGGCGAGGTGCTGGGCCAGCGTGTTCGGCGCGACGCCCATCTGGGCGGCGCGGCGGACCACGAACTGGGTCAGCTCCTCTTCGCTGACGCCGATGTCCTCGGCCTTGACGATCTTGTCGAGGACGAAGCCCATCTTCAGCGCCCGGGCGGAGCTGGCGTCGAACTCGGCGAAGCGCTCCTCCTCGGTCGTCTGGTAGAGGCGGAAGTAGGCCTCGCGGCTCAGACCGCTCTCGGCGATCTGGTGCTCGAGGTTGTGCTTGCGCGCGTCGACCTCGGCCTTGAGGGCGCTGTCGGGCAGCGGGATGTCGAGACCGCCGATGAGGGCGTCGACGGCCTTCTCACGGGCCTGGACGACCTGCTCGATCAGCTTGTTGCGGCGGACCTGCTCGCGGATGCTGTTCTTGAGCTCCTCGAGCGTGTCGAACTCGGAGGCGAGCTGGGCGAACTCGTCGTCGAGCTCGGGCAGGACCTTCTCCTTGACCGACTTGACGTTGATGATCACGTCGGCCTCCTCGCCGGCGTTCTCACCGCCGACGAGCGTGGTGCGGAAGGTCTTCTCCTCGTCGGCCGACAGGCCTTCGAGCGCGGCGTCGAGGCCCTCGAGGACCGAACCGGCGCCGACCTCGTAGGAGACGTCGGCGGCCTGCTGCTCGTCGAGGTTGCGGCCGTCGATCTCGGCGCGCAGGTCCATCACGACGTAGTCGCCCTTGGTGGCCGCGCGCTCCACGCCGGTCAGCGTGGCGAAGCGCTGGCGCAGCGCGTCGAGCTGCACGTCGACGTCGTCGTCGGCGACGGTGGCGGCGTCGACCGTGACCTCGGTGCCCTCGTAGTCGGGCAGGTCGAAGGTGGGACGGACGTCGACCTCGGCGGTGAACTCCACCTGCTGGCCGTCGTCGATCCGGGTGACCTCGATCTCGGGCTGGCTCACCGGGAAGAGATCGACCTCGTCGACGGCGCGGCCGTAGAGGCCGGGGAGCGCGTCGTTCAGGGTCTCCTCGAGCACGACCGCGCGGCCGAAGCGCTGCTCGATGATCCGGGCCGGAACCTTACCGGGGCGGAAGCCGGGGACGCGCACCTGCTGCGCGACCTTCTTGTAGGCGGCCTTCAGGCTCGGCTCGAGCTCCTCGAACGGCACCTCGACGGTGAGCTTCACCCGAGTGGGGCTGAGCTCCTCGACAGCGGTCTTCACGGGGTGGTCTCCTAAATAACAGCATCTGGTGATCGCGGGCGCGTCATGCACAGCTACCGCGGCACGTTACGCGCGCCGCGCCCACGAAGAGGGCACATGGGCATGCTCCACTGCGGCGGGGTGTCCAGCGCCAAACTTCAGTCTAGAGCAGAGCAGCCCCCGCGAGTGACGCGTCAGAGCTCGCGCGAGATCTTTCTGAGAATGTCGACGGTCTCGCTCGGCGTGGTGGAGACCGCGCACAGCCGCTCCATCACCTCGCTGTACTTGTCGACCTCGTCGCGTTTGTCGAGATAGAGGGCGCTGCCGAGCTGCTCGACGTAGACGATGTCGGGGAGCTCCGCCTCGGGGAAGCGCAGGATGCTGAACGCGCCGCCCTCAGCGGCGTGTCCGCCGAAGTGGAAGGGCATCACCTGGATCGTGACATTCGCCTGGTCCATGAGTTCGACCAGGTGCTGGATCTGCCCGCGCATCACGTCGACGCCGCCGATCGGGCGGCGCAGCGCCGCCTCGTCGATGACGGCCCAGAAGGTGGGCGGGGTGGTGCGTTCGAGGATCTGGCGCTGGCGTTCGAGCCGCAGGTCGACCCGCCGGGCGATCTCTTCGGGGGCCGAGCCGACCGCGCCGGCCGTGATGACCGCGCGGGCGTACTCCTTGGTCTGCAGGAGGCCCGGGACGAACTGGACCTCATAGGTCCGGATGCGGGCGGCCGCCTCTTCGAGGCCGACGTAGGCCTGGAACCAGCCGGGCAGGACGTCGCTGAAGCGGTGCCACCAGCCGGGCTCGTTGGCCTGCTTGACCAGTTCGAGGATGGGCTTGCGGGCGGCCTCGTCGGCCACGCCGTACATGGTGAGGAGGTCTTCGACGTCGCGTTCGCGGAAGCTGACGCGGCCGAGCTCCATGCGGCTGATCTTCGATTCGGAGCCGCGGATGAGGTGCCCCGCCTCGAAGCGCGAGATGCCGCGTTCCTCCCGCAGTTTGCGCAGCTGGGTGCCGAGAAGGATGCGCAGCGCCGTGGGACCTTGTCCCGGCTGGGTACGTGTCACGGCGCCTCCCCTTCTGCTCGACTCGCCGGAGAAGGTCGAGCCGACACCCCCAGCCCACACAGTGTCACCACTTCCGGCCAGGAAGACAAGGCTTGAACCCCCCGTCCATTTCACAATCGCTCAACGTTTTGGGCAAGTGCACAAGGCGCTTGCACGTGCATTTGGGTCTTGCAGGGGCGGGGCCCTTGTCCCATGATGGCCTAGTGCATATTGGGCCAAAGGTGCACTAGTTCTCAAATCTGGCGATCGGGAGGTGCGGGCAGGATGTTGGATAATCCCATATCCGCCCGCGATGTCGGGGTGGAGCGCCTGGTGCGCACCGCCCCCGAGTCCGACGCCACCACCTGCCCGTTACGCCCCCTCGCGGACTCAGTGAAGACCGCACGCGATGTTACGCGATCCACCCTGCAGGGTTGGGGACTTTCGGAACTCACCGACGACGCGACCCTGGTCGTTTCGGAGCTGGTGACCAACGCTGTTCGTTACGCTCTGTATCCGGCGCGCCCGTCGACCGATCACCCGATCACCCTCATGCTGGTGCGGATCGCCCCCCACGTGATACTCGCCGTCGCCGACCCCAGCGACGAGGTGCCCACGCCCAAGGAGCCCGACTTCGTCTCGGAGAACGGGCGCGGCCTCTACATAGTGGAGACCTACAGCCAGGCGTGGGGCTGGGACCCGCTCGACGAGGGCGGCAAGGCCGTCTGGGCGATGTTCCGCACCGGCGCCTGATCCTCATTCTTCCCGGTTACGGCTCCGCCCTCCCGGCGCCGTCCGCCGCCCCCATCTCGCGCCGTAACCGGCGCCGGCCGGCCGCTCGGGTGCTGACCGAAACGAGAAGGTCTGGCGCTCCACTGCGGGGCGTGGTCGAAAGTTTCAGGCCTCCAGCACGTAGAGGACGAACCCCTCGTCGTTGACGGTCGTCCGGGTGAAGCCGAGCCTCTCCAGCAGGCGGACCGACGCCGTGTTGCCCCCGTGGGGGTCGGCGTGAAGCGGACGCACCTGTTCCTTCTCCAGGAACAGGGTCAGGGCGCGGGTGCCGACGCCGCTCCCCCAGAACTCCCGGCCCAGCCAGTAGCCGAGGAAGCGGCGCTCCCCCTCCCACCAGGCGACGACGTTGCCGGCGATCTGCCCGCCCACCTCGACGGTCTGCACGTGGCAGGTCTCGTCGGGCAGGATGTTCTGGCGCCAGTGGGTCAGGAACCTCTCCCGCTCACGGGCCGGGAACCGGGAGCGGCGGGTGGCCTCCGGGTCCTGTTCCTGGAGGTGGAAGACCTCCAGATCGGAGTCTCTGACCTCTCTCAGGCGAACGTGCATTCGCAGGCGCGCGACGTCGGTCATGTCCTTCTCCCTCAGGGGCAGGCCCGGCACCCAGACGGGCATCATTTCCTTGATCTCGATCTGCGCGGCGACGCTGATGACCGGGCAGGTCAGGCCGTCGAGACTGCCCAGGGGCGCGTCGAGCAGGCCGGCTGGCCAGGGCTCTCCCCGGTGGGTACCGCCCGCGACGGTCAGGTCGCGGGCGAGCAGGGCGAAACTGACCTCGACCCCGTCACGCGTGAAATCGCGCTGCTGTTCGCGCGGCGGCCCCGGCTGAGGCGCGAATCCGCGGGCGATCAGGGCCGTTTCGAGCCGGTCGGCGTCGTCGGACCAGGCGAACCAGTCGATATCGATATGGTCTCGGGTCACCTCCCCCAGCGTGAAGTCCATCGCCCAGCCGCCGCGCAGCCAGACGTCGAGACCCATTCCGGCGATCTCGGCGATCGCCGTCAGCTGGCGGTCTCTCACCGATAACCCGTGATGTCGGCCGGCTTTCCGGCGTCCTGGACCTCCACGATGTAACGCCAGGCGTCGGGACGGCTGCCGTCGACGTCGGTGAAGCCGTAGACCTGGGCGAGGCCGCCGCTGGACAGCGAGGCGCCGTTCCACCGCGCCCGGTCAGGGTCGCCGGCCAGCGCCGCGACCGCCCGGCCGACGTAGGCGGGCGACTCGGAGATCGCGAAGTGGGGTTCGCTCTCCAGCGCGTCGCGCCAGGTCTCCTCGGTGACGCCGAAGTGCTCCAGCATCAGCTCCGACCGCAGCCAGCCCGGCGTCAGCGCGACCGCGGTGGCCCCCCGTGGCCCGACCTCCTTGGACAGGCCGAAGGCCATGCGCAGCACCGAGCTCTTCACCAGGTCGTAGAAGAAGGTGACGCGGTAGTTGACGGCGTTGTAGTCGGCGGTGCCGTCGGTCATCTCGACGACCAGGCCGCCTTCGTTCCGCAGCAGCAGCGGCAGGGCGTAGTGGCTGGTGATGATGTGGGTGTCGATGGCCAGGCGCAGCATCCGCATGCCGTCGTCGAGGTCGTGCTCCCAGAGCGGCTTGTCCCAGCTGAACAGGTTCTCGCTGCCCCAGATGTTGTTGACCAGGACGTCGAGCCGCCCCTGCTCCCGGTCGATCCGTTCGACGAGCGCCCTGACCTGGTCTCTGTCGAGGTGGTCGGCCTGGACGGCGATGCCGTGACCGCCCGCCCGGGTGACGAGCTCGGCGGTCTCCTCGATCGTCTCGGGACGCTGGTATTCCGACTGCTGGTCACGGGTGGTGCGGCCGGTGACGTAGACGGTCGCCCCGATCGCCCCCAGCTCGGCGGCGATGCCTCTTCCGGCCCCTCGGGTCGCGCCCGCGACAAGTGCGATGGTCATCCGCTCAGTCTGTCGGGCGGCACCGACAAAAACGCCTCCTGCCATCCGGCGGTGAAACGTACACCTTCTTCTTCGAGCGCGGCCACGGCCGCGCGGTAAGGGGCGCGGCCGGCCAGGGCGTCGTTGACGAACGGCACCAGCGTCACCGGGATGCCGAGGCCCGGAGCCTCCGCCAGCAGCCCCAGGGCATAGGTGTCGGTGATGCCCAGCGCGAACTTGTTGATCGTGTTGAACGTGGCGGGATAGACGACGATCGCGTCGGCCCGGGGCGGCTTGGGCTCGCTGGGGTGCCGATAGTCGACCCGCACCTTTCTTCCGGTACGCCGCTCCAGATCGGCTACGTCGATGAAGTCGACCGCCTTGGGGGTGGCGACGACCTGGACCGTCCACGACCTCGATTGTGCTTCGGCGATCAGGTCGGGCAGGTCCCGCACGGGCCCGGCGGCGCAGACGATCACGTAGAGGTCCATGGGTCTCCCGGGTTAGCGTGCAGGCATGTCTGACCATATTGAGGTCCGCGTGACGGCCGGATCACCCGAGGAGGCCGACCGGTTGGCCGACGCGGTGGTGGGGCACCGCTTCGCGGCCTGCGCCCAGATCGTCGGGCCGATCACCTCTGTCTATTGGTGGGACGGCGAGGTGAACCGGTCGCAGGAGTGGCTCGTGCTGTTCAAGACGACGGCTGAGCGGTTCGGCGACCTGTCGGGGTGCGTGCGGGAGGTGCACTCCTATGACGTACCGGAGATCATCGCGGTGCCGGTCGCCATGGGTTCGGGCGACTACCTGAGCTGGATCGATCAGACCTTGCGGTAGCGCACCCAGACGTCACCGGTCTTCACCTGACCCGTGAGCCGCACGACGACGCCGTCGGGCGCCAGATTGACCCCGCGAAGGTTGTGTACGCTGCCCCCGGTCAGCCTGACGACCTCGGTGTCGTCCACCTTCCAGCCACGCGGCACCACGATGACGATGTCGCCGAACCAGGAGGTGGCATCGATGTCGACGACGACCTCCCGGTGCACGCAGTCGGCCGCGGTGAAGTCGATGCGCACCCGCCCACCCAGCCCGACGCGGGCGCTGATGCGCGAGGGCACCAGCCAGCGGCCCTCCTGACGGATGTTCCCGTCGACCGTGTGCAACTCGAGCCCGGCCGCGGCGACCTCGCCGTCGGCGGGCAGGTCGGCCACCACCAGCTCCAGCTCGCCCAGCGTGCGGGCGGCGTAGGTGAGGTCGATGCGCTCGTTCAGCTCGTCGAGATCGATCCGCCCCTCGACGACGGCGACCCTGAGCTGCTCGGCGACCCGCTCCCTATCAGCATGCGCCGCGCGCAGGTGCCGGCGGTCGGTCATGCGCGCACCTCGGCGATCGCCGAGCCCGGCGGACAAGCCGCCTGAAGTGACCACACTGAGGTCATGGCCATAAGGTACGACTTCCGGCGGCGCCGATGGAAGCGCCGGATTCAGCGCGGGCGGCGCCAGTAGGCGAGCTGCCCGCTCGCGCTCTGGACGACGCGCGGCTCGGACGCGTCCTGGGGCCAGATCTGGAGCAGGTAGCGGTCGATGATCTCCCTTGAGGTGTCGACCTCGGCGGCCCGGTCCATGTTCTGGGCGTGATACCGCAACCGATACCACCCCGGTCCCGCGGACAGCTCGGGGATCTCGTGCCACTCACCGCCGCCCCACTCCTCGACGGCGACCCGGCCGGCCTCGGACTCGAAGCTGATCTCCACGATGTCCTCGTATCCGGCGGTGTCGGCTCCAGGGTCGTGGTCGGCCACCGTCACCGAGAAGCCGACGGTCCCCGTGTGCAGGCCGGTGATCAGGAAGGCGCTCCCCTCTTCCACCCGGATGATCCCGACGGGGTGCGTGGGATGGTCGGCGATCATCCCGGCGGGGCCCATGGCCTCGTCGGTGTCGTCGATGAGATAGGCCTGCGAATAGTGGACGCCGAGATCGAACGACACGGTCTGAGTGGTGGTCATGGGAGCGGAGCTTACGATCATGAACTGACATTTTCCGGGAACGTCCGGACAGCGGCCGGACCCGTTGAGCATGGATCCCAGCGGGACGGGGTGGTCGCCCCGGAATGGGAACTTCGACGACTATTCACGAACATCAAAGGCCGGCCCCCCAATGTGGGTGACCTGGCCTTTTCAAGGTGAGAGCGGACGACGGGAATCGAACCCGCGTAGCCGGTTTGGAAGATTACGGTGCGGACTTGTTCCACGTGCTGCGTCGCAGGTGGGACACCGTCTCAATCTTTCACGAAGCCCCGCGGCCCCCCGCGATTGACCGCCATTACGGACACGGAACGGGCACGTCGTCTACCGCCCATGGGACCGACATCGCCATGGAGGTGTTCAGGTCGGCAGGGGGACTTCACCCGTTCGCCTATCTGCTCGACCAGGCAGAACGCTGCTTCGACCTCGACCAGTGACACTCCGAGTCCGCGACAGACCAGGAGATAGCGGGGAAGGCTCCCGAGACCTATACAGCTTTAGCAGCCCGGATCTTGCCCGTCCTGATCGCCCCTACCCGTACGTGGATCAGCCCTCATCAGGCGATCGCCAGGGCAGCATTTCCGCGTCGGGATAGAGCAGCGAGATCTTGTCCAGGACCTCTTGTATGGTCGTCTCCACGTCCCACCACGTCCTGTCCAGCGCCCGTATCGTCAGATCAACGATCTCCCGTCCGCACCGTGCGCGGTCAGCTCGCCGTCAATGAGCTGAGCATCGTTTCTGCGATGAGATCCCAGCCCTCTTGGCTGAAGGGGCGGTCGTAGGTTGACGTTCATGCACATAAGGACGGATCGATCGGTGTCGCCTCGCCTCTGCCGCTTTCTGGACGAGTTCGCACGTTGGTGGGACCCGATGCCTGCGGATTGGATCAAGCGAAATGCTCGTGCCGTCGATCAGACGGGCGTCGAGACAGACGCTTCCGATGAAGCAATCGAGGCGATGATCGCGTTTGAGCAGAGGTACGGCGGCCTCTGGTTCCCTGCGCTAGGACCAAACGGCATGGAGTACGGACTCGGTGGGGAGACAACGGTCTACCGCACGGCCGCGGGATGGGCCTTTCCCGGGATCTCGGACGGGGATTGGACCTGGGCAGTCGAGATTCTGTTGGATGGGCGTGCCGGGATGACTCTCGCGGACAAGCCTCTCAGGGTCCTCAATCGGAGTGTTGAGCAGCGGCTTGAGGCACACGCGTTGCTCATGGCCGTGCGTCACTGGCCGCATCTGATTCTGGACCTGGCTACCCCGCGAGGCATGGTTCCGGCCCTGGCGGATGCCGGCCTCCCATCACCCGCCGACGCGGTCTCAGGCCCGGCAGACCTGTGGTGGTCCGACGACGTGTCCGCCATCCACCTTCAGCTCGACAACTGGTGGACACATGATCACGACATCTGGAGCGCGCAATGCTTCAGCAAGGAAGGCATTGGCCTCGGCCGGTTGAAAGAACTGCTGCTCAGCGGGATGACCGGATTTCTGGAGCGTGGTGGGGTTTGGTGTTCGCTGTGCGATCGGCTCGCGCCGTCGGCAGGTAGCGGGCGGCACGATCCCGACCCAGACAGGAAAGCTCCCTGAGGAGCCGGTGACCGATATCGAATGCGGCGTAGGGGCGTGACCTGCACGGGGAGCGGTCATAGGTGATCGCCATTAGCCGGGGTAACGAAGGTTCAACCAACTGCCGGCTCCGGAGTCTGCTCAAGAACCACCTCGCTCCGACGTTCGGCGGGCAAGCCCTCTCGGAGATCAAGGAGGCCGACGTCCGGTGCTGGCGTGAGGAACGCCTCGGCGTGGTCGGTCAGCCCACGGTCGCACGGCGTACCAGCTCCTCAAGACGACGAACTGATCCACCGCAACCCGTGCCGGATCAAAGGAGCGGGCACCCCGGACACTCCAGAACGCAAGACGATCTCGCTGGCGAAGGTGGCGCAGCTCCTCGGCGCGAGTCCCGAGCGGTACCGGGCGCTCGTGCTGCTCGGCACCTTTACCACGCTCCGCTGGGGTGAACTGGCCGGTCTCCGCCGTGACTGCCTCGACCTGGAGGCCGGGGTGGTGCGGGTCGTCGGCGCCCTGGTCGAACTGGACGGCGGCGTCCTCATCGACGACACCCCGAAGTCACGCGCGGGCCGACGGGTGGTCACGATCCCGCCCGAGATCATTCCGGCCCTCAGGGAGCACGTCGACCGATTCGCGGAGTCCGACAAAGACGGCTGGGTATTCGTCGGCCCAAGGCGCCCCCTACGCCGCTCGGCCTAACGGAGAACGTGGAACAAGGCGAGAGCCGCCATCGGTGAACCGGATCTCCATTCCACGACCTCCGGCACGTCGGCAGCACCCTTGCGGCGGCCAACGGCGCCGGCCTGAAGGAGCTCATGGCCCGCATGGGCCACGCCTCGACCCGGGCCGCGCTGATCTACCTTCACGCCACCCGGGACCGGGACGAGGTGATCGCCAAGGCCCTCGGCTCCGCCTTCGAACAGGCCATGAGCGGGGACGCCGGAACCCCATCGGGCACGCAACGGGCACGCAAGATCGGCAACTAAATTCAGAAACATCAAAGGCCAGGCCCCACACTGTGGGTGACCTGGCCTTTCAACGTTGGAGCGGACGACGGGAATCGAACCCGCGTAGCCAGTTTGGAAGACTGGGGCTCTACCATTGAGCTACGTCCGCGCGCGCCGGTCGGCATCTGGTCTAGACTTCATCCGGCCGTCAATGCGTAAGCGTACCGGAGATCTCGGGGCGTCGGCGCCAGGCGGCCAACGGGGTGTGGCGCAGCTTGGTAGCGCACCTGCTTTGGGAGCAGGGGGCCGCAGGTTCAAATCCTGTCACCCCGACACACGTCTTGCCGTTGCGGGCGAAGGTAATAATTCCCGTCCGCAACGCCCTCGCCCGGAGTCGGGCATTGCGTCGTAAACGCCGACGAACACTACCTTTCCGTGCCGATGACTCGGCTTCTTGACGATCGGTCCGGGCTTGACCCTGCAATCCACCGTGTAAAGCGCCGTACAGTCTGGGAAAAGGCATGAAATGCCGTGGTTGTCCTCCCTACGATGCGGAAGAGATGAACCGGAACAGCGTGATCAAGACGCCGGTGCCGGGTGACCGGCTCGAGTGGCGGCAGGCCTCGGCGGCCTCCGCTCAGGAGCGGCTGGCCTATCTCAACGAGGCCAGCCGTCGCATCGGGACGACCCTCGATCTGGGCGAGACCAGCCGTGAGCTCATGGACGTCGCCGTGCCTCGGTTCGCCGACACCTCAGCGATCATGGTGCAGGATCGGCTCGTCATCGACGGGGAGTTCCCGTCGCGGCCGGTCGACGGCACGGCGCTCGTGCGGCGGGTGGCCATCGGGGTGGCGGAGGCCGATCCGACCGAGTGGGTCGAGGCTTTTCCGATCAACGAGGTCACGGTCTATTCTGCGCAGTTGCCGCAGGCGCAGTGCATGTCGACCGGGCATCCGATCATGTATCCGGAGCTCGACGAGCACACCGCGGAGCTGATCGGGGCCAGCCTCGACCGTGACGTGGTGGTCAAGCTCCTGGTGGGCGGGTCGTTCATCGCCGTGCCGCTGAAGGCGCGGGGACGGGTGCTCGGGTGCGCGATCTTCAGCCGCAACCCGGGCGGGTCGCCGTTCGAGGAGGAGGACGTCGCGGTCGCCGAGGAGCTGGCCGCGCGGACCGCCGTCTGCATCGACAACGCGCGCCTGTACGCCCGGGAGCGCCGCACCGCCCTGACACTGCAGAGCAGCCTCCTGCCGGCCGACCTGCACCAGCCGCTGGGCATGGAGATCGCCTCGCGCTATCTACCGGCCAGCGACCTCATGGGGGTCGGCGGCGACTGGTTCGACGTGATCCCGCTCCCCGGGTGCCGGGCGGCGCTCGTGGTGGGTGACGTCATGGGGCACGGGACCCGGGCCGCGGCCACGATGGGGCAGCTCCGGACCGCCGCGCGCACGCTCGCCTCGCTCGACCTGCCGCCGGACGAGGTGCTGTTCCGGCTCAACCGGATGAGCCAGGACCTCGATCCGACCCAGATCGCCACGGCGGTCTACGCGACCTACGACCCGGTGACCCGGACCTGCGCGCTCGCGCGGGCGGGGCACGTTCCGCCGGTCCTGATCCATCCGGACGGTCGTACCGAGATCATCGAGCTGCCCTCGGGGCTGCCGCTGGGGATCGGGAACGACCCGCTGGAGACGGTGGAGATGGTGCTGCCGTCCGGCGGCATTCTCGCCTTCTATACCGACGGCCTGGTGGAGAGCCGGGCCAGAGACATCGACCTGGGGATCATGGCGCTGCGCCGGCTGCTGTCGACGCCCGACCAGGATCTGGAGGAGATGTGCGATGTGACGATCAACAGTCAGCGACCCGGGCACGAGCGCGACGACATCGCGCTGCTGCTTGCCCGGGTCCATGAACTCGCGCCCGACGAGATCGCCTCCTGCTCGCTGCCGGCCGATCCTCGTTTCGTCAGCCACGCGCGCCGGTTCGTCCGGGCGACGCTGGCGGAGTGGGGGCTCGGCGCCGTCCGTGACACCACCGAGCTGGTGGTCAGCGAGCTGGTGACCAACGCGCTCAAGCACGGCTGGCCGCCGATCGAGCTGAGGTTGCTGAGGGGCCGGGGCAGAACCCTGGTCTGCGAGGTCGCCGACGGCTCGCCCACCGTCCCGGCGCTGCGCACTCCGACTTCGGAGGACGACACCGGGCGCGGGCTGCAGCTCATCAAGCGCCTCACCTACCGGTGGGGTACGCGCCCGACCCCTCTCGGGAAGATCGTCTGGGTGGAGCAGCGGCTCCCCTAGGCGGTGCTCTCCCTACGCGATACTGCCGCGCGGCGGCACCACCAGGCCGTAGATCACGACCACGGCCAGCGCGACGACGATGAGGGACCAGATCGGGAACGCCCCGGCGTAGGCGAACTGGCCCAGGATGACCAGTGCCGCCAGGACGATGCCCAACATGCGGGCCCACATCGCGCCTTGGAGAATGCCCACGCCCGCGATGACCATGAGGACTCCGGCCACCAGCCAGATGATGCCCCATGCCGTGAGGTTGAAGATCAGCACGCCCGAAGACCCGACCACGAGGTAGTGGCTCTTCAAGATCGCGGCGAACCCGCCGACGATGTTGAGCAGCCCTACCACGATGCCGAGGATCCCGGCGAAGCGCAGCCAGTTGGAGGGGTGCGGCAGTCGTCCGCCCGAAGTGGGTGTCGTGGATGCGGTGGTCAACGCGACCAGCTCCTTCCTCGTCGACTAGCAATTGCCACCATAACCACATAAACCGCCACAAATGCCTCACATGGCGCACTATTGGCGATGCGAGGCTTTCTTTTGAGAACCCCACGGGTATTCCCGGTGCATTGAGGCCGGGGGGACGCGCGAATCCCGAAGGCGGCGTGGATCAGGCCACTGGCATCGGTTTTGCCCGCTTTGGCGGACGGCGCCGGCGCGAGTCTCCTCCTCTTCGGTGTCACCGAGCTTGCCGAATGTTGGAGCGCCCGATCTGGCCCTTCTTCTAGTGGTGGCGGGTTCTGCTCGCCCTCACCCTGGCGGGAACCGCCACAGGGCTGCCGATCTGGCGGTTTCCGGGGCACGCCGGGCCCGATCCTCCGCCGGGGCGCTGACCACGGTGGCCCTTTCTCGGGCCGGACGCCGCATATGAAGGTGCCGGGCCATCCCGGGTTCCGGCTCGTCGACCCGGTCTCGGGGGTCGGTGATCGCGCTCGTCGGCGGCTGGGGCTGTTGGTGGTCCAACCAACAGGCAGTGCTCACGGTCACGGCAGGCCGGGCCTCTGGTCGCGCTGGTCGCGCTGACCGTGGGCGCCTGCGGGTTCCGGCGGTGCCGTTGGCGCTCGCGCTTTACCAGGGGTTCGTGCCGGCGATCACGCAGCACGATGGCTGAGGATGTTCGCGTCGGTCGTCGGCGCTGATTCCCGGGGTGTGCGTGACGATTCCGCCCGGGTGGTTGCCGGTGACGGGCAAGAAGGAGATGGTCGTCCCAGCACACGTGCCAGGAATGCCCTAAATTGTCACTTTGGTCCGGAGCCCCATGACGTGAGCTCGTGTTCGGGTTACCGTCGAAATGTGACGATCGGAATCGAGGACGCCTACCGCCGGGCCCTGGACGCCTTCGGTATGCGCGTCCACCTCATCAAGCCCGGCCAGTGGGACCTCCCGACGCCGTGCGTCGACTGGGACGTCCACGCCCTGGTGAACCATCTCGTCTACGAGTCTCTCTGGGCCCCCGAACTCCTGGCCGGCCGCAGCCCGGCCGAAGTAGGCGACGTCTTCGACGGCGACCTCATCGGCGACGACGCGGTCAAGGCCTTCGACTTCGCCGCCCACGCGGCCGTCACCGCCGCCTCGGCGGAGGGCGTGCTCGACCGCACCGTGCACCTGTCGTTCGGGGACGTGCCGGGACGTGAATACGTCACCGAACTGTTCGCCGACGCCCTGATCCACACGTGGGACCTGTCGAACGCCATCGGCGTGGCCGACCGGCTCGACCCGGAGCTCGTCTCGCTCTGCGCCGCCTGGTTCGCCGACAGCGAGGAGGGCTACCGGAGCTCGGGCATCATCGGCGGGCACGTGCCGGTGCCGGAGAACGCCGACCCGCAGACGCGGCTGCTCGCCGCGTGGGGCCGCCGGGCCTACTAGCGGCCTGTGGGCCGCTTGCCGTGGTTGGCCTTCTTCTTGCGGCGAGCCTTGGACTTGCGCTGTCGTTTACCCATTCGCCCACTGTGCGCCTCGTGCGAACACCTGTCCACCTCCCATGTTCCAACATTTTCTATGCGATGATTTGTTGGAACATGTTGAGAAGAGGAGCGAGTCTCTTGGGGCAGATTCAGGGCGCGAGGCACGACCGTCCTCCGGCCGGCCGCGCCTCGCTGCTGGCCCAGCAACGTCAGCAGGCGATCCTCGAACGGGTCCGGCGCACGGGCGGGGTGCGGGTCGCCGACCTCGTCCGCGATCTGGGCGTCTCCGACATGACGATCCGCCGCGACCTCGAGGCGCTGGCCGATCGGGGCCTGATCGAGAAGGTGCACGGCGGCGCGACCGTCGCGGGGCCGGGGTCGACCGAGGAGCCCGGGTTCGCCGCCAAGTCGGTGCGGCAGCAGGCCGAGAAGGAGGCGATCGCCCGCGCCGCCGCCCACCTGGTGCGGCCGGGCAGCGCGGTCGCCCTGTCGGCCGGCACCACGACCTGGACCTTCGCCCACCATCTCGTCGACGTGCCCGACCTGACCCTCATCACCAACTCGGTCAGAGTGGCCGAGGTGTTCCACCGGTCGGGGCGGCCCGGCCAGACGATCGTGCTGGTGGGTGGTGTACGGACCCCGTCCGACGCCCTCGTCGGACCGATCGCGGTCCAGGCGATCAGATCGCTCAACGTCGACACGCTCGTCCTCGGGGTGCACGGCATGAACGCGCGGGCCGGGTTCACCACGCCCAACCTGCTGGAGGCCGAGACCGACCGCGAGCTGGTGGCCGCCGCGCAGCAGCTCGTGGTGCTGGCCGACCACACCAAGTGGGGCACCGTCGGCATCTCCACCATCGCCCGGCTCGACCGGGCCAACGTTCTCGTCACCGATTCCGGCCTGGACAAGGAGGCGCGCGACGAACTGGCCGGCCACGTCGGCGAGCTGATCGTCGCCGAACCCGCATGAACCGCCATCTGACCCACCTGGCCGACGGCCGGGAGCTCGTCTACTTCGACCTGAACCCCCGCGACCACTCGGCCAAGGACCAGCGCGACCTGCCGCCCCGGCCCGCCCCCTCGGAGCTGCGGCACGATCCGGTGCTCGACGAGTGGGTGGCCGTCGCCGGCCATCGGCAGACCCGCACCCACCTCCCGCCGCCCGAGGAGTGCCCGCTCTGCCCCGGCCGCCCGTGGTCGGAGATCCCCTCTGCCTACGACGTGGCCGTGTTCGAGAACCGGTTCCCCTCGTTCAGCGGGCCCATCGGGCGCTGCGAGGTGGTCTGCTTCACCGACGACCACGACGCCTCCTTCGCCGACCTGAGCGACGAGCGGGCCGGGCTGGTCATGGACGCCTGGGTCGACCGCACCCGTGAGCTGTCCGGGCTCGACGGGGTGGAGCAGGTCTTCTGCTTCGAGAACCGGGGCGCCGAAATCGGCATCACTCTGCCCCATCCGCACGGGCAGATCTATGCGTATCCCTATGTGACACCCCGCACCCAGCGGATGCTCACCGTCGCCCGGCCCGGCTCGCTCGCGGCCGTGGTGGCGGAGGAGCGTGCCGGGGAGCGGGTCGTCGCCGCGAACGACCACTGGACGGCCTTCGTACCGAGGGCCGCGCGGTATCCGTTCGAGGTGCACCTCTATCCCCACCGGCAGGCGCCCGACCTGCCCTCGCTCACTCCCGAGGAGCGGGCGGCGTTCGGGCCGCTCTACACCGGGGTGCTGCGGGCCCTCGACGGGTTGTTCGGGGTCCGCATGCCGTATGTGGCCGCCTGGCACCAGGCGCCGGTCCGATGGGGAAGGGAGGTGGCGTACGTGCACATGGAGCTCTTCAGCATCAGAAGGGCGCCGGAGAAGCTGAAGTACCTGGCAGGTAGCGAATCCGGTATGGGAGCGTTCGTCAACGACGTGCGACCCGAGGAGGCGGCCTCTATGCTCAGGGCTGCATCGGGAAAGATGGGGCGCCAGATCACGGATTGATCTCCGTATGGTCGCAACTTCAAGTAGCACTTGCCTCGTCTTTACCATTACTATCCACACGAACCCGCCGAGATCTCGGCGGACTGCCTAATCCCGGGCGTGTCGCCCGGGAGCCGGGGACCCACCAGAACCTGGGGTGTAGGCGCTATCGCGCGCCCGGGCTCCTCCGCCCGAATCCGTCAGCTAACCCGGCCGGCGCAAGGAGAGGAGTGGGCGCTGCCCGCCACGACGCACCGTCGCAACCACCGGTGGTTCCTCCTTCCGGTGGCGGCCCTGGTGGCCGCTTTCTGCGCCGCGCTGGTGCCCGGCCCCGCTGTCGCGGCCCCCAAGCCCGACGCCGACAAACTGCGCAAGCAGCTGTCCAGCCTGGAGAAGAAGGTCAACTCGCTGATCGCCCAATATCACGCGGCGCGCGACGACCTCGCCGAGGCGAAGACGGCGCACAAGGCCGCGCAGGCGAAGCTGGACAAGGCGCACGCCGAGTTCGCGGCGGCCCAGCGCGAGATGGCCCGGCTGGCCGGCCTCAGCTACCAGTCGATCCCCGGCAACGGCGGGATCGTGCTGCCGCCCGGCATGGGCATGTCGCCGCTCGCGATGCAGCTCGGCAACGAGCAGGCCGCGATCGTGCGCAACTACAAGCAGAAGGAGCAGGCGCGGGCGCAGGCGGCGGCCGAGGCCAAGACCCTGATCACCGAGATCGACAAGAAGTCCAAAGACATCGAGAAGCGCCGCGTGGAGGCGGAGGACCTGATCGATGACATCAAGGACCGGCTCGACGACCTGATCCCGATCGGCCCCGGCAAGCTGGCCAACGGCGGCTGGGCCCCGCAGCTGCCTACTGGCGCCGACAACATCACCGCCCGCACCCGGCTGATGCGCGAGGAGGCCAAGGCGGCCTTCAAGCTGAACAACTCGATCGGCTGCTTCCGCGTCGACACGATGGGCGAGCACCCGCTCGGCCGCGCCTGCGACTTCATGATGACGACCGGCGGCGCGATGGCCACCGGCGCGGCCAAGCTCCTCGGCGACCAGCTGGCCGAGTGGGCCCTGAAGAACCGCACCAAGCTCGGCGTGAAGTACGTCATCTGGCGCCAGCGCATCAACAGCGGCACCGGCTGGCGCTTCATGAGCAACCGGGGCGGCAACACCGCCAACCACTACGACCACGTTCACATCTCGATGTTCTGAGCACGCCCCCGGACGGCCCGCCCTGACCCCCGCGAACGGCCGCCCCACCCAGGGAGTTCTCAGGTAGTACGACTACCCTGACCCAAAACCCCCACAAAGCCCATCGAACCCCCCGTAAGCTCTCAAAGACCAACTGCCCCACCCACGATCACGCGGGTGTGCGCGCCCAGCCCCCGCGGTGCGCACGCCCGCGTGATCATCCTTCGGGACCCGAAGTAAGTGATCACCTACAGAAGCGCCCGAAGGTTTACCCGGATTCGATAACGATCATGTTTCGGCATTTATCCGAGCGCTGGTTACATGCACGTGAATTCTGCTGCATAGAACCATCCTCTGGACGCGTGCAGGAAACCCCCAGCCTGGAGCCCCAACCGCCTCCCACCAGGAAAGTCACACGTCGTACCGTGTTTACCTCAGGCCCCGCCGTCCCCACAGATAAAAGTTTCAACGACAGGCCCGTTGACACCCGACTTATCCCGAAATTAGCTTATGGAACGGTACACCTCGGGACTGCTGTGGCACCTGTTCCAGCTGTGACTCTTCGCAGCCGGCCAGGCGCGGATCCCGACTCTCTCCCTCCCATGCCACGCGAGAGGACCAGCGTGAGATCCGCTGATTTTTCCCCGGCCCGCGGCCACCGGGCCCGCCGTCTCGGCTCGGCAGTCGGGCTCACCCCCCAATAGGGGGCCCGAACTCAAAGCGACTTCGATGCAGAAGTTGACGTTTCAGCCGAACAAATAGTGTGCTCCGCCGGTCATCTCATTCCCTGAGATTCCCGGAACGACTCGGTGCATTCTTTCGCGTGCGGAAAAGCTCAGGAGAACAAGGTCGTGGGGTCTGATTCTGCGAATTGGCTCGACACCGCCTATGAATGGCTGGTGAGGTCGAGCGCCAACGGGAGTTGGCGGGACATCGTCCCGCTCGGCTTGGCGGGTCTGCTCGTCTGGGGTCTCTGGATCTACCGGGTCGTGCTGTCCCGGCTGGCCAAGCCCGTCGTCAACGGTTACCGCGCGTCCGTCTCGGTCGTGGTGCCGTCGTTCCGTGAGGACGCCGAGATCCTGGTCCGGTGCCTCGGGAGCTGGCTCTCCCAGAACCCGGGCGAAGTGATCATCGTCGTCGACGTCGCGGACACCGAATGTCACGCGAAGCTGCGGGAGGTCAACGACCCCCGGCTGCGCGTGCTCGTCTACGAACACTCGGGCAAGCGGTCGGCGCTGGGGGTCGGCATCCGGGCCGCCCGTGGCGACATCGTGGTGTTCGCCGACTCCGACACCTGGTGGGAGCCCGGCCTGCTCGACGCCGTGCAGATGCCGTTCGAGGACCCGCAGGTCGGTGGCGTCGGCACCCAGCAGAACGTGTTCCAGCGCACCACCAGCGTCTGGCGGCGCATCGCCGACTGGCTGGTGAACCTGCGCTACTACGACTACGTGCCCGCCATGGGCAGCCGTGGTGGCGTGGCCTGCCTGTCCGGCCGCACCGCCGCCTACCGCCGGTCGGCGATCATGCCGGTCGTCCACCACCTGGAGAACGAGTTCTTCCTCGGCCGCCGCTGCATCGCCGGCGACGACGGGCGGCTCACCTGGCTGGTGCTGGCCTCCGGTTACAAGACGGTGCACCAGTCGTCGGCGCGGGCGATCTCGATGTTCCCGAGCTCGTTCCGGGCCTTCTTCAAGCAGCGCATCCGCTGGAGCCGCAACTCCTACCGCTGCTACCTGACCGCCCTGTGGAAGGGCTGGCTGTGGAAGACGCCGCTGGTCACCAAGGTCACCGTGCTGCAGATCCTGCTCACCCCGGTCACCATGGGCGTCACGCTCGGCTACCTGTTCTTCAGCCGCCTGGAGCTGACGCCCTGGGGCATCGGCACCTGCGTCGGCTGGCTGCTCATCGGCCGCGGCATCCGCGGCTGGTCGCACCTCAAGCGCCACCCGCAAGAGATCCTGCTGCTGCCGCTGACCACCCTGGTCATCATCGGAATCGCCCTGCCGATCAAGCTCTACGCGTTCCTCACCATGAACAAGCAGGGCTGGCTGACCCGCAAGGCCGACCAGGCGGGTTCGGAGGGCCAGACGGCCGCGACGCTGCAGGGACTGGCCTGATGGCCATACACAGGACCATCGTGACGGCCGGAGCCCTGCTGCTCGGCGCGCTCACGATCGGCGTACCGCCCGTCGCCGCCGCGCCCTCGCCCTCGCCGACTCCCCCGGCGAGTGCGCGGCCGTCGGCCGACACCGGGATGACCAACACCATCCCGAGCACGAAGCCCACTGCGGAGCCGGTCCGGGAGCCCGCTCAGGAGACCGCGCCGGCGGCCGTCCCGAGTGACGCGCCGAGCATCCCGAGCTCCGAGCCCGAGCCGCTGATCAAGATCTCCCCCGAGGACGCCGAGTCGCAGTCGGCGCTCGTCGACATGGAGGACCAGCGCATCCTGCAGACCCGGGCGGCGCTCACGGCGCTGCTGCAGACCGGCGGCATCGCGGCGGCCCAGCGCAAGCAGCCGCAGATCTTCTCCTCGTCGTTCGGCCGCACGATGGTGCTGCCGGCCCGCAACGACGAGCGGCCGTACACGCTCAAGGACCTGATCTCGGTCGAGAAGGGCAAGTACGTCCGGCTGATGACCGACGGGTCCTACCTGCTGGGCGTCCACGTCTTCGTGGCCGACGGCGCGACGCTCCAGCTGCGCGGCCCGATGACGCTGCGGATGGGCAGCATCCCGGGGTCGTTCAGCTCGATCATCACCTTCGGCGGCAACATCGACATCAAGGGCACCGCGACCAAGCCGGTCCGCATCACCAGCTGGGACGTCAAGGCCAGCAAGCCCGACCTGGACACCACCGACGGCCGGGCCTACATCCGGGCCGTCGGCGGCCAGTTCAACATGGTGTACGGCCAGGTCTCCGACCTGGGCTTCTGGAGCGGCCGTACCGGCGGCATCGCGCTGACCGGCACCGAGCGCCCGTCCTCCACCTACCGGCACCGCACCAAGGCCCAGCGCCACCAGGACAAGGCCGACCGCCTGGAGAACAACACCAAGGACCAGGGCGGCGGCACCTACGGCGACGTCGAGACCTACCCGATCGGACCCGGCACCGCTTCCCACGTGCCGGCCGACGAGCTGGTCACCGGCAAGATCGAGAACAGCGTGATCACCCGCGACGCCTACGGGCTGTTCGTGTCGGGCTCGAACCAGACGCAGATCATCAACAACAAGATCCGCGACAGCATCGTCCACGGCGTGTTCATGCACCGGTTCGCCAAGAACGCGACGATCTCGCACACCGAGGTGACCGGCAGCGGCGGCGACGGCTTCGTGCTCTCCCGGGCCACCGAGAAGGTCCAGGTCAACGACTGCCTGGCGGAGAACAACGGGCGCAACGGCTTCACCCTCGACGGCCGGGCGCTGGCTCACGGCCCGTCGGCCTCGGGTGAGTCGCTGGCGGTCTACGGCGACAGCTCGGTCAACAACAGCGTGGCCCGGGGCAACGGCCGCTACGGCATCGAGGTCATGGGCGGGATCCGCCAGGCCGTGCAGACCAGCGAGGTCGTCGGCGGCGACATGGGCATCGTGGTCCGCGCCGGAGCCGAGGCCGTGCAGTTGTCGGGCAACAAGCTGACCGGCCAGAAGCGCCAGGGCATCGCACTGCGCGACGGCGTGCGCAACGCCTACGTCTCGGGCAACACGATCACCGGCGGCCCGACCGGCGTCTACATGCGCGACTCCAACGGCCAGGTGGTCGGCAACAAGATCACTACCGTGAAGGACGTGAACGCCCACGGCGTCACGGTCGTCGGCGCGGCCGGCGGCTCGGAGGTGGCCCGCAACACGATCGTCGGCTCGGGCACCAGCGCGGTCAGCACCGCCCGGTCGAGCGGCGACGTGAACGACCACAACAACGACGAGGAGCGGTGGGTCGACACCTCGACCTTCTGGAGCAAGGCCAAGCGGTACGTCAAGCCGATGAACGTCATCTGGGCCGGCGTGATCCTGCTGATCCTCGTCTCCGCGCTCCGGTCGCGCGGCATCATGGACCGGCGCCGCAAGGGCATCGTCGACCCGTACGAGCTCCAGAAGGCGATGGAGGAGCGCCCGTCCTGGGCGCTGGCGAACGCGGCGGCCGCCACCAACGGCAGCGGGTTCAACGGGCGTAGCAGGCCGACGCAGCCGGCCGTCCCGACGGTCACCGTGGGAGGCGGGCGATGAAGAAGGCCTGGATCACGTTCTTCGTGCTCCTCCTGCTGGGCGCTGGCACCTGGGCCTACCTCTCCTATGCCGACAGGCCGGCCCCGACGCCCGCGGTCGACGACGTGACCGCCGCCGACGCCAAGCAGCAGTCGAACCTGGTCGACCAGGAGGACCTGCGGATCATGCAGACGCGGGCGACGCTCATGTCGGCGATCGCCCGCGGCGGCCCCAACGCGCAGCGGGCCCGGCAGCCGCACATCTCCAGCTCGGCCAACGGCCAGACGCTGGTGCTGCCCTCGCGCCGCGAGCCCTACCGGGTCGCCGACCTGGAGAAGCTGGGCGGGGAGTACTTCCAGAAGCAGAACGACGGGTCGTACATCCTCGGCATCAACCTGTTCGTCGGCCCGAACGCCAAGCTGGTGCTGCAGAACGCGACCGGCCCGCTGGTGATCCGGATGCGCAGCGAGCCGGGGTCGTTCGCCACGATCGTCGGCTTCGGCGCCAGCATCCGCATCAACGGCTCCCCGCAGAACCCGGTACGCCTCACCAGCTGGGACCCGAACATCAACACGGCCGACAGCCGGGTCAACGACGGCCGGGCCTACGTGCGGGTGATCGGCGGCGAGCTGCGGATGAGCCACGCGCAGGTCGAGTACCTCGGGTTCTGGAGCGGCTCGACCGGCGGCCTCTCGCTGACCGGCAGCGACCGCACCACCCTCGACGCCGACCTCACGCCGGCCCCGCCGCTCACCGACGAGAAGGTGCTGCTCCCGGGCGGCGCCCTGGTGCCGCGCATGGGCGACGACGACCAGGTGGTGATCCACGACGGCAAGGGCCTGAAGAGGGTGGCGTACAAGCTGCCGAAGGCGAACCTCGTCACCGGGGAGATCACCGAGACCTCGATCAAGGGCAACGCCTACGGCATCTTCATCACGGCATCCAACCAGACCCGGATGGCCAACGTGACGGTGACCGGGAGCCTGGTCGACGGGGTGCTGCTGCACCGGTTCGCCCGCAACGCCACCATCGAGAACACCACGGTGACCGGCTCGCGCGGCGACGGGTTCGTGCTCTCGCGCGGCACCCAGAACGTGACGATCACCGGTTCGGGCGCGGTCGGCAACGGCGGCAACGGCTTCACCCTCAGCGGCCTGCCGCTGGCCCGCGGCCCGTCGGCCTCGGGCGAGTCGCTGCAGAGCTTCGGCGGCAGCTCGGTGACCAGCTCGTGGTCGAAGGAGAACAAGCGCTACGGCGTCGAGATCCAGGGCGGCGTCGACCTGGCCGTCCAGACTACCGAGGTGACCGGCGGGCAGACGGGCATCGTGGTGAACAAGGACGCGACCGGGGTCCGGGTCTCCGGCAACCGGATCAGCGGCCAGTGGAGCCAGGGCATCGCGGTACGCGACGGCGTCACCGGCGCCAAGATCGTCGGAAACATCGTGAACAACGTCCCGACCGCGATCTACCTGCGCAACGCCGAGGCCGAGGTGACGGGCAACACCGTCAACCAGGCGACCCTGCACGGCGTCTCCGTGCTGGGGGTGGCCACGGGCACCGAGGTCGTCGGCAACACCCTGGGCGGGGCCGGGCGCAGCGCGCTCGACACCGACCGCGCGACCGGCATGGCCGCGGTCACCACCAACAACGTCGACGGCTGGCAGGACACGGCGGACTTCTGGACCACGGTCAAGCGCATCGCCAAGCCGATGAACCTGATCTGGTTCGGCGTCATCCTGCTCATCGTGATCTCCGCCATCCGGGCGCTCGGGAACAACGGGCCCCGCGTCGGACGTCGCATCGTCGACCCGTACGAGAGGCAGGCCGTCATGGAGGAGCGTCCCGTGTGGTCGCTCACCGGCGCGTCCGCCGAAAGGACCTGACCATGCGCATCGAGATCGACATCGACAAGAAGACCATGATCGCGGCGGGGGCCGGTGCGGCCTTCACGATCCTGATCGTGGTCGTCCTGTACGGGATCTTCGGCGGCGGTGGTCAGGAGCAACAACCCGGCATGGTGGTCGAGAACATCCAGCCCGAGACCGGTCAGCGGCCCCTGCCGACGTTGGGGGCCGACGACTCCGGTGAAGACTTCCAGGAGGAGGAGCAGGTGCGGGAGGAGGACGAGAAGAAGGAGGACTTCGAGCCGTTCACCGCCGTCCAGCAGCCTCCGGACATCGCGATCCCCGACGGCGAGGGCAAGATCGCCTGTCCCGAGGCGACCGTGACCGTGACCACCGCCGACGAGCTCACCGAGGCCCTCGCCTCGGCCACGCCGGGCACCGTGATCTTCATGGAGCCGGGCGAGTACCAGGGTCATTTCGCGGCCGCGACGAAGGGCACCAAGGACCAGCCGATCTTCGTCTGCGGCTCCCGCGACGCGATCATCGACGGCGGCGGCCTCAAGGAGGGCTACGCCTTCCACCTGAACGAGGCCGACTACTGGCGGCTCATCGGCTTCACCGTCCGGCACGCCCAGAAGGGCGTCATGGCCGACAAGTCGAACTTCAACGTGGTCCAGGACCTCGACGTCAACCACATCGGCGACGAGGCCATCCACTTCAGGAACTTCAGCTCCGACAACATCGCCCAGTACAACCTCATCTGGGGCACCGGACTCCGTAAGGACAAGTACGGCGAGGGGGTCTACTTCGGCACCGCCGAGAGCAACTGGGCCACCTTCTCCGGCGGCCAGATGGACAAGAGCGACCGCAACATCGCGCGCGGGAACGTCATCCGCGCCACCGCGGAGGCCATCGACATCAAGGAGGGCACCTCCGACGGCAAGATCATCGGGAACATCTTCGACGGCTCGATGATCACCGGCGATGGCCACAACGACAGTTGGGTGGACGTCAAGGGGAACGGCTACCTGATCGAACGCAACACCGGCCGCGGCTCCCCCGCGGACGGCTTCCAGACCCACAAGATCATCAATGGCTGGGGAACCGGGAACACCTTCCGGGCCAACGTCATCGATCTGGGCGGTTCAGGGGGCTACGGCATCAACGACACCGCAGGCGGCAACACGATCTCCTGCGACAACGAGGTGACCGGCGGCCCGCTCACCAAGAAGAGCGAATGCTCCTGAGTTTCTGCGAGAGAACTGACAATGACTGAAACCGCACTCCCCCGGATCACCGTCATCGGGACCGGGTATCTCGGAGCCACTCACGCGATCTGCATGGCCTCCCTCGGCTATGAGGTGGTCGGACTCGACACCGACCCCCGCAAGATCGAACGGCTGCAATCCGGCGAGGTGCCTTTCTTCGAGCCAGGTCTGCCCGAACTGCTCGCCAAGACGATGGCGACCGGCCGACTCCGGTTCACCACGTCGGTCGAGGAGGCCGCCGCCCACGGTGACGTGCACTTCATCTGTGTGGGCACCCCGCAGAAGCCCGGCATGGACGCCGCCGACCTGACCTACGTCGACGCGTCCGTGACCGCTCTGGCCCCGCTCCTGGACCGCAAGGTCCTGGTCGTCGGCAAGTCGACCGTCCCCGTCGGCACCGCCGCCCGCCTGACCGGCCTGATCAAGGAGCTGGCCCCGGCCGGCGACGAGGTCGAGCTCGCCTGGAACCCCGAGTTCCTGCGTGAGGGCTTCGCGGTCGAGGACACCCTGCGTCCCGACCGGCTGGTGTTCGGCGTGGCCTCCGACTGGGCGCGTGAGCAGCTCGAGGCGTCGTTCCGGCCGATCATCGACAACGACACCCCGGTCGTGGTGACCGACCTGGCCACCGCGGAGCTCGTGAAGGTGGCCGCGAACTCGTTCCTGGCCACGAAGATCTCCTACATCAACGCGATGGCGGAGATCTGCGAGGCCACCGGGGCCGACGTGCGTCACCTGGCCAAGGCGCTGGCCTTCGACGACCGCATCGGCGGCCGGTTCCTCCAGCCCGGTCTCGGCTTCGGCGGCGGCTGCCTGCCCAAGGACATCCGCGCCTTCGCCTCCCGGGCCGAGGAGATCGGCGTCGGCCAGGCCGTGTCGTTCCTGCGCGAGGTGGACGCGATCAACCGCCGCCGCCGCTCGCGCACGATCGACCTGGTCCGTGAGATGGTCGGCGGGCAGCTGAACGGCAAGAAGGTGGCCTGCCTCGGCGCGGCCTTCAAGCCGAACTCCGACGACATCCGCGACGCCCCCGCGCTCGACGTGGCCCGCACCATGCACGGCCTGGGCGCCAACGTGCGGGTCTACGACCCGGCCGCGCTCGACAACGCCCGCCGCGCCTACCCCGAGCTGCGCTACGGCACCAGCGCCATGGACGTGGCGGCCGACGCCGACGTCGTGGTGCTGCTGACCGAGTGGACCGAGTTCCGCGAGATCGAGCCGTCGGCCCTGGCCTCCGTGGTCAAGCACCGCCGCATCGTCGACGGCCGCCACGCGCTCGACGCCGAGTTCTGGCGCGCCGAGGGCTGGGAGTACCGGGCGCTCGGCATGCCGTAAGCGAGACGCGGCCGGCCGAAGGCCGGTCGTGGCTCGCGCTCTGAATCTGCCCAGGTACGCGAGACGCGGCCGGCCGAAGGCCGGTCGTGGCTCGCGCTCTGAATCTGCCCAGGTACGCGAGACGCGGCCGGCCGAAGGCCGGTCGTGGCCCGCGCTCTGCATCTGCCTGACAGAACGCAACCGAAAAGGGACGCGCGATCCCGCGCGTCCCTTTTCGTGTTGTATGGGGCATTTTTCGCCACCCCCAACTCGTTAGTTAGGGTAAGCAAGTTGTTGGGGGCCTCATGTCGGACCGTTATCCGTGGATCGCGCTGAGCAACACCACCCTGGGCATGCTGCTCGCCACCGTCAACTCCTCAATCGTGATCATCTCGCTGCCGGCCGTCTTCCGCGGCATCCACCTGAATCCGCTGGAGCCCGGCAACGTCTCCTACCTGCTGTGGATCCTGATGGGCTACATGCTCGTCTCGGCCGTCCTGGTGGTCACGCTGGGCCGTCTGGGCGACATGTTCGGCCGGGTCCGCATGTACAACGCCGGCTTCGCCGTCTTCACCGTCGGCACGGTGGTGCTGGCGCTCGACCCCTTCCAGCAGTCGGGCGGCGCGCTCTGGCTGATCGGCTGGCGGCTGTTCCAGGGCGTCGGGGGCGCGCTGCTGATGGCCAACTCGGCGGCGATCCTGACCGACGCGTTCCCCGCCGGGCGGCGCGGCATGGCGATGGGCGTCAACCAGGTGGCCGGCATCGCCGGGACCTTCCTGGGGCTGGTCGCGGGCGGGCTGCTGTCGCAGCTCGACTGGCGGCTGGTGTTCTGGGCCTCGGTGCCCATCGGGATCATCGGGACGGTGTGGGCGTACCGGAGCCTTCGGGAGACGGTCACCCGGGTGGAGGGTGCGAAGATCGACTGGTGGGGGAACCTGGCCTTCGCGACCGGCCTCACGATGGTGCTGGCGGCGGTGACCTACGGCATCCAGCCCTACGGCGGCCACTCGATGGGCTGGACCAACCCGCTCGTGATCGGCGGG
Source organism: Herbidospora galbida (assembly GCF_005233835.1). GTDB lineage: Bacteria > Actinomycetota > Actinomycetes > Streptosporangiales > Streptosporangiaceae > Herbidospora > Herbidospora galbida. Next base: position 4,275 of record NZ_SZQA01000055.1, on the reverse strand, counting down.
ATCGCCGTGGGCGTGGTGATCCTCGCGGCCTTCTGCCTGATCGAGACCAAGGTGGCGCAGCCGATGTTCCACCTGTCGCTGTTCCGCATCAGGGCCTTCGCGGCCGGGAACGTGGCCGGGCTGCTGGCCTCGGTCGCCCGCGGCGGCCTGCAGTTCATGTTGATCATCTGGCTCCAGGGCATCTGGCTGCCGCTGCACGGCTACCGGTTCGAGGACACCCCGCTGTGGGCCGGCATCTACCTGCTGCCGCTGACGGCCGGATTCCTGCTGGCGGGCCCGATCTCCGGCCACCTGTCCGACCGGCACGGCGCCCGCGCCTTCGCCTCCGGCGGACTGATGCTGTCCGCGCTGGCCTTCCTCGGGCTGCTGCTGGTGCCGATCGACTTCCCGTACTGGGTGTTCGCGGCGCTGATCTTCCTCAACGGCGTCGGGTCGGGCCTGTTCACCGCGCCCAACACCACCGCGATCATGAACTCGGTCCCGGCCGGGCAGCGCGGCGTGGCCTCGGGCATGCGCGCGACGTTCACCAACGCCGGGATGGTGCTCTCGATCGGCGTGTTCTTCTCGCTGATGATCGCCGGCCTGGCCGCCACCCTGCCGCAGACCCTGACCGGCGGCCTCGCCCAGCACGGCGTCCCGCCGGCGCTCGCCGCCACGATCGGCGCGCTGCCCCCGGTCGGCACGCTCTTCGCCGCCTTCCTGGGCTACAACCCCATCGGGAACCTGCTCGGCCCGACCGGCGCCCTCGCCCACCTGACCCCGGCGAACGCCGCGACCCTGACCGGCCGCGAGTACTTCCCGAACCTCGTCTCCGGCCCCTTCCACCAAGGTCTGGTGGTGGTGTTCCTGCTGGCCATCGCCATGTCGCTGGTCGCCGCCGTCGCCTCGCTGCTGAGAGGCCGCCGGTACGTCCACGACGAGCTGGCGGTCACCGCGGTCACGGTGAACCGGTCATGACCGACGTCGACGTGCTGGCCGAACGGCTCAAGACGGCGCTGGCCCGGCTGGCCAGGCGCAGCCGCCGGCAGACCAGGGGCGACCTGACCGCCGGCCAGACCTCGACCCTGGGCGCGGTGGCCACTCTGGGGCCGGTCCGGCTGGTCGACCTGGCCGCCGAGGAGGGCGTCAGCGCGCCGACGCTCAGCCGGGTGGTGGCCGGTCTGGAGCACCTGGGCCTGGTGACGCGGGTGGCCGACCCGGCCGACGGACGGGCCTCCCTCATCAGCCTGACCCCGACCGGCCGGGCCGAGCTGACCCGGCTGCGCGGCGACGGCATCGCCTTCTTCGCCGCCCGCATCAACGCGTTGCCCGCCGACCAGCGCAGCGCCCTGGCCGCCGCGCTCCCGGCGATCGAGGCGCTGGCCGGCCCGTCATAGACCGGAGGTGTCGAGGGCGAAGGAGCCACGGGCCGCGCTGAGCCGCAGCCCCGCCGTCGGCAGCGTGTAGCCGCGTGTCTTGGACATCTTCTCCGGCCACGCCTCGACGTACTTCATGGAGTCGGTGAGGGCGGCCGGGGCCGCTTTGACCAGCTCGGCGATCAGGGCCAGCTCCTCGGCGTCGCCCCAGCCCGCCGGGTCGCCGGTCAGCCCGGCGGCCGTCCGGGCGATGGCGAGCCCCGGACCGGCCTGACCCCCGGTGCAGACGTCGGCGGGCCGGTTGACGTGCCAGCGCAGGAGCAGCGCCACGCCGCGTTCGGAGGTGACGACGTCGCCGACGCGGTGGCCGTCCCAGGGGATCGACAGGATGTCGCGCAGGCGGATGCGGCTCATCGTCCACATGCCCCGGCGGAAGCCGTCGACCGTGCGGCAGGCCATCTGGAAACGGTGGAACCAGTGCCAGCCGCGGAAGACGTCGTACTCGCTCCTGGTGGCCGGGAGCGGAACCGGGTCTCCCTTCTCCTGTACGACCAGAGCGCGCCCCACGTACTTGCGCTGGTTGGCGTTGAACTCGACCGACTCCCAGGGCACCACGTCGAGCCCGAACCGCCCGACCGCCTCGTCGAAGGCGGCCCGGTCACGGCTCTTGAGCAGGCTCAGGTACGGCCACAGCTCGGCCTTCTCGACGGCCGTCTCCGGGTTGCCGCGCAGCCCCGCCGTCCAGTGGCACAGGCCGAGCGACAGGTAGCCGTTGTCGTAGGCGTTGAGGCTGTCGAAGTAGCCGTAGCACTCCACGTCGGCGACCGCGCGCACCACCTTGAAGGTGCTCAGCGCCGCGACGGTCAGGTCCCCGATCGCGGGCGAACCGGGCAGCAGGTGCTCCGGCAGCACCTCGCCGAGCGGCTGCCAGGTGTGGATCGGCGGCACCGACCGCGCGCCGCCCCGGACCGCGGGCGTGAAGTCGCCGGCGACGTCGGGCTCGGCGGCCTTCCAGGCCCCGCTGAAGTCCAGGGCGTGGAACCGGGGCGTGTCGTCCGGCACCTCGTCGGGCCGCCAGACGTTGTCGGCGACCACGCCGTCGCCCTTCCTGGCCTCGACGACGACCGGGCAGCGGCGGCCGTTGGCCAGCCAGTGGCGCAGGGTGAAGCGGGTCCAGGCGTTGAGCACGCCGGTGGCGGTCCCCCGGTAGCGCTCGTGGACGGCGATCGGGAGGGCCACGAGCCGGTCCGACCAGCGGGGCAGGTGGGGGAACCGCTCCACGGCGGAGGCCGGGAGGGTGGCGTACCGCTGGAACTCCTGCAGGGCCCAGCGGGTGTCGCGGGTGAACTCGCCCCCCGTGGGGGCGATCAGGAAGCCGAGGGTGCGCAGGGCCTGGTTGAGGTCGTGGACGTGGGTGGCGCCGAGCAGGCCGGGTCGGTCCTGACCGGCGTAGCGGGCGGTCGTGCCCGGGGCGGGGTCACGGTCGCCGTCGCGGAGGTCGAGCTCGCCGAACAGACCCGAGGTGGGGCGGGTCAGGGTGGCGATCAGCCAGCGGAGGAAGTCCGTCATGAGGGCGACGGTAGGCGGGTCCGGGGTCGGCGAACCCAGGGAGCACCCAGGGGATATGCCCGGTTCGTCGCCTGAAGCGACGCCGGTGACCTGCTCCGTAGCGTTCTGAGCACTCGATCCAGACGAAAACGGAGAAACTCATGGCAGTGAAAACGGGGAAGATCAGTGTCCCCAAGGGACTGACGGCGGCGCTCCTCGCCGCCACGGTCGAGGCCGAGGTCCTGGACAACGACGGCAACCAGCCGGAAGAGGTCATCAAGGCGGGCACCGACCTCCGGGTGCGGGTGCGCTGGACCCTGAGCGGCGTCCTGGCCACCATGATCGGCGGATCCTTCCGCGCGGAGGCGCGGTTCGACGGAGTCGGCGCCATCCCCGACTTCTCTACGGCCGCGCCGGACCAGCCCACGCAGCCGCTGCCCGCGGGCGGCGTCCACGTGGTGGACGTGCTGGTGCCGGCCGCCGCCTTCGCGGGAGACGCCTACAACGTCAGCGCGGTGCTGACCTACATCGACGGTCTCGGGGTCGCCGGGCCCATCAAGGGCATCGTGGACCTCGACCAGATCGCGCTGTCCCCCTGAACCGGTCGTGCCCGCCCGTCACTCCCTGAAGCGGCGGGCGAGCTGGGCCCGGGAGCCGATGTCGAGCTTGACGAAGACGTGGCCGAGGTGGTACTCGACCGTCTTCACGCTGAGCACCAGCTCGCGGGCCACCTGCCGGTTGGTCAGGCCGGCCGCCACGAGGCGGGCCACCGCGTGTTCCTGGGGCGTGAGGGCGCGGGGGCCCGCCGGCCTGACCTGATCGGCGGCGCCGCAGGCGGCCAGTTCACGGCGGCAGCGGGCCAGCGCGGGGGCCGCGCCCAGCGGGGCGAGCAGGTCGCGGGCGGCCCTCAGGTGGCTGGCGGCCTGGCGGCGGGCCGCGCCCCGGCGCAGGAACGCGCCGAACTCCAGGTGCGTCAGGGCGGTCTCGTACGGCTGAGCCGCCCTTTTCGCCTGGATGAGCGCACCCTCGAAGGCCGCCTCCGCTTCCACGCGCCGCCCCATCTCGGCCATCAGCATGCCGCGCGCCCGGCCGGCCGCCACGAGCGCCGACGCCCGGTCGCGCGCCTCCGCCAGCCGCTCCAGGTCCGCCAGCACGACCCCGGCGGTCTCCAGTTCCCGGGTCCGGACCAGCGCCTCCACATACGCCTCCCGCCATCCGACCAGGCCCGGCTCGTCGACGCCGTCCCGGTGGCCGGTCCGGTGGAGCGGCGCGAGCGCCCGCACCGCACCGGCCGCGTCGGTCACCGAGGCCCGTGCGACCGCGGCGTAGGCGGCGTTGCTGGGGTCGCCGAGCGCCGCCGCCCAGCGGACGG
>NZ_SZQA01000054.1 GCF_005233835.1 Herbidospora galbida | reverse complement strand
CGCCGCCCCGGCCCGCAGGGCCGCGTTCAGCCCCACATCGGGGTCCGGTACGACGTCCGCCCCCAGCCCCGCCAGCACGGCGGCGGGCCTCGGGTCGGCCGTCACCACGATCACCCGCGCGACCCCCTCGGCCGACAGCGCGGCCGTCACCGTGTCGGCGGCCACCGCCACCGCCAGGTCCTCGCGATGGGGGCCGGCGGCGGCGGCCAGCCGGGTCTTGGCCCTGATCAGGGTCTTGACGGGGACGACGATCGTCCATCCGAGCCGTTGCATGACACCAAGCATCGCGCCTCGACATCGGCTCGGGCCAACCGGGACACTGGGGCGATGAGCCGCCGCCCCGGGCGACCGTCCCGTTTCTGGGAGACGGTCGCCGTCGTGATCATCAAGCCGCTTTCCCTGCTGCTCGTGAAGCACGACTGGCGCCGGCTCGACCGCATCCCCAAGACCGGCGGCGTCATCGTCGTCGCCAACCACCTGTCGTGGACCGACCCGGTGCTGCTCGGCCACCTGCTCTACGCCGCCGGGCGCTGGCCGGTCGTGCTGGCCAAGTCGGGGGTGTTCGCCGTGCCGGTCCTGGGCAAGGTGATCGCGGCGCTGCGCGCCATCCCCGTCCATCGGGGCAGCTCAGAGGCCACCCGTTCGCTGCACGACGCCGAGGAGCGCCTGGCCGAGGGCGGCGCCATCCTCTTCTATCCCGAGGGCACCATCACCCGCGACCCCGCCCTGTGGCCGATGGCCGGCAAGACCGGCGCGGCACGCCTGGCGCTGGCGACCGGAGCCCCGGTGATCCCGATCGCCCACTGGGGGGCGCAGGAGCTCCTGCCGTACGGCGAGAAGAGGCCCCGGATCTTCCCCCGCAAGACCTTCAAGGCGGTCGTCGGCGAACCGGTCGACCTGTCGGGGTTCGAAGACCGCCCGGCCGAGGCGACCGCCGAGATCATGCGCGCCATCACCCTGCTCGTCGCGGAGCTACGGGGTGAGAAGGCGCCTGACGCCTAATCACCGCGTACGGTGAGCACCATGACCAAGGCTGCCGTTTTCGGGTCCGGTTCGTGGGGCACCATGTTCGCGCTCATTCTCGCCGAGGCGGGCACGAAGACCACGCTGTGGGGCCGCCGGCCCGATCTCATCGAGGCGATCAACCAGCGCCACGAGAACCCCGACTACCTGCCCGGACTGCGGCTGCCCGACACGGTGCGCGCGACCACCGACCCGGCCGAGGCGATGGACGGCGCCGAGTACGTCGTCCTGGCCGTGCCCTCGCAGACGCTCCGGGCGAACCTGGAGGCCTGGCGGCCCTGGCTGCCGCCCCGGGCGGTGCTGGTCAGCCTGATGAAGGGCATCGAGCTGTCGACGACCAAGCGGATGAGCGAGGTCATCGAAGAGGTCGGCGGGGTGCCGAGGGAGCGGATCGCGGTCGTGTCCGGCCCCAACCTGGTGGGCGAGCTGGCCCAGCGGCAGCCGGGGTCGACGGTCGTGGCGTGCTCCGACGAGGCGGTGGCCGCCCGGTTGCAGGAGGCGATCCACCTGCCGTGGTTCCGGACGTACACCAACACCGACGTGGTCGGGGTCGAGGTCGGGGGCGCGGTCAAGAACGTGATCGCGCTCGCGGTGGGGGTGTCGGCCGGTATGGGCATGGGCGACAACCTGGCCGCGACGCTGATGACCAGGGGCCTGGCCGAGATCTCCCGGCTGGGCGTGGTGCTGGGCGCCGACCAGCACACCTTCGCCGGGCTCGCCGGAATGGGCGATCTCATAGCGACATGTACGTCTCCATTGTCCCGTAACCGTACTTTCGGTGAGAATCTTGGGCGCGGCATGACCTTCGAGGAGGTCGTCTCCGTGACCAAGCAGACCGCCGAGGGGGTCAAGTCGTGCGAGTCGGTGCTGGAGCTCGCCAGGAAGCACGACGTCGAGATGCCCATCACCGAGGTGGTCGTCGGGGTGGTGCACGACGGGATGACCCCCGGCGAGGCCGCGATGCTGCTGATGTCGCGCACCCCGAAGCCCGAGCGCTACGTCTGAGAGCGGGTGACGCCCGGTGAGCCGAGGCCGGCGCTCCTTCGAGCCGGATCCACGCCGAGAGTCACAGCCCGCCTCAGGCCGCCCTCGTCCCGCCCTGGGCGAGAACACCAGGGCGGTGCACCTCCCACAACCGCCGCCGCCCCGGCAGGAGCCCATCGGGCTGCCCGTCTGGCGGTCGGCCTCGTGGGCCTCCTCAGGCGACCACGCCGACGTGACCGACGCCGACGTCGCCGACAACCCGACCGTCGACGCGTTCGCCGCAGCGGTGGCCGCCCTTGAGGGGGCAGCCGCACCGGAGGACGTCGCCGGCCAGGCGTTCTCCTCCGGGATGGCGGCGATCACCGGGACCCTGCTCACCTTCCTGGGCAACGGCTCCCACGTCGTCGCCCTCGCGCCGGTGAGCGGCGCCACCCACAAGCTGCTGACCGGCGTGCTGTCCCGCTTCGGGGTCTCGGCCGACTTCGTCGACCACGCCGACCTGCTCGGGGTGCGGGCCGCGATCCGGCCCACCACCAAGATCGTGTACGCCGAGACGCTCGCCACCCCCACCATGGCGGTGGCCGACCTCCGGGGCCTCTACCAGGTCGCCCGGCAGGCGGGCGCGCTGCTGGTGGTCGACTCGACGTTCGCCACCCCGGTCGTCTGCCGCCCGCTCGAACACGGCGCCGACCTGGTCATCCATTCGGCGACCAGATACATGGGCGGCCACGACGACTGCGTCGGCGGCGTCGTGGTCGGCCGTCCCGACCTGGTCGCCAAGGTGCGCCAGACCCGCATCGACACCGGCTCGGCGCTCTCGCCCGACGACGCCTTCCTGCTGCGCCGGGGCCTGGAGAGCCTGCCGCTGCGGGTCCGCCGCATGTGCTCGACCGCGATGGTCTTCGCCGCGTCGCTGGCCAGGCATCCGCGGGTCCGGCGGGTCGACTACCCGGGCCTGCCCACCCACCCGGGCCACCAGACCGCCCGGCACCTGTTCGACTCCGGTCCCGAGGGCACCCGGTTCGGCGCGGTCGTCACCCTCACCCCCCACGGCGGGTTCGCGGCCGGGGCGGCGCTCACCGACCGGCTGCGCACCGCCGCCGTCGCGCCGTCGATGGGCGGCACCCACACCAAGGCCGTCCACCTGGCCTCGGTGGCGCGCTCCGGCGACGCCCTGTCGGGGGTCGACGCGGGGGCCGTGCGCTTCGCCATCGGGCTCGAAGACGCCGAGGACCTGATCGCCGATGTCACCCAGGCACTCGACGCATTGGGCTCTTTGCCCCGAGCTCGGACCTGACGAGGCGTTTTTCCACCTCGACAGGATAGATTCGGACCTCATGAACCGGATTCGAGTCGCCGTCGTCTTCGGCGGGCGCAACTCCGAGCACGCGGTGTCGCTGATGGGTGCCGGAAGCGTCCTGTCGGTGATCGACCGTGAGCGATATGAGGTCGTGCCGATCGGCATCGCACCGGACGGCCGCTGGGTCATCGCGGCCGACACCCAGAGCTACGCGATCGAGGACGGCGCCCTGCCGGTCGTCGACACCAGCGGATCGGCGCTGGCCATCCCGCCCGGCGACGGCTCCCTGGTCGCCCTCGACCCGGGCGACATCCCGCGCTCGATCGGCGCGGTCGACGTGGTCTTCCCGGTCATGCACGGCCCCTTCGCGGAGGACGGCACCATCCAGGGCCTGCTGGAGATGGCCGGGGTCCGCTACGTCGGCTCCGGAGTCCTCGCGAGTGCCGTTGGTATGGACAAGGCGTACATGAAGGCGGTCCTGAACTCGGCCGGGCTGCCGGTGGGGCCGTTCGTCGTGGTGGCCGACCGGGCCTGGCGCACCGACCGCCACCGGGTGCTCAAGGAGATCGAGGAGCTCGGCTGGCCGGTCTTCGTGAAGCCCGCGCGGGCCGGGTCGTCGCAGGGCATCTCCAAGGCGTCGACGCCCGAGGAACTGGAGACGGCGATCGAGTTCGCCCGCGAGCACGACCCGAAGGTCCTCGTCGAGGCGGCCATCCCCGGCCGCGAGATCGAGTGCGCCGTGCTGCAGGGCCTCGGCGACGAGCCCCCGGCCGCGAGCGTGCCCGGCGAGGTGCTGGTCACGGGTGGGCAGGAGTTCTTCGACTTCGAGGCCAAGTACTACCCCGACCAGATGGCCCTGCGGGTCCCCGCCGACCTCCCCGAGGAGGTGGCCGAGGAGATCAGGGCCATGGCGGTACGGGCGTACGAGGCACTCGGCTGCGAGGGGCTGTCACGGGTCGACTTCTTCTACACGCCCGACGGCCGGCTGATCCTCAACGAGATCAACACGATGCCCGGATTCACGTCGCTGTCGGTGGCGCCCCAGCTGTGGGCGGCGACCGGGCTGCCCTATCCGGAACTCGTCGACCGGCTCATCCAGCTCGCCCTGCAGCGCCCGCTCGGGCTGCGCTAGGGGATCGTGGCCTTGATCGGGTCGGCCAGGTCGACCAGGACGCTGCCCGGCTGATGGTTCGCGGAGATCGTCACCTCGATGTAGGCCTCGCGGTTGACCGTGGTGAACAGGGTCGGGCGGGCGGGATCGGCGAACCAGCCGACCCCGTTGACGTCGCTCACCTCGGCGGTCGGCTCCATCGAGGCCGGGCGGCCGACGCCGCAGCGCAGGGCGATCTCCCCGGGCCCCCACACGGCGGTGTAGGGGGAGACCGGATCGGTCTCGGTGCGGGCCAGCCCCTCGATGGTGGCCGGCAGCTTCTTGGACAGGGCCTGGCAGGCGGTCGCGGCGGCCCCCTCGGGGGCGGGCGGGTCGAGGCTCACCGCCTGGGCGCACCCCGCCGCCAGCCCCGTCGACACCGCCGCAACGATCAACCAGCCACGCTTCATATGTGGACGATAGGGCAGGTCAGCGTGCGCGTGATCCCCTTGACCGACTGGATCTGGGCGACCACCAGCTTGCCCAGTTCGTCGACGTTGTTGGCCTCGGCCCGGACGATCACGTCGTAGGGGCCGGTCACGTCTTCGGCTTGGGTGACCCCAGGGATCTTCGAGATGGCCTCGGCCACAGCCGCTGCCTTGCCGACCTCGGTCTGGATAAGGATGTAGGCCTGCACCATCAGGTCCTCCCGGGATTGATCACCACCGAAAGGTCAAGGTACCCCGAACACCAGGAGGTGTGACATCACAGTCGGAGAACTCGGCGAATTCGGTGTTGTTAGCCGGATATCGGGGCGTCTGCCCCAAGGCGCGACAGTCCTCCTCGGCCCAGGCGACGACGCGGCGATCCTGCGCGCTCCGGACGGCAGGGTCGTCGTCACGACGGACATGCTCCTTGAGGGTAGACACTTTCGCCGCGATTGGTCCAGCCCGTACGAAATAGGTCGAAAAGCGGCAGCACAGAATCTTTCCGACATTTCGGCCATGGGGGCGGTGGGGACGGGGCTTTTCGTGGGACTCGGCATACCCGCCGACCTGCCGGTCGCCTGGCTCGACGCGCTGATCGACGGCCTCCGCGACGAGTGCGACCTCGTCGGGGCGAGCCTGGCCGGGGGAGACGTGACGCGCTCGGCGTCCGTGGTGCTGGGCGTCACCGCCCTGGGCGATCTCCAGGGCCGCTCGGCCGTGCTGCGGTCGGGGGCCCGGCCGGGTGACGTCGTGGCCGTGGCGGGCTCTCTGGGGCGCTCTGAGGCCGGTTTGCGACTGCTTCTGGCGGGATTGTCAGGTTTTGACGATCTGGTGGAGGCGCATCGGCGCCCCCGGCCGCCCTATCGGGAAGGCCCCCGGGCCGCCGCGCTGGGCGCCACCGCGATGCTCGACGTCAGCGACGGCCTTCTGCAGGACCTCGGCCACATCTGCGCGGCCAGCGGGGTGGCGATCGTGCTCGACCCGGTCGAGGCGCCCGACGATCTGGCGGCGGCGGCCAAGGCCCTGGGGGCCGACCCCGTCGACTGGATCCTCACCGGAGGAGAGGATCACGCGCTCGCCGCAACCTTCCCATCCGGGGTTGTCCTGCCTTCCGAGTGGCGGATTGTAGGAAATGTGGCCGAAGGGGATGGAGTACAGGCCGGAGGGCGGGAGAATGTCCGGGGGGGTTGGGATCACTTCCGAGGATGACGGGAACTGTGTGACAGCGGCAGCGTGACCTGTTAAGAAGGTTGGCGGGTGCAGATCAGGAAGGACCAGCAATGGGGCGCCACCGGGCCGGACGGACGGCCACGACCCCGGTCAAGAAAACCAAGCCGAAGGTCGACGAGACCGGCGACCCCCTGACGGGCCCGGTTCCACCTGCACCGATCCCGAACCCGGGCGATCCCCAGCCCACCGGCCCCCTCGCCGCCCCGGTCCAGGCCCCGGCCGACCCCCAGGGCGACCTCTCGACAGGGCCGTTCACCGGGCCGATGCAGCCGATCGGACCTCCCTCGACGGGCGCCTTCGCCGCCCCCGTCCAGGCACCCGGCCGACCGACCACCGACCCCCTCGCGTCCGGCGCGGTCCCGCCTCCCGGCGGCCCGCCTTCGACGGGCGCCTTCGCAGCTCAGAGCGGCCACATGGCCGACCCCACGACCGGCCCCTTCACGGGCCCGGCGGGGCCGGCTCCGGGTGGTCCTTCGACGGGTCCGTTCACGGGCCCGGTCGGACCGCCTTCTGGTGGTCCTTCGACGGGGCCGTTCACCGGGCCGGTGCCGGGTGGCCCGTTCCCTGATCCGCTGGCGGGGCCGCCTCCCGGTGGTTCTCCGACGGGTCCGTTCACGGGCCCGGTCGGTCCGCCTTCGGGTGGGTCGCCTTCCGGTGGTCCCTCGACGGGGCCGTTCACCGGGCCCGTCGGGCCGTACCTCGCAAACGATCCGCTCGGGGTTCAGGGCCAAGGCCAGGGGGCCGATGATCCGGCCACCGGGCCGATCACGGCGCCCGTCCGGGCGGCTCTCGGATCGGGTGGTGACGGCGCGGTCGCGCAGGGGACGGCGCAGTTGACCTATCGGTGGCCCGATGACGACGAGGCCGCCACGGGGGAGATGCCCGAGTCCACCACCGAGGCTCCGCTGCCCGGCGGGCCGAGGCCGGGGCGCCGGCGGCGGAACCGGGAGGCGGTGCCGATCGCGCGGTCGCGGCGGATGGCGGTGATCTCCGGGGTGGCCGTCGTCGCGGCGGTGTGCCTGACGCTGCTGGGGATCCGGCTGGCCTCCGGCGGGACCGAGCTGGTCGTGGTGCCCACGCCCAGTGAGACCGCGCCGCCGCCGCCTTCGCCGACGCCGAGGAAGATCTCGCCGAGCCCGACGCCCAAGGCGTCCGAGTCGGCGCAGGCCACCTCGCGGCCGCATCCGCAGCCGGTGGTCACCAAGCCCAAGCCGAGCCCGAAGCCCAAGCCGACCACGCCCACGCCCGAGCCGCCTCCCGTCGAGGTCGACCTCGACACCGGGCCGACGCAGAACCAGCCGGGGTTCGGGTTCTAGCCGGGGCAACTGATTGGATGTCAGCATGACCCCACCGCGCGTGCTGACGATCGCGGGCTCGGATTCCGGCGGTGGCGCCGGGATCCAGGCCGACCTGAAGACGATGCTGGCCAACGGTGTCCACGGCATGAGTGTGATTGCCGCGGTGACCGCGCAGAACAGCCTGGGAGTGCAGGGCTACTGGGAGCTGCCGCCCGAGGCGGTCAAAGCCCAGCTCGACTCGGTGCTGGGCGACATCGGCGTCGACGCGGTGAAGACCGGCATGCTGGCCTCGCCGATCCTGGTCGAGACCGTCGCCGAGGTGCTCGCGGGCGTCGCGGCGCCGATCGTGGTCGACCCGGTCGGCGTGTCGAAGCACGGTGATTCGCTGCTCGAACCGGCGGCGGTCGACGTCGTCAGAGCCCGGTTGCTGCCGCTGGCCACCGTCGTGACGCCCAACCTGTGGGAGGTCGAGCAGCTCACCGGCGTGAAGGTCGAGGCCGAAGAGCAGATGATGGCGGCGGCCGAGGCCGTGCTCGCGCTCGGGCCGAAGTGGGCGCTGATCAAGGGCGGCCACCTGCCGGGCGAGCCGGTCGACCTGCTGACCGACGGCGAGACGGAATATCGCTACAGCGCCGAACGCCACGACAACCACCACACCCACGGCACCGGCTGCACCCTGGCCTCGGCCATCGCCTCCCACCTCGCCCACGGCGAAGACGTGCCCGACGCGGTCAGGATCGCGAAAGACTACGTGACCGGCGCGATCGCCCACGGGTTCGGCCTGGGCGCGGGCATCGGCCCGGTCGACCACGCCTGGCAGTGGCGGCCCCTCGACGTCGTGCAGTGAGGACGTCCGCGAGGGAACACGAAAGGGCCCGCCTCGCGAGGCGGGCCCTTTCGGAACAGCTCTAGCGGGTGACCTTCCCGGCCTTGATGCAGGAGGTGCACACGTTAAGCCGCTTCGGCGTCCCGTTGACCGTCGCGCGCACGGTCTGGATGTTGGGCTTCCAGTTGCGGCGGGTTCGGCGGTGCGAGTGGGAGACGTTGTTGCCGAAAATCGGCTTCTTAGCGCAGACGTCGCAGACGGAAGCCACGGTCATCGCTCCTTCGGAGAATCAGAGAGCCCGGTTCGCAACGGGCAGAAAGGCCAGGCCGAACGGCTGGCCATATGAGGATAGCCGATGTCGGCCAATGCATGTTAAACGAAGGGATCACCCATGCTGGACGTCCTCGATCCTCCCGCGGTGCGGGAATGGGCCAGGCGGTCGGCGCAGGCGCTCGGCGCGGCCCGCGCCCAGATCGACGCGCTGAACGTCTACCCGATCCCCGACGGCGACACCGGCACCAACCTCCACCTGACGCTGCTGGCGGCGGCCGACGCCCTCGACGCGCTGCCCGACACGGCCGATCACGACGCGACCTGGCGGGCCCTCGCCCACGGCGCCCTCCTCGGGGCCCGGGGGAACTCCGGGGTGATCGTCAGCCAGGCCCTGCGCGGGCTGGCCGAGGTGCTCCGCACGGCCGAGGGCCGCGCCGCCGACCTGCGGACCGGCCTGGCCAGGGCGGCCGAGCTCGCCACCGCCGCGGTGTCGCGGCCGGTCGAGGGGACCGTGCTGAGCGTGCTGGCCACGGCCGCCTCGGCGGTGCGCGACCTGCCCGGCGACCTGGCGGCGATCGCGGCGAAGGCGGCCGAGGAGGCCCGCGTCGCGCTCGCGCGGACCACCGCCCAGCTCGACGTGCTGGCCAGGAACGGGGTCGTCGACGCGGGCGCGGCCGGCCTGGTGATCATCCTCGAAACGCTCGTGGACGTCGTCACGGGCGTCCACGGCCGCCACGAGGTGCCCGCGCCGGCCCGGCCGGTGATCCGCGAGGACGACGAGGACGCCCACGGCTACGAGGTCATGTACCTCCTGGACGCCCCCTCGGTCGACCGGCTGCGCGAGGAGCTCGACGCCCTCGGCGACTCGCTGGTGATCGTGGGCGGCGACGGGCTCTGGAACGTGCACGTCCACGTCGCCGACGCCGGAGCCGCCGTCGAGGCCGGGCTGGCGGCCGGGCGGCCGCACCGGATCAGGATCACCTACCTGGGCGGGCGGCCCCACGTCACGGGCGGGCGCGGGGTGGTCGCGGTCGCCGCCGGAGCCGGGCTCGCCGCCCTCTTCCGGGAGTCGGGGGCCGTGGTGGTCACCCGCGAACCGGGGACCTCGCCGCCGCTGGCGGCGGTGCTCGCGGCGATCAGGGAGGCCGGGTCGGAGGTCGCGGTGCTGCCCAACGACGCCGCGGTGCGCTCGGTCGCCGCCGCGGCGGCGGAGATCGCCCGGGAGGAGGGCACGGTGGTCGGCGTGCTGCCGACGCTCGCCTCGGTGCAGGGGCTGGCGGCGCTCGCGGTGCACGATCCGGCCCGGCGGTTCGACGACGACGTGCTGGCCATGGCCGAGGCCGCCGCGCACACCCGGCACGGGCACGTCTGGGTGGCCAACCGGGAGGCGATGACGTCGGCGGGCGTGTGCCACCCCGGCGACGTGCTGGGGGTGGTCGACGGGGACGTCGCGCTCATTGGGACCGACCTGCGGGAGGTGACCCAGGACGTCGTGCGGCGGCTGGTGTCGGCCTCCAGTGAGCTGGTGACGCTGGTGACCGGAGGTGAGACGGGGGAGGGGCTGGCGGAGGCCGTACGGGATCTGCTGGCTCTTGAGCGGCCCGACGTCGAGGTGGTCGCCTACGCGGGCGGGCAGGGCGGTTACCCGCTGCTCATCGGTGTCGAGTGATTTCTGTCGGCCGGGCGCGGTAGAACTGGGTGTCGTGACCAGGTTCGACGAGCCGTTGAAGCGGGTGGTCGGCGCCAAGACCGCCGCGCCGCTCGAAAGCGCCCTCGGCGTCGCCACCGTGGGCGAGCTGCTGCGCCACTACCCGCGCCGCTACGCCGAGCGCGGTGAGCTGACCTCGATCGCCTCGCTGGAGCACGACGAGATCGCCACCGTGCGGGGGCGCGTGTCGGCGGTGCAGCGGCGGCCGATGAAGAACCGCCAGGGCACCTGGCTCGACGTCGAGGTCACCGACGGCAAAGACCGCATCCACCTGGCCTTCTTCGGCAAGGGGGCGTTCGTGGCCGAGCAGCGGCTGCTGCCGGGCACCGAGGCGACCTTCTCCGGCAAGGTCAACGTCTTCGTCTCGCCGAAGGGCGCCAAACGCCGGTCGCTCACCCATCCCGACTACGTCACCGACGACGAGGAGACCAGCGAGGAGTTCGCCACCGCGCCGGTGCCGATCTACCCGTCGGCGCAGAGCCTGGCGAGCTGGAAGATCGGGCGCGCGGTCCGGCTGATCCTCGACACCCTGTCCCTCGACGACCCGCTCCCGGCCCCGATGCGCGAGCGCCACGGGCTGATCGGCCTGGCCGAGGCGCTGACCCTCATCCACCGCCCGCGCGACCAGGGCGACATCGCCCGCGCGAAGAAGCGGCTCAAGTTCGACGAGGCGTTCAACCTCCAGGCCGTGCTGGTCCGCCGCCGCATGGCCGCCGACGCCCTGCCCGCCCAGCCGAGGCCGGGCAGCGCCGACGGCCTGCTGGCCGGGTTCGACGGGCGGCTGCCGTTCCAGCTCACCGAGGGCCAGCGCACGGTGGGCGACGAGATCGCCGCCGACCTCGGGCGCGACCATCCGATGCACCGCCTGCTCCAGGGCGAGGTCGGCGCGGGCAAGACCGTGGTGGCCCTGCGCGCGATGCTGCAGGTCGCCGACTCGGGCGGCCAGGCGGCCCTGCTGGCCCCGACCGAGGTCCTGGCCCAGCAGCACCACCGCTCGATCACCGCCATGCTCGGCGACCTCGCGGGCGGCGGCATGTTCGGCGGCACGTCGGTGGCCCTGCTGACGGGCTCGATGGGCGCCGCCGCACGGCGGCAGAACCTGCTCGACGCCGCCTCGGGGGCGGCCGGGATCGTCGTCGGCACCCACGCGCTGCTGCAGGACAAGGTCCAGTTCGCCGACCTGGGGCTGGTCGTGGTCGACGAGCAGCACCGGTTCGGCGTCGAACAGCGCGACGCGCTGCGCGAGAAGTCGGCGTCCGGGCGTCCCCACGTGCTGGTGATGACGGCGACCCCGATCCCCCGCACGGTGGCGATGACGGTGTTCGGCGACCTGGAGGTCTCGACGCTCTCCCAGCTCCCCTCGGGCCGCGCGCCGATCACCACCCACGTGGTCCCCGCCGCCGAGAAGCCCCACTATCTGGAGCGCACGTGGGAGCGGGTGCGCGAGGAGGTCGGGCTCGGCCGGCAGGCCTACATCGTCTGCCCCCGCATCGGCGACGTCGAGGGCGACGAGGGCGACCTGACCAAAGACGCCGACGAGCGCCGCCCGCCGCTGGCGGTCCTCGACGTGGCCGAGATGCTGGCCTCGGGCCCGCTGGCGGGCCTGCGGGTCGAGGTGCTCCACGGCAAACTCCCACCTGAGGAGAAGGACGCGATCATGCGTGCCTTCACCCGGGGCGAGATCGACGTGCTGGTGGCCACCACGGTCATCGAGGTCGGCGTCGACGTGCCGAACTCATCCGTGATGATCATCATGGACGCCGACCGCTTCGGCGTCTCCCAGCTCCACCAGCTGCGCGGCCGGGTGGGCCGGGGCGGCCTGCCGGGCCTGTGCCTGCTGGTCAGCGAGACCATGCCCGGCACTCCGGCCCGCGACCGCCTCGACGCGGTGGCGAGCACCCTCGACGGCTTCGAGCTGTCCCGGGTCGACCTGGAGCAGCGCCGCGAGGGCGACGTGCTCGGGGCGGCCCAGTCGGGGCGCAAGTCGTCGCTGCGGATGCTCCAGCTGCTGCGCGACGAAGACGTCATCGCCGAGGCGCGCGAGGAGGCGCAGAACCTGCTGGCGCGCGATCCCGAGCTGGCCGACCATCCGGCGCTGAAGGCCGAACTCGACGCGCTGGCCGCGGGGGAGCGGGCGGAGTACCTGGAGAAGACCTGAGGGTCCCGCCGCCGATGTGCCGAGGACGCGGGTGACACGGCCCGCCGCACCGGCGCTTGGGCACCACCGGGCTGGGTGGCGACCGGCTGGGGCGCGCTTCCTGCGGCGGGCCGTCAGAAAGCGGGCTTGCCGAACCAGCGGGCCAGGAGCCCGGTGGGCATGTCTTCCGCCGGCGTCGGCGGCGGCTGTGAAGGCGTGTCGTTCTGCTGCTCTGGCGGCGTTGCGGTGCGGGCCGGGAGCGGGGATGAGCGCCGGCTACGGGCCCTCGCGGGCGCAGTGGGCGGGGTCCGCCAGGCGGAGCCGTAACGGAAGAAAGCTCTTGAGGTTGCGAAATGGCGGAGATACGGGAGCGATCGCATATGGGGGCTGCCGGGCCGTGGGCCCTGGGTCATAGAAATGACCCAGGGCCCAGCCATGGGACGGCCTCCCCCCGAATGCCGTCCCCGGCTGGGCCCACCCTCGGGTCAGGTGCCGAGGGCGCCGGCGTGCGGAAGGGCTCACGATCACGCCGGCCGGCCTTCCCCTGGGTCACCTTGAAGGCCGCACGTTCATAGTGCAGGGCCACCGGCCCGAACGGAACGACCCTGGCCGTTCCATCGACAGGCATTACCGAGCTTTTCCATTCCGGGTCTCCGCGACAATGGGCTGGTGACGCGTCTCATCGCCGGAACCGCCGGTGGCAGGCGGATCGAGGTCCCGCCCGGCAGGGGAACCCGGCCCACCAGCGACCGCGCCCGTGAGGGCATCTTCTCGACCGTCGGGTCGCTCGCCGGCGTGCCGGAGCGGGTGGCCGACCTCTACGCCGGGTCGGGCGCCATCGGGCTCGAGTCGCTCAGCCGGGGGTCCGGGCACGCGCTGCTCGTCGAGTCCGACGCCAAGGCGCTCCGCACGATCAGGGCCAACGTCGCCTCGCTCGGCCTCCCGGGGGCCGTGGTGCGGGCCGAGAAGGTCGAGCGGCTCGTCGCGCGTCCCTGCGAGGGCGAGCCCTACGACTTCGTCTTCGCCGACCCGCCCTATGTCGTCTCCGACGACGTGGTCCACAAGGTGCTGGTCCAGCTGCTCGAGAACGGCTGGCTCGCAGACGGGGCGCTGGTGGCGGTCGAACGCGAGACCAGAGGGAATGATCTGCGGTGGCCCCCCGGCTTCGAGGAGGCCAGGGCGCGTCGTTACGGTGAAGCGACCGTTTGGTACGGTCACGCCAACCGGGCCGAGTAGGGGGTTGTTGTGCGCAGAGTCGTCTGCCCCGGATCGTTCGATCCCGTGACGAACGGCCATCTCGACATCATTGGCCGGACGTCACGTCTGTATGACGAGGTCGTCGTCGCGGTGTTGATCAACATCGAGAAGACGAGCCTGTTCACCGTCGAGGAGCGCATCGACATGCTCCAGGCGGTGACCAAGGAATACGGCAACGTCCGGGTGGAGAAGTTCCACGGCCTCCTGGTCGACTTCGCCCGCCAGCAGGGCATCCCGACGATCGTCAAGGGCCTGCGCGCGGTCAGCGACTTCGACTACGAGCTCCAGATGGCGCAGCTCAACTACCGGATGTCGGGGGTCGAGACGCTGTTCATGTCGACCAACCCCGAATACTCCTTCCTGTCGTCGAGCCGGCTGAAGGAGATCGCCCGCTACGGCGGCGACGTGTCGGGCCTGGTGCCCGACCTCGTGCTGGAGCTGCTGGTGGAACGCGTGCGCGGCTGAGCTCCCCGGCGGGCTGGTATTCTTGCGTTTCGGCCTTGCACGACGGCGGTCATTCGCCATGCCTAAGAGACCAGGATGAAAGTGCACACCCTCGACCCTCGCGCTCCATGGGTTATTTCCACCCATGACCTCGGGCGCCGCCCGGGGTCGATGCGCACGATGAAACCCGTTCTCCCGGCTCCGGCGGACGTCGCGGTCGGCTTGATCGGCGTCCCCAAAGACGCCGACGTCGAGCTGGATCTCCGGCTCGAAGCAGTGATGGAAGGCGTGCTCGTCACGGGCACGGCGCTGGCCCCTCTCACGGGAGAGTGCTCGCGCTGCCTGGAACCCCTGACCTCGGATGTCGAGGTCGACTTCCAGGAGCTCTTCTTCTACACGGCGGAAGACGCCGGAGAGGACGACCAGATCCTCGACGGCGAGCTACTGGATCTTGAGCCGACATTCCGTGACGCGGTGGTGCTCGCGCTGCCGCTGAGCCCGGTGTGCAGCGACGACTGCGCCGGTCTCTGCACGGAGTGCGGGGTCAAACTGGCCGAGGCCGGTCCCGACCACCGCCACGAGACGCTCGATCCCCGCTGGGCATCACTGCGGGGCCTGGTTTCCAACAACGACGAAGACGATCAGGAGGCCTGACGTGGCCGTTCCCAAGAGGAAGATGTCGCGGGCCAACACGCGCGCCCGCAGGTCCCAGTGGAAGACCAGTGCGGTCGCGCTCGTGAGCTGCCCCCAGTGCCGCTCCCCCAAGCGTCCCCACATGGCCTGTGGCGAGTGCGGCACCTACAACCGCCGCCAGGTCATCGAGCCCAACGCCTGACCGCCCCGGCGGCTCAGGTGACCGCCGACCGGGATCGTCAAACGACCCCGGTCGGCGTTATTTTGCTCCACAGACGCGTCACAAGGCGCGGCTCCACTGCGTGCGGCGGCGGTCGTGCCCGCGGTCGTGGTGGACGCCGGGTTCAACCCGGCGTCCACCACGCCTTCGGGGCTTCGCCAGAAGTTCACTCCTGCCACCGTGCCGGCGGTTCGCCATGCACGAGGAGGAAAACTTCATGATCGGTAAGCCCGTCGCCGTCGAGGTCGTCCGCGACGAGCTGGAGGGCGTCCTCCAGGTCCGGCTCGACACCGCGATCCTGGAACGAGCCCTGACCCACCGCTCCTACGCCTACGAGAACGGCGGCCTGCCCACCAACGAGCGCCTCGAGTTCCTGGGCGACTCGGTGCTGGGCCTCGTGGTCACCGACACGCTCTACCGCGACCACCCCGACCTGCCCGAGGGCCAGCTGGCCAAGCTGCGGGCGGCCGTGGTCAACATGCGCGCCCTGGCCGACGTCGCCCGGTCGCTCGGCATGGGCCGCTACCTGCGGCTGGGCCGGGGCGAGGAGGGCACCGGCGGGCGCGACAAGTCGTCGATCCTGGCCGACACGCTGGAGGCCCTGATCGGCACCGTGTACGTCGACAAGGGCCTCGACGAGGCGTTCCGGGTCGTCCACACGCTGTTCGACCCGCTGATCAAGCGGTCGGCGTCGCTGGGCGCCGGGCTCGACTGGAAGACCTCGCTGCAGGAGCTGACCGCGTCCGAGGTGCTCGGGGTGCCCGAATACCACGTCGAGGAGTCGGGTCCCGACCACGCCAAGTCGTTCGTGGCGACGGTCAGGGTCGGCGGGCAGGACTACGGCAAGGGCGCCGGACGGTCGAAGAAGGAGGCCGAGCAGCAGGCCGCCGAGGCCGCCTGGACGGCCATCCGCGCGATGCGCGACGCCCGTGAGGCCGCCGCCGCTGCCGCGGCGGGCCAGGCCGCCGTCTGATGCCTGAGCTTCCGGAGGTCGAGGTCGTCCGGCGCGGCCTCGACGTCTGGGTCTCGGGCCGGACGATCGAGTCGGCCGAGGTGCTGCACACCCGGGCCGTCCGCCGGCACGAGGGCGTGCTGTCCGACCAGCTCAAGGGCCGCCGCGTCGAGTCGGCCGACCGGCGCGGCAAGTACCTGTGGCTGCCGCTCGACGACGGCGCCGCCCTGATGGCCCATCTGGGCATGAGCGGCCAGGTGCTGATGGTCCCGAAGGGGACGCCCGACGAGAAGCACCTGCGCGTCCGGGTGACCTTCGCCGACGACGGGCCAGAGATGCGCTTCGTCGACCAGCGGACGTTCGGCCATCTCATGATCACCCAGCTGACGGCGGCCTGGGGGCGTACCGTCCCGCTGCCGATCGCGCACATCGCGCCCGACCCGCTGGAGGACGCTTTCGACGAGGATGTCTTTACGGCAGCTCTGAAAAAGCGAAAAACCGGCATAAAGCGGGCACTTCTTGACCAGAGTTTGATCAGTGGCGTGGGAAACATCTACGCCGACGAGGCCCTCTGGCGGGCGAAACTGCACTGGGCCCGCGCGACCGAGACCCTCACCAAGCCGAAGATCTCCGAACTCCTTGCCGCCGCCCGTGCCGTCATGACCGAAGCGCTCGGCCAGGGGGGTACATCGTTCGACAGCCTGTATGTGAACGTGAACGGCGAATCGGGCTACTTCGACCGGTCACTCAACGTGTACGGCCGCCGCGACGAACCTTGCCCGAGATGTGGCACGCCTATCCGGAGAGACGCCTTCATGAACCGCAGCAGCTACTCGTGCCCCACGTGCCAGCCGCGCCCGAGGAACGGGCGATGGTGAGGCTCACCGCGTGGGTGCGCGGACGGGTGCAGGGCGTGGGTTTCCGCTGGTGGACGCGGGCGCGGGCGCTGGAACTGGGCCTCACGGGCTGGGCGCTCAACCTCGGCGACGGGCGGGTCGAGGTGGTGGCAGAGGGCCCCAGAGAGGCCTGTGAGCGCCTCCTGGAGCGTCTGAGAGGCTCTGACACGCCCGGACATGTCTTAGGAGTGTCTGAGCGCTGGTCGGACGTCAAGGGCGGTTTGGTGGGGTTCGTGGAGCGCTAGCTCTTCCCTTAAACCGCCCAAATGAGGTATATTTACATGTCGACAGTGTCCAACGGCTGATCCTTACGAGGCGTTCAACTTGACCGACTTCGCAGCCGGTGCGACTCTTGGACAAGAACCACGCGCACCCCTCCCGCGGCTTGAAGTGCGCGAACCAGTCTGGTCACTCAGCGTGGAGGACCCTTAACCATGGCTAAGGCTCTACTCGGCCACGTCGGCGGTCCTGATCCTCGAATGGTCTCGGAAATGCGTCGCCTCCAGCAGCGCATCCGTGATCTTGAGGCAGAACTCACCCGGCTCCAGGAACAGAACGAGGCCCTTGCGGCGCAAACTCGTGACGAAGACCTGGTTAGGCTGCAGGATCGCGAGCCGGCTCTCACCTGAGAGACCGGGTTTTCACGAAATCAATTGCAAGGGGCGCCTCGTAGGGGCGTCCCTCGTCATTTCCTCAAGGCGCCGCGTCTCGCTTTGAGTTCCCCGACCGCTTATCCGGGATGCAGGCGATAGTCTTCCCCGGTACTGTCGGCGCAGGGAGGGGCTCCTGAGGTGTACCTGAAGACCCTCACCCTGCGCGGCTTCAAGTCTTTCGCGTCCGCGACCAAGCTCCAGTTCGAGCCCGGCATCACCTGCGTCGTCGGGCCCAACGGGTCGGGCAAGTCCAACGTCGTCGACGCCCTCGCCTGGGTGATGGGCGAGCACAGCGCCAAGTCGCTGCGCGGCGGCAAGATGGAAGACGTCATCTTCGCCGGCACCTCCTCGCGCCCGCCGCTCGGCCGCGCCGAGGTCACGCTGACCATCGACAACACCGACGGCGCGCTGCCGATCGAATACTCCGAGGTGACGATCAGCCGCCTCATGTTCCGGTCGGGCCAGAGCGAATACGCCATCAACGGCGACACCTGCCGCCTGCTCGACATCCAGGAACTCCTCTCCGACTCCGGCATCGGCCGGGAGATGCACGTCATCGTCGGCCAGGGCCAGCTCGACCAGGTGCTGCACGCCGGTCCCGAGGAGCGGCGGGCGTTCATCGAGGAGGCCGCCGGCGTCCTCAAGCACCGCAAGCGCAAGGAGAAGGCGCTCCGCAAGCTCGACGCGATGCAGGCCAACCTCACCCGCGTCCAGGACCTCGCGACCGAGCTCCGGCGTCAGCTCAAGCCGCTGGGCCGCCAGGCCGAGATCGCCCGCAAGGCCGCCGTCATCCAGGCCGACCTGCGCGACGCCCGCCTGCGGCTGCTGGCCGACGACGTGGTCTCCCTTCGTGAACTGCTGGAGCGCGAGGCGGCCGACGAGGCGGCCGTACAGGCCCGGCGTTCGCAGGTCGAGCAGGGGCTCAACGAGAACCAGGAGCGCGAGGCCGCGCTGGAGGCCGCGGCGGCCGAGGCCCAGCCCCGGCTGACCGTCGCCCAGGAGACGTTCTACGCCCTGTCGGCCCTGCGGGAGCGGCTGCGCTCGGTGGAGAACCTGGCGGCCGAGCGGGAGCGCCACGCGACCGACGCGGCCTCGATCGAGCGGCGGGGGCGCGACCCCGAGGAGTTCGAGCGCGAGGCCGCCGAGATCCGCGAGAAGGAGCGGGTGCTCCAGGAGGCGCTCGACGAGGCCCAGATGCGCCTCGAAGCGGCCGTCGACGCCCGTGGGGAGGCCGAAGAGGCGCTGGCCGGCGAGGAGCGGCGGCTGTCCATCGCCGCCCGCGCCGCCGCCGACCGCCGTGAGGCCCTCGCGCGGCTGCGCGGGCAGGCCGAGTCGGCCCGCGGACGGGTACGGGCCGCCGACGACGAGATCGGCCGGCTGGAGGCCGCCGTCCGGCAGGCCAGGGAACGCGCCGCCCAGGCGCAGGGCGATCTGGAGGCCCAGGCGGTCGCCGAGCCCGCCACCGACCCCGAGGTCGCCGCCGAGCTGGCCGTCGCAGAAGAGGGCGTCGAACTCGCCCGCGCCGAGGTCGAGGCGGCCCGTGAGGTCGCCGAGGAGGCCAAGGCCGCCGTCGACGAGGCCCGCGCCGCGCTGGCCGGCCCCCGCGCGGCCCTGTCGGCCGCGTCCTCGGGGGTCTCCGCCGCCCGTACGGCCGATCAGGAGGCCCAGAAGGCCGTCACCGCGCTGGAGGCCCGGCGGGAGGCGCTCGGGCTGAGCCTGTCCGGCGGGGCCGACGGCACCGCTCTGCTGGCCGACGGCGGGCACGCGCCGCTGGCCGCCGTGATGAGCGTCCGGGCCGGGGCCGAGACCGCCATCGCGGCCGTGCTGGGGCCGCTGGCCGAGGCGGTGACGGTCGGGTCCGTCGAGACCGCGCTCGACTCCCTGGAACTGCTCCGGGCCAAGGAGACCGGCCGGACCTCCCTGGTCATCGGCGCGGCCCCGGCGGTCACGCGGCCTGCGGGCGCGTTCGAGTGGGCCGCCGACCTGGTCGAGGTCCCCCCGGGACTGCGGCCCGCTCTTGAACATCTGCTGTACGGCGTCGTCGTCGCCCCCGACCTCGACGCCGCCCGCACGATCGTCGAGTCGCGCCCCGACCTGCGGGCGGTCACCCGCGACGGCGACCTCCTCGGGGCCCACACCGCCCAGGGCGGTTCGGGCGGCGGTTCGGTCCTCCAGGTCCGCGCCGCGCTCGACCAGGCGAGCGCCGACCTCGACCGGGCCCGTGCGGCGGGCGAGGAGACCGCCTACGCCCTGGAGGAGGCCCACGAGACCGAGGCCGCCGCCCAGGAGGCGCTCGAAGCGGCCCAGGGCGCGGTGGCCGAGGCGCAGGCCCAGCAGTCGGCCGCCCAGAACGGCGTCAACGCCGCCCGCTCCCGTCTCGACCAGGCCCAGGCGGCTCTCGACGGGGCCCGGGGCCGGCAGCGCGCCGCCGACCAGCGCCTCGCCGACGCCGCCAAGCAGCTCGCCCGTCTGGAGGCCAACGTCAAGGCGGCCCTCGACGAGGCCGAGCGGCTCCAGGGCTCGGTGACCTTCGCCGAAGAGGGCCGCGAGCTCGCCCGCGAGGAGTCCCTCACGCTGGAGGAACGCCTCGCCGAGGCCGAGTTCGCCGCCGAGCTGGAGTCGGAGCCCACCACCGAGGAACGCGACCGCCTGGCCGCCACGGTCGGCGTCACCCGCCAGGCCGAGATGGAGGCCCGCCTGACGGTCCGCACCGCCGAGGAGCGCGTCCGGGGCATCGCCGGCCGGGCCGACGGCCTGATGCGGGCGGCCCAGCGCGAACGCGACGATCGCGCGAAGGCCGCCGCCCAGCGGGCCCGCCGCCGCCGCCAGGCCACCGTTGCCGCCGCCGTGGTCAGGGCCGCCCGGGTCGCCCTCCACTCCCTGGAGGCCTCGATCATGCGGGCCGCCGCCGAGCGCGACGAGCTCGCCGTGGCCAGGGAGGCCGTCGACGCCGAGCTCAAGACGGTCCGGATCAGGGTCCGCGAGCTCGGCTCCGAACTCGACAAGCTGGTCAACCGGGCCCACGGCAGCGAGGTGGCCCGCACCGAGCAGCGGCTGCGCCTCGAACAGCTCGAAGAGCGCGCCGTCGAGGAGTACGGCGTCGCGTCCGAGGCCCTGATCGCCGAATACGGCCCGAAGGCGCTCGTCCCGGGGGATCCTCCGGTGCCCTACGTGCGGGAGGAGCAGGAGAAGCGGGCCCGCATCGCCGACAAGCAGATGCAGCAGCTCGGCAAGGTCAACCCGCTGGCCCTGGAGGAGTTCGCCGCCCTGGAGGAGCGCCACACATTCCTCACCTCACAGCTCGAAGACCTCAAGAAGACCCGCCGCGACCTGCTCCTGGTCGTCAAGGAGGTCGACGACCGTGTCGAGCAGGTGTTCTCTGCGGCTTATGAAGACGTCCAGCGCGAGTTCGCGACGATCTTCGAACGGGTCTTCCCCGGCGGCGAGGGCCGCCTGCTGCTGACCGACCCGACCGACATGCTGACCACCGGCGTCGAGGTTGAGGCCCGCCCGCCCGGCAAGAAGGTCAAGCGCCTGTCGCTGCTGTCGGGCGGCGAGCGGTCGCTGACGGCGGTGGCGTTCCTGGTCGCGATCTTCAAGGCCCGCCCGTCGCCCTTCTACGTGATGGACGAGGTCGAGGCCGCCCTCGACGACACCAACACCCAGCGCCTGCTGACCCTCTTCGAGGAACTGCGGCAGAACTCGCAGCTGATCGTCATCACCCACCAGAAGCGCACGATGGAGATCGCCGACGCCCTCTACGGCGTGTCGATGCGCGGCGACGGCGTCACCCAGGTCGTCAGCCAGCGGCTACGCGAACACGCCTGACGCCTGCAGCCCCACCTGCGCGCCGGTGTCTGGACTGAGGAGCGCAGGAGAGCGAAGCGAGCCGGAGTGACGAGGGAAGACACCGGACAAGAGCGGCAAGCCCACCGCGCCGGAGGCGCGGCAATAGACAGGCCTCTGGAAGACTGACGTGTTGTGGATGGGTACATCGGCATCATCGCGATCATCATCGTCGTCATTCTCCTGGGCATAGGCACCACCGCCCTGCTCGTACGGCCGAGGTCGAAGACGACCCTGCCGCCGCCTCCCGCCCCGACCCCGCAGGCCCCCGCGCCGCCGGTCGAGGAGGAGGTCGTCGAGACGGTGGCGCCTCCGGCCGTTCCGGTCGAGGAGCTGGTCAAGCCGCCGGAGGTCGAGGTCCCGCCGCCGTCGGCCGGGCGGATGGTCCGGCTGCGCGCCCGGCTGGCCCGCTCGCAGACCACGCTCGGCCGGGGCCTGCTCGAACTGCTGTCGCGCGACCGGCTCGACGACGACGTGTGGGACGAGATCGAGGAGACCCTGATCACGGCCGACGTCGGCGTCGCGCCGACCCGGGCCATGGTCGAAGACCTGAAGACCAAGGTGAAGGTCCTGGGCAGCCGTACGCCCAGCGAGGTCCGCGCCCTGCTCCGCGCCGAGCTGCTCACCCAGATCGACCCCGGCCTCGACCGGACCCTCCACACCTCCGCTCCCGGCGAGCGCCCCGCCGTCCTCCTGGTCGTCGGCGTGAACGGCACCGGCAAGACCACCACCACCGGCAAGCTGGCCCGGTCCCTGATCGGCGACGGCAAGACGGTCGTCCTGGGCGCCGCCGACACCTTCCGCGCGGCGGCGGCCGACCAGCTCCAGACCTGGGGCGACCGGGTCGGGGCCCCCGTGGTCCGCGGGCCCGAGGCCGGCGACCCGGCGTCGGTCGCCTTCGACGCCGTGGCGCGCGGCATCGCCGACAAGGCCGACGTCGTGATCGTCGACACCGCCGGCCGCCTCCACACCAAGACCGGCCTGATGGACGAGCTCGGCAAGGTCAAGCGGGTCATCGAGAAGAAGGCCCAGGTCGACGAGGTGCTGCTGGTCCTCGACGCGACGACCGGGCAGAACGGCATGCGCCAGGCGCAGGTGTTCGGCGAGGTCGTGAACATCACGGGCATCGCGCTGACCAAGCTCGACGGCACGGCCAAGGGCGGCATCGTGATCTCGGTGCAGCGGGAGCTGGGCGTGCCGGTGAAGCTGGTCGGCCTGGGCGAGGGCCCCGACGACCTCGCGCCGTTCGACCCCGAGGTCTTCGTCGACGCCCTCCTCGGCGACTGACGGTCTCAGAGCCCTCCAAGCAGGGCACAAGGTCGTTTTCGGAAGATGCCTCCTGAGTCTCAAAGACACAGGAGGCGTTTTCATGCGAAGGCTCATCCGCACCACGCTCGCGTCGGCCATGGGGGCGGTCGTCCTGGGATCGGCGGCCGGTCCGGCGCGGGCCGAACCGATCGGGATCCCCTATCTGGTCATGTTCCACGACGAGTTCTTCCGGGGGCAGAAGATCGTCGTCACGGAGGCCACGTCGCATCTCGACGGAGACAGCGACGAGGCCAGTTCGGTCGTCAACAACGACGGCGTCGCCTGGGTGCTCTACGACGACGAGTCCTATGACGACCGCAGGTACTGCATCCGTCCGGGGGAGTCGGTGCTGGACCTGGGTGACGCCCGCTGGAAGTTCAACGACAAGATCACCTCGGCCCTGCCGCTGAAGTCGGCGAACTGCGGGACCTTCCCGCCCTTCCACGGAAACGGCTAAACCGAGCGGTCGCGTGGCAGCCTGACTCCCGTCGCCCGGTCGGCCAGGGCCAGCGCGCGGGCGGCGTAGTCGGTGGGGAAGTCGACGGACTCGCCCGTGAGGTGGAGGCGGAGGTCTTCGACCTCGGCCCCGAAGCGGTCGGGGTCGAGGCCCTCGCGGAGGTCGTAGGAGAAGAGGCTGAAGGCGGTGACCAGGCGGCCGTCCTCGTAGTAGCCGAACCGGTCGCTGTCCACGGTCACCTCGACCAGGGCGGCCGTGGTCCCGGCGGACAGGCGTGCGGTCAGGTCGCGGGGGTGGCCGCTGAGGCCGCCGAAGAACACGACCGTGCCGCCCTCGGCGGGGGCGGCGTAGAGCTCCTTCTCCGGGCTCAGACGGGCGAGCGCGTCGTCGGGGGACAGGCCGCGCACGAAGGCGACCTCCAGCCACGTGTCGCCGGCGTCGTCGGTCGAGTCGCGGTAGAGCCACGTGTAGGAGCGGGCGGTCGCCTTTCTCATCCGGCGATCATGGCAGACCTCACCGACGGAAGAGGGCCCGGAACTCCTCCAGGGCCGGGGTGATGTCGATGCCGTTCTTCTTCAGCCAGGCGTCCTTCTCGTACGTCCCCTTGTAGCGGCTGGAGCTGTCGCAGATCAGCGTCACGACGCTGCCCCTGATGCCGTGGCTGCGCATCTCGCGGATGATCTCCATGGCGGCCGCCACGCTGGTGCCGGTCGAGGCGCCCACCTGGTGGTGGGTGACCTCGTTGACCCAGCGCATCGCGGCGATCGAGGTCGCGTCGGGCACGGAGGTCATGCGGTCGATCACCATCGGCAGGAACGACGGTTCCACGCGCGGCCGGCCGATGCCCTCGATGCGGGAGGGCTTGCCGGGGTGGGCGGCGCCCGTCACCCACGACGGGTAGAACGACGAGCCCTCCGGGTCGGCCACGCACAGCCGGGTCGAGTGGCGGCGGTAGCGGATGTAGCGGCCGATCGTGGCGGAGGTGCCGCCCGTTCCTGCGCCGACCACGATCCAGGCCGGCACGGGAAACCTCTCCATCGCCATCTGCTCGTAGATGCTCTCGGCGATGTTGTTGTTGCCGCGCCAGTCGGTGGCCCGCTCGGCGTAGGTGAACTGGTCCATGTAGTGGCCGCCGGTCTCCAGGGCCAGGCGGGCCGACTCTTCGTAGATCTTCCCCGGGTCGTCGACCAGGTGGCACTTGCCGCCGTAGAACTCGATGATCTCCCGTTTCTCGGGCGAAGTGGTGGCTGGGATCACCGCGATGAAGGGCAGACCCAGGAGCCTGGCGAAGTATGCCTCGCTGACCGCGGTCGACCCGGAGGAGGCCTCGATGATCGTGGTGCTGGGGCCGATCCAGCCATTGGACAGGCCGTAAAGGAAGAGGGAGCGGGCCAGCCGGTGTTTGAGTGAACCGGTCGGGTGGACCGACTCGTCTTTCAGATAGAGGTCCACGCCCCACGAGGGCGGGAGAGGAAAGACGTGGAGATGGGTGTCGCAACTGCGGTTGGCGTCGGCCTCGACGGCACGGATGGCGTCGTTCACCCAGGTCCGCGTGGCGGGGTCGTGCCGGTCCACGTGTTTCATGTGGCCCACTGTAGTGAGTGTGGTTTGACACATTTTACGACGGATAGGGGGTTCGGTGTTACGATAATGAGACCTGTCCGGCTTGCGTGTGACCGATGCCACGCCCGCCGATGCGCCGCCTAACGCCCGACTTACGGGCCGGTTGAAACGATGACGACGGGATCCGCCCAACCCGCATGGATCACCATCGGACGGGTAACGGGGGAGAGTTCAGCAGGGGGGATGACATGATCTCGATGACCGACGAGCAGCGTCAGGCCTGGTTCGAGCGCGACGTCGTGCCGGTGACCAGCCAGCTCTACGCGTCAGCCATGCGACTCACCCGCAACCCGGCCGACGCCGAAGATCTCGTACAGGAGACCGTGACCAAGGCGTTCACCTCCTACCACCAGTTCCGTGAGGGCACCAACCTCAAGGCCTGGCTCCACCGGATCCTGACCAACAACTTCATCAACGACTACCGCAAGAAGCAGCGCTCGCCGAAGCTGTCGGCCGCCGAGGAGATCGAAGACTGGCAGCTCGCCGCCGCCGAGTCGCACACCTCGACGGGGCTGCGCTCGGCGGAGAACGAGGCGCTCGACTCGCTGCCCGACAACGTCGTGATGAACGCCCTGCGCTCGCTGCCCGAGGAGTTCCGGGTGGCGGTCTACCTCGCCGACGTCGAGGGGTTCGCCTACAAGGAGATCGCCGACCGGATGGGGACCCCCATCGGCACCGTGATGTCGCGGCTGCACCGGGGACGGCGTCAGCTGCGGGGGATGCTCGAGGGCTACGCCCGCGAGGAGGGCGTCGTGCGCGAGGCGCTGGCCGCCTGATCTGACGACCGGCCCGCGGGCGTCAGGAGTGCGGGTCGTACTGGAAGGCCCGGACCTCCTGAGGGCAGCGGCAGGAGACGGCGATTTTTTGCGCCCACTCCAGCGCCGCCTCATGGGAGGGCAGGTCGAGGACGGTGTAGCCGCCGTCGAGCTTCGTGGTCTCTTTCGTCACCGTGCCGTCGGCGGCCACGAGGACGGGGTCGACGGCCTCGTCTATTCCGCCGCCGAAGACGTACACACCCGCGTCTTTGGCCTCCTGGATGACGGCGTGGGAGTCGCGGACCACGTCGGGAAATTCTTCTTCGGTGAGGACCATGGCGGCGCTGGGGAACGAGATGAGGAAATAGGTCATCCCGCGATTGTGTCGCGCACCACTGACATTTTGAGATTGTCGTAATCTGGCGGCTTTTGAAGATCGCCGCCCGGTATAGCCTGCCGGGCGTGCGGCGATTTCTCACGCCCCGGGCGTTGATCCTCTTTTCGGCCACGGTCGCGGCGACCGTGGCCGTGGTGTTCTTCCTGCGGCGTCCCCGGCCGCCGGAACCCGTCGTGCCGGAGCCGGTGGACGAGACCCCGGCCCCCTGGCCGCCGGAGCCGATCCTGGGGCGGCCCACCGACGTGAGGGTGCCGAAACCGCGCCGACCGCTGCCGCGCTGGGCGGTCGCGGGGCTGGTGCTCGCCGTCGTGGCCGCGCTGGGGCAGCTGCTCGTGTACGTCGTCTTCGACAAGCCCCAGGCGCCGTCGGCCCCCCGGTACGAGTGCGTGTTCTACGAGTGCTCCTGGACGTCGGACGAAGACGACCAGATCTTCGGCACCGTGGCGCAGGAGGATCTCACCCCCGCGCTGGTCACGGGACCCGACGCCGACTGCGCCCCCGAGCAGGGGCGGGCGGCGGTCGTCCGGCCCGCGAAGAGGACGACCCGGCAGGTGAACCGCCAGTGGCGGCGGATCGAGGCGTGGCTCAAGGAGAACGCGCCCGCGTCCCACGACGGCCTGAACGGCCCGGCCGATCCCCGGAAGATCGCCAAGGCGGAGGCCGTGATGGGGCTGCGGTTCCCGGACGAGCTGAAGGCCTCGCTGCTGCGCCACGACGGAGGGCTGGGGGTCATGCTCAACCACCTCGTGCCGGTCGGCCGGATCGAGGAGATCTGGCGAGGGCTCTGCGACCTCGAGGACCAGGACGTCGCCGGGCCGCGCGACGACTGGTGGGACGGGCGCATGATCCCCATCGGGGAGGACGGGATGGGCAACCACCTGATCGTCGACTCGGTCGTCCGGGACGTCGGCGACATGGACCACGAGGGGTCGATGACCTTCGAGGCGGGCGGTGTCCGGATCGGCTCGCACCTGGAGCTGCTCGAGAAGATCGCCGACGCACTGGAGCAGAACCGGCCGCCCGGCTGGTGGCAGCCGCAGGTGGTCGACGGGGTCCTCGACTGGGAGCCCTAGGCCATCGCCATGTGGAGGCGGATGCGCGACTCCCGGCCGGTCGTCTGGACCTCCATCAGGTCGCACAGCTGGCGGCTGATCCACAGGCCGTAGCCCCGCAGCGACTCCTGCTCCGGCGGGATGTAGCCGGGGAACTCGACCTCGATCCCGCCCCCGTCGGGGTTGGTGATCTCGCACACCAGGTCGGTGCCGGCCGTCCAGATCGTCACCGTGCCGTGCCCGGCGCCGTGCTCGACCGCGTTGGCGGCGATCTCGGCCGCCGCCAGGACCAGCGAGCCGGCCGCCTCGTCGCTCAGGCCCGCCTCGGTGGCGGTGGTCCGGACGAACGACCGCATGTCGCGGACGGTCGGCAGGTCGAACTCCATTACCCGGGCGCCGTCCGGCGGGGCCGGGAAGGGCGGCGGGTTCCAGTTCATGCGCTGCGGGGGGACGTACACGCCGCTGCGGTGCTCCCCGGCCATGTCGAGGTAGCGGGGGTGGGTCCGCAGGGCGTCCTCGGCGGGGCGCCGGTAGACGCACAGCGCCGCGCCCTTCAGGGAGGCGCAGACGATGTTGACGATCGCCTCCACCCTGGCCCATTCGGCCGCGTCGCGGGGCGTGCGCCACGTGGGCTCCCCGACGAACAGCGACGGACCGCCCCGGCGGGCGTAGTCGAAGTATTCGGCCAGGACGCGGGCCGGATGGCCGTACCAGTCCTGGCTTCTGATGGAGCGGATGCGGGACGCGTCGGCGCCCAGATGAGCGCGGACCAGGTCGAGGTTCTCCTCCGGAGCCACCAACAGGATGCGGTCGCCCCGCCGCAACCCGTCGATGAGGGCCGGCAACACCAGCCGGAGGTATTCCTCACTCGTCCCATATGGCACAGCAAGGTGCGTGAAGGCCACCGCACCGCGACTTCCCCGTTCGGCCTGCACGGGGATGAACGTAACAAGCGTCTTGCGTCGTGACAATGCGTCAGGAAGCGACAATAAACCGAATACAGCAGGAACTTCCCGGGACGCGCAACCTTGGGGGGAATATGCCTGCGTGATGACGGGATGGAGTCCCATGATTACTCCATGCCGTTGCATCGCGGTGTCCCAAATTTGGGTACATCCACCAATGTGCGCGTCTCGTCCTGGAGGTTGCCCCGGTGAGTGAGTCCCGCGCAGCTATACAAAAACTGCATTCGGACTTGATCGAACTCGGCGTGAACGGCGCCTACGAACTGGGCGACGACGCTACGCTCTGTGTGTGGATCGGCCTGGTGGTCGTCTATCGCGATGGCTGTTTCCGCTGGTGGGAAGGTGCCTCCCGATGTCGGCACCCAGGAGATGATCCGCGCGGGTGCGCCGTCCGGGTGGCCCGGCGGCACGCCGGGTTGATCAAGGAAGTGCCGCCCTGGTGGGAGGACCAGAACGAGGTCCTGCGGGGGGAAACCGTGGACGACCATCCATAACCCCCTTCGACGTCTGGGGGGACGAAATATGCGGGGATTTCTGCGGCTGTTGGCGGTCACCGTCTGTGTCATGGTGAACACGCCACCGGTACACGCGAAGACCCCCGACCCCGATCTGCTGAACCGCAAGCTGACGCTCGCGCAGCCCGACTTCCCCCGGGTGCCGTTCCCGCCGATCCGGCGGGTCGACTGCGCCAAGGCCAAGTGCGTCGCGCTGACCTTCGACGACGGGCCCGGCGCCGAGACCGGCAAGGTGCTCAACCACCTGGCCCGCCACCAGGCCAAGGCGACCTTCTACGTGCTCGGCAAGCTGGTCACGCCCGAGTCGGCGCCGGTGCTGAAGCGCATGGTCGCCGAGGGCCACGAGCTGGGCAACCACTCGTGGGACCACGCCATGCTCTCGGGCCTGTCGCGCCACGGCGTCGACCGGCAGCTGGCCCGCACCCAGCAGGTCGTCCGCAAGATCACCGGAGTGCGCATGCGCACCATGCGCCCGCCCTACGGCGCGACCAGCAAGATGGTCGGCGAGGTCAGCAAGGTCCACGGGCTGGCCCAGATCATCTGGAGCGTCGACACCCAGGACTGGCTGGTCCGCAAGCCCGACCGCATCGTCCGGCGGACGGCCACGGCCAAGCCCGGCGAGGTGATCCTGCTGCACGACATCCACGAGTCGACCGTCCGGTCGGTGCCGCGCCTGCTCGACGCGCTCGACAAGAAGGGCTACGTGTACGTCACCATCAGCGAGCTCTTCGGCGAGATGGCCCCGGGCAAGAAGTACTTCGACAACCGGCCTGAATAAAGTGGGCCAATGGCATTCACCGGGTTCCCCGACGAGGCGCTGCTGTTCTACGAAGGGCTGATCGCCGACAACAGCAAGGCCTACTGGACCGCCAACAAGCACCTCTACGACAGCGCCGTCAAAGCCCCCATGCAGGAGCTGATGGCCGAGCTGGCGGACGAGTTCGGCGAACCTCACGTCTTCCGCCCCTACCGTGACGTCCGGTTCTCCAAGGACAAGACGCCCTACAAAGACCACCAGGGCGCCTATGTGGCCAAGCTCGACGGCGTCGGCTACTACGTCCAGGTCGACGCCGACGGCCTCTACGTCGCCGGCGGCTGGTGGGCGTCGGGCGAGATGACCCACCGCTTCCGCGCCGCCGTCGACGACGACGACCACGGCGGCGAGCTGGAGAAGATCGTGGCCGAGCTGCCCGGCCGTTACGCGATCGAGGGTGACCGAGTGAAGACGCGCCCCCGTGGCGTCTCCCTCGACCACCCCCGGATCGAACTGATGAAGCACCGGACTCTCTACGCGGGTCACCGCTTCGAGCCCGACCCCTGGTTCCACACCGCCGAGGTGACCCAGCGGGTGCGCGCCGCCTGGCGCGAGCTCACCCCGCTGGTCGACTGGCTGCGCGTACGGCTGAGCTAGCCGATCACGATGACGAGTAGGGCGATCAACGCCCAGGCGCCCACGAGCGCCGCGTAGGTTCCCCCGCTGACGATTCTCATGCTCCGAGGATCGCGCCGGGGCCTTGTGACTGACTTGCAGTTCAATCAGCGAGTTCGATCAGCGCAGGACGCCGCAGGCCACCCGCCCGCCCGCGTCGCCGGTGCGCAGGGTGGCGGCGTCGGCCGCGCCGTAGCGCTCGGGGATGTGGGCGAGGTTGTCGGGCAGCGCGTGCACGACGAACGCGGCGCCGTCGGCGTCGGTGAGCCTGCTGATCTTGAACCGGTCGGTGATGAACGACGCGGCGGCCACGCCGTCCTCCCCGGCCAGCAGCGGCGGCAGGTCGCCCGCGTGGTCGCCGTGGTCGTGCGGCGCGACCGGCAGCGGCAGGACGGTCGTGTCGGGCTCCCCGGCGGCCCTGGCGACGTCGAGATGGCCGCCGGCGGAGAAGAACGGGGTCGCCTGGCCGGTCGCCGGATCGACCGCCTTGGGGTCGCAGACGCCCGTGGTGTGGACGTGGAACCCGTGGAAGCCCGGCGCCAGCCCCCTGACCTGGACCCCCACCCGGATCTTGGTGACGCCTCTGCGCTGCACCACGACGGTGCCCACGCGGGTGCCGGCGGCGTCGTGGAGCGCGATCGAGCGGCCCCGGCTCCAGGGCCCGGCCTCGGCGACCGTCGTGGCCCCGATGACGCCGACACCCGTGAGCAGCGCTCCGGCGAGCGCGAGATGAACCTTGCCCGGCATGCGAGCCTCCCCCTCAAATCACAACTCTGCGTGACTAGGCAAGCACAGAGGGTGGAGGCTCGCACGGAGAAAGGCCGAAGCGGCCTCTCTTGATTAGTTGGCGCGCTTGGCCCGCGCGGCCGTCCGGCCACGGGTGGAGGCGTCGAGCACGACCTTGCGGATGCGCACCGTCTCGGGGGTGATCTCGACGCACTCGTCGTCGCGGATGAACTCGAGCGCCTGCTCCAGCGAGAGCTGGCGCGGCGGGATGAGCGTCTCGGTGACGTCGGCGGTCGAGGACCGCATGTTGGTGAGCTTCTTCTCCTTGGTGATGTTGACGTCCATGTCGTCGCTGCGCGAGTTCTCGCCGACGATCATGCCTTCGTACACCTCGGTGCCGGGGCCGACGAACAGCACGCCGCGCTCCTGGAGGTTGGTCATCGCGAACGCGGTGACCGGGCCCGAGCGGTCGGCGACCAGGGAGCCGTTGTTGCGGGTGCGCAGCTCGCCGAACCACGGCTCGTAGGCCTCGAAGACGTGATGGACGAGGCCGGTGCCGCGGGTCTCGGTGAGGAACTCGGTGCGGAAGCCGATCAGGCCGCGGGCCGGGACGATGAACTCCATCCGGATCCAGCCGGTGCCGTGGTTGGTCATGTGCTCCATGCGGCCCTTGCGGACGGCCAGGAGCTGGGTGATCGCGCCCAGGTATTCCTCGGGGCAGTCGACGGTGAGGCGCTCGACGGGCTCGTGGCGCTTGCCGTCGATCTCCTTGGTGACCACCTGGGGCTTGCCGACGGTCAGCTCGTAGCCCTCGCGGCGCATCTGCTCGACCAGGATGGCCAGCGCGAGCTCGCCTCGGCCCTGGACCTCCCACGAGTCGGGCCGCTCGGTCGGCAGGACGCGCAGCGACACGTTGCCGACGAGCTCCTTGTCGAGCCGGTCCTTGACCATGCGGGCGGTGACCTTGCTGCCCTTGACCCGGCCGACCAGCGGCGAGGTGTTGGTGCCGATGGTCATCGAGATCGCGGGCTCGTCGACCGTGATCAGCGGCAGCGGGCGCGGGTCTTCGGGGTCGGCGAGGGTCTCACCGATCATGATCTCGGGGATGCCGGCGATGGCGATGATGTCGCCGGGGCCCGCCGAGTCGGCCGGCTTGCGCTCCAGCGCGTCGGTCATCAGCAGCTCGGTGATCTTCACCCGCTGGATCGAGCCGTCGGTGCGGCACCAGGCGACCTGCTGGCCCTTCTTGATCTCACCCTGGTGGATCCGGCACAGCGCGATGCGGCCCAGGTAGCTGGACGCGTCGAGGTTGGTGACGTGGGCCTGGAGCGGGGCGACCGGGTCGTAGACCGGGGCCGGGATCGTCTTGAAGATCGTCTCGAACAGCGGCTCGAGGTTCTCCTCGTCGGGCATGCCGCCGTCGGCCGGGCGGGTCAGCGAGGCGCGGCCGGCCTTGGCCGACGCGTAGACGATCGGGAAGTCGATCTGCTCCTCGGTGGCGTCGAGGTCCATGAAGAGCTCGTAGACCTCGTCGACGACCTCGGCGATGCGGGCGTCGGGGCGGTCGACCTTGTTGATGCACAGGATGACCGGCATCTTGGCCGACAGGGCCTTGCGGAGCACGAAGCGGGTCTGGGGCAGCGGGCCCTCGGAGGCGTCGACCAGCAGGACCACGCCGTCGACCATCGACAGGCCGCGCTCGACCTCGCCGCCGAAGTCGGCGTGGCCGGGCGTGTCGATGATGTTGAGGGTGACACCGCCGTGCTTCACGGCGGTGTTCTTCGCGAGGATGGTGATCCCCTTCTCGCGCTCCAGGTCGTTGGAGTCCATGACCCGGTCGTCGACGTCCTGATTGGCGCGGAACGCCCCGGACTGCCACAGCATGGCGTCGACGAGCGTCGTCTTGCCATGGTCGACGTGCGCGATGATCGCGAGGTTCCGCAGGTCGTCGCGGCTGTTCATAGGCATAGTTGAGTCTCGCTCTGGTCGTCGGGGCGGTGCCGCGTCTCGCTCCCGATCGGGAGACGCGTTCGGCCGCGCAAAGGCGCGACCTTCCCATTTTAGTTGATCGCCATTACCGCTCCGAGCCTGCCGCCCGCAAGAGGGCGACAATTCACAGCGTCGTAATGTTGCCCCCATGATCTATGGGGCCATGTTGCGCACTCCTGACGGTGTCCGGATCGACGCGGCGCACCTGCCCGGCGACGGTGAACTCGGGATCGTGCTGGCCCACGGCTTCACCGGGAGCTGGCGTTCCCCGGCCAACCGGCGGATCGCCGCCGCCTTCGCGCGGCGGGCCGGGGTGATCGCGTTCGACTTCCGGGGGCACGGCCGCTCCTCGGGGCTGAGCACCGTCGGCGACCTGGAGGTCCTCGACCTCGACGCGGCCGTACGCCACGCGCGTGCCCACTACGCCAAGGTGGTGACCGTCGGCTTCTCGATGGGGGCCGCGGTGGCCGTCCGGCACGCCGCGCTCAACCGAGGCGTCGACGCGGTGGTCGCGGTGAGCGGCCCGGCGCGGTGGTACTACCGGGGCACCCGCCCGATGCGGACGGTCCACTGGGCGATCGAGCGCAGGTCGGGGCGGCTGGCCGCCCGGCTGGCCAAGCGCACCCGGATCAAGGTCGGCGCCTGGGACCCGATCCCGCTCGCGCCCCACGAGGCGGCGCCGCTGGTGTCCCCGACGCCGCTGTTGGTCGTCCACGGCGACAGCGACGCGTTCTTCCCCCTGGAGCACGCCGAGCAGCTCTACGCCTGCGCGAACGAGCCGAAGGAGCTCTGGGTCGAGCCCGGTTTCGGGCACGCCGAGAACGCCGCGAGCGCCCATCTGATCCGGCGCATCGAAGAATGGATTTTCGCGCGAACCAAATCGGCGCAGGCGTCGTCTACATGAAGGTGCGGGAGGGGCCCAGCGTCGCGGGGGCGCGTTGGGCACCCTCCCGGGTGACCCTGTCCTCAAGGCGGATTCCGAGCGCGAGCCACGGCCGTCCTTCGGCCGTCCGCGTCTCGCTTCAGCCCAGCCGGGCGATGCTCTTGTACTCCAGGTAGCCCGCCAGCCCTTCCGGCCCGAGTTCGCGGCCGATGCCGCTGGCCTTGAAGCCGCCGAACGGGGTGCCGCTCTCCAGCGGGTTCATCATGTTGACGCCGTAGGTGCCGGTGCGGACCTGCCGGGCGATGTCCATCCCGTGGTCGACGTCGGCGGTCCACACGCTGCCCGACAGGCCGTAGTCGCTGTCGTTGGCGATCCGCACGGCGTCGGCCTCGTCGTCGTACGGGATCACCGTCAGGACCGGGCCGAAGATCTCCTCGCGGGCGATCCGCATGTCGTTGGTGGCGTTGGCGAAGACCGTGGGGGCGACGTACCAGCCCCGGTCGAAGGGGCGGTCGAGGCCGCCGACGACGGCCTTGGCGCCCTCGTCGAGGCCGATGCGGATGTAGTCCTCCACCCGTTCCTGCTGGCGCTTGGCGACCATCGGGCCGATGCCGGTGGCCGGGTCGGCGGGGTCGCCGACCTGCTGCCCGGCGGCCATCTCGGCGACCGCCTGCACGACCTCGTCGTAGCGGCTGCGGCTGGCCAGGATCCGGGTCTGCGCCACGCAGGCCTGGCCGCTGTTGAGCAGGGCGGCGATGGAGAACATGCCCATCGCCGAGGGCAGGTCGCAGTCGTCGAGGATGATCGCGGCCGACTTGCCGCCCAGTTCCAGGCTGACCCGCTTGAGCTGCTCGCCGCAGATCGAGGCGATGCGCCGCCCGGCGGCCGTCGAGCCGGTGAAGGCGACCTTGTCGATCCCCGGGTGGGAGATCAGGTGCTCGCCGGCCTCGCGCCCGGCCGCGACGATGTTGACCACGCCCGGCGGGATCTCCGCCTCGCGGATCACCTCGGCCAGGATGTAGCTGTCGAGCGGGGTCTCCGGCGCGGGCTTGACCACGACCGTGCAGCCCGCGAGCAGGGCCGGGGCGAGCTTGGTCATGATGACGAACTGCGGGACGTTCCACGGCACGACGGCCGCCACCACGCCCACCGGCTCCCGGCGGACGGTGATCGCGCCGAACATGCCCGGCCGCTGCTCTTCGACCTGGAAGGTCCTGCCGAGGTCGGCGTACCACTGGAGGATCCCGGTCGGCGGGCCGACCTGGCCGAAGTGGGAGAAGGAGATGGGCGAGCCCATCTCCAGGGTGATCAGGTCGGCGAGCTCGGCGGCGCGGGCCGCGTAGAGCCCGGCCAGGCGGCCCAGCGCCTCGGCCCGCTCGGCCATCGTCAGGCGCGGCCAGGGGCCGTGGTCGAAGGCCTGCCGCGCGGCGGCGACGGCCCGGTCGAGGTCGGCCGGGGTGCCTTCTGGGACCCTGCCGACGATCTCCTCCGTGTGGGGGGAGACCACGTCGATCGTGCCGGTGCCCGCCGGGGAAACCCAGTCGCCGCCGATGAAGAGCGTCTCGTGCTGGATCATGGAATGCACCTCCATAAGGTCTGCCGCACCCGACCGAATCATGTTCTGTGAGGGCTTGGCAAGGATGGGACAGTCCTCGCGCATCATCTCGTCCCATACAAAATGGACGAATCTTCGTTAAAGGCGCATGGGTTCCCTGGTTCGGGTGGCGACCCCCAAGATCGCCTTCTATAGTTTCGGTCCGACTGGGAGGGGAGGGACACATGCGGCGGGCACTCGTGGCTCTCGTCGTCTCCGGTCTCCTGCTCTCCCTCTGCGTGTCGCCCACGGCCGCCGAACCCGACCGGCAGGCCCGGCTGAACAAGCTGACCAAACAGGCCGCCGACCTGCAGAAGGCATACCGGGGCGAGATCGCCACCCTCGACGACACCAAGAAGGCCGCCGAGAGGGCCGACGCGCGGGTCAAGAAGCTGCGGCGCGACCTCGGCGCGGCCGAACGCCGGGCGATCCAGTTCGCGCAGACCTCCTACATGGGCGGCGGCCTCGACACCGTCAGCATCTTCTCGATGTCGTCCGACCCCGGCAACGCGGCCACCCTCTCCTACCTGTCGAGCGAGAAGATCGAGCGGCTCGGCAACGTCCAGCGGCTCATCGACCGGCAGAAGCAGGCCGCCAAAGAGGCCGACCAGAAGGTCGACCAGCTCGAGAAGGACATCAAGGAGCTCAAGGCCAAGCAGCGCGACGTCGAGAAGCTGCTGGCCAAGTTCGGCTTCCAGACCCCCGATGCCGGCACCGGCCTCACCGCCCGCATGGTCAGCATCCGCAACGCGATCCAGGCCCAGTTCCCGATGCCCTACGGCGTGGGGTGCCTGCGTCCCGGCGACTTCGGCGAACACGGCAAGGGCCGGGCCTGCGACTTCATGATGTCCGGCGGCGGCAGCATGGCCTCCGGCGCGAACAAGGCCCGCGGCGACGCCCTGCTCCAGTGGTGCATCACCAACGGCCGCGCCCTCGGCATCATGTACGTCATCTGGCAGCAGAAGTACTACGACATCCGCACCGGCGCCCCCGGCAAGATGATGGCCAACCGCGGCAGTGCGACCGCCAACCACTACGACCACGTCCACGTGTCAGTGCTCTGACGGTTCGAGCACCACGACCTCCCACGACGTCCCGGCCGCGAGCCGCCCGGTGTGGTGCCAGGCGAGCGCGGAGACCGGCCAGGGGAAGGTGACCGGCGGCGCGACCTCCGCGCCGGTGCGCAGGTCCCACGTCCGGAGCGTGTGATCCCACCCGCCCGAGACGGCCCGGCCGCCGCGCAGCGCCACCGCCGTCACCGCGCCCGCGTGCCCGCGCAGCCGCCGGCCCGTCCGCCCGCGCAGGTCCCAGACCCGCAGGTCGGCTCCGCCGACGAGAACCGTCTGGTCGTGTACGTCGATCGCGTGCGCCACCCCGGTGGGCAGGCCTCCGAGGGGTTCCCCGGTGCCGAGATCGAAGAGCCGGGTGACGCCGTCTGCCCCGCACGCGAAGATCCGGCCCGCGCCGACGGTGAGCGCGTCGACGGCGCAGGGCGACACGATCGACCGCGACGCCCCGGTCGCCACGTCCCAGATCCCGATCAGGCCGTCGAGCCCGCCGCTGACGACGGTGCCGTCCTCAGAGGCCAGCGTGTAGACGGGACCGGTGTGGCCCGGCAGCACGCGGCGTTCCCCCGTCTCCAGATCGTGGACCCTGAGCGCGCCGTCCCGCCACCAGGCGGTGACCACGGCCCCGGGGACCGTGGTGATCGCCGAGACCCCGGGTGAGGGAAGCGGGTGCCTCAGCGGCAGAGATCCGCCGTCGGCCAGGTTCTCCGCGGCGAGGAACATGCCCTCCTCCCACGCGTAGAAGACGCCGTCCCCCGCGAGGGCGACCGCCCCCACCCGGGGAGGGCCGGGAAGCGGGGTGCCGCGCAGGGTGCGCAGGTCCCAGACCTGCACCACGCCGTGGGAGGAGCAGGTCACGGCCCGGTGGCCGACGGCGGCGACGGCCCGGCCCGCCTCGCCGAGGGTGCCCAGGTCCGCGCCGGTGCGCAGGTCCCAGACCCGGGTGCGCCGCCCGGGTGCGCCGCCGACCGCGACGGCCCGGCCGTCGACCTCGGCCGTCGCGAGTGTGGTCAGGGGTGCGCGCCGGGGCC
>NZ_SZQA01000053.1 GCF_005233835.1 Herbidospora galbida | reverse complement strand
GGGGCCTCGGCCGGAGCCTCGGCGGCGGGGGTGCCCTCGAGCAGCTCGCGCTCCCACTCGGCCAGCGGCTCGGCCGCGGCCACACCGGCCGGCTTGTCGTCGCCGCCGCGCGAGGCGCCGGCGCGGGTCATGAGACCGTCGGCGACCGCGTCGGCGATCACCCGGGTCAGCAGGCTGACGGCGCGGATGGCGTCGTCGTTGCCCGGGATCGGGTAGTCGACCTCGTCGGGGTCGCAGTTGGTGTCGAGGATGGCGACGACCGGGATGCCGAGCTTCTTGGCCTCGGAGATCCCGATGTGCTCCTTCTTGGTGTCCACGACCCAGACCGCGCTCGGGACGCGGGACATGTCCCGGATGCCGCCGAGGGTGCGCTCGAGCTTCTCCTTCTCACGACGGCGGAGCAGCAGCTCCTTCTTCGTGAGGCCGGAGGCGGCGACGTTCTCGAAGTCGAGCTCCTCGAGCTCCTTCAGGCGCTGGAGCCTCTTGTGGACGGTCGAGAAGTTGGTCAGCATGCCGCCCAGCCAGCGCTGGTTCACGTAGGGCATGCCCACGCGCGCCGCCTGCTCGGCGATCGACTCCTGCGCCTGCTTCTTGGTGCCGATGAACATGATCGTGCCGCCGTGGGCGACCGTCTCCTTGACGAAGTCGTAGGCCCGGTCGATGAAGGCCAGCGACTTCTGGAGGTCGATGATGTAGATGCCGTTGCGCTCGGTGAAGATGAAGCGCTTCATCTTCGGGTTCCACCGGCGGGTCTGGTGGCCGAAGTGAACGCCGCTCTCCAGGAGCTGTCGCATGGTGACGACGGGGGTGGCCATGAAATGGTCCTCCACGATCTCGGTTATACGCACGGGCCGGCGGCCCGCGCCCTGACGCCCCGAACCGTTCCAGCCGCCTGATCGGCGGACCGAGAGGACGTTTCGTGAATGGGCGTGCGAATTCGGCCTCACCAACGGAGACCACCGGACAGTCTACCCGGAACCGGTGGACGACTTGACCTGCCCGCGCGTCAGGAGGTGACGGGCCTCGGTCCGGCCTCAGGGTGGCCGCACGGAAGCAGTGCTCCGCACCTCAGCCCTCTGACGTCCTTTTCGGAGCGCGGGGGAAGAGACGGAGCTGGAAC
Organism: Herbidospora galbida; assembly: GCF_005233835.1. GTDB lineage: Bacteria > Actinomycetota > Actinomycetes > Streptosporangiales > Streptosporangiaceae > Herbidospora > Herbidospora galbida. Next base: position 38,160 of record NZ_SZQA01000053.1, on the reverse strand, counting down.
TCGGTCACCCGGGCGCCGTTGGGGGCGGTCTCCGGGTCGCGCTCCGTGATGCGGTAGGGGGCGACGAGGTCGTCGACGCGCTCGGCCAGCGCACGGATCTCGTCGGGGTCCATGTAGAGGACCATGTGGGCCAGCCGGGTCGCCTGACGCCAGTCGGCCGACTCCCGCGACGACTGGGCGAGATATTCCGCCAGGCGCCGGGAGGCCTCGTCGAGCACGGTCTGGATGACGGCGCTCTGGGCGGCGAGGAGCTCTGCGGTGAGTTCGCCGCTTTCGGGGTCTTTCATGCCCCAGCCCTTCTGGAGCGCCCGCCACACGCGCTCGCGCCCGTCGCCGCGGGCGGGGGCCTCCTCGATGAGGCCGTGCTTGGCGAGGGTGCGCAGGTGGTAGCTGCACGCGCTCGGCGACAGCCCGGCCACCTCGGCGCACTCGGTGGCCGTCGCCGGACCCTCCTCCTGGAGCCGGCCGAGGATCGCCAGCCGCGCCGGGTGGGCCATGGCGCGCAGCAGCCCGACGTCGTCGGTGACCATCCGATGGCTCTTCATGGGGCTCCACGGTAGGGCGTCCGAGGATATGAAGCATTGCCTTCATAACTCTGAAAGAGTACTTTCATAAATATGATCCCCCTTCGCCGCCAGCGTGACTACCGCCTCCTCTGGTCCGCCCGGGCCGTCACCGAAGCCGGCAGCGAGGTCTCCCGCCTCGCCGTCCCGCTCACCGCCGTCACTCTGCTCGCCGCCTCCCCGCTGGAGATGGGCGTGCTCACCGCCGCCGCCTCGCTCCCGTTCCTCTTCGTGGGCCTCCCCGTCGGGGTCTGGGCCGACCGCGTCCGTCGACGCCGCCCGGTGCTGGTGCTGTGCGAACTGATCTCCGGTACGGCCGTCGTGACCATCCCCGTCGCCTGGCTGCTCGGCCTGCTGACGGTCCACTGGCTGATCGGCGTGGCCCTGGTGGTCGGCACCTGCACCGTCACCTTCCGGAACTTCACCATGCCCCACCTGACCAGCGTCGTCGCCGAACCCCAGCGGACCGAGGCCATCGCCGGCATGCAGTCGGTCTTCTCCATCGCCCAGCTCGGCGGCCCCGGCCTCGCGGGCGTCCTGGTGAGCGTGCTGTCGGCGCCCCTGGCCCTGCTGGTGAACGCCGCGACCTTCGTGACCTCGGCCCTGCTCCTGCGGTCGATCCGCACCGAGGAGCCGGAGCGCCCGGTCGCCCCCCGGCGGGCGCTGCGGCGGGAGATCGCCGAGGGGATGTCCGCGCTGGCCCGGCACCCGGTGCTGCGGGCTCTGGCGCTGTGCGGCATGACGGTCAACCTGTTCGCGGCGGCCCAGCTGGCGGTCTACGTGCTGTACGCCGTCCACGTGCTCGGGCTGCCGGGCGGCCTCGTCGGCATCATGATGATCGGCTTCGGCGCCGGCGGGCTCGTGGGGGCGTTCGTGGCGCCCAAGCTGTCACGGCGCTTCGGAGGCCCCGCGGTGCTGCTCGGGGCGGTGCTGTTCTTCCCGCTCGGGTTCCTGGTCATGGCGGCCGTGAGCGGGCCGGTCTGGTGGTGCGTGCTGCTGATCGGCACGGCCGAGGCCGTGGTGGGGGTGGCCGTGGTCTGCTTCAGCGTGTGCTCGGGTGCGCTGTCGCTGCGGGAGACCCCTCCCGAGCTGATCGGGCGGGTGAACGCGTCGATCAACTTCCTGACGCAGGGCGCGCTGGGCGTCGGCGGGCTGCTCGGCGGCGTGGCCGGAGAGCTGCTGGGCCTGCGGCCGGCGATGTGGGTGTGCTTCGCGGGGGCGCTGCTGACGATCCCCTGCCTGTGGCTGTCGCCGCTGGCGGGCCTCACCAGGCGGGCGCGTGCTCTCCGGGACGCGGCGGAGGAGACCAGATTGGCGGACGCCCGGCGATGAGCCCGGGCGGGCGGACGAAGGTGTAGCCGTCGCGCGTCTCCAGCAGGTCGTCCACCTCGGGTTCGCCGCCGGGCGGCGTGCGGCCGAGGCCGTCCAGCCAGCGGGCGGTGGCGGCGAGGGAGAGAGTGGCGTGCCAGGACCCGCCCTCCCGCCGTCTGCGCAGGAGCCCCGCCACGGCCGCGAAGGCGGCGAGATAGCCGGTGGCGTGGTCGAGCGCCTGACAGGGCAGCGGACCCGATTCGGCCACGATCCCCGTCACCATCTGCACGAGGCTGTCGAACCCGCGCCTCCCCAGCCACGGCCCCGGCCCGTAGGCGGACACGTCGACCACGACGATGCCGGGCCGCAGCGCGACGAGATCGGCCGTCCCGAACCCGAGCCGGTCGAGCGCGCCGGGACGATAGCCGCGGATGACGACGTCGGCGCCCCGGATGAGCTCCCTAAGCAGCTCGGCACCGGAGGGCAGATCGATCAGGCACGACCGCTTGCCGGCCGCCGTCTCCAGCACCAGCCCGGGAACCTCGGGAACGCCGCTCCCGCAGACGTGCATGACATCGGCGCCGTGAGAGGCGAGAAACCGGCTCGCCACCGGCCCGGCGATCACCCGGGTCAGATCGACCACGCGCATCCCCGTCTCCCCTGGCGGCGGCCCGGGAAGCCGGTCGAGCGTGAGCACCGGCCGCCCGGCCACCGCCCGGCCGTGGGGGTGGCCGGCCCATTCGGTCCTGCTGCGCATCGCGGCCGCGCATCCGCCCGCCCGGGTGACCGCCTCTTCGATCTCCTTGCCGGTACGCCCTCCGCACGCCTCCCCCACCTGCTCCCGCGTGGCGTCCGGGGGAAGCGCGAGAGCCGCCATCGCCGCGTCGCGATGGTGGTCGAAGTTGGCGTGGATCCTGACCCGGCCGTCGGCGCAGGCGTAGTCACCGCTGATCGGCGCCCACAGCGGGATCGGCTCGCCCCCGATCCGGAAGTGCCGCTCACTGCGGAACGCGACGGCGGCGTGCCGCAGGTCGACCTCCGCCCGCCCGCGCTCCCCGTTCAGCGCCGCGACAACCGCCGTCGCCGCCCCGACACTGGCCGCGGCGGCGGTGCCGATCCGGAACGGCGACGGCATGACCGGCTCCTGGCCGGTGACCCTGACGTGGCCGAGGTCGACCCCGGCAAGTAGCCCCAGGTCGTGAATGACGTCGCCGGTCACCGCATCCCCAAGTTATCCACAAGCTCTTCCACAGGCTGATCTCTCAGATCCGGACATACCTCGAACGGTTTTCCACAAGCGGTCGCCGACGGGTCGCGGTGCGTATCGGTTTCGCCAGGCTGTCGCCCATGTTGTTCCCAGCTTCGGTGGCGCTCGTGATCGCGACCCCATGGGGGTGGCCGCTGGCCGGCGAGCCCGAACCCGTCCGCCTCTTCGCTCCCCCGCCGGAACGCTGGCTGTCCGGCCATCGCGGGGTCGACCTGCCGGCGGTGAGTGGCCAGGAGGTGCTGGCGGCCGGGGAGGGCGTGGTCACGGTGGCGCGGAGGGTGGCCGGACGTGGCGTGGTGACGGTCGCGCACGCCAACGGGCTGCGAACGACGTATCTGCCCGTCGACGCGACGGTGACCGAGGGCCAGCGGGTGCGGACCGGGGAGGTACTGGGGACGGTGGGCGGGCCCGACGGGCACTGTCCGGCGACGTGCCTGCACTGGGGCCTGCTGAGCGGCGACCTCTACCTGGATCCGCTGCACCTGATGGGCTTGGGCCAGGTCAGGCTGCTCCCCCTCGCAGGCGATCACGCCGCGATCAGGCCCGGGGGTGGGCCTGCTGATAGGCGGCCCTGAGACGCTCGATGGAGACGTGCGTGTAGATCTGGGTGGTCCCCAGAGACGCGTGGCCGAGAAGTTCCTGAACACTGCGGAGATCGGCGCCGCCCTCCAAGAAGTGGGTGGCCGCCGTGTGACGGAGGCCGTGCGGGCCCATGTCCGTCACTCCCGCCTCACCCAGCCGGGAGTGCACGATCCGCCGGACGGCGCCCTGGTCGATGCGGCCGCCCTTGACCCCGAGGAAGAGGGCGCTGCCAGACCTCTTCGAGACGAGGATGGGCCGCCCACGGACACACCAGGCGTCGACCGCATCGAGCGCCGGAACACCCAGCGGCACGACCCGCTCCCTACCGCCCTTGCCGAGCACCCGTAGGGTCCGCCGCTCCCTGTCGACGTCATCCAGGTCGAGCCCGCAGAGCTCGCCGACCCGGATCCCGGTGGCGTAGAGCACCTCCAGCAGGGCTTGATCCCGAAGCCCTTTCGCCACCACGAGCGGTTCAGCCTCGGCCGCCGTCTCTTCGGCAGCACGCCCTCGCGCCGGATCACCGGCCCTGTCGGCTTCCGGGAACGCGGCACTCGACCGGGAACCGAGAGCACCGCGACCGGACCGGCCCGCACCGTCTGCAGCAGTGGTCGCCTGTGCGGAGCCGAGATCATCACCGGCGTGGCAGGCGCCCCCGCGTCCGGCAGCCGATTCGGCCGCCTCCTGGCGTGAGATCACTTCCTCAGCACGAGGATCACGAGCCCCGGAAGGCGAACCACTCGGTTCTGGCCCGTCGAAGGCGTGGCCGGAGTGGTCACCGGTCTCGTCGCGCAGACCGCCGGCCGATCGCGCGCCGCTGGGAGCGTCTCCTCCACCACCTCGCCAGAGGTCCAGCATCCTCGCTGCCTCCGCCTGGTCGAGGACCTTCGGGAGGGTTCGTCTGGCCCGGGCCGTGCCGAGCAGCAGGCCCGGATCGGTGGCCAGCCACCCGGCCCGATGGCAGAAGGCCGTGAAGGAGCGGACGCAGGCCGTGCGACGGGCCAGGGTCGCGCGGGACTTGCCCGTCTCGTGCTGCTCCCCCAGCCACTCCCGCAGCAGCCCCACGTCGATCAGTTCGACCCGATCGGCGCCCACGTCGATGAGATGTTCCGCCAGGGACGACAGGTCGCCCATGTAGGCCCGTACGGTGTTGGCCGCCAGGCCGCGTTCGACCCGGAGGTGGCGTTCGAAGGCCCGTATCGCGTCCTCAAGATCTCCCGACATATCCGTCTATCTTCCCCTTCCTCTAGCGGTCAGCCGCCAGCCGGTCCCCTCCCTCTTCAGGAAGCCGCCGGCCTCCAGGCCGCCCAGGCAGCCCAGGGCCACCGGCAGCGGCAGACCGGCCTTGAGCGCCACCTCGGCCGGGCCGATCACCCCCAGCCCGCCCGGCATCGCGTCGAGGACGCGCTTGGACTCCACGCTGAGCAGGTCACGGCGGGTGACGGGGCCACGCGGGATGGGGGCGATGTCGTCTCCGGCCTGGCCGACCTGTTCCAGGATCTCCTCAGCCGACGTCACGCACACGGCTTTTCCGAGACGGATCAGGTTGTTGCAGCCGGCCGAGACGTCGCTCGTCACCGGGCCCGGGATGGCCATCAGCTGCCGGTTCAACTGGAACGCGTGGTGGGCGGTGTTCAACGCCCCCGACCGGGGAGCGGCCTGCACGACCACCGTCCCCCGCGACAGCGCCGCGATGACCCGGTTGCGGACGAGGAAGCGCAACCGCGTCGGGTTCACCCCCGGCGGTGATTCGCTGATCACCAGGCCCTCCTCCCGGATGGCGGCGAAGAGATCCTGGTGGGCCGCCGGGTAGGGGACGTCCACCCCGCAGGCCAGGATCGCGACCGTCGGCGACGGGCCGGCCAGGCAGCCCCGGTGGGCGGCGGCGTCGATGCCGTACGCGCCTCCGGAGATCACCGAGTAGCCCCGGTCGGAGAGGCGGCAGGCCAGTTCGGAGGCCACGTTCACCCCGTAGGCGCTGGCCGCCCTTGCCCCGACCAGGGCGATCGACCGGGTGGAGGCCCGGCGCAGATCGCCTGCGCCGTCAACCCAGAGGCCGATGGGGCGGGCGTCGCCCAGGTCGTCGAGTTGACCCGGCCAGTCGGGGTCGCCGGGAATGACGAACCGGTGGCGCGCGAGGTCGTCGTCGGGGTCGCCGGCTGCTGAAGCCCGCATGCGCCAGGCCGCCGCCCTGCGTTCGTCGACCCCGTCCAGGGTTCCGGTACGGATTCCGGCCAGCACGGCCTCCGCGCCGTGGGCCGCGATCTGGCGGCCCATGGTCTCGTCGCCGGTTTCGGCGATCCGGGTCAAGGCCGCGCGTGCGGCCCGGTCACCGGTCACAGTTCCTCTCCCATCCACATCGTGAGTGCCAGTGAGATCTCGTCGGCCGTCGGCCGGGGACGCCGGCTGATGTCGGCGATCGTCCAGGCCACCCGGAGCACGCGGTCGACGCCCCGGGCGCTGAGGGTGCCCAGGTCGACGGCACGGTGCAGCGGGGCCAGAACGCGGTGGTCGAGGCGCCAGCCGCCGTGCAGCAGCGACGAGGGGACCTCGGCGTTCAGGCGCCACGGGGTGCCGGTCAGACGTTCGGCCGCGCGCTCCCGGGCTTCGACGACCCGCTCGCCGACGGTGGCGCTGGATTCGGTGAGCGCGCGGTCGGCGAGGAGTTCGGCCCGGGTGGGGGGCGAGAGCCGTACCTTCACGTCGATCCGGTCGAGCAGCGGCCCGGACAGCCGCGACAGATAGCGTCGCCGGACGGCCGGAGTGCAGGTGCAGAACCGCCCGGCCTCGCCGCTCAGCCCGCAGGGGCACGGGTTGGCGGCCAGCACGAGGGTGAACCGGGCCGGGAAAGTCACCGAGCCGTGCGCCCGCGAGACCGTGACCTGCCCCGACTCGACCGGCTGGCGGAGCGAGTCGAGCACTCTGGACGGAAACTCCGGCGCTTCGTCCAGAAACAAGATCCCGCGATGCGCCAGCGACACCGCGCCGGGGCGGATCTGGCCCGTCCCGCCGCCGATCACCGCAGCCGTCGAGGCGGTGTGGTGAGGCGCGACGAACGGCGGCCGGGCCAGCAGGGGACGGTCGGTGGGGAGGGTGCCGGCGATGGAGTGGATCGCGGTGACCTCGAGGGCCTGCTCACGGTCGAGCGGCGGGATGATCGTGGTCAGCCGCTCGGCCAGCATGGTCTTGCCGGTGCCCGGCGGCCCCAGAAACCACAGGTTGTGACCCCCGGCCGCGCAGATCTCCAGGGCACACCGGCCCTGTGCCTGACCTGCCACGTCGGCGAGATCGAGGCTCTTATCCTCGGCGGGGACGGCGAGCTCCATCGGATCGAAGTAGGGCGCCCGCGCCCGTGCCTCGCCCTCCCGCAGGATCGCCACCAGTTCCCCCAGCGACGCCACCGGCAGCACCGCGAGCTCCGGCACGAGGGCCGCCTCGGCGGCGTTGGCCGAGGGCACCACCATCGTCCGCGCCCCGGCCGCGACCGCCGCGAGCGCGGCCGGCAGGACACCGCGGACGGGCCGCACCCGGCCGTCGAGCCCCAGTTCGCCGAGAAAGAACGGCTCCGCGATCCGCTCGGGCGGCACCAGCCCCGCCGCGCCCAGCACGGCCATGGCGATGGCCAGGTCGAAGGAGGAGCCCTTCTTGGGCAGCGAGGCGGGGAAGAGCGAGACGGTCACCCGTGCGTCGGGCCAGTCGAACCTGCTGTTCAGCAGCGCCGACCTGACCCGGTCCCGGGCCTCGCTGATCGCCGTGTCGAGCAGCCCGATGAAGTGGGTCCCCACCAGTCCCCGGCCGACATCTGCCTCGACCTCGACGGTATGCCCGGCCACCCCGACCAGCGCGGCGGACCGCGTACGTGCAACAGGCATCGAACACCTCTCACGCCTTCCACCGAAGGCACGCCGATAGATCCGTTGATCACCGAAAAGCCACCGCTCCAGGAGCAGGACCCCACTCGCCTACGCCACACAGCGAGGCTCAGGGCTTCGTCCACCCCTGTGCCGCGCGGCCATCCCGGCCTGCCTCGCGAAGACGACCCTGTCGTCCACAGGCGATAAGGCCTGGCGCAGCGCTGATGATCAATCCGCCAATCAGCGACAGGTTCCCTCACATCCAGGCCGGATAGACCCAGTCCGGCTCAAGGCCAGCAGGTAAACCAGCACCGCGACATCGTCACCAGACCCTCGCCTGCCAGACGGGCCCGGTCGAGGCCGCCCCGAACGGCCGCAAGGGCCGCCGACAGCCCCGTCGAAGCCACCCCGATCTCCAGCGGGCCACCACGTCGATCCGCACGACGCGAACCGCTCGGCCGGCCACCGGGCCCCAGCCGCCACAAGCGGGACGCCGTCACCAGAACCCCCCGGCAACCAGCCCCGCCCCGAACCCCCGCAAGGATCGTCATCAGAACACCCCCTTCTCGTGCCGGATCGAGAAGGTCCCCGCGAAGCCGTCGAGCGCCACCACGTCGATCCGCACCGACGCGAACCACTGAAATTGCCCCGCCAGCCACCGAGCCCCCAGCCGCCGTAACCGCGCCAGCTTCGCCTCCGTCACCGACGCGAAGGCCGACCCATACGCCCCAGACGACCGCGTCCGCACCTCCACGACCACCAGCACCGCCCCGTCGCGGGCGACGATGTCGATCTCGCCCTCACGGCACCGCCAGTTCCGGGCGAGGATCTCCATCCCCTCGCCAACCAGGTAACCGGCCGCCATCTCCTCGCCGGCCCGCCCGAGCTCGTCTTTCGCCGCTCCCATGCGCCCCACGCTCGCAGACCCCGCCCGCCCCCGAACGCCCCGCGCGACCCCTGTGGAAAACCCCGGCCTGTGGACAAAGCGAAGGGCCGGGCCCGCGGACAGCGGACCCGGCCCCAAGACGCGTGACCTCAGCTGGAGAAGCCCTCCTTCGGCATCTCCAGGTCAGGCTTGGCGAGCTCCTCGACGTTCACGTCCTTGAACGTCACCACTCGTACGTTCTTCACGAATCTCGCCGGTCGATACATGTCCCACACCCATGCGTCCTGCATCTTCACGTCGAAGAAGACTTCGCCGTTCTCGGCGGTGCGCACCTCCATGTCGACCGAATTCGTCAGGTAGAACCGACGTTCGGTTTCGACGACGTACGTGAACAGACCGACCACATCGCGGTACTCGCGGTAGAGCTGCAGCTCCATCTCGGTCTCGTACTTCTCGAGATCCTCCGCGCTCATTCCGGCCCTCCTGTTCCCAACCCCGTTTCGGCCCCTGGTTCATTCTCCCGCATCCTCATACCCGGCATCGTCCGAGCCACTGTCACGAACGAGAACCGATGGTGCTGGCTTGGCCCGTGGTGCGCGAGGGCGGCTCTGTGGTCTCTGGTCACATAGCCTTTATGCCCGGCGAAGCCGTATTGGGGGAATGATTCATGCAGGGTTGTCATCATGCGGTCCCGGGTCACCTTCGCGATGATGGACGCGGCCGCTATGCAGGCGGCCACCTGGTCGCCCTTCCAGACGGCGAGTGAGGGCGCCGGGAGGCCGGGGACCGGGAATCCGTCGGTCAGGATGTATCCGGGTGTGAGACCCAACCCGGCGACCGCGCGCCGCATTCCCGCCACGTTGCACTTGTGGAGGCCGCGCTGGTCGATCTCGGCGGGCGGGATGACGACGACGCTGACGGCCCTCGCGGTCGCCATGATCCTGGCGTAGTGCTCCTCGCGGCGGGCCTCGGTCAGCAGTTTGGAGTCGTTGAGGCCGTCGATCTCACGTCCGAGGACCACCGCCGCGACCACCAGCGGGCCGGCACAGGCGCCACGGCCCGCTTCGTCGACGCCTGCGACGGGCTTGAGGCCCCGGCGGGCCAGGGCGCGCTCGTAGCCGTAGAGGCCGGAGTCACGGCGGACCACGCTCGGGCGCGGACGGTAAGCGACTGTCATGACAGAAGCAGCGTACGCCCCATCACCGGACGTTGGAGAAGGTGTCCGGTCGCGATATGAGACTGAGCCGGTCAAGCGGCCAATAACGGGCGAAGGCGAAGCCGATGACGTCGTCTTCGGAGATCGTCCCCTTGAACTCGTCGTCGATGTAGGCCCGGGAGTCCATCGAGTTGGACCGGTGGTCTCCCATCAGCCACAGGCGCCCCGCCGGCACCTTCACCTCGAAGGTGCGGCCGGCGTAGTCGCCGGGGTAGAGGTACTTGCCCTCTTCTTCGAGGGGGGTGCCGTTGACCGTGATGCGGCGCTTGGCGTCGCAGCACTTCACGGTGTCGCCGCCCTTGCCGATGACCCGCTTGATCGTGTCTTCGCCGTCCCAGCCCTTGAAGACGACGATGTCGCCGCGGTCGATGGAGCCGAACTGGAGGACCACCACGCGGTCGTTGACCAGCAGGGTGTTCTCCATCGACTCCGACGGGATCCAGAACGACCGCATGACGAAGAAGTGGACCAGGAGGGCGACGACGATGCCGCCGATCGTGAAGGTGATCGTCTCCCGGAGGGCGGACTTCTTCTTTTTCTCCGGCTTGCCGGATTCCTCGGGCTTGCCGGAGGCGTTGGTCTCTTCTTCTGCGACGGCCACGGGAGCGAAGACTACCGCTTGACGCGTATGCGGCGCCTAAGGGCCATGAGCGGGAAGGCCCCCGCGAAGCCCAGCAGCAGCGGGGCCGCGCCCGCCGCGGCGGCCAGGCCCTTCTGGCCGAACGTCTCGGGGATCGGCAGGATCCCGGCCCGGTCGAACGGCCAGACCTTCACGAACGCGCGGCCGATGACCTGGTCGATCGGGATGGCGCCGCCGCCCGGGTCGCCGCCGTGGGCGCGCGAGTCGAGCGAGACGGAGCGGTGGTCGCCCATGACCCACAGGCGGCCGGGGGCGACCTCGACCTCGAAGTTGCCCAGTGACGGAACGTCACCGGGATAGAGGTAGCTCTCTTCGTCGAGGGGCACCCCGTTGACCGTGATGCGGCCCTCGTCGCAGCACTTGACCTTGTCGCCGGGGACGCCGATGACCCGCTTGATGTAGTCCTTCTCGCCGGGGACCACGCCGAACGCGGTGCCGACCCAGCGGAAGAACCCGGCGACCGGGTTGGCGGGCGGGTCGAACTGGACCTCGCCGGCCCAGGAGTCGACGCCGGAGAAGACGACGATGTCGCCGCGCTCGATGTCACGCACGCGGTAGACGAGCTTGTTGACCAGGACCCGGTCGTTCTTCAGGAGGGTGTTCTCCATCGACTCAGACGGGATGTAGAACGCCTGGACCACGAACGACTTGATGAGCAGGGCGAGCACCAGCGCGACCACGATCAGCACGGGCAGTTCACGCCAGAACGAGCCGCCCTTTTTGTCTTTGCCGGGCTTGGCGTTCTGATGGGTGTCTTCGGCGACCACGTCCACCCCGTCCTGGTCTGGGAAGTCAAGTGATGCGGCGCGCCCGCGCGTGCCTAGACGAGCCTAAATCATGGTCACAGTACGCGACGTCGCCGACTCGGCTTCCGGGCGCCAAAACTGCGAAAGCCCGCGCCGGTCAGGCACGGGCTTGCAGGGATATGCCGCTTTACTTCGCGGGCAGGGCGTCGCGGCGCTCGCGGATGCGGGCGGCCTTGCCGCGCAGGTCACGCATGTAGTAGAGCTTGGCGCGGCGGACGTCGCCACGGGTCACCAGCGTGATCTTCTCGATGACCGGGCTGTGCACCGGGAAGGTCCGCTCGACGCCGACGCCGTAGCTGATCTTGCGAACGGTGAACGTCTCACGGAGGCCACCGTTCTGGCGGCGCAGCACGAAGCCCTTGAAGACCTGGATTCGGGAGCGGTTGCCTTCGACGACGCGGACGTGCACTTCGAGCGTGTCACCGGGGCGGAACGCCGGGATGTCGCTGCGGAGGGCAGCCTTCTCGAGCTCCTGGATCTGCGTGTGCATGACTGAGGTTCCTCATCAGTTGAGAGAGCGCCCGGAGGTCCGTCCGTCCCCTGCGAGGCGGGGCGTCGAGAAGGACGCGGGCACGACTTACCTGCGAACGGCAGGCATTCAGCGCTTCAGTCTGCCACAGGATCGCCATCGGCGCGAAACGACTCGATCGCCCGGAGATCGGCGGCCGACAGCTCCCCGCGTTCGATCAGTTCCGGCCGGGTGCGGAGGGTGCGCCGCAGCGCCTCGTCGCGGCGCCAGCGCGCGATCTTGCCGTGGTGGCCCGAGAGCAACACTTCCGGGACCTCGTGGCCGCGCCACACGGGCGGTTTGGTGAACACCGGCCCTTCGAGCAGGTTCTCCATGGCCCCCGGCGCGAACGAGTCGTCGACCGCCGAGACCGCGTTACCGAGCACCCCGGGCAGCAGCCGGGCGACGGCCTCGACCATGACCAGCACGGCCGCCTCGCCCCCTGCCAGCACGTAGTCGCCGATCGAGACCTCGTCGAGCCGCAGCCGGGAGCCGTACTCGATCATGACCCGGCTGTCGATGCCCTCGTAGCGGGCCGGCGCGAACAGCAGCCACGGTTCGGCGGCGTACTCCAGGGCGACGGCCTGGGTGAACGGGCGCCCGCTCGGGGTGGGCACGATCAGCCGCGGCAGGCCCTCGCCGCCCGCGATCACGTCGTCGATCGCCGCGCCCCAGATCTCGGGCTTCATGACCATACCCGGCCCGCCCCCATAGGGCGTGTCGTCGACGGTCTTGTGTACGTCGTGCGCCCACTCCCGCAACTGGTGCAGGCGCACGTCGAGGATGCCCTTGGCCCGCGCCTTGCCCATCAGCGAGACGTCGAGGGGCGCGAAGTACTCGGGGAAGATCGAGATGACGTCGATGCGCATGTCAGGCGTCGAGGTCGAACAGGCCCGGAGGCGCCGAGACGACCAGCCGCCCGGCCGCGAGGTCGACGTCGGGCACCAGCGCCTTCACGAACGGCACGTAGGCGTCGTCGCGGCCGGGCCGCTTGACGACCAGCAGGTCCTGCCCGTGGTGGAGCACGTCGGTCACCTCGCCGAGGCTCTCTCCCTCGGCGTTCACCACGGCCAGCCCGATGAGCTGGTGGTCGTGGAACTCGTCGGGGTCGTCGGAGGGCGCGATGTCGGCCGAGTCGATGACGAGCATCGTGTCGCGCAGCGCCTCGGCGGCCTCCCGCCCGTCGACCCCGTCGAGCGACAGCAACAGGATGCCCTTGTGCCAGCGGGCCTGGCGGACGGTGAGCGGCCCCCGGGAGGCCGGGTCGGTGACCAGCCGCGCTCCGGGCGCGAACCGCTCTCCCGGCTCGTCGGTGCGGACCTCAACGGTCACCTCACCGCGGACGCCGTGGGGGCGGCCGATCCGGCCGACGACGAGCTGCATAGGAGTTCTCCAGAAACGACGATCCCGGGTGACCGATGACGGTCTCCCGGGATGACGGGGCTGCTTGTTCTTTGGCAGGTTCCCGGCGCGAGCCACAGCCGGCCTTTCGGCCGTCCGCGTCTCGCTCAGCGGGCTTCGTTCAGATCGACCAGGTCGACCCGCACGTATTTGCCGTCGGACAGGGCGTTGACGACGGTGCGCAACGCCTTGGCCGTGCGGCCCCCGCGCCCGATGACCTTGCCGAGGTCTTCGGGGTGGACCCGCACCTCCAGGACACGCCCGGTGCGGATCTTCCGCGCGCGAACGCGGACCTCGTCGGGATGTTCGACGATGCCCTTGACCAGGTGCTCGAGGGCCTCCTCGAGCATGTCAGGCCTCGGTTTCCGAGGTGGGCTCGGCGGGCGCCTCGGCGGCGGTCTCGGCCTTGGGCTCGGCCTTCTTCGACTTCCGCGGCGTGGTGGCGGCGCCGGTGTCGGCCGACAGGGCCTCCTTGGCGGCGGCCTCGTAGGCGGCGTGGCGGTCGGCCGGGGCCTCGGCGACGAGCAGCGGGGCCGGAGCGGCCTCGCCCTTGAACTTCTGCCAGTCACCGGTGAGCTTGAAGAGCTTCAGGACCGGGTCGGTCGGCTGCGCGCCGACGCCCAGCCAGTACTGCGCCCGCTCGGAGTTGACCTCGATGCGCGAGGGGTGCTCCTTCGGGTGGTACAGCCCGATCTCCTCGATCGCACGGCCGTCACGCTTGGTGCGGCTGTCGGCGACGACGATGCGGTACTGCGGGTTGCGGATCATGCCGAGCCGCTTGAGCTTGATCTTGACTGCCACGGGTGTGGTCTCTCCTGCTTCAAAAATGGATGAGCGGCGTCACATCGAGTGGGGCACGAGGTGGCGGCCACTCCAGGGACAGGCGCGGAGGCGGGGATTAGAGGGCGCCCGCCGGACCACGATGTTCCAACATGACATTGTGCCAGATCTGAGCGGCTACTTCTGCCCGGGCAGGTTGAACTTCGACGGGTCGAAGCCCGGCGGAAGCTCCAGGCCCTTGGGCAGCTTGCCGGGGGTGAGGTTGCCCAGCATGCCGCCCGGCTGCTTGGCCGGCGCGTCGGCGGCGGGCTCCTTCGGCAGACCGGCCTTGCGCGGGTCGCCGCTCACGCGCCGGCCCTTCTTCGGCTTGGCCTGCTTCTGGTTGCGCTTGCCTCCCGGCATGCCGGGGATGCCGATGCCCTGCGACATGCGCTTCATCATCTTCTGCGCCTCGAAGAAGCGCGTCACGAGGTTGTTGACCTCGGTGACGCTCACGCCGGAGCCGCGCGCGATGCGGGCCCGGCGGGAGCCGTTGATGATCTTCGGCTCGGACCGCTCGCCCGGGGTCATCGACCGGATGATGGCGGCGACCCGGTCGAGGTCTCTGTCGTCGACCTGGTTGAGCTGGTCGCGCATCTGCCCCATGCCGGGCATCATGCCGAGCAGGTTCTTGATGGGGCCCATGCGGCGGACCATCATCATCTGCTCGAGGAAGTCGTCGAGCGTGAAGTCGTCGCCCGAGGCCAGCTTGCCGGCCATCTTGGCGGCCTCGGCCTCGTCGAACGTGCGCTGCGCCTGCTCGATCAGGGTGAGGATGTCACCCATGTCGAGGATCCGGCCCGCCATGCGGTCGGGGTGGAAGGCGTCGAAGTCCTCGAGCTTCTCACCCGTGGACGCGAACATGATCGGGCGGCCGGTGATGTGGCGCACCGACAGGGCCGCGCCGCCTCGCGCGTCGCCGTCGAGCTTGGTGAGGACGACCCCGTCGAAGCCGACCCCGTCCATGAACGCCTGCGCCGTGGTGACGGCGTCCTGGCCGATCATGGCGTCGACCACGAACAGCACCTCGTCGGGGCTGACCGCGTCGCGGATGTGGGCGGCCTGGGCCATCAGCTCCTGGTCGATGCCCAGGCGGCCGGCGGTGTCGATGATGACGACGTCGTGCTGCTGACGGCGGGCGTGGTCGATCGACTCGCGGGCCACCCGGACCGGGTCGCCGACGCCGTTGCCCGGCTCGGGCGCGTAGACGGCGACCCCGGCGCGCTCGGCCATCACCGAGAGCTGCTGCACCGCGTTGGGCCGCTGGAGGTCACAGGCCACCAGGAGCGGCGCGTGGTTCTGGTCGCGCAGCCAGCGGGCCAGCTTGCCGGCCAGGGTGGTCTTACCGGCGCCCTGGAGACCCGCGAGCATGATGACCGTCGGCGGGGTCTTGGCCAGGCGCAGGCGGCGGGTCTCGCCGCCGAGGATCTCGATCAGCTCGTCGTTGACGATCTTCACGACCTGCTGCGCCGGGTTCAGCGCCTGTGATACTTCGGCTCCCCGGGCCCGCTCTTTGACGTGGGCCACGAAGTCCTTGACCACCGGCAGCGCTACGTCTGCCTCGAGCAGGGCGATGCGGATCTCACGGCAGGTCGCGTCGATGTCGGCGTCGGAAAGCCTGCCCTTGGACCGGAGCGAGGAGAAGACCGAAGTCAGCCGGTCGGAAAGCGTCTCGAACACGTGATTGGCCAGCCTCGAAGGGAATCGTCGTGGATCAGGGGACTACCCCCGGCCCCCCAAGCCTATCCGCTCACCAGCGAGGACCGCCCACACGCGAGGTGAGCGCGTGCTCCACCAGCGTGATGAGGGCGTTCTTCACCGAATCGCGGGACCGGGCGTCCGTACGGACGATCGGGACGTGGGCCGAGAGGGTGAGGGCCTCCCTGATCTCGTCCTCGGCATGGGGGTAGAGGCCGTTGAAGCCGTTGATGCCCACGATGAACGGGAGCTGGGCCTCCTCGAAATAGTCGACCGCGGGGAAGCTGTCGGCCAGCCGCCGCGTGTCCACCAAGACGATGGCGCCGATGGCGCCTCTGACCAAGTCGTCCCACATGAACCAGAAACGGTGCTGACCAGGGGTGCCGAACAGATAGAGGATCAGATCCTCTTCCAGGGACACCCGGCCGAAGTCCATGGCCACCGTCGTCGTGGTCTTGTTGGGTGTCAGGCCGAGGTCGTCGATGTCCTTGGAGGCGTCGGTCATCACCGCCTCGGTCGTCAGCGGGACGATCTCCGAGACCGCCCCGACGAAGGTGGTCTTGCCCACCCCGAAGCCACCCGCCACAACAATCTTCGTCGAGGTCAGGCTGCGGCTCGCGCCGCCGCCGTGACTATAGACGTCGAAGTCCACTGAGCACCCTTTCCAACAAGCCCAAGTCCGGCATCCCGGCGTCCAACTGCGGCTGGTGCACGTGCACCAGGCCCTCGGCGACCATGTCCGCGATCACCACGCGGATCACCCCGAGCGGGATGTGCAGCAGCGCCGACACCTCCGCCACCGACCGCACCTGACGGCACAGGGAGCTGATCGCCCGGTACTCCGGCGGCCGCTGGGACAGGTCGTGCTGCAGCGACGTGGCCGACGACACCAGCGCCTCCAGCGCGAGCTGCATGCGCGGTGTCGTGCGGCCGCCGGTGACGGTGAAGGGGCGGACCGGCGAGGCCGGCTCCGGGCGCGGTGGCGGCTGGCCGCCCCCGTAGGGCGGCGACCCCCACGAGTCCATGGTCATCTCCTCGGGTTGGAAGCCTGGAGTTCCGCTCTGACCGCGGGCGTGAGTACCTGACCGGCACGCTCGACGAACAGCGTCATCTGGTAGGCCACCAGCCCCATGTCGCAGTCGGCCGCCGCCAGCACCGACAGGCAGGAGCCGTCGCTGATCGACATGATCAGCAACAGCCCTCGCTGCATCTCCACGACGGTCTGCGTGACCGGGCCTCCCTCGAACACCCGGGAGGCGCCCTGGGTCAGCGAGATCAGGCCGGCCGCGACCGCCGCGAGCTGGTCGGCGCGGTCCTTCGGGAATCCGTCCGAGTAGGCCAGCGGAAGGCCGTCGGACGAGACGACGACGGTGTGGGCGACGCCCGGCACCGACATCACGAAGTCGTTGATCAGCCAGTTGATGCCGCGGGCGGCCTGGCTCATCTCTCTCACGCTGGTCATTCCCCTCTTCCTGGGTAACCCTCGTCTTCGCTGATCTCACCCCGGGCCACGGCCCGGCCCTGGCGTACGCCGTACTGGAGGCTGGAGAGCCGGCTTCTGGCGCGGTCGGGGGAGAGCGAGGGCGGTGGTGAGGCGGCCGCCTGCCGGCCCGGCTCAGCGGAGCCGGGGACCAGGTTGGCCTTGGGTACGCGCTTGGGCAGGCCGGCGGAGGTGCTGGCCTCGAACTGGGGCTGCTGGATCGCGGCGGCGACCCCCCACGCGGAGTCGGCCTTGGACTCCTTCCAGGTGTCCTCCGCCTTGCTCTCCTCGGCGGGCTTCTTGAACCACGCCGACTCGACCGAGGCGAAGATCGGCAGGAACTCCTCCGGACGGTCCTGTCCGGCCGGTTCCCGGACCGCGGGCAGCGGGCCGGTGACGTCGGCGTCCCGTTCGCTCAGGCCCGACAGGCCGCCGAGGGCGGAGTCGAACTTGCGCCGGGGCAGCGGGTTTCCGGGCTGCTGCGGCATCGGGGGCGGCGGTCCGAACATCGTGGGCTGACCTCCCGGAGCACCGTTCGGCCCGGTCGGCACCGATCCCTGCTGCCGAGGTGGCGGGCCGAACAACGACTGCTGCGGCCCCGTCTGCTGGGGACCCGTGTGCTGGGGACCCGTGTGCTGGGGCCCCGTGTGCTGGGGACCCGTGTACTGGTGGGGACCCGTGTGCTGGGCGGGCGGCGGGGGCTGGGTGTTGTACGGGCCCGTCGACGGTCCCAGCGGACCGGGCGACGGCAGCGCGGGCCGTCCACCGGTCGAGCCGAGCTGCGGCGGGCCCCAGCCGCCGGTGGTCTCGTGCTGCGGCGGCATCTGGGGCAGCTGCCCCTTGGGGGTCCAGGCGGGGGCGTACCCGCCGGTGCCGAAGTGCTGGCTCTGCTGGACCGCGCCGGGCGGCACGGCGATCAGCGACTCGGGCAGCAGCACCATCGCGGTGAGACCGCCGCCGTCGTGGTTGCGGATCTGCACGCGGATGCCGTTGCGCAGCGCGAGCCGGCCGACCACGAACAGCCCCATTCGACGGGACACCGACACGTCCACGACCGGCGGGTTGGCCAGCCGCCAGTTCGTTGCGCCGATCTCGTCGGGGCTCATGCCGATGCCGGAGTCGGTCACCGACACCATCACTCCCCCACCGTCTATGCGGTTGCCGGAGACGATGACGCGGGTGTCGCGGGCGGAGAACGACAGGGCGTTCTCGACCAGCTCGGCGAGGAGGTGGATGACGTCGTTGACGGCCTGACCCGCCAGCGCGACCTCACCGGGGACGTTGATGACGACGCGCTCGTAGCCCTCGACTTCGGAGAGCGAGGCGCGCACGACGTCGGTGACCTCCACCGGCTGGCTCCACCGGCGGGCGGGTTCCTGGCCGGCGAGGACCAGGAGGTTCTCCGAGTTGCGGCGCATGCGCGTCGCCAGGTGGTCGAGCTTGAACAGGTTGGCCAGCCGGGATTCGTCCTGCTCACCCTGCTCCAGGCCGTCGATCAGGGCGATCTGCCGCTCCACCAGCGTCTGGGTGCGGCGGGAGAGGTTGACGAACATCGCGCTGATGTTGCTGCGCAGCCGCGACTCGTCACCCGCCAGCCGGACCGCCTCGCGGTGGACCTCGTCGAAGGCGCGCGCCACTTCACCGATCTCGTCGGAGCCGCTGACGCCGATGGGGGCGACGTGCGGGACCGAGTCGTGCGCGGCGTCGGACTCGCGCAGCCGCTGGACCAGGTCGGGCAGCCGGTGCCCGGCGATCTCCAGGGCCTCCGACCGCAGCCGCCGCAGCGGCGTGGTCAGCGAGCGGGCCATTCCGGTGGTGATGAGCAGCACCAGCGCCAGGATGACCACGACGACCAGGATGTTGATGAGGGCGCCGCGCTGGTCGGAGGCGGCCAGTGCGTCGGCCTGCTTCACGACCGAGCCGACCAGCTGCTTCTCGACCTCGTTCATCCGGTTGATGCCGAAGGTGCTGGACTCGAACCAGATCTCCGAGTCCTCGCCGGGGGTGCCGTCGAGGTTGACCAGCTGGCGGTCGAGGCGGATGCGCTCCATCGCCGAGCCGCGCAGGAACTCGGCCTGGTCGACGCGGGAGCCGGTCACGGTGTCGGCGTACAGCTGCCGTTCGGCCGGGGTGGCCGCGGCGCGGAACGCGGCGATCTCGCTCTCGAACCGCTTGCGGGCGGCGGTCACGGCGTCCAGCTCGATCGGCGTGAAGTTGCGCATCTTGATGCCCAGGGAGAGCAGGCCACGCATGATCGACTGCTCGTTCTTGGCGCGGGCCAGCGCGGTCAGCGCGGCGGCGGTGCCGTCGATGGACTCGTCGGTGCCGGCCTGGCCGACCTCCTCGTAGAAGCGCAGCAGGTCGCCGATGACGAGGGAGTACTTGTCCACCGCGGGCAGCGCGGGGAGCTGGGTCTTGATGGTGATCTCGCGAAGGTTCTTGAGCTCGGACAGACGACCGTCGACCCGCGTCAGCTTCTCTTTACCGAGGTCACCGAGAGATCCCTGGATCTCCGGCACGCGTGCTCGCACCTTTTCAGCAAGCACGTCCACTTTGTTCTGTTGTGCGTCGATTAGGTTGAGATCGGACTCTTGACTTCGCCTGTCGGCGATGTACGGAATTGTCAAATCTCGTTCGAGTTCGATCTCCTGGATGAGGTCGCCGAGCGTTCCCGTGAACGCGGCGATATCACTCACCCGCTGATATTCCGCGGCACTGGTAACCGCGCTGATGACGCGCATGGCGCCGAGAACGACCGCCGCGACGGTCGGAATCATGATCAGTGCGATAAGGCGGTTACGCACCCGCCAGTTGTGCAACGCCATCCGGCTGGATGTCGTGTCCCGATGACCGGCCGGCTCCCTTGGGGGTTCCGGCGGCGCCTCAGGCGCGGTGCGGTGATCACGTTCGATCGTTGCCGTCCTCACAGGCCGCACCCTTCCGATAAAGAAATTTCAATTTTCTTCGGGATACCTCCCATAAGCCAGGGGCAATTGGAGCATATGACTAGGAGGTCCACCAATAGTCACATTGGTTTTGGACCGCTCCAAAGATGACGATTCATCACATAGTTACCGCAGGCCAGGTCACGGCCTGATGGAATCGAAGGATCCGGGTCAGACGTTCGATGGACCGGTCCAAACGCCCACTACTTCACTTAACCCCCCAAAAGTCACAGGACCTTATTTATTTACAAGTTTGGTGACATAGTGCTCTTATTCCTGTTGATGGTGATTTCGAACCGATACAGTCTTCGCCGTCGCCCGCCGGGCCCCGCGATCTTCGGCCATGGGCGGGTGCGATCCCCCCATCTAAGGAGACTCAACCTATGAGGCGCCTATTTGCGGGCCGGACGCTCATCGTGGGCGTACTGGCTGCGTTGACTCTTTCGGCCTGTGGCACCGGCGAGCCCGAGAGCTCCGCCACCGGCGGTTCCGGCGGGCTGGAGAAGAGCGCCCTGACCATCGGCGTCGTGGCCGTGCCCGACGCCGCGCCCATCCAGATCGCTCTGGACCGGGGCTTCTTCAAGGAAGAGGGCCTCGACGTCAAGATCTCCGTCGAGGTCGGCGGCGCCGCCGCCACGCCCAAGCTCGTGGCGGGCCAGCTCGACGCCATGCTCGGCAACTACGTGGCGCTGTTCCTCGCCCAGCAGGCGGGCGCGGGCAAGTTCAAGGTGGTGGCCGACAGCTACCAGGCCGCCCCCGACAACTTCGTCATCATGGCCAAGGGTGACAACGCCGCCATCAACACCGCGGCCGACCTCGCCGGCAAGAAGATCGCGGTGAACACCCTCAACGCGATCGGCACCCTCGCGGTGACCGCGACCGCCAAGGTCGCCGGCGTCACCATCAACGAGAAGGAGCAGTACGTCGCCATGCCGCTGCCCGAGATGGGCGCGGCGCTGGAGACCGGCACCGTCGACGCGATCTGGGTCGCCGAGCCGTTCATCTCGGCCAACGCCAAGGCCGGCGCCAAGAAGGTCGCCGACAGCATGGCCGGTCCGCTGGAGAACTTCCCCATCGCCGGTTGGGTGATGACCGACAAGTTCACCAGCGAGAACCCCAAGACGGTCGCCGCGTTCCAGCGCGCCCTGGCCAAGGCGCAGACCCTGGCCGCCTCCGACCGCAAGGTCGTGGAGGAGGCGCTGCCCAAGTACACCAAGATCGACGCCGCCACCGCGGCCGTCATCGCCCTGGGCACCTACTCCACCTCGCTCAGCGAGGCCCGTCTGCAGCGGGTCGCCGACACGCTGACGGAGTACGGCATGATCCCGGCCGGCTTCGACGTCAAGGCCCTGATGGCTCCGGCTGCCCCCGCGCAGTGACGACGTGCCGAAGGTAAACGGGGCGAGTCTGCTCCGCGGTCTCATCGGGACCGCGGGGCTGCTCGCCGTTCTGGAGGCGGCGGGACGGCTGGGCGCGTGGGACACCGAAAGGCTGCCCCTCGTCTCCACTGTCCTGCTGCGGGCCGGTGAACTGCTGACCGACCCGGAGTTCCTCGTCAGCGCCCGGTCGAGCCTGACCACGTGGGCGCTGGCGCTGCTGGTGACGATCGCGATCGCCGTGCCGGCCGGGCTGCTGCTCGGCATGGTCAAACCCGCCGAGATGGCGGTGCGGCCGCTGATCGAGTTCCTGCGGCCGATCCCGTCGGTCGCGCTGATCCCCCTGGTCATCCTGCTGTACTCGGAGACCACCCACATGCGGATCACGGTCGCGGTGTACGCCGCCCTGTGGCCCGTGCTCATCAACACCATCTACGGCGTGCGCGACGTCGACCCGCTGGCCAAGGAGACCCTGCGCAGCTTCGGCTTCGGTCCCGGTTCGGTCGCCTACCGGGTGGTGCTGCCGGGCGCCGCGCCCTTCATCGCCACCGGCATCCGGCTGGCCGCCTCGGTCGCGATCGTGCTGGTCGTGACGTCGGAACTGATCGCCGGCGGCATCGAGGGCGTCGGCGTCTACATCACCATCGCGCAGAGCGGCAACCGGCTCGACCTGATGATCGGCGCGACCATCCTGGTCGGCCTGTTCGGCATCCTGGTCAACGCGCTGCTCGTGGCCGGAGAGAACCGGCTGTTCCGGTGGCATCGCGCCAGAGCGGGGGCCGCCACGTGAGACGAGCGACCTCCGGCGTGCTCCGGTTCTGGATCGTGCCCGTGACGCTGGTGCTGTGGGAACTGCTGACGCGGGTGACCGAGTCGCCGTACTTCCCGCCGCCCAGCCGGATCGCCACCCAGTTCTACGACATGTGGCTGAGCGGCCCCGCCTCCCAGCTGCTGCTCACCGAGAGCGCGCTCGACACCTTCGGGCCCAGCCTGGGGCGGCTGCTCGCCGGGTGGACCATCGCCGGCGTGCTCGGCATCGCCCTCGGGGTGGCCCTCGGCCGGATCCGCGGCCTGGCCGAGTACACCGACCCGGTGCTGCAGTTCCTGCGCGCCCTGCCTCCGCCGCTACTGGTGCCCATCTTCTTCGTCCTGTTCAAGATCGGCACCCCCACCCAGCTCGCCGTCATCGTCTTCGGCGTCATCTGGCCGGTGCTGGTCAACACGACCGACGGCGTCCGGGCGGTGGACAAGGGCTTCCTGGAGACCGCACGGGTCTTCCAGTTCAGCCGGTACGACATCCTCCGCCGCGTCATCCTCCCCTCAGCCATGCCGAAGATCTTCGCGGGCCTCCGGCTGAGCCTGTCGCTGGCGCTGATCCTCATGGTGGTGTCGGAACTCGTCGGCAGCAACAGTGGCATCGGCTACAGCCTGCTCTACGCGCAGCAGTCCTACGACTACACCGGTGTCTGGGCGCACATCGTCCTGCTCGGCGTGCTCGGCCTGCTGTTCAACGCCCTGTTCCTCGTCGCCGAGGGCCGCGTCCTGTCCTGGCACGCCAACGCCAGGCGCAACGTTTAGGAAGATCCGGTGCTTGAGTTAGTCGATCTGAGCCACACCTACGGCTCCTACCGCGCCATCGACCGCGTCAACCTCAAGGTCGCCCAAGGCGAGGTGGTCTGCATCGTCGGGCCGTCGGGCTGCGGGAAGTCGACCCTGCTGCGGTCGATCGCGGGGCTGATCAAACCCACCGGCGGAACCGTCCTGCTCGACGGCAAACCCGTCGCCGGCAGCCCGGAGAACCTGGCCGTGGTGTTCCAGGACTACAGCCGCTCGCTCTACCCGTGGATGTCGGCGCTGGCCAACGTCGGCCTGCCGCTGCGCCGCCGCGGTTTGGACAAGAAGCGGCGCGACGCCGCCGCCATGGCCGCCCTCGAACAGGTCGGCCTGGCCGGGGCCGCGGCCAAGTACCCGTGGGAGATGTCCGGCGGCATGCAGCAGCGGGTGTCGATCGCCCGCGCGCTCGCCTACCAGCCGAAACTGCTGCTGATGGACGAGCCCTTCGGCTCGGTCGACGCGCAGACCCGCGAGGAGCTGGAGGATCTGACCCTCCGCGTCTGCGCCCACCACGGCATGACCATCCTGCTGATCACCCATGACGTCGACGAGAGCGTCTACGTCGGCGACCGCGTCGTGGTGCTCAGCAAGGCCCCCGGAACGGTGGTGGGCGACCTGCCCGTCCAGCTGCCGGGGCCGCGCGACCAGATCCACACCCGCGAACTCGAGGCCTTCGTACGGCTCCGCGCCGAAGTCGGCCGTCTCGTCCGCGGCATGACCCCGCACCGCAACACGCACGGATTTGGAGTGGAGACCAGGTGACCCAGAACGACCCGGCCGCCCCGGTATGGGATGCGATCTACGGGATCTCCCGCTTCGCCGCCCTCGCCACGATGGCGGAGCTGGGCTGCGCCGACCATCTCGCGGCCGGCCCGCTGACGGCGGATGTCCTGGCCGAGCGCTGCGGCGCCGACCCGCTGTCGCTGCACCGGACGCTGCGTGAGGTGGCGTCGATGGGCTTCCTGCGTACCGTCCCCGAAGGATACGAACTCACCGAGTCGGGCCATCTGCTGCGCGAGGACGTGCCGGGCTCGGTCCGCTCGGCCGTGCGCATGGTCGGCCAGGAGGCCTTCTGGTACGCCATGGGCCAGCTCCCCGAGACGGTCCGGACCGGCCGCAGCGCCTTCAAGGAGAAGTTCGGCCACGTCTACGAGTACGTGGGCCGCCACCCCGAGATCGCCGTGCTGTTCGACCACTACATGACGGTCCGGGCCGAGCCCTTCGCGGCCGGCTTGGCCGCCGGCTACGACCTGAGCGGCGCCCGCAAGGTCATCGACCTGGGCGGCGGGCGCGGGCACATCCTTGGCGCGCTGCTCAAGGCCAACCCGCACCTCGAAGGCGTGCTGTTCGACCTGGAGCGGGTGCTCGGCAGCGGACGGGAAGCGCTGACCGAGGCCGGCCTCGCCGACCGCTGCGAGTTCGTCGTCGGCGACTTCTTCGCCGGCATCCCGAGCGGCCCGGACGTGTACCTGCTGGCCAACGTCATCCACAACTGGAGCGACGAGGACAGCGTGCGGATCCTGCGCAACGTCCGGGCGGCCATGCCCGACGACGGACGGGTGCTGATCCTGGAGATCGTGCTGAGCGACGACGACTCGCCCCACGTGGGCAAGGACGGCGACATCCGGATGCTGTCGCTCTCGGGCGGCGGCATGGAGCGGACGCCCGCCGAGTATCAGACGCTGCTGGAGAAGAGCGGCCTGACCACGGCGCGGATCCTGCCGCTGACCGGGTGGGCCAGCGTCATCGAGGCCGTGCCCAACTAGCGGTGCCTGACCAGAAGCATGGGACCGGGGTCCCCGGCTAGCGCTGCCAGCCGGGGACCGCGACCCGCATCGTCAAAGCGTGTTCCACCAGGGTGATCAGCGTGTTCTTCACCGAGTCACGGGACCGCGCGTCGGTGCGCACGATCGGGGTGTGCGGCGACAGCGACAGCGCCTCGCGCACCTCGTTCTCCCCGTGGGGGTAGCTGCCGTCGAACCCGTTGATGCCGATCACGAAGGGGAGCTGCGCCTCCTCGAAGTAGTCGACAGCCGGGAAGCTGTCGGCCAGGCGGCGCGTGTCGACCAGCACGATGGCGCCGATGGCGCCCCGCACCAGGTCGTCCCACATGAACCAGAAGCGGTGCTGACCGGGGGTGCCGAACAGGTAGAGGATCAGATCCTGGTCGAGCGACACCCGGCCGAAGTCCATCGCCACGGTCGTCGTGGTCTTGTGCGGCGTCAGGCCGACATCGTCGATGCCCTCCGAAGCGTCGGTCATCACCGCCTCCGTCGTGAGCGGCACGATCTCCGACACCGCACCGACGAATGTCGTCTTGCCGACGCCGAAGCCACCCGCCACGACGATCTTCGTCGAGGTCAGGCCCCGGCTAGAGCCTGCGAAGTCCACTGAGCACCCTTTCCAACAAACCCAGATCCGGCTTACCCGCGTCGAGCTGCGGCTGGTGCACCTGCACCAGGCCCTCTGCCGCCATGTCGGCGATGACGACCCGCGTCACGCCCAGCGGCATGCGCAGCATGGCCGAGATCTCCGCGACCGACCTGACCTGACGGCAGAGCGAGGTGATCGCCTGCCGTTCCGGGGGCATGGTCGAGAGGTCCACGTGCGCCGCTATGACAGAGGAGACGAGTGCCTCCATGGCGAGCTGAACTCGCGGGGCCGTGCGCCCACCGGTCACCGCATAGGGGCGCACCAGCGAACTTTGCTCCGCCGGGGGCTCACCTGTCCAGCCGCCTGCCACGGCGACCTCCTAATCTCGATCAACGGGGGTGGGAAGCCTGGAGCTCGGCGCGGACGGCCGGGGTCAGGACCTGACCCGCCCGCTCGACCAGCAGCGTCATCTGGTACGCCACCAGACCCATGTCACAGTCGGCCGCGGCGAGCACGGCCAGACAGGAACCATCGCTGATCGACATGATCAACAGCAGCCCGCGCTGCATCTCGACCACGGTCTGCGTTACGGCTCCACCCTCGAAAACCCGAGAGGCACCCTGCGTCAACGAGATCAGCCCGGCGGCCACCGCCGCGAGCTGGTCGGCGCGATCCTTCGGGAATCCCTCCGAGTACGCCAGGGGCAACCCGTCAGCGGAGACCACAACCGTGTGCGCCACACCGGGCACGTTGTTCACGAAGTCAGTGATCAGCCAATTGACGCCGCGAGCGGCCTGGCTCATTTCCCTCATGCCTCATCCTTATCGGTCTCTTGACCCTGACCCTGGGCGGGGTTTGCCCCGGGCCAACCCTGCTCCTCGCTGATGTCTCCCCTCGCCACCGCGCGGCCCTGGCGTACACCGGCCTGGAAGCTGGCCAGGCGGTTGCGCACGCGATCGGGCGACAGCGACGGCGCGGGAGCCACCGGCACGGGAGCCGAGGGCGCGGCCTTTTCGGCCGAGCCCGGCACCAGGTTGGCCTTGGGCACCCGCTTCGGCAGGCCGGACGAGGTGATTCCGCCGAGTGAGGGCTCGGCTGCCGCCTGGGCGGCCTGCCAGCCGGCGTCCACCGCGGGGGACGACCACGCGGTGCGCTCACCGGGGCTCTCGTCGTCGCCGGAAACCTCGGGCTGGTCCGGCGCACGCCGGAACCAGTCGGACTCCACGGCGGCGAAGATCGGCAGGAACTCGTCGATCTCGTCGAGGGGCGAGTTGCGGACCGCGGGAAGCGGTCCGGTGTTGTCGACATCAGGTTCGAAGGGCCCGCGCTGAGCGGGCGTGCCCGGCCAGGAACCGTTCTCGGCCGGTCCGCCGGGCCATGCAGGCGCGCCGGCTCCGGGCGTCTGGCCCGGCCACGGCGTGTCGTTCGCGCCCGGATGCGGGTAGCCGCCCGAGGGGAAGCCGCCCGTGGCGAAACCGCCGGTGCCGTGACCACCGGTGCTGTGACCACCGGTGTCGAAGCCACCCCGCTGGTCGTACGGCGGCTCGAAGGCGCCGCTGTCGAGCGGGCCGCGCGCGAACGCGTTGCGGTCGAACGGACCGGTGTCGGTCGGGCTCGGCCCCCCGCCGAACATCCGCGGACCGGTGTCGAAGGAGCCCCGCTCCGGCATGGGCGCGAAGGGGTCGCGCTCCGGCTGGTCGAAGGGGTTGCGCTGCGTGGCGGGCGGACCCGCGGGCGGCCCGGCGGGCGGCAGGGCGTTGGGCGGCGGGTTGTCGAAGGGGTTGCGCTGCGGAAGCTGGCCGAACGAGGAGTCGAACGGAGTTCCGCCGGTGTTGCTCGCCCACGGGTCGGGCGGCCCGTCGCTGCCGAAGGGCCGCGGCGCCGTCTCGAACGGGGTCGGGCTGGCCAGCGCGGGCTGCTGCCCGAACGCGGCGGGGGCCGGCACGCCGAACGAACCGGTCGCCGACCCGGGCAGCGCGGGCTGGGCGTTGGCGGGCAGGCCCTGCTGCGGGGCGCCGGGGAAGGCGGCGGCGGGCTGGGAGAGCAGGCTCTCGGGCAGCAGCACCATGGCGGTGAGGCCGCCGACGTCCTGCTGGCGGAGCTGGACGCGGATGCCGTGGCGCAGGGCCAGGCGGCCGACCACGAACAGGCCCATGCGGCGCGACACCGACACGTCGACGACCGGCGGGTTGGCCAGGCGCCAGTTGGCGGCGGCGAGCTCGTCGCCGGTCATGCCGATGCCGACGTCACTTACGGAGATCATCAGACCGCCGCCGTCGATGCGGTTGCTCGACACGGTGACGCGGGTCTCGCGCGGGGAGAAGGAGATGGCGTTCTCGACCAGCTCGGCGATGAGGTGGACGACGTCGTTGACGGACTGACCGACGACGGCCGGGCCCGACTGCACCTGGATCGCGACGCGTTCGTAGTTCTCGACCTCGGAGAGGGAGGCGCGGACGACGTCGACGATCGGGACCGGCTGGCCCCAGCGGCGGGCGGGTTCCTGGCCGGCGAGGACCAGGAGGTTCTCGGAGTTGCGGCGCATGCGCGTCGCGAGGTGGTCGAGCTTGAACAGGTTGCCCAGTCGCGTCTCGTCCTGCTCGCCCTGCTCCAGGCCGTCGATGAGGGACAGCTGGCGTTCCACCAGCGTCTGGGTGCGGCGGGAGAGGTTGACGAACATCGAGTTGACGTTGCTCCGCAGGCGGGCCTCGTCGCCGGCCAGCCGGATCGCCTCGCGGTGGACCTCGTCGAAGGCGCGCGCCACTTCACCGATCTCGTCGGAGGTGGTGACGCCGATCGGGGCGACCTCGGGCAGGTCGGCGGCCTCACCGGACTCGCGCAGCTTCTGGACCGTGTCGGGCAGCCGCGAACCGGCGATCTCGAGCGCCTCGCGGCGCAGGCGGCGCAGCGGCCGGGTGAGCGAACCGGCGACCAGGGTGGTGATGACGAGGACCACGAGCAGCAGGACCACGATCAGCACACCGGAGACGATGGCGCTGCGCTGCTCGGCGTCCTGGAGCGCGACCGACTGGGTGACGACCGAGTCGCCGACCCGCTTCTCCACCTCGCGCATCAGGTCGACGGTCGCGGTGGTGGAGTCGAACCAGCGCTGCAGGTCGTCGTTGCGGGTGCGGTCGAGGTCCTGGATCGCTCCGTTGAACTGGCGGAGCTGGGCGAGGGCGGCGGCGCGCATCGAGTGGGCGCGCTCGGTCATCTCGCCCCTGACCGTCTGGCGGTAGAACAGGCTGTCGGCGGGCGAGGCCTCGCTCTGGAAGATGGCGAGCTGGGTGTCCTGGTCGCGGCCGGCGCTCAG
This sequence comes from Herbidospora galbida, assembly GCF_005233835.1. Taxonomy (GTDB): domain Bacteria; phylum Actinomycetota; class Actinomycetes; order Streptosporangiales; family Streptosporangiaceae; genus Herbidospora; species Herbidospora galbida. The sequence continues at coordinate 9,511 of NZ_SZQA01000053.1, read as the reverse complement.
GAAGTCGGACAGGTCGTCGTAGTCGAACCTGACGTTGCGCTGCTGCGGCCGGCTCGCGAGGGTGATGGCCAGCAGGCCGCGGCTCTTGGAGATGTCCTCCTTGGCCCGGGTGAAGGCGGCCAGGGCGGTGGTGTCGGCGAACAGGCGTTCGTCGGAGCCGGCGGAGCGGATCAGGTCTTCGTGCAGCGAGGTGAGCTCGGAGATCATCGTCGTGTACATGACGATGGCCGCTCGGGCGGGCACGCTCTCGTTGTTGAGAACGCCCTCACGGAGACCGGGCAGACCCCGGAGCCATCCGGCGATCTTGGCGGCCCGGGTGAGCACACGGGTCGAGTGGCTGGAGTCGAGCGACTGGAGCGTGGCAAGTGCCTTGCCGGAAAGTTCGTCGACCTTGCCGGAGACGTCCTGGACCTCGTCGAAGCGGCTGTTCTTGCGGCCGTCCTGGATGAACAGCGCCGTGTAGTCGCGTTCCTGGGCCAGCTCGTGGTTCAGCCCGTCGAGCTGGACCACGAGCCGCGCGACCTCGGTCAGTCTCCGGTACTCGGCGGAGGTGTTGACCGCGGAGGTGAGCTGCACCGCCGCGAAGATGACACCGACCACCGTCGGAAGCAGGATCAGGGCGACGAGACGGGAGCGCACCCGCCAGTTTCCCAGCCGCATGAACGCGGCCCCTGGAGCTTTGGCGGCGGGGGCGGGCGCCGCCTTCTCCTGCACGCCTGCCTCGATGCCGAGGCCACCTCGCGGGTCGTGCGTTGTCACTGGCTTTTACAACCTCTCGCCTGTCACTCCTGTTGCCCTCTATGGCACCAGAAATTGGAACACACTGTTACCAGATCAGCGAATTACACCCGGATCGCCGAATCGGACATCCAGTGCGAATGGTGCTTCTTACTTGGCCGCGACCTTCTCAATGACGTCCGCGGCCACGCGGAGGCCGTCTCGACGGCGGAGCTCCTCGCCCTTCGCGGCCAGGTCGGCGCGGAGGGCGGAGTCGCCGAGCAGGCGGTCGACGGCGCCGATGAGCTCCTCGTCGGAGAACTTGTAGGTGTCCAGGCGGACGCCGTAGCCCTTCTCGTCGACGCGCTGGGCGTTGTCGTACTGGTCCCAGAACAGGGGCAGCACGATCATCGGCTTGCCGAAGTGCAGCGCCTCGGTGGTGGTGTTGTTGCCGCCATGGGTGATGACGAGGTCCACCAGCGGGATGATCTTCGTCTGCGGGACGAACTCGGCGCCCCACATGTTGGAGGCCAACTCGATCTCCTCGTGGAGGGGGCCCTTGGAGACGATGTACTGATGCGGCGTACGCGACAGCACGTCGATCACCCGGCGCATCAGCTCGACGTCGGCCGAACCGAGTGAACCGAGCGAGAAGTAGATCAGCGCGTTGTCACCGCGCTCGAACGGCAACGTGAAGTCCTCATCCGTCTCGCGTACCGACGAATCCAACCGGGTCCACGAAGGCCCGAGCGGGCGCTCGACAGTGTAGTCGAGGAATTCGGGGTAAACGTAGAGGTTCGCGTCACCCTCGTGGATGAAGTCGAGGTCCGGGAGCGGCGGGGCGCCCTGCTCCACGACCCACTCGTTGAACGCCGTCCAGATCTCGCGGTGGGTGCGGTCGTACTCCGCGTTGAACTCCTTCCACCCCTCACCGGTGGCCGGGAGACCCGAGAAGACCGGGGCGACGCCCTCGCCGCGCATCTCCAGCGGGTTGCACGACATGATGCGCACGAACGGCACGCCCGCGGTGAGCAGCGCGGGGAAGGCGATGACGTTGTCCTCGACGATGACGTCGGGCTTCACCCGCTCGATGATCGCCTTGAGCTGGGGCTCGCAGTACTTGGCGCCGTCGATGAGGGCGTCCCAGATCGGCTTGGTGACCGTCTCGAGCTGCTCCTGCGTCGACTTGCGGTATTCGGGCGCGGTGTCGCGGATGAAGTCCTTCCAGAACTGGCCCGCGTCCTGCTCCTCCGCGTCTTCGGCCGGCGGGGCGAGGTCGACCAGGTCCTCTTCGAACCCGAGGGCGGTCAGCTTGCCCTTCCACGACGCCTCGGCGGCGAACACCACACGGTGGCCGCGCTTGAGGAGGACGTCTCCGATGCCGATGCAGTTGTTGGTGGGCCCGTACGCGCTCTCCGGCATGAACAGGACGGTCAGCGGCTTCTCAGCAGACATTGGGGTTCTCTTCTCGCGGTAAACGATCGTTCCAACGCACGCGGCGAAAAGCGGCGAAGCCCCCGGGGACTCCGCCGCGGTGCCCGTCACTGCGTCACTGCGCGGCGGTGACCTCGGTCGACAGGGTCGTGTACTTCACCGAGTCTTCGCCCAGGTCGATGATCGACTCGCCCTGCAGCAGGTCGGCCGGCGTGTACTTCAGCGGCTCGTTCGAGGCGAGGACGCTGGCCGGGATCTTCTCCATGGCGGCCTTGTTGGGAACCTTGTACAGGATGTTCGTCGCCGCCCAGCCGTGCTGCTCCGGGTCGAGGATGAAGTTGATGAAGGCGTGCGCCGCTTCCTTGTTCTTGGACGCCTTCAGGATCACCATCGTGTCCACCCAGAGGTCGCTGCCCTCCTTGGGAACGGTGAAGGCGACGTTGGGCTCACCCGTGGGGCACCAGCCGTCCCAGGCCTCGGCCATGACGGCCTCGCCCTTGGCGACCTTGGCGCCGAACTCGGTGTCGTCGAAGGCGAGGAGCTTGGGCTTGGCGGCCTCGAGCATCTCCTTGGCCTTGGCGATCACGGCGTCGTCGGTGGTGTTGATCGACGCGTTCATGGCCTTGAGGGCGGGCAGCGCGAGCCAGCGCTCGGTCGTCATGAGGGTGATCTTCTTCTCGTACTCCGGCTTCGGCTGGAGAAGATCGTTCCAGCTCGTGGGAGCGGGCTTCACCAGGTCGGTCCGGTAGCAGATGCCGGTCGTGCCCCAGGTGTAGGGAACCGAGAAGTTGTTGCCCTTGTCGTAGGACAGGTTCGAGGCCTCGGGGTAGAGGTTCGCGAGGTTCGGGATGAGCTCCTTGTGCAGGGGCTCCAGCAGGCCTGCCTCGTTGAGGGCCTGGGCGTACTGGCCCGAGACGAACGCAACGTCGAAGCCGACACCCCTGCTGGCCATGATCTTGGCCATCGCGGTCTCGTTGGTGTCGTGGATGGCCTTCTCGATGTTGAAGCCGAGTTTCTCCTTGACCCGCTCCTTCAGGTCTTCGGGGCTGTAACCGTCCCAGATCGTGAAGGTGAGGCTCTGCTTGGTGAGATCGGCGTTCGGGTCGAGCTGCGCGGCGGTGGCGCTCGGCGCGGCGGCGCCGTCCGCCGTGTTGGCGGAGTTCGAGCCGCCACACGCGGCCAGGGCGAGGACAAGGCCGGCGGCGGTGACAACAGCCGGCAGATGACGGGTGTGCCGGATTCGGGACACGACCGCTACTCCTTCTGAAATTTGCCTGATGGTCTGCAGGGGGGCAGACCAAAGGGGGAGTGTTGCAGCACGTATCAACACAGATCAAGACTTTTCAGGACATTGTTAGCTGGACGTTCACACTTCGATTTGAAGGATGCTTCAGCATCCTGTCAACCAGTGAAATGGGATCCCAACTCTCAAACATCCACGAACCGCCACAACCCGGACAAAAACATGGGCCACCTGCCGGGGACAGATGGCCCTCAATGCCCGTGAGGTGCGGATTGTTCCCGATCAGTATTGCCGACCGTATGCGGAACGTACGGTCAGTACGTACTCAACAAGGGTGATCAGGGTGGACTTGACGGCTTCGCGGGACCGCGCGTCCGTCCGCACGATGGGCACGTGCGGCTGCAGCGACAGAGCCTCGCGAATCTGCTCTTCGGCGTGCATGAACACGCCGTCCCACCCGTTCAGCGCCACGACGAACGGAAGCTGCGCCTCCTCGAAGTAGTCGATCGCCGGGAAGCTGTCGGCAAGCCTGCGGCTGTCGACCAGAACGACCGCACCGATCGCGCCGCGGACCAGATCGTCCCACATGAACCAGAACCTGTGCTGCCCGGGGGTTCCGAACAGGTAAAGGATCAGATCCTGATCGAGGGAGAGACGACCGAAGTCCATGGCGACCGTGGTGGTCGTCTTCTCCGGCGTGAGCCCGAGGTCGTCGATCCCCGCGCTGGCGTCGGTCATGACGGCCTCGGTCGTCAGCGGAAGGATCTCCGAGACGGCGCCGACGAACGTCGTCTTGCCCACGCCGAAACCACCCGCCACGACGATCTTCGTCGAGGTCAGGCCGCGACTAGAGCCTGCGAAGTCCACTGAGCACCCTTTCGAGCAAGTTAAGGTCGGGCTGACCAGAGCTGATGAGCTGTGGCATGTGCAGACGCACCAGCCCTTCGTCGGCCATGTCGGCGATCAGCACCCGTGCCACCCCGAGGGGGACCCGGAGCAGCGCGGAGATCTCCGCGACCGATCGCACGGATCGGCAGAGCGTCATGATCGCCTCCTGCTCGGGGCCGAGCAGGGAGTAGTCATCGCCCATCATGGTCGCCGTGGAGACCAGCGTCTCCATCGCCAGATGGTAACGCGGCTCGGCGCGTCCTCCGGTGACGGCGTAAGGACGGAAAAGGGGTTCGTCCTCGGTCCCCTCACCCGCGCGCATCGGGCATCACCGCCGCGCCGAGTGCAGCTCGGCACGCAGAGCCGGGGTCAGCGCCTGTCCGGCGCGCTCCACCAGAAGGGTCATCTGGTACGCCACAAGGCCCAGATCACAATCGTGTGACGCCATCACGGCGAGGGCCGAACCGTCGCTGATCGACATCACCATGAGCAGTCCGCGCTGCATCTCCACGACGGTCTGCCGGACCGGTCCGCCCTCGAACACCCGGGAGGCGCCGGTGGTCAGGGAGGCCAGCCCGGCCGCCACCGCGGCCAGCTGGTCGGCCCGGTCGGGCGGGAACCCGTTGGAGTGGGCCAGGCGCAGGCCGTCGGCCGATACCACCACCGCGTGGGCCACCCCCGGGGTGCCGCCCACGAAGTCGGTGATCAGCCAGTCGAACCTGCTGACGTCGACGCTGAGCTCAGTCACGAGCCCTCCTCCTCATTACCCGTGCCTTCCTGCGTCCTTTCGGCCCGCCCTCGGCGTACGCCCTGCTGGAAACTGGACAGCCGGTCGCGTACGGCCTCGGGCGAGACCTGGGGCCGGGGTGACTCCGGCGGCGGCGTGCCCGTCCCTCCCTGGGGCGGCGTCCCGACGGAACCCGGCACCAGGTTGGCACGAGGCGTCCGCTTCGGGAGCCCCGACTGTGTGACGCCCCCCGAGGCCGGTTCGTTGGCCGCACGGGCCGCCTGGAAGCCTTGATCGGCATGCCGGCCCCACGGAGTCGCCTCAGGCGTCACAGGGGCATCTGGAGCCCCAGGAGCGGCGGGAGCGGCGGCCGGGTCCGGCCGCGTGAACCAGGCCGACGACTCGACCGACGCGAAGATCGGCAGGAACTCGTCACCCCGCTCCAGCGGCGTGTCCGCCACCGGCCGCCCGACGGGCGGCGCCCCCGAGCCTGCGGGCGCCCCGAGAACGGGGAACGCGCCGGAGTGCTCGGTGAACGGCGGCGCGACCGGCGTCGGCTGCGTGTCCCCGGTCGACGGCCGCAACCTGCCGGTCTGCCCGGCCGGACCGCCGGGACCCGCCGGACCGCCGGGACCAGCCGCACCCGCCTGGCCGATCCGGCTGATCGGACCGGTGGAGCCGATCGGGCCGGTCGGACTCGTGGATCCGATCGGGCCCGTCGAACCGGTCGAGCCGATGGGGCCGGTCGCATTGGGCGAACCGATCGGACCGGTCGCATTGGGCGAACCGATGGGGCCGGTCGAGTTGGGTGAGCTGGTCGGGTTGTTCGGGTGGCGGCGTTCGAAGCCGGGGAAGGTGCCGCCCGGGGGCTGGCTCTGGCGGGGGACCCGGCCGCCCGGCGAGGCGAAGGAGTCGTCGGCCGGAGTGCGGGGCGACGGGGGCTTGCGCTGGGGCAGGCCGCCCGGGCCGCCCTGGACGGGACCGGTCGCGTGGGGACCCGTCCCGAAGGCGCTGATCGGGCCCGTGTTCTGGGTGAACGGGCCGGTCGAGACGGCGGGCAGGGGGCCCGTGGGGAGTTCCGGCCGGGACCGGGTCATCTGGGGCTGCTGCGGGGCCGGGGCGGGGGCGTCGGCGTTGCTGATGAGCTCGGCCGGGAAGAGGACCATCGCGATGATGCCGGTGCTGTCGCCGCGGCGGAGCTGGACGCGGATGCCATGGCGTCCGGCCAGGCGGCCGACCACGAACAGGCCCATGCGGCGGGAGACCGAGACGTCCACGACGGGCGGCTCGGCCAGCCGGGTGTTGATCTCCAGCAGTTCGTCGGGGCTCAGCCCCATGCCGTTGTCGGTGATGGCCAGCAGCACCGCACCGCCCTCGATCGGGCTGCTCGACACGATGACCTTGGTGCTGGGCGGCGAGAACGAGATGGCGTTCTCGACCAGCTCGGCCACCAGGTGCACGACGTCGTTGGCGGCGTGCCCGGCGATGGCCGGCGAGCGGTGCACCCGCACGGTCACCCGCTCGTAGTCCTCGACCTCCGACAGCGAGGCGCGCACGACGTCCACCAGCCGGGCCGGGGAGCTGCGCTTGCGCGCGGTCTCGTGCCCGGCGAGGACCAGCAGGTTCTCGGAGTTGCGGCGCATGCGGGTGGCCAGGTGGTCGAGCTTGAACAGGTCGGCCAGGCGGGCGCCGTCCTGTTCGCCGCGCTCCAGGCCGTCGATCAGCGAGATCTGGCGTTCGACCAGGGTCTGGGTGCGCCGCGACAGGTTGACGAACATCGCGTTGACGTTGTTGCGCAGCCGGGACTCCTCGCCCGCCAGCTTGACCGCCTGGAGGTGGACCTCGTCGAAGGCCTGCGCGACCTCGCCGATCTCGTCCTGGCTCTCGACCGCGATGGGCTGCACCGCCGGGGAGGTGTCGCCCGTCTCCGACTCGCGCATGCGGCGCACGATCTCCGGCAGCCGGTTGCCCGCGATCTCCAGCGCCTCGACGCGCAGCCGCCGCAGCGGGCGCACCATCGAGCGGGCGATCAGCACGGTCGTCACCAGGACCAGCAGGATCAGCGCGAGGATCAGCGCGGCGGCCACGATGGCGCTGCGGCGCTCGGTCGAGCGCAGGTCGTCGGCGCGGGTCCGCAGCGAGGTCGCCACCTGCGCCTCGACCTCGGAGATCGCGTCGAGCACGGTGCCGTTGTCGCGGAACCAGTCCTGCGCGGTCAGCACCCGGCCGGGGATCGGCTTCAGCGGCTGGTTGCGCGAGCCGAGGGCGACCGCCCAGGCCTTGGCCATCTCGACGTCGGTGCTCGCCTTGCCGATCCGGGCGGTGTGGAAGGCCTGGAACTGGCTCGTGGTCGCCTCGGCGTTGAAGGAGCTCTCGTACGTCTCCTGCCGCGACCACGAGCCCAGGAAGCTCTGGAGGTCGTCGGGGGTGAACGACTGGCGGGGCTCCAGGAGCTCGCCGACCAGGATGGCCCGCTGCTGCGAGGCCTCGTCCTTGACGTGGGCCAGCGCGCTCAGCGCGCGGGACGCGCCGACCACGCCGGGGTCGTCGCTGAGTTCGCCGAGGTCGTCGTGCAGGCGCAGGACGGTGGCGATGGTGGCGCCGTACTCGAAGAAGATCGAGGTCGCCGGGTCGTCGTCGCGTTCGGCGGCGTGGCTGTCGGCCACCGTCTCCAGGCGGTTGAGCACCTGGCGGGCGTCTTCGACGACGCGCGGCCCGAACGACTCGTCGACGGCGCGCAGATCGGCCGCGGACGTCTTGATCATGCCGTCGACGACCAGCTTCTGGTCGGCCAGCGTGTCCCGATGCTGGCGGATCGTCTCGTCGGCGTTGCGCAGCGCGCTCTGGACGCCGACCAGGCCGTCGAGCCAGGCCTTGTGGTCGCGTTCGGCCGCCAGCTGCTGCGCGAGCTCCCGCAGGCGACCGGCGTATTCAGCCGCGGTCGCCGTCCGCTCGTAGGCGGAGAGGCTGTCTACTGAGCCGACGACCCGCATGCTGGCCAGGATGACCGCGATGAGCGTCGGCGCGAGGATCAGCGCAGTGAGCCTTGTGGGCACACGCCAGTTGCGCAGCGCGAAACGGCTTGCCCGCTTGTGAGTGGACACCGGCCCCCGCCATTCGTACTTGACAAAAAGCCCTTCACACTCCTGACAGCGTGAAGTGACATAGCCATACAAGCGGGCACAATTCGACCACAAGGTCATGATCGGCCACGGGGTTACCCATCTCCGAGGACACAATCGTTACCAAGTGGTAAGTGGACTGAAGCACTCAAACATGATCAACGGAGTGCAGAAAGGACATGCTCCCTCACCTGACCACGTTGCGCCTCATCGGTGATGGGGCGGCCGGCACGGTCGACGACGTAGAAGACGTCGACCGCCTCGGCTCCCAGAGTCTCCACTCTGGCCGCCTTCACGTCCAGGCCGCAGTCGCCGAAGGCGCGGCCGATCTTCCACAGCAGGCCAGGCCGGTCGTGCGCGCGGACCTCGACGACGGTCGCGGTGTTCGAGGCGTCGTCGACCAGGGTCACCCGGGGCGGTGCGACCGGCACGCGGGGCGGGCGCAGCGAGCGGGTGCGGCGGGCCAGCCGCTGTTCGATGTCCAGGCGCCCGGCGAGCACCAGGCGCAGGTCGGCCTCCAGCGTGGCGGGGTCGGGCGGGGAGCCGTATTCCGGCACCACCGCGAACTCGATGACGGCCGTCGAACCGGCCGAGGCCGCCGACGCCGACCGCACGACCATACGGTGGGCGGCCAGCACCCCGGCGGCCCGCCAGAGCAGGCCGGGCCGGTCGGGGGCGACGACGGTGACCGCTCCCCCGTTGACGCGGATCGCGCCGCCGCCGTGCCGCGCCAGCGACGCCTGTTCGGCCGACAGCGCGGGAGCGGGCGCGGGCGGGGTGCCCGCGAGCGCCGACCTGACCCGCCTGACCAGGTCGGAGACCAGGTTGGCCTTCCAGGAGTTCCAGGCGGCCGGGCCGGTGGCCAGGCCGTCGGCCACGGCCAGGGCGGCGAGCAGTTCGAGCACCTCGTGGGAGCCGACCGCCTCGGCCACCCGGGAGATCGTCACCGGGTCGTCGAGGTCGCGCCGGGTCGCGGTCTCGGGCAGCAGCAGGTGGTGGCGCACCATCGTGGCCAGCACCTCAACGTCGGCCGCCGGCAGGCCCATGCGGGCCGCTATGTCGCGGACGACCACCTCGCCGGTGGTCGAGTGGTCGCCGGGCCAGCCCTTGCCGATGTCGTGCAGCAGCGCGCCGATGAGCAGCAGGTCGGGCCGGGCCACCTCGCGGGTGAACGCGGCGGCCCCGGCGACGGTCTCGATCAGGTGCCGGTCGACCGTGTAGGTGTGGATCGGGTTGCGCTGCGGCCGGTGACGCACCCGCTCCCAGTCGGGGATCAGGCGTACGAGAACCCCCGCCTGGTCGAGCTCCTCCCAGACGGGCACGGCCGCGCGCCCGGCCCCGAGCAGCCCCACCAGCGCGTCGCGCGCCTCGTCGGGCCAG
>NZ_SZQA01000052.1 GCF_005233835.1 Herbidospora galbida | reverse complement strand
GACGCCCCCGCGACCGACGCCCCCGCGGCCGGCGGCGCCGCGCTCGCCGCGACGGCCGACGTGCCGGTCGGCGGCGGCGTGATCACCGAGCAGGCCGTGGTGACGCAGCCGGAGGCCGGCACCTACAAGGCCTTCAGCCCGGTCTGCACCCACCAGGGCTGCAAGGTCAAGAGCGTCGACGCGGGCAAGATCGTGTGCCCGTGCCACAACTCGCAGTTCTCGATCGCCGACGGATCGGTCCAGGGCGGCCCCGCCAAGAGCCCGCTCCCGGAGGTTCCGATCAAGGTCGAGGGCGACCAGATCCTCCTCGGATAAGTCCGAAAGTTTGGCACCATTACCACCAGTGGTACGTGGCCGGACGTACCACTTCCCACCTGCTTAAACTTCCTTTGAGCCAGGCGTTTCGGACGGACTCGGTAGCCGCGCGACCGCATCCCGGTGATGGACGCGCAGGTTGGACGGATCCTAGAGTCCTCTCATGACGTCCGGTGATCTCCAGCTTCGCAGAGCAGAGAAGACCGACGCGGAGCAGATCTTCGCGTTGGCTCGCGAATTCGCCGTGTCGTTCCGACCAGAGCGGGCCGCGTTCGACGCCGCCTTCCCCGAGCTCCTGGAGAACGAGGAGGCGCTCCTCCTCGTGGCCACCGTCGACGGCGTCGTCAGGGGCTACCTCCTGGGCTTCACCCACCTGACCCTGTTCGCCAACGGCCGGGTCGCGTGGGTGGAAGAGGCGATCATCGAGAGCGGCTTCCGCCGTCACGGCCTCGGCCGCCACCTGCTCGCGGAGTTCGAGCTCTGGGCGCGCAGCCGCGACGCGGGATACGTCGCGCTGGCCACGCGCCGCGCGGCCGAGTTCTACAAGGCGACCGGCTACGAGGTGTCGGCCACCTACTACCGCAAGCTGCTCCGCCCCAAGAACCCTTAGGACGTGAGCTGCGCGTCGAGCCGGTAGCCGTCGACGGTCACGTAGACCGAGTCGCCCGGCCGCGCGTTCAGCCGCATCAGCACCGGCTGCAGCGAGTCGAAGACCGGCTGCCGGTCGCGCCACACCAGCACCACGGCGTTGTCGCCGGGGCCGGTCACCGACAGCAGGGTGCCGGGACGCATGCCGAGCTGGGCCGCGTAGTTCTCGGGCACCGCCACCGGCTCACCGCGCAGGTGCCCGCTGGTGACGTCGATGCGCTGCCAGCGGCGCGGGTCGGAGGCCGGGCTCGGCGTGCTGCGCGGGCTGGGCACCAGGTGCGGGCGCGGGGCGCCGCCCGTGAGGGCGTTGAGCGCGGCCAGGGCGGTCGCCGGGTCGGGGCCGCTGTGGGCCATCTTCGGTATCGGCACGCCCGCCGGGCGGGCCGGGTGGCCGTTGGCGCCGGGGGTGCGGCGCGGCAGAGGCGCGTCGCCCACAGGGGCGCCGCCGTTGACGGGGGACGTCGCGTTCGCGGGAGTTTTCGGCAGGGCTTCCATCCAGGCCTTGGCGGAGTGGGAACGGATGCCGAGCTGGCCGAGCAGTTCGATCACGTCGGCGTCGGCCGGGTGGGCCGACAGCAGCTGGCGGGTGCGGTCGCGCAGGCCGCCCAGATCGCCCACGACGAGCCAGCCGTCCTGCAGCCGGCGGTCGGGCATGAGCGTCACCAGGACCCGCCACAGGGGCGTACGCAGCGCCGGGACCTCGATCGGGTGGGACGGGTCGGCGCCGATCAGCTGCTCCTGGGTGGCGGCGGTGCCGAGCCACTCGGTGAGGCCGAACAGGTGACCCGTCAGGGCGGCGGAGTCGGGGGAGCGCAGCCACATCAGCACCCGCTCCTCGGCGGTGCGCTGGGCCTGCGACAGCAGCTCGCGGTCGACGTTGAGCTCGTGGGCGAGGGTGCGGAGGCTGATCGGCTCGGCGGCGAACAGGCGCTGCGCGGCGACCGCGCGCTCCAGCTGGTTCCACTCGCGGAACAGGTGCTCGACCAGGCCGACCATCGGGTGTTCGGCCGTGTTGAGCGGGGCGGGCTTCTCGGGCTCCTTGGCCGGGGCCGGCACCACGGGGGTGCCGTTGACGGCCGGTTTCGCGCCGTTGACCTGGCCGCGCGCCGGGATCGCCGGGATCGCGGCCATCATGCCGGTCTCCTCGACGGCCGGCACGGGGGCCGACAGCGGGACGGACTTGGCCGGCTGCTGGACCGGGGCGGGCGCCTTGGCCTGCGGCGCGGCGGCCGTGGCGGCCGCCGCGGCGGCGGTCTCGGCGGGGATCTCGATGCGGATGTGCGTGAAGATCTCCTTGAACACCGCCGTCAGCACCACTTCGGGCGTCGCCGCCGCAGACGGGGTGTCGAGGTCGCCCGCGGTGAGGCGGCGCAGGCGCTGCCAGCCGCCCAGCCCGATGATCACCGAGCGGACGGGGTCGGGCCAGCCGGGCAGCTGACGGTCGACCGTGTGCACCTGCACGGCCGGCATGAAGTCGGTCAGCGGCAGATGGTCGAGGTGGGTCACGGCGAGCCGGGCGAGCCGCTCGCAGACCCAGTCAACTCCGGTCGTGCCGAGGGCACGGCCCAGTGCGACGGAGCCCCACCAGCCGCCGGGGAGGCGTGGATCTCCCAGCACCTCGGCCACCTGCTGGGGGCGGCTCCAGCGAAGAGCGGGAACCAGATCGCTCAGGCAGATCGTTGACTCGGCGTCCATCGGTTTGACCGCACCCTCCCGAGAGTGACGCTTGTTGCTAATGGTGCAGCTTACGCCGCAAGCTATCAATTGGTGTCAATAGGGTAAAGCTCTGTTGCGTTCTTGACGGCCGGAGGACGGCCGCCGACAAGCCCAACGGCCCGCCGGCCTGCGCGGCAGCCCGCTTCGAGACATTCGGAACGGGTGGAACCCGCGAGTCGTGCCGTGAGGAACCCGGCCGCGAACGCGTCTCCCGCGCCCGTGGAGTCGACGACGCGGTCGGCCGGCCCCGCCGAGACGGCACCGGCCCGAGCAACGATACGCCCGTCTTGGGCGAGAAGCGCGCCCGCCGGGCCGAGCTTCACGACGGCGGTTCCGTAGATGTCGCCGAGGAGTTCGGCCGCCCGCTCGGGTTCGGCGGCTCCGGTCAGCGCGAGCGCCTCGTCGCGGTTGGGGATGATCACATCCGCCGCCCGCGTCTCGGCGAGGAAACGTTCGGTCCCGAACTCGCGCAGGAACCTGGTCGAGGCGGGGTCGACGCTGACCGTGACGTCCTTCGCGGCCCGCATGGCGATCCGGGCCAGCTCCAGCCCCTCCGGCGTCCACATCAGGTAGCCGGACAGGTGAAGGCAGTCCACGCCGTCGAGCAGCGCGTCGGTCCAGTCTCCCGGGCCGAGGTGCCGCGCCGCGCCCCGGTTGGTCAGGAACGACCGCTCGCCGGCGTCGTCGACCATGGCGATCACGACGGCGGTGGGGCGGGCGGGGTCGACGGTCACATGCGTTTTGACGCCGCTCAGCGCGTTCAGGTGCCACGCCGCCGTGTCGGCGCCGACGCGGGCCAGCAACCGGGCGTCGCCGCCCAGGTGGGCGGCCCACGCGGCGGTGTTGGCGCCCGAGCCGCCGGGCCGCAGCGTGATGTCGGCCTCGGTGTCGGTGCCCGTGGCCACCGGCTCCGCATGGAGCGCGACGACGTCGGTCACGACATCGCCGATCACCAGTAGCCCCCTCACGTCCCGGGTCACGGGGCCCCGGATCCGGCGTCGGTCACGACATCGCCGATCACCAGCCGCGCCTGCATCCCCGATCCCATGTCCCTCAATTCTCCGGCGTCCAGGATGACGCGATTTCCGCCGCGAGGCGGGTGTTTCCGCGTACTGCCGCGAGGTTGGCCGCAAGTGAGGCGCCTTGGGTGGCCTCGACCAGGTATTCCAGCAAGTAGGGGGTGATGGCCTGACCTGTCACTCCGCTGGTCTCGGCGGCCGCGAGGGCCTCGGCGAGGACGCGGTCGTGCAGGGCCGGGTCGAGCTGCTCGTCCTCCGGTACGGGGTTGGCGACGATCAGGGCGGTCTCGGGGCCGCCGAGGGCGTCCTGGGCGCGCATGATGCCGGCGGCCTCCTCGGCCGACTCGATGCGCCAGTCGACCGGCTCGCCGGAGGTGTGCAGGTAGAAGCCGGGGAACGCGTTCGTGCGGAACCCGACCACGGTGACCTGGCGGGTCTCCAGGCGCTGCAGGGTGGCGGGCACGTCCAGGATCGACTTCACGCCGGCGCAGACGACGGTGATGCGGGTGCGGCTCAGCGTGTCGATGTCGGCCGACTCGTCCTGCACGGAGGTGTAGCCGCGGTGCACGCCGCCCAGGCCGCCGGTGGCGAACACCCGGATGCCGGCGCGGGCGGCCAGGAACGAGGTCGCCGAGACCGTCGTCGCGCCGCTCAGCTTGAGGGTCGCGCACGGCGCCAGGTCGCGGAAGCCGAGCTTGCGCAGCCCCGGCTCGGTCGCGACCCGCACCAGCTCCTCGTCGGTCAGCCCGGCGCGGGGCACGCCGTCGAGGACCGCGATCGTGGCCGGGACCGCGCCGCCCGCCCTGACGAGTCCTTCCAGCTCACGGGCCACTTCGAGGTTCCTGGGCTGCGGCAGGCCGTGGGAGATGATGGTCGACTCCAGTGCCACCACCGGCCGGCCCTCCGCGAGCGCGGTCGCCACTTCCTCGGAACGCTTGATCATTTGAAATCTCCCCATACGTCGCAGGTGGTCCCAGAGCACTCACAAATGTAAGGTGCGGGCATGGTGTCCCCGCCGCAGCCCCATTGGCAGACCGGTCTCTAGCCACGCTCCCGTTTTCGTTGCGAATCTGCCCAAACGACGGGTAAACGAGGGGAACCACCATGTTCGACGTCGTCATCTGCGGTGCCGGCCACAACGGCCTGGTCGCCGCCGCCTATCTCGCCCGCGCGGGCAAGAGCGTGCTCCTGCTGGAGCGGTTCGGCCACGTGGGCGGCCTGGCCATCTCGGCCCAGGCCTTCCCGGGCGTCGAGGCCCGGGTCTCGCGCTACTCCTACCTCGTCAGCCTGCTGCCCTCCAAGGTCGTGACCGACCTGGGGCTGCCGCTCGACCTGCGGCGGCGGCGCTACTCGTCGTACACGCCGGTCGGCGACGGCGGCCTGCTGGTCGACGGCGGCGACGAGGACCGCACCGCCGCCTCGTTCGCGAACATCACCGGTGGCGGCCACGAGATCGTGGCCTGGCGGCGCTTCTACGCCATGACGGCCGCCGCCGCGACCGCGATCGCGCCCACCCTGATCGAGCCGCTGATGCCGCGCGACGCGATGAGGAACCTGGTGGGCGAGGCGTGGACCGATCTGTTCGAACGGCCCATCGGCCAGGTGGTGAACGAGTGGTTCGCCGACGACGTGGTGCGCGGGGTGGTGCTGACCGACGCCCTGATCGGCACCTTCGCCGACCCTGACACCGACCTGCTGGCCAACCGGTGCTTCCTCTACCACGTCGTCGGCGACGGCACGGGTGACTGGAACGTCCCGGTGGGCGGCATGGGCGCCGTCACGGGCGGGCTGGCCGCGATCGCCCTGAAGGCCGGCGCGCAGATCCGCCTCAACGCCGAGGTGGTCGCGATCGACCCGGCGACCGGCGAGGTGACGTACCGGGACGAGACCGGCGAGCACACCGTGACCGGCGCGAAGGTCCTCGCGAACGTGCCGCCCTTCACGCTCGCGGGCCTGCTGGGCGAGGAGACCCCGCAGCGGCCCGAAGGCGCCCAGCTCAAGATCAACATGGTGCTGAGGCGGCTGCCCCGGCTGAAGGACCGCTCGGTCGACCCGCGCGAGGCCTTCAGCGGCACCTTCCACATCAACGAGAGCCGCGACCAGCTCGCCGCCGCCTTCCGGCAGGCGTCGGCGGGGGAGATCCCCGATCTGCCGCCCGCCGAGGTCTACTGCCACTCGCTGACCGACCCGTCGATCCTCGGCGCCGACCTGCGCACATCGGGCGCGCAGACGATGACGCTGTTCGGCCTGCACATGCCCGCGCGGCTGTTCGACCGCCCGGGGGCCAAGGACGAGGCGGTCCGCCGGACCCTCGCCTCGATCGACTCGGTCCTGGCCGAACCCATCGAGGACGTGCTGCTGCCCGGCTGCCTGGAGGCCAAGACCCCCCTCGACCTGGAAAAGGACGCGGCCCTCCCCGGAGGGCACATCTTCCACCAGGACCTGTCGTGGCCCTATGCCGAGGGCGAGGGCCGCTGGGGCGTGGAGACCGCCCACGAACGGCTGCTGCTGTGCGGGGCGGGCGCGCGGCGCGGCGGCGGCGTGAGCGGCATCCCGGGCCACAACGCGGCGATGGCCGTTCTGGAACGTTAAGGGTCCTCTCAGAGGCGGTCGTTACCGTGTGACCGTGACGGACGAGACACCCCGGCTCCTGGTCGTCGACGACGAGCCCGCCCTGCGTGAGGCGCTGCGGCGCAGCCTGGAGTTCGAGGGATACCGGGTCGGGACGGCCTCCGACGGGCTGGCCGCGCTGGCCGAGCTCCAGCGCGAGGCCTACGACGCCGTCCTGCTCGACGTCATGATGCCGCGCCTCGACGGGCTCACCACCTGCCGCCGCCTGCGGGCGGTGGGCGACAGCGTGCCGATCCTGATGCTGACCGCCCGCGACGCCGTCGGCGACCGCGTCTCGGGCCTGGACGCCGGAGCCGACGACTACCTGGTCAAACCGTTCGAGCTCGACGAGCTGCTGGCCCGGGTGAGGGCGCTGCTGCGGCGCAGCGCGCTGGCCTCCGCGGACGGCGACGAGCTGGCCTTCGAGGGACTGCGGATGCACCCGGCGACCCGGGAGGTGCGGCGCGGCCGCCGGCCGCTCGACCTGACCCGGACCGAGTTCCTGCTGCTGGAGCTGTTCCTGGCCCACCCCCGCCAGGTGCTCAGCCGGGAGCAGATCCTCAGCGCGGTGTGGGGCTTCGACTTCGAACCCTCGTCCAACTCCCTGGACGTCTACGTCATGTACCTGCGCCGCAAGACCGAGGCCGAGGGGGAGCCCCGGCTGATCCACACCGTGCGCGGGGTCGGCTACGTGCTGAAGGCCGCGCCGTGAGCCTGCGGCGGCGGGTCACGTTCGTGATCGCGGTGGCGGTGGCCGTCGCCATCGCCGTCTGCGCCGGGGCGAGCTGGCTCATCGTCCGCGACCAGATGCGCGACCAGCTGGTGGAGTCGCTGGAGCAGTTCCCCGTGCTCGACGTGCAGGTCGCGCAGGCGCTGGCCCGCTGCGGGGAGGACTACCGCGACCAGCCGTGGGACCCCTCGGGGCGCGGCTGGCAGCTCGTCAAGGCCGACGGGTCGATCTGCCAGGAGGGCTCCTCGGCGCTCGACCCCCTGCCGGCCGAACTCGCCCTCACCGCCGGCAAGGGCCGCCCGGTGGTGCGCGACGGCGTCCTGCGCGGCAAGTACCAGACGCCCGTCATCGCCTACACCGAATGGTTCAAGCCCGGCACCGCGCTGACCGTGTTCCGGTCGACCCGCGAGATGGACACCTCGCTGCGGGCGCTCGGCCTGGTGCTCGCCGGGGTCTGCGCCTTCGGGGTGCTCGGCGCCTGCGTCACCGGCCTCTATCTGGCCCGTACGGCCCTGCGCCCCGTCGCCTCGCTGACCGGCGCGGTCGAACACGTGGCCAGGACCGAGGACCTCGAGATCCGCATCCCCGTCGACGGCAAGGACGAGATCGCCCGTCTGGGCGCCGCCTTCAACACGATGACCGCCGCGCTGGCCGCCTCCCGCGACCGCCAGCGGCAGCTCGTCTCCGACGCCGGCCACGAGCTGCGCACCCCGCTCACCTCGCTGCGCACCAACATCGACCTGCTGCTCCGCAGCGAGAACACCGGACGGCCGCTGGAGGCCGAGAGCAAGCGGCTGCTCCTGGTCAGCGTGAAGGAGCAGTTCGAGGAGATGTCCTCGCTCATCGCCGACCTGCTGGAGCTGTCGCGGAACGCGGAGAACGCCCTGGTGTCCGGCGAGGTGGAGTTCCAGGACGTGGTCTCCGCCGCCGTCGACCGGGCCCGGCGGCGCGGCCCCGGCCTGGTCTTCGACGTGGAGTTGTCCCCGTGGCGGGTGTGCGGGGATGTGCGCGGGTTGGAGCGCGCGGCCGTTAACATTCTGGACAATGCGGTCAAGTTCAGCCCAGAGGGGGGCACCGTGACGGTCCGCTTGCGGGACGGCGAACTGACCGTCCGGGACGAGGGGCCGGGCATCGCCGACGAGGAACTCCCGCACGTCTTCGAGCGCTTCTGGCGCTCGCCCGCCGCCCGCAGCCTGCCCGGTTCGGGCCTCGGCCTGGCCATCGTCGCCCAGGCGGTCAGGGCCGCCGACGGGGAAGTGCGCCTGGCGAGCGGCCCGTCGGGCGGGACGACCGTGACCGTACGGCTCCCCGGTTCCGCCGCGTGATCGAGATCGTGCTGCCCGTCTACAACGAGGAACGGGTGCTGGCCTCCAGCGTGTCCACGCTCCTCGACTACCTGAAGCGGGAGTGCCCCTTTCCGGCCCAGGTGACCGTGGCCGACAACGGCTCGACCGACGCCACCTGGTCGATCGCCAGGTCTCTGGACGACGTCCGGACGATCCGCCTGGAGTCCAAGGGCCGGGGACTGGCGCTGCGGGAGGCCTGGTCGTGGAGCCAGGCCGACGTGGTGGCGTACATGGACGTCGACCTGTCCACCGACCTGGCCGCCTTCCTGCCGCTCGTCGGCCCGCTGCTGGCGGGGGAGTGCGACGTCGCGGTCGGCAGCCGGCTGGCCCCCGGCTCCTCGGTGGTGCGCGGACCCCGGCGCGAGCTCATCTCCCGCACCTACAACCGGCTGCTGCGCTCGCTCGGCGCGACCTTCACCGACGCCCAGTGCGGCTTCAAGGCGCTGCGCACACCGGTCGCGCGGGAGTTACTCCCGCACGTGGCCGACGACGCCTGGTTCTTCGACACCGAACTGCTGCTCAAGGCCCAGTGGCGCGGCCTGCGCATCCGCGAGGTGCCCGTGCGGTGGGTCGACGACCCCGACAGCAGCGTGGACGTCCTGCGCACCTCGATCGCCCAGCTACGCGGCCTCGCCCGGGTGGTGTCGGAACGCGATCGCGGGGTAGCCGCAGCCGCATGGACAAACAGGCATTCATCGCGCTCCTGAACGAGGACCTCGAGAGCGAATACCGCTCGATCGTCCAGTACACCCAGCACGCGGCGACCATCAAGGGCGCCGAATACCAGCCCATCGTCGAAGAGATGCGCGCCCACCTGACCCAGGAACTCGAACACGCCTCCGCCCTGGCGGAGCAGATCGACTTCCTCGGGGGCGTCCCCTCGGTGAAGGTCCCGCCCATCCCCGACACCCCCGACGGCGCCGCCGCCCTCCGGCTGGACCTGGAACTGGAGGAGACCCAGCTCGTCCGTTACCGCGAGCGGGTCGAGCAGGCCATCGAACTCGGCCTCCCCGACGTCGCCGAAGCCCTGCGCCCCCTGCTCCAGCAGACCCAGGACCACGTCATGGACCTGCAGGGCGCGCTCGGCAGATGACGGCGTCGACCGCCGTCGCGGTCCGGCCCCGCAGGATGACGGGGTTGACCTCCACCAGCGCGAAGCCTTCCTGACGGGTCATGTCGGCGATCGCGACGGCGGTCCGGGCGAGTGTCCTGATGTCCGGAACGAGCCTGGCGGCCTTCATCTTCTGTACGGCTCCCGCCACGCGCTCGGGCGTGACGGGGAGCGGGACGACCGCGGCGTCGTCGAAGACCTCCACCCAGGCCCCGCCGAGGGCGATGACGACGACCGGGGTGACGGCGTCGTACCTGACGGAGACCATGACCTCGACGCCCTGGGGGATCATCTCCTCGACGAGGACGGGCGGAGGAAGCTGCCTCAGGGCCCGTTCGAGGTCCTGCTCCGTGGAGACGCCGAGGATGACGCCGCCTTCGGCGGCCTTGTGGCGGACGTCGGCGGAGTCGACCTTGACCACGACGGTGCCCAGCTCCTTCAGGAGGGCTTCGGCCTCCTCCGCGTTCTCCGCCACCGCGCCCCGGGGGACGGCGACGCCGTGGGCCTTCAGGAGGGCCTTGCCCTCGACCTCCCTGAGCCAGCGATCCGGGCTCCGGGGGGCGCACGCGGCGATCTCGCGCAGGCGGCGCGGGTCGAAGCGGGCCGTGACGGCGTGGGCGCAGACCAGCCCCTCGGTCAGGCCCGCCACCGGGATCACGCCCAGGTCGATGAGGTGCTCGGCGGTCGCCTCCGGCATGAGCTCCGGGAGCGTGGCGGCCACGACGACCGGGACGTCCAGTCGCGCCGCCGCGTCCGTGATGCCGTTCAGGGCGGCGTCCCAGGCTTCGGTCTGCTCTGCGTCCATTTCCTCTGGACGGTCGTAGGAGGCGAGCACGACGCCGACCGCCGGGTCGTCGCCCGCTGCGGTGATGATGTCGGCCGTTCTTCGTGTCTCGCCGAAGACGACGGCGGTGTAGTCGAGGGGGTTGGCGGCGGTGGCCGTACCGGGAAGCAGGCTTTTGAGCCTCTCCACCGTGACGGCGTCGAGCGCCGGAAGCAAGACGCCGAGCCGGGCGGCCTCGTCGGCGGCGACGGCCGCGTCGCCACCCGAACACGTCACCACGAGGACACCGTCGCCGTGGCCGGCGTCGTGCATTCGGCCATGCGCGGGGCTGTGCCTCCCGACCTGGCTCAGGGCTTTCGACGACTCCAGGAGTTCGTGCGGGTTGCGGGCCCAGGCTCCGCCCGCCTCCTCGACCAGCGCCTTCAGGACGCGGTGGTCGCCCGCGACCGCGCCGGTGTGGGCGGACGCGGCGGCGGCGCCCCGCTCGCTGGAGCCCGCTTTCAGCACGGCCACGCGGATGCCGTGTCCGGCCGCCAGGGCGAGGGCGGCCGGGAGGCCGGGGTCCTCGGTCTCCAGGTAGAGCGCGACCGAGCGCACCCCGTCGAGTTCGGCCAGCGCGGCGAGGTAGTCGGAGGCGTTCAAAACCGCCTGGTTGCCGCACGAGACCACGGTGTGGAGGCGCAGCGCGCGCCTGCTGAGCAGCGCGTTGACCGCCACGTTGCCGCTCTGCGAGACCAGCGCCACCGGGCCGGGGCGTCTGGGCAGGTAGGCGTCGCCCCACATCGGGGCCCGCCCGACCACCGAGACGATGCCGTTCCCGTTGGGGCCGCAGACGGGGAGGTCGTGGGCGAGGGCGGTCCGGCGGAGGTCGTCCTGGAGGGCCCGGCCCCCGGGGATCTCGGCAAAACCGGCCGCCAGTACGACCGCACCGCCACAACCTCGTTCCCCCGCCTGCCGCAGCAGGCCGGGCACGGTGGCCGCCGGGGTGGCGATCACGAGCGCGTCCGGGGCGATCGGCAGGTCGCCGATGGTCGGCACGCACGACACGCCGTGGACGTCGCGGGCGGTGGGGTGCACCCCGTACACGGGGCCAGGGAAACCGGCGGTGACCAGGTTGGCGACCGCCTGGTTGCCGTAGGAGCCGGGACGGGTCGAAGCGCCGACGACGGCGACCGAACGGGGAGCGAGCAGGCGCGCGGGTCTCACCCTCACCACACTGGTTGGTCAACCAGTCAGCAGTCAAGGATGGTCGCCGACGCGAGGCGGTGCTGGGGTAGAGTTGCCGGGTGCGCAGCGCGGAGGGCGCCCGGAGCAGCCGGGCCGATCAGGCAGATCAGCGCCGGGCCGAACTGCTGGACGCCGCCCGGCGTGTGGTGCTGGAACGAGGTCTCGCCAGCACCCGGGTCTCCGACATCGCGAAAGCGACCAACGTCAGTGGCGGGTTGATCCACTACCACTTCGCCACCAAAGACGACCTGATCACCGCCATGCTGCGGGCCACCTCCGAGAGCGAGGTCAGGCGGCTGCGCGAGATCATCGCCGGCCCCGGCACCGCCATCCAGCGGCTCGATCGCGTGCTGCGCTTCTACATCCCGTCGTCGCGGTCCGACCAGAGCTGGATCCTGTGGCTCGACGCCTGGGCGCTGGGCGTGCGCGAGCCGCACGTCCGCGACATCCTGCTCGAACTCGAAGGCGGCTGGATCGAGATCCTGTCCGAGGTGATCTCACAGGGCATGGAGGCCGGCGAGTTCGCCTGCGACGACCCGCAGGGTGCGGCCGAGCGGCTCGACGGCATGCTCGACGGGCTCGTGGTCCGCTACACGCTCCACTCGGGGGCGATGTCGCGCAAGCGCCTGCTGGAGCACGCGCGGATCGCGGCGGCCCGCGAGGTGGGCGTCGACCGGTCGTCGTTTCCGGCTTGACAGGGTGATCGCTCCCCGATTTGACTGGGTCGCCAGTCAGGGATCGTGGGGAGAGCGACATGTCGCTGATACGGCTGTCGGACGAGCAGATCGAGTTGCGTGACCGGGCCAGGGCCTTCGTCGACGACGTGCTGATTCCACGCGAGGAGTCGGCCGAACGGGCCGGCGGGCGGCTGCCCTCCTCCGACGTCGGCGAGATCATGAAGGCCGCCCTGGCGGCCCGGCTCAACGGCGGGCGGCACTCCGTCGAGCACGGCGGTCAGGGATGGTCGGCCACCGACTACGTCGTGGTGCACGAGCAGTTCGGGCGCAACACCAACGGACTGTGGTGGTGGGTCCCCGACGCCTACAACGTCCTGTCGGCAGGCACACCCGACCAGATCTCCCGCTACCTGCGCCCCGCCCTCCTCGGCGAGGGATGGGTCTCCTACGCGGTGACCGAGGAATACGCGGGCTCCGACCCGTCGGGCATCTCGACCGTGGCCGAGCGGGTGGGCGACCGGTGGCGGCTCGACGGCGAGAAATGGTTCGTGACCAGCGGCGACGTGGCGGCCGTGCACATCGTGGTGGCCCTGGCCGAAGACGCCGGGCCGACGCTGTTCCTCGTCGACGCCGAGGCCGACGGGGTCGAATACCTGGACGATCCGCCCTTCACCCACTCCTTCCCGCACGGGCACCCGACCCTCCACCTGAACGGGGTGCTCGTCGGCGACGACGCCGTGCTCGGCGGGCTCGGCCAGGCCGACGCGCTGCAGCAGAACTGGTTCGTGGAGGAGCGCCTGGGCATCGCCGCCCACTGCGTCGGGGCGATGGGACGCCTGCTGGAGGAGGCGGTGGCCTGGGCCGCCGAGCGCGAGCAGGGCGGATCGCGGCTCATCGATCACCAGGGCGTGGCCTTCCCGCTGGCCGACTCGGCGGCCGACGCGGCGGCGGCCCGTTTGATGGTGTACGAGGTGGCGGCGCTGGCCGACGCGGGGGCCGACCGGAAGGTCGTGCACGCGAAGGCGTCACTGGCGAAGCTGTTCGCCTCGGAGGCGGCGTGGCGGTGCGCCGACCGGGCGGTGCAGACGTTCGGCGGGCGCGGATACATGCGGACCAACGTGGCCGAACGGTACCTGCGGGAGCTGCGGGTCGACCGGATCTGGGAGGGCACGAGCGAGATCCAGCGGCTCATCATCGCGCGGGCGATGGAGCGGCGGGGAGTCCGGCAGGTCATCGCCTGAGCTCGGCGGTCCCCGGCTTTGTCGGTGGGCGTTCGTAGGGTCGAGGCATGACTCCAGTCACGATTCTCGGGCTCGGGCCGATGGGACGAGCGCTGGCCCGAGCCTTCATCGCGAACGGCAATCCGACGACGGTCTGGAACCGGACCCCCGGCAAGGCCCCCGACGGGGCGGTCGAGGCGAAGACGGTCGCCGAGGCCGTCGGCGCGCTGACCATCGTGTCCGTGCTCGACTACGGCGCGGTCGAGGCGATCGTCGACGCCCAGGCGTTGCGCGGCAGGACGCTCGTCAACCTGACGGCCGACACCCCCCACCGCGCCCGGGAGATGGCCGCCTGGGCGGCCGACCACGACATCACCTACCTCGAAGGGGCCGTCGCCTGCCCGGCCGAGGCGATCGGCACGCCCAGCGGCACGATCTTCTACAGCGGGCCGTCGCCGGTGTTCTCCCGATGGGAGACCGAGCTGTCGGTGCCGGCCAACCCGATCTACCTGGGGGAGGACCCCGGGCGCGCGGCCGCCTTCGACGTGGCGGTGCTCGACGTGTTCTGGAACGCGCTGGCGGGGGTCGTCCACTCCTACGCGCTCGCCTCCGCCGAAGGCATCGAGCCGGGCGAGCTGACGCCGATGCTCAAGGGACTCGGTGAGATCCTGCCGACGCTCATCGAAGAGTGCGGGGCCAACCTCGAATCGGGCGAACACTCCGGCGCGGCCTCGTCGATCCGGTCGACCCACGCACAGATCTCCCACGTGATCGCGGCCTCCGAGCGGGCGGGCCTGGCGACCGGGGCCCTGCGGGCGGCCCGCGACTACGCCGAGCGGGCGACGGCCGACGGGCGGGGAGACGAGGCATTCTCCGCCCTGTCGGCATACGTCGCCGAACGCGGCAAGTGATCAGCGCCGTGCATCGTGGAGTGATCCCCGCCGTTGCACCAGCCGGCCGAGCAGCACGGCCAGCACGGATGCGACCACCAGCAATGTCGCCAAGGCGTTCAGCGCGGGGGTCGGCGCGTTCCGCACCGCGCTGTAAAGCTTGATGGGAACGGTCACCGACGACGCGTCGGGCGACAGGAACGCCGAGATGACGAAGTCGTCCATCGACGACGCGAACACGACCATGGCGCCGGCGAACACGGCGGGGGTCAGCAGCGGGAGCAGGATCAACCGGACGGCCGACAGCCGCCCACAGCCCAGGTCGCGGGCCGCCTCCTCGTAGTCGGTCCCGATCGACGCGAGCCGGGAGCGGACGATCACCACGACGTACGAGACGGAGAACGTCACGTGACCGATGACCTGCGCGGGCTGGCCCAGCGGCACGAACAGGTAGAGGTTGGTGAAGACGAGGTAGAGCGCCGAGCCCATCACGATCTCCGGGGTGGCCAGCGGCAGCAGGGTCAGGCCCCCGACCACGCGGCCCGGACGCCCCCGCCAGCGTGACAGCCCGAGCGCCGTCGCCACGCCCAGGGGAGTGGCGATCAGCGTCGTCAGGCCCGCCACCACCAAGCTGTTGACCAGGGCCAGCCGCAACGAGGGATCCTCGGCCACCGAGCCCGACGAGCCGAAGTACCACTGCAGGGAGAAGCCCTGCCAGGTGCTGCGCGAGCGGCCGTCGTTGAACGAGAACTGGATCGCCACCAGGATCGGCACCAGCGACCATACGACATACGCCCACGTCACCGACGCGAGCACCCACGGACGCCGTCTCATGAGATCTCCTTTCCGGCGGGAGTCACGTAACGTGAAAGCCCGCACGCCAGTGGCGACATGACGGGATGCGGATGGTGAAGTTCGTCAGGGTCGAACGACAGGCGGATCCCTATGGATTCCTGGTGAGTGCCGAGGAGTACCTTCAGGCCCTGCCCCGGTTCAAAGAGGAGCTTCCTCCCGGTGCCCGGGAATTCGCCTCGGATCCCGCCCACTACGACTTCTACGGTTCGCGCTGCGTGAAAGACCTGACCCTGGTCACCGTGCATCTCTCGGATGACGGCCTGCACCTCACCTTCGGCCCCAATGAATGGAAGCACGAAGGTGGGCTGGAAGTGAGCTACACCGAGGTCGGCGAATTCGACGTCCGGCTTCGGAGACGAGGCACGGAGGCGGCGGCACTCGGAAGCCTGATGCTCGATGAGATTCTCCCGCACTCATTGGGCTGCAGTCATGAATTCGTTTTCACCGGAGGCTCGGTGCGTATCGTTTCCGGCGATCTGTCCGCCAGATGGATGGACGCTGTCGCCGAGGACGCCGCGTCACGACACCTCCTCCTCGGCCCGGCGGCTGGAGATCAGGTAGTAGACCATCAGCACCATGAGCAGCGCCGACAGCAGCAGCACGAGTGACGCCCCGAGTTCCTTCCGCGTCCCGCCGAGCAGGTAGAACTCGATCTGGTTGGCGATCATCGTGGTGGTGGGGGAGCCCGACACGAGGGTGTTGGTGTAGTAGTCGCCGAACATCGGCAGCGCGGTGATGGCCGACGCGGTGAGCAGCCCCGGGCGGGACAGCGGGAGCGTCACGTGCCAGAACGCGCCCCGGCTCGAACAGCCGAGGTCGCGTGCGGCCTCCAGGAGCAGCGGGTCGATGCGGTCGAGGGTGGAGAACAGGGGCACGATGAAGAACGGGATGTACCCGTAGACCAGCGCCAGCACCACCGTCACCGGGTTGCCCGACAGCCAGCGCACCGGTTCGTCGACGATCCGGGTGAGCAGGAGCAAATCGTTGACGTAGCCGTCGTCCTGGAGCAGGTTCAGCCAGGCCAGCATCCGGGTCAGGTAGTTCACCCACCAGGGCGCGAGGATCAGGCCGAGCAGCAGGGCCCGGTGGCGTCCGGCGTGCCGGGCGACGTAGTAGGCCACCGGATACCCGATGACCACGCACAGCCCCAGGGCGAGGGCGACGTACAGCAGCGTGCGCAGGAAGACCGGTCGCAGGTCGCCGGTGATCGACCGCGTGAGGATCTCGGTGAACGCGGTGAAGTCCCAGTAGCGGGGGTCCCATTCCGGTACGGGCGCGTTGAACACCGGATCGGTGTAGCCGAAGGCCACGGCGGCGACGGCGTAGAACGGCACCGCGAACAGCAGCGACAGCCAGAGCGTGCCGGGCGCGGCGAGCAGAGCCCACAGCCCACCACCCGGGCCCCGGTGACGCCGCCGCCCAGACGTCGGCCCATCGGCTGGAGCCCCGACATTTCGGCGCCGCTTTTCTCCGACCTGGAGACGGCCGGGTGGTCTCGTGCCGGGTTCGGGCGGGTCGGTCTGCGGCGATTCCGCTGCTCCAGGGGAGTCCGAGGAAGCCTCACCGTCCCCGCTCACTGGCCTGCCTTGAACTGCGACCACGTGTCCAGCCAGACCGCCTCCGCCGCGGGCGAGATCTGGAAGATCTGCTGGCTGCGCGCGTAGACGTCCGGTGTCACGATCGCCGACTTCAGGCCCTCGGTCACGAACTCGTCGGTGACCATCTTCTCGGGCGTGATCGCCGACAGGGCCGGCTGGTAGCCCGTGAAGGAGAAGTTCTCCTGCGCCACCACCGGATCCAGCAGATGGTTCAGCAGCATGTGGGCGAGAACCGGCTTGGTCGCCGAGGCCGGTACGGCGAGGGAGTCGGTGCCGACCACGCCGAGGTCGTCGGACGGGTACCAGTAGCCGAGCACGTCCGCGTCCACCCCCTTGGGCAGATAGGACTGCGCGTTGATCATGTCGCCCGACCAGCAGTGATGCACCGTCGCCTGGCCCTCGGCCACCAGCTGGTAGGCCGCGATCCCGGTCTTGATGTTCATCAGCGGCACCAGCTCGGAGAGCCACGTCCCGGCCTGCTTGATCTTCACCGGGTCCTCGGTGTTGATCTCCCGCGACCCGTTCTTGAGCATCGCCAGGGCCAGCCCCTCGCGATGGTCGTCGATCAGGTACGCCTTGCCCTTGTAGGCGGGGTCCCAGAGCAGCCCGTACCCGAACCCGGCCGTCACCTCGTCGGCCCGGTAGCCGACCCCGGAGGTGTAGGCGCAGTAGGGCACGGAATACCGCGACCCCTCGTCGTAGAAGGGCGACTGGAGCTGCGGCCACGCGTTGGCCAGGTTCCCTAGGTACGTCTTGTTCAGGGGGAGGAGCAGCTTCCCGACGGCCGCCTTCCCGATCACGTCGGGCGTCGGGAACCACACGTCGAACGACGCGCCGGGCGTGCGGAGCTTGGAGATCGCGTCTTCCATCGTGTTGAAGGTCGTCACCTCGACCTCCACCCCGTGCTTCTTCCCGAAGGCCTTCAGCACGTCGGGGGAGACGTACTCGGGATAGTTCAAGATCTTGAGCACCCCGCCGGACTCCGGGGAGAGCCCGTCCGCGATCGGAGGGATGTCGTCGTGCAGTGGCAGAGCGCCGGGTGAATCCGTTCTGGTGAGCGGCACTGCGGAGGACCCCGTCGAGCGGCCGGGCCGCTCGCCTCCACATGCCGCCGTCGCAGCTAAGGCGCTGACCAGCAGAAACCTGCGTCGATCCATGCTGTTCCCTTTTCTGGTACCGAATCTCCTCTTGCCAGACTGACTGGTTAACCAGTTAGTCTGCTGGTGTGGCCCCCAGGGGCCGCAAGGCGTGCGGGCATAAGTTTTCCGGGTCGTAACGCCATGCAGAAGGGGTACAGCCGGTGAAACACGCATACGACGCGATCATCGTCGGGGGCGGGCACAACGGGCTCGTCGCCGCGGCCTATCTCGCCCGAGCCGGACTCTCCACCCTCGTCGCCGAAGCCCGCCCGGTCACCGGCGGCGCCGCCACGACCGAAACCCCGTGGGGCCCCGAGTTCAAGGTCACCGCTCTCTCGTACGTCATGAGCCTGATGCCCCCCACGATCCTGCGTGACCTGCGGCTCAAAGACCACGGCTACGACGTGATCCCGATGGGTCCCAGCTTCGTCCCCTTCCCCGACGGCCGTTCCCTGCTGACCGAGACGGGCGACCCGGCCCGTGACCACGCCCAGCTCGCCGCGTTCTCCGCGAAGGACGCCGAGGCGATGCCCCGCTACGAGGCCTGGCTCCAGGGGATCGGCGACGTCCTGTCCCCACTGCTCATGCGCACCCCGCCCAACGTCGGCTCGCTGCGGCCGAAGGATCTGATCGACCAGCTGCGACTGGCCTGGGGGCTGCGCGGCCTGCGGACGCGGGGCACCGCCGACGCGGTCCGCCTGTTCACCATGTCCGTCGAAGACCTGCTGAACGAGTGGTTCGAGTCGCCCGAGGTCAAGGGCGTGATGTCGATCAACGGCGTCATCGGAACCTGGGCCGGGCCGGCCGAGCCGGGCACCGCCTACGTGATGATGCACCACACGATCGGCGACGTCGGCGACGGCCGGATGGGGTCGTGGGGCTACCCGATCGGGGGCATGGGCGCGGTCAGCGACGCGATCCGCCGGTCGGCCGAGGCGTTCGGCGCGACGGTCATCACCGAGGCCCCTGTCCGAAAAATCCTCATAAAAGGGGGCAGGGTGGTGGGGGTCGCCCTCGAAGACGGCCGCGAGTTCACCGCCTCCACCGTCGTCGCCGCCACCCACCCCAAAACCACCTTCCTCACGCACGTCGGCCGCGACCACCTGCCCGACGACTTCGCGCGCGACATCGAACGCTGGCGCTCCCGCTCGGGCGTCGTGAAGATCAACCTGGCCCTCTCGGAGCTCCCGACCTTCCCGTCCAGCCCCGAAGCCGACCTGACCGGCTCGGTCGAGCTCTGCCACTCCATCGAGTACGTCGAACAGGCCTTCCAGGACGCGAGGTCGGGCGTCGCCGCGCGCAGGCCGTTCTCCGACTCGGTCATCCCCTCGACGGTCGACCGCACGCTCTGCCCCGAGGGCACCCACATCATGTCGATGTTCACCCAGTGGGTCCCGCACACCTGGAACGAGGAGCCCCGCACCGAGGAACTCGACGCCTACGCCGACCGCGTCATCGACGGCTACGACCAGTTGGCCCCCGGCTTCAAGGCCTCGGTCATCCACCGCCAGGTCATCGGCCCCCACGAGATGGAACACGAGTACGGCCTGCTCGGCGGCAACATCTTCCACGGCGAGCTCTCCCCCGACCAGCTCTTCCACCTGAGGCCCGCCCCCGGCTACGCCGACTTCACCACCCCGGTGAAGGGCCTTTACCAGTGTTCCTCCGCCACCCACGGCGGAGGAGGGGTGACGGGCATCGCCGGCTACCTGGCCACCCGCCGAATCCTGAACGACCGCAAGAGGTGGTGGAACCGATGATCCAGGCTCTAGGGAAGGCGTTGTTGAGCGCCTTGGCCCAACCTGACAAAAAAGGTGGCCTCGTCTGGCCGCCCAGCCAGGCCGGTGCCGTCAAGCCGTCGGACTGGTGCGGCTCCGGCAAGGCCCCCACGGGGTGGTGCAAGCGATGAACTCCGCCCCGCTCGACCTCGACGAGGTCCGTGAGTGTCTCAAGGCCCCGGGGCAGATGCTCCCGCAGGCCGCCTACATCGCCGACGACGTCCTCGACTGGGAGCGCAAGGTCGTCTTCGCCGGTGGGTGGGTCTGCGCGGGACGCTCGTCGGACATCCCGAACCGGGGCCGGAAGGCCGTCGCCGTCGGCGACGACTCGGTGCTGCTGGTCCGCGACGACGACGCCACCCCCCGGGGCTTCTACAACGTCTGCCGCCACCGGGCCCACGAACTGCTCCCGTGCGGTTCGAGCGCGACGGGCCGGTTCATCGCCTGCCCGTACCACAACTGGGTCTACACCCTGAAGGGCGACCTGCACCGCATCCCCGGAGAGCCCGCGCCCAAGCTCGGCCTGGTCGAGGTCCCGATCACCGAGTGGCACGGGTTCGTGTTCGTCAACGCCGACGGCCAGGCCCCGCCCATCCACGACTACCTCGACGGCCTTGAGGAGATCGTGGCGCCGTACACGCTGAACGAGCTCGACGTGGCCGCGTCGCACGAATACGAGCTCGACGCCAACTGGAAACTCGCCGTCGAGAACTACCACGAGTGCTACCACTGCCCGGCGATCCACCCGGAGCTCTGCGCGGTGTCGCCCCCGGACAGCGGCGACAACTACGTCCCGACCGGCCTGTGGGCGGGCGGCCGCATGGACCTCGTCGACGGCGCCGAGACGATGTCGTTCGACGGCGCGTCGGCGGCCGGGCCGCTCCCGGGCATCACCGGCGAGCGGCTGCGGATCGTCGAATACCTGCACCTGTTCCCGAACCTGCTGCTCAGCCTGCATCCCGACTACGTCATGACGCACGTCCTCGAACCGCTCACCGCCACCCGGACGAAGGTCACCTGCCAGTGGCTGTTCCCCAAGGGGACCACCGACGTCGGCTACGCCGTCGACTTCTGGGATCTCACCAACCGGCAGGACTGGCAGGCCTGCGAAGGGGTGCAGCGGGGAGTGAGCTCGCGCGGCTACCGGCCGGGCCCGTTCTCCGCCGACGAGGACGTCACCTTCCAGTGGATCGCCACCGTGGCGACCGCTTATCTCACGGGCCGCGCGCCGGCCCTGCCCGAAAGGATCTAACGATGACCGTCGTCAGCGAGCGGACAACGGCTCGCGTACTGGACGACCTGATCGCCCTTCAAGAAGGCGCGTTCCTCGCCCGGACCGTCGAATCGCGGCGAGTGCGCACCGAATGCTCCGATGTCTTGCCCGGAGGAGTGGCCTCCAATTGGCAGGACGCACCCCCCGGCGCCGTGTGGATCTCGCACGGCCAGGGCTCCCGGGTCGTCGACCTCGACGGCACCTCCTACGTCGACCTGCACGGCGGATTCGGGGTCAACCTCGTCGGGCACGCCCACCCGGCCGTCGTCGAGACCATCGACGAACGGGTCAGGAAGGGCACGCACTTCGCCCAGCCGACCCGGGACGCCGTCGTCGTGGCCCGGCTGCTGGCCGGGCGGTTCGGGCTGCCCATGTGGCGGTTCGGCAACTCCGGCACCGAGGCCACGATGGACGCCGTCCACCTCATGCGGGCCGCCACCGGGCGCATGAAGATCATCAAGGTCGAGGGCAGCTACCACGGCCACCACGACTCCGTGCAGGTCAGCGTCTATCCGTCCATCGAGGAGGCCGGCCCGCCGCTGCGGCCCCGCTCGGTGCGCTACAGCGTCTCGGTGCCGCCCGACCTGGCCCGGCTGACCGTCGTCGTCCCCTTCGGCGACCTGGAGGCCGTCGAGCGGGCGCTGATCGAGAACTCCGGCGAGATCGCCGGGATGATCCTCGAACCCATCATGATGAACATCGGGCTCATCCCGCCGCCCGACGGCTACCTCGCCCAGCTCAAGGACCTGCTGCACCGGCACGGCGCCTACCTCGCCTTCGACGAGGTCAAGACCGGGCTGTCGGTCGCACCGGGCGGGGCCTCCGAACTACTGGGCGTGACGCCCGACCTCATCTGCCTGGCCAAGGCCCTCGGCGGCGGGCTGCCGTGCGGGGCGATCGGCGGCACGCCCGACCTGATGAGGCTGATCTCCGAGGGGGTGTACGAGCAGGTCGGCACCTTCAACGGCAATCCGCTCACCATGGCGGTCGCGGCCGTCGTGCTGCGGGACGTGCTGAATGCGGACGCTTATCGTCACTTTGATCGGTTGCGCTCGGTCATGACGGAAGAGGCGACCGCCATTCTTCGCAGATGGGGTATGCCGGGATATGTCCAGTCATATGGCGCGAAGGGCTCAGTAATATTCCACCAGAAACTCCGCGACTATCGCGACTTTCTGGACTACCCCGACGAATGGGGACACACGCACTGGCTTTACCAGCACAACGGCGGGGTCTTCCTGCCGCCCTGGGGCAAGACCGAACAGTGGACCCTGTCGGTCCAGCACGGCGACGACGACGTGCGCAGATTCCTGACCAACCTCGACGCGATGGGGCGTGACTACGCCGGAAGCGCCGCCATCAGGTAGGCGAGGCGGGCGGCGGCGTCTTCGACCGACTCGACCGTGCCGAGGCGGTAGCCCCACGAGGTCACGAAGGCGCCGCAGTCGGTGCAGGTCACCGTTTCGGCGAGGGTGTCGGAGAAACGGTTCCGGACGTGTACCGCCGGCGGGCTGGCGCTGAGCAGGCGCACCGAAAGGTCGATGTGCTCCCGTGTCGCATCGGCGAATCGCTCAAGACACCACAAAGTGTCAAGCATCGCACAATCACCTCCCGGCTGAGAGGAAAGGATTGCACGCTCCCGTCACATGAGGCAAGCAATTGCTCTTATGAATCAGCGGATTGTTTCCCCAATTCGTCGATCACTCTGACGATCACCGCGCGGGCGTCGTCGCGATAGACCGCGGCGCCCGCGAAGTCGTCGTACGCGCGGCCGTAGAAGGCGATGTCGTCGGGGTCTCTGAGCAGCAGGTCCTTGGTGAACGTGGCCACGCCGACGAGGGCCTCGTTGTAGATGGCGAAGCTGTGCAGCGGGGTGGCCGGCAGCATCGTCTCGAACGGGATCACGCCGAACTCGACGTTGGGCAGCGTCGTGATGGCCAGCAGCCGGTCCATCTGTCCGCGCATCACGTCGACCGGTGCGAGCCGTATGTGCAGCACCGCCTCGGGCACCACGAACCGGAACTGGCGCTGCGGATCGTAGAGGATCTCCTGCCGCTGCATGCGCACCCGGATCGCCGCGTCGACGTCGTCGACCGCCTCGTACACCCGGCGCACCTTCTGGAAGATGTGCCGGGAGTACTCCGCGGTCTGCAGCAGGCCGGGCACCAGCCCGGCCTCGAAGATCCGCAGCGTCCGGATGCGGGCCTCGAGATCCCGTACGTCCTCTTGGAGCGCCGCCAGCCCGCCCTTGTGCCGGGCCTTCCACGAGTCGTGGCGCTCGCTCAGCCCGACCGCCTGCTGGATCAGGCTGTCGACCATGCCGGGTTCGGCGGCGACGGCCTGGGCCCAGACGACCACGTCGTCCTCGGTCGGCGTCTGGCGGGCGTTCTCGATGCGCGAGACCTTCGACGGCTGCCAGTTGAGGCGCTCGGCGAGGTCCTTGCCCGACAGGTGAGCGACCTCCCGGAGCTGCCTGAGCTGGATGCCCAAGTCGATGCGCGCCTGCTGGAAACCGCTCACTCGATCCCTCCCGCCATGGTGCGGACCAAGGTAGACCTCAGTTCGCCGCCCAGGCCATAGGGAGCTCCCTAATCGTGATCAGGTCAAGACCTTGCGCGCGATCTCGACCAGGAGCTCACGGGGGACCTCGACGGCGGTCTCGTAGTCGGCGAGGTGCCGGAGGTCGGCTCTGGCCTCCGGATCCACCACCTCCGTGCCCTGCACGACGATGGTGCCGCGGTCGGTCTCGTACAAGGTGGGGCACGACGTGGCCTCGGAGGTGGTGCCGAGGAAGCGGAGGCGCATGAGGGGTGTCCTTCCGTACAGTCGCAATTGCGAGCAATTGTAGGAGGGCTCACGTTTCGCTGCGATTGCGGTATGGACTCAGGGCAGCGGCACCAAAGCCGCCCGCAGGCGTTCACCGAGGGCCTTGGCCTGCGCGTCCGTCAGCGGGCTGGCGGCGACGCCCCGGCCGAGCAGGCCGTGGACGACGAAGTTGACCGCGAGCAGGTTCGGGAACAGATGGCGGTCGACGCGCAATCGGCCCACTTCGGGCAGCAACTCGGGCAGCCGGCCGGCCGTGAGGTAGCTCGCCAGCCAGGGGTAGTGGTCGGCGTTGCGCACCCACACGCCCAGGTTGGCGTCGCCGCCCTTGTCGCCCGACCGGGCGCCGGCGATGAGGCCCAGAGGTCGGAGCTCTTCCTCGACGGTGAGCGGGATCGGCATCGGGGTGGAGAACCACGGCCCGGCCGCTCCGGGCGTCTCGAGGTCGGCCGGCGCGGCCGCCCCCGCCTCGGGCACGGCCTCCTCGAACGGGACCTCGGCGCCGTCGAGGGTGACCGACGCGGTGACCCGGGGCACCGCCACCGGCCAGTAGATCCCGTAGAGAGAGGCGTCGCCCGGCGGGGTCAGGCCGTGGAAGCCGGGATAGCTGGCCAGGCCCGTCTCGACCACGGCCGAGGAGAACAGGCGTCCGGCCTTGCGCTGATCGGGATCCATGACCGTGATCCGGAGCAGGTCGCCGATCCGCTCCGTGTACGTCTGCTCGAAGGTCTCCCTGGGCACCCGCGCCCAGACGGCCTCCTCGGCGACCTGGGCCTTCCGCTCCACGTCGAGGCCGGTCAGCACCAGGGTCATCGTGTTCCGGTAGCCGCCGAGCACGTTCACCGCGGCCTTGAGCGTCGGCGGGGGCGCCTCGCCGCGCACGCCGCTCACCGACACCCGGTCGGGGCCCTCCTGCATGAGGCGGATCGTGTCGAACCGGGCCGTCACGTCGGGGCCCTGGTAGCGGGGGCCGGCGATCTCGTACAGGAGCTGGGCGGTGACGGTGCCCACGGTGACCGCGCCGCCCGTGCCGGGGTGTTTGGTGATGACCGAGGAGCCGTCGTCGTGGAGTTCGGCGATGGGGAAGCCGCAGTGGGCCAGGTCGGGGATCTCGTCGAAGAAGGCGTAGTTGCCGCCCGTGGCCTGGCAGCCGCACTCGATGACGTGACCGGCCACGACCGAGCCGGCGAGCGCGTCGAGGTCGGTCGGGCGCCAGCCGTACCGCCAGATGCCCGGACCCGTGACCAGGGCCGCGTCGGTGACGCGGCCGGTCACCACGACGTCGGCGCCCGCCGAGAGCGCGGCGGCGATGGGGAAGCCGCCCAGGTAGGCGTTGGCGGTGATCGGCTTGGCCGTAAGGGTCTCGCCGGTGTCGAGGTTGACCAGCGGCCCGAGCTCGGACAGGCGCGGCATCAGGTCGTCGCCGGTGACGGTCGCGACCTTGGCCGGCAGGCCGAGGTCCCTGATCGCCTGCGCGCAGGCCTCCGGGTCGAGCCCGCCCGCGTTCGACACGATCTTGATGCCGCGGTCGAGGCAGGTCGCCAGGACGTCGGAGAGCTGCTTCACGAACGTCGTGGCGTAGCCGGGGCGGCCCTTCGCCCGGTTCCCGGCCAGGATCAGCATGGTCAGCTCGGCGAGCCAGTCGCCGGTGAGGACGTCGATCGGGCCGCCCTCGACCTGCTCCCGCGCGGCCGAGAGGCGGTCGCCGTAGAAGCCCGAGCAGTTGGCGATGCGCAGCATCAGACGGCCCAGGCGGGCGGGCGCTTCTGCAGGAACGCGCTCATGCCCTCGCGTGCTTCGGGTGAGGAGAACAGCTTGGCCGACAGGGTCGCCATCTCGTCGCCGCGCTCGGCCAGCAGCCGCCGGACCGGCTCGGTGACCAGCCGCTTCGACTCCGCGAGGCCCTGCGGCGAGGCCGCCCGCAGCCCGTCGAGCACGGTCTCGACCGCGTCGTCGAGCTGCGGCAGCGGGACCGCCCGCGTCAGCAGGCCGATGCGCTCGGCCTCCATCGCGCCGAACGTCTCGCCGGTGATGAAGTAGCGCCCGGCGGCCCGGCCGTCGAGGCGCGGCAGCAGGGTCAGCGAGATCATCGCGGGCGCGAGCCCGAGGCGGGCCTCGGTGAACGCGTAGTCGCCGCCGTCGTCGGCCACCACGACGTCGCACGCGCCGAGCAGGCCGAGCCCGCCCGCCCGCGCCTTGCCCGCGACCCGGCAGACCACCGGCTTGGGCAGCTCGACCACCAGTGTGAACAGGTCGATCATGCGGCGGGTGCCGGCCTCCATGCCCTCGGCCGCCGCCTCCGACAGGTCGGCCCCGGCGCAGAACACCGGCCCGGTGTGGGTGAGCAGCACCGCCCGGACGTCGTCGTCGGACCCGGCCGCCTCCAGGTGGGCCGACAGCTCCTCGACGAGCTGCCGCGACAGGGCGTTGCGATTGCGCGGCGAGTCGAGGGTGACCGTGGCCACCCCCCGCTCGACCGTCAGATGTACTACCTCGGTCACTGTTCCACTTCCTTGATCACGGCCAGTGGCGTACCCGCGTCGACCTGCCGCCCGGCGACGGCGGTCAGTTCGGCCACCACCCCCTCGGCGGGGGCCGTGATGCGATGTTCCATCTTCATGGCCTCCAGCACCACGACCGTCTGCCCAGGTTTCACCGCGTCACCCACCGCGACCTCGACCCGCAGCACGGTTCCCGGCATCGGGGCGGGCAGCGACCCAGGAGGAGTCTGCACCACGGGTTCGGGCAGGCGCGGCAGCGGGGTCAGCCGGACCGAGCCGAGCGAGGAGTCGACGTGGACGGCATCGTCGTAGGAGGCCACCGAGAAGACCCGGCGCACGCCGGCGATCTCCAGGACCACCTCGTCCGGCGCGGCCGACACCAGGGTCGCCTCGGGCGAGGAGCGCAGGCCGTCGCGGGTGTGCAGGAAGGTGACCTCCCCGGCCTCGGCGAAGGCGACCCTGTGCGGCTGCGAGACGACGTTGCGCCAGCCCGCAGGGAGGTCGCCGAGCGTCGTCCTCGGCCGGGCGGCCTGCGCGAGGGCCGCCGCCAGCGCCGAGAAGCGCACCGACTCGGGGCCGGTCAGCGGGCCCGGCTCGTGGCGGGTCAGGAAGCCCGTGTCGGTCTGGCCCCGGAGGAACTCGGGGTGGCGCAGGACGCCGACGAGCAGGTCGCGGTTGGTCGCCGGGCCGTGCAGCCTCGCCCCGGCCAGCGCCGTGGCCAGCCGCCTTGCCGCCGCGTCACGGGTGGGGGCGTAGGCGATGACCTTGGCCAGCATCGGGTCGTAGAAGGTGCCGATCTCGTCGCCGGACACCACGCCCGAGTCGAGCCGCAGGCCGCCCTGTCCGAACTCGGCCTCGACGCCGGGCACCTCGAAGCGGTGCATCCGGCCGCTCTGCGGCTTCCAGTCGTCGGCGGGGTCTTCGGCGTACAGGCGCACCTCGATGGCGTGGCCCACCGGGCTCGGCGGCAGGCCCGGAAGGGCGGCGCCCTCGGCGATCTCGATCTGCAGGCGGACCAGGTCGACGCCGTAGACGGCCTCGGTGACCGGGTGCTCGACCTGGAGGCGGGTGTTCATCTCGAGGAAGTGGAACCGGTCGCCGGCCAGCAGGAACTCGACGGTCCCGGCGCCGGTGTAGCCGATGGCGCGGGCCGCGTTCACCGCCGCCTCGGCCAGCGCGCGCCGCAGGTCGGGGGTGACGCCGGGGGAGGGCGCCTCCTCCAGGACCTTCTGGTGGCGGCGCTGGATCGAGCACTCGCGCTCGCCGAGCGCCCAGACGGTGCCGTGGGTGTCGGCGAGGATCTGCACCTCGACGTGCCGGGCCTGCTCCAGCAGCGGCTCGGCGAA
The DNA here is from genome assembly GCF_005233835.1 of Herbidospora galbida. Lineage (GTDB taxonomy): Bacteria > Actinomycetota > Actinomycetes > Streptosporangiales > Streptosporangiaceae > Herbidospora > Herbidospora galbida. The sequence continues at coordinate 12,913 of NZ_SZQA01000052.1, read as the reverse complement.
CACGGTCCCGTCGCCGAACGCCGCCGCGGCCTCCCGGCCGGCCGATTCGAGCGCCTCGGGGAGTTCGTCGGCCGACCGCACGACCCGCATCCCGCGCCCGCCGCCCCCGGCCGACGCCTTCAGCAGCAGCGGATAGGCGAGGTCGGCGGGCGGCTCCTCGAACGCGATCGTCGGGAGCAGCGGCACCCCGGCCGCCGCCATCAGCGCCTTGGCCTCGATCTTGTCGCCCATCGCCGCGATGGCCTCGGGGGACGGGCCGATCCAGGTGAGCCCCGCCTCGACCACCGCCCGCGCGAACCCGGCGTCCTCGGAGAGGAACCCGTAGCCCGGGTGCACCGCGTCGGCGCCGGCGGCCCTGGCCGCCGCGACCAGCTTCCCGGCGTCCGTGTACGCCTTCACGTCACCGAGGCCCACCGCCGACCCGGCCTCGGCGACGTGCCGCGACCCCGCGTCGGCGTGGCTGAACACCGCGACCGTCTCGATCCCCAGCGCGTCGCACGCGCGGATCACCCGGCGCGCGATCTCGCCCCGGTTGGCCACCAGAACCCGTCTGATCATCTGACTCACATCCGGAAGACGCCGAAACCGGCGGCGGGCGACTCGGGGGCCGAGCCGATGGCGGACAGGCACAATCCAAGGACGGTCCGGGTGTCGCGCGGGTCGATCACACCGTCGTCGTAGAGGCGGCCGGACAGGAAGAACGGCAGCGACTCGGCCTCGACCTGCGCCTCGACCATCGCGCGCATGGCGGCGTCGCCCTCCTCGTCGAACGCCTGCCCCCGCGCCTCGGCGGCGGCCCGGCCGACGATCGACAGCACCCCGGCCAGCTGCGCCGGGCCCATCACCGCCGACTTCGCGCTCGGCCAGGTGAACAGGAACCGGGGGTCGTACGCCCGCCCGCACATCCCGTAGTTGCCCGCGCCGTAGCTGGCCCCCATGACGACCGTCAGATGGGGGACCGTGGAGTTGGCCACCGCGTTGATCATCATCGAGCCGTGCTTGATGATGCCGGACCGTTCGTAGTCCTTGCCGACCATGTAGCCGGTGGTGTTCTGCAGGAACAGCAGCGGCGTGCGCGACTGGTTGGCCAGCTGGATGAACTGGGCCGCCTTCTGCGCCTCCTGGCCGAACAGCACGCCCTGCGCGTTGGCCAGGATCCCGACGTCGTAGCCGTGGACGGCAGCCCAGCCGGTCACCAGGCTCGGGCCGTAGAGCGGCTTGAACTCGTCGAACTCGCTGGCGTCGACGATCCGGCGGATCACCTCGCGCGGGTCGAACGGGATCCGCAGGTCCTCCGGGACGATGCCGAGCAGCCCGTCTTCGTCGAGGAGCGGCGGGCGGCTCGGTTTGGCGGCCCGGCCGAGCTTGCGCCAGTTGAGCCGCCGGACGATGTCGCGCCCGATGCGCAGGGCGTCGTGCTCCGACTCGGCGAGGTAGTCGGCCAGGCCCGAGTCGCGGGCGTGCATCTCGGCGCCGCCGAGCGACTCGTCGTCGGCGTCCTCACCGGTCGCGACCTTGACCAGCGGCGGCCCGCCGAGGAACACCTTGGCGCGTTCCCGCACCATGACGACGTGGTCGGACAGCCCCGGCACGTAGGCGCCGCCGGCCGTGGAGTTGCCGAAGACCAGCGCGATCGTCGGGATGCCGGCCGCCGACAGCCGGGTCAGGTCGCGGAACATCCGCCCGCCCGGGATGAAGATCTCCTTCTGCGTCGGCAGGTCGGCGCCGCCCGACTCGACCAGGTTGACGAGCGGGAGCCGGTTCTCCAGGGCGATCTGGGTGGCCCGCAGCGTCTTGCGCAGCGTCCACGGGTTCGACGCGCCGCCCCGTACGGTCGGGTCGTTGGCGACGATCACGCACTCGACGCCCTCGACCACCCCGATGCCGGTGACCACGCTGGCGCCGACGGGGAAGTCGGACCCCCAGGCGGCCAGCGGGGACAGTTCGAGGAAGGGCGCGCCGGGGTCGAGCAGCAGTTCCACGCGTTCACGGGCCAGGAGCTTGCCCCGGGCGTGGTGGCGGTCGACGTACTTCTGCCCGCCGCCTTCGACCGCTTTGGCGTGCTCCGCCGCCAATTCGGCGATCTTGCCGAGCATCGCCGTACGTCGCTGCTGCGTTTCCGCCGAGTCGGGAGGTTCGATCACGTTCGGTGAGTTTAATCTTCTGCGCGGGGGGACGACCCCCGAACCCCCTGACATGCGGCTTTCACCCTAATTTCAGATGAAGTAAGGCTGACCTTCTCATCGGCGCAGCTCAGCGTGGCCCCGCTTGACTCCGGTTCGTGGGAACCCCTGTCCGGCCTTGTCCGACCGTGGCGACCTCATCAGAATCATTGAGTCTTCAACTAACTGCACGGATGAGGAGAGGCATGAAGCGCACCATCTTCGTACTCATAGGCGTCCTCGGCGCCATGCTCACCGGCATCACTCCCGCGTCCGCCTCCGCGGTCGACTGCTCCACCGGCACCTACACGCGGGTGCACAACAGCTACGTGCCCACCAACATGGAGCGGGGGGCCATCGACGGGCGCAGTTACAACATCGGCGCCAACATGGCGTACGACTACGAGATCTGCCTCGACATCCCCGACAACGAGACGTTCACGATCGAGGTGCGCATCTACAACAACGGAAGCTGGAGCACGTTCGTGGACGACCGGCCCGGCGACAAGGTCTTCCGCTACTCGCTGGCCCCGAACAGCTTCTGGCAGGTCTACGGCACGCTGACCGGGCCCGGCAGCACCTACCTCTACTACACCTGGAACGAGAAGCGGCTCTAGCCGCAGTGGGTCCAGCCGCTCTGCCAGGTGGCCTTGGCGAATCCGCCGCCCCAGACGACGCACTTGTTCTTCGCCAGTAGGCGGATCGGGCCGGCGTAGGCGGTGTAGCGGCCCCAGTCGTTGCCGTGGGCGCCCTTCTGCACGCGCAGCAGGGCGCCCATCTTGATGGTGCCCGGGATGACGTTCTTCGACAGGGTGACCACGCAGTTGAGGCCGGTCGCCTGTTCGTACAGGAGATAGGTGGTGGCCCGGCCGTTCTGCCAGCGGTGCCGGTCGACGACGGCGAACCCGGCCCCGCACAGGCCCTCGGGCGTGTTGGGGTTGGGTTCCCTGACCTTCGTCGGGCTCGGGCTCGGCGAGGGAGAGGGCGACGGGGACGGCGAGGGGCTGGGCGACGGCGAGGGCGTCGGGGTCAGGCTCGGGCGCGGCTTGTCGACCACGTCGGGACGTTCGGCCGGGGCGTCGGTCGTCGGCGCCGGCGCTTCGGGCTGGGCGGCGACCGGGGACAGCGACGGGCGGGGGGCCCGCTTGGTCGGGGTGAGCTGGGCGATGACCGGGGCGGCCGTCGGCGCGGCGATCGCGGTGCCCGGGTCGGGCCGGGTCAGGGCGTAGGCGGCGCCGCCCAGGAGGAGCACCGCCGCCGCGCCGGCCAGGACCGTCCGGCCGCCGCGCTTCGCGGGGGTCGCCTTGATCACGCCGTGGTCGCCGCGCAGGTAGGCGATCAGCTGGTCGGGGGTCGGGCGGTCGGCCGGGTTCTTGGCCAGGCAGCGCGCGACCAGGGTGCGCATCGGCTCCTCGACCTCGCCGAGGTCGGGTTCGGAGTGCAGGATCCGGTTCAGCACGACCGGGATCGAGTCGGCGCCGAACGCCGGGCGGCCGGTGGCCGCGAAGACCATCGTGACGCCCCACGCGAACACGTCGGAGGCGGGGCTGGCGGTGGCCTCGCTCAGTAATTCGGGGGCCAGGTAGGCGGGGGTGCCCATGGTGGTGCCGCTCATCGTGGCCTGCGGCGCGTCGAGGGCCTTGGCGACGCCGAAGTCGATCACGACCGGGCCCTCGGGGCCCATCAGCACGTTGGCGGGCTTCAGGTCGCGGTGGGTGATCCCGGCCTGGTGGATCGCCGCCAGGGCGGTCGCGGTCGCGATGCCCAGCCGTTCGAGCGCCGCGCCCCGGCGCGGGCCCTCCCGCTCGACGAGGTCTTTCAGGGACGGGCCCGGGACGTACTCGCTGACGATGTAGGGCCGGTTTCCGGCGAGGTCCGCGTACAGGACGGGCGCGGTGCTGAACCGGGCCACCCGCTGGGCCAGGCTGACCTCGCGCAGGAAGCGCGCGCGGGCCGCCGGATCGGTGCTGAGCCGGGTGTGCAGCAGTTTCACGGCCACGGTCGCGCCGTCGGGGGTCACGCCCCTGTAGACGACGCCCTGGCCACCCTCGCCCAGCCGGCCGACGATCTCGAACGGCCCCAGCCGTGAGGGGTCGCCTTCCACCATGGGAGCACGCTACCAGTGGGTCAGATGGCCTTGCCCGGGTTGAGGATGTTGTGGGGGTCGAAGACCCGCTTTATGCCGGTTTGGAGGGATGCCACGACGGGCCCGCTCTCCAGCTCCAGCCACCGCTTCTTCAGCAGGCCCACGCCGTGCTCCCCGGTGAGGGTGCCGCCGAGGCGCAGCGCGGCCCGGAAGATCTCGTCGGCCGCCGCCCACACGTGCGGGGGCGGCTCGGGCAGGCCGCGCTCGAAGATGAACACCGGGTGCAGGTTGCCGTCACCGGCGTGGGCGACGGTGCAGATCATCAGGCCGTGCCGCTGTCCGACGGCCTCGATCTCGGCGATCATCTCGGGCAGCTTCGACCGGGGCACGCAGACGTCCTCGGTCAGGCACTCGCCGAGGCGCTCCTTGGCCTGGTAGGCCATCCGCCTGACCGCGATCAGCTCGTCGGCCTCCTCGGGGGTGGTCGACCGGGCCGCGAACGTCGCGCCGTGGTCCTCGCACAGGGCGGCCATGCGGTCGGCCGCCGCCTCGCCGTCGGCGGCGTCGGACTGGGCCAGCAGCATGCCCTGCGTCGTGGGCTCCAGGCCGATGTGCCGCCAGTCGTCGATCGCGACGAGGGTGTTGCGGTCGATGAGCTCCAGCATCGAGGGCTGGCAGCCCGCCGCGATGATCGCGGCCACCGCCGAGGCGGCGTCGCGCAGCGAGGTGAACTCGGCCGCCACCGTGATCGGCGGCTTCGCCGGGGCCCGGCGCAGCCGGACGGTGGCCTCGGTGATGATCCCGAGCGTGCCCTCGGAGCCGACGAACAGGCCGGTCAGGTCGTAGCCGGTGACGCCCTTCATCGTCCGGCGGCCGGTGTTGACCACCTGGCCGTCGGCCAGCACGACCTCCAGGCCCAGCGCCGAGTCGCGGGTGACGCCGTACTTCACGCAGCGCAGGCCGCCGGCGTTGGTGGCCAGGTTGCCGCCGATCGTGGAGATCTCGTAGGAGGACGGGTCGGGGGCGTACATCAGCCCGTGGGCGCGGGCGGCGCGGTCGAGGTCGGCGGTGATCACGCCGGGCTGGACGACCGCGATCTCGTCGGCGGGGGAGAGCTCGACAATCCGAGTCATGCGGGCCAGTGACAGGACGATTGACCCGTCGCCCGCCACCGCCCCTCCGGCCAGCCCCGTGCCGGCTCCGCGCGGCACCACCGGGACCCCGTTGGCGGTGGCCCATTTCATCGTCGTCACGACGTCGTCGCGCGACTCCGCCAGGACGACCGCGCGAACCGCCCCGGCCTGCAGGAACGTGCGGTCACGGGCGTAGGAGGCGGTCACGTCGGGGTCGGTCAGCACCCGTCCGGGAGGCAGCGCTGAGATGAGGTCGTCCACATCCCGAAACAGTACCAATCGGCCTGACATGTGCGGTAAGGCGATCAGTCGATATCGGTTTCGCAACATCCCCCATTCACTTTACTTTTCCTTTACCGAGTGATCTAACGTCCCGGTTGCGGCTGGTGTGGCGGTATTGCCACAGCCGCAGCGGTGGCGCGCAAACACCCCCCGCGCGCCTCAACAAGCCCGGCTGACTACCGGGTGAGGGAGGAATCACTTGTCAGCCTTTGCAGCATCCCCTCGCAGGGCGCGGCGGTTGGCCGCCATCGTGCCCGCGCTCGGGCTGCTGGCCGCGGGTCTCACCGCGGCCACGGTCCCGGCATCGGCGGACTCCACGGAGGCCCGCTGGATCCCGTCGCTGAGCGACCACTACATCAACTACACGCCCCCGCGCGCGCAGTCGGACGTCTCCGACCGCTCGGACGAGAAGCTGAGCGAGGCCGCCAAGGCCAGCCGGCAGGCGACCCAGGCGATCGCCGACGAGATCGACCACAAGTACGCGGGCGGCAACCCCGTCGCGGCCCGCGGCCTGGCGAACAACGAGCGCCGCGCCATCCGCACCGGCCAGAACCCGTTCGACTTCATCTACAAGAAGGCGGGCACGAAGCGTACGGCCAAGCTGCTGACGCTTCTCGTGGAGTTCAACGAGAACGCCAACGACGACTTCTCCGGGTTCGTCCGGCCGGTGTCGACCGCCGACATCAACACCTGCGTGACCGAGCCCGCGGGCACGAAGATGAACGGCCCGCTGCACAACAACATCCCCGACCCGGCCACGGCCGCGGGCGGCGGCAAGGACAACAACTCCTTCTGGGTGCCGAACTTCAGCACCGACCACTTCAACAAGATGCTCTACTCCGACGCCGGGATCACCGAGCGGGTCCGCAAGGACCTCAAGGACCCCCGTGACGGGAAGAAGGGCATCGACATCTCCGGCTTCACCATGAAGAAGATGTACGAGGAGATGTCCAAGGGCGCCTACACCGTCTCCGGTGCGGCGATCGGCTGGCTGAAGGTCCCCCACTCCGAGGCCTGGTACGGCGCCGGTCAGTGCGGCACCTACCCGCAGCAGATGGCCGGCCACCCCGACAACCCGGCGGGCCCGGCCACGCTCGGCATCGACGCGGTGAACGTGCTCGCCCAGCAGCAGCCGAACTTCCCGTGGGCCGACTACGACATCGAGGACACCGCCGACGCCGACGGCGACGGCAACGTCCTGGAGCCCGACGGCGTCATCGACCACCTCGTGCTGGTGCACGCCGGTGAGGACAAGTCGGGCGGCGGCGGCGCCGAGGGCACGTACGCCATCTGGGCGCACTCCTCGACCATCCCCGGCGGCTACACCATCCCGGGCACCAACAAGAAGATCGCCAACTACATCGTGCAGCCGGAGGACTCCGGCGTCGGCGTCTTCGCCCACGAGTACGGCCACGACCTGGGCCTGCCCGACCTGTACGACGCCTCCGGCGCCGGCGACAGCTCGGTGGAGTTCTGGGACCTGATGTCGACCGGCTCGCACTCGGGCCCGATCTTCCAGTCCATGCCGACCCACATGGGCCTGTGGGACAAGTGGGTGCTCGGCTGGGTCGACCCCGAGGTCGTCAACCCCGGTGACAAGACCAAGCTCGTCACCATCGGCCAGACCTCGCGCACGCCCAAGCTGACCGAGGACGGCCTGCGCATCAACCTGCCGTCCAAGCACGTCGTCATGGCCACGCCCCACTCGGGCGCGAACATGTGGTGGTCGAACAACGACCAGATGTGGGCCGACAGCAAGCTGACCCGGACCGTCCAGGTCCCGGCGACCGGCGACCCCCGCTTCTGGATGTGGAACGACTACACCATCGAGGAGGAGTGGGACTTCGGCTTCGTCGAGGTCTCGACCGACGGCGGCGCCACCTGGGCGCAGCAGAAGGTCTACTCCGAGGACGGCACGCTCGTCACCACCGACGACGGCTACGCCGACCCGAACGGCCGCATGCACGACTTCGGCAACAAGAAGTACGGCCTGACCGGCGACACCCACGGCTGGCGGCACGACTACGTCGACCTGACGCCGTTCGCGGGCGCCACCGTCCAGATCCGCCTGACGTACAACACCGACGAGGCCGCCATCGAGCGCGGCTGGTTCTCCGACGACTTCGCCGTCACCGCCGGTGGCGCGACCGTCTGGAGCGACGACGTCGAGGGCGGCGCCAACGGCTGGACCGCCACGACCGGCACGTTCACCGACACGACCGGCGCGGGCTGGAACATCCACGGCGGCTCGATCAACTCCGAGCAGTACTACCTGGCCGAGTGGCGCAACTACGACGGCTTCGACCAGGGCCTCAAGTACACCTATGACACCACCTGGCAGCGCGACGGCGCCTGGAAGGTCGAGAAGGTCGCCTACAACGCCCCCGGCCTCCTGGTGTGGCTGCGCGACGCGTCGTACGGCATGAACAACCCGGCCGCCAACCAGTTCAACCTGCCGTCGGTGGGGTCGAAGGGCCAGCTCCTGCTGGTCGACTCGCACTTCGAGCCGCTGCGCCGCTCCGGCGTCGCCGCGACGAAGGACACCAGCGCTCTCAAGAACATCCCGATGCGTCCGCAGGCCGCCAACGCCGCCTTCGGCTTCGGCAAGACGTATCCGTTCAAGGAGTGCCTGGAGCCGGCGGCCGAGCCGTTCGTCGAGTACTGCACCAGCTTCCCGGCGCAGAACCCGGTCAAGGAGTTCACCGACGCCAAGACCTGGTACCCGGGCCTGGAGAACCGTCCCGACGGGCTCTACTTCCGCCTGCGCGACGCCTCGGCGGTCGTGCCGTCGAAGGACAACCAGGCCTACACCGCCCGGATCGTCAACCCCGACGGCAGCCCGGCCACCGACCTGTACGGCGAGAACGTCAACGGGTTCGTGCTCGGTTCCGGCAACCCCGGTGACGAGGGCAAGCAGCTCGGCGTCAAGCTGAAGCTCGTCAGCCCGCTGCCGCTGAACCTCGGTGTCATCGTCCAGGTGACCCCGTCGAAGAAGTAGTCGTTAAGATCACGTTCGGCTGACCGGTGCCCGGCGGGAGACCGCCGGGCACTACCATGTGCAGGGTGCGGAGCAAGCTCGACCATACGGCGGCCATCCGGGAGAATCGCCGGGCCGCCGTCGTCGTGAACACCAAATCACGCCGGGGCCGCAAACACTTCTCCGAGGTCGTGCGGCTCATCCGTGAGGCGGGGTTCTCCCCGCTCGGCGTGTTCCCCGTCGACGACCCGCGCCGGCTGCGCGACCGTCTCGACGAAGCCCTCGGCCTCGGTCCCGACCTGCTCATCGTGGGCGGCGGCGACGGCACCCTGTCCAGCTCGATCAAGCACATCGCCCACCGCGACGTCGCGCTCGGCGTGCTGCCGCTGGGCACCACCAACAACTTCGCCCGCAGCCTCGGCCTGCCGCTGACCCGCCAGGGCGCGGTGCGCGTCTTCACCGAGGGCAAGGTCGCCGACATCGACCTCGGCCTGTGCGGCGACCGCCCGTTCGCCAACCTGGCCAGCTTCGGGGTGTCGGTCGAGGTCGCCGGAACCGTCAAACCGTGGCTGAAGCGGCTGGCCGGCCGGGCCGCCTACCCGCTCACCGCGCTGACGATCCTGCCCGGCCACACGCCGTTCCGGGCCTTCATCACCGTCGAGGGCCGCCGCCACGAGCTGCTCACCCACCAGCTCAACATCGCCAACGGCCGCTTCCACGGCGGCTGGCAGATCGCCAGCGACATCTCGATCGACAACCGCAACCTGGTCGCCTACCAGCTCGGCTCGGGCAAGCGGCTGCGCCTGCTGGGCGAGACCTTCCTGCGGGCCACCACCGGCAAGTGGCGCAGCCTCGCGGGCGGCCCGTTCGTGGTCGGCAAGGAGATGCTCCTCGAAACCGACCCGCCGATGGCCGCCGACATCGACGGCGAGGTGCGGCTGATGACCCCGCTGGTGATCAAGACGGTCCCCAACGGGGTGCGGGTCATGGTGCCGCAAGGCTTCGTCGACACCTGAGCCCTCGAAGCGGCCGCGGTCAAGCGTCGCCCAGCGGTTCCTCCGGCCCGGTGAAGCTTCGATAGGCCGGTCGCAGCAGGTCGAGCAGCGGGATGTGCCTGACCTTCACCTTCGGCGGTTCGAGCGCCCTGAGCAGCAGGTCGGGCGGGGTGTCGGGGGTGGGCGGGCCCTTCAGCCGGGCCGCCGAGACGTTCAGCGTGTAGAAGTCGGCGAGCCGGTCTTCCAGCGGTTCGTCGGCGGGGGTGCGCAGGTCGTGCAAGAGCTGCTCCCGGGGTTTGCCGCGCCAGGCCAGCACCAGGAACGGGTCGTCGTCGAACGCCTCGGCCAGCAGATAGAGCACCGCCGAGACGTGTTTGCACGGATTGCCCCAGTCGGGGCACCCGCAGGTCATCTCCAGTTCGCCCTGTTCGGGGAAGAGCGGGTATCCGGCGCCCGCGAACAGCGCGTCCAGCTCCTGCGGCATCTCACCCGCCAGCAGCCGGGCCCGGTGCCCGGCCTGCCGCGCGATGACCTGTTCGAGCTCGGCCCACTCCGCCGGGCCGTAGGCTTCGATCTCGATCTCCACTGTGTACGGCTCTGGGCGCGACCCCTGGACCACCGCTTCGACGGTCCCGGCTTTGACGGTCATCGAGACCACCTGACCCTGGCGGGCATACGCGCGGCCCCGCGCGAGCCGCCCGGGGTCGCAGACGCGTTCGAGGATGTCGACGAACCGCCGCGACCACCACTTCTCGCCGATGGTGCCGCGCCGCCCGCGCGCCCTGATGCCGCCCTCGACCTTGATGGGCGTGCCGGCCTCGAACCAGCCGTCTTTCCCGACGGGACTCATCGGACCACCTCGAATCTTGGGGGCCGGCCTGGTTCACCGAGGCGTATACGTGCGCGGGTCATGCCACCGCCTCCGGTCCCAGGGTGAACAGGTCGCGGAGCTGCTCGGTCGACAACGACGTGAGCCAGTCTTCGCCGGTGCCGACCACGCGCTCGGCCAGGGCCTGCTTGCGTTCGATCATCTCGTCGACGCGCTCCTCGATGGTGCCCGTGCAGATGAACTTTCTGACCTGCACGTTCTTCGTCTGGCCGATGCGGAAGGCGCGGTCGGTCGCCTGGTTCTCCACCGCCGGGTTCCACCACCGGTCGACGTGGATCACGTGGTTGGCCGCCGTCAGGTTGAGGCCGGTGCCGGCCGCCTTCAGCGACAGCAGGAAGATCATCGGCTCGTCGTCGGTCTGGAAGCGGTCGACCAGCTCGTCGCGCCGCTTCTTGGCCAGCCCGCCGTGCAGCCACAGCACCGGTCGGTCGAGCCGGGCCGAAAGGTGAGGGAGGATCAGCGAGCCGAACTCGGCGTACTGGGTGAAGACCAGCGCCTTCTCGCCCTCGGCCAGGATCTCCTCGCAGAGCTCCTCCAGACGGGCCAGCTTGCCCGACCGGCCGGGCAGCCGCGAGCCGTCTTTCAGCAGGTGGGCGGGGTGGTTGCAGACCTGCTTCAGGCGGGTCATCGCGGCCAGCACGTTGCCGCGCCGTTCGATGCCCTCGCTGCCCTCGATGCGGCCCATCATGTCGTCGACGACCGCGCGGTAGAGGGTGGCCTGCTCGGGGGTGAGCGTGCACCACACCTTCATCTCCAGCTTGTCGGGCAGGTCGGAGATGATCGTCTTGTCGGTCTTCAGCCGCCGCAGCACGAACGGGCCGGTCGCGCGCTTCAGGGCGGCCACGGCGTTCTCGTCGCGGCGGACCTCGATCGGCTCCTGGAACCGGTCGCGGAACGCGCGGGCCGAACCGAGCAGGCCCGGATTGCAGAACTCCATGATCGACCAGAGCTCGGCGAGGTGGTTCTCGACCGGGGTGCCGGTGAGCGCCAGCTTGGTCCGGGCCGGGATCGACCTGACCGCCTGCGCCTGCCGGGCCGCGCTGTTCTTGATCGCCTGCGCCTCGTCGCAGACCACCCGCTCCCACGGGTGGGCGGCCAGGTGCCCGATGTCGCGCAGCGCGGTGCCGTAGGTGGTGAGCACCAGATCGGCGTCGGCGAGTTCGCGGCCCGACCCGTGGTAGACGTGCACCCGCAGGCCGGGGGCGAACCGCGCGGCCTCCTTCTGCCAGTTGCTGAGCAGCGACATCGGGCAGACCAGCAGCGTCGGCGCGGGCACCCTGCTCGGTTTCCCCGAGGCAGATTCAAGGCGCGAGCCACGGCCGGCCTCCGGCCGTCCGTGGCTCGCTTCGCGCTCGGACAGCAGCAGCGACAGCGTCGTGATCGTCTTCCCGAGGCCCATGTCGTCGGCCAGCACCCCGCCCAGCCCCAGGCCCGACAGGAAGCTCAGCCAGGCCAGGCCCCGCTGCTGGTAGGGCCGCAGCGTCCCGGTCAGCCCCTTGGGCGCCGGGACCGGCTCCAGCCGCCGGTCGGCCTCGCCCGACAGCAGGTCGCCGAGCAGCCCGTCGGCGTCGACCGCCGTGATCGGCAGGTGGTCGTCACCGCCGAGCACGACCTCGTTGATGACCTCCCGCGCGGTGCGCGAGCCGTCTCGCCGCTGCTCCAGGATCTTGAGCGCGGCCTTCAGCTGCCGGTCGTCGAGCTCGACCCACTGGCCGCGCACCCGGACCAGCGGCACCTTCAGCCGGGCCAGCTCGGCCAGCTCCTCCTCCGAGATGACCTGCTCGCCGACGGCCAGATCGACCCGGAAGTCGACGATCTGGTCGAGCCCGAACCCCTGGCCGCCGACCGCCTTCGGCCCCTGCCGGGTGCGGGTGGTGAGCTTGAGCCCCAGCTTCGTCTTCCCGGCCCAAGCGGGCAGGCGCACCCCGAAACCGGCCGCGCCCAGGAGCGGCGCCGCGTTCTTGAGGAAGGCGAACGCGCCCCGGGTGTCGAGCGCGAGCCCTTCGGGCCGGGGGTCGCGCAGCGCCCGGTCGAGCTCCGGATAGAGCCGGACCGCCCGGCCCAGCCCCGCGAGCAGCTCGTGCTCCGCGACGACGCCCGGGAGCCGCGCCCCCCGCCACACCTCGGCGGCCGGCAGGTCGAGGCTCGGGTCGTCGGCCGACTGCAGCGAGAAGCCGACCTCCCAGTCGTCGTCGCCGGTCTCGCCCAGTCGGAAGGCCACCCTGACCGGGCCGTCGAAGGCGTGCGCGGCGTCGTGCCAGCGGTCGAGCTCCGCGCGGAGCTCGCCCAGGTCGCCGTCGAGGTGGACGTCGTCGCCGATCAGCTTCACCGCCCACTGGTCGGCGATCGGGCTGCGCTTCCCCGGTCGGTGGCCCATGAGGATGCGGTC
>NZ_SZQA01000051.1 GCF_005233835.1 Herbidospora galbida | reverse complement strand
AGTACGGCGGGCTCGGGGGCGGCGGCCTGGACGGGCTCGGGCTCCGGCTCGGGCTCCGGTTCCGGCTCGGGAGCCGCGGCGGGCGGCTCCTCCTGCGCGGCCGGCGCACCGCCGTTGGCGGCGTTGGCGTCGATGACGGCGAGCTCGGCGCCGACCTCGACCGTTTCGTCCTCGGAGACCAGGATCTTCGTCAGGTACCCGGCCGAGGGCGAGGGGATCTCGGTGTCGACCTTGTCGGTCGACACCTCAAGCAGCGGCTCGTCGGCCTCGACGTGGTCGCCCTCCGACTTCAACCAGCGGGTGACGGTGCCCTCGGTCACGCTCTCGCCGAGCTGGGGCATGGTTACGGAGACAGGCATGGTGAGTCTTCGTCTTCCTTAGAGGGCAGTTAGTTGTGGACGTGGAGGGGCTTGCCGGCCAGGGCCAGCATGGCCTCGCCGAGGGCCTCGGACTGCGTCGGGTGCGGGTGGATGAGCTGCGCCACGTCGCCCGCCGTCGCCTCCCAGTTGTAGATGAGCTGCGCCTCGGCGATGAGCTCGCCGACCCTGGCGCCGACCATGTGGACGCCCAGCACCCGGCCGCCGTCCTTCTCGGCGACGACCTTGACCTCGCCCTGGGTCTGCAGGATCTTGCTGCGGCCGTTGCCCGCGAGGTTGTAGCTCAGCTCGACGATGTCGTGGCCGCGCTCCCGGGCGGTGGCGGCGCTGATGCCGACCGAGGCGACCTCGGGCTCGGAGTAGGTGATGCGCGGCACGCCGTCGTAGTCGATCGGCACGACCGGCAGGCCCGCGATGTGCTCGGCGACCAGGATGCCCTCGGCGAAGCCGACGTGGGCCAGCTGCAGCGTGGGGATGAGGTCGCCCACGGCGTAGACGCCCGGGACGCTGGTCTGGCAGAACTCGTTGACCAGGACGTAGCCCCGGTCGACCGAGATCCCCTGCTCCTCGTAGCCGAGCCCGGCCGAGACCGGGCCACGCCCGACGGCCACCAGCATGAGTTCGGCGTCGAGGGTCTTGCCGCCCTCCAGGGTGACGACGACCCCGGTGTCGGTGGTCTTGACGCTCTCGAAGCGCTGACCGAGTTCGTACTTGATGCCGCGACGGCGGAAGGCCCGCTCCAGCAGCTTGGAGTTGGACTCGTCTTCCAGCGGGAGCAGGTGGGGCAGCGCCTCGACGATGGTCACCTCGGCGCCGAAGGAGCGCCACACGCTGGCGAACTCGACGCCGATGACGCCGCCGCCCAGGATGATCACCGACGACGGCACCCGGTCGAGGACCAGGGCGTGGTCGCTGGTGATGACCCGCTGGCCGTCGATGTCGAGGCCGGGCAGCGACTTCGGCACCGAGCCGGTGCCGAGCACCACGTTGCGCCCGGTGTAGACCTCGCCGTTGACGGTGACCTGGTTGGGACCGGTGAGCCGGCCCTCGCCCTCGACCACGGTGATCTTCTTGCTCTTGATGAGACCCTGCAGGCCCTTCCAGAGCCCGCTGATCACCTTGTCCTTGTAGGCGAGGACGCCCGGCACGTCGATCCCGTCGAAGCGGGTCTTCACGCCGAAGGACTCGCCTTCACGCGCCTGGTCGGCCAGCTCCGCGGCGTGCAGCAGCGCCTTGGTGGGGATGCACCCCTGATGGAGGCACGTGCCGCCCACCTTGGCCTTCTCGATGAGAACGACGCTCTTGCCGAGCTCGGCCGCCCGCAGGGCGCAGGCGTAGCCGCCGCTACCGCCGCCTAGGACAACGATGTCGAAGGGGCCGCTGCCTTCAGCCACTGGAAAGCTCCCTAATGAATACTGCCGTGGTACGGCATCTTTTCACTTGTCTTTGATGATCGTGCGCTCAGCCCGCATAGCGCTCGGCGATGGCGACGAGCGTGCGGGTGATGGCTCCGGTGCCGCCCTTGGGGGTGTAACCGTAGGGCTCGCCCTTGTTGAAGGCCGGTCCCGCCATGTCGATGTGGGCCCAGTCAACCCCTTCGGGGACGAACTCGCGCAGGAACACGCCCGCCGCCAGCATGCCGCCCCACCGCTCGGGGTGGAGGTTGGCGATGTCGGCCACCTGCGAGTCGAGCCCCTTGCGCAGCTCGGCGGGCAGGGGCATGCCCCACACGCTCTCGCCCTGCGCCCCGGCCATCTCGACCACGGCGCCGCGCAGGTCGTCGTCGTTGGTCATGACCCCGGCCGTACGCCACCCGAGGGCGACGATCTGGGCGCCGGTCAGCGTGGCGACGTCGACGATCAGGTCGGGCGAGTCCTCGGCGGCGCGGGCGATGCCGTCGATGAGCACCAGGCGTCCCTCCGCGTCCGTGTCGAGGACCTCGACGGTCTTGCCGCTGTAGGTGTGGAGCACGTCGGAGGGCCGCTGGGCGGTGCCCGAGGGCATGTTCTCGGCCAGGCACAGGTAGCCGACGGCGTTGACGTGGAGCCCGAGGCGGGAGACCGCCAGCAGGGCTCCGAGCACGGCGGCCGCGCCGCCCATGTCGGACTTCATCCAGTCCATCGACGCGGACGGCTTGAGTGACAACCCGCCGGAGTCGAACGTGATTCCCTTGCCGACGAACGCGATCGTCTTGGCGGCCTCCGGGTGGGAGTAGGCCACCCGGACCAGCCTGGGCGGCCGGGACGAGCCCTGGCCCACGCCGACGATGCCGCCGTAGCCGTTGTCCTTCAGCGCGACCTCGTCGAGCACCTCGACGGTCAGCCCGTTCTTGCCGCCGATCTCCTCGGTGATCTCGGCGAACCGGGCCGGCCACAGGTCGGACGGCGGGGTGTTCACCAGGTCGCGGACCAGCGTGACCGAGTCGGCCAGCGTGGCGGCGCGCCGGATGGCGCTCTCGGCCTCGGGGGCGGAGGTGACCAGCTCCACCTCGGCCAGCGGCGCCTTCTGCTGCCCGTTGGTCTGGTAGCGGCTGAAGACGTAGGCCCCCAGGAGGCTGCCGATGGCCACCGCCTCGACCTCTTCGGTCGTGGTGGCGGGCAGCGCGACGGCGGCCGACGCCGTGCCGGCCAGCGCGCGGGCGGCGGCGCCCGCGGCGCGGCGGAGGGTCTCCAGTTCCAGGGACTCGCCGTCGGCGGGCGGGGCGCCGAGCCCCACCGCCACGACGAGCGGCGCCGGGATCGCGCCGAACGTGGGGAACTTGGCGATCTCCTCGGGCTTGCCCGCGAAACCCATCGCGGTCAGCGTGGCGGCGAGCCGTCCGCCGAGGGCCTGATCGAGCCCGGCGGCCCCGGACGCGGCCTGTGGGCCCTGCGGGGTGGCGTGGATGCCGATAACGAGGGCATCGGTCTCTATGGAGACCGTGTCAGATGCATTGACGCGCACTGTGGTCACGTGAGCCGATGCTAGCTGTGCTTTCTCCGTACTCATAAACTCGGGTTCGTCCTACCAATAGGTTGGGGGATGTTTACGGGCCGGTGAACGTCACCGCGCCGGCGAGCAAGCACGCCGCGGTCGCGACCTCGGCGAGCGCCCCGAGCACATCCCCCGTGATCCCCCCGAGCCGCCGAACGGCGGTGGCGAGGATGACCCAGGCGACGGCCAGCCCGATTGGCACCGCGCTGACCAGCACCGGAACGTCGCGAAACGCGATCATAGCGACGATCACCAAGGTGCCAGTAGACGCCAACGCCTCCGGCGCCCGCACTGTTCCCGCGACGAGGCTGCCCAGCCCCTCCTCTCTCGCTGCCCGGAAAAAGGGCGTGCACGCCCACGTGACGGCCAGCCTTCCGGTCGCGACGGCCACGGGCAACGTCCACAGAGCGTGGGGCCCCACCTCGCTCAGCGCGCTGACCTGGAGTCCCACGCAGAAGATCAACGCGACCACCCCGAAGGGCCCGATGTCGGACCGCTTCATGATCGCCAGCGCCTCGGGCGCTCCCTTCCGGCTGCCGAGGCCGTCGGCCAGGTCGGCGAGCCCGTCGAGGTGCAGCGCCCGGGTCAGCACGGCGAGCGTCCCGACGGCGAGCAGCCCCGCCGTCACCGGCCCGAGCCCGAGCCACGAAGCGCCCTGGAAGACGAGCGCCGCGATCACCCCGAGCAGCACCCCGACGAGCGGCGCGAGCGCCATCGCCCGCCCGGCGACGCGCGGGCCGACCGGCGAATGCCGGGGGACCGGTAACACGCTCAGCAGGGAGACCGCCAGCCACCAGGCGTTCCCCCACTCGCGAAGGCGCTCCTTCACGGCAGCGGGGTGACGCGGCCCGCGACGACCAGGGCCGCCTCCTCCGACTCGTCGGCGAGGCGGCGGTTCAGCTCGCCGAGGGCGTCGCGGAAGATCCGTCCCGAGGCGTGGCCGGGCACCACGCCCAGGCCCACCTCGTCGCTGACCAGGACCACCCGTGCCCGGGTCGCCCGCCAGGCCGCGACCAGCCCGTCGCAGGAGCCACGGACGCGGCCCGGGTCCTCCCAGGCGCCGAGGTCGTCGAAGACGCCCGCCAGCCAGGTGCCCAGCCCGTCGATGAGGACCGCGCCGGTCTCGGCCGTCAGCACGTCTTCCAGGTCGCGCGTCTCCCGGGTCCGCCAGTGGGCCGGGCGGCGGTTCCGGTGGGCGGCGATCCGGTCGGTCCAGGCCGCGTCTCCCTCCGTGTCGCCGGTGGCGACGTAGAGGACGTCCGGTTCCCCGGCCAGGCGCGTCTCCGCCTCCTCCGACTTCCCCGAGCGGGTCCCGCCCAGCACGATCGTCCGGTGGGGACCCGCCGGGTCGTGGGCCGCCCGGTCGGAGGTCCGCAGCACCGTTCCGTCGGGCACCTGCGCCGCGCCCCAGTAGGCCAGCCGCCGGTCGAGCTCGGCCTCCGACCTGACCCGGTGGTCGAGCCCGACGGCCACCACCTGGGTCGCCCGGTTCACCAGGCCCCGCCCGCGCAGCGCCCCGAGCCGGAAGGGGTCGTCGAGCAGATCGATCAGCACCAGGTCGAACGCCGGCCCGGGACCCGTCCCGCCGGGCCCGTTGGCGAACAGCAGGCTGCCCCCGTCGGGCCCGACGACGATGTCTCCGTCGTCGGTACGGGTGAGCTCGTAGCCGTCGAGGGGGGCGTTGTCGTCGACGACCACGGACAGCGGCCGGCGTTCCCGCCGCACCGACCGGCACGAGGCGCACCCGTCGGACGGCCACCCCCCAGGCCCGCCGGTCCCGCTCAGCTCGACCTTCAACCCCGTCTCCCCTCATCCGCACGGCCGGACCGCCGCCCGGAAACCCTAAGGGGCCGGACGGCGGTCGCCGTGCGCGGGACTCAGCCCGACCGGCGGCGCAGGAGGAGGAAGACGCCCACCCCCGCCGCGACCGCGACCACGCCCCCCGCGACGAGCAGGACGGGAGCGCCGCCCTCCTCCGGCGCGGGAGCCGACGGTGCGCCGGCGGCCCGGCTGATCGGGAGTTCCCTGCCGGTCGCGTTGTTCTTGGCCGGGTAGCCGCTGACGGCCAGGACGTTGCCGGTGTCGTCGACCCGGGGCCGGGTCGTCTCCGACGAGAGCAGCTGGAGTGACGTCGCCGCCGAGGGGGCGACGACACAGGTCACGGTGCTCTGGGGCGGGGTGTCGCCGGGGTAGGCGTCGACCTCGCCGTCGCCGAAGTCGACCGCCAGGACGACGCGCTTCTGGCCCGAGGTCGCGGCCTGCGTGCCGCAGACGTCGTCGAAGAGGGGGACCTCGCGGGGCGAGTCGGTGCCGGCGCCGTCGGGGGAGACGCCGAAGCGCCAGCCGATGACCGAACCGTCTTCCGGCACCGCGCCGGTCTCCGGCGCGAGCCAGGCGAGGCCGTCGCTCTGCCAGAAGGTCCACTGGCGGGGGGTGTCGGGCCCCGGCTGGGGCGCGAACGCCGAGACCGCGGCCAGGGCCAGCGCGCCGAGTATGACGCGGATCAGTAGTTTGGGCAGGTGTGAGGGCAGCATGGAATGGCCTCCGTGCTCGGGTGATGACGCTCGGGGAGATCTCGGGGAGATAGGGTTCCCAGGCACCCTTCGGATTTCCCCTTGAGGGAACGACCGGCCGCGAACAGGAGCATAGGCATGACATGGCGCTGGCGTTATGAAAACGCTAATGGTGGTGAGGTATCCGCCGCCGATTTGTCGCGCGAGGTATTTCCCAGTCAGGCCGACGCGGAGTCGTGGCTCGGAGAAAGCTGGCGTGACCTGCTGGAATCCGGGGTCGAACAGGTGACCCTGCTCGACGGCGACCGGGTTGAATACCAGGGAATGTCATTGCGTCCACAGGAATGAAAAAGGCCCGCCGATAATGGCGGGCCTTTTGTTTTCAGGGGCGTTTCTTGGGAGCGTTGGTACTCGTGAGGGAGGGGTCGCGCTCGACGACCGGGCCGAGGATGTCGTCGACCTTCTTCATGACGTCGGCGCCCAGCTTGACCCCGGCCGCCTTGACGTTGTCGCGCACCTGCTCGGGCCGCGAGGCGCCGATGATCGCCGACGACACGTTCGAGTTCTGCAGCACCCACGCCACCGCGAACTGGGCCATCGACAGCCCCAGGTCGGCGGCCACCGGCTTGAGCTCCTGGACGCGGGTCAGCAGGTCGTCGTCGAGCATCCGCTTGATGAAGTTGCCGCCGCTGGGGTCGAGCGCCCGCGAGCCCTCGGGCGGCGCCTGGCCGGGCAGGTACTTGCCGGTCAGCACGCCCTGGGCGATCGGCGAGAACACGATCTGGCCGATGCCCTCCTTCTCGGACAGCGGCACGACCTCGCCCTCGATGACCCGCCACAGCGCGGAGTACTGCGGCTGGTTGGAGACGATGCGGTCGAAGCCCATCTCGTCGGCCAGCTTCAGCGCGGCGGCGATCTGGTCGGCGGTCCACTCGCTGACGCCGATGTAGAGCGCCTTGCCCTGCCGCACGATGTCGTCGAAGGCCCGCAGCGTCTCCTCGAGCGGGGTCTCGTGGTCGTAGCGGTGGGCCTGGTAGAGGTCGACGTAGTCGGTCTGCAGGCGGCGCAGGGAGCCGTTGATCGACTCCATGATGTGCTTACGCGACAGGCCCCGGTCGTTGCGGCCCTGCCCGGTCGGCCAGTAGACCTTCGTGAAGATCTCCAGCGACTCCCGGCGGACGCCCTGGAGGGCGCGGCCCAGCACCTCCTCCGCGCGGGTGCCCGCGTAGACGTCGGCGGTGTCGAAGGTCGTGATGCCCTCGTCGAGGGCGGCCTTCACGCAAGCGCGGGCGGCCTCCTCTTCGACCTGGGAGCCGTGGGTGATCCAGTTGCCATAGCTGATCTCGCTGATGACGAGGCCACTTCGGCCCAAATGGCGGAATTCCATGGGCCAACTCTAGACAACCAGAATGAAGTTCTACTTCTTGGGGGAGCTGTCGGGAACCGGTGCGCCACCCGGCTGGACGGTCGGCTTCGGGAACCGCAGCCGCCGGATCTGCGACGACCGCATGGCGGCGTAGAAGCCGACGCCCTTGAGGTCTTCGTCGGGGAACCGGGCGGCCGCGAGCTTCTTGACCTTGCCCGCGACGTAGAAGGAGCTGCCGACCACGAGCACCAGCACCACCGGCAGCGACATCGTGTAGACGGTCAGCACCCAGCGCCGGATCTCGATCGGGAACGGGATCATCGACAGCAGCATGATGACCAGCACCGCGGGCAGGAAGTACTGCCCCGGAAGCCGCCGGGCGTCGACGAAGTCGCGGGCGAACTTCCGCACCGGGCCCCGGTCACGGGCCGGGAGATACCGGTCTTCACCGCGCATCATGCCCTCTCGGGCCTTGTCGCGGAGCAACCGGTCACGCTCCCGGGCCTGGCGATAGGCCTCTTTGCGGTTCTTCGGAGCGGTGACAGGTGACCGCCGGCGCCCCTGGGCCTCCGCGCGCTTCGGCGTCGGACGGCCCTTCGCCGGGGTCGTCACAGGCTTAGGATCAACATCAGGGACGGGGGTAGCGTCCGTGGTGGTCTGGGTACGACGTCGGAACACGTTGTCCAGCGTACCGGGAGTGCAACTTAGTGACGCCCCCGTGCGTTATGCGTAGGGTGAACCCAGGCGGCCTTGGCCGCCTTTGCGGAGCTTGAAACGGCTGGGGTTACCCACGCACAACCTAAGAAGGGGACGGCCGACGCGCATGAGCGTGATGAAGAGACTTTCCATGATCTTCAGGTCCAAGGCCAACAAGGCCCTGGACAAAATGGAGGATCCGCGGGAAACCCTGGACTACTCATATCAGCGCCAGCTCGAGTTGCTCCAGAAGGTACGCCGCGGCGTGGCCGACGTGGCGACCAGCCGCAAGCGGGTCGAATTGCAGATCAACCAGGCCGAGGCCGAGGCCGCCAAGCGTGAGTCGCAGGCGAAGAGCGCCCTGGCCGCCGGTCGCGAAGACCTGGCGCGCGACGCCCTCTCGCGCCGCACCGCCATTCAGGCCCAGGTGGCCGACCTGCGCATCCAGTACAACAACCTGCAGGGTGAAGAGGAGAAGCTGACGCTCGCGAGCCAGCGTCTCCAGTCCAAGGTCGACGCCTTCCGCACCCGGAAGGAGACGATCAAGGCCACCTACACCGCCGCCGAGGCGCAGACCCGGATCAACGAGGCCTTCTCCGGCATCTCCGAGGAGATGGGCGACGTCGGCCTGGCGATCCAGCGAGCCGAAGACAAGACGGCCCAGATGCAGGCCCGCGCGGGCGCCATCGACGAACTGCTGGCCAGCGGCGCGCTCGACGACTACACCGGGCAGCGCGACGACATCCAGTCCGAGCTCGACCGCATGGGCGCCGGGGGCGACGTCGAGCTGGAGCTGGCCCGCATGAAGGCCGAGCTGGGGCAGGGCCCGGCGCCGAAGAGCGCCATCGAGCAGGGGCAGCCGGCCGCTCAGCCGCAGCCCCAGCACACCCAGCAATACCGTCAGCCGGGGGAGGCACAGTAGTGATCGTCCGAATCATGGGTGAGGGGCAGGTCCAGATCGCCGACGGCGATCTCGGCGTGCTCAACGCCCTCGACACCGAACTCGAGTCGGCCATCGAGGCCGACGACGAGACCACGTTCCGTTCCGCGCTGCACGCGCTCCTCGACAAGGTTCGCCATGTCGGGAAGCCCCTCGCGGACGATGCCCTTGAACCGTCTGAGCTGATTCTGCCCCCCGCGGACGCCTCGATCGACGAGGTCCGGGAGATGCTGGGCGACCAGGGGCTCATCCCGGGTTAGCGCCGTGTCCCGGTTCAGGCCCGACTCCGGGCTGACCCGCCGCATGGTCCTGACCATGTTCCTGCTCGGCCTGCTCTACGTCGTGTTCATGGCGGTGCTCATCGCCGTCGGGGCGCGGGCGGTCGTCGTCCTGGTCATCGCCGCGGGCTTCCTGCTGGTGCAGTACTTCTTCTCCGACAAGATCGCGTTGTACGCGATGGGCGGCAGAGAGGTCTCGCCACAGGAGGCCCCCGAGCTCCACGCCGTGATCGACCGCCTGAGCGCCCTGGCCGACATGCCCAAGCCCCGCGTGGCCGTCGCCGACAGCGACCTGCCCAACGCGTTCGCCACCGGGCGCAACCAGAAGAACTCCGTCGTCTGCGTGACGACCGGCCTGCTCCGGCGGCTCGACCCGCCCGAGCTCGAGGGCGTCCTGGCCCACGAGATGTCCCATGTGGCCCACCGCGACGTCGCGGTGATGACGATCGCCTCGTTCCTCGGCGTGGTGGCCGGGCTGATGACCCGCTTCGCCCTGTACACCGGCCTCGGCCGCAACCGCGACAACCAGGGCGGCCTGCCGATCGGCCTGATCATCGTGCTGGTCTCCACGATCGTCTACTGCGTCAGCTTCGTGCTGACCCGGCTGCTGTCGCGCTACCGCGAACTGGCCGCCGACCGGGCCGGGGCCTATCTCACCCAGCGTCCGTCCGCGCTGGCCAGCGCCCTGACCAAGGTCTCCGGCGAGATCGCCCGCATCCCGACGCGCGACCTGCGCGAGGCGCAGTCGTTCAACGCGTTCTACTTCGCGCCCGCGCTGAACCGGGCGAGCGTGGCGGCGCTGTTCGCCACCCACCCGCCGCTGGAGAAGCGGCTCGAACAGCTCGCCCGGATCTCCGGGGAACTCGGCAGGGAGGCCTGATGGGCTGGTTCGACGCGCTCCTGGGCCGGTCGAAACAGGCCAGGCCCGATCTCGACGCGCTCTTCGCGCTGCCGTCGGCCGCGGTGACGCTGCAGGTCGCGACCGCGTTCGGGCCGGCCGGGGTGGGCTCGGTCTGCTTCCGGGCCGCCGAGGGGGCCGCGTTCGCGCGGCTTCAGGACGACGTACGGGCTCTCGTCGGTACCCCCGAGATCACCCAGGACGACTACGGCTTCACGTGGCTGACCGTGCGCGACGACGAGGTCTCGTCGCTGGTGACCAATCTCCACGGGGCCAACTCCAGCCTGGAGGCCGCCGGGTTCGGCTCCTCGCTGCTGTGCACGACGGTCGTCTTCGCCGACCCCGCCGGGCGGCGGCTCGCCCTGGTATATCTCTACAAGCAGGGCACGTTCTACCCGTTCGCCCCTCTGCCGGGCCAGCGGCGCGACAACGCCCTGGAAC
This sequence comes from Herbidospora galbida, assembly GCF_005233835.1. Taxonomy (GTDB): domain Bacteria; phylum Actinomycetota; class Actinomycetes; order Streptosporangiales; family Streptosporangiaceae; genus Herbidospora; species Herbidospora galbida. Next base: position 31,714 of record NZ_SZQA01000051.1, on the reverse strand, counting down.
TGCAGGCGCGCGGCACGCTCGCGGGCGACCTGCCCATCGAGGCCGACCTGTCCCGCTGGTTCGCGGTGTGGGGAGCGCCCGGACTGTAGCCGAGGACAGGGGAGCCAGTGGACCGACTGGAGTACGCCGACGCCGTCGCCGCGCAGATCACCCGCATGGCCGACGCCATCCGAGGTCACGACCTGGCCAGGCCCGTGCCGACCTGCCCCGGCTGGAGCCTGCGCGACCTGGTCGAGCACACCGGCAGCACCCATCGCAGGGCGGCCGTGGTGGCGGGCGAGGCCCGTCAGGAGCGGCTCGACCGGGCGTCTATCGACCTGGGCCTGCCCTCCGACGACGCCGGCTACGCCGACTGGTTCGCGGCCGGGGCCGAACCGCTGCGCAAGGGCCTGCTGGCCCACGACCCGTCGACGGTCGTCTGGACGTGGTCCGGTCCCCGCCCCGTGGTCTGGTGGGCCCGCCGCCAGCTCTGCGAGAACGCCGTCCACGGCGCCGACGCCGCCATCGCCCTCGGCCACACCCCGCAGATCGACGAGGCCGTGGCCGCAGACGGGGTGAGCGAGCTGCTCGACAACCTCCCCTACGCCGACTGGAAGCCCCGCGACCTGACCGGCGACGGCGAGCGCCTGTCGTGGCAGTCCGACACCGGAGTGGGCTTCCTGGTCACCCTCTACCCCGACGGCTACACCTACGAGCCGTCCGCGATGCCCGGCGAGGTCACCGTCCGCACCTCCACGGCGGCCGACATCCTGCTGCTGATGTGGGGCCGGCGCGGCTACGGCGACTACTCCGTCGAGGGCGACGCCGCCCTGCTCAAGCGGTGGGCCGACAACTCCACGATGTGACCAAGGACGCGTGGCGCGCGGGCCGCGCGGGCCGGGCCGGTGATGGGATCGCGCCCATGATCACCATCAGGTACGCGACCGCGGCCGCCTTCCTCGCCGCCGGACTGCTGACCACCCCGGCGGCGTTCGCCGCCACCCCGGCCGGGTATGCCGGGGTCGTGGCAGACGACGCGAAGATCACCGTCACCGGCAACGGCGCCGTCTCGGCGGCCCCCGACCGCATGCGCCTCCAGGCCGGCGTCGAGGTCCGCCGCGCGACGGCCGGGGCCGCGTTCGGCGACGCCCGCAAGGCCGCCGCGACCCTCCGCACCGCCCTGCTCGCCGCCGGCGTCGACGAAGACGACCTGCGCACCAGCGAGATCTCCCTCGGCCCCGAATACGACGACTACCCGAAGGTCTCCGGCTACCGCGCCGGGCAGGGCGTCGAGGTGCTCGTCCGCGACCTCGACGACGCCGACCGGGTGGTCGACGCGGTGGCCGCCGCGGGGGAGGAGGCCCGCCTGAACGGCGTCTCCTTCGAGATCGGCGACCCGAAGGCCGCGCTGGCCGCCGCCCGCGACGCCGCCTACAAGGACGCCGAGGCCAAGGCCAGGCAGTACGCCAAGCTGACCGGCCGCAGGCTGGGCCGGGTGCTGAACGTCAGCGAAGACGGCGAGGGGCGCGCCCCGATCCCGTTCGAGGGCGTCCACCTGATGGCGGCCGACAAGTCGATCTCGCCGGGCCGCCAGTCGGTGGGCGTCAATGTCAGGGTCGTCTTCGAGCTCCGCTAGCCGTCACGGCAGCGCCAGCATCCGGTCGAGCGCGACCTTGGCCCAGTGGGTGGTCTCGGGGTCGACCGTGATCTGGTTCACGACCTGTCCCGCCGCCAGCGACTCCAGCGAGCGCACCAGGTGGGGCAGGTCGATGCGGTTCATCGTCGAGCAGTAGCAGACGGTCTTCTCCAGGAACATGACCGTCTTGTCGGGGAACATCGTCCCCAGCCGCCGCACCAGGTTGAGCTCGGTGCCCACGGCCCAGGTCGAGCCGGCCGGGGCCGCCTCCAGCTGCTTGATGATGTATTCGGTCGACCCCACGTAGTCGGCCTTGGTGACCACCTCGTGGCGGCACTCGGGGTGCACCAGCACGTTCACGCCGGGGACGCGGGCCCGCACGTCGTCGACGTTCTCGGCGGTGAAGCGGCCGTGCACCGAGCAGTGGCCGCGCCAGAGGATCATCTTGGCGTTCCTGAGCTGCTCGTCCGTCAGGCCGCCGTTCGGGCGGTGCGGGTTGTAGACGACGCAGTCGTCCAGGCTCAGGCCCATCTCCAGCACGGCGGTGTTGCGGCCGAGGTGCTGGTCGGGCAGGAAGAGCACCTTCTCGCCCTGCTCGAAGGCCCAGTCGAGGGCCCTCTTGGCGTTGGACGAGGTGCACACCGCGCCGCCGTGCCGCCCGCAGAACGCCTTGATGTCGGCGCTGCTGTTCATGTACGTCACCGGCACCGTGACCCCGGCGATCCCGGCGTCCTCCAGCACCTCCCAGGCCTCCTCGACCTGGTCGAAGGTGGCCATGTCGGCCATGGAGCACCCGGCGGCCAGGTCGGGCAGAATCACCTTCTGCCGCTCGGAGGTCAGGATGTCGGCCGACTCGGCCATGAAGTGGACGCCGCAGAACACGATGAACTCGGCCTCGGGCCGGGCCGCCGCCTCGCGGGCCAGCTTGAAGGAGTCGCCCGTCACGTCGGCGAACTGGATGACCTCGTCCCGCTGGTAGTGGTGGCCCAGCACGAACAGCCGGTCGCCGAGCGCCTCCTTGGCCTTGCGGGCCCGCGCCACCAGCGCCGGGTCGGAGGCGGGGGGCAGCTCACCGGGACAGTCGACACCGCGCTCACTGTGCGGGTCGACGCCCTGCCCGAGGACGAAGAGCGGAAGACTCGTGGTCGTCACGACCACACCCCCTTCGGGGACTTATCGTCGAACTGACGACTAATAATTACACATCCGCTTTGGGAGGTATTCCCCTGGGGTGTCCGGACCGGGAATGTAGGGACAGCGCCAACGTGTTGCTAACGTTCTAGAAGGACGTCAGATACAGACGCTGGGAGTCACCAAGATGTCGGTTGAGAGCAGCGAGACCACGAAGCAGGGCCTGATCCTGACTGACGCGGCCGCCGCCAAGGTCAGCAGCCTGCTGGAGCAGCAGGGCGAGGAGGGTCTCCACCTCCGTGTCGCCGTGCAGCCGGGGGGCTGTTCCGGCCTCCGTTACCAGCTCTATTTCGACGACCGCTCGATGGACGGCGACGTTGTCTCCGACTTCGGCGGCGTCTCGGTCGTGACCGACCGGATGAGCGCCCCCTACCTGATCGGTGCGACCGTCGACTTCGTCGACACGATCGAGAAGTCGGGCTTCACGATCGACAACCCGAACGCCACGGGTTCCTGCGCCTGCGGCGACTCCTTCAACTAGGAGCGCCCGGCGAGACACCCGCGCACCCTGCTCGGGCGCGCGGGTGTCTCGCCATGTCCCGGGTCAGCCTGAATATCGCGTATTCTTGCGGGGCTCGCGATCCGGCGGGCTTCCACGCGCTGCTGACAACGAGGAGATCACCCCGTGCGCATCGCCGTCACCGGCTCCATCGCGACCGACCATCTGATGACGTTCCCCGGCCGCTTCGGCGACCAGCTGATCGCCGAGCAGCTCGACCGCGTGTCGCTGTCGTTCCTCGTCGACGAGCTGGAGATCCGGCGGGGCGGCTGCGCGGGCAACATCGCGTTCGGCATGGGCGGCCTGGGGCTGCGGCCGATCCTCGTGGGCGCGGTCGGCGACGACTTCGCCGACTACCGGTCCTGGCTGGAGCGCCACGGCGTCGACTGCGACTCCGTCCACATCTCCGAGCTCCACCACACCGCCCGGTTCCTGTGCACCACCGACCAGGACCACAACCAGATCGCGTCGTTCTACACCGGCGCGATGGCCGAGGCCCGGAACATCGAACTCGGCCCGATCGCGGCCCGCGTCGGCGGCCTCGACCTCGTGCTGGTCGGCCCCAACGACCCCGACGCCATGCTGCGCCACACCGCCGAGAGCAAGTCGCGCGGCATCCCCTTCGCCGCCGACATCTCCCAGCAGCTCGCCCGCATGCCCGGTGAGCAGATCCGCGAGCTGATCGACGGCGCGGCCTACCTCTTCTCCAACGACTACGAGAAGGGGCTCATCGAGCAGAAGACCGGCTGGTCCGACGAAGAGGTCCTCGACCGCGTCGGCGTGCGGGTCACCACCCTCGGCCCCAAGGGGTCGCGCATCGACCGCAAGGGCGAGCCCTCGATCCACGTCTCCCCGGCCCCCGAGCGCGGCAAGGCCGACCCGACCGGCGTCGGCGACGCGTTCCGCTCGGGCTTCCTCGCGGGCCTGACCTGGGGCCTGAGCCTGGAGCGCTGCGCCCAGATCGGCAACCTCACCGCCACCCACGTGCTCGAGCGCGTCGGCGGTCAGGAATACGAGCTCGGCCAGGCCGACTTCCTCGAGCGCTTCGGCGCCTGCTACGGCAAGGAAGCCGCCGCCGAGATCGGCGCCCACCTGCGCTGCCTGCGCCCGTAGTCCGCACGCGAAAGGCCGCCCTCGTGGGCGGCCTTTTTCAGTACTGCCGGCGTACGTGGATCGCCCAGCCGCCCTGGGGCAGCTCGTAGCTCTCGACGTGCTGGTGCGACTTCAGGCGGCACCAGGCCGGGATGTCGGTGAAGGCGGCCGGGTCGTCGGCCAGCACCGAGATCACCGCCCCCACGGGCACCTCGCCGACGCGCTCGGCCAGCATGATGATCGGTATCGGGCACTTGCGGCCCAGCGCGTCGATGGTCAGCGCGGCCGGCGGCACCACCACCGGCGCAGGCGCTTCGGCAGGCGGCTCGGGCGACTTCTTACGCCAGATCACTGCACCCCCAGACGCTGGCGGACGCGACGCACGATGTCGGGGAGAACGGTGAGGAACCGGTCGACATCGTCTTCGGGAATCCCACGGGGCAGCGATACCCGGACGTTTCCATGCGTAAGCACGCCCATCGCCTCCAGTACGTGTGATGGACGAAGCGTACTCGCCGTACACGAACTTCCTGACGAGACGGCGAAACCGGCCTTGTCGAGTTCGGTCAGGAGCGCCTCGCCGTCGACGTACAGACACGAGAAGGTCACCAGATGGGGGAGGCGGTCGACCGGATCACCGATCACCTCGACGTCGGGGACCCGGCGCGGGACCTCGGCGCGGATCCGGTCGACCAGCGCCGACAGGCGGGCGTTCTCGGCCGCCGACTCGGCCGCGCGGGCGCGCAGCGCCGCGGCGGCGGCGACCACGGCGGGCACGTTCTCGTAGCCCGGCACCCGGCGCAACTCGCGTTCGTCCTCCGGGTAGGGCGAGCGCCAGCGGGTGCCCTTGCGGACCGCCAGCACCCCGACCCCGGCCGGCCCGCCCCACTTGTGGGCGCTGGCCGCCAGCACCGACCAGCCCGGCGGGATCGGCAGCCGCCCGGCCGACTGGGCCGCGTCGACCACCAGCGGCACCCCCGCCGCCCGGCACGCCTCGGCCGCCTCGGCCACCGGCTGGAGTGTCCCCACCTCGTGGTTGGCCGTCTGGAGCGCCGCTGCCGCGACCCCTTCGGCGGCCACCGCCCCGGCGAAGGCGGGCAGGTCGACCCGCCCGGAGAGCGCCACGCCGACGGTCTGTACGCTGCCACCGGCACCCTCGTGGACGCCCGCCGCGTGCAGCACGCTCGAATGCTCGACCGCGCTCACCACCAGGTGGCGCCCGGCCCGCCGACGGCCCTGCAGCGCGCCGAGGACGCCCAGGTGGACGGCCTGCGTGCCCGACGTGGTGAACGACAGCTCGTCGGGCCGCGCGCCCAGCACCTCGGCGATCTCGGCCCGGGCCTGGTCGAGCAGCAGCCGCGCCCGCCGGGCCGAACCGTAGAGCCGGGCGGGGTCGGCCCACCCCACGTCGAGGGCCGCGAGCAGGGCTTCGCGGGCCGCTGGGTGGAGGGGCTCGGTCGATGCCGCATCGAGGTACGCCACAGTGAGGACATTAACGGGGGCTGGAACGAGGACCGGTGCCGGTCCGCGCTAAAGTGTCTCGGCATTGAAGTGAATCAAGTAAAGCGGGGGAGAAGATTCCCCCGGCTGTGTGGAATCCTCGAAAACCGCCCAGGGGTGTGCCCCATGGGCTTCAAGTGTGGGGTAGGCGATCCGTGAGTCCGACCCGCCGTACGACACGGCGATCGTTGGCCCGCCGCCGGCTGCCCAGTCTCGCCGGTGTGGCGGTTCTGGTCGCGTCCGCGTCGGCGTGTAGTTCAGAGGCAGCCGATCAGTGGTCCCGGCTGGCCCAGCCTGAGCCGCAGACGCGGCAGGGCAACCTGATGCTCGACCTGTGGCTGGGCTCGTGGGTGGCCGCCTTCGCGACGTTCGTCGTCGTCTTCGGCCTGATCGTGTGGTCGGTGCTGTTCCACCGCCGGCGCAAGAACTCCGACCAGCAGCTGCCGCCCCAGGTGCGGTACAACCTGCCGATCGAGATGCTCTACACGCTCGTCCCGCTGGTCATGGTGGCGGTCTTCTTCTACTTCACCGCGCGCGACGAGACCGAGATCATCAAGGTCTCCGGCACCGCCCCGGTGAAGGTCAAGGTCGAGGGCTACCAGTGGAGCTGGCGCTTCACCACCGAGGCCCAGGGCAAGACGGCGACGGTGGCCGGCGTCCCGGTCGACCTGTCCAAGCAGAGCACGACCAACCCGCAGGGCCCGCAGCTGGTGCTGCCGGTCGGCACCAAGGTCGAGTTCGCCCTCGAGTCGCCCGACGTCATCCACTCGTTCTGGGTGCCGGCGTTCCTCTTCAAGCAGGACGTCATCCCGGGCGTGCACAACAAGTTCGAGCTCGACACCCTCGACAAGACCGGGGTGTTCTTCGGACGGTGCGCCGAGCTGTGCGGCGTCGACCACAGCAAGATGTTGTTCTCGGTCAAGCTGGTTCCCCAGGCGGAGTTCGACCAGTACATGACCACCCAGTCCGCCGCGGGAGGCGCACAGTGACCGCGCACGCCGAAGGCGGGGCGATCCCACCGCGGCCGCCCTACCGCAAGGGTTCCGTCGTCGTGAAGTGGCTGACGACGACCGACCACAAGATCATCGGTCATCTCTACCTGATGACCTCGTTCGTGTTCTTCCTCATCGGCGGCGTCATGGCTCTGGTCATGCGCGCCGAGCTGGCCCAGCCGGGCATGCAGGTCGTCTCGAACGAGCAGTTCAACCAGCTGTTCACCATGCACGGCACGATCATGCTGCTGATGTTCGCGACCCCGCTGTTCGCGGGCTTCGCCAACGAGCTGATGCCGCTCCAGATCGGCGCCCCCGACGTGGCGTTCCCGCGTCTGAACATGGTGAGCTACTGGCTCTACCTGTTCGGCAGCATCATCGCCGTCGGCGGCTTCTTCACGCCCGGCGGCGCGGCCGCCTTCGGCTGGACCGCCTACGCGCCGCTGTCGAACGCGGTCACCTCGCCGGGCATCGGCGGTGACCTGTGGATCATGGGCCTGGCGCTGTCGGGCCTGGGCACCATCCTCGGCGCGGTCAACTTCATCACCACGATCATCTGCATGCGCGCGCCCGGCATGACGATGTTCCGCATGCCGATCTTCACCTGGAACATCCTGCTCACCAGCATCCTGGTGCTGCTGGCCTTCCCGGTGCTGGCGGCGGCGCTGCTGGTGCTGGAGGCCGACCGGAAGCTCGGCGCCCACGTCTTCGACGCCGCCAACGGCGGCGCGATGCTGTGGCAGCACCTGTTCTGGTTCTTCGGCCATCCCGAGGTCTACATCATCGCCCTGCCGTTCTTCGGCATCATCACCGAGGTCCTGCCGGTCTTCAGCCGCAAGCCGATCTTCGGCTACATCGGCCTGGTCGGCGCGACCATCGCCATCGCGGGCCTCTCGGTGACGGTGTGGGCGCACCACATGTTCGTCACCGGCCAGGTGCTGCTGCCGTTCTTCTCGTTCATGACGTTCCTCATCGCCGTACCGACGGGCGTGAAGTTCTTCAACTGGATCGGCACGATGTGGCGAGGGCATCTCAGTTTCGAGACGCCGATGCTCTTCGCGGTGGGCTTCCTGGTCACCTTCCTCTTCGGTGGCCTGACCGGCGTCATCCTGGCCTCGCCGCCGCTCGACTTCTCGATCTCCGACTCCTACTTCGTGGTGGCCCACTTCCACTACGTGGTGTTCGGCACGGTCGTGTTCGCGATGTTCGCCGGCTTCTATTTCTGGTGGCCGAAGTTCACCGGGAAGATGCTGAACGACAAGATCGGCAAGCTGCACTTCTGGACCCTGTTCTTCGGCTTCCACCTGACGTTCCTGGTCCAGCACTGGCTGGGTGTCATCGGCTTCCCGCGCCGCTACGCCGACTACGCGGCGGTCGACGGCTTCACCGACCTGAACATGATCAGCTCGGTCGGCGCCTTCCTGCTCGGCGCGTCCACCCTGCCGTTCCTCTGGAACGTCTGGACGACCTGGCGCAACGCGCCCAAGGTCACGGTCGACGACCCGTGGGGCTACGCCGGTTCGCTCGAGTGGGCGACCTCCTGCCCGCCGCCGCGGCACAACTTCCACCGGCTGCCCCGCATCCGGTCTGAGCGCCCGGCGTTCGATCTCAAGTACCCGCACATCACGCCTGGTCAGGCCCAGCCGGAGATCGAGGAGGTCAAGTCGTGAAGGTCCAGGGATGGATGTTCATCCTCACCGGCGCGTTCTTCGCCGCTGCCGACATCGTCTACTGGTTCTGGTCCAAGGAGGTGACCGGCACCACCGCGATGGCGATCTCGGTGGGCCTCGCCTTCATGATCGGCTACTACCTGCTCTTCACGGCCCGTCGCATCGGCGAGCAGCCGGAGGACGACAAGGAGGCCGAGATCAGTGACGGCGCGGGTGAGCTGGGCTTCTTCAGCCCCCACTCGTGGTGGCCGCTGTTCGTGTGCCTGTCGGCCGCGCTGACGTTCTTCGGGTTCGTCATCGGCTGGTGGCTCTTCATCATCGGCGTCTTCGCGGTGATCATGAGCACGATCGGGTTCGTCTTCCAGTACTACCGCGGGCACTTCTCGCACTAGTTCCCGCAGCTTGGTCCCGGTTCGCCTTGGGCGGGCCGGGACTTTTTCTTTGCCTTCGAAAGGAGTGTCGTGCGACCGAACTCCCCGTAATCGGGTAATAACTCAGAGATAGTGATCAAGGTGACCCGGGGGGAGATCCGCGTGCGAAGTCGTGGTGCGGGGGCGTTGGCCCTACTGATGGTGACCGGTTGTGCCACTACCGCCACAGCAGGGGAGGACGCGACCCAGCAGAAGGCGGCTGAAGCCGTCATGATCTTTCCGACCAACGGGGCCACGAACCTGCCGCCGGAGCTCCCCATCAAGATCTACGCGTCCGGCGCCCCGCTGGGGTCGGTCGCCGTCACGGCCGAGGGCGGCAAGGCGGTCGAGGGCGTCTACAGCGCCGACCGCACGATGTGGCGCAGCGTGCGGCCGATGATGCCGGGCACCCACTACACGGTCGCGGCCACGGCCGGGTCGGCGCGGGGGAGCAGCTCGTTCTCCACGCTGACCGCCACAAAGACGTTCGAGATCGACACGCTGCTGCCGAACAAGGACTACACCGGCCTGACGGTCGGCGTCGGCATGCCGATCATGATCAGCTTCAACACGCCGGTGAAGGACCGGGTGTCGATCGAGCGCAACCTGCTCGTGCAGGCGTCCAAGCCGGTCGAGGGCGCGTGGCACTGGTTCGACGACAAGACGATCGCCTACCGGCCCAAGAAGTTCTGGCCGCCCCGGACCAAGGTCCGGGTCACCGCCCGGATGGCCGGCGTACGCGGCGACACCGGCCTCTACGGCGGCAAGGACGTCGTCCGCGACTTCACGATCGGCCGCTCCCAGATCACCAAGGGAGACATCAGCAAGCACACGATGGACGTGATCCGCGACGGCAAGGTCATCCGGACCATCCCGTTCAGCGCCGGCAAGGGCGGCGTGTGGAAGTACCACACCACCAGCGGCATCCACCTGGCCATGTCGCGTGAGGACGTCACGGTCATGACCTCGCCCGACGCGGGTCCCGGCCAGGCGGGCTACTACCAGCAGACCGTCTACGACACCGTCCGCATCTCCAACAGCGGCGAGTACGTCCACGGCGCGCCCTGGTCGGTCGGCTCGCAGGGCAACTCCAACGTCAGCCACGGCTGCGTGAACATCAGCCCGTCCAACGCGCAGTGGTACAAGGACGAGACCCTGATCGGCGACCCGATCATCCTCACCGGCTCGCCGCGCCAGCTTGAGCCCACCAACGGCTGGGGCCACTGGCAGCCGAAGTGGAAGGACTGGCTGAAGTGGAGCCGCCTGCGCGACGCCACGACCGACCCGATGGTCTAACCGAGCCGCTCCAGGAGCGCCGCGCTGCGGCGCTCCAGGTGGGGGACGGCCAGCCTGCGGTGCACCCGGGCCGCCTCCCGCGCGTGGTCGCGGGCGCGGCCCAGGTCGCCGAGGGCCTCGTACAGGCCCGAGACGGCCTCGTGGATCGAGCCCCACGAGACGCAGCCGGTCCCGAGGGTGGCGATCTGGCCGGCGACCGGCAGCAGGGCCGCCAGCATCTCCTCGGGGGCCGGGCGGCCGAGCCGGGCGGCGACCAGGGCCCACTGCCAGGCGGAGAACTGCCAGGCCCAGTCGCGTTCCAGGGTGACGCCCCAGCGGCCGAGCAGTTCCTTGGCCCTCGTCTGGTCGCCCGACTCCCACAGGGCCAGGATCGCCGTGGGGCGCAGCAGCCGGTCTGACGGGTCTTCCGCCCGCTCCACCAGCGTGGTGACCAGGGCGGGCGGCACCGCGTTCCGCGACCAGTCGATGTAGAACTCGCTCATCAGGTCGACGACGTCGGGACCCCACAGGCTGGTGCGGCGGTACCACTCGCCGGCCAGCGAACTGTACCGCCGGGCCTCGGCCCAGTCGCCGTCGAGCACGGCGCGGCCCGAGGCGGCGTAGTTGACCTGAGCGGTGATCTCGGGGATCCGCAGCTCCTCGGTCAGCCGCAGGCAGCGGGCCAGCTCGGCGTCGTACTCGGCGATCGCGCCGTCCTGCATCAGGCCCTGCATGCGGTGCAGGCGGGAGATGACCTCGGTCAGCTTGGGCAGGCCGGGCAGGGTGAGGATCTCGGCCGCCGCGGCGAACCGCTCGGCGTCGTGCTCGGGTGACCAGGCCGCGATGACGTAGTTGTTCAGGGTCCGGGCCAGCAGTTGCGGGTCGCCGGTCCGGCGGGCCAGGGCGACCGCCTCGGCGGCGCAGGCCAGGCCCTCGGCGCGCGGGCCGTAGTAGAGCTCCACGGCGAGGGTGCCGAGCAGGGCCGCGCGGCGGGCCAGGTCGTCGGCGGGCAGCCGGCCCAGCTGGTCGCGCAGCACGTTCACCATGCGCGGGTTGACCACGCCGTAGGACCACCAGTTCCACAGCGTGACGCCGCCGAAGACGCTGGTGGCCTCGATCGCCATGTCGTCCTCGCCCAGGCGGGTGGCCAGGTCGACCGCCTCGTCGAGGGGCGCGCGGGCGCCCAGCACGTCCCCCGTGATGCGCCGGGCCCGGCCGAGCTCGATCAGCAGGCGGCAGCGGCGGGAGGTGCCCGCCGGGCCGTGGGAGGCCAGCGCGAGCTCCCAGTAGCGCACCGCCTCGTCGTAGGCCAGACCCGCGGCGGCCTGCTCGGCGGCCTTCACGGCGTAGCTCACGGCCTTGTCGGCGTGGCCGACGCGGGCGGCCTGGGCGAAGTGGTGGGCCAGCACCGGGACGCGGTCGAGGTCGCCGCCGCCGAACGACTCGGCCGCCTCGCCGATCTTGCCGTGCAGCCGGGCGCGCTGGAGGCGGGTGAGTTCGCCGTACAGGGACTCCTGGACCAGCGCGTGGGAGAAGCGGTAGTCCCAGCCGCCGTCGAGCTCGACGAGCAGGCCGGTCGCGACGGCCGGTTCGAGCAGCAGGAGCAGCCGCGCCGGGTCGATGCCGGCGGCGCCGGCCAGCACGTCGGAGTCGACGTCCCGGCCGGCCACCGACGCGGTCCGCAGCAGTGCCTGGGTCTCCTCGGGCAGGCGTGAGACGCGCTGCGCGATGACGTCTCGCACTCCGTCCGGTACGGGCAGGGCCGCGATGTCGGCCGACCGGGTCGAGGCCGCCAGGCGCAGCAGTTCGCCCAGGTAGAAGGGGTTGCCGCCGGTCCGGTCGTGGAGCACGGCCACGTGCTCGCGCAGGCCCGGGTCGCGGCCGTCGAGGTAGTCGGCGACGTCGGAGGTGGTCAGCGGGCCGACCGTGAGGCGTTCGGTGCCGCGCTGGCGGGCGAGTTCGGCGAACACGTCGACGGGCTGGGGGGCGTCGTGGTGGCGTACCGTCACGACCACCAGGAGCGGGACCCGGTGCAGGTCGGCGCCGAGGAACGTGAGGAGCTTCAGGGTGGCCGCGTCGGCCCAGTGGGCGTCCTCCAGCACGATCATGACCGGGCCCCGCGCGGCGCGCCGTTCGAGGGCGCGGGCGACCGCGTCGTGCAGCAGGAAGCGGGCGGCGTCGGGGTCGGCGGCCTCGCCGGGGGCCGACAGGCGTTCGGCCATGGGCGGGTCGAGCAGCCGCAGGGCCTGGATCCACGGCCAGAAGGCGGGGGCGTCCTCGGCGCAGCGGCTCCACGCGGTGGTGAACCCCTGCCGGGACGCGTGCCCGGCGGCGGCCTCGGCCAGGGTGGTCTTCCCGATGCCCGCCTCTCCGCCGATCAGCAGCACCCCGCCGGAGCCCTTGACGGCGTCGGCGACACGGTCGTGGACGCGCCGCAGCTGGGCCGCCCGGCCGACGAACCGGGGCGTCTCGACCTGGGCGGGCGCGGGCGCGGCGACCACGGCGACCCGGGAGGCCGGCAGCTCCTCCTGCCGCAGCACGGCCTGCTCCAAAGCCCGCAGCTCCGGGCCCGGCAGCAGCCCGAGCTCCTCGTCGAGCAGCGTCCGGCAGCGCTGGTAGGCGGCCAGCGCGTCGGCCTGCCGCCGGTCGGTGTAGAGCGCCCGGATGAGCAGCGACCAGAGCCCTTCCCGGTACGGCGCCGTCTCCAGCAGCCGCTCGACCTCCAGCGCCACCTCGGCCGCGCGACCGAGGGCCAGCCGCGCCTCGGCCCGGGTGGTCAGCGCCGTCAGCCGGGCCTCGTTCAGATGGGCGATGGTCGGCCGCAGGTACTCCTCGTCCTGCAGCCCCGTGTACGGCTCCCCGCGCCACAGCGCCAGCGCGGGGGTGAGGACCTTCTCGACCTGGTCGGGAGGGGCCGCCTCGGCCTGCTCCATGGCCCGCAGGAACCGGTGGGAGTCGATCTGGTCGGGCTCGACGTCGAGAAGGTAGCCGGGTTCGCGGGTGCGCAGGGTCCGCGCCGGGGTGCGCGGGCTCCTCTCGGGCTCCAGGGCCTTGCGGAGCTGGAAGATGTACGCCTGGAGCGTTCCGGTCGCACTGGAGGGCGGCTCGTCCTGCCAGAGGGCGTCGATGATCTGGTCGAGCGCCACGACCCTCGGGGCGTGGGTCAGCAGCAACGCCATGACCGCCCGCTGCTTGCGCGGGCCGAGGTCGACCGGCCGCCCCTCGCTGAGGACCTCCACGGGCCCGAGGACCCGGAAGTCGTGCCGCATCGCCGTTCCTCCCCGTTGACTAGGACCACACTAGGATGCCGCCTCAGCCGCATACGAGGACACCATGGGACAACCTCTCCCATGAACGAGATCTCCAGATTCAACCTCGCGGTCCGCCACCACCCCGCCCTCGTGGCCGAGGCGGAGACCGCCGCCGACGTCGCGGAGGCCCTCGCCCACGCGGCCGCCCGCGACCTGCCCGTGGCCGTCCAGGCGACCGGCCACGGAGCCGTCCAGGCCGCCGACGGCGCGGTCCTGATCCTCACCTCCCGGATGCGCTCCCTGTCGATCGACCCCGAGGAGCGCACCGCGACCATCGGCGCCGGCTGCACGTGGGCCGAGGTCGTCCGGGCGGCGGCCCCCTTCGGGCTCGCGCCCCTGTGCGGCTCGGCTTCCGGGGTCGGCGCCGTCGGCTTCACCCTGGGCGGCGGCATCGGCCCGCTGGCCCGCTCCTACGGCTTCGCGGCCGACCACGTCCGGTCGCTGACCGTCGTGACCCCCGACGGCGCGGTCAGGATCGCCGACCCCGGCAGCGAGCCCGACCTGTTCTGGGCGCTGCGCGGCGGCAAGAGCGGCTTCGGCGTGGTGACCTCGCTGACGGTCGACCTGTTCCCGCTGGCCACCGTGTGGGGCGGCGGCTTCTACTACGCCGCCGCCGACGCCCCGGCCGTGCTGCGGGCCTACCAGCGCTGGGCGCCGGGCCTGCCCGAGACGCTGACCACCTCGCTCGCCTTCCTGCGCCTGCCGCCGCTGCCCCAGCTGCCCCCGCCGCTGCGCGGGCAGTTCGTGGCCCACCTGCGGGTGGCTTCGGTGGAGCCCCAGGAGGCTCTCCTGGCCCCGATGCTCGGGGTGGCCGAGCCGGTGCTCGGCGGGGTGGGGGAGCTGCCGTACACGCAGCTCGACCGCGTCCACAACGACCCGACCGACCCGATGCCGGCCGTCGAACGCAGCACTCTGCTGCGCGAGCTGACGCCGGAGACGGTGGAGGCCCTGCTGGCGGTCGCCGGGCCCTCGGTCGAGCTGCCGATCCCGGTGGTGGAGATCCGGCACCTGGGCGGGGCGCTGGGGCGGGAGCCGAAGGAACCGAACGCGGTCGGCGGGCGGGACGGGGCGTTCAACGTGCTGGCGATCGGGCTGCCGGGGAGCGATCCCGGGGCGGTCGTGGGGGCGCTGGCGCCGTGGTCGACGGGCGGGTCGCTGATCAACATGCACGGCTCGGACCTGACGACGACCGGGCGGGCCTGGCCGGAGGCGACACGGCGGCGGCTGGCCGAGATCAGGAGAAACGTCGATCCGGGAAACCTCTTTCGCATTGGTCACACGGCTCCCCGTTAATAAGGAGTTCCAACTACATCTTTATGGACGAAATCGTGGAATAGCCATTTAAATCAAGTCTATGCTCGCAATTAGCGTTAATTGTGGCGTAGACTCCCGGCCATGTCATCGGGGGCGGAGACGGCCACCTGGGATTTCTTCATTTCCTACACGGCCGTCGACAAGGACTGGGCGGTGTGGATCGCCTGGCAGCTCGAACTGGCCGAATATCGGGTTCTCATCCAGGAATGGGACTTCGGTCCCGGGGCTCACTGGATGGCGAGCATGGACCTGGGAATGGCGAAGTCCCGCCGCACCATAGCCGTCTGCTCGGAGGCTTATATGCGTTCCGGCTGGGGCCAGATGGAATGGCACGGCGCACTGCAGGCCGACTCCTCCGGAACCGACCGCAAACTGGTGCCGATCCGCGTCGCCGACTGCGAGCTGTCGCCGCTGCTGCGGCAGGTCGTCTGGGTCGACCTGGTCGGCCTGACCGAGGGCGCGGCCCGGAACCGGCTCCTGGGGGCGATCGAACACGTCGTGACCGGGCGGGCCAAACCGTCACAGAGCCCGGCCTTTCCGGGGGTCTTGCCCACACGGGTGTCCGTGCCCGGGCTCCACCCGCCCACCCCGCCCCCGAGCTTCCCCGGGCCCGGTGGGTCGACCCTCACCTCTGCGGCGTTCCTGGCCCGCAGCGGCGGGACCCGGGTCGCGCCGCTGACCGAGCACGACCCCACCGTCATCGGGCCCTACACGCTGCGCTACCGCCTCGGCGCCGGGCTGCTCAGCACCGTCTACCTCGGAGAGGACGACAAGGGCCGGACGGCGGCGGTCAAGACGTCCGGGTCGCCCGAACGCCTCGCCCGGGAGGCCCGGCACACCCGGGCGGTCCGCAGCGTGCACGTGCCCGCCGTGCTGGGCGCCGGCTCCGCGCCTCCTTACCTGGCCACCGAGTACGCCGACGGGACGACCCTGGCCGAGCGGGTCGCCCTGCGGGGGCCGTTCACCGCGACCGGCCTGCACCAGTTCGCCGTACATCTGCTGGGCGTGCTCGCCGATGTCCACCGGGCCGGGATCGTGCACGGCGACGTGGCGCCCGGCAACGTGATCCTGTCCGCCAGCGGGCCGCGCCTGATCGACTTCGGCGCGGCCCGGCCTGACGGCGACCGGCCGCGCGGTCCCCGGGCCGAGGGCACCGCCAACGTGATGGCCCCGGAACTCTGGCGGAACTCCGTCGTCACCACGGCGGCCGACGTGTTCGCCTGGGGGTGCCTGGTCACCTACGCCGGCACCCGCCGCTGGCCGTTCCCCGGCGCCACGGAGGACGAGGTCCGCGGCCGGATCCTCGGTGCCGCCCCCGGCCTGACCGGCCTCGCCCAACCGGTGCGGGGCGCGGTGCGGGCGGCCCTGCACCGGGAACCCGCCTCTCGGCCGACGGTCGCCGACCTGCTCGGGCGCCTGACGGAGGCCCCGGCCGCCCGGCCGGTCTCCGCGCCGAGGTTCGGCCGCCGGGCCCTCTTCACCTCCGGCGGCGCGGTCCTCGCGATGGCCGCCAATGCCGGGCTGACCCGCGACACCGCTGCCGGCCCGGCCGCGCCGCCGCGTGATCCGGCCGCCCGGGCCGAGGTGGTGGCCGTGACCGCAGACCGCCTCCGGAGCCGGGACCCCGACCTCGCAGCGCGGCTCGACCTGGCCGCCTATCTGATCCGGTCGACGCCGCGCACCCGGGCGAACGTGCTTCGGCATACCGAGATGACCCGGCTCTCCCGGCACAGCGGACCGGTGAAGGGGCTAGCCTTCGACCCGTCGTCGGGGCTGCTGGCCAGCGCCGGGTACGACGGCGCCGTCCGGCTCTGGGATCCGCGCGACAACCACGCCCGGCAGGCGGCCGAGCCGCTGCGGAACGTCTCCTCCGTGCTCTGCGTCGCCTTCGGGCCGGCCGGCCTGGTGGCCTTCGGTGACGTCGAGGGCCTGGTCACCATCGCCCGGCCCGAGCGCGGCGACCCCCGGTCTGGGAGGTGGCGGCGGCGGACCTTCCCCGCGCACCCGCCGGGACAGGAGGTGCTGCGGGTCCGCTTCGGCCCGACCGGCGGGCTGCTCGCCTCCTCCAGTGTCGACGGGACCGTGCGGATCTGGAACCCGGTCGACCCCACGCTCCCGCTCAGGGTCCTCGACCACGCAGATCGGGCCGTGGACAACAAGTGGGTGTGGGGGATGGACTTCTGCGCCGGAGACCGGATGGTCGTCACCGCCGGAGACTCCAGCACCGGATCGTCGGTCAAACTCTGGAGCCTCGACGGCCTCGACGCCGACCGGCCCGACCCGGCCCCGGTTCGCCAGCAGCTCGACATGAGCGCCAACGCCTTCGCCGGCATCGGCCACGTGGCCACCGACCCGGCCGACGACCGCGTCGTGTTCGTCGTGAGCGCCCCGGTCGCCCAGGGCGGGAACAGCGACGTGCGGGTCCTTCGGCTCCGCGACGGAGACGACGGGCTGGGCCGCGCCAGCGTGATCCCCGGCCACAGCGGCTTCGCCACCCTCGCCGTCGCGCTCAGCCCCGACGGCACCCGGTTGGCCACCGGCAACGAAGACCCGCGAGGCCCGACAGTGCGGTTGTGGGACCGCGCCGACACCACGGTCTCCACCCCGTTGCCCGGGCTGGCCGACAAGGTCTGGGCCACCGCGTTCAGCCCTGACGGAGCCTTCCTCGCGGCTGGGGCCGAGAACGGGGACCTGGGCCTCTGGGCCACCGACCCGGAACGGGCGGCAGACCGACTCGAGCCGCCGACGGAGGACGAGTGGTTCCGCCTGTTCCCGTCCCTCCTCCGGCCCGTCCGGTGACCCCCGAGACGATCGGGCCCTACCTGCTCGAACGGCGCCTCGGCGAAGGCGGGATGGGCGTGGCCTACCTGGCCGCCGCACCCGGCGGGCGGCCGGTCGTGGTCAAGGTCATCCGGGCGGAACTGGCCGGCCATCCCGCGATTCGGCTGCGGTTCGCCCGTGAGATAGAGATGGCACGGCGGATGCGGAGCCCGTCGACCCCGGCCCTGGTCGACGCCGACGCGACCGCCGCGCGCCCCTACCTGGTCACCGAGTACCTGCCGGGACCGACGCTGGCCGACGCCGCCCCCCTGCCGCCGCAGAGACTGCGGCAGGTCGCCACAGACGTGCTGCGGGGGCTCGTGGAGTTCCATCGGGCCGGGATCGTGCACCGCGACCTCAAGCCGGACAACATCGTCTTGGCGCCCGGCGGGGCGCGCGTCATCGACTTCGGCCTGGCTCGCCACCTGCACGACCCCGTCGAGCTGACCCATCCCGGCGTACCTCCTGGAACGATCCACGTGATGGCGCCCGAATTGTGGCGGGGCGAGGCCGCCGGGTTCGCCGCCGACGTCTTCGCCTGGGGCGTGGCGGTGGCGTACGCGGGCACCCGCCGATGGCCTTTCTCCGGCACGGAGCAGGAACTGCGCGACGCCATCTTGGGTGAACCGCCCCAGCTCGACGGGCTGGACCCGGGTCTGCTGGCGCTCGTCACCCGGGCACTGGACAAGGACCCGGCCGCCCGGCCCACCGCCGAGGACCTGCTGCGCGGGCTCACCCGGCCGGGCCGCCGCTCCCGGGCGGTGGTGCGGGCGCTCACCGTCGCCGGGCTGGGGCTCGCGGCCGTGGCCCAGTGCCTGGTGCTGGGCGTTTTGGCACTGCCCACGGGGACTCCGACCTACGTGACGGCGGCGGTGTCGGCCGGGATCTGGTGCTCGCTGCTGGCGATCTTCTGGGGGGTCGCGCCGCCCGGTCTGGCCGTCCGTGAGACGCCGGAGGACGATCCGCGCTGGCGAGTCCACCTGCGCGTGCCCGCCCTGCTCCAGCCGGTCGTGGCCGGCGTCGCGGTGGCCGCCGTCACTACGGTCGTGTCGGGATGGGCCTACGGGCTGACCCTCGGACTCATCCTCGGCGCCGCCGCCGACCGGCGGGTCTGCGCGCGGGGCCGGTCGCCGGTGGAACTCGGGCCAGTGCCGAGAAGCGGCCGCCCGGCTGCTTTCGGCCTGGCCGCTGGATCCGGCGTGCTCGCGGGCCTGGTGACCGGCCATGTGATCGCGGGGGCGGTGGTCTTCGCGGGCTGTTCGGGCGTGGCCGCCTGGCGGACCGTGTTCGGCCCGTCGACCGGCACGCCCGCCGCCCGTCCGTCGGTCCGCACCGATCTGCTCGTCACCGCGATCGGCGCTCTCGCACTGGCGCTGCTGGCCGGGAACGCCGCCGGGACCGTGCGATACGTCGCCGGCTCCCTGCTGACCCTCGACCGCCTGCCCCGGTCAGGAGAGATGTTCGACCAGTTCTCGGCCATGTGCGCCGAGGCCCTCCCGGCGGTGGGCCTGCCTCTCGGGCTCTGGTACGTCCTCACGGGCGCCACTGCCCGGTATCTGGTGGCCACGGCCTGGCGCGCCCCTGGAGCCGTGGCCGAGCCGCGTACCCGGGTCCTGTCATGGGTGCCCGCGCTGGTGCTGCTGCCCCATCTTGCCGTCGCGCTGCCGCCCTCCGATCCGTGTGACGACTACCTGGGCCGCCGCCAGCGCTCCTCACACCTCGGGACGGACGGCCGTCTGGAACGGTTCTCCACCCCCGTGACCATCGAGACCGGCGGAGCGCGGGCCGAGTTCAGCCTGCGCTGGACCGACGAGCCCGGCTGTGCCTGGGCGCTCGTGACCAGCTCGGGGCGCCCCGCCCTGATCTGGCTGGAACGCGCGGCCGAACGGCTCGGGGAGCGGTCCGCCCTCGGCCTCTCGCACACCGAGTCCCACCCCTTCGCGGGCGGACGCGTCCGCGCCTGCGCCGAGATCGCCGGAAGGAGGGACTGCACGGCCTGGGTGCCCTGAGGGCCGTCCCCATCCCCGCCAAGCAGAGGAGAGACCTTGACCCGTTCGATTCGCCGGTTCTTGCACGTCGTGGGAGCCGCCGCCCTGACCCTCGTCGTCTCCGCCCCGCCGGTCCACGCGGACGTCAAGACCGACGTCGCCGAGACCGACAGGTGGCTGTTCAGCACCCCTCTCGACACCTTCGCCGCCGAGGCGGTGAACCGGCGCGCCTCCGCGAACGAGCCGCTCGACTGGAGCACCGACAACTGTTCGTTCATCGGCGACAGGGGGGTCTTCGACTTCCTCAAGGCCTGCTGGCGGCACGACTTCGGCTACCGCAACTACAAGAAGCAGAGCCGCTTCACCTCCGCCAACCGCAAGCTCATCGACGACCAGTTCAGAACCGACATGAACTCGATCTGCAACCGCCACCGCGGCCTGCAGTCGTACAAGGGCGTGGCCTGCCGGGCCGAGGCGCGGGTCTTCTACGAGGCCGTGCGCGCGGTCGGACGTGTCTACCCCGCCGCCGTCGTCTCCACTGGCGGGGTGGCGATCCGGCTCTACAGCAGCACCGAGGAGCCCTTCGCCGTGGGGCACATCTCGAACGGCTCACCGGGCGACTCGGTCTGGGTGGACCGTTCCTACGACTACGGCGCGAGCTGGAGCCAGCTCGGGGTGACCAGGATCCAGCGTTTCCTCGACAAGGCGATCACCGCGCCGATCTGGGCCCGCTTCACCACGGTGCGCGCCTGCGGCCAGGTGCGTGACGCCGGCATCGCGTGCACGAAGTGGGTGCGCCGCTGACGTACCCGGGGCAATGAAAAAGACCCGGAGCGAGATGCTCCGGGTCTTCTTCGTCTGATGGTCAGTGCAGCTCGCGCGGCTTGTCGCCCGCGCCGACCGCGGCGTGCTCGTCGTGGCCGTGACCGTGGCCGTCGGCGTGGCCGTCGCCGTCGAGCGGCACGTGGTCGGTGCCGTAGAACTTGCTGGCCTTGGCCCGGAGCTTGCCGATCGGACCGCGCACGCCCTTCGGCGGGATGCCGTCCTTGTCCTCGTCGCCGGGGACGATCGGGATCTGCTTCTTGCCGCGCAGGTGGTCGGCGATGTCCTCGGCCGGGGGCACGTGGACCTCGATGTACTCACCGTGCGGCAGTCGCTTGATCACGCCCGACTCCACGCCGTGGGACAGGATGTCCTGGTCGCGACGCTGGAGGCCGATGCAGATCCGGTAGGTGATCCAGTAGGCGATCGCCGGGCCGAGGAAGATGGCGAACCGGCCGATGATCGTCGTTTCGTAGAGACCGATGTGGAAGTGCGTCGAGATCTCGTCGTTGGCGCCCAGCAGCCACAGGATGCCGTAGAACGTCACCGCCGCCATGCCGATCGAGGTGCGGACCGGGGCGTTGCGGGGACGGTCGGCCAGGTGGTGCTCACGACGGTCGCCGGTGACCCACTGTTCGGCGAACGGGTAGAGCGCCAGGCCCGTCATGATGATGCCCATGGGGACCAGCGCCGGGATCAGCACGCTCAGGGGCAGCGTGTAACCCAGGAAGTTGATCTCCCAGGCGGGCATCAGACGCAGCGCGCCTTCCAGGAAGCCCATGTAGAAGTCGGGCTGTGAACCCGCCGAGATGTCGGCCGGTGTGTACGGTCCGAACAACCAGATCGGGTTGATCTGGGCGAACGTGCCGAGACCGGCGATGCACGCGAACGTGAACAGGAAGTAGGCGCCCGCCTTGGCCATGAAGGCCGGGTAGAACGGCGCGCCCACCACGTTGTGCTCGGTGCGGCCCGGGCCGGGCATCTGGGTGTGCTTCTGCACCCACATCAGCACCATGTGGGCCGAGATGAGGGCCAGCAGGATGCCGGGGATCAGCAGGATGTGCAGGGTGTAGAAGCGCGAGATGACGTCGACGCCCGGATATTCCCCGCCGAACAGGAAGAACGTGATGTACGTGCCCACGATCGGCAGCGAGATCGCCACGCCCTCGGTGATCCGCAGACCGGCGCCGGAGAGCAGGTCGTCGGGGAGGGAGTAGCCGGTGAGGCCCTCGGCCAGTGCCAGCGTCAGCAGCAGCACGCCGATGAGCCAGTTGAGCTCACGCGGCTTGCGGTAGGCGCCGGTGAAGAAGACGCGCAGCGCGTGGACCATCATGCCGGCCACGAACAGCAGGGCCGCCCAGTGGTGCATCTGCCGGATCAGCATACCGCCCCGGACCTCGAAGCTGATGTGGAGCGTCGAGGCGTAGGCCTCCGACATCATGACGCCCTTGAGGGGCTCGTACACGCCCTGGTATTCGACGTGACCCATGCTCGGCTTGAACCAGAACGTCAGGAACGTACCGGTCAGCAGCAGGATGATGAAGGAGTAGAGGGCGATCTCGCCCAGCAGGAACGACCAGTGGTCGGGGAAGACCTTGCGCAGGTTGCGCTTCAGGAAGCTGCCCGCGCCGAGTCGGTCGTCGAGGTAGGACGCGGTGCCCGCGATGGGCTTCGGAGTCTCGTTCACGACTGGTTCCCCCTGGCTTCCCGGGCGTCGGCCTCGGCGTCGCCGCGCTCCCAGAAGCTGGGACCGACGGGCACGTCGAAGTCTGCCTGGGCGATGAGGTAGCCCTGGCCGTCGACGCCGATCGGCAGCTGCGGCAGCGGCCGCGCGGCCGGCCCGAAGATGACCTTCGCGCCGTCGGTCGCGTCGAACGTCGACTGGTGGCAGGGGCACAGGATGTGGTGGGTCGTCTGCTCGTAGAGCGCCGCGGGACAGCCCACGTGGGTGCAGATCTTCGAGTAGGCGACGATGCCGTCGTAGGTCCAGTTCTTGATCGTGCCCGACTTGAGGTCTTCAGGACGGAACTTGATCAGGATCAGAGTGGCCTTGGCGAGGGCGTTGAGGTCGTGCTCGTAACCTTCGGGCACGACCGACAGGATCCCGCCCGGCGAGTCGAAGTCGGCCGCCAGGATCGGCTGGCCGGTGCCTTCGACGACCAGCTTCATGCCCTTCTTCCACACCGTGTGACGCAGTGAGGTGCCGGGCAGCGGGCCCAGGTCCTTCAGCAGCACCAGCGGGGCCAGGCCGAGAGGCGCCGCCGCCAGCAGGAGCGTGCGGCGCATCATCTTGTGCTTGACGAAGCCGCTCTCGGCGGCGCCCGCGCGGAACGTCTCGTCGACGTAGCCGCGGGTGTCGTCGTCGGAGCGCATCTCGTGGCGCTCCTGGACCAGGTTGTACTTCGGCATCATGCGCCGGACCCAGACGACCACGCCCGAGGCCAGCGCCAGCAGCGCCACCGTGAGGGTGCCGCCGAGCGCCGCGTTCGACACGGCCGTCTTGTCGAGGCTGCCGACCTGGAAGACGACGTACGAGGCGATGAAGGCGATGCCCGCCAGGAAGGCGACGAAGAACAGCAGCGTGACCGTGCGCTCGGCCTTGCGGGCGTCGGCGGGGTCGGGGAGCGTCACGCCGGGCGTCTCCACCTCGGTTTCGACCGGGCGGGTGCCGAGCACGGCGGTTCCCTGAGCCGGGGTGCCGATGACGCGACGCGGCACGCGCGCCTCGTCATCGGGGCCGGGAAGCTCGTTATCTGTCATTTTGATGTTCTCTTACGCTTCTTGGCGGTGATCCAAATGGCGGCGAGGGACATGAAGCTGATGCCGGCGACCCACACGACGAGGCCTTCGGTGACCGGGCCGATGCGGCCGAGCCCGAAACCACCCGGGTCGACCTGGCCGCGGACCTGGGTGATGTAGGCGATGATGTCGGCCTTGTTCTCCGGCTTGACGACGGAGTCGTTGAAGACCGGCATCGCCTGCGGACCCGTGGCCATCGCCTCGTAGATCTGCTCGGGCGTCGACTCGTTCAGGTCGGGGGCGTACTTTCCGTAGGTGAGCGCGCCGCCGGCGCCGACGAAGTTGTGACACTGGATGCAGTTGGCGCGGAACAGCTCACCGCCCTTGGCCGCGTCGCCCCCGGAGACCATCTCCTTGGTGGGGATCGTGGGACCGCCACCGAGGGTCTGCACATAGGCGGCCAGCTGCCTGACCGCCTCGGGAGTGACCCACTCGCCGAGCGGCTTGCGCGGAGCCTGCGCGCTCGGGTCGGCCGCGGGCATGCGGCCCGAGCTGACCTGGAAGTCGACGGCGGCGGCGCCCACGCCCACGAGGGTCGGGCCCATGGAGGTGCCCTCGGCGCTCAGGCCGTGGCAGCTCGCGCAGTGAGCCACGAACAGGCTCTTGCCCTCGGCCACGTCGTCGGCCTTGCCCGACGCGACCGCCGCGTCGGCGGTGCTGTCACTGGGCGCCGCGACGGCGTATCCGCCGCCCAGCAGGCCCAGCGCGAGCGCCACGACCGCGAGGCGCGCGAGGGGATGCCGCCGCCGTCGCGCGGTGATGGAGTTCACCGAAATCCCCGTTCCGATCATTTGATGATGTAGATGGTCGCGAAAAGGCCGATCCAGACGACGTCGACGAAGTGCCAGTAGTAGGACACGACGATCGCGCTGGTGGCCTGCTCATGCGTGAAGCGCTTCGCGGCGTACGTGCGTCCCAGGAGGAACAGGAACGCGATCAGACCACCCGTCACGTGAAGGCCGTGGAAGCCCGTGGTCAGGTAGAACACCGAGCCGTAGGCGTCGGAGGAGAGGGTCGTGCCCTCCTTGACCAGTTCGGCGTACTCGATCAGCTGCCCGGCGACGAAGACCGCGCCCATGAGGAAACTGACGAAATACCAGAACCGGAGCTTCTTGACCTGGCCCTTCTCCGCGGCCCACACGCCGAACTGGCATGTCACCGAGGACAGCACCAGGATGATCGTGTTGACCGTCGCGAACGGGACGTTCAGATGGGCGCCGGGCCAGCTTGCCGGGTCCTGGCCCACGCTCACCGAGCGGATGGTGAAGTACATCGCGAACAGCGCCGCGAAGAACATGAGCTCAGAGGACAGCCAGATGATCGTCCCTACGCTGACCAGGTTGGGCCGGCGCGACGAGTGGGCTGTCGTCGTCGTAGTAATTGCGGATGCTGTCGCCACGCACGTCATTATTGCGGCTCGTGGGGCCGGGTCGCCGCACGGCCCCCCAATAGGGGGTGCGAGCCGGGATGTCGACGGCCACTCCGGGCCGATAGCATCCCTGGTGGACCCTACCCGGTGACTGGAGTGCGCAACATGAAGGTTCTCGTCTACAGCGACGACGCGGCCACCCGTGAGAAGGTGCGGCTGGCCCTCGGCCGCCGTCCCGCGGCCGACCTGCCGCTGGTGGAGATCGTCGAGTGCGCGACCCAGGCAGCCGTGGTCCGCAAGCTCGACTCGGGGGAGATCGACATCGCGATCCTCGACTCCGAGGCCGCGCCGGCCGGGGGCATGGGCATCGCCAAGCAGGCCAAGGACGAGGTGCACGACTGCCCGCCCATCTGCCTGATCATCGCCCGGCGCGACGACCGCTGGCTGGCCAACTGGTCGCGCGCCGACGCCGTGATCTCCCAGCCGCTCGACCCGATGGTCGTCGCCGAGACGATCGCCGGGCTGATGCGCGGGCGGCTGCCCGCCGTCTCCTGACATCCACAATCCGTAAGGACCGCCATGGACGCCCGTACCACCTGGCCCTCGCTGCTCAACGCGCTGCTCGCCGGTGAGCACCTGACCGCCGACGAGACCTCGTGGGCGATGGGCGAGATCATGTCGGGCGCGGCCACCCCGTCCCAGATCGCGGCGTTCGTCGTCGCGCTGCGGGCCAAGGGGGAGACCGTCGCCGAGGTGTCCGGCCTGGCCCGGCACATGTTGTCCATCGCCACCCCGCTCGCGATCGAGGGCCCGGCGGTCGACGTCGTCGGCACCGGCGGCGACCGGGCCCACACGGTGAACGTCTCGACGATGGCCGCCGTCGTGGTGGCCGCGGCGGGCGCCCGGGTCGTCAAGCACGGCAACCGGGCCGCCTCCTCCAAGTGCGGCGCCGCCGACGTGCTCGAGCACCTCGGCGTCGTGATCGACCTGTCGCCCGCGGCGACCGCCCGGGTGGCCGAGGAGGCCGGCATCGCGTTCTGCTTCGCGCCGGTCTACCACCCGTCCATGCGGTACGCCGGGCCGACCCGCAAGGAGATCGGCGTCCCGACGGTCTTCAACTTCCTCGGCCCGCTGACCAACCCGGCCCGCCCGTCGGCCCAGGCCATCGGCGTGTTCGACGAGCGGATGCTGCCGGTCGTGGCGGGCGTGTTCGCCGAGCGCGGGGTCTCGGCCCTGGTCTTCCGGGGCGACGACGGCCTCGACGAGCTGTCCACGGCCGCTCCTTCGGTCGTGTACGTCGTCCGCGACGGCCAGGCCGTCAAGACGACCTTCGACCCGGCCGACATCGGCATCGCCCGCTCCCAGCCCGGCGACCTGAAGGGCGGCGACGTGGTGTTCAACGCGGGCGCGGTCCAGGACCTGGTCCGGGGCAAGACCGGCCCGATCCGCGACGCGGTGCTGCTCAACGCCGCCGCCGCGCTGGTCGCCCACGAGGGCCCGACCACCGACGACCTGCCCGGACGCATCGCCGCCGCCTACGCCACGGTCGGCCAGGTGGTCGACTCGGGCGCCGCCGCGACGCTGCTCGACCGCTGGATCGAGGTCTCCCAGGGGCTGCGCGGGTAAGCCTCTGGGCTGATCCGCGTTCACCTCCTGGGAGGACGCCCACGGGCCGGGCGGCGGCTTATCTTTCCGGCATGACGCGCCTCATCGCCCGCCTGGCCCAAGTGACGGCCCGCGTGACCCGACGCCGGTCACCGGACCCCGCCGACGCCGTGACCAGGGAACGGCTCAGGATCGCCGAGGAGCTCCACGACGTGGTGGCCCATGACCTGAGCGTGCTCACCCTGGGGGTGGGGGCCGGCCGGGTCATCATGGATCGCGACCCCGAGCGGGCCCGGCAGACGCTGCGCGACGCCGAGGAGGCCGGCCGCCAGGCCCTGACCGATCTGCAGCGCGTGGCGGGCCTGCTGCGGTCGGGGAGCGCGACGACCACCGGCCCCCAGCCCACCCTGGCCGCCCTGCCCGCCCTGTTCGACCGGTTCCGGTCGGCCGGGCTGGCGGTCGGCTTCGATGAGGAGGGCCGGCGGCGCCCCGGCCCCGTGCTGGAGCTGTCGGCCTACCGCATCGTGGAGGAGGCGCTGGTCAACGCCCTGGAGCACGGCGCGGCCCGGAAGGCCTGGGTGACCCTGCGCTGGCAGAGCGGCCTGATCGAGGTGGGCGTCCGCGACGACGGCGGTCCCCGCGAACGCCTGCTGGGCATCTGGGAACGCGCCGCCCTGTTCGGCGGCTCGGTGACGGCCGGACCGGTGGGGGGCGGGTTCGAGGTCCGCGTGAGACTCCTGACGGGCGGCCGGACCCGGGCTCTGAGCGGGGAGCGCACGGGCTAGCGCCCGGCGCCCTTGCAGGCGACGTGGAGCGTGGCCCGATCCGACGACATGGAGACCGCGGGGGCCTGGTCGGGCGGCACGGTGAGCGCAGGGACCAGGCCGGGCGGCTTGGCGACCGTGGAGCCGATCAGATGACGGCCTGCGGGCCGCATCCGGCTGTGCGGGCCCGCGGCAGGTGGCAAACGGTCGTCCGGACGGTCAGGCGAGCTCCAGGCCCCCGTCCACGGTGAGGATCTGGCCGGTCAGCCAGGTCGCCGACGGGTCGGCCAGTCGCAGGATCCAGGTCGCCACCTCGTCGGGGTCGCCGCGGCGGCCGAGCGGAATGCGGGCGGCCTCGTCGGACTTGATCCGCTCCACGGTCGCCGCGGGCAGGCCCGCGGCGGTGAGGGCCTCGCTCTCAGTGGGGCCGGGCGCGACGGCGTTCACGCGGACCCCGTCGGCGGCCAGTTCCAGGGCCCAGCTCCGGGTGAGCTGCTCCACGGCGGCTTTGGACGCGGCGTAGTGGGCGCCACCGGGCAGGGGCCGGTGGCCGTAGGTGCTGGAGACGTTGACGACGCATCCCTGCGAGGCGCGCAGGTGCGGCAGGGCGTGCCGGGCGAGCAGGCTCGGCGCGGTGACGTTGAGGACGAACAGCTCGGCGATCCCGTCGGCGGTCGTCTCGGCCAAGGGCATGATCCTGGTGGCCCCGGCGTTGTTCACCAGCACGTCGATCCGCCCCCAGCGGGCCACGGCCGCCGCGACGACCTCCTCGGGCGCCGCCGGGTCGCGCAGGTCGGCGACGTGGGCACTGATCGCCTCGTCGCGGCCCGCCGTCTCGGCGAGGGCCTCGCGGCGGCGTCCGACGCCCAGGACGAGCGCGCCCGCTTCGGCGAACAGCCGGGCGGCGGCGCGGCCGATGCCCGATCCCGCGCCGGTGACGACGACGGTGCGGCCGGTGAAGTCCATGATCCCTCCGTGGTTCGACGTCGGGGGGACGATGGAAATCTAGTCGGCGTCGGGCAGGCCGATGGAGAAGGCGGCCTCCAGGTCGTGGCGGCTGTAGGTGCGGAAGGCGATGTGGGTGTCGGTCGCCAGCACGCCTTCGATCTTGTTGAGCCGCCCCGGCACGACCTCGGCGATCTCCTCGTAGCGCGCGACCCGGACCATGGCCATCAGGTCGAACTCGCCGGTGATCGAGTAGACCTCGCTGACGCCGGCCAGCCCGGCGATCGCCTGGGCGACCTCGGGGATCCGGCTGACGTCGGCCTTGATGTGCACGATCGCGGTGACCAAAGCGTGCTCCTTTCCGAGGGTCCCAACCTATCGCAGCGGTCTGCCCTCCCTCGCTGAGCGGGAACCTCCCTGGTCGTACGCCCGGTCGATGCGCTGCTTGAGCCGGGCGGCCCCCTGGGCGGGCAGGCTCCAGCCGCCCTCGACCCGCACCAGCCGGACCCCCGGCGACTCGAGCCAGCGCAGGATCGTCTCGGTCTCCTCGGCGCTGGCGGCGGGGGTCGGGCCGGGCCCGGGGTGGACGGTCTCGGCGGTCGCGACCAGGGCCTCGACGTAGGGGACCGGGTGGGCGCCGCGCGGCATCACCCCGGCGGCGGTCAGCCGGCCGTGGCGGATCACGTGGATGTCCCAGGCGCCGTCTTTGCCGGGGCCGGCGGCCACCATCTGGGTGATGGCGGTCAGGCCGGCGAGCCGCTGCATGCGGGCGGCGGCGCGGACGTAGGCGGCCAGCCGGTCGCGGTCGACGGCGGCCTCCTCGTAGCGCTGCTCGGCCGACAGGCGGTCCATGCGGGCCTCGACGGCGGAGAAGACCGAGCTGCCGTCGAGCAGCATGGCGTGGCGGGCCGCCGCGACGTGGCGGGCGTAGTCGTCGTGGCTCTCACGGCCCTCGCAGGGGGCGCCGCACTTGCCGATCTCGGCCAGCGCGCACGCGCTGCGCCGGACCGTGAGCGACAGGCGTTCGGTGCACTGGCGCAGCGGGAGGGCCTCGTGGATGGCGGTGCGGGCGTCGTCGGCGGTGCGGCTGCTGCCGAACGGGCCCAGGTAGGTCGCGCCGTCGTCTTTCAGGTCGCGCACGATGCTCAGGCGGGGGAACGGCTCGTCGGTCAGCTTCAGCCAGACCACCCGCTCGGGGAAGCGGGACCGCCGGTTGTAGCGGGGCTTGGTCTCGCCGATCATGCGTAACTCGCGGATCTCGGCCTCCAGCGGGGTCGCGCACACGATGTGGCGGACCCGCTCGGCGATGCCGATCATCTCGCGGACCCTCGGCCGGGTCTCGCTGGCGGTGAAGTAGCTGCGCACGCGGGTGCGCAGGTTGGAGCTCTTGCCGACGTAGAGCGCCTCGCCGCGGGCGTCTTCGAAGACGTACACCCCCGGCTTGTCGGGCACGCCGTCGGCCAGGTGGCGCTTGCCGCGCTGTTCGGGGGTGGGCATCCGGACGAAGCCCTTGAGCTCCTCCAGGGAGTGGACGCCCAGGTTGCCGACCCGGCCGATGAGGCCGTGGAGCACGTCGACCGTGGCGCGGGCGTCGGCCAGGGCCCGGTGGCAGGGTTCGGTGGCGCTGCGGAAGTGGCGGGCCAGCGTGGACAGCTTGCAATTGGGGGTCTCGTCGCGGGTGAGCACCCGCCGGGCCAGGTCGGCGGTGTCGACGACCGCGTTGACCGGCGGCGGGTAGCCCTGCCGGGCGCACTCGGCCTTGAGGAACCCCATGTCGAAGGGGGCGTTGTGGGCCACCAGGGCGGCGCCCTTGACGAACTCGAGGAAGCTCGGCAGCACCTCGGTCATCTTCGGCGCCGCCACCACCATGGCGTCGGTGATGCCGGTCAGGACGGAGACGAACGGCGGGATCGGGCCGCCCGGGTCGACGAGCGTGGCGAACTCGCCCAGCACCTCGCCGCCGCGCACCTTGACCGCGCCGATCTCGGTGATGGCGCACTCGGCGGGGGAGGTGCCGGTCGTCTCGAGGTCGAACACGACGAACGTGACGTCGACGAGGGGGGTTCCGAGGTCGTCCAGCGTGCCCTGTTCCACGCTGACGACCATAGAGACCCCGACCGACAGTTCAGCGCGTCAGTGCCATTCGCGCCGCAGCATCGCGTAGACGATCTCGTCGGTCCACTCGCCCTTGACCATCTCGTTCTCCACCAGGTGGGCCTCCTTGCGCATGCCGAGCCGCTCCATCACCTTGGTGGAGGCCGTGTTGCGGCCGTCGCAGCGGGCCGTGACGCGGTGCAGGCCCAGGCCCTCGAACCCCAGGCGGAGCATCTCCCTGGTCGCCTCGGTGGCGTAGCCCTTGCCGTGGTGGTCGGGGTGGAAGACGTACCCGACCTCGCCCTGGAGGTGTTCGCGGCTGCGCCAGAACAGCAGGGCCTCGCCGATCAGGGCGCCGGTCTCGCGGAGGGTGACCGCCAGGCACAGCGCCTGCCCCTCGTCGGTGAGCTCGGCGGTGGCCGCCTTGTCGGTCAGCACGGTGCGCACCTGTACGAGATCACGCGGCTCCCAGTAGAGGAACCGGGCGACGTCGGGGCGCGAGTAGATGGAGTGGAGCTCGGTCAGGTCGTCGGGGGTGAACAGCCGCAGGATCAGGCGGGAGGTCTCGATCGGCAGCACGGGTCGGAGCATCCGCGCAGACTAAACCTGGACAAATGACTCAGGCGAGTTCTTTTTCCTTGTGTGCGGCCAGCAGTGTGGCCTCGGCCGTCAGGGCGGCCAGCAGGGTGCGGTGGCGGTAGAGCTCGGCGTCGAAGCGCATCGCCGCCGGGCCCGTCCACCGGGGGAAGGCGCGCAGCGCCCAGACGGGGTCGAGCACCTCTTCCATCTCGGCCGCGAGCCGGCGCAGATGGTCACTTGCAATCGTCACGTCCGTCATTGTGACATCACGTGAGCAGATCTTGACGTAACGTGAGCGATTTATGAGACAAGTGGTTCGTGTCCTACTTGCTCCCCGTTCACGTCGCTGAACGTGATGTAGTGGACTCGCAGAGCCGTACCCTTGAATGAACGACCAGGACAGGAAGAGAGCAGCAGGGATGAGTTCAGCCGGAGAGGGCCTGTCTCGTCCCCTGCCCGAGCAGGTGCGAACACACGTCGTCGAACTGGCGGCTCAGGTGTTGGGGACGATGCCCGCCGCGGGCGTGCCCGCGCCGCTGCGCGCCGTCGCCAAGTTCGAGCCGCGCAAGCGGGCCCGTCTGGGGTCGGCGCCGATAGCGGCCCAGCTCGAGAACGACAAGAAGTTCCGGGAACTGGTCGCCGAGGCGCTCACCCAGGCCTGGCCAGAGCTGGTCGCCTCGCTCGCCGAGGAGACGATCCCGCCCGCCGCCGAGCCCGTGCTGGTCGCGGCGGCAGCCTATCTGACCCGGCCGCCCGGGTGGGCCGGGATGGTCGAACTGGCGCGCGAAGACCTCGACCAGGCCGCCGCCCTCGACACCCAGCGTGAGCAGGCCGAGGGGCGGCTCAAGGAGCAGCTCGCCCAGCAGCGCACGGCCGCCAAGGAAGAGGTCGACCGGGTCCGCGAGCAGCTCAAGGCCGCCCGCGCCGAGAACACCGACCTGCGCCGCAAGCTCCACGACGCCCGCGAGCGGGCCAAGGCCGCCGAGCAGCGGGCCGGCGAGCTCGAGGCGGCCACCGCCGACGCCCGCGCCCGGGTCGCCGGGGCCGGGGCCGCCGCCGA
>NZ_SZQA01000050.1 GCF_005233835.1 Herbidospora galbida | reverse complement strand
CGAGTGGCGGGCGGCCTGGCGCCGGGCCAGCCACCGCGTGCCCAGCGCCGCCGAGCCGCCGCCCGGCGGCCTGCCCGAGCTGCGGTCGGCCATCGCCGCCCATCTGCGCGACACCCGGGGGCTGGTGCTCGACCGGCACGAGATCGTGGTGACCACCGGCTGCGAGACGGCGCTCCAGCTCGCGATTCCCGAGGGCCGCCCGGTCGTCGGGATCGAGGACCCGGCGCTGCCCCGCCTCAGAGCGGCCCTGACGGGCCACACGGGGCACGTCGTGCCCGTCCCGGTCAGTTCCACCGGGCCGCAGGTTCCGGCCGGTGTGGACGCTCTGGTGCTCACGCCCGACCGCAACGAACCGCTGGGCTACCGGCTGCCGACCGAGCACCGCCGGGCGCTGGCGGCGTGGGCGGCCGACCGGGGGACCTACCTCATCGAGCCGGCCTTCGACGGGCTGTTCAACGCGAGCCTGAACCCCTGCCCGTCGCTGCTGGCCCTGGGCGACCCGGACACCACGATCATGCTCGGGTCGTTCCGCGAGCTGCTGACGCCGGGAATGCGGCTGGCCTACCTGGTCGTGCCGCGCCACCTGGCCGACGGGGTGCGGGCACGGGCCTGCGCGGTGCCGGAGACCTGCCAGCGGGCCGCCGCCGACCTGCTGGCCTCGGGCGCGGTCACCCGGCGGGTCGACCGGCTGTCGGCGATCTTCGCCCGGCGCCGGACGATGGTCCGCCAGGCGCTGGCGGGGGTCCGGCGCGACACCAGGGTCATCGGCACCGAGACCGGCACCACCGCGACCCTGCTGCTGCCCCGGGCGCTCCCGGCCCCCGCGCTGGCCGAGCAGCTGCGGGCGCGCGGGGTCAGGGTGGCCACCCTGGCGGCCTTCCACCACCCGGCCGGCCGGGCCGGGAACGGCGTGGTGTTCGGCTTCGGCCACCTCGAGGAGCCGGCGCTGCGCCGGGCGCTGCGGATCATGGTCCGCACCCTGTCGACGTGACTTTCCCACGCCTTCGATGGAAGCGGTCCCGGGCCGCGAAGCCGAGCGCCACTGACCGGCGTTCCGCCTCGTGAAGTGGCCCGGGGACGACACGGTCTCGCTGAGTGGACGCTGCCGCGATCCAGGCGGTGACCCCCATTAGGCTTGGGCGAGTGACGACGTTCGATGAGCTCTACGACGTGCTGTCCGAGAAGGCCCGCACCCGTCCCGAAGGGTCGGGGACCGTGAAGGCGCTCGACGCCGGGGTCCACTCGATCGGCAAGAAGATCGTCGAGGAGGCCGCCGAGGTCTGGATGGCGGCGGAGTACGAATCGGCAGACCGGACCGCCGAGGAGATCTCGCAGCTGCTCTACCACCTCCAGGTGCTCATGCTGGCCCGCGGGATCGGGCTCGACGAGGTCTACAAGCATCTCTAGGGCACCCCCGGGTGCCCGGACCTCGCTCATCTCAGAGGCCATCCCGAAAGGTTCCAACAATGCTTCGCCTTGCCGTACCGAACAAGGGCGTGCTGTCCGAGGCCGCCCAGGTCATCCTGAAAGAGGCGGGTTACCGCCCCCGCAAGGACAGCAAGGAGCTCGTGGTCGTCGACCCGGAGAACTCCTGCGAGTTGTTCTTCCTCCGTCCCCGTGACATCGCGGTCTACGTCGGCGAGGGCACCCTCGACGCCGGCATCACCGGCCGCGACATGCTGATCGACTCCGGGGCCCCGGCCGACGAGGTGGTGCCGCTCGGCTTCGGCCGGTCGACCTTCCGCTTCGCCGCGCCTCCCGGCGCCTTCTCCAACGTCAAAGACCTCAACGGCAAGCGGGTCGCGACCGCCTACGCCGGTCTGCTGACGAACTACCTGGAGGAGCAGAGCGTCGACGCCCGCGTCATCAAGCTCGACGGCGCGGTCGAGACGGCGATCCGGCTCGGCGTGGCCGACGCCGTCGCCGACGTCGTGGAGACCGGCACCACCCTGCGCAACGTCGGCCTGGAGGTGTTCGGCGACCCGATCACCACGTCCGAGGCGATCCTGATCAAGCAGGTCGGTGCGCCGGAGAACAACGGCTTCCAGCAGCTCATCCGGCGCCTGCAGGGCGTGCTGGCGGCGCGCGACTACGTGATGATCGACTACGACATCCGGGTCGAGCGGATCGACGAGGCCATCGAGGTCACTCCGGGCATGGAGGGGCCGACGGTCTCGCCGCTGCACCGCGAGGGCTGGGTGGCGGTCCGCGCGATGATCCGCCGCAAGGGCCACCAGCAGGTCATGGACAGGCTGTGGGACCTGGGCGCCAAGGCGATCCTGATCACCGACATCTACGCCTGCCGCCTCTAGGCGGCCCGCCGGCCGGTCCCGCTATCTCGGGGCCGGCCGGTTGGCGACGTGCCTGATCAGGTCGCTGACGTGGACCGTGCCCAGGCAGCGGCCCACCTCGTCCACGACCACGAGATCGTCGTAGACCCGCTTGGCGTCCTGCCCGGCGACCTGCATGGCCGCGATCGCCGGCGTCGTCTTGGGCACCAGCCGGGCGGTGTCGGCGATCCGGTGGGCGGGCTTCTTGGCGTGCAGGGCGTGGCCGTACGCCCCCGCCATGTAGAGCAGGAACCGGCTGCGGTCGACCATCGACTGCGGACGCTGGTATTCGTCGACCAGGATCACGCTGGTGATCGAGGCCTCGTTGCCGAACGCCTGCACGACGTCCTCCGAGGTCGCCGTGATCGGCAGCGTCACGGCCGGCATCAGGAACTCCTGCACCCTCGGCCCGAGCACCTGGGCGAGGTTCGGCGAGGTCTCGGTCGCCGGGACCGGCACGTGCACCCGCCCGTCGGCGGGCCGCCAGTCGCCGGGCGCCAGCAGCGGCCCGGTGGCCAGCCTGACCCCCCACGCCCGCACCGCCGCGAGCTGGATCTCGTCCTGGACGCCCGGCGCGAGGATGTGCGCCGCCACGCCCTTGGCCACCGTGACCAGCGCCTCGGCCACGGCCGCCCGGCGGGCGTCCTTGGGGGCGCGCTCCACCAGGTCGGGGGAGATCAGGATGACGTAGGGCGAGGCGTCGGCCACCACGTCGAGGGGGATGTTGCGGACCCCGACCCCGCCGAAGGCGATCAGGTAACCGGCCGCGCGCAGCCCGTCGACCCCGGCCAGCAGCCGGGAGCGGTCGGCCGGGTCGAGGTCGCCCTCGATGGTCAGGATGATCTCGCGCGGCCGCCGCCCGGCGACCCGCATGGCCTCGTGCAGCGGGGCCAGCCCGGCCGAGCCCGCCGAGACGGCGGCGATCGGGATGGGCAGCACGAGGGGGAGCCGCGCGTCCTGCTCGGCGGCGGCGCGGATGCCCGCGACGGTCCCGCCCACGTCGGCCCGCTCGGCGGCGGGCGTGCTCGCGCTGACCTGTATGGCGATCACGCCGCCGGTGTCGAGGTCGACCACGGGGGTGAAGCTGGCGACGGGGCCGAAGGCGCTCGGCGGGCCGCCCATGGGGGTCTGGGGCGCGGCGGCCCACGCCGGCACGTACCCCGACACGGTGAACGGGCCGGTCGTCGAGGACTGCTCACCTGGTGAGACGGCGACCGGCGCCGGATAGGGCATGGGAACCGACACACCACGATTCTCATGGGCCTGTCCGTGGTTGCCGGGACCGGTGATGCGAAATTCACCCACATTTCCCCCTATCGACAACCATGGACGCCCTGCTCAGCCCCAGCCGCTACTCTGGGCAGCCATGAGCGCACGCCCGGCCGCCGGGGGCGGACGGTGGGTGTCGATCCCCCCGTCCCGGCTGCCCCGCTGGCTCACCAACTTCGCCGCCCGCCACGGCGGCCCGCCGTCCGAAGAGGGCGGCCCCGACCTGGTCGTCCTCACGGCCCCCGACGGCGCGGTGGCCGAGTGCCACGTCCCCTTCGGCCCGCTGGCATCCGGCCGGTCCGGGGATCCGGGGATCTCCGGTGCCGACGAGGCCGGTCTCGCCACAGGAGACGGTTCTCCGGGGCCCGGTCCGCTCGCCGGCGCCCTGATCTCGCACGTCTCGCGGGAGCGGCGGGTCGCGGTCCTGCTCGTCCGTCTCGGGGGGTACGCCGCCGGCGTCTTCGAGGGCGACCGGCTCCTCGTGTCCAAGGTGGGGTCCCGGCTCGTCCACGGGCGGAGCGCCGCCGGAGGGTGGTCGCAGCAGAGGTTCGCGCGCCGCCGGGAGAAACAGGCCGACGAGGCCCTGGGCGCCGCCGCCGACGTGGCCGCGCGAGTGTTGCTGTCGGCCATCGAAGAAGGGCTGGCCGGGTTCGTCGTCGGGGGAGACCGGAAGGCGATCGACGAGTTGCGCGGCGACCGGCGCCTCGGGCCCCTGTTCGCCTTGGAGGCCGGGCCGTTCCTGACCGTTCCCGATCCCCGGCTGGCCGTGCTGGAGAAGACGCCCGAGGAGTTCCGGGCGGTGAGGATCAGGGTCGTCGATCCGCCGGAGGTTTGAGAAGTCGGGGATTTCGCCGGGCCCCCATACAATCGAGGCATGCGCACTCCCGATTGATCTCTTCCGTGTGCCCACGGTCCTGAAGTTCTTTCTATCGAGGCAGCGTTTCGCCACTCAGCGGGAGTGTCCCCCAATCATGATCATCGCTACAGACATCGAACTCCGCGTCGGATCGCGGCTCCTCATCGAGGGAGCGTCGTTCCGGGTCAACCCCGGCGACAAGATCGGCCTCGTTGGCCGCAACGGAGCGGGCAAGACCACGCTCACCAAGACCCTCGCCGGCGAGGGCCAGCCCGCGGGCGGCACCGTCACCATCACCGGCGCGGTCGGCTACCTGCCGCAGGATCCGCGCACCGGCGACCTCCAGGTGATCGCCCGCGACCGCATCCTGTCGGCGCGCGGCCTCGACGAGGTCATCCGCGACCTGCGCCGGGCCGAGCTCGGCATGACCTCGGCCGACGTGCGCACCCGCGACAAGGCCGTGAAGGCCTACGGCCGCCTCGAAGACCGCCTCCACGTGCTGGGCGGCTACGCCGCCGAGTCGGAGGCCGCCTCGATCGCCTCCAGCCTGGGCCTGCCCGACCGGGTGCTCGGGCAGCCGCTGGAGACCCTCTCGGGCGGTCAGCGCAGACGGGTCGAACTGGCGCGCATTCTTTTCTCGGGATCGGAGACTCTCCTCCTCGACGAGCCGACAAACCACCTCGATGCGGACTCCATCGGCTGGCTTCGTGATTTTTTGCGTTCCCACCAGGGCGGCTTGATCATCATCAGCCACGATGTTGGTCTACTTGAAGCGACGGTAAACCGGGTGCTCCATCTCGACGCGAACCGGTGCGTGATCGACACGTACAACGTCGGCTGGAAGGCCTACCTGACGCAGCGCGAGACCGACGAGAAGCGCCGCAAGCGCGAGCGGGCCAACGCCGAGAAGCAGGCCGGGGTGCTGATGGCGCAGGCCGACAAGATGCGCGCCAAGGCCACCAAGGCCAAGGCGGCGCAGGACATGCAGCGCCGCGCCGAGCGCCTGCTGCGCGGCATCGAGCCCGAGCGCCGCTCCGACAAGGTCGCCAAGCTGCGCTTCCCGTCGCCCGCGCCCTGCGGCCGCACGCCGCTGTCGGCCGTCGACCTGTCCAAGTCCTACGGCTCCCTTGAGGTCTTCACCGACGTCGACGCCGCCGTCGACCGGGGGCACCGGGTCGTCATCCTCGGCCTCAACGGCGCCGGGAAGACCACGCTGCTGCGCATCCTGGGCGGCATCGAGAAGCCCGACACCGGCGAGGTGCGCCCCGGCCACGGCCTGAAGATCGGCTACTACGCCCAGGAGCACGAGACCCTCGACCCGACGCGCACCGTCCTCGAGAACATGCGCTCGGCCGGGCCCGACCTCGCCGACGTCGACCTGCGCAAGGTGCTCGGCTCGTTCCTGTTCACCGGCGACGACGTCGACAAGCCGGCAGGAGTGCTGTCGGGCGGCGAGAAGACCCGGCTGGCCCTGGCCACGCTGGTGCTCTCCAGCGCCAACGTGCTGCTGCTCGACGAGCCCACCAACAACCTCGACCCGGCCTCACGGGAACAGGTGCTGACGGCTCTGCGCTCTTACACAGGGGCGATCGTCTTGGTCACCCACGACGAAGGGGCCGTGGAGGCGCTGCAACCCGACCGGGTCATCCTCCTGCCCGACGGCGTCGAAGACGCGTGGAGCGAGGAATTTTCCGATCTCGTCGCCCTCGCCTGATCATAAATTTACCGGGTACGGATCTTTTCCCTGGGAGTAGGTAGCCGATCGAGCCGAAATGACTGATCATGGCGTGAGTAACGCTGCGGAAGTCTGGCACTACAGGAGGTACTCGTGGCCGAGACTCTGAAGAAGGGCACCCGGGTGACCGGGGCCGATCGTGAAAAACTGGCCAGCGATCTCAAGAAGCGCTATGCCGCGGGTGAGAGCATCCGCGCCTTGGCCGCTTCCACCGGCCGGTCGTACGGATTCATCCACCGCATCCTCAGCGAGTCGGGCGTGACTCTGCGGGGACGCGGCGGGGCGACCCGAGGCAAGACCAAGCGCTAGTTCCGCCTCGCCGACGCGCGACCGCAGCCGCTCGTGTACCTCAGATCCAGAGCGGTCCGCTCCCGAGCCGACCGGCCGGGGTCGGACAACCGAACAGGGTTCGGTAGGCTCGGGCGTGACCGCCAGGAAGGGGTTGCGGGCTGTGAACGACGCTGTGGAAGCGACACCAAGGGGGAGAGCGGAGCAGATCTCGGCGAGCGCGCTCGCTGAGGTCGGACTGCGCTACGAGGTGGACGGCGAGATCGCGACGATCACGCTGAACCGGCCGGACAAGCGGAACGCCCAGACGTTCGCCACCTGGTCGGCACTGGCCCGGATCGGGGACGACCTCCCCGAAGCCGTGCGGATCGTCGTCGTGAAAGGCGAGGGGCCGTCCTTCTCCGCAGGCATCGACCTGCGACTGTTCACGCCCGGGGGAGTCCCCGGTGAGGGCTCGTTCGCCTCGGTGCTCGGTGAGGGCTTCGAGGAGCGAATCGCCCAGGCGCAGAAGGCCTTTCTGTGGCTGCGTCGTCCGGAGATCATCTCGATCGCGGCCGTCCAGGGCCACGCGATCGGGGCCGGATTCCAGCTCGCACTCGCGTGCGACCTGCGGATCGTGGCCGACGACGTGCAGTTCTGCATGAAGGAACCGGCGCTCGGCCTGGTGCCCGACCTGACGGGGACCAAGCCGCTGGTCGATCTCGTGGGGCTGCCCAGGGCCCTGGAGTTGTGTGTCACCGCCCGGAAGGTCGGGGCGGAGGAGGCCTTGCGCCTCCGGCTGGCCGAGCTGGCCGTACCGGTTGAGGAGCTGGATACGGCCGTGGCCGACCTTGCGGCGGCGCTGCTCGCCACCGAGCGGTCCGCTGCGACGGCGACCAAACGGCTGCTGCAGGGTGCGGGAGGCCGCACACTGGAGGAGCAGGCCGCCGCGGAGAGAGCCGAACAGGTGGTCCGCATCCGGTCGCTGTTCGCCTCGGGCTGACCATGAGACGCGTAGGTGATCTGTTCGCCTCGGGCTGATCCTGGAATCGCCCCCTGCGGTAAAGGGTTGGGCAGGACATGGCGATGATGGGCGGCCCGAACATGGGCTGGCAGATGATGCGGTCGATGCGGCGCGACGGCGACGTCATGAAGGAGCGCCTCGCGCCGGGCACGGTCCGGCGGATCGCCGGCTACGCCGCGCCGTTCAGGTGGTCGATCGTGGCGTTCCTGGCGCTGATCACGATCGGGTCGGTGACCGTGGTCGCCAATCCGCTGGTCGTGAAGCAGATCATCGACGTCGCCATTCCGGCGCGCGACACCGGGCTGGTCGTCGGGCTGGCGCTGGCCATCGCCGGGCTGGCGCTGCTCGACGCGGTGCTCGGCCTGGCCGAGCGCTGGTTCTCGGCCCGGATCGGCGAGGGCCTGATCTACAACCTGCGCACCGAGGTCTTCGACCACGTCCAGCGGATGCCGGTGGCCTTCTTCATGCGGGCGCAGACCGGCGCGCTGGTGTCGCGGCTCAACGGCGACGTCATCGGCGCGCAGCGGGCCATCACCAGCACGCTGTCGTCGGTCGTGTCCAACGTGGTCAGCCTGGTCGTCGTCCTGGTCACGATGCTGGCGCTGTCGTGGCAGATCACCCTGGTCGCGCTGGTCATGGTGCCGATCTTCATCCTGCCCGCCCAGTGGGTGGGCCGCCGGATGTCGAAGTACACCCGCGAGCAGATGGAACTCGGCGCCGAGATGAGCTCGGTGATGACCGAGCGGTTCAACGTGGCCGGCGCCATGGTCGCCAAGCTCTACGGCCGGCCCGACGACGAGGCCGTGCACTTCGCCGGGAGGGCCGCCCGGGTCCGCGACGTCGGGGTCACCGTCGCCATGCTCGGCACGGTGTTCCGCATCGCGCTCGGCCTGATCGCCGCGCTCGCCACGGCCCTGGTCTACGGGCTGGGCGGCGTGCTCGCGGTCGGCGGCTCGTTCGAACTCGGCACGCTGGTGGCCATGTCGGCGCTGCTGATGCGGCTGTACGGCCCCCTCACCGGCCTGTCCAACGTCCACATCGACGTGATGACCGCCCTGGTCAGCTTCGACCGCGTCTTCGAGGTGCTCGACCTCAAGCCGATGGTCGCCGAGAAGCCCGGCGCCGAGAAGGTGCCGTCCGGGCCGGTCACCATCGAGTT
This sequence comes from Herbidospora galbida, assembly GCF_005233835.1. GTDB lineage: Bacteria > Actinomycetota > Actinomycetes > Streptosporangiales > Streptosporangiaceae > Herbidospora > Herbidospora galbida. Next base: position 33,907 of record NZ_SZQA01000050.1, on the reverse strand, counting down.
CGACGACGTCCGCTTCCGCTACCCGGGCGCGGCCGAGGTGTCGCTGGCCTCCCTGGAGTCGGTCGCCCGCCCCGACCAGGGCGAGTCGGCCGAGGTGCTCAAGGGCGTCACCTTCACCGCCCGGCCGGGCCAGATGGTCGCCCTGGTCGGCCACTCCGGCGCCGGCAAGACCACCACGACCTCGCTGGTCTCCCGCCTGTACGACGTCGACGCCGGCGCCGTCAGGCTCAACGGTCTCGACGTGCGCGACGCCACGATGGAGTCGCTGCGCGACACCGTGGGCGTCGTCATGCAGGACCCGCACCTGTTCCACGACACCATCGCCGCCAACCTCCGCTACGCCCGCCCGGAGGCCACCGACGAGGAGATCTGGGAGGCCCTGCGGGCGGCCCAGATCGCCGACCTGGTCGCGGCGCTGCCCGAGGGGCTCGACACGGTCGTGGGGGAGCGCGGCTACCGGTTCTCCGGCGGCGAGAAGCAGCGGGTGGCGCTGGCCCGGCTGCTGCTCAAGGCCCCGCCGGTGGTGGTGCTCGACGAGGCCACCGCCCATCTCGACTCCGAGTCGGAGGTGGCCGTACAGCAGGCTCTGAAGACGGCCCTGGCGGGCCGGACCAGCCTGGTCATCGCCCACCGGCTGTCGACCATCCGTGAGGCCGACGTGATCCTCGTGATGAACGACGGCCGGGTGACCGAGCTCGGGCGGCACGACGAGCTGATGGTCCTCGACGGCGCCTACGCGGAGCTCTACAAGACGCAGTTCACGAGTAGCCCAGCCGTTTGAGCTCCTCGCGGGCCACCTTGCCGACCAGTTCGGCGTCGGTGTGCGCGAGGCGGCGGCGGGCGCCCACCCGGGGGGCGGCGGTGCCGTAGAGGGCGATCGTGGAGATCTTGGCGCCGAGGAATTCGCCCACCTGGCCGAACGTCTCGGCCGGGGACTTGTGCAGGTCTTCGTACCGGATCGTCAGGAGCTGGTCGGCGGGGAGCTCCTTGCGGAGCACCGCCGACAGGCGGATCGCGGCGCGCCAGCGCAGCGCGCTCTTGCCCGCGACCGGCATCTCCTTCCAGCGCAGCTTGTGCTCGGCGCTGTTGACGCCGAGGAACGGGCTGGGGAACTCGCTGTCGTCGGCCAGCATGTGGGGCTTGAACCAGGCCATCGTCGCCGGGTCGGCCAGCATGTCGGCGACGACGTCGCGGCCGTCGCGGATGACCTGGACGAACCGGGCGTCGGGGAAGGCCTGGAGCAGGACGGGGGCGCTGTAGAGCAGGTCGGGGCTGGCGTCGCCGAACCGGGTGAGCTCGGAGGCGGTCACGCACGGGCCCGCGCCGATGATGCCGCCGGCCTCCTTGCAGGCGCCCGAGCACTCGCCGCACGCGCCCGGCACCACCTGCCAGGCCTCGGCCAGCACGTCGCGGATCACCCGGGGCGCCCCGGGGCTGCGCGCGATCGACGGCCGCCGCGCGAACGCGTAGACGACACGGGACACCGCGCCCCGGCCCATGGTGAGATGCACGCCGGGCGAGCGCTTGATGGCACGGGCGAGCAGGTCCGCACCGCTGTGGGGGGCGGCGAGCACGAAGACCGGCTGACGGACCTTGACGCCGTTTACCACGAGAATGTGGGTCGGTGGTCGCATAGGTAGCGCCTAGTCTGACACTCTTTGGGGGGTGTCCGAACGTACTCCACCCCGTCTCCGGCACGGTGACACCGTGGCCGTCGTCGCGCCTTCGGGTCCGGTCGACCTCGACCGGCTCAACCGCGGCCGCCATGTGCTCACCGGCCTCGGCCTGAACGTCCGGTTCGGGCCCCGCATGCTGATCCGCCGCGGCTACCTCGCCGGGCCCGACCAGGCTCGCGCCGCCGACCTGCAGGAAGCCTGGTGCGATCCGGAGATCGCCGCGGTGATCTGTGCCCGGGGCGGCTACGGCGCGACGCGGGTGCTCGACCACCTCGACTGGGACAAGATGGAGGCGGTCCGGCCCAAACCCCTGGTGGGGTCGAGCGACATCACCGCCCTCCACCTGGCCTTCCAGCGCCGTCTGGGGGTGGCCTCGCTGTTCGGCCCGATGCCGGCCTGCTCGACGATCAGCGACGAGGAGGGGCCCGAGCCGCGGTCGCTGTCCCACCTCAAGGCGTCGCTCATCTCCAGCCTGGAGCCCCGGCCGGTCAAGGGCGACCAGGTGCTGGTGCCCGGTTCGGCGATCGGGCCGGTGACCGGCGGCAACCTGACGCTGCTGGCGGCGCTCTGCGGTACGCCCCACCAGATGGAGTCGCGGGGCCGGATCGTCCTGCTGGAGGACATCCGGGAGGAGCCCTACCGAATCGACCGTATGCTGACCCAGCTACTCCAGGCGGGCTGTCTCGACGGCGCGGTCGGTTTCGCGCTCGGCTCGTGGGTGGAGTGCGGCGAGGCGCTTCCGGTGCTGGTGGAACGCCTCGGACCGCTGGGAGTGCCGATCATCGCGGGGCTGCCGATCGGTCACGGGACACCACAGTTCAGTGTGTGGCTGGGGGCCGATGGGGTTATTGATACCGAATCGTGCTCTCTCACCGGCCTCATCGGCAACCAGGACAAGGCACCCTGAAGCTGGCAACACGCCACGCTTGTAAGGGGATGAGCCTTGGGTCTGTTGCGGCGACTCCGCAGCCGGATTCGGCCTGACCAGCCAGTGCAGCCTGCCTCCCGGCCCGTCGAGGACGTCGATCTTGACTCCCTCCTCGCCCTGGTCGTCGAGACGATGGGCTACAGCTGCGCGTTCGAGGACGACGGCGCCACCCTGATCATGGGTGGCGAGGAGACCTCCCGTACCGTCAACCTGGTCGGGCTCCGCCGTGAGGCGGCCCGCAGGTCGCGCGAAGACTGGCCCATGCTGGTCTCCGAGCACCTGTCCCACGCCGTGTCGGGCGAACCGTTCGACGCGTGCAACCTGGGCCGGATCAAACCGCTGCTGCGCACCCGCCTGCACGCGGCCGACGACCCGGCCATCCCGGATCCCTCGCGCATCATCGGCCGCCACCTGAGCGCCGATCTGATCGAGGTGCTGACGATCGGCGGCCGTCCGGTCCGGCCGGAGGAGGCCTTCTGCTGGCCGATCCCGCCCGCCGAGGCGCTCGACGTCGCGCTCGACAACGCGCTGGCCGACGAGCGGATCACCGCCGAGTACCTCCAGCTCGGCGGGGTGAGCGTACGGATGATCAGCGCGCCCACCGCCGTGGCGCACCTGCGGCGGCTCCCCGGCCCGCCCGACGGGCTGCTCGTCGTGCTGCCCCACCCGGGCGCGATGGCCGTCCACCCCATCGAGGGCATCGGCGTCGTCCGCGCCCTGGAGCGCATGCGCGTGTACGCCCAGCGCGAGTTCGACGACCGCGACGGCGGCCTCAGCCCCCACGTCTACTGGTGGCACCGCGACCGGCTGACCCGCATCCAGGCCGACCTGGTTCCCCAGGACGGCCAGGTCAGGCTCGTGGTGACCCCGCCCGCCGACTTCGCCCGCCTGCTGGCCCGCCTGGCCGGAGACGCGAACTAGCCCACCACGGGTGCAGTCGTTGATGTCGCCGCCGGTGATGACGAAGGCCGGCGGCAGGCCGCGTCCCTCGCACGTGGCCGATTCCCCTCAGTAAGGTGCAACCGCTCGTGGACGGCTACGGTCTGCGCTGCGGAACGAGTCCTCCGGTCACGGCGCGCACGGCTGCGGGACCGGCCAGGGTCACGAAGACGGCGAAGAAGGCCGGGATGAGCAGCGCCGCCCCCAGCGACTCGACCTCGGCGACGTATCCGATGACCGCCGGTCCGGTCAGGGCTCCGCCGAAGCTGATCGTGGTGACCGCCGACAGCGCGCGTCCCGGGCGGCTCACCATCGCCCCGACCGTGCTGAAGATCACCGGAACGACCGTGGCCATGCCGACCCCGACCAGGCTCCAGCCCGCGATCGCGCAGGCGACGGCCCCGGAACCGGCGAAGGAGGCGGCCAGGACGAAGGCGTATCCGGTGGAGGCGACGGATCCGGCGAACCGCATGGTCCGGGCGGGGCCGAGCCGGGCGCGCAGCGGGTCGCCGAGAAACCGGGTCACGGTCATCGCCGCCGCGAAGGCGGTGTAAACGACGGACGCGGTGGCCGGTTCGGCCGCGAGTTCCCATCGGGCGTGCACGGCGGCCCAGTCGGTGGCGGTCGCCTCGCTGAGGTACGCGGCGAAGACCACCCCGCCCATGAGCGCGATCATCCCGGCGCTCAGCGCGATCGAGCCGCCGGTGTCCTGGACGTCGTCCCGGACAGACGTGGGCGCGGTGAGCAGGAACCGGCCGGGCACGAGGGAGACCACGATCACGGCGACCGCGACGGACACCATCAGCGTCCGCACGTCCGCGCCCGCCGCCAGGGCCGCCGTGATCACCGCGCCGCCGACCACCCCGCCCAGGCTCCACACCCCGTGCAGGCTTCCCATGACGGGCTTGCCGAGGCCGCGCTCCACCTCGACGCCGTGCACGTTCAGCGCGATGTTGACCGCGCCCGTGGCGGCCCCGAACGGCACCACGGCGACGGCCAGCACTCCGAAGGACGGCGCGAGCGCCACCCCGCACAGCACCAGCGCGCAGACCGGCGCCGCGACCCGCAGCAACCGGCGGCTGCCCCACCGGTCGGCCGCCCGCCCGGTGAGCGGCATCGTGGCGAGCGCGCCCACCGCCAGCAGGAGCAGCAGGGTGCCGATCCGGCCCGGACCGAGGTCGAGCCGCTCGTCGACGGCGGGCAGGGTCGCCACCCACAACGCGCTGAGCACCCCGGCCAGCCCGTAGAACACCGACAGCGCCACCCGGGCGCGGGAGCCCGTGGATCGCTCAGGCATCGACGCGGTGTTCGTGCGCGCAGCGGCCCGCGACCGTCGCCAGGTCCCGCAGGCTCGCCAGGTCGAGATCGGCGCCCGCGACGCCGCGCACCCCCGCCACCGTCATCCCGGCGGCCTGACCGGACCGGACGCCCGCCGCCGCGTCCTCGACCACCAGGCAGTGCCGCGCGTCGACGCCCAAAAGCTCCGCCCCCAGGAGGTAGCAGGCCGGATCGGGCTTGCCCTGGACGATGTCGTCGGCGGTGACCAGGACCGGGGGCTGCGGCAGCCGGGCGGCCCCGATCCGGGCCAGCGCCAGCGGGCGGGGACACGAGGTCACGATGCCCCAGCGGACACCGAGATCGTCGTAGGAGGTGAGCAGGTCGACGGCTCCCGGCATCGCCGAGACGCCGTCGAGGTCGGCCTCCTCCAGGCGCAGGTTCTCCTGGGAGTCCGCGACGATCTCGGCGGGGGTCAGGCCGACGGCCAGTTCGGCGATCGTCTCGATGCCCGGCCGTCCCGGCGAGACCTTCATGATCACTTCCAGGTCGACGCCGCGTTTGACCGACCAGGCCGCCCAGGCCCTGGCCACCGCGGCATCGGAGTCGACCAGTGTTCCGTCCAGGTCGAACAGCACCGCACAGAAGTCGCGCACGAGCACCTCGCCATACAGGGGACATGTTTTGTTCTAGGCGAGAGCATAATCAGGGGATCATGGATGCCACAATGGGAGGCGTGCACGCGCCCACGACCAGCACCGAGCTGCGGCTCCACAACCTGACCCGGCTGCTGCGCGCCGTGCACGCCGGCGGCGGGGAGCTCACCCGCTCCCAGCTCACCCGCGAGCTCGGGCTGGCCCGGGGCACCGCGACCGTCCTGGTGAGCGAGCTGGCCGCCGCCGAGATGGTGCTGGAACGGCCGCCGGCCGACCGGCCGCGCGGACGGCCGACCCACCTGGTCGGGCCCCACCCGCGAGGGCCGGTCGCGCTCGCCGCCGACCTGCGGGAGGACTCCTGGTCCATCACGGCCGCCGCGCTCGGCGGCGCGTCGGAGACGCTCGAATGCCGCCACCACACCGCCGGGCTCGCCACCGACGTGCTGGCCGAACTGTCCGGCGCGCTACGTCGGCGCATGGCCGAGCTCGACGGACGGGTGGTGGGCATCGGCATCTCGGTCCCGGCCAGCGTTCGTGACGGCCGTGTCGTCGACGCGGTCCACCTGGGCTGGCACGACGTCGACCTGGTCTCCCTGCTGCGGCTCGACGGCCACCCCCTCGTCCGGCTCGGCAACGACGCCACCCTCGCGGCGCTCGCCGAGGCGCGGCGGGGCGCCCTGCGCGGCGTCGGTCTGGGCTTGCACCTGCACGTCTCCCTCGGCGTCGGCGGGGCGCTCGTCGTCGGGGGACGCCCGCTGACCGGCGCGCGCGGCATGGCGGGGGAGTTCGGCCACCTGCCCCTGGCGGGCGACCCCGGCCAGGCGTGCGCGTGCGGGTCGCGCGGCTGCTGGGACCTCGACGTGGGGGCCAACGCGCTGATCCGGCACCTCGGCCAGGACATCCCGGTCGACCGGCGGCTCGACCACGCCGAGCGGCTGATCGCCCTGGCGGCCGATGGTGATCCGGCGAGCGGCCGGGCGGTCGAGATCATCGCGCGGGCGTTCGGCCGGGGGATCGGCGCCCTCGTCAACGCGCACGACCCCGAGGCCGTGACCCTGTCCGGTCTGGGAGCCCGGCTCTACGAGGCGGCCCCCCAGACCGTGACGGCGGGGTGCGAGGAGGCGCTCATGGCGTTCCGGCGCCAGAGCCCCGCCGTGATCACGGCCTCCCACCTCGGCGCCGCGGCGCCGCGCATCGGCACCGCCGAAATGGTCTTCGACGCCTTTCTCACCGCGGAGGGCCTGCGGACCTGGCGCACCCACCGGATCACCAGCGCCTAGCTAGCCGATCGCCTGGGCCGCGTGAATGAGCGGAACGTGGCTGAACGCCTGCGGGAAGTTGCCCACCAGGCGGCCCTGCACGGGGTCGTACTCTTCGGAGAGCAGGCCGACGTCGTTGCGCAGGTCGAGGAGGCGGCGGAACAGGTCGCACGCCTCCTTGCGCAGCCCCATGCGGGCCTTGGCCTCGGCGAGCCAGAAGCTGCAGGCCAGGAACGCGCCCTCCCGGCCGGGCAGCCCGTCGACCGCGTTGTGCTCGCTGGTCGAGTAGCGCAGCACGAACCCCTCGGGGGTCGTCAGCTCGCGCTCGATCGCGTTGATGGTGCCGATCACGCGGTGGTCGTCGGGCGGCAGGAAGCCCATCGTGGGGATGAGCAACGTGGCGGCGTCGAGCTCCTGGGAGCCGTACGACTGGGTGAAGGTGTTGCGCTCCGGGTCGTAGCCCTTCTCGCAGACCTCCTTGTGGATCTCCTCGCGGAGCGCCTTCCACCGGTCGATCGGGCCCGAGCGGCGCTGGGCCTCCATGGTGCGGATGACGCGGTCGCAGGCGACCCAGACCATCACCTTGGAGTGGGTGAACTGGCGGCGCGGGCCGCGCACCTCCCACAGGCCCTCGTCGGGCTGCTGCCAGCCGGTCTCCAGGAAGTCCATCATCTTGCGGGTGAGCTTCCAGGCGTGGTCGTCGGGATGGAGGCCACCCTGGCCGGCCTGGTAGAGGGAGTTGACGACCTCGCCGTAGACGTCGAGCTGGAGCTGGTTGGCGGCGCTGTTGCCGATGCGGGCCGGCAGGGAGTTCTCGTAGCCGGGGAGCCAGTCGAGGGTCATCTCGGGGAGGCGGCGTTCGCCGGCGACGCCGTACATGATCTGGAGGTCCTGGGGACGCCCGGCGATGGCGCGCAGCAGCCACTCGCGCCAGGCCTTGGCCTCTTCGATGTAGCCGCTGGTCAGCAGGGCGTCGAGGGTCATCGAGGCGTCGCGCAGCCAGCAGAACCGGTAGTCCCAGTTGCGGACGCCGCCGAGGTCCTCCGGCAGGCTGGTGGTGGCCGCGGCGACGATGCCGCCGGTCGGGGCGTAGGTCAGCCCCTTGAGGGTGATCATCGAGCGGACCACGGCGTCGCGCCACTGACCGGTGTGGGTGCCCGTGGAGACCCAGTCCTCCCAGATCTCGCGGGTGTAGTCGAGCTCGTCGAGCGGGTCGATCATGGGCGGCGCGGGCGCATGGGAGGGGTGCCAGCTGAACACGAACGGCAGCTTGTCGCCCGCCTCGACCCGGAACGTGCCCTTGTGGCGGTAGTCGCTGCCGTGCAGGTGGACCGGCGAGTGGATCCAGACCGAGTCGGGGCCGCCGACGGCCTGGAGGCTGCCGTCGCGGCGGCGCATCCACGGGACGATCCGGCCGTAGTCGAACCGGATGCGGATCTCGCAGTTCATCTCGACCGAACCGGCCACGCCCTCGACGACCCTGACCAGGCGGGGGTGCTCATGGCGTACCGGCATGAAGTCGATCACCCGGGCGGTGCCGGTGGGGGTGTCCCAGGTCGATTCGAGGACGAGCGTGTCGCCCCAGTAGCGGCGGCTGGAGGCCGTCTCCATACCGGAGGCCCAGACGCGCCAGGCACCGTGGCGCTGGTTGCCCAGCAAGGCCGCGAAGCACGCGGGGGAGTCGAAACGGGGCAGGCAGAGCCAGTCGACCGAGCCGTCGCGGCCCACCAGGGCCGCCGACTGCATGTCGCCGATCAGCGCGTAATCCTCGATCCGCATGTGATCAAGCTACCCACCGGGCCTTCATGAAGAACTGGGTGACGGGTCCGATCATCAGCGCGAACACCAGCGTGCCCACTCCGGCGACGCCGCCGAGCAGCCACCCGATCGCCAGCACGGTCAGCTCGATGATCACCCGGGCCAGCCGGATCGACAGGCCCAGCCGGTGGAGGCCCGTCATGAGCCCGTCTCGCGGCCCGGGGCCATAACCGGCGCCGATGTAGAGGGCGGTCGCGCCGCCGACGGTGACCACGCCGGTCAGCAGGTACGCCCACTGGACGGCCCAGTGGTCCGGTGTGGGGGCCAGCCAGACCGTCAGGTCGAAGAACCAGCCCAGCAGCAGCACGTTGCTGATCGTGCCCAGGCCCGGCCGCTGGCGCAGGGGGATCCAGAGCAGCATCACGGCCGCCCCGACGATGACGACCCATGCGCCGATGCTGAGCCCGAAGTGGCGGGACAGGCCCTGGTGGAAGACGTCCCAGGGGGCGCTGCCGAGGTTCGACTCGATCTGGAGGCCGGAGCCGGCGCCGTACAGGAACAGACCGGCGTAGAGCCGGACGAGCCGCATAGAGGTGGGATGAGTGGATGTTTGTACCATAGTCGCCCCAGTCTGGCGGCGGCCCGGCAGTGGGAACAGAGCCAATCGCGGAAATTGGCCTTAGGGTGGCGGCATGACGCGCACCATGGCCCCCGAGCAGCTCGCCCGACTGCTCGCCGTCCCGGCCGGAGCCCGCCCCTACTACCGGGCGCTGGCCGAGGCCCTGCGGGGCCGGGTGCACGACGGCGCGATCCCGGTCGGGGTGCGGCTGCCCGCCGAACGCCACCTCGCCGCCGCGCTCGGCGTCAGCCGGACCACCGTGACCGCCGCCTACGACCTGCTCAAAGACCACGGCTACGTCACCGCGCGGCAGGGCTCGGGCAGCACGACCGCGCTGCCCGTCGGCGGTGACACCCCCTGGACGATCCCCGTCCCCGGCGACGGCATGATCCCGCTGCACGTCGCCTCCATGCCGGCCGCCTCCCAGGTCGCCCCCGCCGTGGCGGCCGCCGCCGCGAGCTACCACCGCCACCTGCTCGGCATCGGCTACGACCCGGTCGGCCTGCCCGTCCTGCGCGAGGCGGTGGCCCGGCGCTACACCGAACGCGGCGTGGCCACCCGGCCCGAGCAGATCCTCATCACGCCCGGCGCCCAGCAGGCCATGCACCTGCTGTTCGCGCTGCTCGTCCGGGCGGGCGACCCGGTGCTGCTGGAGTCGCCGACCTACGCCCACGCGATCCAGTCGGTCCGGCTCCACGGGGCCAGGGCGGTGGCGGCGGGGGAGCTGATGGAGAGCTCGCTGCGGCAGGCGAAGGTCGCCTACGTGCTGCCCGACTTCCACAACCCCACCGGCACGCTGATGGACGCCGCCCACCGGGCCGCCCTGGTGGCCGCCGCGCGCCGCCACGACGTGACGCTCATCTGCGACGAGACCTGGGGCGAGGTGGCCGTCGACGACGTGGTCATGCCGCCGCCGCTGGCCCGCTGGGACACCGACAACCGGGTGATCACCATCGGTTCGGCGTCGAAGCTGTGGTGGGGCGGGCTGCGGGTCGGGTGGCTGCGCGGGACGGCCGAGCTGGTGGAGCGGCTGTCGGTGCTGCGGTCGGGCGTCGACCTCGCCACGGCGGTGTTCGACCAGCTCGTGGTGGCCGAACTCTTTCCCCGGCTGGAGGAGTCCCGGGCCGAGCGCCGCGCCTGGCTGGCGACCTCCCGCGCCGCCCTGACGGCGGCGCTGGCCGAGCACCTGCCCGGCTGGACCTACCCGCACCCCGTCGGCGGCGGGTCGATCTGGGCCAGGCTCGACGTGCCGTCGGCGGGCCCGGTGGTCCAGGCGGCCGCCGCGCGGGGGGTCCGGCTCGCGCCCGGACGGTGGTTCGGGGTCGACGGCGCCTGCGAGGGCTACCTGCGGCTGTCCTACTGCCATCCGCCCCACGTGCTGGCCGACGCGGTCGCCCGGATCGCCGCCGGGCCGGGCCGGGTGCCCGTCACCGACAACCGGCTCACGCCGAGTCTTTGACGCCCCGTGCCAGCGGCGCCCGCCAGCCCTTCCGCATCGCCAGGAACCGCAGGGTGAAGGCCAGCACCGCGGCGGCCAGGACGGCCAGCGGGCCGCGTACGCCGAACTCGAACAGCGCGGCGAGCGTGAACGCGCCCAGGAACGCGGGCACCGCGTAGAGCTGGCGGTCGTAGAGCAGCGTGGGCCGCTGGCCCGACAGCATGTCGCGCAGCACGCCGCCGCCCACCGCCGTGACCACCCCGAGCAGCACCGCGTGCAGCGGCGAGAGGCCGAACAGCAGCGCCTTCTCGGTGCCGGTCGCGCAGAACAGGCCCAGGCCGGCCGCGTCGAAGATCAGGATGCTCGGCAGCAGGCGGGTCACCTGCGGGTGCCAGAAGAACACGATCGCCGCCGCCACCAGCGGGACCAGGACGTAACCGGCGTCGTGCAGCGCGGCCGGCTGCACGCCGAGGAACACGTCGCGCAGGATCCCGCCGCCCACCGCGGTGAAGAACGCCAGCACCGCCATGCCCACGACGTCGAGGCGGGTGCGGACCCCGGCCAGCGCGCCGGAGATGGCGAAAACGAAGATCCCGGTCAGGTCGAGCACCCATGTCACCAGGACATCTTGTCAGGGTTGACTTACCGATGATGTGATGCGGGTCACTCTGTCCAGCATCCCCCTGAGGAGACGCGGAATGGTTCTTGAAGAGCGGGCGGCGATCGAGGAGAGCATCGCCGGTCGGACCATCTGTTCTCAGCTCGACGAGACCGCCGAAGCCCATCCCGACCTACCCGCCTATTCCGACCCCGTTGAGGGCGGCTGGTCCACCCTGACCTACCGGGAGGCCCGGCAGCGGGTGCTGGAGATCGCCGCCGGGTTCGCCGCTCTGGGCGTCGACCCGGGCGACTCGGTGGCCCTGATGATGGTCAACCGCAGCGAGCACGTGCTCGCCGACCTCGGCGCCGTGCACGCCGGGGCGATCCCGTGCTCGGTGTACGCCACCTTCGCGCCCGACCAGGTCGCCTATGTGGCCAACGACGTCGGCGCCAAGGTCGCCGTGCTGGGCGGACCGGCCGAACTGGCCCGGTGGGCGCCGATCCTCGACCAGGTGACCGGCCTGGAGAAGATCATCTTGCTGGAGGGCGCCACCGGCGACCAGCTCTCGTGGGCCGACTTCCTGGCGCTGGGCGCCGAGGCGCTGGCCGCCGACCCCCAGTCGGTCGAGGAGCGCTGGCGCTCGGTCACCCCCGACGACACCCTCACCGTGCTCTACACCTCGGGCACCACCGGCATGCCGAAGGGCGTCCCGCTCACCCACCGCAACGTGCTCTTCGAGGTCGGCGCGACCGACCGGATGACCTCGCTGCCCACCCAGGGCACCCAGATCTCCTACCTGACCTACGCGCACATCGCCGAGCGGGTGCTGAGCCTCTACCTGCCCCTGTTCAAGGTCTCCCACGTGCACTTCTGCACCGACCTGGCGAACCTCGGGCCGACCCTCGCCGCGGTGAAGCCGGTGCTGTTCTTCGGCGTGCCGCGCGTGTGGGAGAAGATGATGGCCAAGCTCAGCGCCCTGCTGGCCATGTCGCCGGAAGACCAGCAGGAGAACGCCCGCAAGGCGATGGCCGCCGGGCTCGCCTGGGTCGAGGCAGGGCAGGTCGGCCACTCGATGACCCCGGAGGTCGAAGCCGCCTACCAGGCCGCCGACGCCGCGCTGCTCTCGATCATCCGCGGCATGATCGGCTTCGACAACGCGGGGTGGCTGGCCACCGCCGCCGCGCCGATGCCGCTGGAGGTGCAGCGCTTCTTCGCCGGCCTCGGGCTCAAGGTCCTGGACGTCTACGGCATGACCGAGACCACCGGCGCCTTCACCGCCAACAGTCCCGACGCCTACCGGCTCGGCACGGTCGGGCGTCCCGAACCGGGCGTCGAGGTGCGCATCGCCGACGACGGGGAGATCCTCACTCGCAGTCCCCTCAACACCACGGGCTACCTCAACCGCCCGGAGGCCACCGCCGACCTGTTCGACGACGAGGGCTGGCTGCACACCGGCGACGTCGGCTCGCTCGACGAGCACGGCTTCGTCCGCATCGTCGACCGCAAGAAGGAGCTCATCATCACCGCGGGAGGCGAGAACATCTCCCCGGCCAACATCGAGAACTACCTGAAGGAGCACGCCCTCATCGGCCAGGCCCTCGCCTTCGGCGACGGCAAGCCCTACCCGGTCGCGATCCTCACCCTCGACGGCGAGATCGCCCCCGGCTGGGCCCAGGCCAACGGCATCACCTTCACCGACCTGGCCGACCTGGCCGAGCACCCCGACGTGCTGAAGACCGTCGAGGCGGCGGTCGAGGCCGCCAACGAGAAGCTCGCCCGGGTGCAGCAGGTCAAGCGCTGGCGGCTGCTGCCGGTCGAGTGGACGGCCGAGACCGAGGAGCTCACCCCGAGCCTGAAGCTCAAGCGCCGGGTCATCCACGCGAAGTACGCGGAGATCATCGAGGAGATGTACGTTCAGTGATCAGCTGACCCCGACGCGCGAGCGCTTGATCCCGTTGCCAAGTTGTGATCACTTTTTCTACGACTTACCCGCAACTTTTGGCGGAGATTTTCCGTCTATGACGTAGGCGCGCTTCATGCCGGAAGCGCGCGTTGTAACGGGGAGAGGAAGCACCCTCTTATGATCAAGCGCATCGCCACCGCTCTGGTGGCGGCCGCTGCGATGGGCGCCTCGGCGCTCGTCTCCGCGGCCCCCGCCTTAGCGGACCCGGGTCACGGGCACGGTCACCACGACGGGCCCAACCCGAGAATCACGAATGTCTGGGTCAACCCCGGCCAGGTTGTCCTGAAGGGCAAGTGGGACTCCGAGGTCGTGTCGATCAACGTCAAGGGCGTGGACATCAAGCACGCCAAGATCGTTGTCGACCACAAGGGTAGCTGGGGCCGCGACGACTGGGACGGCCACGGCTGGGACGACAAGTCGGCGGACAGCACCACCTCCGACGCGTCGGAGGAGAAGAAGGCGCCGTGGAAGCCCGTGTGGTTCTCCACCTCCGAGAGCGTGAAGATCGACACGAAGGACCCGAAGGGGTTCTACGCCGTGAAGGTCTACGCGCGCGGGTTCGACGGCAAGCTCTACACCAGCTCTTCCGGCTTCACGGTCAAGCACATCAGCTATGACCCGCCGAAGCCGCCGAAGGGCCCCAAGGCGACGCGGATCGTCGACTTCAACGCCGGCCCCGAGCCGGTGAAGAAGGGCCGCCACGTCACCCTGACCGGGCAGCTCCAGGTCGCCCAGTGCTACGGCGACTGGTACTACGACTACAAGAAGCACGACCGCGCCTATGTCGAACTCGACGGTAGCGTCAAGCCCGTCGACGACGGCTGGCACGGCTGCTACGACTCTCGCGACTACTGGCACGGCTGGTACAAGCTGGGCTGGCAGGACATCGACGTCTACTTCCTCCCCGCGGGTTCGCACAAGTGGAAGTACGTGAAGACCATCGAGACCAACCCCAACGGGTCGTTCTACACCAAGGTCAAGGCCTGGGGCAGCGGCACGTGGGGCGTCCGTTACGACGGTAGCCACGGTTTCGGCTCTTCCGAGGCGAGCGACTACGTGAAGGTCGTCAAGTAGTTTTCTCTACGAGCCCGGGCCTCCCCTCCACGGAGGCCCGGGCTTCCCCGTCTCCGGGGGCGAAACATTGCGGTCTGCTCCTGAAACTTTCTTCGGGGCGCGCAGGTCAGCGGGCGGGCCCGCTCATGATCGTTGGCAGGGGTTTCCGGGCCTCGTATGGTTCCGCAATGTCCAGACACGTTAGGCACGTCATCGCCGCGGCGATCCTGCTCCTCGGAGTCATGATCGCCCTGCCGGCCCGGGCCGCCGTGGTCGGCGGCTTCGACTTCGACCGGGCCCAGGTGTCGGTCACCGGGCTCCAGGTCCCGTGGGGGTTCGCCTTCCTCCCCGACGGGAGTGCCCTGGTCACCGAACGCAACACCGGCCGCGTCATGCAGGTGCGGCCCGGCCAGACCCCGGTCGCCGTGGCGACCATCAGCGGCGTGTCCGCCTCGGGCGAGAGCGGCCTGCTCGGCATCGCCGTCTCCCCGACCTACGCCCAGGACCAATGGGTCTACGTCTACTTCACCACCGCCTCCGACAACCGCCTGGCCCGCTTCCGCCTGAGCGCGCCCACCACCCAGAACGTCCTGCTGTCGGGCATCCCGCGCGCGACGATCCACGACGGCGGTCGCATCGCCTTCGGCCCCGACGGCCTGCTCTACCTGGCCACCGGCGACGCCGGGACCACGTCCAACGCCCAGAACCTGAGCTCGCCCGCCGGGAAGATCCTCCGCATGAACCCCGACGGGAGCATCCCCTCGAGCAACCCCATCGCCGGCTCGCGGGTCTACAGCCTGGGTCACCGCAACGTCCAGGGCCTGGCCTGGGACGGCCAGGGCCGCCTGTACGCCACCGAGTTCGGCCAGAACACCACCGACGAGATCAACCAGATCGTGGCGGGCGGCAACTACGGCTGGCCGACGTGTGAGGGCAACTGCAACAACTCGTCGTTCCGCAACCCGATCATCACCTGGACGACCGCCGAGGCCTCCCCGAGCGGCCTCGCCTACGCCAACAACACCCTGTTCGCGGCGGCCCTGCGCGGCAACCGCCTGTGGGCGGTCTCCCTGAACGGCTCGGGCGGCTCCGCCGGCGCCTCGGCCCAGTTCCAGGGCCAGTACGGCCGCCTCCGCGCCGTCGCCGTCGGCCCGGACGGCTGGCTGTGGGTCGGCACCAGCAACCGCGACGGCCGGGGCAGCCCGGTCGCGGCCGACGACCGCATCATCCGGGTCCCTCCGGCGGGCGTGAACCCGTCGCCGTCGCCGTCGCCCAGCCCCTCGCCGTCGCCCAGCCCGTCGCCGTCCCCGTCTCCCTCGCCCAGTCCCTCGCCTTCGCCTTCGCCGTCGCCTTCGCCGAGCCCGCGGCCCGGTGGGCCGTGTTCGGTGACCGGGACCGTGCAGACCCAGTGGGGCAACGGCTACGTCGTCCAGCCCGTGACGGTCACCAACACCGGCACGTCGGCGCTGAGCGGCTGGCGCGTGACGTTCACGCTCCCGTCGGGCCACACCCTCTCGGGCTCGTGGAACGCCACGCTCACCGTGTCGGGCCAGACCGTCACCGCCACCAACCTGAACTACAACGGCAACCTCGGGCCGAACGCGAGCACCACGTTCGGATTCCAGGTCACCCGCCCGACCGGCAACACCGCCACGGCGAGCGGCTTCACCTGCGCCTCCCCGTGACCTGACCACGACCACCTCACCCTCCCGGGCCCCGGCCCGGGAGGGTCAACGGAGCCTGGCGGCCAGCCCTTCGAAGTAGCTGCGGTGCACGGCGGCCAGGTCGACCCGCTCAGGGTCGAGCAGCCACACCAGGTGGGCCCCCTCGACGAACGCGGCCGTCTCGGCCGCCAGGGTCGACGCGTCGAGGCCGGCGCGGGCCGAGCCGTCGGCCATCGCGCGCGCGAACAGGGAGACCAGGTGGGCCCGCAGCGCCCGGCCGCGGTCGCGGAACCAGGTGTGGAGCGCGGAGCCGGGCTCCAGGTTCTCCGCCGTGAGCGTGGTGTGCAGGGCGGCCAGGTCGCGTTCGGCGGCGGCGGTGTGCTCGGCGTCCCGGACGAACCAGTCGAAGGCCTGGTCGAGGGTGGGTTCGGCGCCCGACGGGACCGACAGCCGCTCCAGGGCCCGCCGGTCGGCCTCCTCCAGCACGGCCCGGACGAGCCCGTCCTTGCTGCCGAAATGGTGGATGAGGGCCGAGGGGGTCGCGCCGGCGCGCTCGGCGATCGCGGCCACTCCGGTGCCGCGCACCCCCTGGCGCGCGAACAGCTCGATCGCGGCGTCCACCATGGCGCGGCGGCGCTCCACGCCCCGCTTCTGCACCTGTCCCTTGACTCCGGCCATGGGGATCAGGGTGCCGCCGGAGGGCGGGGAGTTCAACTCGGATGCGCGCGCACGGGCCGATCCATTATCTTGAACGACCATGCAGGAAAATAATCACGAGCGGATCGTCCACGCCGGCGACCTCGAACTGTGGGCAGAAGAGTCGGGCGACCCGGAGCACCCGGCGGTGCTGCTGGTCATGGGCGCGCAGGCGCAGGGCGTCCAGTGGCCCGACGGGTTCGTCCGCCGCCTGGTCGGCGGAGGCCGCCGGGTCATCCGCTACGACCACCGCGACACCGGGCGCTCCTCCACCGTGGACTTCGCCGCCCACCCCTACGCCGTCGCCGACCTGGCCGCCGACGCGCTCGCGGTCCTGGACGCCTTCGGGGCCGCACGGGCCCACCTCGTGGGGGCCTCCCTCGGCGGCCTCATCGCCCAGCGGCTGGCCGTCACCCACCCCGAGCGGGTGCTGACCCTGACGAGCCTGTCGTCCCAGCCGCTCGGCACCGACACGGCGGGCGCGGTGCGGCGCGTCATGGAGGGGGCGCCGCCCCGCCCCGGCGAGTTGCCGCCGCCCACGCCCGAACTGCTCGCCGCGCTGGTCTCGTCGTTCCCCGGACCGGGGGCGCCCGTGGAGGACTACCTCGCGGCCCGGCTGCCACTGTGGCGGGCCCTGCACGGCCCGGTGCTGCCGTTCGACGAGGAGGAGTACCGCGCGATGGAGCGGCGGGTCCACGCGAGGGCGCGCGACCTGGGAGCCGCGCTCAACCACACGCTCGCCGGGGCCGAGACGATGTCCACGGCGGACCTGGCCGCCGTCACCGCGCCGACGCTGGTCGTGCACGGCACGGAGGACCCGATGTTCCCGCCCGCGCACGCCGAGGCCACCGCCGCCGCCATCCCGGGCGCCCGGCTGGTCATGATCGAAGGGCTGGGGCACACCCTGCCCTCGGCGGTGCACGATCGCCTGGCCGAGGAGATCCTGCGCCACACGCGGCGCTCCCAGAGCGGGGTCAGCCCGCCAGGAACGCGCGCACGATCGGCCCGGTGACCTCCGGGTCGATCGTGTGGGTCTGGCCGTCGAGGGCCACCACGTGGGCGCCGTCGACCGCCGTGCCCAGGGCCCCCACCATGCCGCGCAGCCGGTCGGGGCTGGCCGCGCCGTCGAGGACCAGCGTGGGCGGCGGGCGCAGGCCCGCCAGTTGGTCGGGCAGCTCACGGTCGGTCACGAGCAGGGCGTCGTAGACGGACGAGGGGGCCAGCGCTTCGAGGCGCCGCCAGAAGGGGGCGTTCTTGGCCTGCTCGACCATGTGGGGCGGCATGCCGATGATCTTCAGCTGGAAGTATTCGACCGCCTCCTCGCGCCGCCCCTGGGTGACCAGTTCGGTCAGGTGGCCGGGGTGGTCGGCGGGGGAGGGGTTCTCGTTCTGGTAGGGCGGCTCGTAGAGGGCCAGCCGCGTGATGCGGGCCCCGGCGAGCAGCGCCTTCAGCGCCAGCAGCCCGCCCGAGGAGTAGCCGAACACGGCCGCCTCGCCGCCCGCGACCTCGATCATGGCCTTCAGGTCGTCGACCTCGTCGGCGATCCGGAAGGGCACGGCCACCTCGCCGCTGCCGCCGCGCCCCCGCCGGTCGTAGACGTAGACCGTGAAGTGGTCGGCCAGCGCCTCGGCCAGCGGCAGGCCCGCCTCGCGCTCGTTGAAGACGCCCAGCACGACGATCACCGGCGGCCCCTCGCCGAGCTGGTCGTAAGCCAGCGTGGTGCCGTCACGCGAGGTCGTAATCATCATGACAACCGTTCTATCAGCCGCTACCGTCATAACCAGTCCAGCGAAACGAGGAGAGGCCATGGCTGCCCGCCCGGTGTGACCGGGGTGGTCCAGCGCTGCCCCGGTCAAGACGAGAACAGCATTTTTCGTACGTCTGACTGGAGCATTTTTCCCAATGCCGTGGTACACGGATTTCTTCACCGAGCTGCCCAACACCTTCTGGCGGGCCGCCGTCCCCATCGAACACACGACCGCCGAGATCGACTTCCTGATGTCCCTGCCGGGCGACCACGTCCTCGACGTGGCCTGCGGCAGCGGGCGGCACGCCCTCGAACTGGCCGCGCGCGGCCGCCGGGTGACCGGCGTCGACGTGTCGGCCGAGGCCGTCGCCCACGCCGCCGGGGAGGCGTCCCGGCGCGGCCTCGACGCCGTCTTCAAGGTCGGCGACATGCGCGCGCTGCCCGAGACGACCGCCGACACGGCGATCTGCATGGGCAACGCCTTCGGCTACCTCGACCACGACGAGACGATCGCCTTCCTGAACGGGCTGACCGCCGAGACGCTGGTCCTCGACTACGGCTTCGTGGCCGAGTCGTTCCTCCCGGGCCTGACCCTGGAGGAGGAGCCGATGACCATCGGCGGCGTCACCGCCGAGTCGGTCAACGAGTACGACGTGACGGGCAGCCGCTGGCTCACCCACTTCACCTTCACCAGAGGTGACGAGGTGCACCGGGGGACCTCGGTCCAGCACGTCTACACCGTCGCCGAGGTCCGCCGCATGGTCGCCCAGGCGGGCTTCACGACGATCGACCTGTACGCAGGCCCAGACGGCGCCCCCTACGAGGTCAGGTCGGGCCGCCTGATCCTGGTGGCCCGCCGCTAGGCCAGGAGTGCGACGGCCGCGCGGAAGGCCCACGGGAGCCGCCGCGCGGCCGGCGCGATGAGGTCGCCGGTGACCCGGTTGCCCCTGACGGCCACCAGCGCCTCCGTGAGCGCCCGCTGCCGCCGCGACAGCCGCCGCCAGGCGCGTTCGTACGAGCCGGGATCGCCGGTCCGCAGCGCCGCGACCAGCGCCCCGGCCGAGCGCGCCGCCAGGGAGATCCCCTCCCCGGTGAGCGCGTCGACGTATCCGGCGGCGTCGCCGACGAGCAGCACCCGCCCGGCCACCCGCGCCTTGGCCCCCTGCCGCAGCGGCCCCGCCCCCCTGACCGGCGAACACGCGGCGCCGAGCCGCTCGCGCAGCGCCGGGAAGGCCGCCAGGTGCTCCTCATAGGGCGCCCGCCGCGAGCTCAGCACCGCCACCCCGATCAGGCCGGCCCCGACGGGCGTCACGTAGGCCTCCGCGCCCGGCGACCAGTGCACCTCGACGTGGGAACTCCACGGGGCGACCGCGAAGTGGCGGCGCAGGCCGTGGCGGCGTACGTGCCGGGACGGGACGCTCAGCCCCAGGGCGGCGCGTAAGGGGGAGTGCAGCCCGTCGGCCGCGACCAGCCAGCGGGCCCGGCCGAACCCGTCGGCCTCGACGTCGCCGAGCCGCTGCCGGAACCGCTCCACCCGCCCGGCGACCACGCGCACCCCGAGGTCGGCGGCCCGCTTGGCGAGCGCCTCGTGCAGAATCGTGCGCCGGACGCCGAGCCCGGCCGCCCCGCGCGGGAACGGCGCGGTCACCGAACCGACCGCGTCGAGGTAGGCGATGCCGCGCAGCGGCCACCCCTCGGGCCGCACCCCCAGAGCCCGCAGCGCCTCGGCCCCCGTGGGCATCAGCCCCTCGCCGCACGCCTTGTCGACGGGGGTCGACCGGGGTTCGACGACGACGGCCTCCAGCCCGGCCAGCGCGGCGTGGCAGGCGGTCGCCAGCCCGGCGGGCCCGCCGCCCGCGATCAATAAGTCGATCACGCGGTTTCCAGCCGGGCCAGCGCGGCCTCCTCACACCGGATCCGGACCACCATCAGCCCCGCGTTCAGCACCGTGAAGACCAGCGCCGTGACCCAGGCCGAATGGACGAGGGGGAGCGCCAGGCCCTCGACGGCCACCGCGACGTAGTTGGGGTGGCGCAGATGGCGGTAGGGCCCGCCCGTGACCGCCGTGAGCCCCGGCACCACCACGACCTGGGTGTTCCACTGGTGTCCCAGCGTCCGGATGCACCACCAGCGGAGCGCCTGGGAGGCCGCCACGAGCGCCAGCATCGGCCACCCGAGGGCGGGCACGAAGGGGCGGTCGGCGGCGTACACCTCGACGAGGCACCCGGCCAGCAGCCCGGTGTGCAGCACGACCATGAACGGATAGTGGCCCTGGCCCGCGACGATCCCGCCCCGGGCCAGGCTCCAGCGCAGGTTGCGCTTGGCCACGACGAGTTCGGCCAGCCGTTCGACCCCGACCAGGGCGACCAGCGCGGCGTACCAGCCCATCACCACTCCAGGAGGACGAGTTCCGAGCAGAACCCCGGGCCCATCGCGATCATCAGGCCGGGGGTGCCCTTCGGGGGCTTCTTCGCCATCGTGTCGGCCAGCACGCGGAGCACCGACGACGACGACAGGTTGCCGACCTCGGCCAGCGACCGCCACGTCACGTCGAGGGCGTCGGACGGCAGGCCGAGGGCCTCGACGACCGCCTCCAGGACGCGCGGCCCGCCGGGGTGGCAGACCCAGGCGGTGACGTCCGACCTGGTCAGTCCGTGGTCGCCGAGGAAGCCGTCGACGTCGCCCGGCAGGTAGGTGCGGACCACGGCCGGGACGCTGGCGTCCAGGACCACCCGGAAGCCGCCGTTGGTGATGTCCCAGCCCATGACCTGGTCGGAGTCGGGATAGAGGTGGGAGCGCGAGTCGATCACGCGGGGGCCGGGGCCGTCGGAGGTGGTGGCCACCACGGCGGTCACGCCGTCGCCGAACAGGCCGCCCGCGACCAGGTTGGCGATCGAGCGGTCGTCGCGCTGGATGGTGAGGGAGCAGAACTCCACCGAGAGCAGCACCGCGACCTGGGCGGACTTCGCCGACAGGTAGTCGTGCACGCGGGCGACCCCGGCCGCGCCGCCCACGCAGCCCAGGCCGAACAGCGGCAGGCGTTTGACGTCGGGGCGCATGCCCAGGCGGGAGGCGATGCGGGCCTCGACCGAGGGCGCCGCGATGCCGGTCACGGTGGTGAAGAGGAACAGGTCGACGTCGCGGGGGGTCAGGCCGGCCGCGTCGAGGGCCTCCGCGACGGCCTGGGAGCCGAGGTCGACCGCCGCCGCGACGAACACGTCGTTGGCCGCGCCGAAGCCGTCGAGTTTCACGTAGTCGTCGAGGGGCAGTACGAGGTGTCGGAAATCGACTTGGGCGTGCTGATGGAGTCGTTCGAGAACGCGGCGTTCCGTGGCGTCGAGGAAGCCCAGCCGGGCGATCGCATCGGTGATCTCAGCCTGCGCGTAGCGGTTCGGCGGCAGGACGCCATGAACGGCGGCGATACGTGACATCGCACTCCCAGATCGGCAGAAATCCATCCCCTTCCGATCTCTGCCCACCCCTCACGGGTTCATGTGCGTCCCCTTGGGAACCCCAACCTCTGTGCTCCTGGGATTAGCGCTCGCCTGCCACCCCGGGCCGACGCTGGCCGTCACCGCCCTCGTGACCGCGCTGGCCGCCGGATCGGGCCGGGGTCCGGCCGGGTGCCTGCTCGTACTGGCCGCCGTGCTGACCGGGCAGCTGTCGGTGGGCTGGTCGAACGACGCCGTGGACGCGCGGCGCGACCGGGCCCTGGGCCGTACCGGCAAGCCGGCGGTCTCCGGGCGGGTCCCGGTTCCGGCCTTATGGGCGGCCGCCGTGGTCGCCCTGGTGGCGTGCGTGCCGCTGTCGCTGGCGAACGGGGCGGCGGCGGGCGGGTTCCATCTGCTGGGGGTGGCGGCCGCGTGGGCGTACAACCTCGGGCTGAAGGCCACGGTCCTCTCCTGGGTGCCCTACGCCATCGGGTTCGGGCAGTTCCCGGCGTTCGTGTCGCTCGGACTGCCCGGCCAGCCGTGGCCCGCCTGGTGGTCGGTGGCCGCCGGGGCGCTGCTCGGGATCGGCGCCCACCTCGCCAACGTGCTCCCCGACATCGACGGCGACCTGAAGACGGGGGTGCATGGCCTGCCCCAGCGGCTCGGCCCCCGCCGAACCCTGGCGCTCACCCCCGTCTTCCTGGTCGCCGCCGTCGCCGTGCTCTGGTGGCCCGCGGCGCCGCTCGCCGCCGCGCTGGCGCTCGCCCCCCGGCTGGTGCGCCGTCCCGCCGCCCCGTTCCAGAGCGCGGTCGCCGTCGCCGCGCTGGCCGTCGCGCTCCTGCTCGTGCGCGGAACCGGCTAGACGACCTTCCTTCTCCGGTACGCCACCGCGAACGCCGCCACCACCAGCAGCGCCGACGCCCCGAAGTAGAGCCAGTCCCGGGTGCTGTACCAGGCGAGCTGCTCGGACAGGTGGAACCTCGCCACCTCGACGCCCATCCAGATCGCGGCGGCCAGCGCCCACCGGTAGTCCCGCGACATCGCCGTGGCCGCGATGGCCAGCAGCAGGAACGCGCCCTGGACGGCGACGGATATGAGCACCTTCCGGATGTCGGCGTACAGGTAGAACATCGGCACCGGGAAGGTCACCATGACGGCCGGCACGGCCAGCCAGAGCCACGACCGCCGCCCGACGTGGCGGCGGGGCAGCAG
The DNA here is from genome assembly GCF_005233835.1 of Herbidospora galbida. Taxonomy (GTDB): domain Bacteria; phylum Actinomycetota; class Actinomycetes; order Streptosporangiales; family Streptosporangiaceae; genus Herbidospora; species Herbidospora galbida. The sequence continues at coordinate 10,992 of NZ_SZQA01000050.1, read as the reverse complement.
GGCCAGGACGAGCAGCCCCGCCAGCACCACCCAGGGCCCGGGATCCGGCGGGAAGTAGTCGTGCCCGACCCACATGCTCGCCGCCGCGGCCGGCAGGGCGAGGCGAGGCCGCCCGAGGATCATGAGCACCAGCGTCAGCATGATCAGCCAGGCGTCGATCCCGCCGTCGACGCCCATCAGCTCCCCCGACTCCCGGTGAAGCGCGATCACGAGGATCCCGAGGTGCAGCCCGTCGGCCTGCCAAGGGGTGGTGCGCGACCTGGCGTGTGCCGCGAAGGCCCCCGTGAGCAGCGCCACGACTTCGCGGAACCCGCCGCCGGTCTCCCGGAGCGTGGTGATGATCTCCTCCCCGCGCCCGGCGCGGTAGGAGGCGGGGTAGAGCCGTAAGATCCGGCGGTAGAGGGTCTCGTCGATCACGCGAACCCCATCCCCGGGCGGCGGATCACCAGGTCGGCCGCGGCGCTGAGCCGCCGGGCCTCCTCGGCGAGGGCCTCGGTGCCCTGGTCGGTGATCCGGTAGTAACGCCGGGCCCGGCCGTCGACGATCTCCTCGCGGTCGGGCACGACGAGCCCGGCCTCCTGGAGCCGGTCGACGGCCCGGTAGAGGGTCGCGACGGGGATCTTCACCCGTTGTCGCGACTGTTCGGCGGCCCGCTGGATGATCCCGTAGCCGTGCAGGGGACCGTCCAGCAGGGCGGCCAGGATGAAATAGGTCGCCTCCGACATCGTGGTCATACGGCGACCATATATCCACTGTGGCTATATATCAGCCCTTGTAGTTGAAAACCTGGCGGAGCGTGTGCTGCACGGTCACCAGATCGGCCTGGTCGGCCATGACCTGGTCGATCGGCTTGTACGCCTCCGGGTGCTCGTCGACCAGCGACGACGCCCGGTCGGCGTTCCACGTCCGCCCCTCCATCGCCTTCTTCAGCGACGACGCGGTGAGCGTCCGCTTGGCCTGCCCGCGCGACATCCGCCGGCCGGCCCCGTGCGAGCACGAGTGGTAGGAGTCGGCGTTGCCCTTCCCGCGCACGATGTAGGACCGCGTCCCCATCGAGCCCGGGATGACGCCCTCGTCGCCGGTGTCGGCCTTGATGGCGCCCTTGCGGGTGATCCACAGCGACTTGCCGTGGTGCGTCTCCTTCTGGGTGAAGTTGTGGTGGCAGTTGATCGTCCGGACCCGGCGGCCCTTCCCGACCACCGAGAACAGCGCGTTCGACAGCACCGCGTCCATTCGCGCCCGCGAGGCCATCGCGTAGGCCTGCGCCCACAGCATGTCGTCGATGTAGGCGGTGAACTCGGGCGTCCCCTGGACGAAGTAGGCCAGGTCGGGGTCTTCCAGCCCGATCGCCGCCTGCTTCATCGCCTTCTTCGCGTCGGCGATGTGGCGGGTGGCCAGCTGGTTCCCGATCCCGCGCGAGCCGGAGTGGAGCACCGTCCACACGCGGTCGCGCTCGTCGAGGCAGACCTCCACGAAGTGGTTGCCCGACCCGAGGGTGCCGAACTGCGTCGCCACCGTCCTGTCCTGCTTCTGGGTCAGTTCCGTGTACGGCCGCCCGATCGCCTCCAGCGCCCGGTCGACGGCCCGGTCGTCGTGGCCCCGGCCCACGCCGGCCGGGATCCGCCGCTCGACCAGCGGCATCAGCGCGTCGAGGTGCTCGGGCAGGTCGGCGGCGGTCAGGTCGGTCTCGGTCGCGATCATCCCGCAGCCGATGTCGACCCCGACGGCGGCGGGGATGATCGCGCCCTCGGTGGGGATGACCGAGCCGACGGTCGCGCCGATCCCGATGTGCGCGTCGGGCATGAGCGCGACGTGTCCGGACACGAACCGCAGGCGCGCGGTCCGGGCCGCCTGCTCGATCGTTCCGGCGTCGATCTCGCTGGCCCAGGACAGCAGGTTGTGGGCGACTTCCTTCGGCATGATGATCTCCTGTTCAGTGCGATCAGTGTGCCGAACCGGGGTTAAGCGTTCCCAATGGTTTTCCTCTGGAGGAATCCCCGTTGATCGGGCGCGGTTGTATCTGCTCTAAGCTGGCATACAGAATGGAGATGGTTACGTGCTGGTCGACTCGTTCGGGCGTGTCGCGACAGACCTGCGGGTGTCGCTGACCGATCGATGCAACCTCCGGTGCAGCTACTGCATGCCGCCGGAAGGTCTCGACTGGCTGCCCAAACCCGACCTGCTGACCGCCGACGAGATCGTCCGCCTGGTCACCATCGGGGTGCGCGACCTGGGCGTCACCGAGGTCCGCTACACCGGCGGCGAGCCGCTGCTCCGCCGCGAACTGGTCGACATCGTGGCCCGCACCTCCGGCCTGGGAGCCGAGGTCTCCCTGACGACCAACGGCATCGGCCTGGCGAGACTGGCCGTCCCGCTGGCCGAGGCGGGCCTGCACCGGGTGAACGTGTCGCTCGACACGATCGACCGCGAGACCTTCAAGAAACTGGCCCACCGCGACCGGCTGGCCGACGTCCTCGACGGGCTGGCCGCCGCCGACGCGGCGGGGCTTCGCCCCGTGAAGGTCAACGCCGTCCTGATGCGCGACGTGAACGAGCACGAGGCCGCCGACCTGCTGCGCTACTGCCTCGACCGCGGCTACCAGCTCAGGTTCATCGAGCAGATGCCCCTCGACGCCCAGCACGGCTGGCGCCGCGAGAACATGATCACGGCCGACGAGATCCTGGGCCTGCTCGGGGCCGCGTTCAAGCTCGAAGACGCCGACCCGAAGGAGCGCGGCAGCGCCCCCGCCGAACTGTTCCTCGTCGACGGCGGCCCCGCGACGGTCGGCGTGATCGGCTCGGTCACCCGCCCGTTCTGCGGCGCCTGCGACCGCGTCCGCCTGACCGCCGACGGCCAGATCCGCAACTGCCTGTTCGCCACCGAGGAGTCCGACCTCCGCAGGGCGATGCGCGACGGCGCCTCCGACGCCGACCTCGCCGCCCGCTGGACCGCCTCGATCGCGCGCAAGAAGCCCGGCCACGGCATCGACAACCCCGAGTTCCTCCAGCCGTCCCGCCCGATGAGCGCGATCGGCGGCTGACCCGTTTTCCACTGATCTGGAGGCCGCCCGTGAACGTGCTGGAGGAATGGACCGCCCTGGTCTGCCGTGAACTCGGCATCGACCCGGCCGTCGTCGACCGCGACATGGTGCTCGACATGACGCGCGACGTGGCCCATGGGGTCGCCCGGCCCGCCGCGCCGTTGACGGCCTACCTCCTCGGGCTGGCCCAGGGCGCCGGCACCGCACCGGCCGAGGCGGCCGCGGTCATCTCGGCCAAGGCGGCCGAATGGAGCCGCGACTAGGGGCCGCCGGTCCTAGGATGCCTCGGGTGGGCGCAGGGCCCTCGGATAGGGGTTCGCCGACCTTGGATCAACTGCTGCCCGACGACCCCGACCTGATCGGCCCCTACCGGCTCGAAGGTCGGCTGGGCGCGGGCGGCATGGGCGAGGTCTTCCTCGCCCGCTCACCGGGCGGCCGGGTCGTCGTGGTCAAACGCATCCACCGCCACCACGCCCGCGACCCCGAGTTCCGCGTCCGCTTCACCCGCGAGATCGACGCCGCCCGCCGGGTCGGCGGCCACTTCACCGCCCAGGTGATCGCCGCCGACCCCGCCGCCGACCTCCCCTGGATGGCCGCCGCCCACATCCCCGGCCCGTCCCTCCAGGCGCTGGTGTCGCAGCGCGGCCCGCTCCCGGTGGAGACCGTGATCGCCCTGGGGGCGGCGCTGGCCGAGGGCCTGGCCGCCATCCACGACTGCGGGCTGATCCACCGCGACCTCAAGCCCGCCAACGTGATCTGCGCCGACGACGGCCCGCGCATCATCGACTTCGGCATCGCCCGCCCCCTCGACGCCGCCGCCCTGACCGAGACGGGCGCCCTCGTCGGCACCTACTCCCACATGTCCCCGGAGCGGATCAACGGCCATCCCGCCACCCCCGCCGCCGACGTCTTCTCCCTCGGCTGCGTCCTGGTCTTCGCCGCCACCGGCCAGAGCCCCTACGCCGCGAGCACCCTCCCCGCCGTCATCCACCGCATCACCAGCGGTGACCCTGACCTGACCCGAGTCACCGCCGACCTACGCCCCCTCATCACCGCCTGCCTGACCACCGACCCCGCCGCCCGCCCCGCCGTCGCCGAGATCCTCGCCACCCTCGGCCCGGCCGCTCACCGACGACCACCGGGAAATCCGTGGCCAGCGGCGCACCAGCCACCGCCAGGGATTCTGCCGCTGGACGGGCACCAGCCACTGCCTGGAGATCCGTGGCCTGCCGCACATCAGCTATCGCCCGGAAACCCTTCGCGAGTCGCGCACGAGCCACTGCCGGGAGATCCGTCGCTGGCCGCGCACGGGCCACCACCGGGAAATCCGCCGCTGGCCGCTCACCGGCCAGCGCCGGGATATGCGTCGCCGGCTGCTCACCAGCAGCCGTCAGGCGGTCCATCGCCATCCGGGCGATCATCGCGGCCGGGATACCTCTCCGAGGGCTTCTCGCCGCCCTCGCAGGGCTCACCGTCCGGGCAGCTCTCCCAGGGTGAACGACCCCTGCCGCTGCTGTCGCGGATACTGCCCCGCCGCGCCCTTCTGGCCGGTGGGGTCGCGGTGGGGGCCACGATCGTGGTTGTCGGGGCTTCCCGGATCTTCGGTGGGGAGGAGCCCGTGGCCGTCACGAAGGTCTCGGCGCGGCTCGTGAAGACCCTCACCGGGCACGAGGGGGAGGTCTACTCGGTGGCGTCCAACCCCGACGGGACCCTGCTGGCCAGCGGCGGGGCCGACAGGACGGTGCGCCTGTGGGATCCCGCCGGTGTGGCGCGGCCCGGGACGCTCGCCGGTCACGAGAGCAATGTCTACGCGGTGGCGTTCACCGGTGACGCCCGGCTGCTGATCTCCGGCGGGGGCGACCGGCTGGCGCGGCTGTGGGACGTGGCCGACCGCGTCACCCTGACCAGTCTCCCGGGCGGCGACGACGGGGTGAACGCGGTCGCGTCCACCGACGACGGGACCGTGATCGCCACGGGCGGCGGCGACGGGACGGTGCGGCTCTGGGACCCGGCGAGCGGCGCCCGGACCGCCGTGCTGACCGGCCACGGGGGAGCGGTCATGGCGGTGTCGTTCAGCCCCGACGGGAAGCGGCTGGCCACCAGCGGCACCGACGAGACGGTGCGGATCTGGGACGTCGCCCGCCGCGCCCTCCTGCACACGCTCACCGCGCACGAGGGCTGGGTCTCCGCGGTGGCGTTCAGCCCCGACGGAAAGCTGCTGGTCAGCGGGGGAGCCGACCGGGTGGTGCGGCTGTGGGACCCGGCCGACGGCACCGAAACGGGCACCCTGCCCGGCCATGACGCCGGAATCGCCGTGGTGGCGTTCAGCCGCGACGGGAGGGTGCTCGCCACCGGCAGCGGCGACCGCACGGTGCGGTTGTGGGATCCGGCCGACCGCACCCGCCTGGCCACGCTCACCGGCCACACGGCGGCGGTCGGCGCGGTGGCGTTCAACCATGACGGAACCCTGCTGGCCACCGGGGGCGCCGACGCCACGGTCAGGCTGTGGGAGATTCGCTGATCTTTTTCCGCGAAGGCGGCCAGAGTATGCCGCGAGTAAAGGCGACAGAAAAGGTCTGGAAATAGGGCGACGCCGGGTGGTTACGGGGGCAAACCACCCGGCGTCGCTTCATCGGCGTTCCGACGGGGGCCCGGAACGCCGGCACCAGCGCTCCGACGGGGGACCAGAGCGCTTGGCTAAACTGTACACCTACCACCCTTAGGATGCGTCAAGACTTAGTCACGACCCGATCTCGCGTCGATGCCGTGGTATCTCGTTTTGGTTAGCTTCATCCATGTCCTGAAGTGGGGGAAGGTCCTTTCCCCGCTCGTTGGCCCCGATGACGGCAAGGTACGGCAAAAGCACCGCGCCCGCGATGAAGAGCCCGCGCAGCCACAGGGGCGCCCCGGGCCACGTCACGGCCAGGATGAGGCACACGACACGGATCGACATCTTGATCACGTAGCTGATCTCGCGTCTGCGGATGTCGGCCGTCAGAGACGGCTGCGCGTCGGTCACCTGGTGAACGGTCGTCTTCCGCCGATGAAACAGCTTCACGATGCAACCCTACGCCCGGGGCATATGATCGTTTCGCGACGACAGGGAGGCACGATGTCTGACCGCACCTACCGGGTGACCGAGATCGTGGGAACGTCGGGGGAGTCCGTCGACCAGGCCATACGCAACGGGATCAGGCGGGCGTCGCAGACGCTGCGCCATCTCGACTGGTTCGAGGTGACGGAGGTCCGCGGCCACATCCAGGACGGCGAGGTCGCCCACTTCCAGGTGGGCATGAAGGTCGGTTTCCGACTGGAAGACTCCGAGTAGCAGAAAGGGGCGGCCCGTGCAACACGGGACCGCCCCTTGACAGCTTTGTCAGATCAGTTGGCCTGGCTCACGGTCGACATGTTGAAGTCGGGGACCCGCAGCGGCGGCATGATCGTGCGGGTGAAGTAGTCGTTCCACTCGCGCGGCAGGGTCTGCGACGCCGCGCCGACCTCGGTGACCCGTCCGAGCAGGTCGACCGGCGACTCGTTGAAGCGGAAGTTGTTCACCTCGCCCGTGACCTCGCCGTTCTCGACCAGGTAGACGCCGTCGCGGGTCAGGCCGGTGAGCAGCAGCGTCTGGGGGTCGACCTCGCGGATGTACCAGAGGCAGGTCAGCAGCAGGCCGCGCTCGGTGGCGGCGATCATCTCCTCCAGCGACCGCCCGCCCGCCGGGCCCTCCATGATCAGGTTGTCGATCGCGGGGGTCTCGGCGAGGCCGGTGACCTCGGCCGAGTGGCGGGTCTGGATCAGGTTGGCGAGTTTGCCGTCGGCGATCCACTTCGTCGGGCCCAAAGAGAACCCGTTGTCGAAGACCGACGACTCCCGGCTGGAGGCGTGGGCCACGGTGAAGCCGCCGCACTCGATCCCGGCCCGGCCGGGGTCGCTGGACAGGTCGATCGGCAGCTTGGCCAGCTCCTCGCCGACGCGGGTGCCGCCACCCGGCTTCGAGAAGACGGTCCGGCCGTCGAAGGCGTCGCGGGCGCCCGCCGACCAGTACAGATAGATCATCAGGTCGGCCACCGCGCCCGGGGGCAGCAGCGTCTCGTAGCGCCCGGGGGCCAGGTCGATCCTGCGCTTGGCCCATTCGAGGCGCTGGGCCAGCGTCGCGTCGAGGGCGGCGATGTCGACGTCGGTGAAGTCGCGGGTGGCCGCGCCGACCCACGCCGAGCGGGTCATGTCGGGTGACTTGGCGTTCAGCTCCAGGCGGCCGGTCGGCTGGTCGTGGCGGCGGCGCAGGCCGGTGCTGGTGCCGACGAACACCGAGTTGACCAGGTGCTCGGCGAAGCCGTAGAGCCGGCGGCCCCCGGCCTCGGCCGCCGCGAACGCCTCGCCGAGCGCGGGGGCCAGGTCGCGGAAGACCGCGATCGAGGTCTCCTCGGCCGGGCGGTCCCAGTCGGCGGCGGCCTCTCCGGCCACCAGCGGGCGGGCGTCTTCGGACGGCTGCGCGTCGCGCGCCGCCCGGTCGGCCGCGCCCACGACGTCGGCGATCTGGTCGGGCGTGACGCCCGACCGGGAGACCACGCCGGTGCCGCTGCCGGCGATCGAGACGACCGTCAGCCGCGAGCCCCGGGCGACGCCGTTGGTCGTCAGGGTGTTGCCGGCGAACCGGAGGTTCGCGGTGGTGTCCTCGTCGACGATGACGACGCGGTCGTCGGCGCCGGGCAGCGCCAGCGCGCGTTCGACTACTTCCTGCGGGGTCACTTGCCGCCCTCCTGCACCGTGTTGAGGATCTTCACACCGCGGAACCGGGCGGCCGGGGTGCCGTGGCTCACCGGCGCCACCTGGCCGGGCTGGCCCTTGCCGCAGTTGAACGCGCCGCCGAGCACGTAGGTCTGCGGGCCGCCGACGGCGTCCATCGAGCGCCAGAAGTCGGTGGTGGTGGCCTGGTAGGCGACGTCGCGGAGCTGGCCCGCGAGCCGGCCGTTCTCGATCTTGTAGAAGCGCTGGCCGGTGAACTGGAAGTTGTAGCGCTGCATGTCGATCGACCAGCTCTTGTCGCCCAGGATGTAGACGCCGTCGTCGACGCCCGCGATCAGCTCCTCGGTGGAGGGGCCGCCCTCGGCGGGCTGGAGCGAGACGTTGGCCATGCGCTGGATCGGGGTGTGGCCGGGGGAGTCGGCGAACGCGCAGCCGTTCGAGCGGCCCAGGCCCTTCAGCAGGGCCATCCGCCGGTCGAGCTGGTAGCCGACCAGGGTGCCGTCGCGCACGATGTCGAACCGCTGGCCCTGCACGCCCTCGTCGTCCCAGCCGACGGTGGCCAGGCCGTGGTCGGCGGTCCGGTCGCCGGTCACGTTCATGATGGGGGAACCGTAGGTGAGCTCGTGCAGCTGGTCGAAGGTGGCGAACGAGGTGCCCGCGTACGCCGCCTCGTAGCCCAGCGCCCGGTCGAGCTCGGTGGCGTGGCCGATCGACTCGTGGATCGTCAGCCACAGGTTCGAGGGGTCGATCACCAGGTCGTAGGAGCCCGCCTTCACCGAAGGGGCGGCCAGCTTCTCGGCCAGCAGGTCGGGCAGTTCGGCCAGTTCGGCCGGGAAGTCCCAGCCCGTGCCGGTCAGGTATTCGTAGCCCCGGCCCACCGGGGGCGCCAGGGTGCGCATGTCGTCGAAGGCGGCGCCCTCGGACTTCATGGCGGTCAGGGACGGGTGGACGCGGACCCGCTGCTGGGTGGTGACCGTGCCGGCCGAGTCGGCGTAGAACTTCTGCTCCTTGACCTGCATCAACGAGGCCGACACGTGGTCGACCCCCTTGGCCAGCAGGCCGGCGGACCAGTCGCCCAGGAGCGCGACCTTGTCGCGCAGCGGCACGTCGAACGGGTCGACGTCGTAGAGGGACACCCAGACGCCCTCGTGCACCGGCTCGGCGGCCAGTTCGACGGGCTCCCGGTTGAGGGGCGCGCTCACCTCGGCCACCTGGACGGCCTGCGCCGCCACCTCGGCCGCGGCCTCGGGCGTGAGCGTGATGCCGCCGGCGAATCCCCAGGTGCCGTTCTTGACCACCCGTACGGCGAAACCGAGGTCGTCGGCGTCGCTGGAGCCTTCGAGCCGCGCGTCGAACAGGCGGAGCGTCTCGGCGCGCACCCGTTCGAGGCGGAACGCGGCGAACTCGGCGCCCAGCTCGCGGGCCCGCTGGAGGGCGGCGTCGGCCAGCCGCCGCAGCGGCAGGGCGAGGAAGTCGGGATCGATCTGACGCATGCAGGGATCCTAGTCCGCGCCACGCGAGTTGATCTGGAGTAACCCCACCACGCGGCAGCCGCGATCTTGTCTCCGGCGGACAAGAGGCTACCCGCCGGTAACTAGTAACGTCGGGTACATGCCTCGTTCTGTACTCGTCACCGGCGGCAACCGCGGCATCGGCCTCGCGATCGCCCGGGAACTCTCGGCGGCCGGAGACCTCGTCGCCGTCACCCACCGATCCGGCCAGGCCCCCGAAGGCCTCTTCGGCGTCCAGTGCGACGTCACCAGCCAGGAGTCGGTCGACGCCGCCTTCGAGAAGGCCGAGGCCGAGCACGGCCCGGTCGAGGTCGTCGTGGCCAACGCCGGCATCACCAAAGACACCCTGCTGGCGATGATGAAGGAAGAGACCTTCACCGACGTCATCGACACCAACCTGACCGGGGCCTACCGCGTCGCCAAGCGCGCCGTCCGCCCGATGCTGCGTCTCAAGCGCGGCCGCATCATCCTCGTCTCCTCCGTCGTCGGCCTCCTCGGCTCCGCCGGGCAGGCCAACTACGCCGCCTCCAAGGCCGGGCTGGTCGGCTTCGGCCGGTCGCTGGCCCGCGAGCTGGGCTCGCGGAGCATCACCGTCAACATCGTCGCCCCCGGCTTCGTCGAGACCGACATGACGGCCGTCCTCACCGAAGACCAGCAGGCCGCCATCCAGAAGCAGATCCCGCTCGGCCGCCAGGCCAAGGTGGGCGAGGTCGCCCGCGTCGTCCGCTTCCTCGCGAGCGACGACGCCTCCTACATCACCGGGGCCGTGATCCCCGTCGACGGCGGCCTGGGAATGGGGCACTGACCATGGGAATCCTCGAGGGCAAGCGCATCCTCGTCACCGGCGTCCTGACCGACGCCTCGATCGCCTTCAGCGTGGCCAAGCTGGCCCAGGAGGAGGGCGCCCAGATCGTCCTCACCGGGTTCGGCCGCCTGAGCCTGGTCGAGCGCATCGCCAAGCGGCTGCCCGAGCCGCCGCCGGTGCTGGAGCTCGACGTCAGCAACACCGAGCAGCTCGACAGCCTGGCCGAGCGGGTCGGCGAGCACCTCGGCGGGCTCGACGGGGTCGTCCATTCCATCGGGTTCGCGCCGCAGGCCGCCCTGGGCGGAAACTTCCTCAACACCTCGTGGGAAGACGTCGCCACCGCCTTCCAGATCTCCACCTTCTCCTACAAGTCGCTGTCGATGGCCTGCCTGCCGCTGATGAAGCAGGGCAGCTCGGTCGTCGGCCTCGACTTCGACGCATCCAAGGCGTGGCCGGTCTACGACTGGATGGGCGTGGCCAAGGCCGGTCTCGAGGCGACCAACCGCTACCTCGCGCGCGACCTCGGCAAGCACGGCATCAGGGCCAACCTGGTGGCCGCCGGCCCGCTGCGCACGATGGCCGCCAAGAGCATCCCCGGCTTCAAGGAGTTCGAGGACTCCTGGCCGGCCAAGGCTCCTCTGGGCTGGGACCTGGCCGACACGGTTCCGGCCGCGAAGGCGTGCGTGGCCCTGCTGAGCGACTGGTTCCCGGCCACCACCGGCGAGATCGTCCACGTCGACGGCGGCGTCCACGCGATCGGCGCCTAGGGCCTGTTTCGAAGTAGGTATGCGCTGCGGCGTGTCGTGGCCGGGTACGCGAAGAGGTCTCCGGTAAGTGGGTTGATCGACCAAGAAAAACCTGATCACCGGAGACCTCGTGGCCACCTTAGC
>NZ_SZQA01000005.1 GCF_005233835.1 Herbidospora galbida | reverse complement strand
GGCGGGCGTTAGCGTGGGCCATGAAGACCTCCGGGATGGTGATGACGGCAATCTCCACCACATCCGGAGGTCTTCCATTTGATCAAGCATCAGCTCCGGCGAGTCACCAACCTGATGGCCGAGTACATCTAGACCGCGGCGACCGCTTTCACGGGACGCGGGAGCGGGATGCCGCGCGTGGCCCACAGCTCCCGCATGCGGTCGGGGTAGTCGGTCACGATCGCGGCCACGCCCAGGTCGAGCAGCTCGGCCGCCTCGACGGGGTCGTTGACCGTCCAGACCACGACGGGCAGCCCGCGCCGGGCCGCGCCCGTCATCAGCTGCTTGTCGACGAGCACCCGGTCGGGTGACAGCACGGTCGCCCCGACGGCCTCGGCCGCGCCCGCGATGTCGACCTCGAAGTCGCGGATGTCGAAGCCCGCCATCCACACCGGGTCGATGGTCGCCGCCTCGACCAGCGCGTATCTGTTCGGTACGGAGTCACGCGCCGCCGCCAGGATCCGCCAGTCGAAGCTCAGGACGGCCGAGTTGTCGATCCGCCGGTGCCGCGCCAGTTCGTCCAAGACCAAATTCGTGAAGACCTTCGGGTCGGCCGACAGATCGGGCCGCGTCGGGTCTGACTTGAGCTCGACGTTCAGCCGCACGTGGTCGGCGCCGTAGGCGCTGACGAGCCCCAGCACCGCGCTCAGCGTGGGCATGCGGGTGTCGGGCCGGCCGACCTGGGTGCGCATGAACGGGTCGTTCTCGCGCACGGGGCGGCGCACCCCCACGTCGAGGGTGCGCAGCTGCGTCAGGGTGAGCTGGTTGATCGGCCGGCCGACCAGTTGCTCGGTGCCGGTGTCGCGGCTCGTCACCGCGGAGACGGTCAGGTCGTGACTCAGGACCAACTGGTGGTCTGCGGTCAGCACGACGTCGAACTCGATGGCGTCGACGCCGATCTCCAGCGCGTAGGCGAGACCGGGCAGGGTGTTCTCGGGCCGCAGGCCGCGGGCGCCCCGGTGCCCGTGCAACTCAACAGGTCGGTGCACAACCGCGAACCCTATAAGGCACGCCGACCGGTCCCCTGTATTGGGGCTCCGATCGGCGTGCCTCAACTCAGACCAGGGACCTGATCTGCAGCGTCTGGGTGCGGCCGGGGCCGACGCCGATCGCGGAGATCGGCGCGCCGGAGATGTCTTCCAGCGCCTTGACGTAGGCCTGCGCGTTGGGCGGCAGGTCGTCGAGGGTCTTGGCGGAGGTGATGTCCTCCTCCCAGCCCGGGAACTCCTCGTAGATCGGCTTCGCGTGGTGGAAGTCGGTCTGGGTCATCGGGATCTCGTCATGGCGCACGCCGTTGACGTCGTAGGCGACGCAGACCGGGATCTTCTCCAGGCCCGACAGCACGTCGAGCTTGGTGAGGAAGAAGTCGGTCACGCCGTTGATGCGCGCGGCGTAGCGGGAGATCACGGCGTCGTACCAGCCGCAGCGGCGGTTGCGGCCGGTGGTGGTGCCGTATTCGTGCCCGGTCTTGCGCAGCCACTCGCCGGTCTCGTCGAGCAGCTCGGTCGGGAAGGGGCCGGAACCCACTCGGGTCGTGTACGCCTTCACGATCCCGATCACCCGGTTGAGGCGGGTCGGCGGGATGCCCGAACCCGCGCACGCCCCGCCGCTCGTCGGCGACGACGAGGTCACGAACGGGTAGGTGCCGTGGTCGATGTCGAGCAGCGTGCCCTGGCCGCCCTCGAGCAGCACGAACTTGTCGTCGTCGAGCGCCTTGCTCAGGATGAGCGCGGTGTCGGCGATGTGGGGCCGCAGCCGCTCGGCGTAGCCGAGGTACTCCTCCAGGACCTTCGCCGGGTCGAGCCCGCGGCGGTTGTAGATCTTGGTGAGGATCTGGTTCTTCTCGTTGAGCGCGGCCTCGATCTTCTTCTGCAGGATGCCCGGGTCGAGCAGGTCCTGCACCCGGATGCCCATCCGGTAGATCTTGTCGCCGTACGCCGGCCCGATGCCCCGCCCGGTGGTGCCGATCTTGGCCTTGCCGAGGTAGCGCTCGGTGACCTTGTCGAGGGCCTTGTGGTGAGGCATGATCAAATGCGCGTTCGACGAGATCAGCAACCGTGAACAGTCGATGCCCCGCGCGGCCAGCCCGTCGATCTCGCCGAGCAGCACGCCCGGGTCGATGACGACGCCGTTTCCGATCACGGGTGTGACGTTGGGGGACAGCACTCCCGTGGGCAGCAGATGCAAGGCGTATTTCTGGTCGCCGATGACGACGGTGTGACCCGCGTTGTTGCCGCCCTGGTAACGGACGACGTAGTCGACGACGCCACCGAGGATGTCGGTGGCCTTCCCTTTGCCCTCATCGCCCCACTGGGCGCCCACGAGAACGACAGCCGGCATGGTCAATCTCCCGGAACAAAAACCAAAGCCCCTGACGCAAGCGACAGGGGCTCTTGCAAACCGAGACTACCTGAGCTGCCGGAAAAAGGGGATCTCCGGTCAGTTCGACAGCGCGTCGGCCGCCTCCGGTGAGGAGTCACGGAGGAACTGCTGGCAGCGTTCGGCCTCGTCCTTCTCACCGATCGCGTTGGCCGCGCGGGCCAGCGCGTTCAGGCAGCGCAGGAACCCCCGGTTGGGCTCGTGCTCCCACGGGATCGGCCCGTGGCCCTTCCACCCGGCGCGGCGCAGCTGGTCGAGGCCCCGGTGGTAGCCGGTGCGGGCGAAGGCGTACGACGTGATGGCGTGACCTGCCGCGAAGTAGTCGTCGGCCAGGGTGGCCCAGGCGGCGGAGTAGGTCGGGAAGCGGGCCGCGACGTCGGCCGCCTTGATCCCGCTCTCCATCATCTTGCGCGCCTCGGCGTTGTCGGGAAGCTGCGTGGGGGGCGGGCCGGCCAGCAGGTTCTCGTGCGTTTCCACAGCGGCTCCCGTTCTCGTGATCGGTCTTTGAACACTGTCTTACCAGTAGCGGCAAACCGTAATCATTTAGTCCTGCGTATGCCAAAGGCCCGAATCTTCGTCGATCCGGGCCTTCCAGGCATAGCACTTAGCTCAGCTTGGTGCCGGCCGACTTGAGGTGCTGGCAGGCCTCGACGATGCGCTTGGCCATGCCGGCCTCGGCCAGCTTGCCGTAGGCGCGCGGGTCGTAGGCCTTCTTGTTGCCGACCTCGCCGTCGACCTTCAGGACGCCGTCGTAGTTCTTGAAGAAGTGGTCGGCGACCGGGCGGGTGAAGGCGTACTGGGTGTCGGTGTCGATGTTCATCTTGATGACGCCGTACGAGATCGCCTCGTGGATCTCCTCGAGCAGCGAGCCCGAGCCGCCGTGGAAGACGAGGTCGAACGGCTTGTCCTTGCCGTACTTGTTGCCGACGGCGTCCTGGATGTCCTTCAGGACCGACGGGCGCAGCTTGACCGCGCCCGGCTTGTAGACGCCGTGGACGTTGCCGAAGGTGGCGGCGAGCATGTAGCGGCCGCGCTCGCCGAGGCCGACCGCCTCGGCGGTGGCGATGGCGTCTTCGGGCGTGGTGTACAGCTTGTCGTTGATCTCGTGGGAGACGCCGTCCTCCTCGCCGCCGACGACGCCGATCTCCATCTCCATGACGACGCGCGCCTCGGCGCACTTGTCGAGGAGCTCGGAGGCGATCTGGAGGTTCTCCTCCAGCGGCACGGCCGAGCCGTCCCACATGTGCGACTGGAACAGCGGCTCCTGGCCGCGGGCGACCCGCTCGCGCGAGATCTCGATCAGCGGGCGCATGAACCCGTCGAGCTTGTCAGCCGGGCAGTGGTCGGTGTGCAGCGCGATCGTCACGTTGTACTTCGCGGCGACCACGCGGGCGTACTCGGCAAGGGCGGTGGCACCGATGACCATGTCCTTGACCGTGGTGCCCGAGGCGAACTCGGCGCCGCCGGTCGAGACCTGGATGATGCCGTCGCTCTCCGCCTCGGCGAAGCCGCGCAGCGCAGCGTTCAGCGTCTGCGACGACGTCACGTTGATCGCCGGATAGGCGAACCCGCCGGCCTTGGCCCGGTCGAGCATCTCGGCGTAGACCTCTGGGGTTGCGATAGGCATCGAAAGTCAGCTCCAATGATGGGGATTGGTGTAGACCAGTATTCCGAAGCGTGCCCGGATGTGTGAAGCGCCGGGGTTGCCGCCATCTTCATCATGCCGGGGTACGCTCTTCTCGCGATGGACGTCACGAATCTTCTCAGCGCCGAATGGTGGATCGTCACCTTCGGGCTCATCGGCATTCTCACCATCATCTTCGCCGAGACCGGTCTCCTGATCGGCTTCTTCCTGCCCGGCGACTCGCTGCTGGTGGTCGCGGGGATGGGCGCGTCGGCCAAGGTGGCGTCGGCGGTCGGGCTCGACACGCCGTTCCCTCTGCCGGTGCTGCTGATCGGCGCGCCGATCTGCGCCATCGCGGGGGCGCAACTGGGCCACTACATCGGCGCCAAGGCGGGCCCCCGCCTGTTCGCCCGGCCCGACTCCCGCCTGTTCAAGCAGGAGTACGTCGAGAAGGCGCAGTACTACTTCGAGAAGTTCGGCCCCGAGAAGGCCGTCGTGCTGGCCCGGTTCATCCCGATCGTCCGGACCTTCCTGAACCCGGTCGCCGGCATGCTCGGCATGAAGCCGCGCCGCTTCCTCATCTGGAACATCGTGGGCGGCGTCCTGTGGACCGACGGCCTGCTGCTGTTCGGCTACTTCATCGGTGACCTGGTGCCCAACGTCGACCGCTACATCCTGCCCGGCGCCGCGGTGATCATCCTTCTCTCGGTGATCCCGATCGTCCGCGAGGTCATGAAGAACCGGAAGTCCGGCGCGTCTCCGATCACCCCGGCGGCCGAGCCCAAGGGCAAGCACCACCGCGAGACGGCCTGACCTTCGGCCGATAGCCGATCGTAATATCTTACTTTTTCGGACAGCTCGGGCTTGCCAACCGGTTACCGTCAGAAGAGTGGGACGACATAGGTCCGATCCGTTGGGGATCGCCCGGATCGTGCTCATCGTGCTCGCGGTAGGCGCACTGCTGTCGCTGATCGTGGTGGGCGTCGTAGGGCTGCTCACCGCCACCGACCCCATTCAGGCCCCTGACACCCCGGTTCCCCCGGCCGCCTCAGCCCAGGCCGCACGCACCGCCCCCGCCACACTCCAGATCACCTGTCAGGCCGACAACTGCCCCGTGTTCGTCCGGATCCCGGGCGGCGACGTGCTGATCAACGGGCAGCTCTCCAAGGGGGAGCAGGTCGCCTACTTCGACCTCAAGCTCGACGTCGTCCTCGACGACGCCTCACTCGTGAAGATCTGGGAGAACGGCAAACCGCGCCCCCCGGTCGATCCCGGGGAGCGCGCCGCCTTCACCGTCAGCCGAGGCCAAGGTCAGCCAAGCTGAACGCCGACCGATAGGGCACCCCGGCCGTCGCCAGGTTGTCGTCGCCACCCCGGTGGACGATCGTCGCGATGCCCACCACGATCGCCCCGGCCTCGTTCAACGCCTGTACGGCGGTCAGCACCGACCCCCCGGTCGTGGTGGTGTCCTCCACGGCCAGCACCCGGCGTCCGGCCACCTCAGGGCCCTCGATGCGGCGCTGGAGGCCGTGGGCCTTGCCCTCCTTGCGGACCACGAAGGCGTCGAGCCGCTCACCGCGCGCGGCGGCGGCGTGGACCATCGCGGTGGCCACCGGGTCGGCGCCCAGGGTCAGCCCGCCGACCGCGTCGAAGCCGAGATCGCCCGTCAGGTCGAGCATCACCCGGCCCACCAGCGGCGCCGCCGTGCCGTCGAGGGTGACGCGGCGCAGGTCGACGTAGTAGTCGGCCTCCTTGCCCGAGGAAAGGGTCACCCGGCCGTGCACGACGGCCTTGTTCTTGATCTCGTCCAGCAGAAGCTCTCGGTCAGTCATGACCCTCAGCGTATTGACCGTCCGCGCTGTGAATCCGCCCTGGGAACAAGTCAGTTTTTCTGACTCCCCTCAGTCGTGTTAGGAGACGCCCCGGACGCGGAATCATCAGGCGGTCAACCCCAGGTAATCGAGAGGTAACATTGAGTGTGCAAATCGGGCAAAGCGACGCGCAATTGCTCGACGCCCTCCGGGCCGGCGACTCCGCCGCCTACGGCGCCCTCTACGAACGCCACCGCCCCGCCGCCCGCGCCGTGGCGCGGCACCTGTCCCGCCACGGGTCCATCGACGACGCCGACGACATCGTCGCCGAGACCTTCACCCGCATCCTCGACCTGATCCGCCGGGGCGGCGGCCCGAGGGGGGAGTTCCGCCCCTACCTCCTCGCCGCCGTCCGCCGCGCCGTCTACGACCGCGCCGACCGCCGCGACGTCCCCACCCACGAGATCGAGCGGTACGCCCCCGGCGAGCCCTTCGTCGATCCGGCGCTGGCGCGCTGCGAGCGGGCCGACGTCGCGCGGGCCTTCCGGTCGCTGCCCGAACGCTGGCGGATGGTCCTGTGGCACACCGCCGTCGAAGACCATCAGGCGGCCGAGATCGCCCCGCTCATGGGGCTGACGGCCAACGGCGTGGCGGCCCTCGCCTACCGGGCCAGAAGGGGTCTGCGAGACGCGTACCTGCGCACGTGACAGGAGGCAATAAAGGGACAAACTGGTACGGTCGCGGAGGAGAGAATCGGCGGGATTCATCCGCGCGCCATCAGCCACCCGATTACCCTGAGATGGCCACGTTAAGGAAGGCGGTGTCGCGTGGATCGCTGCGCGCTTTTCGTCGACGCCGGCTACTTGCTGGCCGATGGCGCGATGGCCGTTCACGGGACCCGCCACCGTGAGGCCGTCACCTGGGACTATCCGGGCCTGCTCCAACTGCTGACCAACCTCGCCCGCGAGCGCACCGGCCTGCCGCTGCTGCGCTGCTACTGGTACGAGGCGACGGTCGAGGGCCGCCGCACCCCCGAACACGACGTGCTGGCCGACATCCCCGGCCTCAAGCTCCGCCTGGCCCGCATCCGGCCCGGCCGCCGTGAGGGCGTCGACGCGCAGGTCCACCGCGACCTGATGACCCTGGCCCGCAACAACGCCGTCTGCGACGCCGTCGTGGTCAGCGGCGACGAAGACCTGGCCCAGGTGGTCAGCGACGCGCAGGACCTCGGCATCCGGGTGACCGTGATCTCCATCGCCTCCGACGGCAGCTGGGCGGTGTCGCGCACGCTCCGGCAGGAGTGCGACGACCTGGTCGAGATGAGCGGCGGCCACCTGCGCCCGTTCGTGACCCTCTCGACCGGCGCCGAGGCCGCCCAGAACGGCACCCGCACCACCGGCGCCCTCCCGGCCCTGAACGGCGCCCAGGCGGCCCTGCCGCCCGCCGCTCCGGCGCCCGCGCCGCCTCCGCCGACCCAGGTGCCCCAGCCCCAACCCCAGCCCCAGCCCCAGTCGAAGGGCTCCCACGCGGCCCCGCCCCCGAGGCAGCCGACGCCGACCTACACCTACAACCCCGCCCCCGAGCCGCCTCCGCAGCCCGCCCCGCCGCCTCCCGCGCCCCCGCAGCCCCAATACCAGGGTTCCCACGGCAGCAGAGACGGCGGCTACCGCGAGAGCAACACGGGCAGCTTCCCCGCCGCCCAGCTCGGCCCCTACACGGGCCCCCAGGCCGCTCCGGTGGCCGCCCACAGCGGCGGCACGACCACGCTCGCCGAGGCGGTCAAGGCGGCCCACAAGGAAGGCCACGACTTCGGCGACTCGATAGCGCGCGACGCGCCCGCGCTCTGGCTGGAGGCAGTGCTGGCCCGTAAGCCGCGCATGCCCTCCGACCTAGAGGCCAGGCTCTTGCAGGGCTCGTCGCTCCCGATCGACTTCCTGCTCCACGACGAAGTCCGCCACGCCCTGCGAAGGGGCTTCTGGGACGCCCTGGAGCGGGCCCGCCGCTAGGTTCTGGAGCTCAGGCAGGTCGGAGGCTGTGGATCCAGACGACGGCCCCTCGTAGGTGGAGGCCCGCCAGGTAGCCGGCCGCTTGTCGTAGCGGTGGCCAGGCCTCGCCTTCGCTCGATCTGGTTGAGGCGGCGTTCAACGGTTCTGCGTGACGGGTAGGGGTCCCCGCATCGCTGCCACGTGCACCCGGAGCTGCTCGCCGGCCCGAATGCGCGGGTCGTCATGGGCAGGAGCCGCGCTTCTGCGCCTTGATCGTGGCCAGGCCCCAGTTTTCGACTTTGACGTAGACCGGAGTGCTGGAGGTCGAGCGGTTGTACGTCATCGTCCAAGCCTTGCCGGGGACCTCGAGAAGGACGCGGTAGCACCATCCGGCGTCGACGCGGAAAGCGTCCCAGTCCTGGCCGCTGGGTGTGCTGGCGAAGGTGGTGAGCCACATCGTCGGCGACGAGGCCACGCAGCCGGTGCTCGCGGTTCCGGTGGTGCCCGTCGAGCAGGTCCAGTGCTGGAAGGCGGTGATTCCCGTGGTGCTGTCGTTGACCACTCTCCCGCACACCACCGAGCAGTTGCCTCCCGCGTAGGCCGGTGACACCGGCACGAGGAAAGCGGCCGAGGCGGCCAGACCGGCGACCGCCGCCATTTTGCGTAACCTTTGAATGCGCATGTGGATTCTCCGCTCTGCGATCACGAAACCTGCCGTCGCAGAATCGCAAGCGCGCCCGGAGAGCGGCAACCTGGAAGGTTACAGGTTGTCAAACCGGCCGGCCAAGGCAAGAGTCCGCCCATGAGCACGTTGACGAAGCCACTTCCGACGCGTTCTCAGCCGACCGGCTCGAAGCGTCGAGGTTCAGCTCAGGGCGTCGAAGCCCGCTCTCAGGTTGGCGATGCGCTGGCTCAGGTCCGACAGGGGGCCGCTCAGCGGGGAGTCGCCGTTCTTGCGGGCGAGGTCGCGTACCCGGTCGAGTTCCTCTTCCACGGCCGTGAGGCGGCGGGCGAGTTCCGGCAGGACGGCGGGCTGGTCGCCGTTGCCGGGCAGTTCGGTGGCGAGGCGTTCGCGGAGCAGGGCGGCCTGCTCGGCCAGGCGGCGGTTCATGTTGTAGAGCTCGACGAAGACGGCCACCTTCGCCCGGAGCACCCACGGGTCGAAGGGCTTGGTCAGGTAGTCGACGGCGCCCGCCTGGTAGCCGCGGAAGGCGTAGTCGGGGGCGCTGTCGACGACCGTCAGGAAGATGATCGGGATGTTCCGCGTGCGTTCGCGGCGCTTGATGTGGGCGGCGGTCTCGAAGCCATCCATGCCGGGCATGCGGACGTCGAGGAGGATCAGCGCGAACTCGGTGCTGAGCAGGGCTTTGAGAGCCTCTTCCCCGGAGCGGGCGCGGACGGGGGTCAGGTCGAGAGAGCTGAGGATGGCCTCAAGTGCGATGAGGTTCTCCTCGCGGTCGTCGACCATGAGGATCTTCGCCCGGTCTGGCATCGATCACGCACCTTCAGTGGAATCCGTCGCATCCGAGTCTGCCCGACCAGAACTACCCGATACACGCCCTCGCATGAGCCAGCCGCGCAGGCGTTCGAGAAGACGGTCGACGTCGACCGGCTTGGGCACGTAGTCGGAGGCGCCCGACGCGATGCTCTTCTCGCGGTCGCCCCGCATGACCTTAGCGGTCAGGGCGATGATCGGGAGGTCGGCGAACTGGGGCATTCGCCGGATCGCGGACGTCGTGGCCCAACCGTCCATCTCGGGCATCATGATGTCCATCAAGACCAGGGCGACGTCCTCGTTGCGTTCGAGCTGCTCGATGCCCTCGCGGCCGTTCTCGCCGTAGACCACCGTCGTGCCGTGGCGTTCCAGGACGCTCGTCAGCGCGAACACGTTACGGATGTCGTCGTCGACGATGAGGATCTTCGCGCCGGTCAGCGGGTCGTCGCCGACCCAGTCGCGGCCGTTCACGTCCTCCGCCGGACGCGCCGGCGGCAGGCCCGCCGGGAGCGGGAGCTCCGGAAGCACCTCGTCGGTGGTCACCTGGAGGGTCTGCTCGGGGCGTTCGACCCCGGCCAGTGACGTCGCCGCGCCGCCGTCGCGGGCCGACAGCGGGCCCGCGTAGGTGGTGGGCAGGTACAGCGTGAAGGCGCTGCCGTGGCCGGGTTCGCTGTCGACGTGGATCTCGCCGCCGAGCAGGCGGGCGATGTCACGGCAGATCGACAGGCCGAGGCCGGTGCCGCCGTACTTGCGGCTGGTGGTGCCGTCGGCCTGCCGGAACGCCTCGAAGATCACGTCGAGCTTGTCGGGCGCGATGCCGATGCCGGTGTCGACGACCGAGAAGGCCAGGATGTTGTCGCTGGTCTGCAGGGTCTCGTCGACGAAGGCGACGTCGCCGGCCGGGCGGACCCGCAGCCTGACCTCGCCGCGCGGGGTGAACTTGACCGCGTTGGAGAGCAGGTTGCGCAGCACCTGCTGGAGGCGCTGCTCGTCGGTGCGCATCTCGGTCGGCACCGCCTCGTCGACGTCGATCGCGAACGACAGGCCCTTGTCCTGGGCCAGCGGGGCGAAGGCGGCGTCGACGTAGTCGTAGAGCTTCGGAAGCGACAGCTCGGCCGGGTGGATGTCCATCCGGCCGGCCTCGACCTTCGACAGGTCGAGGATGTCGTTGATCAGCTGGAGCAGGGCCGAACCGGCGCCGTGAATGGTCTTGGCGAACTCGACCTGCTGGTCGGTGAGGTTGCCCTCGGAGTTCTCGGTCAGCAGCTTGGCCAGCACGAGCAGGCTGTTCAGCGGCGTGCGCAGCTCGTGGGACATGTTGGCCAGGAACTCGCTCTTGTAGCGGCTGGAGACCGCGAGCTGCTCGGCGCGCTCCTCCAGCGTCCGGCGGGCCTGCTCGATCTGGAAGTTCTGGATCTCGATCGCGCGGTTCTGCTTGGCCAGCAGCGCGGCCTTGTCTTCGAGCTCGGCGTTGGAGCGCCGCAGCTCCTCCTGCTGCCGCTGCAGCTCGTCGGACCGCTCCTGGAGCTCGGTCGCGAGCCGCTGGCTCTCCTTCAGCAGATCTTCGGTACGGGAGTTCGCGATGATCGTGTTGATCGTGACCCCGATCGACTCCACGAGCTGGGTCAGCAGGTCGAGGTGCACGTCGGAGAACTTGGCGAACGAGGCCATCTCGAGCACGCCCAGCACGTGGCTCTCGAACAGGATCGGCACCACCACGATCTGGGCCGGGCGCGAGGAGGTCAGCGCCGTGTCGATCGTGAACGAGTTGGGCGGCACCTGGTGGATGATGATCTGCTTGGCCTCCAGGGCGGCCTGCCCGACGATGCCCTCGCCCAGGGCGAACCGCTGCCGGGGGCTGCGGCCGGGCTGGATGCCGTAGCCGGCGATGAGCGTCAGCTCGCCGTCGACGACCAGGTAACAGGCGCCGTAGCTGGCCGACACGAGCGGCGTCAGCTCGCTCATGATCAGCCGGGCGACCTCGATCATGTCGCGGTGGCCCTGCATCAGGCGGGAGATCCGGGCCAGGTTCGACTTCAGCCAGTCTTGCTGCTGGTTGGCGTTGGTGGTGTCGCGCAGGTTGGACACCATCGTGTTGATGTTGTCTTTCAGCTGCGCCAGCTCGCCCGGCGCCTCGACGGTGATCGACCGGGTCAGGTCGCCGCGGGCGACCGCGCTGGTCACCTCGGCGATGGCGCGCACCTGCGTGGTCAGGTTCCCGGCCAGCTCGTTGACGTTCTCGGTGAGGCGCTTCCAGGAGCCCTCGACGCCCTCGACGCGGGCCTGACCGCCCAGCTGGCCCTCGGAGCCCACCTCGCGGGCGACTCGGGTCACCTCGGAGGCGAACGACGACAGCTGGTCGACCATCGTGTTGATCGTGGTCTTCATGACGAGCATCTCGCCCTGGGCGTCGACGTCGATCTTGCGGGTCAGGTCGCCGCCCGCGACCGCCGTGGTGACCTCGCCGATGTTGCGGACCTGGTAGGTCAGGTTGGTCGCCATCGAGTTGATGTTGTCGGTGAGGTCCTTCCAGACCCCCGACACGCCGGGCACGCGGGCCTGCCCGCCCAGCTTGCCCTCGGTGCCCACCTCGCGGCCGACGCGGGTGACCTCGTCGGCGAACGACGAGAGCTGGTCGACCATCGTGTTCATCGTGTCCTTGAGCTCCAGGATCTCGCCCTGGGCGTCCACGGTGATCTTCTTGGTCAGGTTGCCCTGGGCGACGGCGGTGGAGACGGCGGCGATCTGGCGGACCTGGCTGGTCAGGTTGTTGGCCATGAAGTTGACGTTGTCGGTGAGGTCCTTCCAGACCCCCGACACGCCGCGCACCTGGGCCTGACCGCCCAACCGGCCTTCGGTGCCGACCTCGCGGGCCACACGTGTCACTTCCGCCGCGAACGACGAGAGCTGGTCGACCATCGTGTTCATGGTCGACTTGAGTTCCAGGATCTCGCCCTGGGCGTCGACGTCGATCTTGCGGGTCAGGTCGCCGCCCGCGACGGCGGTGGTGACCTGGGCGATGTTGCGGACCTGGTAGGTCAGGTTCTTGGCCATCGAGTTGACGTTGTCGGTGAGGTCCTTCCAGACGCCCGACACGCCCTTCACCTCGGCGCGGCCGCCCAACCGGCCCTCGGTGCCGACCTCGCGGGCGACTCGCGTCACCTCGTCGGCGAAGCCCGAGAGCTGGTCGACCATCGTGTTGAGGGTCTCCTTCAGCTCCAGGATCTCGCCCTGGGCGTCCACGGTGATCTTCTTGGTCAGGTTGCCCTGGGCGACGGCGGTGGAGACGGCGGCGATCTGGCGGACCTGGCTGGTCAGGTTGTTGGCCATGAAGTTGACGTTGTCGGTGAGGTCCTTCCAGACCCCCGACACCCCGCGCACCTGTGCCTGGCCGCCGAGCTTGCCCTCGGTGCCGACCTCGCGGGCGACTCGGGTCACCTCTTCGGCGAAGGCGGAAAGTTGGTCCACCATCGTGTTGACAGTGATCTTGAGCTCGAACATCTCGCCGACGGCGTCGACGGTCACCTTGCGTGACAGGTCGCCGTTGGCGACGGCCGTGGTGACCTCACCGATGTCGCGCACCTGTGCGGAGACGCGGCTGGACATCGTGTTCACGGCCTCGGTCAGGTCGCGCCAGCTGCCGGACATGCCGCGCAGGTTGGCCCGGCCGCCGAGCTTGCCCTCGGTGCCGACCTCGCGGGCCACCCGGGTCACCTCGCCGGTGAACAGGGCGAGCTGGTCGACCATGCCGTTGATGGCCTTGCCGAGGCGGCGTACCTCGCCTCTGGCGGCGCGGTCGAGGTCGATGCGCTGCGACAGGTCGCCCTTGGCCACGGCGTCGATCACGTCGGCGGCGCCGGTCACCGGCGTGACCAGGGCGTCGATCAGGCCGTTGACCGACTCGACGCTCTCGGCCCACGAGCCCACACCGGGCCCGGGGGTCAGGCGTTCGCCGAAGCGGCCCTCCTTGATCACCTCGCGGCGGACCCGGGCGAGCTCGTTGGCCAGGTGTTCCCGGCGGTCGGCCACCTCGTTCAGCAGCAACCGGATCTCGCTCAGGATGCCGGGCGGGGCGTGCGGGACTCTCCGGCGGAAGTCTCCGTCTCGCCACACGGTCAGCGTGTCCAGGAGCGGCTTCAGATCAGACTCGGTGTAGCTGCGTTCGGTCCGGGCCGGTTCGACGTCCGCACGCGTCATGGGGCCTCCTTACGTGTACGCCCAGTCTGTCACGTTCCGTGGTAGCTCCACCGGCCGTTGATTGACCACGCGTCAGAGCGAATTGTGGTAAGCACGAGTGCAGTGGCGAATTCTCCACGTGCTGTTCTCGCGGCGTCTTTCACGACCGGCGAGACGGCCGTTCCGGCGGCGAAGCGGTTCACCCAGGAGGTGATGACCGCGTGGGCCGCCATGCCCGTAGGCGCTGAAGCCGAGCGGCTCACCCGGGCGCTCGTCGAAGGGGTCTCCGGCGAATCGTTCGAGGTGAGATGGCTCCACCAAGGCGACTCTATCCAGCTTGAGGTCATCGAGCGCGGTCATGACTACGGTCCGCCGCTCGACGCGGCCGACTGGGGGGTCTCGTTCTCCGGCAACTCCCGGGTCCGCTGGGCGCGGCTCGACCTGCCGGGAGGTGGCGGCGTACCGGAGGAAGAGGCCTGGACCGAGCCCACGCCCAGCCCCGGCTGGCTGGGGTTCCTGGCCGACGCGAGCGATCTGCTCGCCGGCACGCTCGACCCCGGCATGGTGCCGGCGATCATCGCCCAGATCGTGGTGCCCCGGCTGGCCTCCTGGTGCGCGGTCTACACGGCCGACCAGGGCACCGGGCCGCTGCGGCTCGACTACCTCTGGCACGCCGACGAGGCCCAGAGCGACGCCCTGCGGGCGCGGCTGACCGACGTGGTGCTGCCGTCGGCCGACGGGCCCGCCGTGCTCAACATCGACGGCACACAGGCCCTCGGGTTCCCGCTGACCGCGCGCGGGCGGCGGCTGGGCGTCATGTGCCTGGGCCGTCGCGACCGGTTCCCCGACGAGAGCCTCCAACTCGCCGAAGACCTGGCCCGCCGGGCCGCGCTCGCGCTCGACAACGCGCGCCTCTACGCCCAGCAGGCGGCGGCCAACCGGGCGCTGCAGCGGAGCCTGCTGCCGCCCGAGGAGCCTCGCACGCCCGGCCTCGACTCCTATGTGATCTACGAACCGGCGGGCGAGACCAACGAGGTCGGCGGCGACTTCTACGACCTGTTCCCGATCGGCGACGGCGTCTGGCGGTTCGCCATCGGCGACGTCTGCGGCACCGGCCCCTCCGCCGCCGCCGTCACCGGCCTGGCCCGGCACACCATCCGGCTGCTGGCCCGCGAGGGCTACGGCGTCGCGGCCGTGGTCGGGCGGCTGAACCAGGCGATCCTCGAAGAGGGCGAGCGGGCCCGCTTCCTGACCCTGCTGCACGGTGAGATCACCATCGCCGCCGACGGGCTCGACATGCGGCTGGTCTCGGCCGGGCACCCCGAGGCGCTGCGGCTGCGGCCGAGCGGGGTCGTCGACGTCGTGGGCTCGCCGCAGTCGCTGCTGGGCGTCTTCCCCGAGGCCGAGTTCGAGGCCGACTCGATCCACCTGGAGCCGGGAGACGTGCTCCTGGGCGTGACCGACGGGGTGACCGAGCGGCGGCAGGGGTCGCGGCTCCTCGACGACGAGAGCGGGCTGGCCAAGCTGCTCGCCGAGTGCGTCGACCTGTCAGCCCGCGCGGTCGCCGAGCGGATCAGGCGCGCCGTCCAGGACTTCGCCCCCGAGCCCAGCGCCGACGACCTGGCCATCCTCGTGCTCCGGGCGCCGGTCGAGCCGCTCTAGCAGCATCACGCCCAGGCCCACGACGGCCAGGGCCGCCCCGACCAGAGCCGACGACATCCAGCCCCAGCCCGCCGCGATGGCCAGGCCGCCCAGATAGACCCCGCCCGCGTTGGCGAGGTTGAAGGCCGAGTGGTTCGACGCAGCGGCCAGGGTGGGGGCGTCGTTCGCGTACCGGATGACCATGGTCTGCAGCGGCGCGGTCATCAGGAAGCCGATGGCGAGGATCGGCACGATCATGACCGGGTTCGGCCAGAGGTAGAAGACCACCAGCACCCCCGCCAGCCCCGCGAGGCTCCCATAGGCGGTCGGGCGGGCGGCCAGGTCGGTCAGCGGCCCGGCGGCGGCCACGCCGACGGTCATGCCGACGCCGGCCAGCGCCAGGATCCACAGGACCGCGCTCTCGGGCAGGCCCATGACCTCGGTGGTGATCGACGCCAGGTAGGCGTAGGCGGCGAAGACCCCGCCGAAACCGAAGATCGCGGTGCCGAGGAACAGCAGCACCCTCCGGTTCCGGAAGGCCCGCAGCTCACGCCTGAGGCTCTGGTGCGGTTCCGGCGGCGTGTACGGAATCAGCAGCACCAGCGCGACCAGCGCGAGCACCCCGATGGCGGTGACCACGAGGAAGGTGGCCCGCCAGCCGAGATGTTGCCCGAGCAGCGTCGCGCCGGGCACGCCGACGATGTTGGCCAGCGTCAGGCCGAGCAGGATGCTCGCCACCGCCCGGCCTTCGCGCCCCTTCCTGGCCAGCCGCGCGGCCACGACCGAGGCCACGCCGAAGAACGCGCCGTGCGGCAGCCCGGCGACGAACCGCCCGGCGGTCAGCCACCAGAAGCCCGGCGCGAGCGCCGAGAGCAGGTTGCCCACCACGAAGAAGGCCATCAGGGCCACGAGCAGGCGCTTGCGCGACATCCGCACGCCCGCTGCCGCGAGCAGGGGCGCGCCCACCACGACGCCGATGGCGTAGGCGGCGACGAGGTTGCCGGCGACCGGCACCGAGGTGTCGAGGTCGGCCGCGACGACGGGCAGCAGGCCCATGATCACGAACTCGGAGACCCCGATTCCGAAGGAACTGACCGCCAAAGCCAGCAGAGCGACGCGCATGCGCGGAACAGCGCTACGGGACCCCACGCCTATTTCGCCTCCGGCATCACGATCGACGAACCCGGTGCTGCGGCTCAAAGGTCCGCTGGCACGAAGCCGCCGCCCGTTGTTCTGGTGGCGTCGTCCGTAAGGCGTTGCTCAGAGGCCTGGGGTGGCGGGTTGTTTGCGGCCGTCCATGACGCGGGTCGCGAACTCGATCTGGGTGCGCATCTGGCGGATGCGTTCCTCGACGACCAGGGAGGCGTGGCCGGCGTCGTAGCGGTAGACCTGGCACGGGCCCGGGACGGCCTCGATGAAGCTCTCGATCTGCCTGATCGGGCAGCGGGGGTCGTTCTCCCCGGCCAGGATCAGCAGCGGCGCCTCGACCATGTCGGCGTAGGTGATCGGGGAGGAGGCCGCGTAACGTTCCGGGACCTCTTCGGGGGAGCCGCCGAGCAGGGCGCGGTGGAGGGAGCGGAGGACCTCCGACTCGTCTTCGTAGGTCGCGCGGTGGTCGGCGATCGGGACGGCCGCGATGCCGGCGCTCCAGACCTTGGGCTGGGTGCCGAGGCCGAGCAGGGTCAGGTAGCCGCCCCACGAGCCGCCCGCCAGGATCAGCCGGTCGGGGTCGGCGATGCCCCGGTTGACCACCCAGTCGCGGACCGCCGACACGTCGGCCAGTTCGATGTGGCCGACGTCGCCGTGGAGGGCGTCGCGCCAGGCCGAGCCGTAGCCGATGGAGCCCCGGTAGTTGACCCGGACGACCGCGAAGCCGCTGTCGACCCAGGCCGCCACGTGAGGCAGGAACGAGTCGTTGTCCTGCGCCGACGGGCCGCCGTGCAGCAGGAACACGGTCGGGTAGGGGGCCGCCTGGCCGGTGGGCCGGGAGATCATCGCGTGGATCCAGCCGCCGGGGCCCTCGACGTCGACGTCCTCGACCGGGACCGACGGGGGCGCGGTCGGGCCGGGGCTCATGACCACGTGGCCGTGGCTCGACCGGATCACGGGCGCGTGGGCGGCGCTCGACCAGGAGTACTCGACCGTGCCGTCGGGGCGGGTGGCGGCCGACTCGATCACGCCGTGGGGCGTCTCGATCGTGGTCATCGCGCCGCCGACGAGGTCGTACTTGAAGAGCTGGGTGCGGCCACGGTGGTGGTTGACGATCAGGAGGGCGCGGCCGTCGTCGTACCAGTCGGCGGTGACCTCTCCGGGGTCGCGGAGGTAGATCTCGCGCTGCTCGCCGGTCAGCGGGTCCCAGACCAGCGGCTCGTGGCGGCCTCGGCGCTCGTGCAGGACCAGCAGGCGGCGGTCGCCCAGGACGGGGGAGAAGCGGATGCCGCGCACGCCCTTGCCGGGGCCGTCGTAGAGGTCGCCGACGACCGAGCCGTTCTTCTTCACCACGCGCAGGGCCGGGTGGCGGGCGTCGCCGTGCTCGCTGTGGTCGATGGCGATCAGGGAGCCGTCGAGGGAGATGCCGGCCACGGAGGCCGACTCCTTGTGCTGGTAGAGCACGGTCGGCTCGGTGTCCTCGCCCATCAGGACGATCTGGAAGCCCAGCCGGCACGAACGCCCGATGGCGGCGGTGCCGTTCGCGGCCAGCGCGAGACCGGCAGGGTGGCCCGGGGAGATGTCGAGCGGGCGGGCCGCGCCGCCGTGGAAGTGCTGGCGGATCCAGACGCCGTATTCGTCGCCGTCGGTGTCGGCGAACCACCAGATCCACTGGCCGGTGGGGTCGATGTCGCCGTAGGCCGTGCCGTTGGGCCGGTCGGTCACCTGGCGGCTGGTGCCGGTGGCCCGGTCCCAGGCGTAGATCTCCCAGGTGCCGGAGGCGTTACTGCGGTAGACCGCGTGGTGCGGGGCCTGACGAGCCCAGGTGGGCAGCGTCATACGCGGGGAACGGAACCTGGTCTGCCAGCGTTCCTCGGCCTTCATCGGCTTTCCTCCCGGGTCCGCCGTCGGTCGCGGTCAAGTATGTCCCGTCAGCCCCCGGAATGGCCGACAAACAGGGGATCTCAGGTGGGAATTTACGGTGAAAAACCCCATTGGTCACTAGGGCTGCGGGCACCATTTTCAGCTTTTCGGACGCCACACCGTGACCTGCACAGACATCCGCACCCGGGCCCCTTCCGAGACGCCGCCGGCGCGCGCGTGCCAGGCGCTCGGGCCCATCGCGATCACCGACATGACCTCGGCCGCCGTCAGGTCGACCCAGTCGGCGACCGGCTCGGTCACGTCGCGTGCGAAGTGGTCGCCGAGGGTGTCGGACAGCCGCCGTTCCTTTTCGTCGTCGACCGACAACAGACCGAAACGCTCGACGATCGGCGCCAGGTGATCGGGGTTCGGCGTGACCGTTATCAGTGTTCCCGTTGGTTTCAGGACACGGCGAAACTCACGGGCGTTCCGAGGGGCGAACACGTTGAGAAGCGTGTCAAACGCCGCGTCGCGTACCGGAAGCGGTTTCCAGACGTCGGCGGCGACCGCGCCGATCCTCGGATGGGCTCTGGCGGCCTTCTTCAGGGCGTGCTTGGAGACGTCGAGGGCGAGGCCCCGGTCGTGGACGGCCCGCGCCAGGTAGTAGCCGGTCCCGGCGCCGGCGTCGCCGACGACGCCCTTCGCGCGGGCGGCCACCGTCTCGGCGATCGGCGCGAAGGCGCCGCTCGCGAGGAACGTCTCACGTGCCGAGACCATCTCCGGGGTGTCGCCCTTCACCGGAGTGCTCAGCAGGTTGAGGTAGCCCTGCCGGGCGACGTCGAAGGAGTGGCCGCGCGGGCAGCGGGCGGCGCCCTCCACGAGGGCCAGGTCGTCGCGGCAGACCGGGCAGACCAGCAGGTCGATGACGTCTCCAAGCATCCGACCAGTATCCCGTCAAGTCGTCTGCAACCGGTCTGGGGTGAACTGTCCTTATGACGAAGAAGAGACGCAACTGCCCGAGTTGTCGGACTGTCCTGGACGAAGGCCCGATCGTCTACCGCTGCGCGAAGTGCCAGCGCGCCGTGTACGCCGCCGACGTGAACTTCGATTATTCCAACCGATGATGCACGATGACCGCATGTAGGAGAATAAAGTGCGGTAATGCCGTACGAACCGATGACCTTCGCCGGGGTCGAGGTCACGCCGCTGTGTGATGCCGTCGGGCCCATGGGGCCGAGCATCGCCCGGCCGCTGCCCGAACTGTTCCCCGGCGGGTCGTTCGCCGACGGCGAGGAGTGGATCCTCCACTTCCACTGCTTCCTGCTGCGCACCGGCAGCCACACCATCCTGGTCGACACCGGCGTCGGCGACCTTACCGGCCCCGCGGCGGGCTGGGCGCCCATCCCGGGCCGGTTGCTCCAGGAACTCGACGCGGTCGGCGTGGCCCCGGCCGACGTGGACACGGTGATCCTCACCCACCTGCACAGCGACCACGTGAGCGGCTGCGTCGCCGACGGAGCCCCGGTGTTCGCCAACGCGCGCCACGTGCTGCAGGAGGCCGAGCTCGACTGGCCCGGCGGCGGGCTCATGCGCGACCGGATCGTCAAGCCGCTCGGCGACCAGCTGCAGATCGTCCACGGGTCCAGAGACCTCTTCGAGAACGTCCGGGTGGCGCACACCCCCGGGCACACCCCCGGTCACCAGGTCGTCCTGGTCGGCGACCTGATCGTCTCGGGCGACGTGCTGCACCACCCCGTGCAGCTGGCCGACCCGACGATCGGCTACCACTACGACGACGACGCCGAGCGGGCGCTGACCAGCCGTCAGGTCGTGCTCGGCCGGGCCACCTACCTGGCGACCTCCCACTTGGCCGAGCCGTTCACGAAGGTCCGCTGACGGTAGCGGAGCACCTGGAAGACACCGAGGGCCCAGATCGGATACTGGGCGACCAGCGCCCACCGGAAGTCGCCGTGCAGGTCGAGCCCGACGCCGATCAGGCCGAGCAGGGCGACCGTGGCGAGGAAGCCGCCGCCGTTGACGACGCCGGTGGCCACGCCGATGCGTTCGGCCGGGTTGTGGGTGCGGGCGAAGTCTAGGCCGATCACCGAGCCGGGCCCGTTGGTGGCCAGCACCGTGGCCAGCAGCACGAGCAGCCACAGGGGCGAGGGGCCGGGCCAGAGCAGCACGGCCGTCCAGACGCCCGCGGTCGAGCCGACGACGCCGAGGATGATCCACGAGCGGCGGTGCGGCCATCGTCCGGCGACCCAGCCGAAGATCGGGTTGCAGGCCAGCGACACGACGGTGATCGTGGTCAGCAGCGCCCCGGCCGCGGTCGGCGACAGCTTCTGGTCCTGGAGCAGGAACGGGTAGCCCCAGAGCAGCAGGAACGCCGCCATCGACGACTGGGCGGCGGCGTGTGACCACAGGCCGAGCTGGGTGCCCGGTTCGGCCCAGGCGGCGCGCAGCCCGCGCGCGTTCGCGGCCTTCCCCGGCCGGGCCTCACGGAGCAGCACGACCACCACGGCGAAGGCGACCGCGCTCAGGCCCGCCGCGCCGAGGAAGGTGTCGCGCCAGCCGAAGGCGTGCAGGGCCGAGATCAGCGGTACGGCCGCCAGGATGCCCCCCAGCGCCCCCAGCAGCCCCGTGGTCTGCACCATCAGAGGGTTGCGGCCGGGCGGGAACCACAGGTTCACGATGCGGATCACGCTGATGAAGGTGGCGGCGTCGCCGGCGCCGATCAGGATCCGGGCCGCGATCGCCCCGGCGGCGCCGCCCGCGAAGGCGAAGACCAGGTTGCCGGCCGCCAGCACGACCGCCCCGGCGAGCAGCATCTTCTTGGAGCCCAGGCGGTCGACGAGGATGCCGACGGGGACCTGGAGGGCGGCGTACACGAGCAGTTGGAGCATCGCGAGCGCCGACAGGCCGGCGGCGCCGAGGTCGAAGCGGGCGGCGGCCTCCAGGCCGGTGACGCCGAGGGTCTGGCGGTGGAAGACCGCGACGAGGTAGGCGACGACGCCGGCGCCCCAGTAGAAGTAGGCCTTCCGCGTCCCCGACATGGGGCGATTTTACCTTTGGACCGTTTTCGCCCTTCGGGCGGTGCGAAGATCGCATGCCATGAGAAGACTGCTCGCCGTCGCCGCCGCCCTGGTCGCGATCATTCCCGCCGCGCCCGCCGCGGCCGCTCTCCCGTCGGGGCTGGTGTTCTACCGGTACGAGCACGGGGTGGCCATCCACTCGCCCTACGCCCGGCAGACCGTCGACCCGAACGGCCAGTTCTCGGTCTCGCAGGACGGCCGGAAGATCGCCTATGTCGACATCAACGGCAAGGTGCACGTGAAGGCGGGCACGGTCGACAAGATCATCGCGTCGGGCGCCGTCGCGGGCACGCCGTGCGCCACGCCGGCCTGGTCGCCCGACGGCACGAAGGTCGCCTACGCGGTCATGTCGACCGAGGGCAGCGCCCCGATCGCGGTCGTCGGCGCCGACGGCAAGGGCCGCAAGACGGTCGGCCGGACCTACGGCGTCTGCCACCTGGCCTGGTCGGGCAACGGCCGCTACCTGGCGGGCTACACCGGCACCACCGACGGCGTGCACGTGCTCGACATCACGACCGGCAAGTCGCGCAAGGCCAAGGGCGTCGGCTGGACCAACCACGTGCAGTCGCTGTCGCCCGACGGGCGCAAGGTGGTCTACCGCCCGCTGGGGCGGAACACCGAGGGCGGCGACGGCACCTGGCCGCTCTGGTACACGCCCCGCATCGTCGACACCGTGACGGGCAAGCGGGTCGTGCCGCCGGTCAAGGGCACCCTGATCGGGGCCATGTACCTGAACGACGGAAGGCTCGCGGTCAGGGTCAAGGGCGCGACCCGCAACACGGTCGTGGTGCTCTCGCCGGGCTTCAAGGTGGTCCGGAAGATCTCCGAACCGGTCCAGTACCGGAAGTACGCGCTGCTGCGGGTGCTCTGACAGGCACAGGCACAGGCCCGGCTCCGCGCGGAGCCGGGCCGTCCGCGCCCGATTACACGAGCGCGGGCTCCTTCCGCGGCGCGGGGAGTTCGTCCTCGTCGTCGTCGCCGTGCGACAGCCTCGGCAGCCAGTCGAGCCAGCGCGGCAGGTACCAGTTCCACTCGCCCAGCAGGCGCATCGTGGCCGGCAGCAGCACCGCGCGGACGATCGTCGCGTCGATCAGGATCGCCGCCGCGAGGCCCACGCCCATCTGCATGAACGTCAGCAGCGACAGGGTGGCGAAGACCGCGAAGACGGCCACCATGATCAGGGCGGCGCTGGTGACCACGCCGGCCGTCGAGCGGATGCCGTGGGCGACCGCGTCCTCGGTGCGCATGCCCTTGTCGTAGGCCTCCCTGATCCGGCTCAGGATGAACACGTGGTAGTCCATCGACAGGCCGAACAGGATGACGAACAGGAACATCGGCAGCCAGTCGGTGATCGTGCCCGTCGACTGGAAGCCGATGACGCTCTCGCCGTACCCCCACTGGAAGACCAGCACGAGCACGCCGTAGGCCGCCGCGACCGACAGCAGGTTGAGCAGGATCGCCTTGACCGCGACCACCAGGGAGCGGAACGAGACCAGCAGCAGGATGAACGCGAGCAGCAGCACGAACCCGAAGACGAGCGGCCGGGTGGCCGACATCTGGTCGTTGAAGTCCATCGACCCGGCGGTCGAGCCGGTGACGTGCGCGCCCGGCAGGGTGGCCGGGATGATCGTGTCGCGCAGCGCGTGGATCGCGTTCTCCGAGACCGCGTCGGTGCCGGTGCCCTTGATGCCGATGCTGATCCGGGCGACGTCGCCGCGCGGGTTGACGTCGACGGTGAACGGCTCGTTGAAGTGACCGGAGGCCAGCGCCTGCTCCTTGAGGCGCTCGATCGCGGCGGTGTCGGGGTTCTCGACCACCACCACGGCGGGCTCGTTGCCGCCGGGGAAGGCCTTGTCGATCGCCTTGAAGGTCTCGGCGATCTTGTAGTCGCCCTGGAGCTCGTCGATCGTCTGCGGGCCGGGCTTGAGGCTCAGGCCGGGCACGGCCAGCGCGATCATCAGGCCGCCGGCGATCACGACCGAGATGATCGGGTGCCGCAGCACCGGACGCAGGATCGCCCCCCACACGCGGCTCTCGCCGCCCCGCACGCCCAGGATGCGCCGCCAGGTGACCCGCCCCCGGGTCAGCACCCGGACGGTGCCGTGGAACGCGCGGGCGTCGATCTTGTCGCCGATCAGCGACAGCAGCGCGGGCAGCGCGGTCAGCGAGCCGACCACGGCGGTCAGCACGACCAGGATGGTGCCCTCGGCGAAGCCCATGAAGATCCCGTTGCCGGTCAGGAACATGCCCGCCATGGCGACGATCACGGTGATGCCGGAGATCAGCACCGCCCGGCCGGAGGTGCCGGCGGCGATCTCGATGGCGCGCTGCTTGCTCCGGCCCTTCGCCTGTTCCTCCCGCTCTCTCATGATGTAGAAGAGCGAGTAGTCGACGCCCACGGCCAGGCCGATCAGCAGCATGACATTGGTGGTGGCGGCGTCGACGGCCAGGAACTGGCTGGTCAGGGCGAGCAGGCCGGTCGCCCCGGCGATGGCGGTCAGCGCGAGCGCCACCGGGATGATCGCGGCCAGGATCGCGCCGAACGCGGCCAGCAGGATGCCCAGCGTGATCGGCAGCGAGAGCTGCTCGGCCCGGACGAAGTCGTCGTCGATGGCCTCGCCGATCAGCTTGTCGGCGCTGGCCCCGCCGGCCTGCTCGACCCGCAGATCGGGGTGGCGGGCCTGCACGCCCTCGACCGCGTCGAGCACCGGCTTCACCCGGTCGGCGGCGGTGTCGGCGTCGCCCTTCATGGTGAACTGGATCAGGGTGGTCCGCTTGTCGGCGGTCACCGGCGACGGCTGGGCGTCGTAGGGGGTCGTGACGTTCTCGGCCTGGCCGGTCGCGGTGATCGAGCGCACGACGTCGTCGACGGCGGCCTTGAAGGCCGGGTCGTCGACGGTCACCCGGGTGCTCTGCACCAGCACGATCTCACCGGCCGGGTCGACGAACCCGGCGCCGTCGAGGATCTGCCCGGCGGCGCGCGAGTCGCCGTTGGCGCTCTCGTAGGACTTCATCTCCGCCGTGCCGACGGCGCCTCCGACGAACGTGGCCCCGGCCACGAACGCCACCCAGATCAACAGCGCCCACCAGCGGTGGCGTGCGCTCCAGCCGCCCACCCGGGCGGCGATGTTCCGATTCCGAACCATGTCTACGAACGTAGAAATCGATCGGGGCCGGAACCTCCTGCGTGGATGGGAGATCGGCCCTCCTTCCGGAGAGCTAGGGGACAACCCCGGCTAACCTCAGGGCTGTGATGCCCGCAGACGTGTTCTACGCCCAGATCCACCGCGTGATCCCGGCCGCCGCCGGGTTCGTCACCGACGCCGACGACCGGGTGCTGCTGGTGAAACCCAACTACCGCGACCTGTGGGGCTGGCCCGGCGGCCACGTCGACGAGGACGAGACCCCTGAGGAGGCCTGCGGCCGGGAACTCAGGGAGGAGGTCGGGTTGACGCTCCCGGTGGGGCGGCTGCTCGTCGTCCATTGGGTGCCGTTGAAGGACGAGCGGCCTTATCCGCTCGTCCACTTCACCTTCGACTGCGGAGCCCTGCCCGACGGCGCGCGGATCACCCTCCAAGAGGAGGAGCTCGACGACTGGGGGTTCTTCACCCCCGCCGAAGCCGACAAGATCCTGCCCGACTGGCAGGCCCGGCGGCTGCACGCCTCCGTCGCCGCGCGCGCGTCGGGAGGGTTCACCTACCTGAGTTGAGGCGCGCGAGCTCGTCGTCGGACAGGCGCAGGTCGAGCGCCTTCAGCGAGTCGAGGATGCTCTCGGGGCGGCTGGCGCCCGGGATCGGCACGATGCGCGGGCTGCGCGCCAGCTGCCAGGCCAGGCAGACCTGCTGCGGCGACACGCCGTGGGCTTCGGCGATCTCGCCGAAGGCGGCGTGGTGGCTGCCCAGCTCGGACGCCGAGCCCATGCCGCCCAGCGGCGACCACGACAGGAACGCGATGTCGATCTCGTCGGCGACGTCGATCTCGGGCTCGCTGGTGCGGAACCGGGGCGAGAACTCGTTCTGCACGGCCACCAGGTCGTCGCCGAGGATCTCCCGCGCCACCCGCAACTGCTCCGGGTCGGCGTTGGAGACGCCGGCCATCTGGACCTTCCCGGCCTCGACGAGGTCCTTGATGGCGCCGATCGCCACCTCGTAGGGGACCTGCGGGTCGGGCCGGTGGTGGAAGTAGAGGCCGATCGACTCGACCCCGAGGGCCTTCAGCGAGCGGTCACAGGCCTGGAACAGGTATTCGGGCCGGCTGTCCCTGCCCCAGCCGCCGCCGGGCGTACGGGTGTGGCCGCCCTTGGTGGAGACCAGTACCGCCCCGGCGTCGCCGCTCCAGCTGTTCAGGGCCTTGGCGACCAGGCGCTCGTTGTGGCCTACGTCGGTGTGCGAGGGCGTGTAGGCGTCGGCCGTGTCGATGAGGGTGACCCCGGCGTCGAGGGCCGCGTGGATGGTGCGGATCGACTGGGCCTCGTCGGGCATGTGACCGGCGGTGGACATGGGCATCGCGCCAAGGCCGATGGCGCTGACCTGGCGGCTTCCGATGCGGCGGTTAATCATGCCCTCAGGCTAACCAGGGCGATCACAGACGTTTCAACAGAGCCTGCTTGGCGGTGGTGAACTCCTCGTCGGTGAGCACTCCGTCGCGGTGCAGCGCGCCGAGCTCCCGCAGGCGGCGCAGCACGACGTCGTGATCGTCGTCCTTCGGCGGGGCGGCCTCGATCGCGGGCGGCTCGGCCAGCGGATGGGGCAGCCGGGCGACGACGGCGGTCACCAGCAGGGCGACGGTGCGGGTCTCCTTGTCGAGGCCCCACAGGACGACGGAGGACGGGTCGTACTTGATCGGCGGCCGGGTCGACGGCTCGTCCTTGCGGGTGAACCTGAGCCGGCCGTTCTCCAGGCCGCCGTTGGGGATCCACTCGACCGCCGCGAGGTCGGCCAGCGCGATGCGCTGCGGCCCGGCCTTGCGCTTGGTGGTGTCGGCCGCCCAGTTGAACTCGATCAGGATCACTTCGCCGTCGAAGGTGATCAGGCCGTCGGAGGCGTTGGCGGTCAGCGGCACCGGAGGGCCGGGCAGCAGGAAGCGGTCGCTGGGCCCGTCGGGCACCCCCTCGGAGAGCAGGGCGGCGCGGACCTCGTCGGCGAAGTACTCGGCCGCGCCCGTCCGGTCGGCGTCGATGGTGAGCCGGTAGGGGTCGGCGGCCTCGGGGAGGCGTCCGCCGGTGGCGTGGCTGAACGGGTCGGCGCCCTCGCGCATGCGCAGGCGTAACTGGCCGCCCTTGCGGGCGGGCTGGTAGGCGATCCCGGCCACGGCCGCCAGCGGCACCACGAGTTCGCCGAGGGCCTGGCGGAGCTTGTTCACCCCGCGCTCCTTGGCGGGCACGATCCGGATGACGTCGCCGTTGAAGGTCCACGAGCCGTCGCGTACCAGCACCTCGGTCATGGCGGGATCCTACGCATCAGGTGGCAAAGTGGGGATTATGCGCGTGGGGATTCTGGGGCCGCTCGAAGTGCGGTCCGGCGGGGGCGAGGCCGTGACGATCGGCGGCGCCCGCCTCCGTGCCCTGCTCGTACGCCTCGCGCTCGACCCCGGCCGGCTGATCACCCACGACGAGCTGGCCGAAGCCCTCTGGGGCGACGCGCCCCCGGCCGACCGGGCCAACGCCCTCCAGTCCCTCGTGTCGCGGCTGCGCCGGGTGCTGCCCGACCCTGCGGCGCTGCGCTCCGAGCCCGGCGGATATCGGCTGACGCTGCCGAAAGAGGACGTCGACGCCCACCGGTTCGCCGCACTGGCCGCGAGCGGACGCGCCGCGCTGGCCTCCGGCGACCACCGGCGGGCGGCCGGGCTCCTGGGCGAGGCCGCCGCGCTCTGGCGGGGGCGTCCGCTGGCCGACGTGGCCGACGCGCCGTTCGCCGACGCCGCAGTGGCCGGCCTCGACGAGGCCTGGCTGACCGCCACCGAAGACCGCCTCGAAGCCGAGCCGGTGATCTCCGAGCTGCGCGACCTGGCCGCCCGCCATCCGCTGCGGGAACGCGTGCACGCGCTGCTGATGCGGGCGCTGGCCGCGTCGGGGCGGCGGGCCGAGGCGCTGACCGTGTTCGAGGAGGTCCGGCACGTCCTGGCCGACGAACTCGGCGTCGACCCCGGCGCCGAGCTGCGCGAGGCCCACCTGGCCGTGCTGCGCGAGGAGCAGGCGCCGCGCCGGGGGCGTCCGGCGCTGCGGGCGCCGCTGACCAGCTTCGTCGGCCGCGACCACGACATGGCCGAGATCGCCCGGCGGCTGGCCGACAGCCGCCTGGTCACCCTGGTCGGGCCCGGCGGCGCCGGCAAGACCCGGCTGGCCAGCACGGTCGCCGCGGGGCTCGACCGGCCGGTCTGGCTGGTCGAGCTGGCTCCGGTCACCAACCCCGACGACGTGCCGCAGGCGGTGCTGACGGCGGTGGGCGCGGGCCAGACCAAGGCGCAGGAGGGCACGATCGCCCGCATCGTCGAGGTGCTGTCGGGCGGCGAGGGCGTGCTGCTGCTGGACAACTGCGAGCACCTCATCGACGCCGCCGCCAGGCTGGCCGACGAGCTGCTCGGGCTGTGCCCCCGCCTGACGGTGCTGGCCACCAGCCGCGAGGCCCTGGGGATCTTCGGCGAGTCGTTGTGGCCGGTGCCGCCGCTGGCCGACGAACCGGCGGTCCGGCTGTTCCTCGACCGGGCCGAGGCGGTGCGTCCCGGGTTCGCCCTCACCGAGGCCAACACGCCGGTCGTACGGGAGATCTGCCGCCGCCTCGACGGCCTGCCGCTGGCGATCGAGCTGGCCGCGGCCCGGCTGCGCTCGCTCACCGTCGACCAGGTGGCGGCCCGGCTCGACGACCGGTTCCGGCTGCTGACGGGCGGGAGCCGTACCGCGATGGCGCGGCACCAGACGCTCCGCGCGGTGGTGGCCTGGAGCTGGGACCTGCTCGGCGACGACGAGCGCGACCTGGCCGAACGGCTCGCGGTGTTCCCCGGCGGGTTCACCGCCGAGGCGGCCGAGGCCGTGGGGGGCTCGCTCGACCTGCTGGCCGCCCTGGTCGACCGGTCGCTGCTCCAGCTCATCGACGGGCCCCGCTACCGGATGCTGGAGACCATCCGCGAATACGGCCTGGAGCGCCTGGCCGAACGCGGCGAGGTCGACGAGGTCCGCCGCGCCCACACGCGCTACTTCCTCGACCTGGCCGAGCAGGGCGGCGCCCAGATGCACGGCCACGGGCAGCTGAGCTGGATCCGCATCCTCGGCACCGACCACGACAACCTGCTGGCCGCCTTCCACTACGCCATCGAGCGGGGCGACGCCGCCACCGCGACCAGGATCACCGCCGCCCTCGGCACGTTCTGGATGATCACCGGCCGCCGGTCGGAGTCGGTGCCGTGGCTCAAGTCGGCCCTCGACCTCGACGGCGAACCCGACCGGAACGCGTGGCTGATCACCACGATGATGTACCTGCTGAACTCGCTGATGAGCCAGCCGGTCGAGGACGTCGACGGGCTGATCGCCCGGTTCGGCGAGATCTCCCGGCAGGCCGAGGTCGACGACGACCCGCTGCTCTGCCTGATCACCCCGATCTACCACCTGTTCCTCGACGACGTCGACGGCGGCCTCGCCGCGATCGACCGGGCCTTCGGCGTGGCCTCCCCGTGGAGCAGGGCGATGCTGCTGATGTTCCGGGGCTTCATGCTGGAGAACGAGGGCGACCCCAACGGCATGCTGGCCGACCTGCGGGAGGCCGCCGTCGGGTTCCGCGAGGTCGGCGACCGCTGGGGGCTGGCCCAGGCGCTGACGTTCATCGCCGACGCGGCCATGCTGTTCGGCGACTTCGACCTCGTGGTCAAGTCGCTGGAGGAGGCCATCGAGCTGACCCGGCTGCTCAACCCCGACGACGACGCCGGGCACCAGCGCATGTACCTGGCCACCGCGCGCAGCCGGCAGGGCGACGTCGAAGGCGCCCGCCACGAGCTGCGGCTGATGGCCGAGTCGAGGCGGAACGAGTGGTCGATCAGGGACGCCGCCTTCTCCCGGATCGGGCTCGGCGACCTCGCCCGCGAGGTGGGCGACCTCGTCGAGGCGAGGTTCCAGTACGAGCAGGCCGCCGTCGCCGTCGACCAGTCGGGCATCGTGTCGCCGCAGTTCCGGGCGCTGGTGCTGACGTGTCTCGGCCATCTGGCGGTGGCCGAGGGCGACCTGGAAGCGGCGGCCTCCCTCGCCGCCGAGGCCGCCGGACTGGCCGACTCGGTGCGCGACCGGCCGGTGCTGGCCAGGGTGGGCGTGCTGGCCGCCGAGGTCGAGGGCGTACGCGGGAACGCCGAAGGGGCGGCCCGGCTGCTCGGCGCGAGCGAGCAGCTCCGGGGCGCCCCCGACGCGTACAACCCCGATGTCTTCCGGATCTCCGTGCAGTTGCGGGAGACCCTCGGCGAGGAGGCCTACCAGCAGGCTTACGGCAAGGGCGCGGCCCTCGACCGGCCGGCCGCGATCGATCAGGTCCTGCGCCGGTAGGCCCGCACCGCCAGCGGCGCGAAGACCGCCAGCAGGCCGAGGCCCCAGGCGACGACCCACACGACGTGGCCGGCCACCGGTCCGCCGATCATGAGGCCGCGGGCGGCCTCCATCGCGTGGGCGACCGGGTTGACCTGCACCCACGACTGGAGCCAGCCGGGCAGGGTGTCGACCGGGGCCATCATGCCGGTGCCGAACGTCAGCGGGAACATCGTCAGGAACGCGACGCCCTGCACCGCCCCCGGCTCCCGCAGCACCATCCCGAGCAGGACGAACGCCCAGCTCAGGCAGAACGCGAACCCGATGGTCATGACCACGGCCGCGAGCGCGGGCACGATGCCGTTGACCAGCTCGAAACCGAGCACCAGCCCGCAGATCGTGAGGGAGAGCGTGGCGACGACGTAGCGGATCAGGTCGCCGAGCACCGACCCGATCAGCGGCGCCGACCGCCCGATCGGGAGGCTGCGGAACCGGTCGAAGACCCCCTTCTTGAGGTCGGTGTTGAGGCTCACGCCGGTCGCGACCGAGGCGAACACGACGGTCTGCACGAGGATCGCCGGGAGGAGGAACTGCAGGTACTGGTGGGTGTCGCCGGCGATGGCGCCGCCGAGCAGGAACACGAACAGCACCACGAAGATGATCGGCTGGAGGGTCACGTCGAGCAGTTGCTCGGGCGTCCTGATCGTCTTTATCAAGCTCCGCCGCGCGAGGGCGAGACTATGTCTGACCAGCCCGAAAGGGCGTGGCTGAGAGCGGGTGGGGGCGGTCTTCGGGGACTGTACGGGGGAGAGCGTGGTCGTCGTCATGGGGGATTCCTCTCAGGCCGCTTCTTCGTCGGTGGCGCGCTGGCCGGTGAGGGTGAAGAACACCTCGTCGAGGCTGGGCAGGCGCAGGGAGAGCTCGGTGACCGACACGCCGGCCTGGGCCAGCCGCGCCACCGCCTCGGTGAACTGGGCGTCGCCGTCGACGGGCACGGTGACCACGCCGCGGCTGGGCGATTCGGCCGGACGGCCGGAGACGCTCGTGAGGATGGCCTCGGTCTCGGCGAGGCGGGCCGGGTCGGCCGGGCGGGCGAGGATGGTCTGGCCGCCGACGATCTGCTTGAGCTGGGCCGGGGTGCCGTGGGCGATCGACCGGCCGTGGTCGACGACGGTGATCTCGTCGGCCAGCGCGTCGGCCTCCTCCAGGTACTGCGTGGTCAGCAGCACGGTCACGCCGTCCTTGACCAGCCCGCGCACGATGTTCCACACGTCGTCGCGCTTCGACGGGTCGAGCCCCGTGGTGGGCTCGTCGAGGTAGATGACGTCGGGCCGGCCGACGAGGCTGGCGGCCAGGTCGAGGCGGCGGCGCATGCCGCCCGAGTAGGTCTTGGCTTGCCGCGCCCCCGCGTCGGCCAGCCCGAACTCGGCCAGCAGCTCGGTGGCCCTGGCGATCGCCTCACTCTTGCGCAGGTCGAGCAGCTGGCCGATGAGGACCAGGTTCTGCATGCCGGTCAGGTCTTCGTCGACGGAGGCGTACTGGCCGGTCAGGCCGATCAGGCGGCGGACCTTGGCGGCGTCCTTGACGACGTCGAGCCCGCCGACGAACGCGCGTCCCTCGTCGGGGCGCAGCAGCGTGGCCA
Organism: Herbidospora galbida; assembly: GCF_005233835.1. Taxonomy (GTDB): domain Bacteria; phylum Actinomycetota; class Actinomycetes; order Streptosporangiales; family Streptosporangiaceae; genus Herbidospora; species Herbidospora galbida. Next base: position 215,873 of record NZ_SZQA01000005.1, on the reverse strand, counting down.
GGATCCGGACGGCGGTGGTCTTGCCGGCCCCGTTCGGGCCGAGCACCCCGAGCACGGTCCCCTGCGGGGCGGAGAGATCGAGCCCGGCCAGGGCGGTCGTCTTCCCGTAGCGTTTCACGAGGCCCCGGGCCTCGAATGCGTATTCCATGCCTCAAGGGTGCGGCTCGCCCCTGTCATCCGGCGCACAGCGCGCTGTCAGCCTCAGCGGGCCCTCAGCAGCGTCTCAGCCCGCTCTCAGCGAGCTGTGCGGCGCCAGCCGCCGGGCCAGGTCGCGGGCGGCCTCCCGGCCGGCCCGGTTCGCGCCGACCGTGCTGGCGGAGGGGCCGTAACCGACGAGGTGGACGAGAGGGTTGACCACGACGCGGGTGCCGTCCATGCGGATGCCGCCGCCGGGTTCGCGCAGCTTCAGCGGGGCCAGGTGGCGCAGGTCGGCGCGGAAGCCGGTGGCCCAGACGATGACGTCGGCGCGGAAGACCTCCTCGCCCCACGACACGCCGTCGCTCACCAGATGCGTGAACATCGGCCGCCGGGTCAGCACGCCCCGTTCGAGGGCCTCGGTGACGACCGGCGTGTACGTCAGGCCGGTCACGCTCACCACGCTCTGGGGCGGCAGGCCAGAGCGCACCCGCTGGTCGACGAGCGCCACGACGTCGCGGCCGTCGAAGCCCTCGGGGCGGAAGTCGGGTTCACGGCGTGTCACCCAGAGCGTCGAGCGCGCCACCGCGCCGACCTCCGAGAGCACGTGCATCGCGGAGTGCCCGCCCCCGACGACCACGACGTTCAGCCCGGCGAACTCCGCCGGGCCCGCATAGGACGCGTAGTGGAGCTGCCTGCCGTCGAAACGCCCGGGATAGAAGGGCCAATGGGGGCGGGTCCAGGTGCCGGAGGCGTTGACGATTCCCCGTGCGCGCCAGGTGTCGTCGACCGTGAATCCCGGTTCGACTTTTCCTACTTTGTGTGGACGCACGACGTCCAAACCCATTTGTGATTCATAAGAGGCGAAATAATCCGGTACGGCCTCCGCCGCCGCCTTTCCCGGGTCGACAGCAGGCCGGGACATCCCCGGCAAATCGAAGATGCCGTGCACGCGATCCATTGTCAGCGTGGGGGATCGGTGCCGCCACGCCCCGCCTGGGGAGTCCTCCGCGTCGAGCACGACCTGCGACAACCCGAACCGCCGCAGGAAGTACGCAGCGGACAATCCCGCCTGACCTGCCCCGATCACCACAACATCGACATCGATCACGACATCCTCAACCAAGCGAACCTCGCGGAACTTCCCGAATTAACGGACATTTCCTGGCCGAGCTTTCCCGCGCCTTTGTGTGTGCTGCCAAAGGAGATCCGCCCACTTATTGCATGATCGGCACATGAGGTACGGAACGTACATGATCGCCCTAATCATGGGCCTCGGTTTCATGGGGGTCGCGCTTCCCGCGCAAGCCGCCCCTCTCTCTGACACCCAGGTCGTGGGCCACGCGCCGGTTCAGAAGTACAAGAAAGCCAAGAGAGTCAAGGTGATCAAGTACCGGGTGAAGAAGCGGCACATCCGCATTCGCCCGAAGATTGAATGGCACCACATCCACCACTACCACCGCATCTTCCACACGAAGCACTGGCTGCACAAGCACCACCACCACAGGCGCCACTTCGTGCACAGGCACCACCACCACAAGCACGACAACCACATCATTCACGACCGTTGCTGGAACAAGCACATCCACCACGAGCACGAGCACCTGAAGAAGCCGCACAAGCACCACCACCGCCCGCACCACCACCACCGTCCGCCGATGGTTCCGCTCGAGCCGCCGGCGACGAACGGCTTCGAGGGCCTCGAGGGTTCGGCCCAGCGTGTGGCTGTCGGCTCGCACGACCGTCACTGCAGGGATGGCCACTTCTACGACGAGACCGGCGATGACGGTTTCGAGGAAGAGGACGGCTTCGAGGATGACGACGAGTTCGGTGGCGGCGCCATCGGCGGCTCGGCCGGTCCGGCCGCCGCGGGTTCCACCATCACCGGCGTCGTGCACGTCGCCGGCAAGCCGGTGACCCTGCTTCCGCAGCTGAACGCTCAGGTCAACGGCGGTAGCTGCCCCGCGGGTAGCACGCTGGTCGGCGGTTCGTGGACCGTTCCGCTGCTCAGCCAGGGCGTCCCGATGGCGCCCATCCGCAGCGCCGCCAGCGGCGCTCAGTGGCAGATGCAGTTCATGAACACCGGCAGCCTGCCGACCGTCGTGACGGTCTCGTCGAGCTGCCTGGCCCACTCCTGATGATTCACGCCTGACGATTCAGGAGTCGGCCGGTAGATACCGGGTTGACAGCCAGATCACCGCTCCGAGGACCAGTCCCACAGAAAGGGCCAGCCGAAGCGACGTCGCGTCGGCGAGGAACCCGATCAGGACTGGTCCGAGGAGCAACCCGGCGTAGCCGATGGCGGCCGTCTGCGCGATGGCAGGCCCCGACTGCGCCGGGTCGGCTCCCCCCGCCAGCGACAGCGCGAACGGGATCACGGTGGCCATCGCCACCCCGGCGACCAGCAGCCCGACCAGCGCGACCTCGGCCACCGGCGCCGTGATCACCACCCCGAACGACAGCGCCACCACGAGCCCGCCGAAGCGCAGGCACGCGGCGGCGCCGTAGCGTCTGCGCAGCCGGTCACCGGCGAGCCGGGCGGCCAGCATGCCGCCGGCGAACAGCGGATATCCGAGGGCGGCCAGCGACTCGGGGGCGCCCAATACGTCGCGCAGGTAGAGACCGTTCCAGTCGCCCACCATGCCCTCGATCATGAACGCCGCGAAGACCACCACGCCCAGCACGTAGACCACGGGCGGCAGCCGCCGGCGTACCGCCGCGCCGCCGTCGTCGCCGCGGGGGTCGGGCAGGTACGTGCGCGCCAGCGCCGCCGCGACCGGCAGGCCGGCCAGCGCCACCAGGATCAGATGGTCGCGGAACGACAGCCCCAGCCTGATCGCGCCGATCCCGAGGGCCCCCGACGCGATAGCCCCGACGGACCACCCGGCGTGGAACCCGCTCATCAGCGACCGGCCCGAGGCGTTCTCCACCACCGAGCCCTGGGCGTTCATCGAGATGTCGAACAGGCCGACCGCCACGCCGAACGCGGCGGCCGCGACGATCAGCACGACGTAGTCGGGCGCCAGCGCCACCCCGGCCAGAGTGAGCGCGCTGAGCGGCATCGCCAGGGTGAGCGACCGGCCGCTGCCGAGGCGGCGCAGCATGGGCCGGGAGCCCTGCATGGCCAGCAGCCCGCCGACCGCCCACGCGAGCAGGACGATGCCGAGCTGCGATTTGGTCAGGTGGATCGCGTCGGTCATGGCCGGGACGCGGACCGTCAGCGTGCCGGACATGATCCCGCACAGCACGAAGGACGACGTCGTTCCGAATCGGGCCCGGGTCAGGTCGTGGGCCAACAGGTGTCCTCTCGATCGGTCAGGGAGGGGAGGGCACGCAAACCTGACCAGATTAGAAGACCGATCGGAAATGTAGGGATTTGGCCAGCATGTCACGATGGTTACATGCGTGCCGGAATCACGATCCTGCCCGAACACCGCCGACCCGAGCTCGAACGCCGCTGGCGAGCCGCCGAGGCCTACGGCTTCGCCCACGCCTGGACCTTCGACCACCTGGGCTGGCGCACCCTCGTCGACGGCCCCTGGTTCGGCTCGGTGCCGACCCTGGCGGCCGCGGCGATGGTCACCTCGACCATCGAGATCGGCCTGCTGGTCTCCTCGCCCAACTTCCGCCACCCGGTGCCGTTCGCCCGCGACCTCACCGCCCTCGACGACCTCTCCCAGGGCCGCTTCACGCTCGGGATCGGCGCGGGCAGCCGGGGCGACTACGACTCCCGCGTCCTGGGCTGGAAACCCGCCAGCCAGCACGCCCGCTACGCCGAGTTCGTCGAACTGCTCGACCTGCTGCTGCGCGAGGAGCGGGTGTCGTGGTCGGGCGACTACTACGAGGCGGTCGAGGCCCGCAACGCCCCCGGCTGCGTGCAGCGCCCCCGCCTGCCCTTCCTGGTCGCCGCCGACGGCCCGAAGGCGATGGCGCTGGCCGCGCGGTTCGGCGACGGCTGGGTGACCCTCGGCGGACGCGGCAAGGAGACCCTCGGCGCCTGGTGGGACGCGGTCGCCGAGGCCTCGCGCCGCTTCGACGACGCGCTGGCGGACCTGGGGCGTCCGCGTGAGGGCGTGCGGCGGTTCCTGCAGTCGGACTCCGCCCCCGTCTATTCGCTGTCGAGTGTCGAGTGTTATCGCGATTTTGTAGGAAGGTCTGCCGAACTCGGTTACACCGACATCGCCGCGCCCTGGCCGCGCGAGACTGGCATCTGGGCCGGGGACGAATCGGTCCTCGACGCGGTGGCGGCAGACGTGCTGCCGGAACTCAGAAGGACCTCATGACCGAGCTGTTCGGCAAGCTCACCCCCGAGGAGCAGATCGACCTGCGGGCCCGCGGCCGAACCCGAACCTGGGCCCGGGGAGAGATCGTCTTCACCCAGGGCGACCCCTCGACGTGGGTGCTGCTGGTCCTGTCGGGCAAGGTGAAGATCTCGGCCGCGTCCGAATCGGGGACCGACGTGGTGCTGGCCGTACGCGGCCCCGGCGCCGTCGTCGGGGAGATGGCCTCCATCGACGGCGAGCCCCGTTCGGCGACCGTGACCGCGGTCGAACCGGTCGAGGGCCTGGCCATCCGCGACTTCGCCGGATTCCTGCGGGAGAACGGCCGCGTCGCGGTGCTGATCATGCGTACGGTCACCGAGCGCCTGCGCGACGCCGACCGCAAGCGGATCGAGTACGGCGTGCTCGACACCGCCGTCCGGGTCGCCAACCGGCTCGTGGAACTGGCCGAGCGCTACGGCGAGCAGGTGCCGGGCGGCGTCAGCCTCGAACTGCCGCTCTCGCAGGACGAACTGGCCAGCTGGGTGGGCTCCTCCAGGGAGGCCGTGAACAAGGCGCTTCGCGGGTTGCGTGATCGAGGTCTGATCGAGACGGGCCGCCGGCGCGTACTTATCAATGACATGGACGGACTGCGGCGCCGCGCACGTCAGTCGTAGTGAGTACTGGTTCACAGAACTTCCCGGCAGCCCGCCCTACTGTCGATCATGTTGGGGAATGGTGCTGGAAGGACAGATGTGGACATGAGCGACCGCCTGGCGGAGTTCGCCGCCGTTTATGTCACGCTCTACACGACCCACATGATCGTGGATCACTGGATCCAGACCGACCACCAGGCCTGCACCAAGATCCAGCCGGGCTGGGCCGGACGGCTGGCCAACACCACCCACGTCCTCACCCACGTCGTGCTGGCCTTCGCCGGCCTGATGGTGCTGGTCTGGCAGCTCGGCGCGGTCTTCGCGCCCGCCGACGTCGCGATCGGCCTGGCCGTCACGGGGGTCACCCACTGGATCGCCGACCGCCGCTGGCCGATCCAGTGGCTCGCCGCCAAGACCGGCCGGGGCAGGTTCGCCGCCCTCGGCGTGCCCCGTCCCGGCCACGACGACAACCCGTCCATCGGGACGGGGGCGTATGTTCTTGACCAGACCTGGCATCTCGCCTGGCTGTTCGTCTCGGCACTGATCATCGTCTAGGGGGCGTCATGATCCTCAGGTACGCGGCCTTCACCGCCGACCCGTCGGGAGGCAACCCGGCCGGGGTCGTCCTCGACGCGGCGGGTCACAGCGACGCCGAGATGCTCGCCATCGCCGCAGAGGTCGGCTACTCGGAGACCGCGTTCCTGTTCCCCGAGGGCGGCGACCGCTACACGATCCGCTACTTCAGCCCGCTGGCCGAGGTCGCCTTCTGCGGCCACGCCACCATCGCGACCTCGGTGGCGCTCGGCGAACGTACCGGCTCGGGCACCATCCACCTCACGACCAAGGCCGGCCCGGTCGACGTCGACGTGGTCGCCGAACCGAACGGCCCCGTCACCGCCACCCTCACCTCACCGCCCGCCGCCACCCGCCCGGCCGACCCCGCCGACGTCGAGGCGGCCCTGCAAGCCCTGGGCTACACCCCCGACGACCTCGACCCGGCCTTCCCGGTCCACGTCGCCAACGCCGGCATGAACCACCTGGTGGTGGGCCTGGCCTCACGAGAACTGCTGGCCGCCCTCGACTACGACTTCGAGGCCCTCGGCGCCCTGATGGCCGCCCGCGACTGGATCACCGTGCACCTCTTCTGGGCCGAGTCACCCGTGATCTTCCACGCCCGCAACCCGTTCCCGCCCGGCGGCGTGGTCGAAGACCCGGCCACGGGCGCCGCCGCCGCGGCCTTCACGGGCTATCTGCGCGACCTGGCCTTGATCAAGGAAGACGACGTCGTCACCATCCACCAGGGCGCCGACATGGGCCGCCCCAGTTTGCTGACCGCCGCCCCGCTCCCCGACGACCAGCGCATCAGGGTGAGCGGCCGAGCCGTCCGCTTCACGGAGATCTGACACGACGTCGGTCATATTGGGGGTTCGGCACTGTCATGGCCCTGGTCGGCGGGGCCTTGGCGGTCGCCGCCGCGCGAGAGGGACGGCGTGCACCGGCGGAGCTACCGGTGGGCTTCGGAGTTGGCGGCCCTGATCAGGCCGGGTGGCGTCGTCTTCTGTGGTGATCTCCCCGAGGTGTGGAACGTCGATCCGCTCGCGGGCTAACCAGTGACGTCCCAAAATGCGATTTCGTGTTCCATCCCGCGCAGGAACAGCTCGCGTGCCCGGCCCGGATGGACGTCGGCCTCGTCGATCATCTTGGCGATGCGTTCGGTGAGCGCCTGGAAGCCCGGGTCGGCGTAGGTCTCGACCCAGGCCCGGTAGCGCGGGGCGGCCGTCTCGGCCAGCGCCTGGCCCAGTGTCGAATAGCCCCACATGCACGGATAGAGCGCCGCCAGGCCCTCGCCGTAGTGGGCGGCGCTGTCGAGCAGGAACTCGGTGTAGGCGGCGCACGCCTTGCCCTTGGTGGCCGTGTTCAGGTCGGCGCCGTAGCGGGCCGACATCGACCGGTGGAGGGCGAGTTCGTCGTGGAAGGTCGAGTAGGCCAGGTCGACCAGGTCGCCGAGGTGGGCGTCGGGGGCCTGCCAGGCGAGCCGGGAGAAGACCCGCACGTAGTCGAGCAGGAACAGGTAGTCCTGTTCCAGCCAGGCCCGGAAGGCGGCCTCGGGCAGACTGCCGTCGGCGATCCCCCGGACGGTCGGATGGGCGAGCTGCCGCTCCACGAGGGGACGGCCGAGGCTGTGTAGTTCGGTGGAAAGCGACACGCCCCCATTTTTACCCGCCACGTCCGACGATTCCGCCGGGCGCTATGGTGTGGACGTCGTGTGCGCCCGGGGGAGGACCCATGCCCGCTGGCCCGTTGGAGCCGGGAGACCCGCCCTTCGTGGGCACCTTCGAGCTCGTCGGGCGTCTCGGCGAGGGCGGCCAGGGCATCGTGTACGAAGCCCGCTCCTCCTCAGGCGAGCGCGTGGCCGTGAAACTGCTGCGCGGCGGAGCCGACCCGGCCATCCGGCGGCGGCTGGGGCGCGAGCTGGAGTCGGCGCGGCGGGTGGCGCCCTTCTGCACCGCCAAGGTCCTGCACGCCGAGATCGACGTGGCCGCGCCCTTCGTGGTGAGCGAGTTCATCGACGGCCCGTCGCTGCACGACCGCGTGCGCGACCGGGGGCCGCTGCGCGAGGGCGAGCTCGAACGGCTGGCCGTGAACACCGCCGCCGCCCTGGCGGCCATCCACGGCGCCGGGGTGGTGCACCGCGACTTCAAGCCGGCCAACGTGCTGCTCGGGCCCGACGGCCCGCGCGTGGTCGACTTCGGCATCGCCCAGCTCGCCGACGCCGGCACCCTGCCGACCTCCATCTCCGGTACGCCGCCCTACATGGCCCCCGAGCAATTGGGCGGCGTCCACGGATCGGCCGCCGCCGACGTGTTCTCGTGGGCGGCGACCATGGTCTACGCCGCGACCGGCGAGCCGCCCTTCGGCAACGACACCGTCGCGGCCGTGTTCAGCCGGATCCTGAACACCGCCCCGCGCCTCGACGGCGTGCCGTCGCCCTTACGGGAGACCCTGGCCCGCTGCCTGGCCAAAGACCCGGAGGCGCGGCCCACGGCCCACGAGCTGTGGGTGATGCTGATCGGCGTGGGGCCGCAGACGGCGGTGCTGACGGAGCAACGACGGCGCGGCGGGCCGAGCCTGGCCGCCGCCGCGGGCATCGGCTTCGCCGTCGCGGTCACGATCGGCATCCTGTGGACCGCCCTCAACGGCACCCCCGAGACCGGCACCCCCGAGACCGGCACGTCCGAAACCGGCACGTCCGAAACCGGCGCCTCCGAGACGCGCGCCCCGGAAACCGGCGTCCAGACAGAGCCGGCCACCGCTCCGGTCCAGGGCGACGGCGTCCCCGCGGCCTTCGCCGGGACCTGGACCGGCGACATCGTCCGCGACGCGGTCTCCACGGTCGACGGCCCGTCCGGGCCAACCTCCGTCACCCTCGTCCTCGAAGGCGGAACGCAGGGCGGCACCTGGCGGCGGGGGGACTGTGAGCAGGACGTCAAGCTTCGCACGACCCGCCAGAACGGCCAGATCCTGGAGATGTCCGTCGTCCAGCTCGGTCAGTGCGTGGGCGGCGACTTCACCCTCACGCTGACCGAGCCGGCCGAGCTGACGTTCGAGGGCCAGGAGGGTGGCAGCTCCGTCCTCTACCAGGGCACTCTGACGAAGGGCTAGGCCTGCGCGAGCTGGAAGGTGTACCCGCCGGTCTTGGCCGTCCCCGACCTGACCACCAGCGCGTACTTCCCGTCGCCGTTGGCGAGCGGGATGGGCGCCTCGTAGCCGCACAGCGGGATCGGCTGGCGCGCCGTCGCGACGCTCTTCTCCGCCGCGTCGACGAGTTCCAGTTCGATGGCCTGGCAGGCGCCGTTGCCGCCGATGAGCTTGATGGCCGTCGCGCCGCCGGAGTCGAACTCGTAGCGGTCGATCCGGCCCGGCACGTCGAGCTGGCCGTTGACGCTCAGGCCGATCGTGGTGGGGATGTCACGCACCTTCACCGTCGCCACGCGGAAGCTGTAGGGGCCGACGACGTTCGTCTGGCCGTACACCTCGAGACGGTGTGTTCCGGTCTTGGTCAGCTTCACGACGGTGGAGCCCCACGTCATCGCGAACCCGGACGGGCTGATCGGTTCGCCGTCGACCTCGGAGACGATCTGGAACTCGATGCCGTCACCCGACATGTCGGTCACGTAGAACTCGCGGGCCTCGCCCAGGTCGAGCGGGTAGGTGTCCCGCTGTCCGGCCCGGGTGAGCTCGGCGGAAATCTCGGCGCCGTCGGCGACGACGTCCGAGGCGGGTGCGGCGGACTCCTCAGGGGAGGAGGCGGGTTCTGCGGCGTCCGGCGTCGCGGTGCTGACGACGGTGGTGGTGGCGGGCTGTTCGCCGGAGACGGCGGCGCAGCCGGTCATGGCGAGGAAGACGAGGGCGATGGGGAGAGCGGCCTTCATGCCACCAATGGTGCTCAATCCGGCTTGCAGTCGGCTTTCCGGCCGCCCTCGCCCCGATCAGTCCATCACCTCGTCCATGGTGATCGGCAGTGACCTGATCCGCTTCCCGGTCGCGTGGAAGATGCCGTTCGCGATGGCGGGCGCCACGCCGACCAGCCCGATCTCACCGATGCCCTTCACCCCGATCGGGTTGAACGCGTCGGGTTCCCCCACGAACTCGACGTGGACGTCGGGGATGTCGGCGTTCACCGGGATCAGGTAGTCGCCGAAGGTCGCGTTGGCGATGCGGCCGGTGTCCTTGTCGGTCACCGTGTCCTCGAACAGCGCCATCCCGACGCCGCCGACGGTCCCGCCGAGGATCTGGCTGCGGGCCAGCTTCTCGTTCAGGATCCGGCCGCCGTCGTTGACCGTGACGATCCGGGCGACCCTGACCCGCCCGAGGTCCTCGTCGACGCGTACCTCCACGAACCGGGCGCCGCGCGCCCCGGCCGGGGTCATCCCGAGCTGGTCGGGTGAGTTCGGCGTCGAGTTGCCGTCGGCCGACAGCTCGGTCAGGCCGTGGACGGCCAGGATGCGGGCCAGCGACTCGCCGCGCGTCGGGTCGCCCTTGCGGAAGAGGCGGCCCTCCGACACCGCGACGTCCTCGAACGGCACGTTGGCCAGCGGCGAGAACGGGTCGGTCCCGGCCAGGTCGACGAACTTCTGGATGAGCCGCCCGCACGCGTCGTGCACGGCGCTGCCGAGCGCCGCGGTCAGGCCCGAGCCGCCGGCGGCGGTGCCCACCGGCATCGAGGAGTCGCCGAGCTGCATCTCGACCTGGTCGACCTCCAGCCCGAGGAGCCCGGCCGCGAGCTGGGCCATGATCGTGTACGTCCCGGTCCCGATGTCGGTGACCGCGCTGCGGACGTACGCCGACCCGTCGCCCCTGACGATGACCTTGGCCGAACACGGCTGCTGGTACCAGAAGAAGCTGACCCCGGCCACGCCGTAGCCGACGAGCTCGTGCCCGTCGCGCATCGACCCGATCTCCGGGTTCCGGTTCGACCAGCCGAACCGCTGCGCGCCCACTTCGAGGCACCGGCGCAGCGCGTTGCTCGACCACGGACGCCCGGTCTTCGGGTCGACCTCGGCGTAGTTCAGCAGGCGTATCTCCAGCGGGTCGAGCCCGACCTCCCACGCCAGTTCGTCGATGGCCGACTCCAGCGCGAAGTTGCCCTGGGCGTCGCCGGGGGCGCGCATGAAGTTCGTCCACGGAATGTTGAGCCGGACCTGCTGGTCGCGGGCGGTCACGTTCGGGCTGGCGTACGACCAGGTGGAGACCGAGGAGCAGGGTTCGTACTCGTCGCCGTCGAGCGGGAGCGTGGTGAGGCTCTCGTGCTCGATCGCGGTCAGCCGGCCGTCGCGGGTCGCGCCGAGCCTGATCCAGTTGATGCTGCTGGTGCGATGGCCTAGACCGGTGAACATCTCCGGCCGGGTCAGCTCCAGCTTGACCGGGCGGCCGACGTGCCGGGCGGCCATCACCGCGAGCGGGATGTGCGACCAGCAGCGCAGCCCGGCGCCGAACCCGCCGCCGACGAACGGCGTCAGCACCCGCACGGCGTCTCTCGGGAGGCCGAACATCGCGGCCACCACCTGCTGGATCATGTTCGGCCACTGGTTGGAGTCGTGCAGGGTCAGCGTGTCGCCGTCCCACGACGCGAGGGTGGTGAACAGGCCCAGCGGGTTGTTGGTGTTCTCCGAGGTCGTGTACGTCTGGTCGATCATCACCGGGGCCCGGTTGAGCGCCGTCCTGACGTCGCCCCAGGCGGTGTCCTCCCCCCACGGGTCCTTGATGCGCTCGGCCCTCGGGTCGTGCGGGTCGAGGATGGCCTCGTGGCGCTCGTACTCGACCTCGATCAGGCCGGCGGCGGCGGTGGCGTTCTGCTGCGTGTCGGCGACGACGACGGCGATGTACTGGCCGTAGAAGCGGATCGCGTCGTCCTGGAGCGGCGGCTGCGGGTTCTTGATGAACGTCGCGGGCGCCTCGCCCAGATGGTCGGCGTTCTCGTGGGTGATCACTTCGAGCACGCCGGGCGACTTCTCGGCCGCCGTCGTGTCCATGCGCGTGATCCGTCCCGACGGGATGGTCGAGCGCACCACGGCGGCGTAGGCCATGCCGGGCAGGTTGACGTCGTTGGGGTATCTGGCCTGGCCGGTCACCTTGAGCGGGCCGTCGACGCGGTCGACGCCCGCCCCCAGGATGCGCGGCTGCTGAATGGTCGTCACGAGGTCACCTCCGTGAGGGCGCGGATCAGGGTGCGTTTGGCCAGCTCGACCTTGAACGCGGTGCCCGGCACGATGAACGGGTCGCGGATCGTGCCGTCGGCCGCGCTCCGGAAGGTGTCGGGGGTGGCGGGGGCCTCGCGCAGCACCTCTTCGGCCTCGAAGCCGCGCCACGGGATGGTCCCGACCCCGCCCATCGCGACCCGGGCCTCCTTGATCACCGGCCCGTCCATGATCACCGCGATGGCGGCGGACGCGAGCGCGAACTCGTAGGACGCCCGGTCGCGGATCTTCAGGTAGATCGACCTGGTCCCCTCCGGCGGCAACGGGATGTCGACCGCGGTGATGAGCTCGCCGTGCCGCAGCACGTTCTCCCGGTCCGGCGTCTCACCGGGCATCAGGTAGAACTGCGTCAGCGGGACGAGCCGCTCGCCCTCCTCGCTCTGGATGTGCACCACCGCGTCGAGCGCCACCAGCGCCACCGCCAGGTCGGAGGCGTGCAACGCGATGCAGGCCGGGCTCGCGCCGAGAATGGCGTGCATCCGGGCCACGCTGTTGACCGCTTCGCACCCCGACCCGGGCTCCCGCTTGTTGCACGCGGGCACGGCCGGATCGCGGAAGTAGCGGCACCGGGTCCGCTGGAGCAGGTTGCCGCCGATGGTCGCCATGTTGCGCAACTGCACCGAAGCGCCGCGGAGCAGCGCCTCCACGACGAAGGGCGCCCGTTCCATGAGCGTACGGTCGGACGCCAGCTCCTCCATGGTGGTCAACGCCCCCACCTGGAGCATCGTCCCGTCCCTGCGCACCCCCCGGAGCGGCAGCCGGGTGATGTCGACCAGCAGGTCAGGATGGAACACGCCGTCCTTCATCAGGTCGACCTCGGTCGTCCCCCCGGCGAGGAAGTCGGCCTCCGGGTCGTGGGCCACCGCCCGGATCGCCTCGGCGACCGTGGCCGGCCGCTCGTAGCGGAACTCATGCATGACGGGCCACCTCCCGCACCGCCGCGACGATGTTGGAGTAGGCCCCGCAGCGGCACAGGTTGCCGCTCATGTACTCCCGGATGTCGGCATCCGTACCGGCCCGGTTCTCCCCCAGCAGCGCGACGGCCGACATGATCTGCCCGGACGTGCAGTAGCCGCACTGGAACGCGTCGTGCCGGACGAACGCGTCCTGCAGCGGATGGGACTCCAGCCCTTCGATGGTGGTGATCTCCCGCCCGTCGCACTGGGCCGCCAGCGTGAGACACGCCAGGATGCGCCTGCCGTCGCAGAGCACCGTGCAGGCGCCACAAGCGCCCTGGTCACAGCCCTTCTTGGTGCCGGTGAGATCGAGCCTGTCGCGGAGGGCGTCGAGAAGAGTGACCCTGGGGTCGGCCAGGTCCAGCGGATATTCCGTACCGTTGACGGTCAGCGTGGTCATGAGGTCCCCCTTTGTAGCGACGCTAACCATTGGGGTGGGGACGGTCACAAGTGTGTACGGACGAGGATCAACACCCTCATGGGGGAGATCTGACCTGCTCCTGGCAAGGCGCCCCGTTTGCCACGAAGCGGATCAAGCCTTGCGTCAGGACTGCGGGAAGTCGGTGCTGTGGGCCAGCTCGCGTCCCGCTTCGATGTCCGACTGGAGAGCCTCGACTTTGGCTGAGGCGTAGGAGTAGGCGTCGGAGCCCAGGAGCCGGCGGAGGGGGCCTTCCCCCGTCGCCACCAGCGAGATGATCGCGGCGGCGCCCTTCACGGGGTCGCCGAGCTGGCTGCCCTGGAGGTTCAGGTGGTTGTCGGTCATCTCGCGGATGGACTCATAGCCCTCCGTCGTCGAGGTCGGCAGGGCCAGCGAGTCGGTGGTCAGGAAGCTGGTGCGGAAGTAGCCGGGCTCCACGAGGGTGACCTTGACACCGAACTCCGCGACCTCGCCCGCGAGCGCCTCGGTCAGGCCCTCCAGCGCGTACTTGCCCGCGCAGTACAGGCCCCAGCCGGGAACGGCGACCAGGCCCAGCACGGAGGAGATGTTGACAACGTGGCCGCGCTTCTGCGTCCTGAAGATCGGCAGCACGGCCCGCAGGACGTTCCAGACGCCGAAGACCTGGACGTCGAACATCCGCCTGGCGTCGGCGTCGGGCGTGTCCTCGACCGAGGCGAGGAAGCCGTATCCGGCGTTGTTGACCACGACGTCCAAACCGGCGAAGCGGTCGGTGGTGCGGCGGACCGCTTCGGCGACGGCGGCCTCGTCCGCGAGGTCGACCTCCAGGGCCAGCAGCCGGGAGGTGTCCACGTCGGCCAGGGCCTGGGTGAGGCGTTCGGTGGAGCGGGTGGTCGCGGTGACATTGTGACCGGCTTCGAGCAACTGCCGTACGAGCTCCAGGCCGAGACCGCGGGAAGTGCCGGTGACGAACCAGGTCGCGGGGAGGTTGGTCATGTGAATCTCTCCTTCATGTGGTGGGGCGTGATTCAAGTCTTCGCCGCGAGAGGGCTCGGGCCGGCCTCATATCCGGCCCACTGCGTCCTAGGACGCGGCGTCCTAGGCAAGGCCGATCCAGGCTCGCCCAAGCGGTTTTTGGCAAGATGAGGCCATGGCGGCCGAGAACAGGGAGCTCGCGGATTTCCTCCGTCGGGCCCGGAGCAGAGTCGACCCGTCCCGCGCGGGCCTGCCGGCCGACGACCGCATCCGCCGGGTCCCGGGCCTGCGCCGCGAGGAGGTCGCGCTGCTGGCGGGGGTGTCCACCGACTACTACACGCGGCTGGAGCAGGGGCGGCGCATCACCCCGTCGGCCGGGGTCCTCGACGCGATCGCCCGCGCGCTCGGCCTCGACGCGGCCGGGCGCGAGCATCTCGGCCACCTGATCGGACCGGCCACCGGGACCCGCCGCCGCGTCCCGAGCGTGCAGAGGGTGCGCCCCGGGCTGCACCAGTTCCTCGACGCTCTGGAGGGCACCCCCGCCCTCATCCTCGGCCGCAGGACCGACGTGCTGGCCACCAACCGCATGGCCAGAGCCCTGATCAGCGACTTCGACGCGCTCCGCCCCCGCGAGCGCAACTACGCCCGGTGGATGTTCCTGACCGACCAGGCGCGCGACCTGTTCGTCGACTGGGAGGTGCAGGCGCGCGCGGCCGTGGAAAGCCTCCGTCTCGACGTCGGGCACGACCCTGGGGATCGGGTCGCCGAGGAACTGGTGGCCGAACTCTCCGAGCGCAGCCCCGAGTTCCGGCGGTGGTGGGAGGAGCACGGGGTCTACCAGCGGACGTTCGGCTCCAAACACCTGCGCCACCCGGTCGTGGGGGAGCTCACGGTCGACTACGAGACGCTCACGATGCCCGGTGACCCCGACCAGACCCTCTTCGTCTACACCACCGAGGCCGGAACCGCCTCACACCAGGCCATGCGGCTCCTGACCAGCTGGGTCCTGTCCGGTGGCCGTGTTCAGGAGGATGCGTTGGGACGAGAGGGCAGACCGTGACGATGCGTGTGACCGTGGCTCCCTGAGACCTCAGCAACAGAGAAGGTCATCACCGGCTTCGCCACCGTCATGCCCTGCTCGTTCCTCGTGTCACGGGTGCGCGATTCGCAGAAACGGGCCCCCCGTCTGCGCGCCGGAGCAGTCAGCCGTGGTGGCCGGTGGTGATCCGCGGGTACAGAACCACATGATGGCGCTCGGGGGTGCTGAATGGCCGCCTATATTCGGTGGGATCTTACTTACGACAAGTTCCGGCAGGCATACGATAATTACTCTGTCGTTTTGGGCCTGCGGCTCGTGGACCTCTGCGGCTACGAGATCGCCGGACAGGCGCATTACGCGGCGATCTGGGAACGCGGGTCGGGGCCTCAGCAGTGGACGGACCACGCGCTTCCGTTCGACGACTATCTGACGGTCTATACCGAGCGCAGGGCCGCCGGATTCCGGCCTGTCATCGTCAACGGCTACAACGTCGGCACGAAGGTCTACTTCGCCACCGTCTGGGAGAAGCAGGAGCGCGCGGGGCATCCGCTGTGGACTTCGTATCACGTGGTCGGGCTCGCCGATCTCTACACGCTCGTGATGGAGCACAGAAGGAACGGTTACGTTCCCGTTGACATCAGCGGATACCGATTGGGAAGCGGCGTTTTCTGTTCTGTCGTCTTCGAGGGGTGGCCCGGATACGACACCAGGTGGGACTGGATTCAGCCACAGGTGTCCGCCATCAACTACCAGAACTCTTTCGACGGAATGGACCGAGAACGTTACCGCCCGGTTCGCGCCATCGGATTCAGCGTTCCGAATTCCACCTACAACCGTCTCGACCACTTCACCTCGCTGTGGCGAAGGGGCGTGGGGCGGCCGTTCGTCGCGCGGCACAACCTCGATGTCGGCGCCTTCAAGTCCGAGGTCGAGCACCACGAACGGGAGAAGTATCGGCCGGTGTCGGTGGGAGGATTCTCCGCCGGTTTCGGATCGGCCGCCGTGCAGCGGTTCTGCCCGATCTGGGAAAAGCGTGAGGCGGGCCCGGTCATCGAGGGCCTGGTCGAGACGTTCATGAAGTACTACGACGTGCCGGGGTTGTCGCTGGCGATCAGCGTCGACGGACGGTTGGTGCACGCCGAGGGGTACGGCGTGGCGGACCGGGCGAGCGGCGAGAAGGTGACGGCCGCAAGCCGGTTCCGGATCGCGAGCGTGGCCAAGCCGATCACGTCCGCCGCCGTCATGAAGCTCGCGGAGACGGGCAGGCTCAGCACCATCGACCTGGTCTTCGGGAACAGCGGGCATCTGGCGAGGTTCGGCACGCCGACCGATCCCAGAGTCGAGGACATCATCGTCCTGCACCTGCTGCGGCACTCCTCCGGCGGCTGGCCGTACCGCCCCGACGATCCGATGTTCGGCGACCCCTCCCTCGACCATCAGCAGCTCATCACGTCGGTGCTGGCCAACCGGCCGCTGAACCATGATCCGGGCACCCGCTACGCCTATTCCAACTTCGGCTACTGCGTACTCGGGCGGGTCATCGAAGAGGTGACCGGCGAGTCGTACGAGGCTTACGTACGGCGGGAGATCCTGGCCCCGTGCGGGATCTTCGACATGGAACTGGCGGGCGACACCCTGGCCGACCGCCGTCCCGGCGAGGTCGTCTACTACGACCAGAACGGGGGCGACCCGTATGGCATGGCCGTGACCCGGATGGACGCGCACGGCGGCTGGCTGGCCAGGGCGAGCGACCTGCTGCGTTTCCTCGCGCGGGTGGACGGGTCGGCCACCCCGCCGGACATCCTCGACCCCGACTGGATCGCCTACATGACCAAGCCCTCGGGGCTGGCGGGCTCTGACGGCTATGCCTGCGGGTGGTCGGTTCACGGGTCCAGGTGGGGTCACGGCGGAGACCTTCCGGGAAGTACCTCGCTCCTGCGGCGCATCGGAGGATTCGGCGTGGCAGCCTTGATCAACACGCGGTATCTCAAGGACGCCTCCGATCCGCTGGACACCAACGCGGGGCTGTCCAAACTGGTGGAAGCCATCCACGACCAGGTCGATCACTGGCCGGCAGGTCCGCCTCTCTGAGCCCGGTCGGCCCGGGGCCCCACGCCGGGCCGCGGTTCGGCTGACCGTCCGATGGATCGCGTCGGCCACGCTCGCCACGATCCGTCCCGGGCAGAACATCCAGCGAATCACCTTCCCATTGGGCCCGAGTCCCTGGTCGCCTCAGGCCCGCGACAACAGTTCGATATGTCGCCGAACCGGTCACCACGCCCACGGGCAAGGAAGGCCGATCGACCAAGGAGACCAAGCGGAGAACGTCCTCCAAGGCCGCAAGGTCGTCAGGGATCGGCGCCTACGTGGTGATCAGCCTCACCATCGAGACCATCGCCGATCTCGTCGGGCACGCCGGCACCGGCTCCGATCGTTGATCAACAAGGGCGTCTTCGGCATGAAGTGAATTGGCCTCAGCAACAGAAAAAGGCCCGACCCACGAAGTGGATCAGACCTTTTGCCTGGTAATACACCGTCGGGGTGGCGGGATTTGAACCCACGACCTCTTCGTCCCGAAGGAAGACCAGGCTGTCTGAGGAAGTCGACGGGAGTCGATCGGAGTAGCCCTTACCTGGGCGAAAGCTTGGAGGAGGTCGGGGTCAGGCTGAGGGGGCCGTGGTGCGTTGGCTCCCTGCTCTGGCTCCCGGCCAGGTAGGTAAGCGCTGTGACAATCCACTCGCGGACACCTAAGAGACGTCCCGCAGTTGCGATACACCTGTCCGGCGGGTTGCCGCCGGTAGTCCACGGATGATCTTCCTACATAACCAGGCTTATGATGGAAGATCAATAGGTGTTTCATCCCCTTGTGGGCAATTGCCCTCCGGGGCTGTGGATCCCTCGACAGCCTCGCCCTCACCGACCTTCACCAGACGCGCCCTATATGCCAGGAGCTCCAGTCGCCAACCCTCCGGCCAGTGTGGTGGCTGGCGGAAGATCGCCG
This sequence comes from Herbidospora galbida, assembly GCF_005233835.1. Lineage (GTDB taxonomy): Bacteria > Actinomycetota > Actinomycetes > Streptosporangiales > Streptosporangiaceae > Herbidospora > Herbidospora galbida. Next base: position 197,697 of record NZ_SZQA01000005.1, on the reverse strand, counting down.
CGTCGAACCAGGTGTCCCCGTTGAAGGTCGCCTTGCCGAACTCGGCGTGCTTGTTGAAGGTCGCCTTGCCGAACCGGGCGTCTCCGGTGAAAGTCGCCCCGCCGAACCGGGCGTCCCAGAAGGTCACCCAGTTGAATGCGGCGTCTCCGGTGAAGGTCGCCCCGTCGAATTGGGCGTCCCCGGTGAAGGTCGCTCCGCTGAACAAGGTGGTCTCGGTGAAGGTCGCCTCGTTGAACCCGGCGTCCTTGTTGAAGGTCACGAAGCCGAACCAGGCGTACTCAGTGAAGGTCGCCTCGCTGAACCCGGCGTCCCCGGCGAAAATCACCCCCCTGATCACCGCCGGCTTGTAACGACCACACACGGTCACCCACGCTCCCAGCGCCACCGCTCCCGACCCGAAGGGCCCGCGGACAGGCCGTGACCCGCGCACGGCGGTCCTTCCACACCTGAAACCCGGCCTTCACCAGCCGAAACGATCCTCGCCGAAGAATTGGAACGGAAGAATGATCACAAGAAATCACGCGGGGGATTCAGGCTTCAGTCCCCTTCTCGGTGGTGGTCCGGCGGTTGGCGGGGACGTGGTCGTTCAGGCGGCGGGCGAAACGGGCGCGCCGCATTCGCTGCTCGTCGGCCAGGTGGGCCAGGTAGCTGACGTGCATGGTTCCTCCTCAGGAAGTTCAAGCACCAGGAAAGTGCTTGGTGGATCGGTGGGATCCCGTCTGCGGTCCATTGGAGGAGGAACCGGTTGCAAGGCGCTTGAGTTTCCCCTACATCTCGTGTCCGGTGAGGGTCGTCCAGGAGCAGATCTGGCTCGCGCTGGACGGTTGTGAACCCGGCCCGCTGGATCCCAGAAGACCAGCAGGGCCCCGACGCCGTCACCAGCGCCGGGGCCCTTTGCGTTGCCGGGAGAGCCGGGCCAACAGCGCGATATGCGTCGGGTTCCCTGCTGCAAACTGTTCAGCTCGGCTGAACCCGCCGCCTTCAGCGGAGCAAGATAGTGGGTAAGTCCGCCTTACCGCTCCCGACCGCCGCCCAGCCCTTTCAAAGTGAGGCCGCTGTGGCGGCCAGGACCCGGGTGCTGGCGCGGTCGTCGACCGTATCGAGCCGCATTCCGACGGGGTGTTCATCCGCCTACGTATCGCGACGAAGTGACGATACCTTAGCACTCTTAATGATCTTGAGCTGCTCAGTGATTCTCAGGGAATCGTTCTCCTGATGGCTGAGTCGCTTCCTTTGTTAGTGACGCTTGGTGATCGTCTCAGCGGTTGTCTTTGTCTTCGTCTCGCGCGCGTCTGCACATAGGCACTGAGACGAAGACGTGAGACAAACTCTGAGACGATCACCAAACGTGATGGGCGGCTGATTCGTCACGCGCCGGCGGTCGCCGTGGTGCCCGACGAAAGGTTCGCCGCCTGGCCGTCGACGAGCGCAGTCTCCGCGCGATACCTGTCCCATTCGGAGCCGCGCTGCTGTGCGCGTAACCGCTGTTCGGCGGTGGCGGGAGGCGGCTACCATCACGCTGACCTTCGGGGGCTGGCGAAGGGAGAGCATGTGATGTCGGCGTCCGCCGAGCCGGACCCGCACCACGCCTCCGCCGTGGCTGCACCCGCCCCGGACGACGTCGGCGGCGTGCAGGACGTCACTGGTTCCACCGTCGGAGGGGACGTCAATCAGATCGGTTCCGCTAGGAACGTCATGATCGACGATCATCACTATCAGGCGGCGCGTGCACCGTTGCCGGACGCCGCCACGGTCGAGGTCCCCGCGGGACTTTCCGGGCTGCCCCGCCCCGCGGCGGCGGTGTTCGCTGGCCGCGAGCGCGTCCTGGCACAGACGCGCAAGGCGCTGAAAGCCCCGTCCTCGGCCGGGGTGGTGATCATGCAGGCGGCCGCGCGACAAGGTAGTCCGGAATGTCGCCGAGTTGGTCACCACGCCCACGGGCAAGGAAGGCCGCCGAGCAAGGCCCTGACGCAAGACCAGGCGGAGAACGTCCTCAAGGCTGCAAGGTCATCCGGGCTCAGCGCCTATGTGGTGATCAGCCTCACCACGGGCGTACGGACCGAAGAGGCCCGCGCGCTCCGCTGGGATCACGTCGTCGCCTGGATACCGGCTCAGAAGAAGTGGCAGCCGGTCACGGAGGCAGGGTTCAACCACAAGAGGTTCGCCATCTACGTGTGGCGTGCCGACCGAGTAGGAGGTGACACCAAGACCCGTCGGTCGCGGCGCACGCTGGAACTCCCCACGATGGCCGCACAGAGCCTCAAGCAACACCACACCCGCCAAGCCGCCCACAGGCTCGCAGCAGGGGAGGAGTGGCAAGATCACAATCTGGTGTTCTGCACCAGCGTCGGAACGGGACTGGACGCCGCGAACGTGCGGCGCGCATTCCGCAAGATCACCCAAGACGCCGGGATCGGGACCGACTGGACACCCCGGGAACTGCGTCACTCGTTTGTGTCGATCATGAGCGACCAGGGCGTACCCATCGAGACCATCGCCGATCTCGTCGGGCACGCCGGCACCAGCTTCACGGAGGAGGTCTACCGGCACCAGCTCAGGCCGGTGATCACGAAGGGCGCACAGGCAATGAACATCGTCTTCGGTAGAAGCCGCGCAGAGTCCGAGTGAGTTGGCTCCCCGATTGGCTCCCTGAGACCCTCAGCAACAGAAAAAGGCCCGACCCACGAAGTGGATCAGACCTTTTACCTGGTACTACACCGTCGGGGTGGCGGGATTTGAACCCACGACCTCTTCGTCCCGAACGAAGCGCGCTGCCAAGCTGCGCTACACCCCGGTGCTTTCTGCCTCGTTGAGTCTAGCGGACTTTCGCCGCGCTTGCGTCACCGCGCCACGCGCGGCACCAGAGTCAGCAACGTCGCCTCCGGCGGGCACGCGAACCGCGCCGGAGCGAACGGGGACGTCCCGAGCCCAGCCGACACGTGGAGCCACGCGGAGTCGTGATGGGACAAACCCTTCACCCGCGCCCGATCGATCCCACAGTTGGTCACCAGGGCCCCGTAGAAGGGGATGCAGAGCTGCCCCCCGTGCGTGTGCCCTGCCAGCAGCAGCTGATAGCCGTCGGCCGCGAACCGCGTCATGTTCCGGGGCTCGGGAGAGTGCATGACCCCCAGGCGCAGGTCGGCCTCGGCGGGGGCCGCCCCGGCGATCCGGTCATAGCGATCAAGGTCGATGTGGGAGTCGTTGATGCCCCCGACAGCCACGTCAAGGTCGCCGACCTTCAAGCGCGCCGTCGTGTTGTTCATGTCGAGCCAGCCGGCCGACGTCATCGCCGTGCCGAGCTCCAGCCACGGCAGGTCGGGGATGTTCCGCTTCTTGCTGTCGGTCTTGGACGTCCGCCACAGGTACCGCGCCGGGTTCTTGAAATGCGGCGAGTACATGTCGTTGGAGCCGTACACGAACAGGCCCGGAAGATCCAGGAAGGGCTCGACGGCGCGGAGGTAGGCGGGGATCGCGTCCGGGTGGGAGATCGTGTCGCCCGTGTTGACCACCAGATCGGGTTCGAGCCGCGACAGGGACCGCACCCAGTTGATCAGGCGTGTGCGGCCCGGGGTGAGGTGCAGGTCGGAGATCTGCAGGATCTTCACGGGGCGGCGGCCGGGTTCGAGGACCGGCACGTCGAAGCGGCGCAGCCGGAACCAGTTGCGCTCGACGATCGACGCGTAGCCCAGCCCGGTGAGCCCGAGTCCGACCACTCCCAGAGGTACCGCTACGACTTTCCGCACATCCCAATCATGCCCGAACGCCGGGTGAGCCCGGGATAACCCGGAGAGATCCCCGGCCGGGACACGGCAAGATAGTGGGCCATGAGCGCTCTGAAAGACAGGCTGAAGGCCGACCTCACGACTTCTCTGAAGGCTCGTGACGACATCCGGCTGCGGACCATCCGCATGGCGCTGGCCGCCATCAACGTCGAGGAGGTCGCGGGCAAGGCCGTCCGTGAGCTGAGCGACGACGAGATCGTCAAGGTTCTCACCAAGGAGGCCAAGAAGCGCCGCGAGGCGGCCGAGGCGTTCGCCGGGGCGGGGCGCGAGGAGCAGGCGAAGGCCGAGCTGGAGGAGCAGGCCGTGCTGGAGGAGTACCTCCCGGCCCAGCTCTCCGACGCCGAGCTGGCCGCGCTCGTCGACGAGGCGATCGCCGAGACCGGGGCGGCCGGGCCGCAGGCCATGGGCCAGGTCATGAAGGTCGTCAACCCGAAGGTCGCGGGGCGGGCCGAGGGCGGCCGGGTCGCGGCGGCGGTGAAGGCGCGGCTGGCGGGCTGATCCGGCGCAGGAGAACGGCTGAGGGCCCTCCCCCCGATAGGGGCAGGGCCCTCAGCCGTTTCGTCAGTTGGTGGCGGGGATGATGACGCCGCCGCCGTCGTCGGGCGGGGGGATGTCGACGCTGTCGTCGCCGCCGCCGCGGTTGCCGTCGTCGCCGCCCCGGTGGTCACCGGGGTCGTTGCCGCCGCGGTCGGGCTTGGGCTTCGGCTTGGGCTGGCAGAAGCCGGGCGAGCAGCCGCCGAACTCCGACATGTCGACCGGCGTGAAGTTCGTGGCGGGCACGCCCTTCAGCGCCTTCAGCATCGTGTACTTCCAGATCGGGCCCGAGATCGAGGCGCCGTAGACGTACGGGAAGGGCTCGCCGCCGATGGTGACGCCGGTCAGGTCGTACTTGAAGGCGCCGCGCGGGTCGCCGATGCTGACGGCCGAGGCGAGGTCGGGGGTGTAACCGGCGAACCAGGCGGCGGTGTAGCCGTCGGTGGTGCCGGTCTTGCCGGCCGCGTCACGGCCGATGCCGCCGACGCCCGTCATGGTGCCCTTGGTGAAGACGCCGCTGAGGATCGAGCTGGCCGCGTCGGCGACCTTCTCGTCGAGCACCTGGTCGCAGTCGGGCTTGTAGTTGGTGGCCTTGCCGTCGCGGTCGACGATCTCGGTGATGACCATCGGCGCGCAGTACTTGCCGCGGGCGCCGATCGTGGCGTAGGCGTTGGCGACCGTCACCGGGTCCATCTCGTTGACGCCGAGGGTGAAGGTCGGCACCTCGCGCAGCTTCGTGCCGTCGGCCCGCTCGATGCCGAGCTTCTGGGCCATCTTGACGACCTTGCAGAGGCCGACGTGCTCCTCGAGCTTCATGAAGAACGTGTTCACCGAGCCCCAGGTGCCGGTCTGGAGGGTGTTGAACCCGCCGGCGCCCTCGCTGGAGTTGAACACCTGGTGGGTCTCGCCGGTCCGGTTGCCCTTGCAGTCGCGGAACGGAGACAGCGAGTTGGTCGGGATGTCGTAGGTCTTCCCGGTGCCGAACCCGTCGTTCAGCTTCATGCCCTCGTCGAGGGCGGTCAGCAGGGTGATCACCTTGAACGTGGAGCCCGCCTGGAAGCCGGAACCGCCGCCGTGGGCGCGGTTGGCCGCCAGGTTGTAGCTCATCTCGTTCTTCTTCTTGTTGTCGCCGAACCGGCGGCTGGCCGACAGCGCCTTGATCGCGCCGGTGCCGGGCTCGACCAGCGCCTGGGCGGCGACCTGCTCGTCGGTCGGGTAGACGTACTTCCTGATCGTGTCGTCGGCGGCCTTCTGCATCTTCCGGTCGAGCGTGGTGCGGATGGTCAGGCCGCCCCGGTTCAGGAAGTCGCGCCGGGCCTTCTCGGTCTTGCCGAAGTCGGGGTTGTTCAGGATGTCGTTCTGGACGTACAGGCAGAAGTAGGGGTAGGAGCTGTCTTCGCAGCCGCCCGGCATCTTCTCGCCCTTGTAGCCGAGCTTCGCCTTCTTGGCCTCGGCCGCCTGCGGGATGGTGATCTTGCCGAGCTGGGCCATGCGGTCGAGCACGGTGTTGCGGCGCGACAGCAGCCGCGCGCGGTACTCCTTGCCGCGGCCCGGGTCGGTCTGGCTCGGGTTCTGCACCGCGCCGGCGAGGGTCGCGGCCTCGTGCAGCTCCAGTTCCGAGGCGTGCTTGTCGAAGAAGCGCTTGGACGCCGCCTCGATGCCGTAGGCGCCGTCACCGAAATAGGAGATGTTCAGGTAACGGTTGAGGATCTCGTCCTTCGAGTACTTGTTCTCGATCGCCATGGCGTAGCGGATCTCGTTGAGCTTCCGCGTGTACGTCGCCTCGATCGCCTTCAGCTGTTCCTCCTCGGTCTCGGCCGAGTTGAAGATGACCAGCTTCACGTACTGCTGCGTGATGGACGAGCCGCCCTGCACGACCCCGCCGCCGAAGAAGTTCTTCGTCATGGCGCGGATCGTGCCCTCGATGTCGAGGGCGCCGTGCTCGTAGAACCGGAAGTCCTCGATGGCGATGATCGCCTGCTGCATCACCGGTGCGATCTTGCTCAACGGCACCGACTCGCGGTTCTGGAAGTAGAACTGCGCGATCTGCTTGCCGTCGTTGTCGAGCAGCACGGTCTTCTCGGGGAGAGGAGGCTCGTTGAGCTCCTCCGCCTCGATGCGCAAGGACTCGACGCCTGACTTCGCGCCGAACCCGGCTCCGCCCACGGCAGGCAGCGCGACGGCCGCGGCCAGCACACCGGCCATGGCTGCGGCGGCGATCAGCTTGACGAGGGTCAAGATCGCGTTCCCGAAACGGGGTTTGCCTGAAGCTTGCACGGAGCTAAGCGTACGTCGAAGCAAGGGAAGATTCGGTACCAAACGCACCACGGCGCATTACCCGCGCTTGGGGTGACTAGTCATACCCGGACACGACCGGCCGCCAAATTTGGTCCCTGCGGGTCTGTCCATTCGGACGCAGAGTCTCGTACGTTCTCCTCTGCGGCAACTGAATAAGGAGGCTCGGCGACCGCGCCCGTCGGCCCCAGAAGTCACGACTGACCACCTAAGGGGAGTGGGGTCGAAAAATGTGGATCACGGATTGGACCTCCCGTGCCGCCTGTCGAGGTGCGGATCCTGACGCTCTGTTCGTTCAGGGCGCCGCACAGAACCGGGCGAAGTTGATCTGTCGAGGATGCCCTGTCCGGACCGAATGCCTCGCCGATGCGCTGGACAATCGCATCGAGTTCGGGGTTTGGGGCGGAATGACCGAACGGGAAAGGCGCGCCCTCCTGCGCCGCCGGCCCGACGTCGACTCCTGGCGCGACCTGCTGGAGATGGCGAAGGAAGAATACGAACGGACGAACGAGCTGATCGCCGGCTGATCCTCAGCGCTTGGCGAGCAGCTCCCCGATCTCACGCAACCCGTCGAGGTCGTGTACGTCCTGAGACATCGCGGGCACCTGGGTGACCGGCACAGTGGGGTGGGCCGAGGCGAAGTGTTCCTGCTCCCGGTGCTCGCGGGCGGCGAGCTGCATCCGTCCGGCGTGCAGTCTCAGCACGGCGGCGGTCAGCTCGTGCTCACCACGTGACTCCAGGTCTTCCGCGGCGGCGGTGCTGCGCGCCGCGGACAGATCGGGAGCCGGGGAGCGGTGCACCCGGTTGATCACCAGACCGGCCAGCGGCATCCGCTCCTCGGCCAGTCGCTCCACGAAGTAGGAGGCCTCCCGCATCGCGTCACGCTCCGGCGTGGCCACCACGATGAACGCGGTGCCGGGGGCCTGCAGGAGCTTGTAGGTCTGCTCCGCCCGCTGGCGGAATCCACCGAAGACGGCGTCGAGCGCGGAGACGAACGTCTGGATGTCTTTCAGCACCTGGGCGCCGAGCACCTTGGTCAGCACCCCGGCCACCAGCCCGAACCCGGCGTTCAGGATCTTGAACGCGCTGCGCCCCCCGGCCTTGGCGGGCGCCATCAGCAACCTGATCAGCTTCCCGTCGAGGAACCGCCCCAGCCGCTCGGGCGCGTCGAGGAAGTCGAGCGCCGACCGCGAGGGCGGCGTGTCGACGATGATCAGATCCCATTCGCCCGACCGCCGGAGCTGCCCGAGCTTCTCCATGGCCATGTATTCCTGCGTGCCCGAGAAGCTCGACGAGAGCGACTGGTAGAAGGGGTTCGTCAGGATCTGGCGGGCCCGCTCGGGGTCGGCGTGGGCCTCGATGATCTCGTCGAAGGTCCGCTTCATGTCGAGCATCATGGCGAACAGCTCGCCGTCGGCCCCCGCCACCTTGCGAGGGGTGTTGTCGAGCGAGGTCAGCCCCATCGACTGGGCCAGCCGCCGGGCCGGGTCGACCGTCAGCACCACCACGTTGCGGCCCCGCTCCGCCGCCCGCAGGCCGAGAGCCGCCGCCGTGGTCGTCTTGCCGACGCCACCCGATCCGCAGCACACCACGATCCGGGTGCCCGAATCGTCGATGATGCCGTCGAGATCAAGCTCGGGCGAGGTCATGCGGCTCCTTGGGTGCGGATCGCTTCGGCGAGTTCGTAGAGGCCCGCGAGGTCGGCGCCGTCCGCCAGCAGGGGCAGTTCATATCGTGGCACCGCGGCGGTCTCCAGCGCGTCCCGCTCGGTTCTTTCGAGCTCGGCCCGGCGCTGCTGCTCGGTGACCTCTCCGGCGAGGGCCTCGGCGATGACCGCCGCGTTGCCGTCGTCGCCCAGCCCGGCCGCCTTGACGCCCATGGCCAGTTCGGCCACGTCGAAGGGGCCGTCGAGGGTGGGGTCGACGGATCTCACCATGTTGATGAAGATCCCGCCGACGGGCAGCTTGGCCGCGCGCAGCTCGGCGACGCCGTCGAGGGTCTCCTGGACGGGCATCTCCTCCAGCAGGGTGACGAAATGCACAGCCGTCTCGGGCGAGGCCACCACTCCGCGCACCATGTCGGCGTGGGTGCGTACCGGACCGACTCTAGCCAGGCCGGCCACCTCTTGGGTGACGTTCAGGAAGCGGGTGACGCGGCCGGTGGGCGGGGCGTCCATGACAACGGTGTCGTAGACCCTCTTGCCGGTCCTGTCTCTGCGCCTGACGGCCTCGCTGGTCTTGCCGGTCACCAGGACGTCGCGCAGGCCCGGGGCGATCGTGGTGGCGAAATCGACGACGCCCATCTTGGTCAGGGCCTTGCCCATGCGCTTGAGCCCGTAGAACATCTCGAGGTATTCGAGCATGGCCTCTTCGGGGTCGATGGCGAGCGCGTGGACGTCGCCGCCTCCCGGCGCCACCGCGATCTTGCGCTCCTCGTAGGGGAGCGGTGGAAGATCGAAGACCTGCGCGATGCCCTGGCGGCCCTCCACCTCCACGAGCAGCACCTTGCGGCCGCCGGCCGCGAGGGCCAAGGCCAGGGCGGCGGCCACGGTCGTCTTACCGGTGCCGCCCTTGCCGGTCACGACATGGAGACGTACTCCGTCCCAGTCGGTGTCGCGAGATCTCACACCCGTGAGGCTACCCAAACGCGATTTCCCGATACGCCGAGGAGTATCGATAGCCTTCCGCCATGACGAAGTGGGAGTACGTGACCGTGCCGCTGCTGACGCACGCGACCAAGCAGATCCTCGACAACTGGGGCGAAGACGGCTGGGAGCTCGTGGCCGTCGTCCCCGGCCCGAACCCCGAGCAGCTCGTGGCCTACATGAAGCGGGCCAAGGCGTGAGCTCTCCCGAAGACCGCCTGGCGGCGCTCGGCCTGGCGCTGCCCGAGGTGGCGGCCCCGCTGGCGGCCTACGTCCCGGCGGTCCGCTCGGGCGCCCACGTCTACACCTCGGGCCAGCTGCCGATCGCGGCCGGGGAACTGCTGAAGACCGGCAAGGTCGGCGCCGAGGTCACCCCCGAGGAGGCCTACGAGCTGGCCAAGGTCTGCGCGCTGAACGCGATCGCGGCCCTGAAGTCGGTCGTCGGCGACCTGTCGCAGGTGGCCGGCATCGTCAAGGTCGTCGGCTTCGTCGCCTCCGAGCCGTCGTTCACGGGCCAGCCGCAGGTCGTGAACGGCGCGAGTGAGCTGCTCGGCGAGGTCTTCCAGGGCGCCCACGCCCGCAGCGCGGTCGGCGTGGCCGTGTTGCCCCGGGATGCCCCGGTCGAGGTGGAGCTGATCGCAGAGATCCGATAGTTCTACACTCGGACGGTGGACATTCCGCTGCCGGGCGAGCTGGGTGTACGGGCGCGTGACCTGCTGGCCGGGCGGCTCGTCCCGGTCCCGGCCAGAGCCGCCGCCACGGTGGCCCTGCTGCGGGAGCCCCCTCTGGAGGTCTACCTGCTCCGGCGCGCGGCCACGATGGCCTTCGCGGCCGGGGCCTACGTCTTCCCCGGGGGCTCCGTCGATCCCCGGGACGCCTTCGTGGACATCGGCTGGGCCGGGCCGTCGCCCGCCGACTGGGCCGTGATGTTGAGCGCAGACGAGGACACGGCGCGGAGCCTCGTCTGCGCGGCGGTTCGGGAGACGTTCGAGGAGAGCGGCGTCCTGCTGGCGGGGCGGTCGGCGGGCGAGGTCGTCCCCGACACGACCGGCTGGGAGGCCGCGCGGCTGGCGCTGATCAGCCGGGAGCTGTCGTTCGCCGACTTCCTGGCGGCCAACGGCCTGGTGCTGCGGTCCGACCTGCTGAAGCCGTGGGCCCACTGGATCACCCCGGAGATCGAGACCCGGCGCTTCGACACCCGGTTCTTCGTGGCCGCCCTGCCCTCGGGCCAGCGGACCCGTGACGTGGGCGGCGAGGCCGACACGGTCGTCTGGACGAGCCCCGCCGAGGCCCTGACATCCGGATATTTCCTGATGCCGCCGACGCTGCACACGCTGAACACGCTGACGGCCTTCGAGACGATCGCCGACGTGTTCGCCGGCGACCCCAAGATCACCACCGTCATGCCCGCCCCCGTCGAGAGGGCCGGGCAGATGGTCCTGACGACCGAGGGACAGATCTGATGAGCGGCCTCTCGCTACCGATCGACGGCTCGGGCACGGCGCACGCCTCCAACGTCCTGGCCCCCAACGCCTCCCCAATGACCCTCGACGGCACGAACACGTGGATCCTCGGGCGTGGAGAGACGGTCGCGGTCGTCGACCCGGGCCCCGACGACGAGGCCCACCTGTCGACGGTCGTGAAGCGCCTGGGCGAGCGGGCCGTGGCGGTCATCCTGCTCACCCACGGCCACGACGACCACAGCGGCGGAGCCCGGCGATTCGCCGAGATGGTCGGCGCTCCGGTACGCGCCCTCGACCGCGCCCACGTCCTGGGCGAAGAAGGCCTGGGAGACGGCGACGTCCTGACGGTCGGCGGGGTGGAGATCCGGGTGATCGGCACACCGGGCCACTCGTTCGACTCGCTGTGCTTCTGGCTTCCGGAAGACGGCGCCCTGCTGACCGGTGACACCGTCCTCGGCCGCGGCACCACGGTGATCGCCCCCGACGGCGACCTGGCCGACTACCTGCGCAGCCTCGACAAGCTGAGGGCGATGGCCGAACTGGCGTCGGCCGAGTCGCTGCTGCCCGGCCACGGGCCGATCCTGCCCGACCCGATCGGCAAGCTCGACGAGTACGCCGCCCACCGCAGACAGCGCCTCGACCAGATCCGCCAGGCGATCAGAGACGGCGCGAAGGACGCGCGGGAGATCGTCGAGATGGTCTACGCCGAGGTGCCCAGGGAACTGTGGCCGGCGGCGGAGATGTCGGTCGCCGCCCAGCTCAACTACCTGAAGAGCCTTTAGCGCGAGCGGTTGTAGAGCCGCTCCATGTCCATGATCACGACGGCCTTGGCCTCGATGCGCAGCCAGCCGCGCCCGGCGAAGTCGGCCAGCGCCTTGTTCACCGTCTCGCGCGAGGCGCCCACGAGCTGGGCCAGCTCTTCCTGGGTCAGGTCGTGGTGGACGCGGATCCCGTCGTCGACCTTCTGCCCGAACCGCTCGGCCAGGTCGAGCAGGGCCTTGGCCACCCGGCCGGGCACGTCCGTGAAGACCAGGTCGGCCAGCACGTCGTTGGTGCGCCGGAGCCGCTGGGCGAGCGCCCGGAGCAGGTGCAGCGCCACCTCGGGCCGCCCGGTCAGCCACGGCCGCAGGTCGTCGTGGGACAGGCCGGCCAGCTTCACGTCGGTGAGGGCGATGGCCGAGGCGGTGCGCGGGCGCGGGTCGAACAGGGAGAGCTCGCCGAACATCTCGGACGGCCCCAGGACCGACAGGAGGTTCTCCCGGCCGTCTGAGGCGGTGCGGGCGAGCTTGATCTTGCCTTCCAGCACCACGTAGAGGGTCGCGCCCGTCTCGTTCTCGCTGAACAGGGTCTGACCCTTCGTCAGGGTCACCTCGGTGATGCTCGTGCGGAGCGCCGCGGCGCTCTCACGGTCGAGCGCGGAGAAGAGGGGGGCCCTGCTCAAGACTTCTTCGGTGCTCATGCCTGCCTCCCAACTTCATTCGCGATCGTAGCCATTGTGGCCTATGCCCTGCCTTCTGTATCACCTGGACCACCAGAAAGCAGACGTCGGACCGCCGCTTCGACGTAGCGGGCGCGCTCGTCGGGGGTCGTGGAGTCGACCAGGGCGGCGGATTCGGGGCTGACCGCCGTCCATACCGAGGCGAGATGGAGCACCAGGCTCAGGAGGACACCCGGCGGGAAGTCGGCGGGCAGGACGCCCTCGGCCTGCGCCTTGGCTATCGCCTCGGCCTTGTGGGTCATGCTCTCGACGGCCAGCGGCGCCGGCGGGTCGTCGGCGCGCTCCAGGCGCTGCCAGGTCGCCAGCCGCATCACCTGGGGATGGGCCTCATAGCCTCTGGCCAGGGCGGCGGCATACCCCGGCAGGTCGCGGGGGTCGATCGGGGTCTCCCGCACGATCCGCTCGATGATCCGGTTGAAGACGGCGTCGAAGAGCTGATCCTTGCTGCCGAAGTAGTGGTAGATCTGCGCCTTGTTGGTGCCGGCCACCGCCGCGACGCGGTCGACCCTGGCCCCGGCGATGCCGTATTCGGCGAACTCCTCCAGCGCGGCGTCGAGCAGGCGCTGTCGGGTGGCGTCGGCTTTCCCAGGCATACCCCAAGACTATTTTCTAACCGGTTAGTTGACAACTCCGCCGACCCTTGCCTAGCGTTTCAACTAACCAGTTAGTCAGAAGGAGTCGAACATGATCTGGTTCATCACCGGCAGCTCCAGGGGTCTCGGCCGCGAGATCGTCCTGGCCGCCCTCGAACGCGGCGACAGTGTCGCCGCCACCGCCCGCAACCCCGCCCAGCTCGACGACCTCGCCGCCAAGTACGGCGATCGCGTCCTGGCCCTCCCCCTCGACGTGACCGACCCCCAGGCGGTCGACGACGCCGTGGCCGCCGCCGTGAAGGCGTTCGGCAGCCTCGACGTCGTGGTCAACAACGCCGGCTGGGCCGACACGTCGGCGTTCGAGGACACCCCGGCCGACAACTTCCGGGCCCAGGTCGAGACCAACTTCTTCGGCGTCATCAACGTGACCAGGTCGGTCGTGCCCATCCTGCGGGAACGGGGGCGCGGCTCACTGATCAACGTCTCCTCGATCGGCGGCAGGCTCGGCGTGCCCGGCCTGTCGGCCTACCAGGCCTCCAAGTGGGCCGTGAACGGCTTCACCGAGGTCATCTCGCAGGAACTCGCGCCCCTCGGCGTCAGGGTCACCACGATCGAGCCGGGCGGCATGGTCACCGACTGGGGCGGCGCGTCGATGGCCATCCCGCCGATCTCCGAGCCCTACCGGCAGAGCGTCGGCGCGATCGTCGAGCGGCTGCGGCACGCCGGGCACAAGCCTCTCGGCGACCCGGCCAAGGTCGCCCAGGTGATCGTCCAGCTCGTCGAGATGGACGAGCCGCCGATCCGGCTGCTCCTCGGCTCCGACGCCCTCAACGGCGCCCGGTACGCCGCGCGGACCACCGCGGAGCGCGATGCGGCGTACGAGGAACTGAGCCGTTCCACCGACCGCGACGACGCCACCGCCCAGGAGCGTGATCCTCTGGGTCAAGCGTTGTCCACGAGCCCCGATGGCGACGCGGCGGCGTGAGGCCGGTCGTGTATCGGTAGCCGGGTGACCGACTCGATGACCGTGCGCGAGGTCCTCCACGCGACCCGGGAACTGATCGAACCCGCCCACCGGGCCGCGATCGACCGCCTCTCCCCAGAGCTGCGGCATGTCGCGGGCTACCACATCGGCTGGTGGGACGAGCAGGGCCATGAGCTCCTCGGCGGTCAGGGCCGGTTCGTCCGGCCCGCGCTGACGCTGGCCTGCACGCGGGCCGTGGGAGGCCAGGCGGCCGACGCGGTGCCGATGGCGGTCGCGACCGAGCTGGTCAACGACTTCTCGCTGCTCCACGACGATGTGATCGGCGGCGACGACGTCCGGCGCATGCGCCCGGCCGCCTGGACCGTCTTCGGCCTCAGCGAGGCGCTGTTGACCGGCGACGCCCTGCTGGCGGTGGCGATGTCGCTGGTCGGGCCGCCGGGGGTGCGCATTCTCGCCGACGCGCTGCTCGACCTGTGCCACGGTCAGGCCACCGACATGGCCTTCGTGAACCGGCCCTCGGTCAGCCTGAGCGAGGCCATGACGGTGGCCGGGAACAAGACCGGCGCCCTCCTCGGTGCCGCCTGCGAGCTCGGGGCCCTGGCCGGGGGCGCGTGCGACACGAAGGTCTTCCGGGAGTTCGGCACCCGCCTCGGCCTGGCCTTCCGGCTCACCGACGACCTGCGGAGCCTGCTTCCCGACCTGGCGTGCCGCCGCAAGTCCCTGCCGGTGGTCGCCGCTCTGGAGTCGGGTACGCCCGCCGCCGCCCGCCTGGCCGAATCGCCCGACGCCGACCCCGAGACGCAGGCCGACCTCGTTGAACAGACGGGCGCCCGGCAGTGGGCGCTCCGGGAGGCCGACCGTCAGGTCGAGCTCGCTTTCGCGGCGCTCGGCCACGGGGCCACCCCGGAGCTGCGTCTGCTGGCCAATCTCAGCGTCGGCCGCGAACGTTAGTGGATGCCGGTGCGGACCGAGGTGATCCGCCCGGTGTTGAAGCCCAGCCAGTGCATGCGGCCCAGGTAGCGGGCGTGCTCGATCTTCATGCAGCGATCCATGATCACGGTGAGGCCGCCCTCTTCGGCGATCCGGGCGCCCTCCTCGCTGATCACGCCGAACTGCAGCCACAGCGCCTTGGCGCCGATCGCGACCGCCTCACGGGCGATGCCGGGGACGGCGTCGGGCGCGCGGAAGACGTTCACGACGTCGACCGGCTCGGGGATGTCGGCGAGGCTCGGGTAGGAGGTCTCGCCGAGGATCTCCTTCTCGCGCGGGTTCACGGGGAAGACCTTGAAGCCGTGGCGCTTGAGGTAGAACCCGACGAAGTTGCTGGCCCGCAGCTCGTTGCCCGACAGGCCGACCACTGCGACGCTCCGGGCGGTGTTGACCACCCGCTGGATGTCCTGCGGCTCCTGGTACCTCACGCGCTCAGGCCTTTCTCGACGTGGGCGAACCCCTGCTCCAGGTCCCAGATCAGGTCGGCCACCGACTCGGTGCCGACCGACAGGCGGATCGTGCCGGCGCCCACCCCGGTGGCGGCCAGTTCGGCGTCGCCGAGCTGGCGGTGGGTGGTGGAGGCCGGGTGGATGATCAGGCTCTTGGCGTCGCCCACGTTCGCGAGGTGCGACCAGATCGACGTACCGCGGATGAACGACTGGCCGCCCTCACGGCCGCCGGCGCACTCGAAGGAGAACACCGCGCCCGCGCCGAGCGGGAGGTACTTCTCGACCAGCGGCTTGTACTTGCTGCCGGCCAGGCCGGGGTAGGTCACGTTGGAGGCCAGGTCGTGGGCGGCCAGGAACTCGGCCACCTGACGGGCGTTCTCGACATGGCGGTCCATGCGCAGCGACAGCGTCTCGAGGCCCTGGAGGAACAGGAAGGCGTTGAACGGCGACATCGCCGCGCCCAGGTCGCGCAGGGTCTCGGCGCGCAGCTTCATCAGGTAGCCGTACTCGCCGAAGGTCTCGTGGAACTTCAGGCCGTGGTAGGCCGGGGACGGGTCGGCGATCACCGGGAAGCGGCCGTTCGACCAGTCGAACGTGCCCGCCTCGACGACCACGCCGCCGATGCTGGTGCCGTGGCCGCCGATGAACTTCGTCGCCGAGTGGACGACGATGTCGGCGCCCCACTCGATCGGCCGGCACAGGTAGGGCGTGGCGAAGGTGTTGTCGACGATCAGCGGCAGGCCGTGCTCGTGGGCGATCGTGGCGACGGTCTCGATGTCGAGGACGTTGCCGCCCGGGTTGCCGATCGTCTCGCCGTAGAACGCCTTGGTGTTCGCCTTGACCGCGCCGCGCCAGGCCTCTGGGTCGTCGGGGTCGACCCAGGTCAGCTCGACGTTCATCTTGCGGAACAGGTGCTTGAGCTGGTTGACCGTGCCGCCGTAGAGGGCCGAGGAGGACACCACGTGGTCGCCCGGCTCCAGCAGCGTGAACAGCGCCGCGGCCTGGGCGGCGATGCCGCTGGCGAACGCCACCGCGCCGGTGCCGCCCTCCAGGTTGGCGACCCGCTCCTCGAACACCGCCGTGGTCGGGTTCATGATCCGGGAGTAGGTGTTGCCGTATTCCTGGAGGTTGAAGTAGGCCGCCGCCGACTCGGGGTCTTCGAAGACGTAGCTGGTGGTCTGGAAGATGGGCACCGCGCGGGCGCCGGTGTTCGGATCGGGCCGCTGACCGGCGTGGAGCTGGCGGGTCTCGAACCCGAACTCCCGGGCTTCTTCGGTACGAAATGGTCTGTCGCTCACGAAGCCATCTTCCTCGACAAGAAATCACGGATGAGAGGGGTCTGCCGTGCTTCCTCCAGCAGGAAGCAGTCGTGGCCGTACGGCGCGTCGATGAGGTGGTTCTCCACCGGTTTGCCCAGATTAGTCAGGGCGGCGGCGATCTCGTCCGACGCCTCCGGCGGATAGAGCCAGTCGGAGCTGAAGGAGATAAGCAGCGTGCGCGCCTTGACGTTCTCCAGCGCCTTCTCCAGCGAACCGCCGCCGTGCTCCCTGGCCAGGTCGAAGTAGGTCAGCGCGCGGGAGATGTAGAGGTAGCTGTTGGCGTCGAACCGCTTCACGAACGAGTCGGCCTGGTGGCGCAGGTAGCTCTCGACCTCGAACTCGGGCTCGACGATCGTGTGCCGGATGTCGTCGGCGAACTGGAGGCGGCGGCCGAACTTGTCGGTGAGGGCCGGGCCGGACAGGTAGGTCACGTGGCCGACCATGCGAGCCACGCCCATGCCGGCGTCGGGCTTGCGGCCGGTGCCGTAGTAGTGGCCGCCCTGCCAGTCGGGGTCGCGCATGATGGACTCGCGGGCGATCGCGTTCCACGCCAATCCCTGCGGGTGGAGGGCGTGGGTGGAGGCGATGACCACTATGGAGTCGACCTGACCGGGGTACTGGACCGCCCATTCGAGGGCCTGCATCCCGCCCAGCGAACCCCCCGCGACGACCGCGAGCCGCTCGATTCCGAGCGCGTCGAGGAAGGCGCGTTCGGTGCGGACCATATCGGCCACCGTGACCACCGGGAAGTCCGGCCCGTAGGGGCGGCCGGTGGCGGAATCAATGGTGGAAGGGCCTGTCGTGCCGTTGCAGCCGCCGAGAAGGTTGGTGCAGACGACGAAGTATTGGTCGGTGTCGAAAGCCTTTCCGGGCCCGATCATCCCGTCCCACCAACCCAGCCCTTTCCCCTGCGCGCCGTCGCGGTCTTCGGCTCCGAAGCCGTCGCGGGCGCTCGCCTCGGGGGCGGTCTTCGCGGAACCGGCCGCATGGGCATTGCCGCTCAGGGCGTGGCAGACGA
The DNA here is from genome assembly GCF_005233835.1 of Herbidospora galbida. GTDB lineage: Bacteria > Actinomycetota > Actinomycetes > Streptosporangiales > Streptosporangiaceae > Herbidospora > Herbidospora galbida. The sequence goes on along the minus strand of NZ_SZQA01000005.1, from coordinate 180,128 downwards.
GTATGACGTTGTCGCGCTCGGGGGAGAGGGTGCCGTAGGTCTCGTAGGCCACGCGGACGTCGCGCAGCTCTCGCCCGCTGTCGAGGCGTATCGGACCGTGCAGGTCGAGGTACTGAGTTTCAACGAAACCTATGGAGCCCATGGGTTTCATTGTATTGTTCATTTAACCTGTAGGAAATGAGGGGATCATGTCGAACGGAGTGAACGTCCAGGCCCTGCTGGACGCTCGTGAGGTTCTGAAGGGCGCGCCCGAGGCCGCGCAGTTCACCTGGCGGGCCAGCTCGAAGTGGCAGCACGGCGTCCACAGCACCACCAAGATCGAGAAGTTCTTCGGCCTGGGCCAGGAGCAGAGCCACAAGAACGAGTCGGTCTTCGAGGCAGACCACCCCGCCATCTTCGCGGCGGAAGACAACGGCATCACCCCGATCGAGTACCTGCTCGTCGGCCTGGCCGGCTGCCTGACCGCGGGTGTCGCCTCGGTCGCGCAGAACCGCGGCATCAAGCTCAACTCCGTCGAGGCCTCCGTCGAGGGCGGTCACGACATCCGCGGCATCCTCGGCGCCGACCCCGACGTCCGCAACGGCTTCAACGACATCAAGGTGGTCTTCACGATCGACGCCGACGCCTCGCCGGCCGACATCGAGGCCCTGGTCGCCCAGTCGCAGAAGCGCTCGGCCGTCTTCGACGCGCTGACCAACCCCACCAACGTCACCGTCGAAGTCGCCTGAGGTCCGTCGTGTACGTCACCACAGCCGTCATCGGGGCAGGTCACGCCGGCCTCGCGGCCAGCCATTTCCTGACCGCCGCCTCGGTCGACCACGTGGTGCTGGAGCGCGGCGAGGTCGCCAACTCCTGGCGGCACGAGCGGTGGGACTCGCTGCGGCTGCTGACCCCCAACTGGCTGAGCCGCCTCCCCGGCGCGGCCTACGAAGGCCCCGACCCCGACGGCTACGCCGACATGGGCGAAGTCGTCGACCTTCTGGAACGGTCCGCCAAGGACGTCCCGGTCCGCACCGGTGTGAACGTCACATCGGTGCGGCGCTCACCCGAGGGCTACACGCTGACGACGAGCGAGGGCCCGATCCGGGCCCGGACGGTCGTCATCGCGAGCGGCGCCTGCAACCGTCCCGTCATGCCGGCCTTCGATGTCCCGGCGCGCGTCGAGCAGGTCACCCCGTTCGACTACCGGAACCCCTCCCGGTTGCCGGACGGCGGCGTGCTCGTCGTGGGCGCGTCGGCGACGGGCGTGCAACTCGCGGCCGAGATCCAGCGATCGGGCCGCCCGGTCGTGCTCTCGGCCGGCGAGCACGTGCGGATGCCGCGCGTCTACCGGGACCGCGACGTCCTCTGGTGGATGCACCACGCGGGCGTTTGGGCGCAGCGCTACGACGAACTCGACGACCTGACCCGGGCGCGGCGGCTGCCGTCGCCCCAGCTCGTCGCGGGGTCGACGCTCGACCTGAACGCGCTGACCTCGATGGGGGTGGAGCTGGTCGGCCGGCTGTCCACCATCCGCGACGGCGCGGCCCTGTTCTCGGGAGGGCTGCGCAACGTGGCGGCGCTGGCCGACCTCAAGCTGAACCGTCTGCTCGACACCTTCGACGAGTGGGCCGGAACCGCTCCGGGGGAACGGCACGAGCCCACTCGCGTACCGGCATCGGCCCGCTGGCGGCTCGATCTGCGGTCAGGGGAGATCGGTTCGATCGTCTGGGCCACCGGCTTCCGTCCTGACTACTCATGGCTGGACGTGCCGGTCGTCGACGAGAAGGGGGCGCTGGTCCACGACGGGGGTGTGGTCGGTGACGGCCTCTACGCCCTCGGCCTGCCGGTGTTGCGGCGGCGGGGGTCGACCTTCATCTGCGGGATCGAAGACGACGCCCGCGACGTGATCGGGCACCTCGTCCAAGGGCTCAAGAGCGCGTGAGCTCCCACCGGATCGTGATGACGGTCCGGCCCGACTTGCCGTGCGTGAAGATGCGCAGCGACTTGTCGGGGACACAGGTGTAGGTGCCCTTCCGGGGGATCGCCCCGAGGTCCTCGTTGTGGGCGACGGCCTCCCGGAGCAGCCCGGAGAAGCCCTTGCCGCCTCCGGAGCGCTCCAAAGTGGCGCCGAAGTCACCGGTGCGGGGCTTGAGGACGACCTTGCCGTGGGTGTGCTTCCCATGGCCGCCGAAGGTGTAGGTGAACGTCTCGACGCCGTCCATCGCGAGGGTCGCCCCGCCGGTCAGGGGGGCCGATTCGCGGAAGTCGTAGCGGGCGACGACGTACTTGCCGTCGCGGGTGAACGTCGCCTCGATGCCGGCGCCGCCCTCCACGAAGTAGCGGTGCCTCTTGCCGACGACCTTCGCGGTCGCCTTGGTCACGGTCCACGACCCGGCCCAGCACGGGCCCGTGGCCACGGGATCCGCGTGCGCCGCGGTGGGTGCCGCGGTGGGTACGGCCACCAGGCCGGCGGTGAGCACGAGGGCTCCTAACAACGTGTGCATCGTTCTCTCTCAGGGATCAGAGGCCTCTCAGGAAACTCCCATAATCGGGCTAATAGATAACAATTCAACCGTTTTCGAGCAGTCGAGTAAGTGGTTGCTTGCGCGACCGTCACCCCTACTCTTGGGCCATGGCGACTGAGACCAGGCTGGGGCTGGTGCGGCGGGCCCGGAAGATGAACCGGATCCTCGCCGAGACCTATCCCGACGCCCACTGCGAGCTCAACTTCGCCGACGCGTTCCAGTTGCTCGTGGCCACGGTCCTGTCGGCGCAGACGACCGACGTGCGGGTCAACCTGACCACTCCGGCGCTGTTCGCCAAATATCCGACGCCCGACGACATGGCCGTCGCCGATCCCGACGACATGGAGGCGATCCTGCGGCCGACCGGGTTCTTCCGGGCCAAGACCAGGTCGGTCATCGGGCTGTCGATCGCGATCAGAGACCGGTTCGGCGGTGAGGTGCCGCGCAAGATGGCCGACCTCGTCACCCTGCCGGGGGTGGGGCGCAAGACGGCCAACGTCGTGCTCGGGAACGCGTTCGGCGTGCCGGGGCTGACCGTCGACACGCACTTCCAGCGGCTGGTGCGGCGGTTCGGGTGGATCGAAGGCGAGCTCGACCCGGTCAAGATCGAGCAGGAGATCGGGCAGCTCATCCCGAAGAACGAGTGGACGGTCTTCTCCCACCGCATCATCTGGCACGGCCGCCGGATCTGCATCGCTCGCAAACCGGCCTGCGGGGCGTGTCCGCTGGCGGCGCTCTGTCCTTCGTACGGCACCGGCCCGACCGATCCCGAAGTGGCCGCCAAGCTGGTGCGTTCCGGGCCGTTCTCGTGACGGGAAGCTTCGCGGGGCGCCGGCGGTTGGAGTGTCCATGACCGACGTACCGGCCTGGATCACCGACGCGGCGGAGAAGGCCGGTCGATCCCCCGTCCCTCCGGCCATGCGCCCACCACGGAACGGCGGCCGCAGGGCCGCCGTTCTGCTGCTGTTCGGCGAGGGCCCGGCCGGGCCCGACATCCTGCTCATCCAGCGCAGTTCCACCGGACGCAACCACGCCGGCCAGCCCGCCTTCCCCGGCGGCGGGGTCGACCCCGACGACGACGGCCCGGTCGGCGCGGCCCTCCGCGAGGCCGCCGAGGAGACCGGCCTCGACCCCGAGGGCGTCGAGGTGCTCGGCACCATGCCCGAGCTCTACCTCTCGCACAGCGACAACCGCGTGACCCCCGTCATCGGCTGGTGGCACACCCCCTGTGCCGTCCACGCCGCCTCACCAGACGAGGTCGAGTCGGTCGAACGCGTTCCGGTCGCCGAACTCGTCGATCCCGCCAACCGGTTCAAGCTGCGTCACCCGAGCGGGTTCGTCGGCCCCGCGTTCCGCGTGCGCGGCCTGCTGGTCTGGGGCTTCACCGCCGGAGTGCTCGACGGCATGCTCGCCACCTGCGGGTTCGAGGTTCCGTGGGACCGGTCACGGATCGAGGACCTGCCCCCTGACGTCGTGAACCTCGCCTCCCGTTAGCGCCAGCCCCAGCGTCGCCCAGTCGGCCACGTCGTCGTCGTGGTCGGCCGCCAGGCGGCGCAGCGCCGCGACCCCCGCCGGGTCGGCCGGGCGGCCGACGACGTTGGGGAGGGCGTACGCGGCGCCGTAGCGGACCGTCGCCTCCGGATGCGACGCGAGTTCGATGACCGAGGGCAGCGCCCGGGGGTCGCGCAGATGACCGAAGGCGATGAGCACCGAGTAGAGCACGCGAGGTTCGGTCTCGCTCGCGGCCAGGAAACGCAGCACCGGCAAGGTCTTGTCGGCGAACGGCCGGTCACGCCCGAGTTCTCCCAGAATGTCTATTCCGAGAATTCTCTCCGTGGCCGTGTCGGCGGCGCACAGGCGCCGCGCGGCGGTGAATGTCTCCAGGTCACCGCGTTCTTGCAGGGCGGCGATGGCGTCCCAGCGGGTCGGGCCGTCCGGGTCTCCATCGGCCAGTGCGGTCTGGATCAGTTCCTCAACAGGTCCCCCCATGGCGTCACGATATCGAGTGGACTGCGAAGAACCCGTGCACGAGACCGCGCGTGGCTGGATACGGTTAAGGGTGGTGGCCGGGCCCGGTGGCGATAGAGGTGGAAAACAGGCGTGCAAGGCGATCTGCTCGACCTCATCCTGATCGGCCTGATTCTGGCCTTCGCGGTGTCCGGGTATCGCCAGGGTTTCATCATCGGCGCGTTCAGCTTCGTGGGTTTCGCCGGAGGCGCGCTGGTCGGGATGTTCATCGCGCCGCCGATCGCCGGAGCCCTGGTCAACGGTGAGACCGAACGCGCCCTGCTCGCCATCGTCATCGTGTTCCTCGCCGCGACGGTCGGCCAGTTCGCCTCTTCGACGATCGGCGCGGTCGTACGCTCCCACGTCACCTGGGAACCCGCGCGCGTCATCGACGCCTTCGGCGGCTCGCTCGCCAGCGGCCTGTCGGTGCTGGTGTTCGCCTGGCTGATCGGCTCGCTCATCATCTCGATGAACTTCCCGCTGCCCAAGCAGCAGGTGAACGACTCCCTGCTGCTGAAGACGATGGACCAGGCGATGCCCGAGGCGGCCCGCGACCTGACGCGCGGCTTCCGCGAGTTCGTCGACGCCTCGCCGTGGCCCGAGGTGTTCACCGCGATCGGCGGCGCGCAGTTCGTCGACGTGCCCGCCCCCGACGAGAGCATCATCAACGACCCGCAGCTGGCGCGGGCGCGCCGCGCGATCGTGAAGGTGCAGGGCACCGCCCCGACCTGCCGCAAGCGTATCGAGGGCACCGGCTTCGCCTACGCCCCGCACCGCATCATGACCAACGCCCACGTCGTGGCCGGCGTGTCGCAGGACCTGCGGGTGACCGACTACCGGGGCGCCAGCCATGAGGCGCGGGTCGTTCTCTACAACCCCGACCGCGACATCGCGGTCCTCTACGTCGAGTCGCTCGACGTCAACCCGCTGAAGTTCGACATGGCGGCCGAGTCGAAAGACGACGCCATCATTGCGGGCTACCCGAAGGGCCACGGCTTCACCATCAAGCCGGCCCGCATCCGGGTGAAGCAGCCCGCCGAGTCCTACGACATCTACAACCGCCACACGGTCGACCGCGAGGTCTACGCGATCCGCGGCGAGGTGCAGCCGGGCAACTCGGGCGGGCCGCTCCTCGCCCCCGACGGCCGGGTCTTCGGCGTCATCTTCGCCGCCGCCACCGACCAGAAGGACACCGGCTACGCGCTGACGGCCGAAGAGGTCCGCACCGACGCCGAAGACGGCAGCGCGGCCATCGCCCGGGTCGACACGCAGGAGTGCGACTAACCGGTCGCGATCGTGGCCTCGACCCCGTCGAGCAGCCAGTTCAGGCCGCGCTCGAAGCTCTCGTCCCAGTCGTCGGTCGCGGTCAGCGGGCCGTGCGCGGCGAGGGCCGGGTAGCGGTCGCGCTGGTGGTCCATGTGGTCGCGGGCGGCGTCGCGGGTCTCGGCGTCGGCGTTGACGAGCCAGGTCGCCTGCATGAGGGCCGAGCCGATGACGAAGTTCGACAGCCCGAACGCGGCGGCCGTGAGGTGGGGTTCGGCGACTCCGGCGCCGATGAGGGCGGCGTACAGGAAATCGCTTCTGGCCAGCACGTTCGGCCCCAGCATCGGGCGGCCCAGTAGCGCGGCCGACCAGGGATGGCGCAGCAGGGTGGCCCGCCAGTCGCCGATCAGGCGGGTGACGCCCGCCCGCCATTCCTGATCTTCGGGGATCGGGACGGCGGCGAAGATCGCGTCGAGCGCGAGGTCGAGGACGTCGTCTTTGGTCTTCACGTGCCAGTAGAGGGTCGTCGACCCGGTGCCGAGCCGCTCGGCCAGCCGCCGCATGGTCAGCCGGTCGGCCCCCTCGGCGTCGAGCAGCGCCACGGCCTCTTCGACGATCCGCCGCCTGCTGAGCGGGGGGCCACCCCGTTCTTCGCGGCTGGACGCCCTCAGCCACACCCCACCGGTTCTCGCGTTCACCTGGCCGAGTCTAGTATGACGTTCGAGGACCGGATCGTTGGTCCGGTTACTCGAACAACGATCCGGTGGAGGGTGAGATGCCGGGCCATGTCGAAGTCGATCATCTGAGTTACGTCCTGCCCGACGGGCGTCTGCTGCTCAGCGACGTGTCGTTCCGGGTCGGCGACGGCGTGAAGGCGGGGCTGGTCGGGCCGAACGGCGCGGGCAAGACCACCCTGCTCAGGCTCATCGCCGGCGACCTGCTACCTGACGACGGGCGGGTGGCGCAGACCGGCGGGCTCGGCGTCATGCGGCAGTTCGTCGGGAGCATCCGCGACCGGAGCACCGTCCACGACCTGCTGCTGTCGGTCGCGCCCCCGCACGTCAAGGCCGCGGCCGAGGCCGTGTCGGCGGCCGAGGCGGCGCTGGCCGCCCGCGACGACGAGGCGGCCCAGCTCACCTACGCGCAGGCCGTCTCCGACTACGCCGACGCCGGCGGCTACGCCATGGAGACCGTCTGGGACGTGTGCGTGACCGCGTCGATGGGCCTGCCGTTCGAGGCGGTCCGCGGACGCCAGGTCACGACGCTGTCGGGCGGGGAGCAGAAACGGCTCGTCCTGGAGGCCCTGCTGCGCGGCCCCGACGAGGTCCTGCTGCTCGACGAGCCCGACAACTACCTCGACGTCGCCGGGAAGCAGTGGCTGGAAAGCCGGCTGGCCGCCAGCGGCAAGACGGTGCTGCTGGTCTCCCACGACCGGCAGCTCCTGGCGAACGTGGCCGACCGCGTCGTCACCGTGGAGGACCGCGGCGTCTGGATCCACGGCGGCGGCTTCGCGACCTACGCCACCGCCCGCGCCGACCGGATCGACCGGCTGGAGGAGCGCCGCCGCCGCTGGGAGGAGGAGCACGCCAAGCTCCGGCAGCTCGTCCACACCCTGCGGCAGACCTCGGCCAACAACGACGCCCTCTCGTCGGCCTACCGCGCCGCCCGCACCCGGCTCGGCCGGTTCGAGCAGGCCGGACCGCCCGAACGCGCGCCGAAGGCCCAGAACGTCCGCATCCGGCTGCGCGGCGGCCGGACCGGGAAACGTGCCGTGACCTGCGAAGGCCTGGAGCTGGCCGGGCTGACCGAACCGTTCGGCGCCGAGGTCTGGTTCGGCGAGCGGGTGGGCGTGCTGGGCTCCAACGGGTCGGGCAAGTCGACGTTCCTCCAGGTCGTGGAGGCGGCCTACGACGGGACGAACCCGGCGGTCCGGCTCGGGGCGCGGGTGCGGCCCGGCCGCTTCGTCCAGACCCACGCGCGGCCCGACCTGCACGGCCGCCGGCCGGTCGAACTGGTCATGGCGGCCGGCGCGCTGATCCTGAACGAGGCGATGGCCGCGCTGGCGCGTTATGAACTCGCTCCCGCCGCCAACCAGCCGTTCGAGACCCTGTCGGGCGGACAGCAGGCGCGACTGCAGATCCTGCTGCTGGAGCTGTCGGGGGCGACGTTGCTCCTGCTCGACGAGCCCACCGACAACCTCGACCTGGCCGGCGCCGAGGCCCTGCAACAGGGGCTGGCGGGCTTCACCGGCACGGTGCTGGCGGTGACGCACGACCGGTGGTTCGCGGCCGACTTCGACCGGTTCCTGGTCTTCGGGGCCGACGGGACCGTCTTCGAGAGCGCCGAACCGGTCTGGTCGTGAGCGGCTATCCCGACGACGCCACCACCGCGTCGCCGGTGCGGCTGCGGTAGTAGAGGACCGACTTGCCCGCCCGGCGGCGTTCGATCAGGCCCGCGTCGAGCAGCACCTTCAGATGGCGGCCCACCGAACCGAGCCCCTGGCCGGTCAGCGCGACGAGCTGCGTCGTGCTCTTCGGGGTGTCGAGCAGGACGAGCACGGTCGCGCGGGCGCTGCCGAGCAGCCGCCCGAGCGGCTTGGAGACGTCGCGGATCTCGGTGAGGACGCCCGCGGCCGGATAGATCACCGCGTATCGGTGCGGATGCTCCCACGACACCCATCTGTGCCGGGGCGTGACCGGCACGAACATCAGCCGCGCCGTCGCGAGGTCGCGGGGCGGGTTGCTGGTCGTGTTGATCTGCAAGCGGCTGTCGCCGAGCCAGCGCATGCCCGGCCGCATGTCGTTGAGCGCCGCCTCCCAGCCGCCCATGCTGAGGCTGCCGATGCGGCCGATGATGTCGGCTTCGAGGACGCGCCTGCGCCGGTCCCAGGTGGGTTCGACCGCCTCCTTCCACACCCATTCCAGTACGCACGCCGCCCGTTCGGCCAGGTCGGTGCGGCGCAGCGGGCCGGGCAGCATGCGGCCGAGTGAGACCTCGAGGTCGGCGTACACGACGTCGGGCGGGGTGGCCCTGATGGTGGCGACCTCGTCATCGAACGTCGGTTCCCCGGTTCCGGCGGGCGTCGGGACGAGGAAGTCGGCGACCCACTCGGCTCCGTTCGCGGCGCGCATCAGCAGGGCGTCGAGGGGGTCGTCGGCGAGGCGGGCCTTGTAGCGGTCGGCGTGCCGCTCGAACCAGTGCTGCTCACCGGGGTGGGCGGGGTGGGCGCGGCCGAGGGCGAACATGCACGCGGTGGTCTCGGCGAGCGGCGACACCACGAACCTGCTCCCGGCCAACGTGTCGGCGCCGATCTGCCACCAGCCCATGCACACCCTCCCGATCGATTCAGAGGCCTTCGGGGCCGGTCGTTTCGCGTCCGCGCGAAACCTTACCTGGTCTGACCTGCGGGGATGGAATGTGCTCCTCATGCGTACATATCGGGAGTTGTTCGCTACCAAGGAGTTCGCGCCCCTGTTCGCGACGTCCACGTTGCAGGTCGTGGCCTCGACGATCGGGAATCTCGCGCTCGGGACGCTCGTGTTCGAGGCGACCGGGTCGCCGTTGCTGTCGGCGCTGGCCATGTTCGGGCCGCTGCTCGCGCAGGTCTTCGGGGCGACGTTGCTGATGTCGGCCGCCGACCGGCTGCCGCCCCGGATGGCGCTCTCGGGGCTCGCCGTGGTGTTCGGGCTCGGCTCGGCTGTGCAGGCCGTGCCCGACCTGCCGATCGCGGTGCGGTTCGCCGTGCTGGTCGTGGTCGGCGTGGTCGCGTCGGTCGGCGGCGGGGTGCGTTACGGGCTGCTGAACGAGATCCTCACGCGGGACGGGTTCCTGCTCGGCCGCTCCGTGCTCAACATGGCCGTCGGCGGTTCGCAGATCGCCGGGTTCGCGGCCGGCGGGCTGCTGGTCGCGCTGCTCACCCCCGTCCAGACGCTGCTGATCAGCGCCGCCCTGGAGTTCGTCGCGGCGCTGGTCGTGCTGGTCGGGCTGTCGAAACGGCCGCCGCGCGCGGCCGGGCGGCCGTCGGTGGCGCAGACGTGGCAGGGCAATTCGCGGCTGTGGGCGTCCAAGCCCCGGCGGTATGTCTTCCTGGCCCTCTGGGTGCCGAACGGGCTGATCGTGGGGTGCGAATCGCTGTTCGTCTCGTACGACCCGGGCCGCGCCGGCGTCCTGTTCGCCTTCGCCGCCTTCGGTATGCTGATCGGCGACACCCTCATCGGGCGGTTCGTCCCGGCCGGATGGCGGCCACGGCTGGGCGCCCCGATGCGCCTCCTCCTGGCCGTCCCCTACCTGGTCTTCTTCACCGACCCGCCGATCGGCGTCGCGGTCGCCGCGGTGACCCTCGCCTCCGTCGGGTACGCCGCCGGCCTGCTCCTCCAGGAACGGCTGATGGCCCTCACCCCCGACGAGCTCAGCGGGCACGCCCTGGGTCTGAACGGCTCGGGGATGATGGTCATGCAGGGGGTGGGCGCGGCGGTGGCGGGGTCGGTGGCCCAGTTCAGCAGCCCGGCGACCGCGATGACGGTGCTGGCCGTGGCGTCGCTCGCGGTCACCCTGGCCCTGGCTCCGGGTCTGCGGCCCGGACCCGCGGAGGTCTCCGCCTAGAGCTCGGCTCCCAGCGCGGCCAGGAGGTCGGCGACCGACCGCGCCCGGGCGGCCCGGGCCGCGTCGATTCCGTAGGGCCGGCCCTCGACCGGGACCAGGCGGGCCGCGCCGCGTTCCAGCAGCGTCTCCGCGCCCCGCGCGTTCCCCCGCTGCAGGTGGGTCAGGCCGACGCAGATCTGCGCGAGGCCCTGCCACAGTTCCCTCTCGTCGGGCGGGCAGGACTTCCAGCGGCCTTCGAAGATCTCGTGGGCGTGGAACGGGCGGTCGAGGCGGAGCATCTCGACGCCGTCGGCGACGGCCTGCTCGGCCGTGGGGGCGTAGTCGTCGGGGACGCGGGCCACGCCCTCGGCGCCGTGGGGGAGCGGGCGGCCGAAGGCGTCGCGGGGACGGGCGCTGCGGGCCCGGCCCTCGGCGTCGCGGTCGCGGCTCATCGGTCGGGTTCGGGGTCGGCCAGCCAGGAGGTCAGCTCGGCGTTGAAGACGTCGGGGCGTTCTTCGTGGGGGAAGTGGCCCGTGCCCTCGATCAGCCGCCAGCGGTAGGGGGCGGCGACGAACTGGCCCGACCCCTGGGCGGTGCGGGGCAGCATGCACGTGTCGAGCGCGCCGTGGAGCTGGAGGGTCGGGGCCTCGACCTCGCGGCGCATCTGACGGGCGTAGCGGCGGCCGTCGGGGCGCAACTGCGAGCGGGCGAACCAGCGGTGGTATTCCAGGGCGCAGTGGGCCGACGCCGGGATCTGGAAGACGTCCTGGTAGACCGGGTTGAGCTCCTCGGACGGCCAGGCGGGGCCCGACCACGTGTCGAGCAGCCGGCCGACGCGGGCGGCGTTCTTGCGGGTCAGCCGGTGTTCGGGCCACAGCGGCAGCTGGAAGCCGAACGCGTGGCCGCTGGCCCGCAGCTGCCGTGGGTCGGTGAGCATGGCCGTGCGCAGCCGCAAAGGGTGCGGCGCCGAGACGACCACCAGGCGGCGTACGAACTTGGCCTCGCGGGCGGCCATCGTCCAGCCCGTCCAGCCGCCCCACCCGTGGCCGACGACGATGGCGCCGGTCTCGCCCATGGCCCTGATCAGGCCGGCCGCGTCTCCGGCCAGGGTCGGCAGGTCGTATCCCCGGGGCGGCTTGTCGCTGGCGCCGTACCCCCGGAGATCGACCGCGACCGCCCGGTAGCCGGCCGCGGGCAGGGCCTCCAGCTGGTGCCGCCACGTCCACCAGAACTGCGGGAAGCCGTGCAGCAGCAGGACGAGCGGGCCCTCACCGGCCTCCACCACGTGGAAGCGGGTGCCCCCGGCGTGGATCCAGCGGTGTTCCCACGGGCCCTCGGCCCGGACCAGCTGGTTCTCCTCCGGGGCCTGTTTCATGACGCGATCGTGGCGCGGTGGGCGCCCACCTCGCCCGCGGTGGTCGTGGCCACCGGCTCGATGTGGGGCGTCTCGTCGGTGGACTTGAGGCTCTGGAGCGAGCGCCTGGTGCGCTTGAACCCGGCCAGGCCCTGCAGCCTGCGGTAGCCGACGAAGCCCAGGACCCCGGCCACCACCAGGTAGAACACGGTGACGATCAGGAATGACAGCCAGGTCGACAGGCCGACGGCGTCGTGCAGGACGTAGGCGATCGTGAAGGAGGCCAGGATCAGGACCAGGTGGAGCGTGAAGGCGGCGGCGGCGAACAGGCCGGTGGCCATGCCCACCCGCTTCGCGTCGAACTTGAGCTCGCTCTTGGCGAGCTCGATCTCCGCCCTCACCAGCGTGGAAACATGGGTGCTCGCCTCGGCGACCAGAGCGCCGAGCGATTCGTCCTCGCGCATCAGGGATCTCCTATTCTGCGGACTGTCAAATATCATCTCGTGCCCTCGTCCGTACGCGGATCCTGAGCAGCGCCGCCGCCAGCAACGATGCGATGACGCTTGCCATCAGCACCGCCGTGGTGACCCCGGTGTCGCCCTGGTAGGCGCGGTCGCCGATGAGCAGCGAGACGGTGAAGCCGATCCCGGCGAGGACCGACACGGCCGCAATGTCACGCCAGACCAGATCTGGGCTGATCCGGGCGAAACCCAGTCGTACCGAGAGCCACGCACCGCCGAACACACCGACGAACTTCCCGACGACGAGCCCGAGAAGCACGCCGAGAGCGATTCTGTCGGTGAAAACGCCTTCGAGGGCGCTCAAATCGAGCGGAACCCCGGCGGCGAGGAAGGCGAAGACCGGCACCGCGAACCCCGCCGAGACGGGCCTGACCACGTGGTCGGCCCTGGCGGCGGGCGACGGATCGCCGTCGACGTTCATGAGCAGCCCGCAGGCCACCCCCGCGACGGTCGGATGGATGCCCGCCTCGTGCAGCAGCACCCAGGCGGCGACGCCGAGAAGGACGTACAGAAAGGCGGATCTGACCCGGCGCCGCTGGAGCAGGCCGAAGACGGCGAGCACCACGACGGCGGCCAAGAGCGGCAGGAAGGACGGTTTATCGCCGTAGAACAGGGCGATCACGATGATCGCGCCGAGGTCGTCGACCACGGCGAGGGTCAGCAGGAACGCGCGCAGCGCCATCGGCAGCGCCGACGCGGTCACGGCCAGCACGGCCAGCGCGAACGCGATGTCGGTCGCCGTCGGAATCGCCCACCCCCGTGCGGCGTTCGGCACTCCCCAGCTCACCCCCACGTAGATCAGCGCCGGCACTACCATCCCGGCCAGCGCGGCCACGACCGGCAGGATCGCGTCGCGGAAGCGGGACAGCTCCCCGTGGACGAACTCCTCCTTCAGCTCCACCCCGGCGACGAAGAAGAAGATCGCCAGCAGCCCGTCGGCCGCCCATTCGTACAGCGTGAGATGGAGCGGACCCGGCACGACGACGGACCGGAGCGCCTCATAAGCCCCCGACCAGGGCGAATTCGCCCAAATCAGTGCGAGGACCGTGGCGATCAGCATGATCACGCCACCGATCGTCTCGGTCCGCAGAGCCTCGGCGACCTGCGCCGCGTAGTGGAGTGGACGGCGCAAGTGCTCCCCCTCGGGTGATTGGGGAAATGCCCGGACGATTCCCCCAGAAATCGCCGACCAGACTTCCCGGCACACCTTCGGCCCACTTTACCCAGCGCCGAACGATCACAGCCGGGGTGGGCTGTCACCTGTGGACAACCGCCCCGGCTGTGGACGAAGGATCAGTCCTCGCTCTTGGCGCTGGGAAGCTTCTCCGAGATCAGGTTCATGACCGAGCTGTCGGTGAGGGTGGTCACGTCGCCCAGCGACCGGTTCTCGGCCACGTCACGCAGGAGGCGGCGCATGATCTTGCCCGATCGGGTCTTCGGCAGTTCCGGCACGACCATGATCTGCCGGGGCTTGGCGATCGGGCCGAGGACCTTGGCGACGTGCTGACGCAGCTCGGCGGCGATGTCCCCGCCCTCCTCCGCACTGCCGCGCAGGATCACGAACGACACGATGGCCTGGCCGGTCACCGGGTCGGTCGCGCCCACGACGGCCGCCTCGGCCACCTTCGGGTGGCTGACCAGGGCGCTCTCGACCTCGGTGGTCGAGATGTTGTGGCCAGAGACCAGCATGACGTCGTCGACGCGGCCCAGCAGCCACAGGTCGCCGTCGTCGTCGCGCTTGGCGCCGTCGCCGGGGAAGTAGAACCCGTCGAACCGCGACCAGTAGGTCTCCTTGTAGCGCTCGGGGTCGCCCCAGATGCCGCGCAGCATCGACGGCCACGGCTCGCGCACGACCAGGAAGCCGCCGCCGCCGTTCGGCACCGACTTGCCCTGGTCGTCGACGACGTCGGCGACGATGCCCGGCAGCGGCTGCATGGCCGCGCCCGGCTTGCCGGCGGTGACGCCGGGCAGCGGGCTGATCATGATCGCGCCGGTCTCGGTCTGCCACCAGGTGTCCACGACCGGGGTCCGGCTCGCGCCGATGTGCTCGCGGTACCAGACGTAGGCCTCCGGGTTGATCGGCTCGCCGACCGAGCCCAGCACCCGCAGCGACGACATGTCGAACTTGGCGGGGATGTCGTCGCCCCACTTCATGAACGTGCGGATGGCGGTCGGCGCCGTGTAGAGGATCGTGACCTTGTACTTCTGCACGATCTCCCAGAACCGGCCGCGGTGCGGGGTGTCGGGGGTGCCCTCGTAGATCACGCTGGTCGCGCCGTTGGCCAGGGGGCCGTAGACGATGTAGCTGTGGCCGGTCACCCAGCCGATGTCGGCGGTGCACCAGTAGATGTCGGTGTCGGGCTTGAGGTCGAAGACCGCGTTGTGGGTCCAGGCCGTCTGGGTGAGGTAGCCGCCCGTGGTGTGCAGGATGCCCTTCGGCTTACCCGTGGTGCCGCTCGTGTAGAGGATGTAGAGCGGGTCTTCGGCGTCGTGGGGCTCGGGGGTGTGCTGGTCGCTCTGACGCTCCACCACGTCGTGCCACCAGACGTCCTTGTCGGTGACGGCGACGTCCTGGCCGGTCCGGCGGACGACGAGCACCTTCTCGATCTGCGGGCACTCGGCCACGGCCTCGTCCACGGTGGGCTTGAGCGCGCTGGGCGCCCCGCGCCGGAAGCCGCCGTCGGCGGTGATCACCAGTTTGGCGTCGGCGTCGTCGATGCGGCTCTTCAGCGCCGAGGCGGAGAACCCGCCGAACACGACCGAGTGGATCGCGCCGATGCGCGCGCAGGCCAGCAGCGAGACGGGCAACTCGGGGATCATCGGCATGTAGATCGCCACGCGGTCGCCCTTGCCGACCCCGAGCTCGGTCAGCGCGTTGGCCGCCTTCGAGACCTCTTTCTGCAGGTCGGCATAGGTGATGACGCGGCTGTCACCTTCGGGCTCGCCCTCCCAGTAGAAGGCCACCTTGTCGCCGTTGCCGGCCTCGACGTGCCGATCGACGCAGTTGTAGGCGATGTTCAGCTTGCCGCCGACGAACCACTTCGCGAACGGCGCCTCCCACTCCAGGGTGGTGTGCCAGCGCTCCGCCCAGGTCAGCCGGTCGGCCGCCGCCTCCCAGAAGGCCAGCCGGTCGGCCGAGGCCTCCGTGTAGGCGCTCGCCGTGACGTTCGCCGCCGCCGCGAGCTCCGCGGGCGGCTCGAACCGGCGGTTCTCCTGCAACAGGTTCGACAGCGTTTCCTGGGACTCCGTCACCGCGAACTCCTTACCCGAAATTCCTATGGCCTTACTTCTTCGTATCGTGCCGTATCGGGTGTTAATGACACGTGACTGGGCCTGGGGGAGTCAAACCCGACTTCGTTCAGCGGCGTCAGCTCGTCGTTGAACGGTCTCCGGAAGGCTGGCGTGGTCTTTGGGGTCTCCGGGGGCTCGTGACGGCGCGGGCCGGGTGGGCGGAGCCGTAACGGAAGGGGCCTTGGCTGTCGATAGGGTCGGCCGGATGAGTGATCCGCTGGTCGTGGTGGCTGAACTGCCCGGGGTGCCCGAGGCCGTGTCGGAGGCCCGGGAGGCCGTCGACGTCCTCTATCGGCATCGCATCCTGCGCAGGCGGCAGCCCGAAGTGTCGGCCGAGTCCGCGTTGCGTGGTGCCAGGGCCTCGGCCGCGCTGGAGGGCGTCGACGTTCCGCTGGGCACGTTGCGGGCCGGGGAGGCCGACGATCCGGTGGCGCAGGGGGCGCTGCGGGTCTCCGCCGAGCTGGGGCGGCTCGGGCCGCTGTGGCGGTCGGCGCCGCCGCAGGTGCTGGCCCGTCTCCACACGCTCGCGGCCGCGGGGCTGCTCGCCGATCCGGGGCGTCCGCGTACGGGCGGCACGGTGGCCGATCCGCTGGGGATCGGGCCGGCTCCGGTGGACGTGTCCGCGCGGATGGCGGCGCTGGCCGGGCTGACCTCGACGAAGGCGCCCGCGCTCGTGCTGGGCGCGATCGTGCACGCCGAGATCGTGGCGCTGCGGCCGTTCGGCGTGGCCGACGGGCTGGTGGCGCGGGCGGCCGAGCGGCTCAGCCTGGTCGAGCACGGCCTCGACCCGAAGTCGATCGTGGCGGTGGAGGTGGGGCACCGGGAGTCGGCGGGGTCGTACACCCAGGCTCTGAAGGCCTATCTGACCGGGACGCCCGACGGGGTGGCGGCGTGGGTGGTCCACTGCGCGCGGGCAGTGGTTCTGGGGGCCAGGGAGACGACGGCCATTTGTGAAGCGCTGTCGCGTTAAGCAATTGCGGACACAAGCGGACGGCGTCCCTGGAATGGGACGCCGTCGCCAGTACGTCGAGCCGGGTTACCAAGCGTGCACCTAATTTTGTCGAAACGGGGCAAGCCCGCAACGACACGCCTCCCGCGGCTGGTCGCACGTGGGTACCCGGCGGCCGTACCCGGACACTCGGTCCGTACGCCCTTTGTACGTCGGAACTGCGCACTTGGGAACCCCTCCGAGCAAGACCTTTACTGAGCCCGGAATCCGCCGATTACGGCTTCTGGTGTGGTTTGTGGCCGTGTGGGGCAATGGATCGATACATCACGTCCCCTTCTGACAGTGATCACTGACCGTGACCGTCTGGCCGCATTCCCACCGTTTGCGCGAAGCCCAAAAAAACTGCCGCAAATTGCAGATTGCTCCTCGACGAAACTCGGGCGGATCGGGCAGCATACGGTGTTATCTCCCAGTGTGGGAGTGACTGTGCACAGGGCACCTTTGCAAGTCCCTTGCCATGCCCTGGCCCACTGATGAAAGCTTTCATCACACGGGACCGGCTCTACCCCCCCGGAGCCGGACCGATCGGCGACCCCCGCTCTCCCCCCCGGCGGGGGTCGCCCCCTTTTTCCACAGGGCGACCCTTATCCACAGAGCTCGGTTCGGGCGTTTCTGATCTCCTCGCGGTCGGCACCGTGGGCTTCCTTGGGTTACTGACCGAGGAGCTTCCACTTATGCACCGCCCTCTCGCCGTCACCGCCGACCGCGACCTGCTCGACGACCTCCTCCGCGTGGCGGCCGCCGCCGGAGTCGAACTCGACGTCGCCCACGAAGCCGCCCAGGCCCGGCCGCGCTGGCGCACCGCGCCGCTGGTCGTCGTGGGGGCCGACCTCGCCGACGCCCTCGCCGCCACCGGCCCGCCGCCCCGGCAGGGGGTGCTGCTGGTGACGTCCGACCCGGCCGATCCCTCGATGTGGCGGCGCTGCGTGGCGGTCGGGGCGTCGGCCGTCCTGGAGCTGCCCGACGCCGAACGGCTGCTCGTCGACGAGTTCGCCGAGGCCGCCGAGCCCTCCTCCCGCGCCGGGGCGGTGGTCTGCGTGGCCGGCGGGCGAGGCGGCGTGGGGGCCACGGTGCTGGCGGCCTCGCTGGCGCTGACCGCCGCCCGATCGGGGTCGCGGACCCTGCTCGTCGACGCCGATCCGCTGGGCGGCGGGATCGACGTGGTGCTCGGGCAGGAGGAGGCGACCGGGGCCCGGTGGCCCGACATCGTGGGGCGCGAGGGGCGGGTGAGCTACGCGGCCCTTCAAGGGGCGCTGCCGACCTTCGGCGAGTTGACTGTCCTGTCATGGCACCGGGGCGAGCCGATGCGGATCCCCCGCGAGGCCATGCGCGCGGTGCTGGAGGCGGCCCGGCGCGGGTGCGATCTCGTGGTGGTCGATCTGCCACGGTTCGTCGACGCCGGGGCCGAGGAGGCGCTTTCGCGGTCCGGGGTGGCTTTGCTGGTGGTTTCCGCAGATGTGCGAGGTGTGCTGGCGGCCGGGCAGGCGCTGGCCGGGGTGCGCGAACAGGCGGGTGACGTACGGGCGGTCGTGCGCGGCGGGAGCCTGGATCCCGCCGTGGTGGCCCAGTCGCTGGGGGTGCCGCTGGCCGGGGTGCTGCCGGAGCAGCGGGGCCTGGCCGAGGCGCTCGACCGGGGGGACGCGCCGCCCCTCAAGCGAACACCGCTGGGGCGGTTCTGCGGGGAACTGCTGGCGGGTCTGGCGTGAGTGCGGTCTCGGCGGAGCTGCTCGAAGCGGTCCGGGTCCGGCTGGCGCGCGACGGGCTCGATCCCTCACCGGCCCAGGTGGCCGGCGCGCTGCGCGCCGAGCGGGCCGTTCTGGGAGACGCCGAAGTGCTGGCCGTCGCCCGGGTGCTGCGCGCCGAACTCATCGGGGCGGGGCCGCTCGAAGGGCTGCTGGCCGAACCCGGGGTGACCGACGTGCTGGTCAACGGGCCTCGCGAGGTGTGGGTCGACGACGGGGGCGGGCTGCGGAAGACGCCGGTCGTCTTCCGGTCGGACGACGACGTGCGACGCCTCGCGCAGCGGCTGGCCGCCGCCGCCGGGCGACGGCTCGACGACGCCTGCCCCTACGTCGACGCGCGGCTGTCGGGCGGGGTCCGGCTGCACGCGGTGCTGCCGCCCGTTTCGGCCGAAGGCACCTGCCTGTCGTTGCGGTTGCCGCCCCGGCACGCCTACGGGCTCGACGACCTGGTGACGGGCGTGGGGGCGCAGGTGCTCCGGTCGGTGATCCGGGCCCGGCTGGCGTTCCTGGTGTCAGGCGGCACCGGCACCGGCAAGACGACCCTCCTGTCCGCGCTGTTGTCGCTCGCCGACCCGGGGGAGCGGCTGCTACTGGTCGAAGACTCGGCCGAACTGCGCCCCGCGCATCCGCACGTGGTGCGGCTGGAGACGCGTCCGCCGAACCTGGAGGGCGTCGGCGGGGTGACGCTGCGCGACCTCGTCCGGCAGGCCCTGCGCATGCGGCCCGACCGCGTCGTGGTCGGGGAGGTCCGAGGTGCCGAGGTGGTCGATCTCCTGGCCGCGCTGAACACGGGCCACGAAGGCGGGTGCGGCACGCTGCACGCCAACACCGCCGCCGACGTGCCGCCCCGCCTGGAGGCCCTCGCCTGCGCCGCCGGGTTGAGCCGGGAGGCCGTGCACAGCCAGCTCGCGGCGGCCCTGGACGCCGTCGTCCACGTCGTGCGCGACACCGGGACGGGCGTCCGGCGGGTGGCGGAGATCTGCCTGCTGCGCCGAGGCCCGGGCGGGTTCGTCGAAGCGGTGCCCGCCGTGACGTTCGACGGGCGGGGCGGGGTGCGTGAGGGCGCGGCCTTCGAGGCGCTCCGGGATCGGTGCGTGGGGCGGTGACGATCATCGTTGTGCTGGCCGGGCTCTGCGCCGGGCTGGCCGTCTGGGTGTGGTGCGGGCCTTCCCTGCCTGCCGTACGTCTGGTGCGACTGACCCGCGAGGCGAGCCCCGGCTTCTCCGTGCCGAACTTCCTCCGGGCCCGGCGCTCGCGCGCGGCCCTGTTTCGGGCCTGGCGGGCTGGAACGGTCGAACTGTGCCAGGCGATCGTCGCGGAGCTGGCGGCGGGGCGTACGCCCGGTGAGGCGCTCTCCAGGGGCATCGGGTCCGTGGAGGGGCCACCGGAGTTCGTCGAGGCGCTCCGGCCGGTGGCCCGGGTCGCGCGTGACGGGGGTGACGTCGCGGCGGCTCTGGTGGATGCGGCACCTGCCGTCGGGGGTGAGGGCCTGCGGCGGCTCGCGTCGTGCTGGGAGGTGGGGGTGAGCGTGGGCGGGGGGCTGGCTCCGCTCGTGGAGCGGGTGGGCGGGGCGCTGCGGGACATGGAGAACCATCGTCAGGAGATCTCGGCCCAACTGGCGGGGCCCCGGGCCACCGCTCGCCTCCTGGCGGGGTTGCCCGTGCTCGGGTTGCTGATGGCCGCCGGGTTGGGGATGCGGCCGCTGCCGTTTCTCTTCACTACGGCGCCCGGGTTGGGGTGTCTGGGGGTGGGGGTGCTGCTCAATGTGGCGGGGCTGCGGTGGACGGACCGGATGGTCCGGAAGGCGGAGGAGAGCGTTCGCTGATGTCGGCTGTTTCGCTGGGGGCGAGGGTGTGATGGTGGGGATTCTTTCGGGGCTGTGCGTGGCGCTCGCTGTCATGTGTTGGCCGGTTCGGCGGAGGCCGGCTGATCGGCTTCGGGCGGTTGTCGCGCCTCCTGTGGCTCGGGCTGCCGTGGCTGAGAACCCGGCGGGGCGGATGGCTCTCGTCGCGGGGCCGGTGCTTGTCCTGGTGGTGCTGGTGGTCGGCGGGGTGGCCGGCGTGGTGCTGGGGGTGTTGCTCGCCGGGGCTGTCGTGGTGCACGTCAGGCGGAAGGAGTCTCCTCAGGAGCGGCGGCGTAAGGAGCTGGTTCGGGCTGATCTGCCGTTCGCGGCGGATCTGATGGCCGAGTGTCTGCGGGCGGGGCAGCCCCTTGTCGGTGCGGTCGAGATCGTCGCCCGGGTTGTGGATGGGCCGTTGGGGGAGCGGTTGCGGTGGGCGGGTGGGCAGATGCGGCTGGGGGCCGATCCCGTCGAGGTGTGGCGGGGGCTTGCCGCCGAGGACTCTCTGGCGTTGCTGGCCAGGGCCATCGCGCGGGCGGTGGAGTCGGGGGCGCCGGTCGCCGATGTGCTGACCCGGGTGGCTGAGGACGCTCGCCAAGCCGGTCGGGCGGCTTCTTCGGCGGCTGCCCGGCGGGTCGGGGTGCAGGCGGTGGCGCCGTTGGGGGTGTGCTTCCTGCCGGCGTTCTGCTTCCTGGGGATCATCCCGGTCGTGGCGGGGCTTGCCGCTCAGGTACTCGCGCCGTGACCGGCGGTTCGGCGTGAGGCGTCGATCCGTGCCACTGCCTGATATTTCGTAACTCGCGAAGGACTCGGTCGCGTCAGCTGGTCACCCAGGCGCTGTCCACAGGTGCAGCTGGTTCTGCACAGCCTGTGGATCGGCGTTATCCACAGATGTGGATAACGCCGCTTCGGCATGCCTGTTCCAGGGTCTGAATCCCCGTACACACAGGGCTTTCGAGTTATCCACAGGTCTTTCGTTTTCCACAGGCAGAGCCTCAGGCCGGTGGAAAGGGTTCCCCCGTCGGCAGGCTACCGGTGCCGGGACGGAGAGTCCGGACCGGTGACAGGAGGACGCGTGAACGTCAAGACCCAAGGCATCTCGTGGACCAGAGCCGCCGCTCCGCCCCCGGCCGCATCCAAGCGGGCCCGCGCCGCCGGTCGCCTCCGCGAGGCGGCCGCTCGGGCGGCCCGGGTGCTGGCCGAGCGGGCCGGGCCGGCGCGGACTGACGCGGGGATGTCGACCGCCGAGTACGCCGTCGGGACCGTCGCGGCCTGTGGGTTCGCGGGGTTGCTGTTCAAGGTGGTGACCTCGCCCGACGTCCAGCAGCTGCTCGTCTCGCTCGTGCAGAAGGCGCTGGCGCTGGCCGGATGAGCCGGCGGGAGCGCGGCTCGGCCACCGCCGAGACGGCCGTCGCGCTGCCTGCGCTGGTGGTCGTCCTCGGTGCGGCCCTGTGGGCGGTGGCCGTCGTGGGTGCCCGGCTGGAGTGTGTGGACGCCGCCCGTGCCGGAGCGCGGGCCGCGGCCCGAGGAGACGGGGTCTCCGCCGTGCGGGAGGGCGCGCTGGCGGTGGCGCCTGCCGGGGCCTCGGTCGAGGTGACGGTCGGGGCGTCGCTCACGGAGGTGACGGTGCGGGCCCGGGTTCGTCCCATGTGGGCGGGGCCCGAGGTGACGGTGTCCGCGTCGGCCTCCTCGGCGACCGAGAAGGGCGTACTGCCGTGACGTGACAGGGAGAAGTCGATCGTGAGGGTGAGAAGTGCGACGTGATCGGGGGTCGGCGACCGTCTGGGTGGTCGCGGCCACGGCTCTGGCGTGGGGGTTGGCTTACGTGTTCGTCCAGGTCGGGATGGCGAGAGTGGCCGTTCACACGGCGCGGAGCGCCGCCGACCTGGGCGCGCTGGCCGCCGCCGAACTGGCGATCGCCGCCCCCGGCGAGGCGTGTGAGCGGGCGGCGGCGGTGGTCGCCGCCAACGCCGCGCGGCTCGCGTCGTGTGAGATCGAGGCCGGGGTGACCGAGGTGACCGCGACCGTGGCGCTCCGGTTTCCCGGGCTGACCTCACGTGAGGCTTCGGCCAGTGCGCGAGCGGGGCCCGTCTACCTGCGGGCGGAGCACTGACGGCGTGACGAAGGGTCGCGCCGTGATCGTCCAGGTACGCTTGCGCATCATGGCTCTGGCGTTCCGGGTGCTCGGTCCCTTCCGGGCCTCCGTCGACGGAGAGCCGGTCGACGTGGGCGGCCCCCGCCCCCGGCTCCTTCTCGCCCGCCTCCTCATCGCCCGTGGCGCCACCGTCTCGGTCGACACGCTCCTCGGCGACGTCTACGACGGCGCCCCGCCGCCCAGGGCCCACGGAACACTCCACAGTTACCTCTCCAACCTGCGCAAGGTCCTCGAACCCGGCCGTCCTCCGCGAACCCCGTCGACCGCCATCCTGAGCCGCCCCCTGGGCTACGCGCTGGGCCCCTGCGAGGTCGACGCCGAGCAGTTCGCCGACCACGCCAAATCAGGCCGGTTCGACGAAGCGCTGGCCCTTTGGCACGGCCCCCCTTACGAGGAGTTCGCCGACGTCGTCTGGCTGCGGCCGGAGATCGACCGGCTGGTGGAGGCGCGCGTCGACGTCCAGGAGAAAGCTCTCCTGGCCCGCCCGCCCGACGCCGAGACCGCGGGCCGGTTGGAGACCCTCGCCCGGGAGAACCCCCTGCGGGAGTCTCTCTGGGAGTCGCTGGCCCGCACCCTCTACACGCTGGGCCGTCAGGCCGATGCCCTGGAGGCCATCAGAACCGTCCGGGCGACCCTGGCGGAGGAGCTCGGCATCGACCCCGGGCCGGGTCTGCGCAGGCTGGAGTCCATGATCCTCACCCAGGATCCCGTCCTCCCCGCCGCACCGCGCGGGGCGCGGCGGGGCGGTGGCCGTGAGGTCCAGCTCGATCGTCTCGACGCGCTCGCGCGCGACGTCGTCAGGGGCGTGCCCCGCACCGCCGTCGTCTCCGGCGAGCCGGGGATCGGGAAGACCTGGCTCGCGGAGGAGTTCGCGCGGCGGTGTCAGGACGACGGCTGGCGGGTCGCCTGGGGGCGATGTCATGAGACGTCGGGCACGCCGCCCCTCTGGCCCTGGCGGCAGGTCGTCCGAGAGCTCGGCACCGCGCCCGGCCCCGAGCTCGATCCTCTGGTCATCGACGACCCCGTCCCCACCGGGGAGACCGAAGCTGGGGAGGGGCGGTTCCGGCTCCACCAGGCCGTCGCCGCCCATCTGGCCTCGGCCGCCGCGGTCCGGCCGCTGCTGGTCGTCCTCGACGATCTCCAGTGGGCAGACTCGGCGTCGCTGGGGCTGCTGGCCGATCTCGTCCATCTGCTGAAGCGGGGGCGGATCGCCGTTCTGGTGACGGTCCGGTCGGGTGAGGGGGCGCCCGCCGTCTACGACACCCTGGGGCTGATCAGCCGTGACAACGCCCTCCGGTTGCCGCTGGCGGGGCTGGGCCGCGACGCGGTCTCCGAGATGGCCTCCTCGGGTGACATCACCGATCCGCGTGCCGTCGACCGGCTGGCCGAGCGCACCCGGGGCAATCCGCTCTTCGTACGGGAGACTCTCCGGCTGGCCGAAGACCGGGGGATCGAGACGGCGCTCACGACCGTTCCCGAGGCGCTGGCCGACGTCATCCGGCAGCGGCTGCGCGCCCTGCCCGACGCCCATCGGGCCACGCTCGACGCCGCCGCCGTGATCGGGCACGCCGGCGACGCGCGGCTGCTGGCCGAGGTCTCGGGGGAGGCGCCCGAGCGGGTCGAAGAGGCGCTGGAGGCGGCGGCCGCGCTGCACCTCGTCACCGACCGGGGGCGGTTCGCCCATGAGCTCGTCCGCGAGACCTGGTACGCCGACCTCCCGGCCGCCCGGCGCATCGCGCTGCACGCCGCGGCGCTGACGGCGCTGGAGCACCGGCCGGCCACCGACGTCGCCTCGCTGGCCCGGCACGCCAAGGCGGCGGGGTCGGAGGCGGCGGTCACGTGGTCGGTGGCGACGGCCGGGCAGGCGGCGCGGCGGCACGCCTACGAGGACGCCGTCGAGTGGTGGCGGCAGGCGGCCGAGCTCCACGGGAACATCCCGGGGGCCGATCCGCGGACGCATGTCGAACTGCTGCTCAGCCTCGTCAGGGCGCGGCTCGACGCGGGCGACGGTTACGGGGCCAGGAAGACCCGGGCCGAGGCGGTTCGGGCCGCCGACAGGACCGCTGATCCGCTGCTCAAGGCGCAGGCGCTGACCAGCCTCGACGCGCCCGCGCTGTGGAAGTTCTACTACTACGGCGACATCGAGCTGCACAGCGTCGAGCGGATCGTCTCGGTGCTCGACGACCTGCCCGACGGCGACTCGGCCGCCAGGTGCCGCCTGCTGGGGTGCCTGGGTGTCGAGATGTACGACGGATCGGCCGACCCCCGGGGCGACGCCGCCACCGAAGAGGCGCTGGCGATGGCGCGGCGGATCGGCGACCGGCGGCTGCTGGCGGTCACGCTGAACGCGCGCTACCTCGCGGTGAAGCGGGCCGAGATGCTGCCCGAGCTCGACGCGATCGGGGCCGAGCTGACCACGCTCGGGCTGCCGGGCTTCGAGCTGCTGGGGTGGCTGATCCTCGAACGCACCCGGCTCGAACGCGTCGACCTGCCCGGCGCCGACGCGGCGGCAGAGCGCGCGAAGACCCTGGTCGACCGGCTCGACCTGCCGTGGCCGAGGTTCCAGCATCTCGTCTGGACGGGCAGCCGCAGGCTCGTCGAGGGCGACTTCGACGGCGCGGAAGACGCCTACGTGGCCGCCGCCGAGGCGGGGGAGCGGCTGAACGTGTGGCACACGCGGAGCGTCCTGGCCTCCGCGATGATCTCGCTGGCGCTGGCCCGGCGGGAGCCGGTCGGGGCCGACGAGCTGATCTCGGAGTTCTCGCCGATGGAGGTCCACCGCCGACTGGTCAGAACACTGTCGGCCCGCTATTCCGGACAACCGGAACCCGAATTCCGCTGGATCGAACCGCCCCGCGATTTCAGCGAGCTCACCGTCCTGTGCCTGTACGCCGACACCCTCCGCCGCCCCCATCCCGAGCTCTACCGGCGGCTCCTCCCCTACGAGAACCGCCTGTCCACCGGCGAAGGAACCTTCCTCACCGGGCCGGTCGGCTACTTCCTGGCCCTCGTGGCCCCCGACCGCGAGACCCGCGACGGCCACCTCGCCGCGGTGGCCGAGCGGGCGCGGGCCGCCGGCCTCGGCCACTGGGCGGAGCGGGCTTCAAGTGAGCGTTGAGTCGGCGTGAATAGGGAGCCTCCATCGTCGGGGCCATGACCACGACCACGCCCGACCTGACCGCCTTCCTCGCCTTCCACCGCGCCCTGCGCCGCGACTTCGGCCGCCTGGCCGACGCGCTCGACCGCCTCCCCGCCGACGACGCGCCCCGGCGGGCCCTCATCGACGACCACACCGCCCTCCAGCTCCGCGCCCTGCACCACCACCACTCCGACGAGGACGCCAACGTCTGGCCGTACCTGAGAAAGGAGGCGCCGCAGGCCGCGGAGGTGCTGGACACGCTCGAAGCGGAGCACCAGGAGATGGACCAGGTCATCGAACGCCTCACCGGCCCGCGGCGGCCGGCCGGCGAGCAGGCCCGCGACCTGCGCCGGCTCCACGACCTGCTGAACGACCACCTCGACCTGGAGGAGGGTGAGGTCGTCCCGCTGATCCGGGAGCACATCCCCGCCGGCTGGTGGGCGGAGTCGGGCAAGGAGGTCATGAAGAGCCACGGGCGGGACCTGCCCTTCGTCGCCGCGTGGACGATCGACGCCGCCACGCGGGAGCAGCGCGAGCACATCCTGCGGACCGTCCCGGGCGTGCTGCGCGTCCTCTACCGGCTGAGCTGGCGGCGCGGTTACGAGCGCCGGACCGCTCAGGTTTTCGGCTGACCGGAACCTGGCTGATCAGAACCCAGGAGCACGTCCAGGAGCTCCAGGGCGCCCCGCTTGCTCAGCGGCTCGTTGCCGTTGCCGCACTTGGGTGACTGGATGCAGCTCGGGCACCCGTGCCCGCACTCGCACGACGCGATGGCGTCGCGCGTGGCCGTCAGCCAGGCCGCCGCGTTCCCGAACCCGCGCTCGGCGAAGCCCGCGCCGCCCGCGTGGCCGTCGTACACGAAGACCGTCAGCCGGCCGGTGTCGGGATGGAGTTCGGTCGACACGCCGCCGATGTCCCACCGGTCACAGGTCGCGAACAGGGGCAGCAGCCCGATGGCCGCGTGTTCGGCGGCGTGGGCGGCCCCGCCGAGGTCGCCGATGCTCGCGGGCAGGACCTCCGGCGGCAGCGTCCACCACACCGCCTTGGTCCGCAGGCTGCGCGGCGGCAGGTCGAGGGGCTCGTCGCCGAGCATCTCGCCGGTGGACGTCCGCCGCTTCAGGTAGGACACCACCTGCCGCGTCACCTCGACCGACCCGAAGTGCAGCTCACCGGGGCCGAGGGCGTGCGACCGCAGCGACTCGATCACCGCGATGTCGGTCACGTCGCGGGCGAAGGTCGAGTAGTCGGGGGTCCCGGGAGTGACCAGGGCGACGCCCATCTCCAGGTCGAGTTCGTCGACGACGAACGTCTCCCCCTGGTGGATGTGCACCGCGCCGGTGTGCACCGAGGTGTGGGAGGACGCCTCGTCGCAGGTCCCCAGCAGCCGTCCGGTGTCGGTCTCCACGATCTGCACCGGCGATCCCCCGGAGCCCCGGATGTCGGCCAGCCCGGCGGCGAGGTCGCGGCTGGTCCAGAACCAGCCGGCCGGGCGGCGGCGCAGCAGGCCATCGGCCACCAGGTCGTCGAGCACCGAGGCCGCGGCGGGGCCGAAGATCTCCAGGTCGGCCTCGGTCAGCGGCACCTCGGCCGCGGCGGCGCACAGGTGGGGCGCCAGCACGTAGGGATTGTCGGGGTCGAGGACCGTCGCCTCGACCGGGCGGCCGAAAAGGGCCTCCGGGTGGTGGACGACATACGTGTCGAGCGGGTCGTCGCGGGCGATCAGGACCGCCAGGGCGTCCTGTCCGTCGCGCCCGGCCCGGCCGGCCTGCTGCCACAGGCTGGCCCGGGTGCCGGGCCAGCCGGCGATCAGGACCGCGTCGAGGCCCGACACGTCGACGCCGAGTTCCAGGGCGTTGGTCGTGGCCACGCCGAGCAGGTCGCCCGACCGCAGGGCCTTCTCCAGGAGCCGGCGGTCTTCGGCCAGGTAGCCCGCCCGGTAGGCGGCGATCTTGTCGGCCAGGGGGACGCCCGCGTCCTCCAGGTGCCCCCGGGCGGTGAGCGAGACCGTCTCGGCGGCCCGGCGGGAGCGCACGAACGCCAGCGTCCGCACCCCGTCGACCACGAGGTCGGCCAGCAGGTCGGCCGCCTCGGCGGTGGCGGCGCGACGAATTGGGGCTCCACCTTCGCCGCGCAGATCGGTCAGGGGCGGTTCCCACAGCGCGACCGTCGTCGTGCCTCTCGGGGAGGCGTCGCGGGTCACCTCGGCCATCTGGAGGCCCGTCAGGCGCATGCCGGTCGTCGCCGGGTCGCTCGCCGTGGCCGAGGCCAGGAAGAACACGGGGGAGGCGCCGTACTTCCCCGAGACCCTGCGCAGGCGGCGCAGGATCTGGGCCACGTGGGAGCCGAAGACGCCCCGGTAGCCGTGGCACTCGTCGACGACCACCACGCGCAGGCGCCGCCAGAACGACGTCCAGGCCGAATGCCTCGGCAGGATCGAGCGGTGCAGCATGTCGGGGTTGGTCAGGACGTAGTTGGCGTTGCGCCTGATCCAGGCCCGTTCCTCATGGGGCGTGTCGCCGTCGAAGGTCGCGGCGCGCAGGCCCTGGACGCCCAGCGCGCTCACCGAGCGGAGCTGGTCGGCCGCCAGGGCCTTGGTCGGGGTCAGATAGAGGACGGTCCCGCCCGACAGCGCCTCGGTCAGCGCCGGAACCAGGTAGGCCAGCGATTTCCCCGACGCGGTGCCGGTGGCGATGATCACGTTTTGGCCACGGTGCGCCAGGTCGGCGGCCTCTGACTGGTGACTCCACAACCCCTGTATCCCGAGTCCCTCGAAACCCTCCCTCACCAGCGGGTGAACCCATGAGGGCCACTGGGCTTGACCTGCCTGACGTGCCGGAACATGCTCCACATGAGTGACCCGCCCGTGGCGGCCCGAGACCGTGACCAGACGGTCGAGAAGGGGACCGCCCGGGTTTGGCGTACGCTCTCGGGGAAGAGCAGGGGACGTCGGCGAAGTCATGGGTTTCCATCCTGGCATCTCGGGGGAGAGTCGCCCGGAGTCGTGATTTCGTATAGACACAGGGGCGTGGCGTGGTTGAATGCCGCGCGTCGGGGTCGTGCTTCCTAGGATGCACGATCCGCATCGGGACCTACGCAGGCAAGGCGCTGGAGGATCAGTGGATCTGAAGTTGGACCACCGTACCGAGGACCGACTCACCATCGTCGAGGTTGAGGGTGAGATCGACGTCTACACCGCGCCCAGATTGCGTGAGCTGCTCATCGATTTGGTGAACAAGGGGAACTTTCACCTTCTCGTGAACATGGAGAAGGTCGACTTCCTCGACTCGACCGGCCTTGGTGTGCTGGTCGGCGGGCTCAAGCGGGTGCGGGCGCACGATGGCTCCCTGGAACTCGTCTGCACTCAGGAGCGGATTCTGAAGATCTTCCGGATCACCGGACTGACCAAGGTCTTCGGGATCTACGCCTCTGTGGAGGAGGCCAAGGAAGCCCACGGCCGAGACAAGTAGTCATGGCCACCGTCGAGCTGACGTTCAGCGCGCTACCGGCCCACGTGCGTACCGCTCGGTTGGTCGCGACGGCCATCGCCCGGCGCACCGGCGTGGCCGAGGCGCTGCTGGACGAAGTACGGCTCGCCGTCGGAGAGGCGTGCTCCCGGGCCGTGGAGGCGCATCGTCTCCACTGTCCGGGAGAGCCGATCCGGATCGAGCTCAAAGACGACTCGGGGCGGTTCGAGGTCACCGTGACCGACGCCGCCCCCAGCGACGACCTCAAGGCCGTCGACTCCTCTGACGGCTACCGGCTGGTCGACGCGATGCTCGGGATAGTGCCCGAGATGCCCGGCCTCGGGATCGCGGTGATCGCGGGCCTGGCCGACGACGTCGAGGTCTCACCCGGTCCGACCGGCGTGAAGATCAGAATGAGCTGGCCGGCCGCGCCCACCCCCAACGGGCTGGCCGCCGTCTAAAGCAGAACCAGTCTCGCGACAGTGACACTGTCTCGAAGTCAGGGCTCCCGTCATGCGGGAGCCCTTTTTTACCTGTGCGCAATCCCCGCGACATACGGCGATGCCCAATCCGCAGCCGATCTGTTCACCAATTTGCGGGGCGCAGGGGGTTCATATATGGCGGAGCGCTGCGTAGAGTACCCGGCACCGGCCAAGGTATTGCGGAACGCAACCGGAAGCGGCACTGCCAATGACCCGGAAGTGCGCCGCCGGAGCTCTCCTCCTACGGGGCAGCCGTAACATTTTGGGGCAGCCACTCCCGGGCAGGACCTACCCGTCTGGCCGAGGAGGACGGATTGTCTGCTCCTGCACATTTTCTAGCCGTGGATGACGGCGCGGCGGTTTCCCTGAGCGGTGGTCACCTCACACTCGTGGTCGTGGTGGCGGCCGTGGCCCTGCTCGCCCTCGCCGTCGCGGGCGGGCTCGTACGCGAGGTTCTCGCGGCGGGTCAGGGCACCGAGCGCATGCAGAACATCGCGAAAGCCGTTCAGCAGGGTGCCGCCGCCTATCTCACCCGGCAGTTCAAGACGCTTGCCATCTTTGTCGTGTTGATCCCGCTGGTGCTTCTGTTGCTGCCGGCGGAGACGACGGGGGTGCGTATCGGACGAAGCGTCTTCTTCGTGATCGGCGCGCTGTTCTCGGCGCTGACCGGTTTCATCGGCATGTGGCTGGCGGTGCGCGGCAACGTCCGCGTCGCCGCGGCGGCCCGCGAGTCCGGTGAGAAGACGGCGATGCGCATCGCCTTCCGCACCGGCGGTGTGGCGGGCATGTTCACGG
Organism: Herbidospora galbida; assembly: GCF_005233835.1. Classification (GTDB taxonomy): domain Bacteria; phylum Actinomycetota; class Actinomycetes; order Streptosporangiales; family Streptosporangiaceae; genus Herbidospora; species Herbidospora galbida. Next base: position 149,978 of record NZ_SZQA01000005.1, on the reverse strand, counting down.
TGGGCCTGGGTCTGCTGGGCGCGGCGATCGTGGTCTTCGCGTACAAGGGGGACGCGCCGAGCGTCCTCGAAGGGTTCGGTTTCGGCGCCGCCCTCCTCGCGATGTTCATGCGAGTCGGCGGCGGCATCTTCACCAAGGCCGCCGACGTCGGCGCCGACCTGGTCGGCAAGGTCGAGCAGGGCATCCCCGAAGACGACCCGCGCAACCCGGCGACCATCGCCGACAACGTGGGCGACAACGTCGGCGACTGCGCCGGCATGGCGGCCGACCTGTTCGAGTCGTACGCGGTCATGCTGGTCGCCTCGCTGATCCTGGGCAAGGTGGCCTTCGGCACCGAGGGTCTGGTGTTCCCGCTGATCGTCCCGATGATCGGTGTTCTCACCGCGATCATCGGCATCTTCATCACCGCGCCCCGGGCGGGTGACCGCAACGCGATGGCCGCCATCAACCGCGGCTTCTTCATCAGTGCGATCATCTCCGCGATCCTCGTCGCGGTGGCGGCGTTCCTCTACCTGCCGGGCAGCTTCTCCGAGCTGAACGGCGGCGTGCAGAACCTCGACGCCGACCCCCGCTGGATCGCCATCGGCGCGGTCCTGATCGGTCTGGTGCTGGCCAGCGCGATCCAGATCCTCACCGGCTACTTCACCGAGACGAACCGCCGTCCGGTGAGGGAGATCGGCGAGAGCTCGCTGACCGGCCCGGCGACGGTCATCCTGTCGGGCATCTCGGTCGGCCTGGAGTCGGCCGTCTACTCGGCGCTGCTGATCGGCGGCGCCGTCTACGGCGCCTTCCTGCTCGGCTTCGGCAACGTCACCGTGGCGCTGTTCGCCGTGGCCCTGGCCGGAACCGGTCTGCTGACCACGGTCGGCGTGATCGTGTCCATGGACACCTTCGGCCCGGTCTCCGACAACGCGCAGGGCATCGCCGAGATGTCCGGCGACGTCGAGGGCGAGGGCGCCGCGGTGCTCACCTCGCTCGACGCCGTGGGCAACACCACGAAGGCGATCACCAAGGGCATCGCGATCGCGACGGCCGTGCTCGCGGCGACGGCGCTGTTCGGCTCGTTCCGGACCGCCGTCGAGGGGGCGCTGGCCAACGCGTCGCCGGCGGTCAAGGACATGCTCGGCGGCTTCTCGAGCTTCTCGCTGAGCGTCGACGCGCCCAACGTGCTGGTCGGTCTGATCATCGGCGCGGCCGTGGTGTTCCTGTTCTCCGGTCTGGCGATCATGGCGGTCGGGCGCGCGGCGATGCGGGTGGTCTTCGAGGTACGCGACCAGTTCCGCAGCAAGCCCGGGATCATGGCGGGCACCGAACTGCCCGACTACTCCCGCGTGGTCGACATCTGCACCAAAGACTCGCTGCGTGAGCTTGCGACGCCTGGTCTGCTGGCCGTCCTGACGCCGATCGCGGTCGGGTTCGCGCTGGGCTACGCGCCGCTGGGCGCCTTCCTGGCCGGGGCCATCGCGGCCGGCACGCTGATGGCGGTCTTCCTGTCGAACTCGGGCGGTGCCTGGGACAACGCCAAGAAGCTCGTCGAAGACGGCCACCACGGCGGCAAGGGCTCCGACGCCCATGCCGCGACGGTCATCGGCGACACCGTCGGCGACCCGTTCAAGGACACCGCCGGTCCGGCCATCAACCCGCTGATCAAGGTCATGAACCTGGTCGCGCTGCTGATCGCGCCGGCCGTGGTGACCTACTTCGACAACGTCGCCCTGCGGGTCGGCGTGACGGTCGTGGCCCTGGTCGTCGTGGTCGGCGCGATCATCGCGTCCAAGCGGCGCTCGGTGACGATCGACAAGCCGAACAGCGACAACGAGAAGAAGCTGGAGCCGGTGGTCAGCTAGACCCCCGGCCGACGGCGGCCCCCCGGCACCCACGTGCCGGGGGGCCGCCGCACGTCCATAGACTCGATGTTCATGAACGACAAGGGTGGCCGCGGCCTGGCAGTCATTCTGCTCGGCATGGCTCTGATGTTCGCCGTGATCGTGGCTCTCGCCATGTGGGCGATGCCCTGAAAGGGGAGTTGACCGCGTGAAGAAGCTGATCGTGTTGCGGCACGCCAAGGCCGAGCACACGCCCGGGGTCCTCGACTTCGACCGGGTGCTGACCAAGCGCGGCGAGCGCAACTCCCGCGAGGCCGGTGAGCTGATCGCCCGGCTGACGCCGGACCTGATCGTGGCATCGCCGTCGGCCCGAACCCGGCTGACGGCCGAGCTCCTCGGCCTCGAAGGGGTGCCCATCGAGTTCGAGCGGGACGTCTACGAGGCGTACACCGACGAACTGTTCGAGATCGTCCGGCGGACCGATCCCGAGATCGACACGCTGGTGCTGGTCGGGCACAACCCGTCGGTCCACGACCTGGTGGTGCAGCTGTCGGGGCCGCAGACCGAGACGTTCAAGCCGGGGGCGTTCGCCGTGATCGAGCTGCCGGGGCCGTGGGAGGAGCTCGACCCGGGCACCGGCACCCTGGTCGATGGCCACCAGCCTTAGAGACCGCGGCCTCGCCGTCGGCTACGGCCTCGTCGGCGCGGCCGGACTGCTCATCCCGCTCCTCATCGGGCTGGCCACCGGGCGGCCCGCCCAGGGCGGCGTGGTGGCGCTCGGCGCCTTCCTGGTGACCATCAGGGCCAACCCCGATCCGCCGGGTGTACGCCTGCCCTTCATGCTCGCCGGCGTGCTCGTGCTGGCCGTGGGGTCGGTCCTCGGTGTGTTACTCGTCGGCAACGACTGGCTGCTGATCCCCGTGGCGACGGCGGCGGCGGCACTGGCCATCCGGTTCCCGGTGGTGGGCTTCACCGCGCCGCTGGCGCTGCTGCTGACGGCGGCCAACCCGCTGCCGGTCGACCCGATCCCGCACCTGGTGCTGCAGGTGGTGGGCGGGCTGCTGGCGGCCTTCCTGCTGACGCTGCCGTGGGCGTGGCGGCGGACCCGGCCGCTGGCGGCGACCCTGGCGGAGACCGCCGGCCTGCTGGCCGATCTGCTCGACGCGACCTTCGACGGGGAGCGCCGGGAGGCGCTGCGCGACGAGGTCGCCGACGCTCTTCAGAACGCCCGCACCGCCTGCGCCCGGCACCGGTGGGAACGCCGCTCCCCTGACGCCGAGCGGATCACCACGGCCCTGCGCAGGGTCTTCTACGAGGCCATCACGCTGCGCGAACTCGCCGCGGCGGCGGGCCGGCAGGCGGAGATCGAGCCGCTGACGGCCGAACTGGCCGCGCGCACCCGGGCCCTGTTCCAGGACGACGTCGAGGTCGTCGAGGTCGACTTCGCCGCCCGGATCGACGAACTGCGCGGCGAGCGGCCCGACGACGAACGGGAGCTGCTGCGGGTGGTGCTGCTGCGGCAGATCGACCATGCCGCGACCCGGATCAGGGCCACGCTCGACCAGGCGAAGACGCCCGCGATGAAGCTGAAGTCGGCGCTGATCCCGATCCCGAGGCTGCCCGCGGAGAGCCCGGTCACCGACGCCATCATGATCGTGCCCAGAGCTCCGTCGATGCGGCTGACCAGGGACGACCCCGGGTTCCGGCACCTGCTGCGGGCCATGCTCGGCACCGCCACGGCGTGCGTGATCATCGCGATCTTCACACCGGAGCACGCGCAGTGGCTGGCGCTGGGCGTGCTGCTGACCATCCAGCCCACCTACGGCGAGACCCTCGACAAGGCCGGCGCCCGCGTCGGCGGCAGCATCGCCGGGGCGCTGGTCGCCGCCGTGGTGCTGCTGATCGCCCCCGGGTACGGCTGGCTCGCCGCCCTGATCGTGGTCAGCGCCGGCCTGGGATTCGGCCTGTACGCCGTCCACTACGCCTACTGGGCCACGTTCATGACCATGTGCGTGCTGCTGCTGATCGACATCCAGGCGATGCAGACGTGGGAGATCGCCGGGTTCCGGATCGGGCTGAACGTGCTCGGCGGGGCCATCGCGCTGGCCTGCGTACGGCTGCTGTGGCCGCGTGGCGAGGCGGTGCGGCTCCGGCGGCGGCTGGCCGACCTGCTCAGGGCGCACGCCCTGGCGGCCCGGACGCTGGCCGAGACGACCCGGGGCAGACGGCCCGAGGGGTCGGCCGAGCTGGCCATCCGGCGGGCCGCCGACATGGCCGAGACGGTCGAGCAGGGCATCGCGGCGATGGCGCACGAACCCGGCGCGGGCGAGACCGCGCACGTCGCCGAGCTGCTCGACGAGGTCACCAGGGTCCGCGACGGGCTCATCACGCTGACCTCGGTGCTGCGGGAGGACCCGGGCAACGACGTCGGCCCGGCTCCGGCGGTGCTGCACGCGGTGGCCGACCGGCTGGAGGGCGGGGCGGTGGCCGTACAGGAAGGAGAGCCCTACCAGCCGCAGGGCGACGTCGACCAGACGCTCTCGGAGCTGCGGACCTGGCTGGGGAAGCTGGCGGTCACCCGGCTCGGCGAGCTCGCCGCCGACCCGGCCGACTCCCGCACCGAGGTCAGGAGGGCCCTGCTGCACGCGGCCGCCGCCGACCACGCGCTCAAGGCCCTCGCCGACGACTCGGCGCGGGTGGTGATTTTGGCTACCGAGGACCGGTGAGGCCGTCTTCGGCGTCGGCCGCCTCGACCTCGTCGCGGGAGATCCCGAGCAGGTAGAGGATCGAGTCGAGATAGGGCACGTTCAGCGCGGTGTCGGCCTTGGCCCGGACCACCGGCTTGGCGTTGAAGGCGATGCCGAGCCCGGCGACCTCCAGCATGTCGAGGTCGTTGGCGCCGTCGCCGACCGCGACCGTCTGGGTGACCGCGATCCCGGCCTGGGCGGCGAACCGTTCCAGGGCGCGGGCCTTGCCGGGCCGGTCGACGATCTCGCCGACGACCTTGCCGGTGAGCCGGCCGTCGACCACTTCGAGGGTGTTGGCGGCCGAGTAGTCGATGCCCAGGTCGGCCACCAGCGTGTCGGTGATCTGGGTGAACCCGCCGCTGACGATCGCGAACTTGTAGTCGAGCCGCTTCAGCGTGCGGACCAGGGTGCGGGCGCCGGGAGTGAGCACGACCTCCTTGGCGACCTTCTCGAAGACCTCTTCCGGCAGGCCCTCCAGCAGGGCGACCCGGCGGATCAGCGACTCGGCGAAGTCGAGTTCGCCGCGCATCGCCGCCTCGGTCACCCGAGCCACCTCGTCGAGGTTGCCCGCGTGGCGGGCCAGCAGTTCGATGACCTCGCCCTGGATGAGGGTCGAGTCGACGTCCATGACCACCATGCGCTTGGCCCGGCGGAGGATGCCGGTGCGCTGGACGGCCACGTCGACCTGCTGGTGGCTGGCCTCGATGGCCAGCTCGGCCCGCAGCGTCTTCGGGTCGGCGCCCGAGACGGCCATCTCGATGCAGGTGACCGGGTAGGCCGACAGGCGTTCGATGCGGTCGATGTTGGCCCCGCTGGCGGCGATCCGGCCGGTGATCCCGGCCATCGCGGCCGGGGTGAGCGGATTGCCGAGGACCGAGATGTGCAGGCGCCCTCGCCTGCGGGTCTCCTTGGAGGCCGTCCCGGTGGTCAGTTCGAGGTCCATGTCCAGGTCGGCGGCGACCTGCTCGATTGCGGTCCACAGGCCGCCGATGGTCTCACCGGTGCCCTTCGGCTTGCCTCCCGCGTAGGCCACCAGGACGCCCAGCGTCAGGCGGCCGCGGATGACCACCTGCTCGACGTCGGCGACGGTCACGGGAAAACCGGAGAGTACGGAGAAAAGTCGGGAGGTGACCCCAGGGCGGTCAGGACCGGTGAGCGTGATCAGAAGAGTGCGCTGTTTCATCCCGGATCTCTGGGCGTAGGACGGTTCCGTCGTCTCAACGCTACTGGGCCTGATCCCGGGGCCGTACATCAGGTTCACCATGCGGACGCCGACACGCCCGAAAAGTGAGAGATCTTCGTCACTTCCTCATGTCGTCATTTCAGTCATGAAGACTGAAAGGGAACTCCACCTCACGGACGCCCGCGGACGGTACTCCGTCAGCCTCGCCACGAGCGCGGCGGACGTCCAGGCGGCCCAGCGGCTGCGCTACGAGGTGTTCGCCGGGGAGATGGGCGCGCGGCTCGACTCCCCGGTGTCCGGGCTCGACGCCGACCGGTTCGACGCCTACTGCGACCACCTCATCGTGCGCGCGGGCACCGAGGTCGTCGGCACCTACCGGATGCTGCCCCCGGGGCGGACCGACCGGATGTACTCCGACGGCTACTTCGACACCGCCAGGCTGTCGGGCGTCCGGGACAGCCTCGTGGAGGTGGGCCGCACCTGCGTGCGCGCCGACCACCGGGGCGGCGCGGTGATGGGCCTGATGTGGGCGGGCATCGCCCACTACATGGTCGGCGGCGGCCACTCCTGGCTCGCCGGGTGCTGCTCGGTGCCCCTCGACGACAACGGCACGGCCGCCGCGGGCGTGGTCGCCAACATCGACCTCGGGCCGGAGGAGTACCGCGTCACCCCGCGCAGGCCGTGGAGGGGCGGCACCCCGCCGGAGCGGTTCGTGATCCCGCCGCTGCTGCGCGGCTACCTGCGGCTCGGCTCGTGGATCTGCGGCGCGCCCGCCCACGACCCCGACTTCGGCACCGCCGACTTCTTCGTGCTGCTCTCGCTGGCCAACGTCGACGCCCGCTACCTGCGGCACTTCCTGGGAGAGGCGGCATGACCATCACGGCGCCGGTCCGGGCGCTCACGCCCTGGCTGCCGCTGGCGCCCTGCGAGCCGGACACCTGCGTGGCGCCCGCCCGCCGTCCGGCCGGGGTGGTGCGCCAGGCGGCGCGGCTGACCGGTGCCGTCGTCGTGCTCACGGCGGGGGTGCTCTTCGCGGTTTTCGCGCGGCGGTTGTCGGCCGAGACCCTGGCCCGGGTGACCATGGCCTGGTCGCGGCTGCTGCTGCGGGCCCTCGGCATCAAGGTCACGGTGGCGCAGGGATTCGCCTTCGTCGGCGGCGCGGCCGTGGCCGTCAAGGCCGCCTCCGACGGGGCCGGCGCCCTCATGGTGGCCAACCACATCTCCTGGCTCGACCCGCTCGTGATGGCGGCCGTCATGCCCGCACGCCTGCTCGCCAAGAGCGAGATCGCCCGCTGGCCGCTCATCAACACGCTGGTCGCCGGCTCGGGCGCCATCTTCATCGACCGCGAGCGGCTCAGCCTGCTGCCCCGCACGGTCGGCGAGGTCACCGGGGCCCTGCGCGCCGGCGACACCGTGGTCGCCTTCCCCGAGGGCACCACCTGGTGCGGCCAGAGCATGGGCGGTTTCCGCCCGGCCCTGTTCCAGGCCGCCATCGACGCGGGCGGCTCCGTCCGCCCGGCGACGATCCGCTACCTGGAGGACGACGCCACCTCCGCCAGGCCCTGTTACGTCGGCGGCGACTCCCTGGTCGGCTCGATCGCCCGGGTGGCCTCGACCAAGCGCATGACCGTCGAGGTGACGATGTTCCCGCCGGTCGCCGGAGCCGGCCAGACGCGGCGGTCCCTGGCCGGAGTGGCCGAGGCACAGGTCAGGACCGCCCTCGGCGCGTCCTTCACCGGCCCGCACGCGTAAAGACGAACAAGCGACCAAGCCATGAGGCCTGATCGCCTGTCCGCACACTTCACGGTCAGTTCGGCGGCGTGTGGTCGGCGAACATCGTGCAGTTGCCAGGCCACGCAGGGTTCGCCGGGGTGGTGCCCGGAGTCGGGTTGAGCGTGCACACCGTCTGCCGAACCACGCCGGCGGCGTTGACGACGGTGACGTGCAGCCTCATGCCCATTTCAACCAGGGACACCCCGGTGACGTTCCCCGGGTAGTTCGGCACGGTGCTGAGGTTGCGCCAGCGGTTCATCATGGGAAGCCGCGGGTCCCGGATCAGCGTGGAGCCGTCACCGGGGGCGTACCCGATGAACTTGTTGTCGCCCTGGAAGGCAGTGGAGATCGAGGAGCCGGATCGTCCAGGCATTCCGGGCATTCCGGGCGGTCCGGGCCTTCCGGGCGGGCCGGGACGGCCCTTGCAGATCACGCAGGGCGGCTTGGGCTTGTGGTGGTAGCGGTCGCAGCTCCAGTGGTTGCAGCTGGACGTCTGCGCCTCGGCCACGTACTGCGGCGTGACCGGCTGGGCCTCGCTCGCCTGCGCCGGCGTCGCCATAGTGAGGAGGCCGCCGGTCATCAGCGCCGCCGCCGCCACGGCGGTCGCGAGGGACCCCTTGGCCGGCGGGCACGAGAACCCGATCTTGAGTCGGTGAATCACTGTTTCTCCTGGGTTGTCTGAGAGATGCGCCCCACACGTTCGGCCTCGCAGGGGCGCAAGATCAGAAATACCCGTCAACGCATGTGAATCCTGTGACTCCGGTTACCGAAAGTGCAAAATCAATACGTCAGGGCTACAGGGGGTTTTTGGGGCAGGTGCGGGCGAATCGCCCGTCGACTTTCATACCTGGGTAGTCTTCGCCCCATGGGGTCCACGATCATCGTCAATGATCTGCGAAAACACTACGGCCAGGTGCGTGCCGTCGACGGCGTGTCGTTCTCCGTCGAAGAGGGCGAGTTCTTCGGCATCCTCGGCCCGAACGGCGCCGGGAAGACCACCACCCTGGAGATCGTCGAAGGTCTCCGGGAGGCCGACTCGGGCACGGTCGAGGTCCTCGGCATGCGCCCCTGGCCGCGCAACGCCAAGTTGCTGACGCGGATCGGCGTACAGCTGCAGGCGACGTCGTTCTTCGAGCGGCTCACCGCCCGAGAGCAGATCAGGACCTTCGCCTCCCTGTACGGCGTCGCCCCCAAGAAGGCCGACGACATGCTCGGCCAGGTCGGGCTGGAGGACAAGGCCGACACCCCCGCCGAACGGCTGTCGGGCGGCCAGGGGCAGCGGCTCTCCATCGCCTGCGCCCTCGTCCACGACCCCGACATCGTCTTCCTGGACGAACCCAGCGCCGCCCTCGACCCACAGGCCCGCCGCAACCTGTGGGACCTGCTGCGCCAGATCAACGAAAGCGGCCGCACGGTCGTGCTGACCACCCACTACATGGACGAGGCCGAGTCGCTCTGCGACCGCGTCGCCATCATGGACGACGGCCGCATCCTCGAACTCGGCCCCCCGGCCTCCCTGGTCAGAGGCCTGGAGTCGGTCACCAGGATCAGCCTGGAGACCGGCACGCTCAGCGTCGAGTCGGCCGCCGAGATCGCCGGCCCCGGCGCCTCCGTCGACGACGACGGCGTCTCGGTCACCATCGGCACCGACGACCCCGCGCGGGTGCTGACCGCCCTGGCCGAGCGCAACCTGCTCACCGGGATCCAGGTGCGCGGCGCCACCCTCGAAGACGTCTTCCTCAACCTCACCGGACGGGAGTACCGCGCGTGACCGCCTTCACCTCCCTGTCGCGGGCGATGTTGCTCGGATGGTTCCGCGACAGGTCGGCGCTGTTCTTCTCCATCCTGTTCCCGCTGATGTTCCTGGTCCTGTTCGGCGGCATCTTCAGCGACATGGGCACCTCCAAGATGGCGGTGATCCAGGTCGGCAAGGTCCCGCTGCTGGAGCAGAGCGCGGCGGGGCTGGGCGACGTACTGGAGATCCAGAAGAGCGACGACCCGGCCGCCGCGCGCGAGAAGGTCAGGCAGGGCGACGTCGTCGCCGCGATCAGCCAGCAGGGCGACGCCCTCCAGGTCTCCTACTCGGCCGCCGACCAGGTGCGGTCGGGGACCGTCCAGGGCGTGCTGCGGCAGGTCGTCGCCCAGGCCAACGCCGTGGGGGTGCCGCAGCGCTTCACGATGACCGCCCAGCAGGTCGAGGACGACTCGCTCAAAGCCATCCAGTACGTCACCCCCGGCCTGCTCAGCTGGGCGGTCGCCATGGGCGCCGCGTTCGGCGCGGCGGCGACGCTGGTCACCTGGCGGGAGAAGCGCATCCTGCGCCGGTTGCGGCTGGCCCCGGTCGCGCTCGGGTCGGTCGTCGGCGCCCGGGTCGGCGTCAGTGTCGCCATCGCCCTGATCCAGACCGCGATCTTCCTGGTGGTCGCCTCGCTGCCGTTCTTCGGGCTGCGACTGTCGGCCTACTGGTGGATGGCGATCCCGCTGGTCGTCGCGGGCACCCTGACGTTCATGGCGATCGGCCTGGTCGCGGGCGGGCTGGCCAAGTCGGCGGAGGCCGCGTCGGGCATCGCCAACCTGATCGTGTTGCCGATGGCGTTCCTGTCGGGCTCGTTCATCCCGCTGGACGCCGCGCCCGGCTGGCTCCAGACGCTCTCGAACGTCTTCCCGCTCAAGCACCTCAACCAGGGCCTGCTCGACGTGATGGTGCGCGGCCAGGGGCCGCTGTCGGTGCTGCCCGAACTGGGCATCGTGCTGGCGTTCGGCCTGGTCATCAGCCTGATCGCGATGAAGGTGTTCCGCTGGGACAGCGTGTAGAACGCGGGTGGAACGCGGAAACCCGCCGTCGCGGCCACGACGGCGGGTCTTGGGGGTGCCTTTGGGGGTGCGTTACTTCTTCTTGACCACCACTGCGGTCTTGACGGTCCGCATCATCTCCCAGCCCTTGAGGTTCTGCTCGCGCAGGCGGGCCCGGTCGAGGTTCTCCGCGCCGGCGGGGATGTCGTACACCCAGGCGCCGACCTTGCCGGTCTGGGTGCCCTTGGCGGTCTTCTTCAGCTGGAACCGGAGACTCACCCAGGTGGAGTCGCCCACCTCGAGGATGAAGTCGTTGGGGCAGAAGAAGTTGCGGCCGTCGAGGTAGCACTTGAGCTCGTCGCCGGAGCCGTAGGAGATCTTCTTCTTGAGGTCGACGTGCTTGGGCAGGACGCCGCCCACGTCGAAGTAGTCGGCCGCGTGGGGGCCGTTGTTGGTCACCTGGAAGGTGTAGGTGACGTAGCCACCCGGCTTGGCCTTCTTGGTGTACGACAACTTCGTGATCTTGAACAGCGACCACGGGTCGTCGGCGGTCGTGGCCGAGGCGGAGGCCGGGGCGACTAAGGCCGCCGAGGCCAGCAGGGCGACCCCTGCGATCGCGCGCGTGACAGTGCGCATGTGATTGTCTCCCAAAGAACAGACGGGGAGAGAGAAGGAACCCCCGTGATACTCGATGGGATTTCCTACCATTTCCCGGCTGAACTTCGAAAGATCTTTTATATGTCGATTCGGCGCGTTCCAAGTATGAGGTGGACATCTCCGAACTCGTGCCACAGATAGCCGTCGTCGAGCGCGGCCTCGTACGACTTCATGACGAGATCGGCGCCCCCGATGGCCGACAGCATCATGAGATGGGTCGACCTGGGCTCGTGCAGGCCGGTCAGCAGCCCGTCGACGACCTCGGGCGGGTGTTCCGGCGAGACGATCCGCGACGTCCACCCCGAGTCGTGGGAGGTCTCCAGCGCCCGGACCACCGTCGTGCCGACCGCGACGACCCGGCCCCCGTTCTCCTTGGTCATCGCGACCAGCCGCCTCGTGGCGGCCGGGACGTCGAACCGTTCGGCGTAGGGCGGCTCGTCCTTCTCGGGTGAGGCCACGCCCGTGTGTAGGGTGACGGGCGCGATCGTGATGCCCCTGGCGACCAGGTCGGTGACCAGGCGGGTGGTGAACGGCCGCCCGGCGCTGGGCATCTCGGCGCTGCCCAGGATCCGGCCGAACACGGTCTGGTAGTCGTCGATGGGCCAGTCGCGGTCGACGTAGGAGTAACGGATCGGCGTGCCGTGCCGCTGCAGGTAGCCGACGACGTCGGTGTCGAGCCTCGCCTTCCACAGCCGGGGGGTGAAGCGTTCGACCAGCCGCAGCGTGGCCCCGCCCGGCAGCGGCAGCCACTCGCCCGGGGCGCCGCCCTTGTACGTGGTGCCCCCCGGGCACCGGAGTTCGACCAGCCACTCTCCCCAGGGCAGCTCGGTCGAGAAGTGCACCCAGAGCCGGTCGAGCTTCACGGCGGCCGGGAGGGTGCGCGAGTTGTTGACCACGACCAGATCGCCGGGGTCGAGCAGTTCGGGCAGGTCGGTGAAGGCGTGGTGGGTGATCGCACCGGTCTCCCGTTCGGAGACCATGAGCTTGACCGAGTCGCGGGCCTCGGGCGGGCGGTGGGCCTCGTTGACCGAGGGCAGGGCGAAGTCGATGCTCATGCCAGGCTCCCGCGCGTGTGGCGTCCGCTGGACCGACGCTCGTTCACCAGCTTGACGATCAGCGGCGCGACCTCGTCGGGGAGCGGCGCCTCGCCCGCCTCCTGCGGCCCGATCGCGTCGGCGAGCATCCTCGTCCGCATCTCGCCCGGGTCCAGCCACCAGACGGCCAGATCCCGCTCCTCGGCGGCCAGCACGTGGGAGATCTGCTCCAGCGCGGCCTTGGAGGCGCCGTACCCGCCCCACCCCTCGTAGGCCTCGACGGCGGCGTCGGAGGAGACGTTGAGCACCGCCCCCTTGCGCCGCCGCAGCGCGGGCAGCACCGCCTGGGTCAGCGCCAGCGGCGCCACCACGTTGGTCTCCAGCAGCTGCCGCAGGACGGGGACGGGATAGTCGCCCAGCGCCGGCAGGGGCACCGCCCCCAGCCCACTGGCGTTGTTCACCAGCAGATCCAGGTCCGGTACGGCCTCCGCCAGCCTCTCCCGGTGCGCGGGGTCGGCGACGTCGCCCGGAATCGCGGTCGCGCCGAGACGCCCGGCCGCCTCGGCGAGGTCGTCGGCGCCCCGGGCGGTCAGGGTCAGGTGCCACCCGTCCTTGGCGAGCTCGGTGGCCAGCGCCAGCCCGAGCCCTCGGGAGGCCCCGGTGATCAGTGCGTTCTTCATGGGCTCAACGCTAGGAATTCCGGCGATCGACCACATCGGGCCCGAGACCGGCCGGACCTAGGCCTTCCGGGCTAGGACTTAGGGTTGCAGCATGCGGGATAGTCAGGACGCCCTGCTGAACGCCGTCAGCGCCGCCGTCCTCGCGGTCACCCGGCACCTCTCTCCCCGGGAGGTGCTGCAGGTCATCGTGCGCTCCGCCCGGGAGCTCCTCGACGCCCGCTACGCCGCGCTCGGCGTCCCCGACGACGACGGGTCGTTCGCCGAGTTTGTCGCCGACGGGATCACCCCCGAGCAGTGGGCGGCCATCGGGCCCACCCCGCGCCAGCACGGCCTGCTGGGCGCGATGCTGCGGGAGGGCACGCCGGTCCGGCTCGGCGACGTGCGCCGCGATCCCCGCTTCGACGGCTGGCCCAAGGCCCATCCCGTGCTGAAAGACTTCCTCGGCGTGCCGATCCACGACGGCGACCAGGTGCTCGGCATCATCTTCCTGGCCAACAAGGCCTGCGGCCCGTTCACCCACGACGACCAGGACGTGCTGACCCTCTTCGCCGCCCACGCCGCCATCGCGCTCACCAACGCCCGCCTCTACGAGCGGGGGCGCGAGCTGACGGTCATCGAAGAACGCCAGCGCATGGCCCGCGAGCTCCACGACGCCGTCACGCAGAAGCTCTTCTCGCTGCGGCTCACCGCCCAGGCCGCCAGGGCGCTGCTGGCCACCGACCCCGAGCGGGCCGCGCGGGAGCTCGACACCGTCCAGCGGATGGCCGGTGAGGCGCTGGCGGAGCTCCGGGAGGTCATCGTCGAGCTCCGGCCGGCCGAGCTCGACAGCCACGGGCTGGTCGAGACGCTGCGCAAGAACGTCGGGCTGCTCGACCGCCTCCACTCCGCCACGATCACCTTCGAGGGGCACTTCGACGGCGATCTGCCGGCCGAGCACGAGGTCGCGGTCCTGCGCGTCGCCCAGGAGGCCCAGCACAACGCGCTGCGCCACTCGGGATGCTCCTCGTTGTGGGTACGGCTGCGCCGCGACCGCGCCGACCTCGTGCTCGAAGTCGTCGACGACGGCAGCGGCTTCGACGGCGAGCCCACCCGGGGCCTGGGGCTCGAGTCGATGCGCGACCGGGCGGCCGGAGTCGGTGGCAGGCTTGACGTGATCTCCCGGCCGGGGGCCGGGACGACGGTGAGGATGGTGGTGCCGACATGATCCGGGTGCTGATCGCCGACGACCATCCGATCGTGCGCCAGGGCCTGCGCACGTTCCTTGAGGTCCAGGGCGACATCGAGGTCGTGGGGGAGGCAGGCGACGGCGCCGAGGCCGTCAAGCTGGCCCGCGCGCTCTCGCCCGACGTCGTGCTGCTCGACCTGAAGATGCCCGTCCTCGACGGGCTGGGCGCGCTGGCCGAGCTCGACGGGGCCGCACGGGTGATCGTGCTGACCTCGATGACCGAACGCGGCGACGTCGCGCCAGCGATGCGGGCCGGGGCGGCCGGGTTCCTCTACAAGGACGTCGACCCGGCGGCGCTCGTGTCGGCCATCAGGGCCGTCCACGGCGGGCAGGTCGCGCTGGCCCCCGAGGCGGCCGAGGCGATGCTGACGCCGTCGTCCGAGGCGGTGGCGCTGACCGACCGGGAACGCGAGGTGCTGGCGCTGATCGCCGGCGGGCGGTCGAACCGGGAGATCGCGCGGGCGCTCGACGTGGCCGAGAAGACGGTCAAGACGCACGTGTCCAACGTGCTGATGAAGCTGGGCGTACAGGACCGCACCCAAGCGGCCCTGTACGCGGTTAGGCACGGGCTCGCCTGAAGCGAGACACGGACGGCCGCAGGCCGGCCGTGTCTCGCGTCGTGAATCTGCCCGGAAGAAACGATCAGGTGCCCTTCTTGCGGTTGCGCGTGGGGGCCCGGTCGGGCTTCGGCGGGGGCGGGGGCGGCGGCACGTAGACCTGCTTCGTGCTCTTCTTCTTCTTGACCGAGGGGGCGACGATCTGGGTCTTCACGGTCTTGGTGAAGATCCAGCCCTTGATGCCGAGTTCGCGCAGGCGCTTCTCGTCGAGGTCGCCGGCGCCCGTCGGCACGTCGAAGGTCATGCCGCCGAGCTTGGCGGTGGCGGTGCCACGGGTCTTCTTGTTCAGGGTGACCTGGATCGTCAGCCAGGTCGTGTCGGTCTGCCAGTCCTCTTCCGGGTTCGGGTAGAGGATGGGCGGCGGCCAGCACCAGAACTCGTTGCCCTCCCACGTGCACGTGGTGTTCTTCGGGCCGTTCCACTTCAGGGTGCTGATGATGCCTTTCGGCAGGATGCCCCCGATGTAGTAGTAGTCGGCGCTGTGCGGGCCGACGTTGGTGATCTCGAAGTAATAGGTGATCTTGGCCCCGGCCTTCACCTTCTTCGGATAAACGATGTGGTGCACCTTGAAGTTGGCGAAGGGAGCCTTCTTCGCGGTGACGCCCTTGGCGGCGCTCGCCAGGGCGGGCGCGGCGCTCGCGGGAACACTCACTGCGAGCGGCGCTAAGAGCATGAGTCCGGCGACGATGCCGGAAGTTCGGCGCATGGAATTCTCCGTTGGACAAGACATGGCAATCCCCGTATGTCTAGACCATTATCACTTTGGAACGGTTAAGCACTACTACACTTCGCGTAGAGTTGATCGTTTGTACCGGGGGAGCACCGTCGTGCCGCAGACATCGCCATTACGGCCTGGCGACCCAACTGAGCTGGGGGTTTACCGCATCGATGCGCGTCTTGGGGAGGGCGCGCAGGGTGTCGTGTACGCCGGGACCGCACCCGACGGGACCCCCGTCGCGATAAAACTGTTGCGCGTTTCGGACGCGATCGACGCCGACTCGTTTCTCCGCGAAGTGTCCGCCGCGAGGCGGGTCGCCCAGTTCTGCACCGCCCAGGTCCTCGGCGCCCACATGGACGGCGACCGGCCCTACATCGTGTCCGAACTCGTCGACGGCGTCTCGCTGCAGCGGGTCGTCCAGCAGGAGGGCCCCCGCACCGGCGGCAACCTCCACCGGCTGGCCGTCGGCACCATCACCGCCCTGGCGGCCATCCACCGGGCCGGGATCGTCCACCGCGACTTCAAGCCGTCGAACGTGCTGCTGGCCCAGGACGGGCCGCGCGTGATCGACTTCGGCATCGCACGGGCGCTCGACTCGTCGTCGACCCTGTCGAGCGGGGTCGTGGGGACGCCGGCGTACATGTCGCCCGAGCAGATCGAGGCCAAGCGCGTCGGGCCGCCGTCCGACATGTTCAGCTGGGCCGTGACGATGTTCTACGCGTCGACCGGGCGGCCCGCCTTCGGCCACGACAGCCTGCCCGCCGTGCTCTACCGCGTCATGAACGACACCCCCGACGTCTCGACGCTCCCTGACCTGCTGCGCCCCATCGTCGAGGCCAGCCTCGACAAGCAGGCCGAGAACCGCCCGACCGCGAGCGAGGCCCTGTTCGCCCTCCTCGACCACCAGGTCGACGACGACCTCGACAAGTCCCTCCTGGCCGGCCTCAACGCCGCCTCGAAGAAGAAGGACACCCCGCCGCCGGCGGATCCCGGCACGCCCCCGCCGCCGGCCACCCCGGGCTTCGCCCCGCCCGACCCGCAGGCGCCCCACTTACGGCCGCCGGTCCAGAGTTTCCCGCCGCCGGGCTATCAGGCCCAGCCGGGCCAGAGTTTCCCGCCGCCGGGCTATCGGGCCCAGCCGGGCCAGAGTTTCCCGCCGCCGGGCTATCGGGCCCAGCCGGGCCAGAGCTTCCCGCCCCCGGGTTACCAGGCCCAGCCGGGCCAGAGCTTTCCGCCTCCCGGCTACCCGCAGAGCCCGCCTCAGCCGGGTCCCGCCCAGGGCTATCCGCCGCCTTACCAGCAGCAGCCGGGGCAGAGCTTCCCGCCGCCGGGCCACCCGCAGGGCCCGCCCCAGCGGGGTCCCGCGCAGGGTTACCCGCCGCCCTACCAGCCCTCGCCCGGATACCAGGCGCCCAACGGCGGCAACCCCGCGCCGCCGGCCGAGCCGAAGCCGAAGCCCAAGGGCAAGGCCAAGCAGAAGGCGCAGGAGACGCCGCCGCCCCTCGACGCCGACGCGACCACGTTCCACCCCCGGCCCGACCCCACCGGCGGCTGGCTCGGGGAGGCGCCGCCCACGAAGAGCAGGGCGGGTCTGGTCACCGGGGTCCTCGTCGGCGTGCTCGCGGTGGCGGCGACCGCGCTGTTCCTCGTACCGAATCTCTTCGGCGGCGGCGGCGACGAGCCCGGCAAGATCCCCGCGGCCGCCCAGGGCGGGATCACCGGAGCGCCCGTGACCCAGCTGCCGGCCACGACTCCCTCGGCGGCGGGGGTCCCGTCACCGGCGGCGGCCTCGTTGTCCCCGACCACCGCGCCGTCGCCGTCGCCCAGCCCGACGCCGACCGGGGCGCCCGTCCCCGTTCTCGGCAAGCAGGACGGCAGCTCCATGTCCGGGAACAGGAGCTCGATCTACTCCGTCGCCGTGGGGGGCGACAAGGACCACCCCGTCGTGGTCACCGCAGGCGTCGACCGGTCGGTGCGGATGTGGAACGCAGAGTCGCACAAGGCGCTCGGCAAGCCGATCTACGCCCACGGCGACTGGGTCTACGCCGTCGCGACGGCCGAGGTCAACGGCCGCCCGCTCGCCGTCACCGGCAGCCGCGACGGCTCGGTCCGCGTCTGGGACGTCGAGAAGCGCAAGGCCGTCGGCGGCGGCCTGTGGGGCCACGGCAACGCCGTCTACACCGTCGCCATCGGCAAGGTCGGCAGCAAGTGGGTGGCCGCCTCCGGCGGCGCCGACGGCCGGATCAGGCTGTGGGACCTCAAGACCCGTCAGCCCATCGGCGGCGGCATCAGAGCCCACAAGGACGTCATCAACTGGCTGTCCTTCGGCCAGGTCGGCGACAAGACCGTCATCGTCTCGGCCAGCGAAGACAAGAGTCTCAAGGTCTGGGACGCCTCGTCCAGGAAGCAGTACGGCAAGACCTTCAAGGGCCACGGCAAGCCCGTCTACTCCGTCACCACCGGCGAGGTCGACGGCAAGGCGGTGGCCATCTCGGGCGGTGAGGACGAGAAGGTCAGGATCTGGGACCTGAAGACCGGCAAGCAGGTCGGCAAGAGCCTCACCGGCCACAAGGACAACGTCTACTCGCTGGCCTACCGCGAGATCGGCGGCCACCCGATGGCGGTCTCCGGCTCCACCGACGGCACGCTCCGCATGTGGGACCTGGAGAAGTCGGAGGAGGTCGGCAAGCCGGTGAAGGCCCACGACGGCAAGAACGTCTACTCGGTCGGGTTCGCCGACGTCGACGGGAAGACCGTCGTCGTCTCGGCCGGCGAGGACAAGCGGGTCAGGTTCTGGAAGCTGGCCGACTAGGCGCTGAGCTGCTCGAGGATCGCGTGGTGGGCGGCGACGCGCGCCCGGCGTACGGCGTGGTCGAGGGCCTTCAGCGCCTCGCGGCGCGCGGCGACCTGGCCGGAGGTCAGCCCGCGCTCCTCGGCCAGCCGCAGCGCGAGCGCGAGGCGGGCCGCGAGGTGGCCGACGCGGTGGGCCCGCCCGGGATAGCCGGGCGCCAGCGCGCCGTCGACGTGGTCGAGCGCCGGGAAGCCCTGCATGGGCCCGTCGACCGAGGTCAGCGCGTCGGTCGCCGACCGCATCGCGGCCGACAGGGCGCGTTCGGCGTCGGCCAGCTGCGGCACGTCGGCGTCGGCCACGTGGGCGTCGTGGACGGTCCACCGGATGCCCGAGTAGGACGACCCGCGCCGGTCGGGAGAGGGCACCAGCCCGAACCGCCGGGCGCCGAGCACCGCGATGACGGCCTGCCCCGCTTCGAGCGCCGCGCCGTTGAAGACCGGCGGCCCGGTGAGCCCGAGAAGGTCGCCGGGGATGGGCAGCGCGAGCCGGAACGACGACAGCCCCGTCGCCCGCAGCTCCGCGAGGAAGACGCGCATCGGCGACTCGCCAGTGATATCGGTCACGATCTGGGGACCGGCCGACCGCTCAAGCGCGTCGACGGCGTCGTCGAGACCGGTGTGGCCGGTCAGCCACGCGTTGCCCCAGGAGACCAGGGCCGCGGAGATCGGTGAATCGGTGCGCACCCCAACCACGATAAGGCAATAGATTTTACGCGGACGGATTCGGACGTGAGGGGGATCGTCGTGGGCGGTCAGGTGCTCAACATGCGTGGCGTGGCCATTCGGCGCGACGGCGCGATCCTGGTGCGCGACATCGACTGGGCGGTGGCCGAAGACGAACGCTGGGTGGTGATCGGCCCCAACGGCGCCGGCAAGACCACCCTGCTGCAGATCGCCGCGGCGCTGCTGTTCCCCACCGACGGCCACGTCGACATCCTGGGCGAGCGCCTGGGCCAGACCGACGTGTTCGAGCTGCGTCCCCGCATCGGCCTGGCCAGCTCGGCGCTGGCCGAGAAGGTCCCGCCGGAGGAGAAGGTCATCGACCTCGTCCTGACCGCCTCCTACGCCATCCTCGGCCGCTGGACCGAGGAGTACGACTCCCACGACGTCACCCGCGCCGTCGAGCTGATCGACCAGCTCGGGTGCGCCCACCTGATCCGCCGCCGGTTCGGCACCCTGTCCGAGGGTGAGCGCAAGCGCGTCCAGATCGCCCGTGCCCTCATGCCCGACCCCGAGCTGCTGCTGCTCGACGAGCCGGCCGCCGGGCTCGACGTGGGCGCCCGCGAAGATCTGGTAAGGCGCCTTTCCCAGCTCGCGCAAGACCCGAAGGCGCCCACGATGGTGCTCGTCACCCACCACGTCGAGGAGATTCCGGCCGGGTTCACCCACGCGCTGATGCTCCGGCATGGTTCGATCGTCGCCCAGGGCCCGATCGACTACGTGATGACCGGCGACAACCTGTCGAAGACGTTCGGGGTGCCCCTGGGGCTGGAGAGGAACGCGTCCGGTCGTTGGTACGCCCGGCCATTCTGATATTTCGTTCTTTTTCCTCTTGTAAAGCGTCGTCCAAATATCATTTACTCCAGTCGTCACAGACTGGAGTGGACGCATGACCCAGCTCGTCATCACCCTCGTCGTGGTCTTCCTCGCCGCGTTCGCGCTGGCCCGGACGATTCGCATCGTGCCGCAGGCGACCGCGAGAATCGTCGAACGATTCGGGCGATATCACCGCACCCTGAACGCGGGGCTGAACATCGTCGTGCCGTTCATCGACCGCATCAAAGTCGAGGTCGACCTGCGCGAACAGGTGGTGACGTTCCCGCCCCAGCCGGTCATCACGTCCGACAACCTGGTCGTCTCCATCGACACGGTCATCTATTTCCAGGTGACCGATCCGAAGGCGGCGACGTACGAGATCGCGAGCTTCATCGTCGCGGTCGAGCAGCTGACCGTGACGACCCTGCGCAACGTCGTCGGCGGCATGGACCTCGAACGCACGCTGACCTCCCGCGAGGAGATCAACACCGAACTGCGCGGGGTGCTCGACGACGCGACCGGCCGCTGGGGCATCAGGGTCAACCGGGTCGAGCTGAAGGCCATCGACCCGCCGGCCTCCATCCAGGACTCGATGGAGAAGCAGATGCGCGCCGACCGAGACAAGCGCGCCGCGATCCTCACCGCCGAGGGCAACAAGCAGTCGGCCATCCTCACCGCCCAGGGCGAGCGCGAGGCGGCGGTGCTGAAGGCGCGCGGCGAGGCCGAGGCCGTGGTGCTGCGGGCGCAGGCCGACGCGGAGGCCCGCGCGATGCGGGCCAAGGGCGAGGCCGACGCGATCGGCATGGTCTTCAAGGCCATCCACGACGGCAACCCCGACGAGAAGCTGCTGGCCTACCAATACCTGACGACGCTGCCGCAGATCGCCAAGGGCGATGCGAACAAACTGTGGATCGTGCCGTCCGAAATGGGCAAGGCGCTGGAATCGCTGGGCGGCCTCTTCCAGCCGCAGAGCAAGCCCGACAAGGACCTGCCCGCCAAGCCCCCCACGTCCTGATCTCGTATGGCGGCCGCCTAGGATCGCGGTCAGCCATGACGAGACGAGGATCTGTGACACCGTGTTGACAGCGTGGGAAGCGGTCGCGGTGTTCGCGGCCGGGGTGGGGGCGGGCGGCATCAACGCCGTCGTCGGGTCCGGCTCCCTGATCACGTTCCCGACGCTGCTCGCGGTGGGCTATCCGCCGATCGTCGCGAACGTGTCCAACAACATCGGGCTGGTGCCCGGCGGTGTCACCGGCGTGCTCGGCTACCGCGCCGAGCTGAAGGGCCAGCGCGCCCGGCTGACCAGGCTCGCCGTCGCCTCGGTCGTGGGGTCTCTGGTCGGCGGCTTCCTGCTGCTCCGGCTCCCCGCGCAGGCCTTCAACGTGATCGTGCCGGTGCTGATCGCCATCGCGTGCGTGCTGGTGGTCATCCAGCCCCGGGTGGCCGGTTGGATCTCCCACCGCCGCCGCTCCGAACACGGCGGGCCGTGGCTCTGGCTGGGGGTCTTCGGGGCCGGAATGTACGGGGGCTACTTCGGCGCCGCCCAGGGGGTCGTGCTCATCGGGCTGATGGGGGTGTTCCTCGACGAGGAGCTCCAGCGCCTCAACGCGGCCAAGAACCTGCTCTCGCTGCTGGTCAACTTCACCGCGGCGGTGCTGTTCGTGCTGATCGCCGAGGTCGACTGGACGGTGGTCGCGCTGATCGCGGTCGGTTCGGCGATCGGCGGGTTCGTGGGCGCCCGGCTCGGGCGGCGGATCCCGGCGCCGATTCTGCGGGGGGTGATCGTCGTGGTGGGGATCGCGGCGATCGTGAAGTTGTTGGCTTGATTTATGCGTACAAATTATCGAAAACGGGTATGAAACCCCATGTGAAAGGCGATCGCGTAGAAATCGTCATCGACGCCGGAGGAACCCCCCGCACCTACGAGGTCATCGCGACGAAGGCCGGCCGCCGGGTCGAGGTGACCACCGGCCGGGGCGTCGTCGAGGTCTCCGAAGTGACCAGGAACGGAACTCCGGTCCGCACCGCCCGGTTCATGCAGAGCCGGGTGCTCGCACTGGTGGAGCACCCGATCGACGCTAACGAGCCGGCCTGACCTGAACCACGCCGTCGCGGCGCACCCTCGTCTCGAACGAGGGCTGCTTCGCCGTCGCCGGGCCGTGGATCACCGCGCCGTCGGCGATCCGGAACACGCTGCCGTGCCACGGGCACACCACGCACGGCTCGCCGTTCTCGACCGTCACGCGGCCCTGGTGCAGCGGCCCGGCCAGATGGGAGCACCCGTCGGCCAGCACGGTCACGCCCTCGCCCAGGCGCAGGACGAACAGGTCGATGTAGCCCAGGCGGCGGGCGACGGGCCGCCCGTTGGGCAGGTCGCTGATGGGGCCGAGGTCATGCCAGCCGGTCGGCACCAGATGGCTGACCTGTTCGGCGTGGTTGGCCCCCGCCGCGAGCCGGTAGGCCAGGTGGCCGCCCAGGTAGGCGCCGGCGCTCGCGGCCATCAGGCCCGCCGTCGCGAAGAAGCGCCCGGCCTTCTCGCGCCCGGCGATCCGGAACGCCAGCGAGCCCGCGTAGAGGCCCACGGCGGCGGCGTTGGCGAGGGCGTGCACGAAGCCGACCCGCTGCTGCTCGCGGTGCAGGGTCGACCAGTCGGTGACCCCCGCCGCGGCGGTCGGCAGCGCGGTCGCCAGGCCCGCGGCCAGGACGGTCCGGGCGGCCATGGGGTCGGACTTGGTCACGTCGAGGATGGCAGTGGCCACGAAGCAGCCCACGGCCACGGTCGCCAGCGGCGGGTGCACCGGATGGCCGATCGGCACGCCGTGCAGCGCGTCACGCACCCAGCCGGGCCCGATCCGCGCCCTGACCGCCTTCGCGAGCCCTCTGATCGGCCGGTCGAGCGTCGTCGCGTGTTCGAGCCGGTCGAGGAGATCGCCGCCGCCATTGCCGATTTTGCGTGGCTTCGCGGACTTCTCGGTTGATCTGTCCATCGATGTCACCCCCTGACACGACGTACCCGGCCAGTCAGGACCCGAACATCATCGGGCGAGGTGACCTCGGAGCACCGAGGTCTCCACCAGGTCATGGGCGTAGGCGCCCAGCGTGGGGGAGCCCTCTTCGATGATCGCCACGTTGGCGAGCACCTGGGAGGCGGTGACCTTGTAGAGGGCCCAGGTGCCGCCGTCGTTGTGGTGGTTGGCCATGATCGGCGCGAGCCGGTCGAGGGCCTTGGCGTAGCGGGCCTCCGGGGTCTGCCGGGCCTCGAACTCGTCCCACAGCTCCCGGAGGGGCCCGGCCTGGTCGCTCGGCAGCAGCCCGAAGATCCGGTCGGCGGCGGCCCGCTCGGCCGCCTCCTGGGCCTCGACGGCCACCCGGTCGTAGATGAAGGTGTCACCGGCGTCGATCTCGACGATGTCGTGGACGAGCAGCATGCGCACCACCCGGTCGATGTCGGTGCCCGCCGGGGCGTGCTCGGCCATCACCAGCGCCCAGACGCCGAGCTGCCAGGAGTGCTCGGCGTCGTTCTCGCGGCGCGATCCGTCGATGAGGGTGTTCCGGCGGATGACACGCTTCAGCTTGTCGATCTCCACCACGAAGGCGAGCTGAGCGTCGAGGCGATCCCGGTGCTGCGCGATGGTCACCGCGCCACCCTATTCCGTGGTGATCAAACGCGGCACAGGATCACCGGAACACCGTTGAACACGGCATTCCCGGACAGCGGATCGATGATCTTTTCATCGGTCAGCACGTTGACGTTCACGCCCGCGTTCCCGGACGCCACCTGTTGCGGCAACCCGTCGTGCCCCCAGCCGTGCGGCAGGCTCACGACGCCCGGCATGATCTTGTCGGTCGGTTCGAGGGGGACGGTCAGCTCACCCGCCTCCGACCGGATGAGGGCGTGGTCGCCGAGCCCGAGGCGGGCGACGTCCTCGGGGTTGATCTGGAGCGTGCAGCGGTTGGTGCCGCCGACGAGCGGCCCGATGTTGTGCAGCCACGAGTTGTTCGACCGCAGGTGGCGGCGTCCGATGAGCACGAACTCCGGATTCTGGGCGGAGAGCCGCTCTCTGAGCCGGGCGACGTCCTCGACGATCTCCGGCGGGGCCAGCTCGACCCGCCCCGAGGCCGTGGTGAGGATCTCGGGCAGGCGCGGCTTCAGCGGCCCCAGGTCCAGGCCGTGGGGGTGCTCGTCGCGGAGCTTGCGCAGCGTGAGGTCGCCGCCGTTCCATTTCCCGTACGGCCCCAGCCGGAGCATGGCGTCCAGACGCCGCTCGGCCCCGGTCTCCCCGTCGAGTTCGCCCGGATCGTGGTCGCCGATCAGCTGCCCGATGATCAGGTCGTCCACGCCGGAGAAGCCGGAGGCGATCTCGATGAGCCGGATGAGGATCTCGGCCTCCGAGGGCCCGTCGGCGGCCATGACCGGCGGGGAGTAGCGGGCGTAGTTGCGCACCGCGAAGTTCAGCAGCGCGAAGTCGTAGTGTCCGGTGGCCAGCAGCCGGGGCGGCGGCAGGATCACGTTCGCGTGGCGGGTGGTCTCGTTGAGGTAGATGTCGACGCTGACCATGAAGTCGAGCTTCTCCAGGGCCCCGGCCAGCCTTTTGGCGTTGGGCGCCGAGGAGGCCGGGTTTCCGGCCACGGTCACCAGGGCCCTGACCCGGCCTTCGCCGGGCGTCTCGATCTCGTCGGCCAGGGTCGCGACGGGCAGCTCGCCGTTGGTCTCCTTCAGGCCGCGGACCCGGCTGGTCCACCGTCCGGTCCGGTACGGCTTGCGCCGCCGCGCCCCCTCCGTCGCGGGCGCCGGGAACATGGCCCCGCCGGGGCGGTCGAGGTTGCCGGTGAGGACGTTGATGACGTCCACGAGCCACTGGGCCACGGTGCCGAACTCGGCGGTGCAGGTCCCGATGCGGGCGTAGACGGCGGCCGTGGGGGCGGCGGCGAGGGCGCGCGCGAGCCGTACCGTCACCTCGGCCGGGACGCCGCAGGCGGCCTCCACCACCTGCGGCGGGAAGTCCTTGACGACCGCCTCGACCTCCGCGAGCCCCTCGACCGGCAGCGCGACGTTCAGCAGGTT
The DNA here is from genome assembly GCF_005233835.1 of Herbidospora galbida. Classification (GTDB taxonomy): domain Bacteria; phylum Actinomycetota; class Actinomycetes; order Streptosporangiales; family Streptosporangiaceae; genus Herbidospora; species Herbidospora galbida. Next base: position 125,274 of record NZ_SZQA01000005.1, on the reverse strand, counting down.
CTCGGCGAAGAGCGTGTGCGCGATCCCGGCCAGCAGGAACGCGTCGGTGCCGGGCCGGACGAAGACGTGCTCGTCGGCCAGGTCGGCGGTCCGCGTCCGCCGGGGATCGACCACGACGAGCGTCCCGCCCCGCTTCCGGAGGGCCTTGAGCCGGCCGGGGAAGTCGGGCGCGGTGCAGAGCGACCCGTTGGACTCCAGCGGATTGGCCCCCAGCATCAGCAGGAAGTCGGTCCGGTCGAGATCGGGGACGGCGATCGTCATCGGATGCCCGAACATCAGCCCGGAGGCGACGTGCTTGGGCATCTGGTCGGCCGTGCTCGCCGAGAAGACGTTCCGGGTGCCCAGCGCTCTGATCAGCGCCCCTCCGTAGAGTGACCCCGCCATGCTGTGGGCGCTGGGATTGCCCAGGTAGACGGCCCGCTCGGGTCCCGAGATGTCCTTCAGGCCCTTGGCGACGGCCGCGAAGGCCTCCTCCCAGCTCACCTCGCGCCACTGGTCACCCTCGCGAACCAATGGTGCGGAAAGCCGGTCGGGGTCTTCGTCGAGCCGCCCGAGCGAGGCCCCCTTGGGGCAGATGAAACCCTTGGAGAAGGGATCGTCACGGTCGCCGGTCACCTTGGTGACGTGATCACCCTCAAGGGTGATCGTGAGACCGCAGACGGCCTCACAGAGCGGGCAGGTTCGGTGGACGGTCGTCATGATTTCATCGTGCGCCCGCGAGCAGGAGGGGCGGAAGCCCCAGAACGGAATAAAATTCTGCGGCCCCCGCCGTAGCCCAGACGCCCCCGCGGACCGTCCGGGCCTCCTACTGAGCCGCGCCCGGCGCCCGGTGGGCACGGCCCAGCTCTAGTGGGTCAACCGGCCAGCACGAGCCGGCCGACCTCCTCGACCTCACGGACGACGTCGAAACGGGGATCGCGGTAGACACGACTCCCGAAGCCTCGGCGAGTGGTGGTCCACTCCAGCTCATAAGCCCAACGGTCCTGCGCGGAGCACAGCCGACGATCGGCACCATCACGGAGCAGTATGAGTCGGGCCTTGCATAGCAACATGGCGTTGGTACGGTGGAAGGGCATAGGAGACTCCTTATCGGTGGCTTCGAGTGGAGCTCTCGGGTCGGGTCGTCGGTGGCAGCCTTCGGCCCGGCCTTTTTTCTTTGCCGGAAGACCGCGGAGGCACTGAGTGTCCGGTTGGCGATCTTCTGTGAACCTTTCTAACCTGATGTTCCATCAGATGAGAATTGTCGGCAAGACATCGCGAAAAAATTTCTGCCGAATGCATGCAACTGTCCATGCAAATTGCATACGATGCAAGATGGCTCTCCCGATGGGAGCCCCCAGTCCAGCTCGTCGAGGACGGAGGGGACGAGGATGGCAGACAAGACTGTCACGCCGCGTCGCCAGCGACTCGGTCAGTTGCTGCGAAGCCTCCGCGAAGCCACCGGCAAGTCGGGGACCCAAGCGGCTGTGGAGTTGGGCTGGTCGGCCGCCAAGCTCAGTCGCATCGAGACCGCCCTGACACTTCCGAGCGAGGATGACATCGCAGCCCTAATTGATCATTACGGGAGCGATGACGTCCTTCTCCAAGAGGTGCTTGATCTTCGCCGTGCCGCTACCCAAAAAGGGTGGTGGGAGAAGTACAGCGACTCCCTCGATCAGGGATACATCGCCTTCATAGGACTTGAGGCCGAAGCGACGGAAATATGCAACTGGGAGCCGATGGTTTTTCCGGGCCTGTTGCAGACATCAGCCTACGCTCGCTTTATGGCGGCAGGCACGATTCATCCGATGGTCAAGATCCCTCCCGCATTCGTTCGCGATCGCGTTGAGGTGCGCATGCGTCGGCAGCAGACGCTTCTTTATGGCAGCGACCCGCTGCGCCTGCGCGTGATCTTTGATGAGTCGGTGCTCAAGCGTGAAGTGGGCGGACCGGAAGTCATGGTCGAGCAGTTACAGCATGTGCTCGAGCTCGCATCGCTTCCTCACGTCGAGCTTCGGATCAATGCCTTGAAGACACAAGCTCCAGCACCCTGGGGCTCGTTCGTCCACTTCAAGTTCCGTAATTTCCCTGATGTCGTGTATCAGGAGGATGATGAAGGTGGGCGATTTTCCAGTGATCCCAAAAGAGCATTCTCTGTCGAGCGAATTTTCGAATGGTCAATGGATGTGGCTCTCGATGGACCGGCTTCTGAGCGGCTGATAAGAGAAACGATGGCGCAGTGGCAGACATGAGCCTCAATCGCTGCGCGGACGGGATTCGATCAGTCGTGGACATCAATGACGCTGTCTGGAAGAAGAGCTCTTGGAGCACCAGTGGAAACTGTGTCGAAGTAGCTCAAGTCGGGATCAATCGAATCGGGGTTCGCGACAGCAAAGATCAATCCGGCCCTGCTCTCGTCTTCACTGAGAGTGAGTGGGCGGCCTTCATTGGTGGGGTCAAGGAGGGCGAATTCGACCTTTAATCGCTGGAGAGTCGCGCATGGTCTACTCTGCGTGCCTTGGAGCCGCACAGTCACCTTTGCGACATAGATGGCATGGGACCTTTTCGGTCATCCTTATGGTGACCAAGACGAAAAGGGGTGGGCCGTGTCGAATGTCGACATGTCCGATGCCGTCTGGCACAAGAGCAGCTTCAGCGCCACAGGGAACTGTGTCGAAGTTGCTCGGCTGGCAGGGAGCTACACCGCAGTTCGCAACAGCCGGGACCCTGATGGGCCCGTACTGGTCTTCACGGAAGCCGAGTGGAACGCCTTCCTCCAGGGTTTGGCGGTTGGAGAGTTCGACTAGGCGCTGACGTGACAACGGCCCGCATCCTCGGTGGGGAGGACGCGGGCCGTAACTATGTCCGAGGTCAGTCGATGCCCAGGCCGCGGGCCACGCCCTGTCCCAGGTCCTTGTGCACGTTGGTCCAGTACTCGACCACGCGCTTCTGCACCTCAGGCGTCATCTCCGGCGCCGAAGCATGCCCGACGATGTTGCTCGTCAGGTTGGTCCGGTCCTCGTCGCTCAGCACGTTCTCCCACAGTGCCCGAGGCTGCACGAAGTCGTCGTCCTCCGCGTGCGGCCGGTACGCGCTGCGCATGATCTCGCCCGTCACGTGGTAGGTGTCGCCCGCGTACAGGTCCTCGAAGGCCGCCGGGCCGCCCATGCTGTTGGGCGCGTAGACCGGGTCGGGCATGTTGGCGTAGCGCATCGCGCCGTCCCGGTTGTAGCTGTGGACCGGCACCCGAGGGGCGTTGATCGGCAGCTGCTGGTAGTTGGGGCCGATCCGGTAGCGGTGCGTGTCCGGGTATGAGAACAGCCGTCCCTGCAGCATCTTGTCCGGCGAAGGGCCGATGCCGGGCACGAAGTTCGACGGCTCGAACCCCGCCTGCTCCACTTCGGCGAAGTAGTTCGCCGGGTTCCGGTTCAGCGTGAACCGGCCGATGGTGATCTCCGGGTAGTCGCCGTGGGGCCAGACCTTCGTCAGGTCGAACGGGTTGAAGCGGTAGTCGGCCGCCTCCTCGAACGGCATGATCTGCACGTTCACCGTCCATGACGGGTGGTCGCCGCGCTTGATGGCGTCGTACAGGTCGCGGATGTGGAAGTCGGCGTCCTGACCGATCATCGCGTTGGCCTCGGCGTCGGTGAAGTTCTTGATGCCCTGCTCGGTGCGCAGGTGGTACTTGACCCAGAACTTCTCGCCGGCCGCGTTGTACCAGAGGAACGTGTGCGAGCCGAAGCCGTGCATGTGCCGCCACGACGCGGGGGTGCCGCGGTCGCTCATCAGGAAGGTCACCTGGTGGGCCGACTCGGGTGACAGCGTCCAGAAGTCCCACTGCATGTTGTGGTCGCGCATGTGGTTGTCGGCGCGGCGCTTCTGGCTGTGGATGAAGTCCTGGAACTTCTGCGGGTCCCGGACGAAGAAGATGGGGGTGTTGTTGCCGACCAGGTCGTAGTTGCCCTCGTCGGTGTAGAACTTGATCGCGAAGCCGCGCGGGTCGCGCTGGGTGTCGGCGCTGCCGAGTTCACCCGCGACCGTCGAGAAGCGCAGGAACAGGTCGGTGCGGGCGCCCTTCTGGAACAGCCCGGCCTTGGTGAACTGGCTGACGTCCTCGGTGATCTCCATGAACCCGTGGGCGCCCCCGCCCTTGGCGTGGACGACGCGCTCCGGCACCCGCTCCCGGTTGAACTGGGCCATCTTCTGGATCAGATAGTGGTCCTGCAGCAGCAGCGGTCCATCGAGGCCGACGGAGAGCGAGAACTCGTCGCTCGGGGCCGGAGTGCCGGAATCCGTCGTCGTACGTGGCCTGCCATTGATTCGATCAGTCATCGGGTGTCCTCCAGAGTGGTCTGGTATCACCACTTTCCCCACGCTACGTCGCTTAACTTGAACTATTCAAGTAAGTGAATTTCCCCAGTTTGTCCACAAGAAGTCTCCCTAAGGCGCGAACCGTCATGAGATGGCATGCTCTGGGTCGTGAGACGTGCAATTGCGATGATCGCCGCCGCTGCCCTGAGTGCCGGATGCGCCGCCGCCGCGGAGGATCCCGGCGTGGAGCGCGTCAAGGCGCCTGAGCAGGCCACCCGCGAGACGCCGTCTCCCAAGCCGACGCCGACGAAGAAGCCGTTCACCATCGCCTTCGGGGGTGACGTCCACTTCGAGGGCATCCTGCGCACCCGGCTGAACGCCAACCCGAAGACCGCGCTCGGGCCGATCGCCAAGGTGCTGTCCAGGGCCGACCTCGCGATGGTCAACCTGGAGACCGCCATCACCGAGGCGGGCACCCCGGCCCCCGGCAAGCAGTACACCTTCCGCGCCCCGGCCTCCGCGCTGACCGCGCTGAAGGCCGCCGGCGTCGACGTCGCCTCGATGGCCAACAACCACGGCATGGACTACATGCAGAGCGGCCTGGACGACTCCCTCGCCGCCATCAAGAAGTCCAGGTTCCCCATCGTGGGCATCGGGCGCAACGCGACCGAGGCCTACCGGCCCTGGCGGACCGTCGTGAACGGCAACAAGGTCGCGATCATCGGCGCGACGCAGGTCCTCGACGCCGAGTTCATCTCCTCCTGGACGGCCACCGGCTCCCAGGGCGGCCTCGCCTCGGCCAAGGAGGAGGCCCGGCTGATCCAGGCGGTCAAGAACGCCCGCAAGAACAACGACACGGTGATCGTCCACCTGCACTGGGGGACCGAACTGCAGAAGTGCCCCAACGAGGCGCAGCTCTCGCTGGCCCCCAAGCTGGTCGCGGCGGGCGCCGACGTCGTGGTCGGCGGGCACGCCCACATCCTGCTCGGCGCGGGCTACCTCGACAACGCCTACGTCAGCTACGGCCTGGGCAACTTCGTCTTCTACAACTGGGGGCCCGACACCGGACGCACCGGCGTGCTGACCCTCACGATCAACGGCCGCAAGGTGATGAAGGACACCTGGACCCCGGCCCGCATCAACGGCGGCGTGCCGGTCCCGGTCACCGGATCGGCGGGCAGGCAGGAGATCGCGTACTGGCGGTCGCTGCGCGAGTGCACCGGGCTCTCGGCCAAGCCCTGATTTGTCAATCGGCTGGTCATGGCGTCGTAAGCCCCGACAGCACTACCGTCTCCTCATGACGCAGCGGTCCCAGTTCATTCTCGACGTCCTGCTGGCCGAGTTCGGTGAGTCCATCGCCCGCGAACCCGGGGCGTTCCGGGCCAAGTTCCGCAAGATGGCCGCCTCTCCGTTCGCCTTCTACCGGGGCAGCGCGTGCCTCTTCTACGCCGACCTCTCGGACGAACTGGCCGACGAGTCGTTCCTCGACGACCTGACCAGCCGCGTCTGGATCCACGGCGACCTGCACGCCGAGAACTTCGGCACCTACATGAACTCCTCGGGCCGCCTGGTCTTCAACGTGAACGACTTCGACGAGGCCTACGTCGGGCCGTACATCTGGGACCTGAAGCGGTTCGTGGCCAGCGTCGCGCTCATCGGCTACGCCAAGGCGCTGTCCGACGAGGTCATCTCCCAGCTCGTACGCGAGTTCGCCGGCTCCTACCTCCACGAGCTCACCGCCATCGCCCACGGCGGCGACGACGCCATCGGGTCGCTCACGCTGGAGACCACCAGCGGGGTCCTCCACCGGGTGCTGCAGACCGCGCGGCTGAACACGCGGGTGGCACTGCTCGACGAGGAGACCACGATCGAGAACTTCGAGCGCCGCTTCGCGGTCGCCGACAACCGCCGCCCGGTCGACGACGCCACCCGCGAGGCCGTGCTGGCCGCCTACGAGGGCTACCTGGCCTCGCTGCCGCAGCCGCTCAACCCGGTCGAGCACCACGTCAAGGACGTCGTCCTGCGGCAGGGCATCGGGATCGGGTCGGCGGGGCTGCCGTCGTACAACCTGCTGCTCGAAGGGCACACGCAGGCGCTGGAGAACGACGTCATCCTGTACATGAAGCAGGCCCAGGTCCCGGCCGTGGCCCGCTACATCGACGACGAGAAGGTGCACGGCTACTTCAAGCACCAGGGCCACCGCACCGCCGAGTCGCAGCGCGCCCTCCAGGCCTACGCCGACTCCTGGCTCGGGTACGCCGACCTCAACGGCGTCGGCCAGCTCGTCGCCGAGGTCTCGCCCTACTCGGCCGACCTCGACTGGAGCGACGTCAACGAACCGGCCGAGCTCGCCTCGGTGATCACCGACCTGGGCCGCGCGGTCGCCCGCATGCACTCGGTCGCCGACGACGAGTCGAGCCACGACCTGGTCGACTTCTCCACCGAAGAGGCGATCGTCGCGGTGATCGACGGTCACGAGCCCGAGTTCACCGCGCTGCTCGTCGACTTCGCCCACGCGTACGGCGCCCGCGCCCGACACGACCATCAGCTTTTTGTGGATCTGTTCCGTAACGGCCGATTCCCCGGTCTATAGATTCCCGGGCAAGATAGGGAGAGTGTCCAGCCAGCCCCTTGACTACTCCGACGATTCCGGCAACTCCTCGCTACGCCGTCAGCCGACGCAGCGCCGCAGCGCGCGCCGGGTCGAGCGGATGCTCGACGCCTGCGCGGAGCTGCTGGACGAGGTCGGGTACGACGGCCTGTCGACGACCAGGATCGCCGAGCGCGCCGACGTGGCGATCGGCTCGGTCTACCAGTTCTTCCCCGACAAACGCGCCATCAGCCAGGCCCTGACCAGGCGAAACGTCGAGCTCTTCGTGGCCCGGGTGGGCCGCCGCTTCATCAGCGAGGAATACGGCGGCTGGTGGGACGCGGTCGACGCGATCATCGACGAGTACGTCGAGATGCATCGCTCGGTGCCCGGCTTCAAGTCACTGCGGTTCGGCGACGCGGTCGACCTCAACCTGCTCGACGCGGGCACCGACAACAACACCGTCATCGCCGGCCGCCTGCGCGGGCTCCTGCTGAAGGAGTTCGGGATGGCCGACAGCGAACGCCTCGACACCTCGATACTCGTGGCGGTCGAGGGCGGCGACGCCGTACTGAAACTGGCCTTCCGGCGTGATCCCGACGGTGACCCCGAGATCATCGCGGAGGCCAAGACGCTGGTACGCAGCTATCTGTCGCGGCAGCTGCGCGACTTCAACGCGTCGGCCAGCCGGGCGGCGCCTGGAGCTCGATCCGGCTCTTGATGATCGCCTCGACGGCGGCCGGGCCGAGCACCGGTGTGCGCGGCACGGCGAGGGTGATGCGTTCGAGCTGCGGCCGGCATGGTTGTCGCCGCGCCTGTTCGTCGCGCACCTGCGCGGCCCGCAGCTCGGCGTCGCGCAGTTCGAGGGTCCGCATGTCGGCGCCCCTCGCGGTCCGGATGTCCTGTAGCTGTGCCCTCAAGCGAAGCACTTCTTTGACGGCTTGTTCGTGGGCCTCGAAACGCGCCGCGACATAACCCGCCAAACCGGGCAGAATCGCAGCCGCCATGAGCGCGCCGGCCACTGTGAAGGTCGTCTGCTTGGAAAGGCCCATCGCAGTCCCGTCACCTCCTGATGAAGCTCAGGTCCCGTCAATAATGCCCATGAGCTGGAACGACACACGCTCTGTAGGTGATCTGGCGCGAATCGTTGCCGGAGGAATGCCTGCCGTTGTCCGGGCAAAGAACCTTCGCGCTCGCTAGCCTCATCCTTGTGGCACATGTGACGCGGGAGCAGCTTGATCGTCTGCTCGAACAGGCTCTGCTCCTCGACGACCACGGTGCCCTCGCGGAGCGCCTCGACGACCTCGCGCAAAGGTACGAATCGGGCGAAGTCTCCCGGGCCTACATCCTGGCGCTGGCCGCCGAGGAATGGCGTCAGGCGGGTCACCCCGACGCGGCCCTCGACCGCTACCGGATGGCGGCCGAAGACGACGGGGGAGACGTCAACGTCGACCCCCGGGCGGGCATCGCCGACACCCTTTTCGAACTCGACCGCCCCGACGAGGCCCGCGACGTGATCGAGGCCCTGCGCGCGGCTCCCTGCACCCCGGCGACCGTGCTGAACGTGGCCGAGACCCTGGCGGCGTACGGAGACCTGGCGGGAGCCCACGAATGGGCCACCGAAGGCGTCACCGCCTGCCCTCCGGGCAACTCGCTCCGCGAATCTTTGCTGCGCACCCGCTACCGCATTCGCATCGACCTGGGCCTCCCGGAAGACGACCTAGACGCTCTGGCCTCCTGACGAAAAGAGCGGACCGCGAGAAAGAGACTCGCGGCCCGTTGTGTGACCTGGAAGCGCAATGAAGAACGGGCCGCGAGAAGAACACTCGCGGCCCGTTCTTTGACTGTCCGCCGGATGACCGGCGGTTGATATCTCTCAAATGGGCCATTAGTGGCCATATGTCGACGGCCTGCCCGCTCTCTGGGAGCGCTGGCCGGAGGCGAAAAGGGAACTACGGGGAAACGAAGATCAGTTGAGGAGGGCTCCGCCGAGGAGCCCGCCGGTAAGCCGGGTGATGCCCGAGAGGCCGCCGACGCCGAGGTCGTCGGCCTTCTTCTTCGGAGCGGGGACCCGCTGCGGCTGGACGCCGTCGACGACCCCGCCCACCGAGTCGGTGACCCCGCGCGGCACGACGCCGACCTTCGGGACCTTCGGCAGCACCTTCGACACCCGGGGCACCGGCGGCACGCCCGGCAGGTCGGGCAGCACAGAGAGGTCGGGGACCACGTTGGGCACCCCCGGCAGCGCCGACCCCGACGCGATGCCGAGCACCCCGTCGGCCCGCGCCAGGCCCGACAGGCCGAGCAGGGCGGCGGCGCGCTCGACGGTCCGGGCCACCTCGTCCTTGGGGGCCACCCGCCCGCACGGCACCCCGGCCAGGCGACCCGCCTGGGCCATGGTCATCGCCGCGGATCCGCCCGTGCGGGTCAGGTCGCGGACCGTCTGCCCGGCCGCGCCCGCGGACCTCGCGACGTCGGCGGCGCCCTTCACGACCGAGGCGGCGACCGCGCCGGTCTTGGCGGCGGCCCGGTAACCGGTCACGCACAGGCCGTCGTCTGCGTGGGCCTGCTGGCCGGCGGCGGACAACCAGCTCACCCCGGCGGTGACGACCGCCAGGGCGACGAGCCGCCCCCGGATGCTACGTGGTGTCGTCGACATCGACGTCCCCCTGTTGCTTGCGGTAGTTCGGTGAGTGCCGAACGTAGCAGCGGGGTTTTCGCAGCCGGGAGCCGCTTGTCCCAGTCGTGGAGAACTGATTACGTGCCGGGCCGCACGCTCAGCGTGTCGCCGGCCTCGTCGAGGTCGACGATCACCTCGTCGCCGTCGCGGATCTCCCCGCTCAGCAGCGCGCGGGCCAGCTTGTCGCCGATGGCCGACTGCACCAGCCGCCGCAGCGGCCGGGCGCCGTAGAGCGGGTCGTAGCCGGTCAGGGTCAGCCACTCGCGGGCCGCCGGGGTGACCGTCAGCGTCAGCCGCCGGTCGGACAGTCGCCGCGCCAGGTGCTCGACCTGCAGGTCGACGATCTGCGACAGCTCCTCGGAGCCGAGCGCGTCGAACAGGATCACGTCGTCGAGCCGGTTGAGGAACTCGGGCTTGAACGCCCCCCGCACCGCCGCCATCACCGCGTCGCGCTTGGCCCCGGCTTCGAGAGCCGGGTCGACCAGGAACTGCGAACCGATGTTGGACGTCAGGATCAGGATCGTGTTCCGGAAGTCGACGGTACGCCCCTGTCCGTCGGTCAGCCGCCCGTCGTCGAGCACCTGGAGCAGGATGTCGAAGACCTCGGGGTGGGCCTTCTCGACCTCGTCCAGCAGCACGACCGTGTAGGGACGGCGCCGCACGGCCTCGGTGAGCTGGCCGCCCTCCTCGTAGCCGACGTAGCCGGGCGGGGCGCCGACCAGGCGGGCCACGCTGTGCTTCTCGCTGTACTCGCTCATGTCGATGCGGGTCATCGCCCGCTCGTCGTCGAACAGGAAGTCGGCCAGCGCCTTGGCCAGCTCGGTCTTGCCGACGCCGGTCGGGCCGAGGAACAGGAACGAGCCCGTCGGCCGGTCGGGGTCGGCCACGCCCGCCCGCGCCCGCCGGACGGCGTCGCTGACGGCCTGGACGGCGGCCCTCTGGCCGATGAGACGGCGGCCCAGCTCGTCTTCCATGCGGAGCAGCTTGGCGGTCTCGCCCTCCATCAGGCGGCCCGACGGGATGCCGGTCCAGGCGGAGATGACCTCGGCGATGTCGTCGGGGCCGACCTCCTCCTTGACCATGGTCTGCTCGCGCTGGGAGGCCTGGATGGCGTCGGCCAGCTCCTTCTCCAGGCGCGGGACCTCGCCGTACATGAGCCGGGCGGCCTCCTCGAAGTCGCCGTCGCGCTGGGCCCGCTCGGCCTGGCTGCGGGTCTCGTCGAGACGCATCTTCAGGTCGCCGACCCGGTTCAGGCCGGCCTTCTCGGCCTCCCAGCGGCCGACCAGGCCGTTGAGCTCCTCCTGCCGGTTGGCCAGCTCTTCGCGGAGCCGTTCGAGGCGGGCCACGCTCGCCTCGTCGGTCTCCTTGGCCAGGGCCAGCTCCTCCATCTTGAGCCGGTCGACGATGCGCTGCAGCTCGTCGATCTGCACCGGACGGGAGTCGATCTCCATGCGCAGCCGCGAGGCGGCCTCGTCGACCAGGTCGATGGCCTTGTCGGGCAGGAACCGGGCGGTGATGTAGCGGTCGGACAGGGTCGCGGCGGCCACCAGCGCGCCGTCGGCGATCTGGACCTGGTGGTGGGCTTCGTAGCGGCCCTTCAGGCCACGCAGGATGGCGATCGTGTCTTCCACGGTGGGCTCGCCGACGTACACCTGCTGGAAACGGCGCTCCAGCGCCGGGTCCTTCTCGATGCGCTCGCGGTATTCGTCGAGCGTGGTCGCGCCGATCATGCGCAGCTCGCCCCGGGCCAGCATGGGCTTGAGCATGTTGCCCGCGTCCATCGCGCCCTCGGCCGCGCCCGCGCCGACCATCGTGTGGAGCTCGTCGATGAACGTGATGACCTGGCCGTCGCTCTCCTTGATCTCGTTGAGCACGGCCTTCAGACGCTCTTCGAACTCGCCCCGATACTTGGCCCCGGCGACCATCGCGCCGAGGTCGAGCGCCACGAGCCGCTTGTTCCGCAGGCTCTCCGGTACGTCGCCCGCGACCACCCGCTGCGCCAGGCCCTCGACCACGGCGGTCTTGCCGACGCCGGGCTCACCGATGAGGACGGGGTTGTTCTTGGTCCGCCGCGACAGCACCTGCACCACGCGGCGGATCTCCGAGTCACGGCCGATGACCGGGTCGAGCTTGCCGTGGCGGGCCCGCTCGGTCAGGTCGACGCCGTACTTCTCCAGCGCCCGGTAGGTGTCTTCGGGGTTCTCGCTGGTGACGCGGGTGTGGCCGCGTACCTTCTCGAACGCGTCGAGCAGCGCCTGCGCCGTCGCGCCCTGGCTCTTCAGCAGGTCGGCGACGGGTCCGCCGTCGGTGGCCAGACCGACCAGGAGGTGCTCGGTGGACACGTAGTCGTCTTCGAGCTGCGCGGCCCGCTGGGCGGCGGTGTGCAGCACGGTCAGCAGCTGGCGGGAGGTCGACGGCGCGCTCACCGTGGCGCCCTGCGCCTTCGGGAGCGCGGCGAGCATCTCCTCGGCCCGCGTGCGCAGGCTCTTCCAGTCGGCCCCGACCGCCTCCAGCAGCGGGACGGCCGTGCCGCCGGTCTGGGCCAGCAACGTGGTCAGCAGGTGAGCCGGCGCCACCTCGGGGTTCCCCTCGGCCGCCGCCCGGCGCACCGCCCCCGCCAGCGCTTCCTGGCTCTTCTGGGTCAGCTTGTAATCCATCTTTATCGGCCTCGCCTTCGCTCGGCGGCCCGGCCGCCTTCAGCCACTGTCTTCCCTCGTCGCTCCGCTCCTCAGTCCAGACGGCGGCGCGGCCGGGCAAGTCCCCCATACGACAAATGTCTTCGGTTATGACGGCGGTAGTTCATATCTGACCAGGGCCCGGATCAGCTTCAGTTCCGTGGCCACACGGTTGAGCTCGTCTCTCAGGCGGAGGTTCTCGGTCTCCAGCTCCAAGATGCGTTTGATGCCCGCCAGGTTGATGCCCTCTTCCTGCGACAGCCGCTGGACCTCGCGCAGGAGGACGATGTCGCGGGTCGAGTAGAGGCGGCCCCGGCCGGCCGTGCGGCCGGGGCTGACCAGGCCGAGGCGGTCGTACTGGCGGAGAGTCTGGGGGTGGAGGCCGCTCAGCTGGGCCGCCACCGAGATCACATAGACGGGCGTCTCGTCGGACAGGTCGAAGAAATTGGCGTCCATGCGCTACTCGCTTCTGGCCTGCTTGATCAGTTCCTCGCGCAGGTCATGGCCGTCGGTCGCGTCGCGGAACTGCTCCAGGGCGGCCCGGGCCTTCTCGTCGAGGTGCTCGGGCACCGCGACCTGGACGGTCGCGAGCAGGTCGCCCTTGGTGCCGTCTTTGCGGGGGGCGCCCCGGCCGCGCACCCGGAAGGTGCGGCCGTTGGGGGTGCCCTCGGGGATGCGGAGCGTGACCGGCATGCCGCGCAGGATGGGCACCCTGATCTCGGCGCCCAGCGCCGCCTCGGGGAACGTCACGGGCACGGTGACCGTGAGGTTCTCGCCGCTGCGGCCGAAGACGGGGTGGGGCTGGACGTGCACCAGCACGTAGAGGTCGCCCGCGGGGCCGCCGTTCTCGCCGGGGGCGCCCTTGCCCTTCAGCTTGACCCGGCCGCCGTCGCTGACGCCCGCCGGGATGCGGGCCTGGATGGTGCGGGTGCTGCGGCCACGGCCGCTGCCCTCGCAGACCGGGCAGGGGTCGTCGACCAGCAGGCCCCGGCCCCGGCAGTCGCGGCAGGGCTCGGAGAAGGCGAAGTTGCCCAGGTTGCGGCTGGCCGCGCCGGTGCCGTCACAGGTCGGGCAGACGCGGGGCGTGGTGCCGGCCTTGGCGCCGGTGCCGGAACAGGCCGGGCAGGCCGACGAACTGGTCAGCCGCAGGGAGACGGTCGCGCCGTCGATCGACTCGGCGAACGACAGGGTGACCTCGGACTCGATGTCCTGGCCACGGCGGGCCCGCCCGGCGGTGTTGGCCTTCGGGCCGCCGCCGCGGTTGAACAGGCCGCCGAAGATGTCGCCGATCCGGTCGCCCGCCTGGGCGGTGCCGCCGAACAGGTCGCCGAAGTCGAAGCCCTGCTGGCCCTGGCCGGGCCGCCCGCCCCGGCTGTACCCGCCGAGGCCGCTGCCGAACAGGCTCCTGGCCTCGTCATATTCCTTGCGGCGCTTGGTGTCGCTCAGGATGTCGTAGGCCTCGGAGACCTCCTTGAACTTCTCCTCGGTCTCCTTGTTGCCCTTGTTCGCGTCGGGGTGGTACTGCCGGGCGAGCTTGCGGTAGGCCTTCTTGATCTCTTCGGGGGTCGCGGTCTTGGGCACACCGAGGACGCCGTAGTAGTCCTTCTCCAGGTAGTCCTTGGTGCTCATCTAACGCTTCCTCCGCGTGAAATACACATATGTGATGGGTGCCCCTCCCGCGTCCGGGGCGGGAGGGGGCTCCCCTGGAGAATCAGGCGCCGGCGGGCTCGTCGTCGAGGACGTCGCCACCACCGGTCTCCGGCTCGGCCACCGCGACCCGGGCGGGGCGCAGGACGCGCTCGCCGAGACGGTAGCCGGGCTGCAGGATCTCGACGCAGGTCGCCTCGGTGACCTCGGCCGAGTAGCTGTGCATCAGGGCCTCGTGGATCGTCGGGTCGAAGGGGTCGCCCTTCGAGCCGTAGGTCGACAGGCCCAGCTTGCCGACGGCCGCTTCGAGCGACTCGCTCACCTTGGCGAAACCACCGGTCAGCTCCCCGTGGTCACGCGCCCGGCCGATGTCGTCGAGAACCGGCAGCAGTTCGTTGATGACACCCGCGACGGCCTGCTCCCGGACCGTGATCCGGTCGCGTTCGACCCGCTTGCGGTAGTTGGAGAACTCCGCCTGGAGACGCTGGAGATCGGCGGTGCGCTCGGCCAGGAGCTCCGCGGCCGCCCCGCTCAGGGCGGAGGCGTCGGCCGCGGTCTCGTCGGGGGCCGGTGCGCTCTCGCGGGCCGCCAGCGTCTCGGGGTCGATCTTGCGGTTGTCGCGGATCACCGGCTCCTGCTCGGAACCGTTCTCACGCGGGGTCACTTGGCGCCGCCCTCCCGCTTCGGCTCGTCGTCGACGATCTCGGCCTCGACGACGTCGTCGTCGGCCTTGCCCGCGTCGTCGTGCTCGGCGCCGGGGGCGCCTTCGCCGGCCTGGGCCTGGGAGTTGGCGTAGATCGCCGAACCCATCTTCTGGCTGACGGTGGCGAGCTTGTCGGCGGAGGTGCGGATGGCCGCGACGTCGGTGCCCTCGAGCTCCTTCTTCAGCTCGGCGAGCGCCTCGGTGACCTCGGCCTTGATGTCGGCCGGGACCTTGTCGTCGTTCTCGCGGAGGAACTTGTCGGTCTGGTAGGCCAGCGAGTCGGCGTTGTTGCGGACCTCGGCCTCCTCACGACGCTGCTTGTCCTCTTCCGCGTAGGACTCGGCCTCGCGGACCATGCGGTCGATGTCGTCCTTGCCCAGGGAGGAACCGCCGGTGATGGTCATCGACTGCTCCTTCCCGGTGCCCAGGTCCTTCGCGCCGACGTTGACGATGCCGTTGGCGTCGATGTCGAAGGTGACCTCGATCTGCGGGATGCCGCGGGGCGCCGGCGCGATGCCGGTGAGCTCGAAGGTCGCCAGCTTCTTGTTGCGCGCGGCGATCTCGCGCTCGCCCTGGTAGACCTGGATCTGCACCGACGGCTGGTTGTCCTCGGCCGTGGTGAAGACCTCGGAGCGCTTGGTCGGGATCGTCGTGTTGCGCTCGATGATCTTGGTGAAGATGCCGCCCTTGGTCTCGATGCCCAGCGACAGCGGGGTCACGTCGAGCAGCAGGACATCCTTGACCTCACCCTTGAGCACGCCCGCCTGGAGCGCGGCGCCGATGGCCACGACCTCGTCGGGGTTGACGCCCTTGTTGGGCTCCTGGCCGCCGGTGAGCTCCTTGACCAGGTCGGTCACGGCCGGCATGCGGGTCGAGCCGCCGACGAGCACCACGTGGGCGATGTCGGAGACCTTGATCCCGGCGTCCTTGATGACCTGGTGGAACGGGCCCTTGCAGCGGTCGAGCAGGTCGGCCGTGATGCGCTGGAACTCCGAGCGGGTCAGCTTCTCCTCGAGGTGGAGCGGGCCCTCGGCGGAGGCGGTGATGTAGGGGAGGTTGATCGTGGTCTCGGTCTGCGCCGAGAGCTCGATCTTGGCCTTCTCGGCCGCCTCGCGGAGACGCTGGAGGGCCATCTTGTCCTTGGACAGGTCGACCCCGTGGGCGTTCTTGAAACGGGTCACGAGCTCGTCGACGACGCGCTGGTCCCAGTCGTCGCCACCGAGGTGGTTGTCACCGCTGGTCGCCTTGACCTCGACGAAGCTGTGGCCGTCTTCCTGGCCGACGTCGAGCAGCGACACGTCGAAGGTTCCGCCGCCGAGGTCGAAGACCAGGATCGTCTGGTCCTTGTCCTTGTCGAGGCCATAGGCCAGCGCCGCGGAGGTCGGCTCGTTGATGATGCGGAGCACGTTGAGGCCCGCGATCTGGCCGGCCTCCTTGGTGGCCTGGCGCTGCGCGTCGTTGAAGTAGGCCGGGACGGTGATGACCGCGTCGGTGATCTTCTCACCGAGGTAGGCCTCGGCGTCCTGCTTCAGCTTCTGGAGGACGAAGGCGCTGATCTGCTGGGGCGTGAACTTCTTGCCGTCGATCTCGACGGTCCAGTTCGTGCCCATCTCACGCTTGACAGAGCGGATGGTCCGGTCGACGTTGGTCACGGCCTGACGCTTGGCGACCTCGCCGACGAGGACCTCTCCGTTCTTCGCGAAGGCGACCACCGAGGGGGTGGTGCGGGAGCCCTGCGCGTTGGCGATGACGGTGGGCTCACCGCCTTCGAGGATCGAGACGACGGAGTTGGTCGTCCCCAGGTCGATACCTACCGCACGTGCCATGAGTACGTCCTTGTAGTCAAAGTTGAGTCGTGGTGACTCAAGTCTCGGTGAGTACGACAGCCCTTGTCAAACGCTGTCCTGTCAACGGTCTTGAGTCTAGTGCGCTCAACTCTCGGCGCGAGCGGAATGTTCCCGGGATATCCCTGATTCGACCCTTAGGGGTTACCTGGCGCCGTCGAGGATCACCCTCTTCCCCACGGGCTTCTTGAGCTTCACGTACGTGGCCTTCTTGATCGCCATGGCCACGCACATGCCGGCGTCCTTGACCGAGCCCTCGTACAGGGTGATCCGGACCGTCTTCCTGGTCTCCTTCACCGTGACCTTGGTCAGCACGGTGCACGGTTCGACGCCCGACCACCACACGACGCGCACCCCGCGCATGTGGGGCTTGGCGGTCAGCCACTTCACCTTCTTCGGCGAGAGGGCGCCCTTCTGGACCTTCACCACCTTCGGCCCGGGAGCGGCCTGCGCGGGGGCGGCGGCGGGTACGAGCAGCGCGGCGACGGCCGCGGCGACGACTAAGAGCCTCACTTGGCACCATCCACGACTTCCCGGCCGGCCAGGGGTTTGGCCAGCTTGACGAACGTCTCCTTCTCGATCGCGATCTGGATGCAGGCCGCCTCGGGGTCGGTGGTGCCCTCCCACAGGGTCACCGTCACCTCGGTGTCGGCCTCCTTCACGTCGACGCGGTCGAGGGTGTAGCAGGGCTCGACCCCCGAGCTCCAGGAGATCATCACGCCGTCTCCGGCGGGGGTGGCGCGGGTCCAGGGCACCTTCCGGGGTTCCAGTGTGCCGCCCTTGGGCTGGACCAGCTCCGGTCCGGAGCTCGGCATGGCCGAGGCCGGCGGCGTGGCGGGCTGGTCGGGGCCGATCGGCGAACCGCTGTCCACGGCGTCTCCCTTTCCGCAGGCCGAGGTCATGATCACGGCTGTGAGCATGGCCGCGGTGACGAGCCAGATCCTTCTCATGCCCGTATGACGGGTGTCACTCGGAAGGGGTTCAGTGACCCGTTGACTCCGGTATGGGGCCGGGTCTAATTTCATCACATGATGAGTTCTGCTGAACCCGCGATAGCCGTCACCGGGCTGCGGGTCGTCCGGGGAGCCCGCGAGGTGCTCCACGGGTTGTCGTTCGAGGTGCCGAAGGGCCAGATCACCGGGCTGCTGGGCCCGAGCGGCTGCGGTAAGACCACGCTGATCCGATCGATCGTGGGCGTGCAGGTCGTCGCCGGGGGCGAGGTGACCGTGCTGGGGCGTCCGGCGGGGTCGGCCGAGCTGCGCCGGCTCATCGGCTACTCCACCCAGAACCCGGCGATCTACCGCGATCTGTCGGTCGTGGAGAACCTCCGCTACTTCGCCGCCGTGCTCGGCGCGCCGAAGACCGACCCGGCCCGCGTCCTCCGGGAGGTCGGCCTGGAAGGGCACGCCGACCAGCTGGGCGGCACCCTGTCGGGCGGCCAGCTCAGCCGGGCCAGCCTGGCGGTCTCGCTGCTCGGCTCGCCGCAGCTCCTCGTGCTCGACGAACCGACCGTCGGGCTCGACCCGGTGTTACGCAAGGAGCTGTGGGAGCTGTTCGGCGGCCTGGCCGAGCGGGGCGTGACGATCCTGGTCTCCAGTCACGTCATGGACGAGGCCGCCCGCTGCCAGCGCCTGATCATGCTGCGCGACGGCGACATCCTCGCCGACGACAGCCCCGAGGGCCTGCGCGCCCGCACCGACACCGCCGACCTGGAGCAGGCCTTCCTGCGCCTCATCGAAGAGAGGCAGCCGGCATGATCACGCTCGCCACGGCCCGCCGGATCCTGGCCCAGCTCCGCAACGACCACCGCACGGTCGCCCTCATGGTGCTGGTCCCGAGCCTGATCATGATCCTGCTCTACTACGTGATCGACAACGGGCCGGTCTTCGCCCAGTGGGCCCCCGCGCTGCTGTCGATCTTCCCCTTCCTGGTGATGTTCCTGGTCACCTCCATCGCCACCCTCCGCGAGCGCACCTCCGGCACGCTGGAGCGGCTGATGGCCTCCCCGCTGCGCCAGCTCGACCTCCTCCTCGGGTACGGCCTGGCCTTCGGCGCCGCCGCCGTCCTCCAGGTGGCCCTGGCGCTGACGGTCTCGCTGACCTGGCTCGGGCTCGACCTGCGGGGAGAGCTGTGGGCGCTGGTCCTGGTCGCCCTGCTCAACTCGCTCCTGGGCACCGCGCTCGGCCTGTTCTGCAGCGCGTTCGCCCGCTCGGAGTTCCAGGCGGTCCAGTTCATGCCGCTGGTGATGGTCCCGCAGCTCCTCCTCGGCGGGATCATCGTGCCGCGCGACCAGATGGCGACCGTGCTGGAGTGGATCTCCAACGTGCTGCCGATGTCCTACGCCCTGGAGGCCATGAAGCTGGCGGTCATGACCGGCGACCTGGGCTCCGACTTCTGGCGCGACATCGCCGTGGTGGCCGGATCGGTCCTGCTGGCGCTGGTTCTGGGGGCCGCGACGCTGAAGAGGCGCACCCCGTAAACTGCCACGCATGATCGCGATCCTGGGCACCGGCAAGATGGGTGAGGCTCTGCTCTCCGGCCTGGTCCGGGCAGGGCGGGCGGCTGACCAGATCATGGTCACCACCCGCCGGCCCGACCGGGCCAAGGCGCTCACCGAGACCTACGGCGTCAGGGTCGTCACCAACCTCGAGGCGGCCGAGCAGGCCGACGCGCTCATCCTGGCGGTCAAGCCGCAGGACATGGGGACCCTGCTCCGCGAGATCGCCCCCGTGGTGCCCTCCGACAAGCTGGTCATCTCGGTCGCGGCGGGCATCACCACCGACTTCGTGCAGGCCCGGCTGGGCGGCCCGATCCCGGTCGTCCGGGTGATGTCGAACACCCCGGTGCTGGTCGACGAGGCGATGAGCGTGATCTCGGCCGGGGCGCACGCCAAGGAAGAGCACCTCAAGCTGACCGAAGACCTGCTCCAGCCGGTCGGCAAGGTGCTGCGCATCCCCGAGTCGCAGCAAGACGGCGCGACCGCGCTGAGCGGCTCGGGTCCCGCCTACTTCTTCTACCTGGTCGAGGCCATGGTCGACGCGGGCATCCTGCTCGGCATGCCGAGGGCGGCCGCCCTCGACATGGTCAAGCAGTCGATCGTGGGCGCGGCGATCATGCTGCGCGACTCGGGGGAGCACCCGGTGATCCTGCGCGAGGCCGTCACCTCTCCGGGCGGCACGACCATCGCGGCCATCGCCGAACTGGAGCGCCACCGCGTCCGCGCCGCCTTCCTCGACGCGATCGAGGCGGCGCGCGACCGCAGCCGTGAGCTCGGCGGCACGAACAAGTAGCCCTCGCTACCCGCTGTGACCAGGCGAAAAGGGTTTATTGGTTAGGAAGCTTTCCTTATAGGCTGGGGCGAGTGGTCGTACTCTCCCCGGCGCGCCTGTGGACGCGTGACTTCTCCCTCTACTTCGTCGGCCGGGCCGTCGCCCTCATGGGCGACGCGATGTTGCCGGTGGCGGTGACGCTCGGCGTCCTCGGCATCTACGGCCCCGTCGGGGTCGGCGTCGTGCTCGCGGCCTGGATGGCGGCCTTCGGCGGGCTCGTCCTGTTCGGCGGGGTGCTGGCCGACTGGTTCACCGCCCGGCGCATGATGATCTTCGCGGACGTCCTCCGCGTCGCCACCCAGCTGACCATCGCGGTGACGTTCTTCACCGGCCAGCCCCCGCTGTGGCTCCTGATCACGATGTCGTTCCTGAGCGGCCTCGGGGCGGCGCTCTTCCAGCCCGGCGTGAACAGCATGATCCCGCAGATCGCCGCCGACCCCCAGCGCGCCAACGCGACCCTGCGGGTGGCCGACGCGGTCGCCCGCCTCATCGGCCCCGGCATCGCCGGCGCCATCGTCCTGCTCGGCGGACCGGGCGTCGTCTACGCCATCAACGCCGGAACCTTCCTGGTCAGCGCCCTCTGCCTGCTGGCGATGCGGGTGCGGCTGACCAAGACCGAGGCGACCTCGCTGGTCAGCGACCTGCGGGAGGGCTGGGCCGAGTTCCGGTCCCGTACGTGGATGTGGTCGGTCATCCTGGTCTGGGCGGTCTACGGGATCGTCCTGTTCGGCCCGATGTGGCCGGTCGGCGCCCAGGTCATCTCCGAGGCCAACGGCGACGCGGCCTATGTCATGGCCATCACGGGCGAGGGCCTCGGCAGCATCCTCGGCGGCCTGGTGGCCATGCGCTACCGGCCCGCCCGCCCGCTGTTCTCGGGCGCCCTGGCGATGATCGCCTTCATGGCCATGCCGCTGGTGGTGGCCCTGGCCGCCCCGATCCCGGTGATCGTCATCGGCTTCACCCTGGCGGGCGCGGCCTGGGCCTTCTGGTCGGTGATGTGGGCGACCAGCGTCCAGACCCAGGTCCCGGGCGAGGTGCTCAACCGCGTCACCGCCTACGAGGTGGCCGGCTCGGTGCTGAGCATCCCGATCGGCCAGTCCCTCGGCCCGGTCGTCGGCGAGGCGATCGGCGCGCAGACGGTCATCTGGGCCGGCTTCGTCGCGGGCCTGGCCGGGATCGGCGTGCTGCTGTCGATCCGCCCGGTCAGGAACCTGCGCGCCGTAGGCCGCTGAGATCCACGGAGTGGGTCAGCTCCGTCTCCACCTCGTCGAGGGCCTGCGCCACGGTCATGCCTATGACCGGCAGGCACAGATGGTCGTAGCGGGCTAACTCGGGGATCGACACGGGCGCATCCTACGATGGGCGGTTGTGGTGATCCGGCGTGGTATCCCCCTGTTGGCGCTTCTCCTCGCGTTATCCGCCTGTACGGCGGAGGAGGCGCCCGTCGTCCAGACCGCGGCTGTGGCGCGGGCGCCCGTCAGTGAGGTGGTGGAGGCCCCGGCGACCGTTGGGGCGCGGGCCACCGCGAGCCTCACCTCTCCCGCGGCCGGGACGGTCGCCAAGCTCTACGTCTCCGACGGCGACACCGTGAAGAAGGGCGAGATCCTCGCCCGTATCAGCGCGCCGCAGGCCCGCGACCGGCTGAAAGAGGCCAAGAAGGCCGACCGGCAGGCGGCCCGGCCGGTTTCCTTCGGGGGCGCGCCGAGCGTGCCCGCCCTGAAACTCCCCACGGGCGTCGACGCCCACGTACGGAAGTCGTTCGCGCAGGCCCGGCGGGCCGCGCGCAAGGTCGAGGACAAGGCCATCCGCAGGCACCTGCTGTCGGCCATCGACCTGGCCGAGCAGCAGCACAGGTCGCAGCAGAAGGCGCTGAACGGGATCGTCGGCGGTCTCAACCGGATGCTCGGCTCGTTCACCGGCCAGCTGGGCGCGGGCATGAGCGGGCTCTCGTCGTCGATGAGCTCCCTGCAGGCGGCCTCGCGCAGCCAGACCCGCGCCGCCGTGAAGGCCGCCGAAGACACCGTCAAGGGCCTCACGATCAAGGCGCCCTTCGGCGGGGTCGTCACTCTGGGCGGTGGTGGCGGGTCGGCCGCCCCTGCGCTGCCCGACCTGTCGCAGCTCGTCTCCGGCGGCGGCGTCCCGGCGCAGTCGGGCGGCAGTTCGGCCGGCACGATCGCCGAAGGGGTCCCGGTCGGCCAGGGGGAGGCCCTGCTGACCGTCACCGACGTCTCCGAGCTGAACCTGCGGGCCGACGTCGACGAGACCGACGTGCTGCTCGTCAAGGACGGCACCCGCGCAGAGGTCGAGTTCGACGCCGTGCCCGGCGCGATCTACACGGCCGAGGTCACCGGCGTGGGGGTCACGCCCCAGGAGGGCGCGACGGGCGGCGTCAGCTATCCGGTACGCCTCTCGCTCGCCGAAGGCCGGTTCGACGACGGCTCCGAGGCGCCCGACCCCAAACCCGGCATGAGCGCGGTCGTCCGCATGATCGTCAAGGAGTCGCCCGAGGCCGTCGCGGTCCCGGCGGCGGCCGTGGTGACCAGCGGGCGCGACGCCGTCGTCTGGGCCGTCGTCGGCGGCAGGGCCGAACGCCGGACCGTCCGCCTCGGGGCCGAGGGCGACGCCTTCGTCGAGGTCGTCGACGGGATCAAGGTCGGCGACCGGGTCATCACGCGCGGCGCCGACGGCGTGCGTCAGGGGCAGGAGATCCGGTGACGGCGTTCGAGGCGGCCGGGTTGACGAGGTCGTACCAACTCGAAGGCGTGACCGTGGACGCGCTGCGCGGTGTCGACCTGACCATCGGCGACGGCGAGTTCGCCGCGATCCTCGGGCCGTCGGGGTCGGGGAAGTCGACCCTGATGCACCTGCTCGGCTGTCTCGACCGGCCCACCTCCGGGGTGCTGAAGGTGGGCGGCGTCGACGTCTCGACCCTCGACGACACCAAGCTCGCCGAGCTGCGCAACCAGATGATCGGCTTCGTCTTCCAGTCGTTCCACCTGCTCGCCCGCACCAGCGCCCTCGACAACGTCGCCCTGCCGCTCGTCTACCGAGGAGTGGCCAAGGCCGACCGGCGCAAGCGCGCGAGGGCCGCGCTGGAGGCCGTCGGCCTGGCCCACCGGCTCGACCACCGGCCCTCGCAGATGTCCGGCGGCGAGCAGCAGCGGGTCGCCATCGCCCGCGCGCTCGTCGGCGACCCCCAGGTGGTCTTGGCCGACGAGCCGACCGGCAACCTCGACACCCGCAACGGCGAGGAGGTCATGGGCCTGCTCGAACGCCTCAACGCCGACCAGGGGGTGGCGATCGTGCTGGTCACCCACGAACCCGAGGTCGCGAACCGGGCCCGCAGGCAGATCCACGTCAGAGACGGCCTGATCGAGCGGGACGTCGCGTGAGGACCGCCGAGGCCTTCCGGATGGCCCTCGAAGCGCTGCGGGTCAACCGGCTGCGCAGCGCCCTTACCATGCTCGGCGTGATCATCGGGGTGTCGGCCGTGGTGATCCTGGTCGCCATCGGCACCGGCGCGAAAGACGCCATCGAAGACGAGATCTCCGGTCTCGGCTCCAACATCATCCTGGTTGTGCCGGGCCAGCTGAACTTCCAGGCCGCCCCCACGCAGAGCCGCCTCGACCTCGGCGACGTCAACTACGTCCGCAGAGTGGTCGGCGACCCGAGCCGGGTCACCGTCTCGGTCCAGTCGGGCGAGAACATCCGCGTCGGCCGCAACGAGGCGTTCGTGACCGTCGTCGGCACCGACGAGAACATCCCCAACGTCTTCGAACGCCCCCTGAAGCGAGGCCGCTACCTCACCGAGACCGACATCGACACCCGTCGCCGGGTCGCCGTCCTGGGCTCCGAGGTGTCGCAGCAGCTCTTCGGCGACCTCGACCCGGTGGGGAGACAGGCCACGATCGCCGGGGTGCGCTTCCGGGTCGTCGGCGTGTACGAGAAGGTCGGCGCGACCTTCGGGGTCGCGAGAGACCGGGAGACCCACATCCCGGTCACCACGGCCCAGCGGCTCCTAGGAGTCGAAAGGGTCAACGGCATCGCCATCGGCGCCTCCGGCCCCGACGTGATCGACTCCCTCGGCCAGAAGGTCGTGGACGCCCTGACCGCCCGCTACCCCGACGAGAAGTTCTCCGCCGTCACCCAGACCCAGCTCCTCGGCACGATCGGCACCGTCCTCGGCATGCTGACGGGGGTACTGGCCGCCATCGCCGGCATCTCGCTGCTGGTCGGCGGGGTCGGGGTGTCGAACATCATGCTGGTCAGCGTCCGCGAACGGACCAAGGAGATCGGCCTGCGCAAGGCCCTGGGCGCCCGCCAGCGCGACGTCCTCGGCCAGTTCCTCATCGAGGCCGTGCTGCTGACGACGATCGGCGGCACCATCGGCATCGCCCTCGGCGTAGGCGGCTCCCTCCTGATCGAGGCGCTCTCTCCCGTACCTGCCTCGATCACCCTCTGGTCGATCTTGCTGGCCTTCGGCGTCTCGGCCGTCGTGGGCGTCTTCTTCGGCGTCGCCCCCGCCCGCCGCGCCGGGCGCCTAGACCCGGTGGTGGCACTCCGCGCCGAGTGACCGTGCGGTAATTTGCTGGCTATGAGCGACTTCGCGCGTGGCGCCTGCGGACCCGTGCGGGTCGTCTGGGACGACGCCCTGACGTCGTACGACTTCGGTCCCCACCATCCCCTCGCGCCGGTGCGGGTCGAGTTGACCATGGCGCTGGCGCGGGAGCTCGGCGTGCTCGACGCGGTCGAGATCGTGCCCTGTGAGCCGGCCACCGACGACGACCTCGCGAGCGTGCACAAGCGCGACTACATCGAAGCCGTCAAGCAGGTCTCGCGCGACGGGCGGCCCGATCTGCGGGCGGGGCTGGGCACGAGTGACAACCCCGCCTTCGTCGGCGTCCACGAGGCCTCCGCCCTGATCGCCGGGGCGACGCTGGAGGCCGTGAAGCAGGTCCACCAGGGCGGCGCGATGCACGCGCTGAACGTCGCCGGGGGGCTCCACCACGCCATGCCCGCCACGGCCAGCGGCTTCTGCGTCTACAACGACCCGGCCGTCGCCATCGCCTGGCTGCTGGCCCAGGGGGTCGAGAAGATCGCCTACGTCGACGTCGACGTCCACCACGGCGACGGCGTGCAGGCCATGTTCTTCGACGACCCCCGGGTGCTGACGATCAGCCTCCACGAATCGCCCCGCACCCTCTTCCCCGGCACTGGCTTCGCCGAGGAGACCGGCGCCGAGGGGACGGCGGTGAACGTGCCGCTCCCGGCCGGCTGCGGCGACGCGGGCTGGCTGCGGGCCTTCCACGCGGTCGTGCCGCCGCTGCTGCGCGAGTTCGCCCCCGACTTCCTGGTCACCCAGCACGGCTGCGACTCCCACGCCCTCGACCCGCTGGCCCACCTGATGCTCTCGCTCGACGGGCAGCGGACGGCGTACCGGGAACTGCACAAGCTGGCCCACGAGACGGCCGGCGGGCGGTGGCTCGCCACCGGCGGCGGGGGATACGAGCTGGTCCAGGTGGTGCCGAGGGCCTGGACCCACCTGATCGCCGAGGCCGCCGGGGCTCCCGTCGAGCCCGACACCGCCACCCCCGAGGCGTGGCGCGAGTTCGTCCGGGCGCGGACCGGCGAGCTGCCGCCGCTCACGATGACCGACGGCCGCACGCCCGAATATCGGCCCATCTCCGAGGGTTACGACCCGGCCGATCCGATCGACCGCGCGATTATGGCCACCCGGAACGCCGTCTTCCCCTACCACGGTCTGGATCCACTGCCATGACGCGAGCAGAGCTCATCGACCACCTCGTCCGCACCCGCATCGCCGGTGACGTCGCCACGAGCCGTGAGAACAACCTCGACCACTACCGGTCGCTCGCGGTGCGCGACCCCCACTACATGTTCGGGCTGACCTTCGAGGGCGCCTGGACCTACCGCGACGTCCTCGATCTGATGGCCAAGTCGGCGGGCGTGGTGGCCGATCCGGGCCACCGGTCGGGCCAGGACACGATCGACCCTGAGCGGACCGTCGCGGCCCTCGACGCGATGGGCGACCGGATCGCGGTGGCGCTGCGGCGCCCGAACCCCAAGATGATCATCGCCACGGGGCACCCGACCGGGCTGATGGTCGTTCACATGGCTATCGCTCGTTTCGTCGTGACTCAGGGGGCGACTCTGCTTACTCCGGCGGAAGGGTGGACGTACCTTCCCGGTTCGTTCGGCCGCCGGCGCTCGATCCGCTACATCGACGACGTCGCCCTCCTCGACGACGGCGGTGCCCTTGTGCACACGCACGACTCCGCTCCGATGCGGAAGATGCTCGAAGAACAGAGACCGGATTTCGTCGTCGCCGACCACGGCTGGGCAGGCGCGGCCGGAGAGGCCGGCGTCGAGACGGTCGGGTTCGCCGACTGCAACGATCCGGCCCTTTTCGTGGGAGAAGCCGAGGGGAAGATCGCGGTCACCGTCCCCCTGGATGACAACGTGCTGCCCCGTTATTACGGACCGTTGACCGACTACCTGCTCCGACGTGTGGCGGCCGGCCTTTAGGGGCGTCCCTTTTGGGGGGTTTCACGCCCGCTTTTGCACTGGTGTGTCGACCGGTTGCCAACTTTTTAGTGATCCTGGGCGACTCTAATGTGAGAGAAGTTGGTCCGTTCCAAGATCAAGGCGAGGGGCACGGTCCGGCTGCTGGCCAGCGTTTTTCGGTGTTTCTCGGGCAAGATCCCCCGATGGCTGATGAAATGGGGGGTTTGCCTCAATGAAGTCCCGACTTACGCTGACAGCAGTACACGTGCGTGAGCAATGGCACCAGTGGGGATAACCCGGAAACACGTGCGGAAGAGGCGTCCGATGGGTGCAGGCGAAAGACCTCTCAGCGAGGTGAAGTTCCTGACGGTGGCAGAAGTGGCCACCGTCATGCGGGTGTCCAAGATGACGGTGTACCGGCTCGTGCACTCGGGCGAGTTGCCGGCCATCAGGGTAGGCCGGTCCTTCAGAGTGCCCGAACAGGCGGTGCACGACTATCTGAGGGACGCTTTCATCGAGGCTGGATGAAGTGACCTGTAGCGACTAGCGATACCAAGGGCAACGCGGGTCCCCCAGGGGAACGATCAACCATGGATCGCCGGTAGGCTGTTGTGCCGGTGTGCGCTCGCGCACCGGTACGACGTCTATCTTCACCTGGGGGTCCCGTGGGCTCTGTGATCAAGAAGCGCCGCAAGCGCATGGCCAAGAAGAAGCACCGCAAGCTGCTCAAGAAGACCCGCATCCAGCGGCGTAACAAGAAGTAGCCCACCGCGGTCCCTGCGAGGAAGAGTCTATGAGTCCCGTGACCCGGACTGTCCTGGTCACCGGGATATCCCGGCACATCGGCGCTCGGCTGGCGAGCGTCCTCGCAGCCGACCCGGCCGTCAGCCGGGTCATCGGAGTCGACACGGTGCCGCCGACGTCGCTAACGCGTGATGGCGGCGCCCAACTCAACCCCCTGGGCCGCGTCGAGTTCGTCCGCGTCGACCTGCGCAGCCCCGACATCGCCCAGGTCATCGCGGCGGCCGACATCGACACGGTCGTCCACATGAGCCTGATGAGCGGGCCGGCCGGCAGTCGTCCGGCGATGAAAGAGCACAACGTCATCGGCACGATGCAGCTGCTCGCGGCCTGCCAGCGCTCCGAGACCGTGCGCCGGGTCGTCGTCCGTTCCACCACGGCCGTCTACGGCTCCTCGCCCACCGATCCCGCCGTCTTCACCGAAGACAGCGAGCCGGTGGAGGTCCCCCACACCGGCTACGGCAAGGACGCCTCCGAGGTCGAGGGCTACGTCCGCGGCTACGCGCGGCGGCGGCCCGACGTGGTGACGACGACCCTGCGGTTCGCGAACTTCATCGGGCCCAAGGTCGACTCTCCGCTGACGCGCTATTTTCGCGCGCCGCTGCGGCCGACCGTGCTCGGCTTCGACCCGCGGCTCCAGTTCGTCCACGAAGACGACGGGGTCGAGGTGCTCAGGTTGGCCGCGCTCGATGATCATCCCGGCGTCTTCAACGTCGCCGGCGACGGCGTGCTGCTGCTGTCGCAGTGCCTGCGGCGGGCCGGGCGGTTCTGGGTGCCGGTGCCGGCCCCGGCGTTCCGGTTCCTGGGCGAGGGCGCCCGCGCGCTCGGACGCATGGATTTCACGCCCGACCAGCTCGCCCTGATGAGCCACGGCCGGGTGGTCGACTCGGGCCGGCTGGCCGAGGAGTTCGGCTGGGTGCCCAAGTTCACCACCGCGTCGGCGTTCGACGACTTCCTGCAGACCCGGGGCGCGCGGTGAACGCCGAGGAGCTGCTCACCTTCGCCGCCCGCCGTCTTTCGGGCCGCTACGAGGTCGACGAGTTCGGCTACGACGCGGAGCTCAACGACAAGGTCCTCCTCGAACTGCTGCGCCCGCTCTACCGCCACTGGTTCCGCGTCGAGACCATCGGCCTGCACAACCTGCCGCCCGACGGCGCCCTCGTGGTCGCCAACCACTCGGGCACTCTCCCCGTCGACGCCCTGATGCTGCAGGTCGCCCTCCACGACGAGGCCGGGCGGGCGGTCCGGCTGCTCGGCGCCGACCTCGTCCACCGGCTGCCGCTGCTCGGCCACCTGTCCCGCA
Organism: Herbidospora galbida; assembly: GCF_005233835.1. GTDB lineage: Bacteria > Actinomycetota > Actinomycetes > Streptosporangiales > Streptosporangiaceae > Herbidospora > Herbidospora galbida. The sequence continues at coordinate 96,887 of NZ_SZQA01000005.1, read as the reverse complement.
AGACCGGCCACACCCTGGCCTGCAAAGAAGACGCCGACCGGCTGCTGCGCAAGGGCGAGCTCGTCGGGGTCTTCCCCGAGGGCTTCAAGGGGATCGGCAAGCCCTGGTCCCAGCGCTACAAGCTTCAGCGGTTCGGCCGGGGCGGGTTCGTCGCCTCCGCGATCAGGGCCGGGGTGCCGATCGTGCCGTGCTCGATCGTCGGGGCCGAGGAGATCTACCCGAAGATCGGCGACCTGCGGCTGCCGGCCCGCCTGCTTGGCCTGCCCTACCTGCCGATCACGCCGCTGTTCCCGTGGTTCGGGCCGCTCGGGCTGGTGCCGCTGCCGTCGAAGTGGCTGATCGAGTTCGGCGAGCCGATCAGATCTGACGAGGTCGACCCCGCCGAGGCCGACGATCCGATGGTCGTCTTCGAGCTCACCGACCAGGTCCGCGAGACGATCCAGCGCTCGCTCAACGCGCTGCGGCTGCGCCGCGGACCGGCGTTCTTCCTCTAGTGCTTCTTGTAGTGGCGTCGCAGGGCCAGGCCCGCCGCCACGCCGCCCGCGACCGCGCCCGCCGTGGCCGCGATGGGCAGCCCGATCATGGTCGCCTTGCGGGTGGTGCGGAAGTCGCGCACCTGCCAGCCCCGCTGGCGGGCGTGTTCGCGCAGCTCGGTGTCGGGGTTGATCGCGTAGGGGTGGCCGACCAGCGACAGCATGGGCAGGTCGTTGGCCGAGTCGCTGTAGGCCGAGCAGCGGGTCAGGTCGAGCCCCTCACGCCGGGCCAGCGCCCTGACGGCCTCCGCCTTGGCCGGGCCGTGCAGTAAATCGCCCACCAGATGGCCGGTGTAGGCGCCGTCTTTGGTCTCGGAGACGGTGCCGAGAGCGCCGGTCAGGCCGAGGCGGCGGGCGATGACGTGGGCGAGCTCCACCGGCGTCGCGGTGACCAGCCACACCCGCTGACCGGCGTCGAGGTGGGCCTGGGCCAGCGCCCGGGTGCCCGACCAGATGCGGTCGGCCATCACCTCGTCGTATATCTCCTCGCCGAGCAGGACGACCTCGTCGACCTTCAGCCCGGCGACGAACGCCAGCGCCATCTCCTTGGCCTTGGCGACGTGGTCGGGGTTCTCGTTGCCGCGGACCCGGAACATCGCCTGCCCGACGGCGAACTTGACCAGGTCGCCGGTGGTGAACAGGCCCCGGGCGGCCAGGCCCCGGGCGAAGTGGTAGATCGACGCCCCGCGGACCATGGTGTTGTCGACGTCGAAGAAGGCGGCGGCCGTCGGATCGGGCTCGGCGCTCGGGGCCGGCAACGCGGCCGCGGCCGCCACCTCGCCCGCGAGTTCCGCCGCTTCGCGCCGTCTCAGTAGCCGCTTCATAACCTCCGAGCTTAACCGCTGGGGTCCCGTCGCCCGGTTGCCCGCGCGTGAACAGCGCTAGTTGCCGGCGGGCCCGGCGTAGCCGTCGATGAGGCTGAGGTACTCGGTGGCGATCTCGCGGTTCTCGGCGTCGAGCTTCGGCACCATCTTCTCGACGACCTTCTTCTGCTCCCGGGCGAACCGGCGGACCTTCGCGGGCGGCTTGGTGGGCTGTTTCACCTTCTCCAGCGCGAGCCGCGTGGTGCTGTCCATGTCTTCCAGGGTCTGGCCGATCAGTTCCGCGCGGTCGGGCGTGGCGGCCTTCAGCAGTTCGGCGGCCTCGGCGGCGCGCGAGCGGGCCACCGTCATCTGCCGGTCGGCGCGCTCGGCCTCGCTGCGGGTAAGGGTCAGCAGCGTCGACTCGGCCGCCCGCTTCAGCGGGTAGAGCACCTCGCCCGGCCCGGCCGAGTAGGTCACCGCGGCCACCGACATGGTCGCCCCGACCATCGCGCCGAGGGCCAGCCACGGCCGCAGCCGCACCAGCAGGGGGACACGTCGGATGCGCGGCCGCGCATGGGCCGGCCCGGGGCGCCGCGGCGCGGCGCGTTCTTCCTGGTGTGTACGCAGCAACTCGGCCCGCAGCCCCTCGCGGAACTCGGCCCGGGGACCGGCGCCCTCGTGACCTGCGGCCTCACGGCGGCCGAGCTCCTCCAGACGGGCGGCGATACGCGCGGCACGCCGCGCACGCGGAAGACGCCACCACCCCATCGCCAGAGCTCCCGCTCGAAGATCCACCCACCCCTGCGAATGGTCCAACGACGACGCGTCGGAGGGGTTACGGGGCGTTTCTCAACTGAGATCTTTCGGGAGCGACCTGGCCAGCGCCTTGATGGCGCGGAACTGGAGGGCCTTGATCGCGCCGCTCTTCTTGCCCATCGCGGCGGCGGTCTCGGCGAGCGACATGCCGTACAGGAAACGCATGATCACGCACTCCTGCTGCTCGGGGCCGAGCTGCTGGACGGCGCGCATGACGTGCTCGTTCACCATGTTGGTGATCGCGGCGTTCTCGGGGATGTGGTGGCCGTCGAGCGGGGTGTCCAGGACCTCGGCGGTGGACACCTCAAGACGGCTGCGGCCCGACTTGTAGTGGTCGGTGATCAGGTTGCGGGCGATGGTCACGAGCCAGGCGCCGAAGTCGCGGCCCTGCCAGGTGAAGTCGGAGATGTTGCGCAGCGCGCGCAGGAACGTGTCACTCGTCAGGTCTTCGGCGAGGGGGTGGGAGCCCACGCGGAAGAAGACGTACCGGTAGACGAGGTCGACGTACCGGTCGTAGAGCTGCCCGAAGGCCTCGGTGTCGCCCGTCTTGGCGCGCAGCACCAGCGTGCGCATCTCGTCGAACTCGGGTGAGACCGCCTCGGGCGCGGACTGCAACGCTCCAGAGGTGACCGAAGGGGCCAGCCCGGCTAACGACCAACTGTTCAGCATCCGGATATCCCATGGGAGAGGGGAAGTCGGCGTGCTCGCCACTCTAGAAATCTCCCATAAATTACACAATGAGGGCTGTCTCTGTAATCCCTTCCGTAACGGACGCTTCCGACGAGTCCCGCTGGCTGGGCGTGTGGACAGGGACAGGCCATAGAGTTGGTCCGTCATGGAACTCGTTGTCGCAGTCATCGCGTTCGCGGGGGCGATCCTCGCCGCGGTCACCACAGGCGTCCTGGTCGGGCGGATCCGTGAGGAGTCCTCCGGCTGGCTCGTGGCGTGGGCGATCACCACGGTCTCGGTGTGCCTCGGGCTCGGCGCGGTCGCCGTCGGCACCCTTCTCGGGTTCGGCCCCCTGACTTTCCGCGTGTTCCAGATCGGCGGCGCGCTGCTGGCGCCGCTGTGGCTGGCCGGTGGACTGATCCAGCTGCTCGCCGAGTCGCGGTCCGCCCGGCTCGGCGGCTGGCTCCTGGGCGGCGGCCTGAGCTTCGTCGGCGTGGTCATCATGGCCCTCGACCCGGTGCAGAGCGGCTTCAACAAGACGCTGCCGATCGCCACCGAGAAGTGGGACATCCCGCCCGAGTGGCTGGCGCGCGGCGTCCACGTGCTCGACCTGGTGATCCTGTTCGTCGCGCTGATCGTGGCGCTGATCCGCATGCGTTCGGGCGACGACTACGACGCCGACAACATGAACGCCACCGTCGTGCTGGCCCCCATCGGCATGGCCGCGATCGGCTCCCAGCTCTTCCTGGTGCAGGGCATCTTCGTCGCGGCGCTGCTGGCCGCCATCCCCGGTGGCATCTGGTACGCCGTCAACCGCCCCCTCGCTCCCTACGACGACGAGGAGGAGCCGGCCCCGCAACAGGGCCCGCCGAGCGGCCCGATGCCGGTGCAGCCCCAGCAGCCGGTGTGGCAGGAGCAGAGCCTCGGCCGCCGCGTGGCCGGTATGCAGCAGCAGTCGATGGCCAGTCCGATGAGCGGGCCGATGAGCGCCCCCATGGGCGGTCCCATCGGCGGCCCGATGGGCGGCCCGCCGATGCCCACCACCGGTCCGCAGCCGGCGGTCCCGCCCGCTCCCCGCTCGGGCCTCGGCGACCTGGTCGCCGAATACCGCGCCGGCGAACAGCAGGGCGGCGGCTTCGACTACGCCTCCCGCATGCAGCCCCCGCCGCCGCAGCAGCAGCCGCCCAAGCCGCCGCTGCCCCCCGACTTCGGCGGCCCGGCGACCGGCACCCTCATGGCCGCCGACGCCTACAACCCCCAGGCCCCCGAATACGGCATGCCGGTGCCGCCCCCGACGGCCTCCACCGAGTTCCAGATGCCGAACACCGGGGTGCTCTACCCGGGCCAGGTCCAGGCCGCCCAGTCGATGGCCGCGGCGCAGGTCCCGGCGACGGCGACCGGTTCGGTCCGGCCCTCACCGACCATCTACGGCATGCTGACCGTCTTCACCCTGATGGACGGCGCCGGCGAGGCCTTCGACAAGCTCGCCGAAGACACCGTCGAGCAGGTGCTCCGCAACGAGCCCGACACGCTGCTGTTCGTCTGCCACGGCGTGAAGTCGGCCCCGCTCCAGCGGCTGGTCTACGAGCTCTACCGCGACCAGACGGCCTTCCACGACCACCAGCGCCAGGCCCACATGGAGCGGTTCGCCACCGAGCGTCAGCCGCTGGTGCTGGCCACGAATGTGATCGAACTCACGGTCAACGCCGCGAAGGTCGTGCCGCTGCCCACGACGTTCAAGATTTGAGGGCCTGCCGCAGCCGGTTCTCGTCGACCCGCCAGTAGTCGTGCTGCACTCCGTCGACGAGTGTGACGGGAATCATCTCCCAGTATTTCTCCAGGTCGGCGGGGTTCTGCGTGATGTCGCGCTCGTCCCATTCGACGCCGAGTTCGGCCGCGACGCGTTCGATGACGGCGCGGGCGTCGTCACACAGGTGGCAGCCGGGTTTGCCGAGGAGGGTGATGCGGTGAGCCATATGCCTACCGTATGGGGCGGATTCGGGACCGGTGGCCAGTCCTGACACCCTGGAAGCGAGCACGACAAGGGGGTCGCTCGACTTTGTGCATCACTTCACAAAGGCACTAACCTGGAAAGCGGCCCCGAAACCGATTCCCCCTCAGGAGTGCCGGCCTGTGATCCGCCGAACCCCGCAACAACCGCGTGAACGCGGCATCCCCGACGCGACCGTCGCCCGGCTGCCGCTCTACCTGCGCGCGTTGAACGGTTTGGCCGAGCGGGCCGTAGCCACAGTCAGTTCCGAGGATCTTGCGGTCGCGGCGGGGGTCAATTCCGCCAAACTCCGCAAAGATCTGTCGCATCTGGGATCTTATGGAACACGGGGCGTCGGCTACGACGTTCAGTACCTCATCTACCAGATCTCCCGCGAACTCGGCCTGACCCAGGACTGGGCGGTCGCGATCGTCGGAGTCGGAAACCTCGGCCGGGCCCTCGCCAACTACGGCGGGTTCGTCTCCCGGGGGTTCCGGGTGGCCGGGCTGCTCGACGCCGACCCGGAGGTCGTGGGCGACCACATCGCCGGTCTCGTCGTGGAGCACAGCGACGAACTGGAATCGGTGATCGCCAAGCGGGGGGTGTCGATCGTGGTCATCGCGACTCCGGCGACCGCCGCGCAGGCGGTCTGCGACCGGGTCATCGCGTCCGGAGTGACGAGTATCTTGAACTTCGCCCCCGTCGTGCTCACGGTTCCTGCGGGCGTCGACGTCCGCAAGGTCGATCTGTCCATCGAACTGCAGATCCTCGCGTTCCACGAGCAGCGCAAGGTGAATGGGGGGCCCGTAATGGGCGAGGAATGGGCGGGGGAGGTCTCATGAGTCTGCTGATCGTGGGGCTGAGCCACCGGAGCGCACCGGTCTCGGTGCTCGAACAGGTGACGATCTCCGGCGACGCCCTGGTGAAGCTCCTCCACGACGTGCGGCAGGACGCCCACGTCGCGGAGGCGATGGTGGTCTCCACGTGCAACCGGGTCGAGGTCTACGCCGAGGTCGACCGGTTCCACGGCGGGGTGTCGGCGATCACCACCCTGCTCGACCGCCACGCGGGGGCCGACCTGGCTCCCCATCTGTACGTCCACTACGAAGACCAGGCCGTACACCACCTGATGTCGGTGGCCTCCGGGCTCGACTCGATGGTGGTCGGCGAGGGCCAGATCCTCGGGCAGATCCGGGCCGCGCTGCGCCTGGCCCAGCAGGAGGACGCGGTCGGCTCGATCCTCAACGAGTTGGTCCAGCACGCCCTGCGGGTCGGCAAGCGGTCCCACAGCGAGACCGGCATCGACCGCGCGGGCGCCTCGCTCATCGGCGTGGGCATCACCCTGGCCGAGACCGTGCTCGGGCCCATCGAGGGCCGCCGGGCGCTGGTCGTCGGCGCGGGCTCGATGAGCGCGCTCACCGCCGCGACCCTCGCGCGGGCCGGGGTGACCGAGATCGTCATCGCCAACCGGACCTTCGAACGGGCCGAGCGGCTCGCCGAGACCGTCGGCGGCCGGGCCGTCCCGCTGTCGGAGATCGCCGCCGAACTGGCCACCGCCGACCTGGTCGTCACCTGCGTCGGCGCGGGCACCCGCGTGATCACCCCCGAGATGATCCCCGCCCGGCAGGTCCCCCTCTTCCTGCTCGACCTCGCGCTGCCCCACGACATCGACACCGCCGTCCGCGCGCTTCCCCAGGTCACCCTGGTCGACCTCGAAGACATGCAGCAGTCGGGCGCCGGGTCCGACGGCGGCCGGGCCGCCGACATCGCGGCCGTGCGCCGGATCGTGGCCGACGAGGTCACCGCTTATCTCAACTCCGCCCGCGCGGCCAAGGTGACGCCTACTGTGGTGGCGCTGCGCAGCCGCGCGGCCCAGGTGGTCGAGGCCGAACTCGGCCGGCTCCACTCCCGCATGCCCGACCTCGACGAGCGCCAGCGCGACGAAGTGGCACAGGCGGTCCGGCGGGTGGTAGACAAACTGCTCCACGAGCCGACTGTGCGTGTCAAGCAGCTCGCTGCGTCTCCGGCAGGCGATCATTATGCGGAGGCGCTGCGCGAGCTGTTCAACCTGGACCCGAAGGCGCCCGACGCCGTTTCCCGGATGGAGATCGAGCAGTGAACCTGAGGCTGGGCACCCGCAAGAGCCTGATGGCGACCACGCAGTCGCAGCAGGTGGCGGACCGGCTGACCGAGCTCACCGGCCGCGGCGTCGACCTCGTCGGGATCACCACCTTCGGCGACGTCTCCAAGGCCCAGCTCTCGCAGCTCGGGGGCACCGGCGTGTTCGTCAGCGAGCTGCGCGAGAAGCTGGCCGCCGACGAGATCGACTTCGCGGTCCACTCGCTCAAGGACCTGCCGACCACCCCCGACCCCCGGCTCGTCCTGGCCGCGATCCCGCTGCGCGACGACCCGCGCGACGCGCTCGTCGGCTCGCGCAAGCTCGCCGATCTGGCGCCCGGATCCCGCGTCGGCACCGGTTCGCCGCGCCGCATCGCCCAGCTCCGGCTGCTGCGCCCCGACCTCGACTACGTCCCGATCCGCGGCAACGCCGACACCCGGATCGGCAAGGTGACCTCCGGCGAGCTCGACGGCGTCGTACTGGCCGCGGCCGGCCTCGCCCGGCTCCGGCGCGACGACGAGATCGCCAACTTCTTCGACACCGACGAGATGCTGCCGGCCCCCGGCCAGGGCGCGCTCGCGGTGGAGTGCCGGGCCGACCGGCCCGAGCTGATCAAACTGCTGAGCACGCTCGACGACGCGCGCACCCGTGACGCCGTCATCGCCGAGCGTGCCGTTCTCGCGGCGCTGGAGGCGGGCTGTTCGGCCCCCGTCGGCGCCTATGCCGTCGATGACGGCCACACGCTCACCCTGACCGCCACCGTGGTGTCCATCGACGGCGCCGCGGCGGTGCGCAAGTCCACCACCGGACCCATCTCCTCGGCCATGGAACTCGGGCGAGAGCTCGCGGCCACCATGATCGCGGAGGGGGCCGGGCAATTGATGGGAGAGCAGGCCCATTGACCACATCAGAGCATCATGAGCATGGCATCGGGGGCTTCGTCGCCTTCGTAGGAGCTGGTCCCGGGGACGAGAACCTGCTGACGCTCCGGGGCGCCGATCTGCTGTCCAAGGCCGACGTCGTGGTCGTCGACCGCGAGTCGTACGGCCAGCTGCTGCGGCACTGCCGGGCCGGCGTCGACGTGCGCGACGTCGCGGCCGACCCCGACGCGCTGTCCGGCGCGGTGGGCGCGGCCAAGGCCGGGAAGCTGGTCGTCCGGGTGTGCCCGGGTGACCCGTCGTTCTTCTCCTCGGTGTCCGAGGAGGTCGCGGCCTGTTCGCAGGACGAGGTCGACTTCGAGATCGTGCCCGGCGTGCCGCCGGCGACGGCGGTGCTGACCTACGCGGGCATCCCGCCGGCGTCGTCCGGGCCGGAGTTCCGGATCGTCGACGCGAGCCAGATCGACGACTGGTCCAAGCACGCCTCGGTCGAGGGCACGCTGGTGATCTACAACGGGGTCGCCGAGGCGCCCGCGATCGGCAAGGCGCTGATCGCCGCGGGCCTGCCCGACTACACCCCGGTCGCGGTGACCAGCGACGGCACCACCACCGAGCAGTACACCGTGGTCTCCTCGCTGGGCCGTCTCGGGCCCGACCTGAAGCACGCCGGGATGACCGAACCGGCGCTCATCGTGGTCGGCGACGCCGTCGGCCAGCGTGAGAAGCACTCGTGGTTCGAGACCAAGCCGCTCTTCGGTTGGCGCGTTCTCGTGCCGCGTACCAAAGAACAGGCCGCGGGCCTGTCGGAGCAGCTGCGGAGCTACGGCGCGGTGCCCGAAGAGGTGCCGACGATCTCCGTCGAGCCGCCCCGCACACCCCAGCAGATGGACCGCGCCATCAAGGGCCTGGTCACCGGCCGCTACGAGTGGGTGGCATTCACCAGCGCCAACGCGGTCAAGGCCGTACGCGAGAAGTTCGACGAATACGGCCTCGACGCCCGCGCCTTCGCCGGGCTGAAGGTGGCCGCCGTCGGCGAGGCGACCGCCAAGGCCCTGGTGGAGTTCGGGGTCAAGCCCGACCTGCTGCCGACGGGCGAGCAGTCGTCCGAGGGGCTGCTGGAGGAGTGGCCGCCTTACGACTCGATGCTCGACCCGATCAACCGGGTGCTGCTCCCGAGGGCCGACATCGCCACCGACACCCTGGTGGCGGGCCTGACCGAGCTCGGCTGGGAGTGCGACGACGTGACGGCCTACCGGACCGTCCGGGCCGCGCCGCCGCCCGAGGAGATCCGCAACGCCATCAAGAGCGGCGGCTTCGACGCCGTCCTGTTCACCTCGTCCTCGACGGTGCGCAACCTCGTCGGCATCGCCGGCAAGCCGCACAACGTCACGGTGATCGCGGTCATCGGGCCGCAGACCGCCAAGACGGCCGAGGAGTTCAACCTGCGCGTCGACGTGATGGCCGACAAACCGTCGGCCTCGGCGCTGGCCGCCGCACTGGCGGAGTATGGTGCCAAGCAGCGCCAGGCGGCCGTCTCCGCCGGCGAGATCCCGCGCCGCCCCTCGCAGACCCGAAGGGGTGCCCGGCGACGTCCCAAGTGACCTCAGAAGGTGGTTTTCGCATGAGTGCCGAGTTCCCGGTCGCCCGCCCACGACGGCTGCGCCGGACCGTTCCGCTGCGCCGGATGGTGGCCGGGACCCGGCTGCACCCGGCCGAGCTGATCCTGCCGATGTTCGTCAAGGAGGGCATCGCCGAGCCGGCTCCGGTGGGGTCGATGCCCGGGGTCGTCCAGCACACGCGCGAGAGCCTCCGCAAGGCCGCCCACGAGGCCGCTGAGGCCGGCGTGGGCGGCGTCATCCTGTTCGGCATCCCGGCCGTCAAGGACGGCCGGGGCTCCGGCGCCGACGACCCCGAGGGGATCGTCCAGCTGGCCCTCGCCGACCTGCGTGCGGACCTCGGCGACGACTTGGTGGTCATGGCCGACACCTGTCTCGACGAGTACACCGACCACGGCCACTGCGGCATCCTGACCGAGTCGGGCGAGGTCGACAACGACCTGACCCTGGAGCGCTACGCCGCCGCGGCGGTCGCCCAGGCCCGCGCCGGCGCCCAGGTGATCGCGCCCAGCGGCATGATGGACGGCCAGGTCGGCGCGATCCGCACCGCCCTCGACGCCGACGGCCACGCCGAGATCCCGATTCTCGGCTACTCGGTCAAGTACGCCTCCGCCTTCTACGGCCCCTTCCGCGACGCCGCCGAGTGCGCCCCCCAGTTCGGCGACCGCAGCGCCTACCAGCAAGACCCGGCGGGTCCGATCGGCGAGGCGCTGCGCGAGGTCAGGCTCGACCTGGCCGAGGGCGCCGACGCCGTCATGGTCAAGCCCGCCATGGCCTACCTCGACATCATTCACCAGGTCAGAGAGCTGGTCGACGTCCCGGTGGCCGCCTACCAGGTGTCGGGCGAGTACGCCATGGTCGAGGCCGCCGCCGCCAACGGCTGGATCGACCGCGACCGCGTGATCATGGAATCGCTGATCGCGATCCGCCGCGCGGGAGCCGACATGATCTTGACCTACTGGGCCACGGAGGTGGCGCGGCGGCTGGGCTAAAACCGGGTTTCCCGGGGTCGCCCTGCGAAGATCCGGTTGGTCCGGGCATTATCGGGGGCAACAGCCCGTTTTTTCTCTGTGGGGGAGGAACAGCATCTGATGGTCGGGGTCCCGCTCGCTCGTCGTTCGAAACGCCGCGCGCACCGAATACCGCACCGGCTCGAAGCGGTGGTCGAATACGCCCGGCTGGGCTGGGCGAGCTGTCTGGGGGCTCATCCGCTGCGCGAGGGGCAACGGGCGTGCTCGTGTGACCGTGTGGGCTGTCCAGATCCGGGCGCCCATCCGCTGTCGCCGGCCTGGCGCATGCAGGCCACGACCGACACGGCGCAGCTCACCCGGTGGTGGGAGCAGGAGCCAGAGGCGAATGTGATCCTGCCCACCGGACGGGTGTTCGACGTGTTCGACGTCCCGGCCGAGCTCGGGATGACCGCCCTGACCTCGATGGAGTCTCCAGGCCCGGTTGCCGCAAGCGGCGACCGGGTTCTTTTTTTCGTGGCCACGCGCGGCAACCCCGAAGACGAGGACGAGTGGTGGACCTCGTCCATCGACCACGCTCCGGAGACGATCGAGTCCAATCCGGGGCTCCGCTGGCACTGCCGCGACTCCTACGTCATGGCGCCGCCGTCGTCGCTGGTCGGCGGGGGAACGGTGCGATGGCTCCGGGCGCCTGACGGGCGTCCGCTGCCCGATCCGCTGCGCGTGCTGGACGTGCTCGCCGACTAGGCTCGTTGGCCGTGAGTCGTACCGACAAATCAGCGGCCCTGTTCGCGCGGGCCAAGGAGATCGTGCCGGGTGGGGTCAACTCGCCGGTCCGGGCGTTCAACTCGGTGGGGGGCACGCCCCGCTTCATGGCGTCCGGGCAGGGGCCCCACATCACCGACGCCGACGGGAACACCTACGTCGACCTGGTCTGCTCGTGGGGGCCGATGATCCTGGGCCACCGTCACCCGGCGGTGGTCGAGGCGGTCACCGAGGCGATGTCGGGCGGGTTCTCCTTCGGCACGGCGACCGAGGGCGAGGTGCTGCTGGCCGAGGAGATCGTCTCCCGGGTGGCGCCGGTCGAGAAGCTCCGCCTGGTCAGCTCGGGCACCGAGGCCACCATGAGCGCGGTACGGCTGGCCCGCGGCTTCACCGGCCGCTCGAAGATCGTCAAGTTCGCCGGCTGCTACCACGGCCACGTCGACGCCCTGCTGGCCTCGGCCGGGTCGGGCGTGGTGACGTTCGGCCTGCCCGACACTCCTGGCGTGACGGGCGCGGCGGCGGCCGACACACTGGTGCTGCCCTACAACGACCTGGCGGCGGTCGAAGAGGCGTTCACGCTTCACGAGATCGCCGCGGTGATCACCGAGGCGTGCCCGGCGAACATGGGCGTGGTGCCGCCCGCCGAGGGGTTCAACCGGCGGCTCAAGGAGCTCTGCGCGGCCAACGGCGCGCTGCTCATCGTCGACGAGGTGCTGACCGGCTTCCGGGTCTCGGCCGAGGGGTGGTACGGCCTCGACCCGGTGGACGCCGACCTGATGACCTTCGGCAAGGTCATGGGCGGCGGGCTGCCCGCCGCCGCGTTCGGCGGACGGGCCGACGTGATGGCCCGGCTGGCCCCGGAGGGCCCGGTCTACCAGGCGGGCACCCTGTCGGGTAACCCGCTGGCCTGTGCAGCCGGTCTGGCGACTCTGCGGAACTGTGACGCCGACGTCTACGCGAAGGTCGACGCGGCCGCCCTGGCCATCGGCGACGCCGCGTCCGGCGCGCTGGCGGCCGAAGGTGTCGCGCACCGGCTCCAGCGAGCCGGCAACCTGTTCTCGATCTTCTTCACCGAGGGGCCGGTGACCGACTTCGCGTCGGCGAAGACCCAGAACACGGCCGTGTTCACCGCGTTCTTCCACGCGATGCTCGACCAGGGCGTCTATCTTCCCCCGTCGGCCTTCGAGGCCTGGTTCCTGTCGTCGGCCCATGACGACGGAGCGCTGTCGAAGGTCGTCGATGCTCTTCCGATCGCGGCCAAGGCCGCGGCCCAGGCTGCTGGTTAGGCGCCCCGGGTGCGGTTCTTGGCGCGCGACTGGCGAGCGTTGGTGGCCAGCGTCTCCAGGTAGGAGACACGGGCGACAGCGGACTGCTTCGTGAAGAGGTTGTTGATGATTCGCATGTCTTCATGATGCAACGCTTAATAGTTGAGGACAAGCGAGATTTTCTTGGGTGGACGGTTTAGACTAGCTACATGTTGGACTTGCACCGTCTGAAGGCCCTGCACGCGGTCGCCACCTATGGCTCGGTCGGCGCCGCGGCCGAAGCGCTGATGGTCACCCCCTCGGCGATCTCCCAGCAGCTGGCGAAGCTGGAGAAGGAGACCGGCGCGGTGCTCGTCGAGCGCAACGGCCGCGGCGTGAAGCTCACCGACGCCGCCGGGCTGCTCGCCGAGCACGCCGAGAAGATCCTCGCCCTGGTCGAGACGGCCGAGGCCGACTTCGAGGCGCTGCGCGGGGCGGTGGTCGGGCGGCTGTCGATCGCGGCCTTCCCGACGGCCGCGCGCGGCATCTTCCCCGCCGCGCTGAAGTTGCTCAACGAGCAGCACCCCGACCTGGGCATGCTGTTCTGGGAGCGCGAGCCCGAACGGCAGATGCGGGAGGTCACCCGGGGCGAGATCGACCTGGCGGTGGTGCAGGACTGGCTGAACCGCCCGATGGCCATCCCCGAAGGGCTGTCGCGGGCCGCCCTGCTCGACGACGTCGCCGACATCGCCGTGCCTGCCGACCACCCGCTGGCCGACCGGCGCGAGATCTCCCTGTCGGAGCTGCCCGACGACCGGTGGATCACCTCGGCGCCGGGCACGGTCTGCCACGACTTCCTGCTGTTCTTGGTGCGGTCGGCGGGCAAGGAGCCCGACATCGTCTGCATGGCCGACGAATACCCGACCCAGCTCGCGCTGGTCGCGGGCGGCCACGGCCACGCGCTGATCCCCCGGCTCGGGCGCGGCGTCCTGCCCGAGGGGGTCCGGGCGATCCCGATCCTGCCCCGGCCGACCCGCCGGATCTACGCCCTGTGGCGTACCGACGCGGCCCGCCGGCCGGCGATCCGGGCCGCCGTTGACGCGCTGCGCACGGTCTGCGCGCAACTGGAAACCACCCTTCGGCTTGCCTGACGCCGTCTCGTCATGTGGTCCGAGTAGGCTGGCGCCACCATGACTGAGACGACCGTTGTTCACCTGTTGCGCCATGGTGAGGTCTACAACCCGACCGGGGTCCTCTACGGCAGGCTGCCCGGCTTCCACCTGTCGGACAACGGCCGGGCGATGGCCGACATGGTGGCCAAGTCGATCGCCAGTCGCGACATCGTGACCCTGTGGAGCTCGCCGATGGAGCGCGCCCAGGAGACCGCCGCACCCTCCGCCGAGGCGCTGAAACTCCCCGTCGTCCTCGACGACCGGCTCACCGAGGCCACGAACGTCTTCGAGGGCAAGCCGGTGGCCAACGACAACCGTGCCTTCTTCCGCGATCCCCGCAACTTCTGGCACTTCCGCGATCCCCGCCGCCCGTCGTGGGGCGAGGCCTACCGCGACGTCGTGGCCCGCATGAAGTCGGTGATCGACGACGCCCGCGCCGAGTCCCGGGGCCACGAGGCGCTGCTGGTCTCCCACCAGCTGCCGATCTGGATCATCCGGCTGGCCGCCGAGAGCAAACGCCTCTGGCACGACCCCCGCCGCCGCCAGGCCAGCCTGTGCAGCCTGACCTCCTTCACCTTCGACGGCGACCGCCTCATCAGCGTCGGCTACAGCGAACCCGCCGCGGCGTTGCTCAAGAACTAGTCATGGTTTTCCGCCACGTCTACTTGTGCTCTGTCCGGGCGCGCCGGCGTCTGGACAAATGCACCTTCTTGGAGTGACCTAGATGCACCATCTCTGACCTGGGCTTATAGATCCTCTGAAAGCGTAGCCAAACCATGACCTCGGGTGCCGGCCGGTGCGCGGGTCCGGGTGTGCTGCGTAGAGCTGGTACAGCCAAACGTCTCGCGTGCGCTTCCGGCCCTGCTCCTGCTAGAGGGTCTGTCGGGGCGGCGTTCGGTCAAGGGCGGCCTCGCGTGTTCCATTTCCCGGTGACCTTCCTCGCGCGCTGGTTGCCCTACGTGCACAGCCGTCCTTGACGGGTTCCGGCTGACCAGGACAATCGGGCGGCGGGGGCAGAGCTTACGGCGATGACCCCGATGGGCGTTCGGCTTGAGACCTAGTCAGATCTGCTGTCCAGCTTCAACGAGTTCCTCGGCCTCGGTAAGCGCGAGGTGCCAGGGGTAGGCCTCGAACTGGTTGCGTCCACCGCCCGGGCGTGGGGCTCAAATCGCCCTGGGCTAAGCAGGACGCGAACTCCTTCGGCGCGTAGGTCTGTGACGCTGCGTTGGAGGGGCGTGGGCGGCCGAAGTCGAGTTGACGAAGGGCAAGACCACTACGGGGATGTGAAGTCCGAGAGCCTCGGCAAGGATGCCGAGGGGTGAGGTGGAGAAGGCGCTCGGGAGATCACGGCGGCGAGTACCTTCGTGAGGAGCTCACGATTGCGTTGCCGCACGCGTGCGTCTGAGGGCCTGGACGCGGTAGTAGATGATGGCGAGCCATCCGATGATCATGGCGACGCGACCGACCCACGACCAGGAACCCGTGTCCCAGCCGAACAGGACCTCGAAAGCATCCGATGGTTTGCCCGCGAGTAGTCCGGGCGTCTGGACGATGATCATAAATACGCTGAAGATGATCACCAGGATGTTGAGCAAAGTACGTAAGGACTGGAACCGGGGGCGGCGACCGACCTGGCCCATGGTTTCTGCCTGTTCCGTCATGTGATCACTGTGACAGCGCCCGGATTCCATGAGAAGAGGGGTGGGCGACGCAGGAGCGGCTTTGTCATCCGAAGGGCGCTGATAGGCAATCGGGGAGGTTGACCGGCGGTCGCGGAGTCGGCGACAGGCTCTGCGTCTCCTGGCTGCGAGCGGGTGAGCTGATCTTGAAGGGCCTCCGCAGTCCCATTCCAAATGATCTTGAGATCTAGGGTGGACATGGTGGCCGCCGTGTGTGCCGGGGAGTCGGCCCGAAGATCCGCATGCTCGCCGGCTTTCGCCCGCCGTGCGCGGCGGCTGACGGCGCGGAGCGTCGCCCTTGACGTCTATAGAACTCGTTCCCGGTCCGGCCTCGTCGCCATCATGAGAGCATCCGCGGTGGGGCCTGGTCCCGCTCGTTCATGAGGCCGCTCGTCTGGGCGTGGATCCGCCACCGTCGCGGATGACGGTCTATCGGGCGCCGGTGCGACATGGCCTGGTCACCCCGCGTGGGCGCCGCAAGCGGCGGGAGGACTATCTGCGATGGGATCCGCCCGCCGTGCCTGAATCCCCCAGCCATGGGATCTGCCTGTCGCGCCGGTGTCTGGACTGAGGAGCGCAGGAGAGCGAAGCGAACCGGAGCGACGAGGGAAGACGCCGGACCTGAGCGCCCGGACCCGCCGCGGCGTTGCTCAAGAACTAGTCATGGTTGTCCGCCACGTCTACTTGTGCTCTGTCCGGGCGCGCCGGTGTCTGGACTGAGGAGCGCAGGAGAGCGAAGCGAACCGGAGCGACGAGGGAAGACGCCGGACAAGAGCGCCCGGACCCGCCGCGCCGGAGGCGCGGCCATCAAACAGGAGCGCCCGGACCGACCACCGGAAGGGTGGGCCGATAATATGGTTGCTCTACCGGTTGTAGTTCAAGGAGATCTCCTCCATGTCCCCCTTCTCGCGTGCTCTCATCGTCGTGTGTTCGGCGCTGGTTCTGACCGGATGCGCCGCGAACGTCGGGGGGGCGGGGCAACCGGAGTCAGATGACACCCGGTTCGTCGCCGGTGACGGCAAGGTGCAGGTGTTCGACGCCGGCGACCGTAAGCCCGCTCCCGTCGTCGCGGGGCAGACCCTCGAAGGCGCCCAGACCACGATGGCCAAGGGCAAGGTCACGGTCATCAACTTCTGGGCCTCGTGGTGCGCGCCGTGCCGGGCCGAAGGGCCGACGCTCAAAGACGTCGCCGCCCGGACCAAGGCCGACGGCGTCGACTTCCTCGGCATCAACTTCAAAGACCAGAAGGCCGCCGCCACCGCCTACGACGCCCAGCTGACGCCGGGCTACCCGAGCATCCACGACCAGAGCGGCAAGGTCCTGCTCGGTTTCTCCGGCACGGTCCCGCCCGCCGCCATCCCCTCCACGCTGATCATCGACCGGGAGGGCCGGATCGCGGCCCGCGCGCTGGGCGCCGTGAAATACCAGGCCCTCCTCGACGCCGTGACCAAGGTCTCCAGTGAATCTCGCTGACACCGTCGCCTCCGGGTCGCTGCTGGTCGCCCTGCCGATCGCGCTGCTCGCGGGCCTGGTGTCGTTCCTGTCGCCCTGCGTGCTGCCGCTGGTGCCGGGCTATCTGTCGTACGTGACCGGCATGAGCGCCGACCCCAAGCGGGGGCGCCTGGTGCTGGGCTCGGGGCTGTTCGTGCTCGGGTTCGCCCTCGTGTTCGTGCTGGGCGGCGCGCTGTTCGGCGGGCTCGGGGCGGCGATGCTCGGGAACGCCGAGGTGATCACGAGGGTGCTGGGCGTGGTCACGATCGTGCTCGGGCTGGCCTTCATCGGGATCATCCCCGGGCTGCAGCGTGACTTCCGCATCCACCGGGCGCCGGCGGCCGGGCTCGCCGGGGCTCCGCTGCTGGGTATCGTGTTCGGACTCGGCTGGACGCCGTGCATCGGCCCCACGCTGGCCGTCGTGCTGACCCTCTCGGTCGACCAGGGCAGCGCCGCCAGGGGCGCGCTGCTCGCGTTCGGCTACGCACTCGGGCTCGGGCTGCCGTTCGTGGCGGCCGGGCTCGCCTACCGCAAGGCGCTCCACACGTTCCGCGCGGTGCGCCGACACACCCAGCTCATCACGCGGATCGGAGGAGCCATGCTGGTCGCCGTCGGGCTGCTGCTGGTCACCGGTCTGTGGGGCGAGCTCATCGCCGGTCTCCAGGTGTGGATCGGCGGATTCGAGCCGGTGATATGACACTGACCGACGAAGAGAAGACGACCTCGAACGGCCCCGCGGGGCTGGGCGTGGTCGGCTGGCTGCGCTGGGGCTGGCGGGTGCTCACCTCGATGCGCACCGCCCTCATCCTGCTGTTCCTGCTGGCCCTGGCCTCCGTGCCCGGGTCGCTCTATCCGCAGCGCGGGGTCGATCCGGGCGCGGTCGCCCGCTACTTCGAGAACGACCCCACCAAGGCCGAGTGGCTCGACCGGTTCTTCCTGTTCGACGTCTTCACCTCGCCCTGGTTCGCGGCGATCTACCTGCTGCTGTTTCTGTCGCTGATCGGCTGCGTGCTGCCGCGCACGATGGTGCACCTGAAGGAGATGCGGCGAACCCCGCCGCCCGCGCCGCGCAACCTCGCCCGGCTGCCGCACCACGCCGAGATCGAGGGCGACCTCGCCTCGGCCGAGGCCTACCTGCGGTCGAAGCGCTGGCGGGTGACGACCGGTGACGGCTGGGTGTCGGCCGAGAAGGGCCACCTGCGCGAGACCGGCAACCTGCTCTTCCACGTCGCGCTGCTCGTGCTGCTGGTCGCCGTCGGGGTGGGCGGGCTGTTCGGCTACCGGGGCAACGTGCTCGTGATCGAGGGCGACGGGTTCGCGAACACGGTGGCGGCGTACGACCGCTATCTGCCGGGGTCGCAGGTGTCGCCCGAGGATCTGCAGCCGTTCTCGTTCACGCTCAAGGACTTCCAGGCCAGCTACATCGGGCCCGGCCACGAGAAGCAGGGCCAGCCGCTCGACTACTTCGCCAAGCTGGCCGTGCAGGACTCGCCGACCGCCCCCGAGCGCGAGTTCACCCTCCGGGTCAACGAACCGCTCGAGGCCGACGGCGCGCTGACGTACCTGATCGGGCACGGCTACGCCCCCACGTTCCGGATCACCGGCGGCGACGGGAAGGTCGCCTTCGAGGGCGCGGTGCCGTGCCTGGTGAGCAACACCTCGACCTACGAGTCCGAGTGCGTCATCAAGGTGCCCGACGCGGCGCCCGACCAGCTCGCGTTCCTCGGCCGGTTCCTGCCGTCCACGGTGCCGAACGGCGACCAGTGGCTGTCGGTCTTCCCGGGCGCGGTCAACCCGACCGTGCAGATCTGGCCGTTCAAGGGCGACCTGGGGCTCGACGCGGGAATCCCTCAGTCGGTGTACGACCTGGGCGGCCACCAGAACCTCAAGCCGCTGGGCAAGATGACCGCCTCGCCGAAGCCGATGGCCGTCGGCGACGCCGTCGACCTGCCCGACGGGGCGGGCAAGATCGAGTTCACCGGCCTGAAGGAGTGGATCACCCTTCAGACCACCTACGACCCGGGCCGCTTCCCGGCCCTGCTCGCCTCCGGCGTCGCCATCCTCGGCCTGCTGCTGTCCCTGCTCATCCACCGCCGCCGCGTATGGGTGCGCGTAAGGGACGGAGGGGTCACGGTGGGAGGATTGACCCGCACCGAGGGCGGAGACTTCGGCGAGGAGTTCGCCGAGCTGACGAAAGCCCTGGAACACCACGCTCGCGCAGAGGTGAAGGATGTCTCCTGATCATTTGGCCACGCTGAGCGACCAGCTCGTACTGGCCGCCATTCTCCTCTACCTGGCCGCGATGATCGGCTACGCCCTGGAGCTGGGCTTCGGCCGGGTCACCGAGACGGTGCGGGAGCGCCGTCTGGTCGGCGTCGGCGGTCCGTCCGACGACCTCCCCGAGCCCGCTCCCGCGCCGGAACCGGCGTCGTGGGCCCCGAAGGCGGGCCTCGTCGGCACCGCCGCCATGTGGCTCGGCTGGGTCGCCAACCTGGGCGCCACGCTCACGCGCGGCCTCGCGGTCGACCGCTGGCCGTGGGGCAACATGTACGAGTTCGTCGTCGCCATGCTGCTCGCGGCCGTGACGGTGTTCCTGTTCCTGCAGGTGCGCTACCCGGTGAGGTTCCTCGGCGCGTTCGTCGGCGTGGTCGCCGCGATCGGCCTGGGCTTCGCGGCCCGCGTCCTCTACACGCAGGCCGGCCCGGTCGTGCCCGCGCTCGACTCGTACTGGGTGGCCATCCACGTCACCGCCGCCGTCGCGGCCAGCGGCCTGTTCATCGTCGGCGGCGTCGCCGCGGCGCTGTTCCTGGTGCGCAAGGAGGGCCCGTCGCGGCTGCCGTCGCGGGCCGACCTCGAGCGCGTCGCCCACCGCGTCATCGTCATCGCGTTCCCGATCTGGACGTTCGCCGTCATCTCGGGCGCGCTCTGGGCCGACAAGGCGTGGGGCCGTTACTGGGGCTGGGACCCGAAGGAGGTCTGGGCGTTCATCACCTGGGTGGCCTACGCCGCCTACCTGCACGCCCGCGCGACCGCCGGCTGGAAGGGCAAGGCCGCGATGATCGTCTCGCTGATCGCGTTCGCCTGCCTGATGTTCAACCTGGTCGGGGTGAACATCTTCATCGGCGGCCTGCACTCCTACGCCGACGTCAAATAACCGTCGGGGTAACCGTCGTCAGTCTTCGTCGCGCAGCTTGCGTTCCAGGCTGCGCAGGAAGTCGGGGTCGTCGTCGGGTCCCCTCGGCGCCTCAGGAGGCGGTGAGGGGAGCAGGTTCTGTCCGGGGGTGATCGGTTCGGGCACCGGCCGCCCGGCGAGCAGCCACAACACTCCGCCCATCGCCGGAATCATCACGACCAGAACCCACGCGGCCTTGGGGAGGGTCCGCACGATCTCCGGGGGAGTGGTGATGACGTCGAAGAGGCAGTAGAGCCAGAAGGCCAGCAACGCCAGGCCGACAACCACGTTCGCCATTCCAACACGGTATGCCATCCCGTGGCCTGATCGTGTTGCGTCTTCGATAGCGACCGACGAAGCGGGATGACTCGGACCAGACGGGCATCGTACGCTGCATCGGTACAGCACCTTCCCGACCAAAGAGAGGTGCGATGGCGCAGCAGGGCGACAGAGGCCGCCACCGGCGAGGGAATCGGTGGTGGCAGCGGAGCCACGCAGGGGCCAGCTACGTCTCCCGTCGAGGGACGGAGACGACGCAGGAACGCATCGAAACGAAGGTCACCGACAGGTGGGCGGACGCCCCCAGGGTCGTCGAGACCCCGGTGACCGCCCCGGTCGTCGACCGGCCGCAGTACACCTGGCGCGACTTCGAGCTGGACGACCAGCCCGCCCGCGCCGAGCCGCACCGCCCCGACAGTCCCGACTACCGCGACGGCCGCCGCAACTGCGGCGCCCTGGAGACGATCCTCTACCGGCAGTGGGACGCCATGGACGGCCCGCCGCCCCCCGACGTCATCCGCGCGGTCGACAGCCTCGCCAGGTTGCCCGACCGGCTGAAGGAGATGCTGGCGGTCGGCCTCGACGGCATCTACGTCGGTCCGGGCGGCGTCCCCGACCTCGACGACATGGGCTACCTGAGAGGCGCCCCGCTTCCCAGCGGCCGCGCGACCTGGGACATCTGCGCCGGCGCGTACGGCGACCGGAAGATCGTCGTCGGCGATCGCCCGAGTCCCACGCCCGATGTGATGATGCACGAAGTCGGTCATGCGCTGGACGACGTGGACTCCCGTCCGGGAGAGTGGGTCTCGGACTCACCCGAGTTCGCCGCGCTCTACGACGAGTGCATCCCGCATCTGGCCTCGGCCTTCCACAAGCAGTCCGGAGAACTCGGCCGCAAGGAGTTCTTCGCCGACGCCTTCGCCGCCATCGCGTCGAGGCAGCGTCCCGCCCTGATCGACATGCTGGGCGGCGACACCCGCACGGCACTCAACGTCATGCTCTTCTTCAACAGGCGCTACGGAATCTAGGTAGGTCCCCTGATGTTCGTGATCCGGCTCGCTGACGGCACGCTGCGGGTCCCGCAGTCGTTGACCAGCGACGACGGCCGCCTGATCGGCAACGCGTATGTCGAGATAGCGCCCGGCGAGCCGGACTACGACCAGTGGCTCGAAGAGTCCATCACCGAAGAAGAAGAGGCAGACCGCCGCAGAAGATGGCAAGAAGAGAACGACGCTCTGGAACAAGAATTCCTGGCCTTCAAGGCCGAACAGGAAAAATAACCAGCCGGCGGTAGTGCAATTTCACATGCCACGTGATTGGTCAAATATTCAATCACCAGGCCGGCGGCCGAAATAATTCAGGCGAGATTCATGAATTGCCGCAGCGCGCCGACGTCTGGACTGAGGAGCGCAGGGGAGCGAAGCGACCCGGAGCGACGAGGGAAGACGCCGGATATAAGCGCGAGGACCGCCGCGCCGAAGGCGCGGCCGTCACCCGGGCAAGAAAAAGGCGCGGCTCCCAGGTTCTGGCCGCGCCTCTCTGCTTCTTCCCGCGAAGCTCTATCCGTTCGGCTTGTCGGCCGTCAAGACGTCTTCTCCGCGGAGAAGGGCGTGCACTTCCGACTCGCGGAAACGCCGATGCCCTCCGGGGGTACGGATGCTGCTGATTCGCCCCGCCGCGGCCCAGCGAGTCACGGTCTTCGGGTCGACCCGGAAGAGGGCGGCAACCTCTCCAGGGGTCAGCAGTCGCTCGCTGCTACTCTCCACAATCTCTCCCCCTCGCATCCCGCGTCATGCAGCGGGCGGACAGGTAACCAGTGTGCCGAGCGAAGCCTGATTTATCCGTGGTTTTCAGAGAAGATCACGGGATGTTACCGGCTCAGTGCCCGATTGTTATATGATAGAGCCTCTTTGGGGCGCTCATGGGTGTTTCTTTACGAAAGCGCCGTGATGGGCACACTAGCAGCGCTCGTGCCGGATGCGAAGAGAGTCCGCCATACGGGACAGTGACGTAACCTCTACGGCGTGCATCCGGTAATCGTCTACACCCTGTCCCGCCTGGGCCTGTTCGCCGTCGCCCTGGGCGTCCTCTATCTGCTGGGTCTGCGGACCTACGTGTTGCTCGCAGTGGCCGTGGTGCTGAGCGGGCTCGCCAGTTACGTTCTGCTGTCGAAGCAGCGGGACGCGGTCAGCGAGAAGATCAGCGACAAGAGGAACCAGCCCGAGGGCTAGTCAGGGCATCGGGAACATTCCGACTCGGGCATGGTACTCGTGCCCGAGCTTCGTGGTGTCGCTTCCCACCAAAAGCCCCTTCTTTACCGGGAGAAAGGCCTTCACCCCGATTCCTCTCTCGCGGCCGGGATTGAACCGGAGTGCCTTTCCGGTACGTGGATGGAGCGCCGCGATGCCCTCTCGCGGGACCGCTCCCGGCCCGGCGGAGTCCTTTCCCAGCGGGTTGTCCATCCAGCGTTGATGGCCTCCGACGTAAACGGCCGCGCCGGTGACGGCGACGCTGTAGAGCGAATCGCCGCCGGTGTGGTTCACCCACGTCGGCTTCACGTTCGCGCCTTTCGCGTACGTCTCGAAGCGCGCCGCGGTGTCGCAGAGTTTCCCCGTCTTCGGCGCCGCGCCTCCGGTGGTGACGACCACGAAATAGGAGCCGTCGGGGGAGACGTCGAGTCCGCGTACATACGACGGAAAACCGTCGCGGCAATGGGGGGCGTAGGCATTGGTGCGCCATCGGGCGACCGTGCCGGTCTTCAGATCGATCTGGCCGAGTTGGTCGCGCGGCTGCCCGTCGAGGGTGGTGAACGAGCCGTCGAGAATCAGCCGGTCTTTCGTCGCGGCCATCGCGTGGACCTTCGGGTCGCCTTCCGACCGGCCCCCGCCGACGGCCACGGCGAATGCGGGGTCGACCGCTCCGGTGGCGGCGTCGAGGCGGGCCAGCGCGGTGCGCTGGGCTCGGCCGATGTGGGAGAAATCACCACCGACGTAAAGGTGCGCGCCCCGGCGTACAAGAGAGGTGATCTCACCGCCGTAGGCGGTGGCCCCGAACGACGGGATCGGGGCGCCCGACGGGACGGAGAAGGCGGCCAGGCCCCGGGAGAAGGAGCCGCCGGCGTAGACGGTGCCGCCGGTTCCGGCCGCGAGCGCGTTGACCGGGCCGTCGAGGAAGGGGGCGAAGGGGGAGATCCGGCCGGTCGTCAGGTCGAAGGCGAACAGGTTGGTGCGGCGCAGGGTGGACGTGCCCGACTTCACCGTGGAGAACTCGCCGCCGACGATCACGGTGTTCCCCACCAGCGCGAACGCGTTGACGATCCCGTCTAAGACGTGGGGCGTGTGGTTCACCGGATCGGGCGCCACTACCGAGGGGTGACGGATGCCCGCCGAGGCCGGGGTGGCCACGAGCGCGAGAGCGCTTACTGTGATCATGAATCTGGCACGCATGGCCAAGTCCTAGCAGACGCAGAGTAATCAACGCACTACGTTGCGCACATTCGACCGGGCATGGCGTGACGGTGTGTGAGGGCGTCCTAGGCTGGGCACCATGACGCGCGCTTCGCTGGACAAACAGCCCCATGAGGTCGCGGCCATGTTCGACCGCACGGCCGCGCGCTACGACCTGGTCAACGACGTGCTGTCGCTCGGCCAGGACCGGCTGTGGCGGCGGGCGACCGCGTCCGCGATCGACGCCGGGCCCGGCGAGCTGGTGCTCGACCTGGCGGCCGGCACCGGCACCTCGACCGACGCGTTCACCCAGCTCGGGGCGCGCGCCATCGCCTGCGACTTCTCGCTCGGCATGCTGCGGGCGGGCGTCCAGCGGCGCGGATCGTCGGGGCTGACCGGCGGTGTCGCGGGTGTGACGTTCGTCGCAGGCGACGCGCTGAGGCTGCCGTTCGCCGACGGGGTGTTCGACGCGGTCACGATCTCGTTCGGGCTGCGCAACGTCGCCGACACCGGTCAGGCGCTGGAGGAGATGCTGCGGGTGACCCGTCCCGGCGGGCGGCTCGTGGTGTGCGAGTTCTCCCGGCCGAAGCCGAAGGCGTTCGATCTGGTCTACACCCACTACCTGATGCGCCTGCTGCCGGTGGTGGCCCGGACGGTCAGCTCCAACCCCGACTCGTACGAATACCTCGCCGAGTCCATCCGTGACTGGCACGACCAGAAGAGCCTCGCGGCGATCATCCAGACCGCCGGGTGGAAGCGGGTGGCGTGGCGTGACCTGAGCATGGGGATCGTGGCTCTGCATCGGGGCATCCGCCCGGAAAAGTCATGAAATTTGCACCGCCACGCCAGGTGAGGCGATCTTTTCGTCACGACTGTGCATGTTTACCCGCCGGTAGGTGTCTACCCCCTGACGAAGGTGTCGGAAGAGGGACTAGACTGCGGCGCGACAAGTTTGTGAAGTAGTTCACAAAGGCACGAAAGGGTCAGCCTACACGGTCTGCGGCCCTAAGAATCTCAAAAGGACAGGACAGGTCCCCTCGTGAGCGAGCCAGCCCTTGTGGCCCGGCGGAGCGAGACCGATGCCGACGTGATCGTCGTCGGCGCCGGCCCCGCCGGATCGACGACCGCGTTTTATCTGGCGCAGTCCGGGCTGTCGGTCCTGTTGCTGGAGAAGACGACCTTTCCCAGGGAGAAGGTCTGCGGCGACGGCCTGACCCCGCGCGCGGTCAAGGAACTGCTCGCGATGGGGATCAACGTCGACGCGCCCGGCTGGATCAGGAACAAGGGCCTGCGCGTCGTCGGCGGCGGCCTGTCGTTCGAGCTCGACTGGCCTGAGCTGTCGAGCTTCCCCGACTTCGGGCTCGTGCGCACGCGCAAGGACTTCGACGTCATCCTGGCCGACAACGCCGTGTCCAAGGGCGTCACCCTGCTGCAGGGCGTGAACGTGACCGCCCCGGTGATCGACGAGCGCAGCGGCCACGTCGTCGGGGTGAAGACCGCCTCGGGCGACGTCTACCGCTCCCGCCTGGTGATCGCGGCCGACGGCAACTCCACCCGCATCTCCCTGGCCATGGGCCTGCACAAACGCGAAGACCGCCCGATAGGGGTCGCGGTCCGCACCTATTACACGAGCCCGCGCCACACCGACGACTACCTCGAGACCTGGCTGGAGCTGTGGGACGGCGAACGCCTGCTGCCCGGCTACGGCTGGGTCTTCGGCGTCGGCGACGGCACCTCCAACGTGGGCCTCGGGCTGCTCAACACCAGTGAGGCGTTCAAGAAGATCGACTACCGCGACCTGCTCCGGCGCTGGACCAAGAACATGCCGGCCGAGTGGGGCTTCGTCGAAGAGAACATGGTCGGCCCGATCAGGGGTGCCGCGCTGCCGATGGCCTTCAACCGGCAGCCCCACTACACCCGGGGCCTGGTTCTCGTCGGCGACGCCGGTGGGATGATCAACCCTTTCAACGGCGAGGGCATCGCGTACGCGATGGAGACCGGCCGCATCGCGGCCGACGCCGTGGTGACCGCGCTCGCCCAGCCGACCCCCGCCGCGCGCGAGCGGGTCCTGCGGGCCTACCCGCGGATACTCAAAGACGCGTACGGCGGCTATTTCACCCTGGGCCGGGCCTTCGTCGAGGCGATCGGCAAACCGGGCGTGATGAATATGCTGACGCGGCACGCGCTGCCCCACCCCCGGTTGATGAGGTTCGGCCTGAAACTCCTGGGCAACCTGACCGACCACGGTGGCGACGCGTCAGACCGGATCATCAACGCCCTGTCGAAGGTCGCGCCGTCGGCATGACACCACTGGATCGAAGAATCATGACCACATTCACCGAGAGGACGCCTTAAGCGATGGAGCTCTACGCCCCCATCCTGGTGCTCGCGGTCCTCGGGGCGGGATTCGCCGTCTTCTCCGTGAGCATCGCCCCGTTCACCGGGCCGAAGAGGTGGAACCGCGCCAAGCTCGACGCGTACGAGTGCGGTATCGACCCCACTCCGCAGCCGATCGGCGGCGGCCGGTTCCCGCTGAAGTACATGATCACAGCGATGCTCTTCATCGTCTTCGACATCGAGATCATCTTCCTCTACCCGTGGGCCGTGGCCTTCGACAAGCTCGGGGTCTTCGGTCTGGTCGAGATGGTGCTGTTCATCGTCACCGTGCTCGTGGCGTACGCCTACGTGTGGCGGCGTCGCGGATTGGACTGGGACTAATGGGCCTTGAAGAGAAACTGCCCAGCGGCTTCGCGCTGACCACCGTCGAGCAGGTCGCCGGCTGGGCGCGGAAGAACTCGGTGTGGCCGGCCACCTTCGGACTGGCCTGCTGCGCGATCGAGCTCATGTCCACCGGTGGCCCCAAGCACGACCTGGCCCGCTTCGGCATGGAGCGCGCGTCCGCGTCGCCCCGCCAGGCCGACCTGATGATCGTGGCCGGTCGCCTGTCGCAGAAGATGGCGCCGGTGCTGCGCCAGATCTACGACCAGATGGCCGAGCCCAAGTGGGTCATCTCGATGGGCGTGTGCGCCTCGTCCGGCGGCATGTTCAACAACTACGCGGTGGTCCAGGGCGTCGACCACGTCGTGCCCGTCGACATCTACCTGCCCGGCTGCCCGCCGCGGCCCGAGATGCTCATCGACGCGATCGTCAAGCTGCACGACAAGATCCAGAACATGAAGTTCGGCGCCCACAGGGAGAAGCAGGTCGAGGAGCTCGAGCTCCAGGCGCTGCGCACCCTGCCGCTCATCGACCAGGGAGGGCAGAAATGAGCGACAACCTTCCTGAGGTCCCGGAGCAGCCGATCGCCCGGACCGGCATGTTCGGAACCTCCGGCACCGGCGACACCTCCGGCTACGGCGGCCTCGTGGTCCGCCGGCCGGCGCCGGTCTCCAGCCCGCGCCCCTACGGGAGCTACTTCGACGAGATCGTCGACGGCCTCGACCACGAGGGCGTCGAGCGGGTCGTGGTCGACCGGGGCGAACTCACCATCCACGTGGCGCGTGAGCACCTCGTCGAGGTCATGAAGAAGCTGCGCGACGACCCCGCCCTGCGGTTCGAGCTCTCCCTGGGCGTCTCGGGGGTCCACTACCCCCACGAGACCGGGTCGGAGCTGCGCGCGGTCTACCACCTGTGCTCGATCACCCACAACCGCCGCGTGCGGGTGGAGTGCTCGACGCCGGACGCCGACCGTCACATCCCGTCGACGGTGTCGGTCTACCCGACGCACAACTGGCACGAGCGGGAGACCTACGACTTCTTCGGCATCATCTTCGACGGGCACCCGGGGCTCACCCGCATCGAGATGCCCGACGACTGGGAGGGCCACCCGCAGCGGAAGGACTACCCGCTCGGCGGCATCCCGGTCGAATACCGCGGCGCCGAGATCCCCGCGCCAGACCAGAGGAGGTCGTACGCATGACCCAGGAAGCGACCGAAGGCAAGGTCTACGACGTCGCGGGCCAGGACTGGGACAAGCTCACCGAGGCGGTGGCCGAGTCGTCCGAGGAGCGGCTGGTCATCAACATGGGCCCGCAGCACCCGTCGACCCACGGCGTGCTCCGGCTGGTGCTCACCCTCGACGGTGAGACGGTGACCGAGGCCCGGACCGTCATCGGCTACCTGCACACCGGCATCGAGAAGAACCTCGAATACCGCACCTGGACCCAGGGCGTCACGTTCGTGACGCGCATGGACTACCTGTCGCCGATCTTCAACGAGGCGACCTACTGCCTGGGCGTGGAGCGCCTCCTCGGCATCGAGGACCGCATCCCCGACCGGGCGCAGGCGATCCGGGTGCTCACGATGGAGCTCACCCGCATCTCCTCCCACCTGATGGCGATCTGCACCTACGGCATGGAGCTCGGGGCCACCACCCCGTTCCTCTACGGCCTGCGCGAGCGCGAGATGGTGCTCGACATCATGGAGTACATCACCGGTCTCCGGATGAACATGGCCTACATCCGGCCGGGCGGCGTCAGCGTCGACCTGCCGGCCGGCGCCGTCGACAAGATCGGCGAGCTGCTCAAGGTCATGCCCGAGCGGATCAAGGACATGCGCAAGATCCTGGACGCCAACCCGGTCTACACCCGGCGTACCAAGGACATCGCCTACCTCGACCTGACCGGCTGCATGGCGCTGGGCATCACCGGCCCGGTGCTGAAGGCCGCCGGCCTGCCGTGGGACCTGCGCAAGTCGCAGCCCTACTGCGGCTACGAGACCTACGACTTCGAGATCGCCACCCAGACCTCCTGCGACGTCTACGGGCGCTACCAGGTCCGGGTCTCGGAGATGGAGGAGTCGCTGAAGCTGATCGAGCAGGCGCTCGACCGGCTCACCGGGCCGCTGAAGAACCAGCCCGTCATGATCGAGGACAAGAAGATCGGCTGGCCCGCGCAGCTCGCGCTCGGCCCCGACGGCCTCGGCAACTCGCCCGCCCACATCGCGCACATCATGAGCAGCTCGATGGAGGCCCTGATCCACCACTTCAAGCTGGTGACCGAGGGCTTCCGGGTGCCGGCCGGCCAGGCGTACGTGCCGGTCGAGTCGCCCCGCGGCGAGCTGGGCGCCCACGTGGTGAGCGACGGCGGCACCCGGCCTTTCCGGGTCCACTTCCGCGACCCGTCCTTCACGAACCTGCAGGCCGTGCCGGCCATGTGCGAAGGCGGTTACATCGCCGACGTCATCTCGGCGGTGGCCTCGCTCGACCCCGTCATGGGAGGTGTGGACCGATGACCTACTCCCCAGAGGTCCGCGAGCGTCTGGAACTGGACGCCAAGGAGATCATCGGCAAGTACCCCAAGGCCCGGTCGGCGCTGCTCCCGCTGCTCCACCTGGTCCAGTCGGAGGACGGCTACGTCTCCGACGCCGGTCAGGAGTTCTGCGCAGAGATGCTGGGCCTGTCGAAGGCCGAGGTCGTGGGCGTCTCGACGTTCTACACGATGTACAAGCGCAAGCCCGCCGGTGACTACCACGTCGGCGTCTGCATCAACACCCTCTGCGCGGTGATGGGCGGCGACCAGATCTGGGAGGAGCTCAGCGAGCACACCGGCATCGGGCACGAGGAGGCCACCTCCGACGGCAAGGTGTCGCTGGAGCGCATCGAGTGCAACGCGGCCTGCGACTTCGCGCCGGTGATGATGGTCAACTGGGAGTTCTTCGACAACCAGACGCCCGAGTCGGCCAAGCAGCTCGTCGACGACCTGCGGGCCGGCAAGCCCGTCGTCCCGACCCGCGGCCCCGGCCGGCTCTGCACCTTCAAGGAGACCTCGCGGGTGCTGTCGGGCCTGCCCGACGAGCTCGCCGGTGAGGGTCCCTCGGCCGCCGGCCCGTCCCTTGAGGGCCTGCGCATCGCCAAGGCCAACGGCTGGGAGGCTCCCAAGTGACCACGCTGACTCCGGTCCTCACCAAGAACTGGGACCTGCCCAACTCCTTCACGCTGGAGGGCTACGGCGACTACTCCGCCGCCCGCAGCGCGCTGGCGATGGACCCCGACGCGATCATCCAGGCGGTCAAGGACTCCGGTCTGCGCGGCCGAGGCGGCGCGGGCTTCCCGACCGGCATGAAGTGGGGCTTCATCCCGCAGGGTGACGGCAAGCCCCACTACCTCGTCGTCAACGCCGACGAGTCGGAGCCGGGGACCTGTAAAGACATCCCGCTCATGATGGCCAACCCGCACTCCCTCATCGAGGGCGTGATCATCACGGCGTTCGCCATCCGGGCCAACTACGCGTTCATCTACATCCGCGGCGAGGTCGTCCACGTCATCCGGCGGGTGCAGGCGGCGGTGCGCGAGGCCTACGAGAAGGGCTACATCGGGCGCGGCGTCTTCGGCAGCGGCTACGACCTGGAGATCGTCGTGCACAGCGGCGCCGGGGCGTACATCTGCGGTGAGGAGACCGCGCTGCTCGACTCGCTGGAGGGCTTCCGGGGCCAGCCCCGGCTCAAGCCCCCGTTCCCGGCCGTCGCGGGCCTCTACGCCGCGCCGACGGTCGTGAACAACGTCGAGTCGATCGCCTCGGTCCCCTCGATCGTGGCCAACGGCGCCGAGTGGTTCGCCGGCATGGGCACCGAGAAGTCCAAGGGCTTCGGCATCTTCTCGCTCAGCGGCCACGTCACCCGTCCGGGCCAGTACGAAGCCCCGCTGGGCATCACCCTGCGGGAACTGCTCGACATGGCGGGCGGCATCCGCGAGGGCCACCGGCTGAAGTTCTGGACGCCGGGCGGCTCCTCGACGCCGATCTTCACCGACGAGCACCTCGACGTGCCGCTCGACTTCGAGTCGGTCGGCGCCAAGGGCTCCATGCTCGGCACCCGCGCGCTGCAGATCTTCGACGAGACCACCTGCGTGGTCCGGGCGACGCTGCGCTGGACCGAGTTCTACGCCCACGAGTCGTGCGGCAAGTGCACCCCCTGCCGTGAGGGCACCTTCTGGCTCAAGCAGGTGCTCAAGCGGCTGGAGAAGGGTCAGGGCACCGAAGACGACCTGACCACGATCACCGACATCGCCGACAACATCCTGGGCCGGTCGTTCTGCGCCCTGGGCGACGGCGCGACCAGCCCGATCTACTCCTCGGTGCAGCACTTCCGCGACGAATACCTCAAGCACTTCGAGATCGGCGGCTGCCCGTTCGATCCCGCACTCGCCACCGTGTGGGGGGCCAAGTGACCATCCAAGCAACCCAGCCCGAGGAGCGGGCGGTCGTCGAGATGGTCACCCTGACCATCGACGGCTTCCAGGTCAGCGTGCCGAAGGGCACGATGATCATCCGGGCGGCAGAGCTGCTGGGGATCCAGATCCCCCGCTTCTGCGACCACCCGCTGCTCGACCCGGCGGCCAACTGCCGCCAGTGTCTCGTCGACATCCCCGACGCGGGCAACGGCCGGGGCTTCCCCAAGCCACAGCCCTCGTGCGCGATCGAGGTCGCCCAGGGCATGGTCGTGCAGAGCCAGCTCACCTCGCCGGTCGCCGAGAAGGCGCAGCGCGGCGTGATGGAGATGCTGCTGCTCAACCACCCGCTCGACTGCCCGGTCTGCGACAAGGGCGGCGAGTGCCCCCTGCAGAACCAGGCGATGTCCAACGGCCAGGGCGAGTCGCGGTTCGTCGAGCAGAAGCGCACCTTCGAGAAGCCGATCGCGCTGTCGACCGAGGTGCTGCTCGACCGCGAGCGCTGCGTGCAGTGCGCGCGGTGCCTGCGCTTCTCCGACCAGATCGCGGGCGACCCGTTCATCGAGTTCTTCGAGCGCGGGGCCAAGGAGCAGGTGGGCGTCGCCGACGGCGAGCCGTTCCAGTCCTACTTCTCCGGCAACACCGTCCAGATCTGCCCGGTGGGCGCGCTGACCGGCTCGGCCTACCGCTTCCGGTCCCGCCCGTTCGACCTGGTCTCCCAGCCGAGCGCGTGCGAGCACTGCGCCTCCGGCTGCGCCCTGCGCACCGACCACCGGCGCGGCAAGGTCACCCGCCGCCTCGCCGGTGACGACCCGCAGGTCAACGAGGAGTGGAACTGCGACAAGGGCCGGTGGGCGTTCTCCTACGCCACCCAGCCCGACCGCCTGCGCACCCCGCTGGTCCGCAACGAAGAGGGCGTGCTGGTCGCGGCCTCCTGGCCGGAGGCCTTCGCGGCCGTCGCCGCCGGGCTCGCGGGCCGCAAGGCCGGCGTCCTGACCGGCGGCCGGCTGACCGTCGAAGACGCCTACGCCTACAGCAAGTTCGCGCGGGTCGCCCTCGGCACCAACGACATCGACATGCGGGCCCGGACCCACTCCGCCGAGGAGGCCCAGTTCCTGGCCCACTCGGTGGCCGGCAAGGGCATCGAGATCTCCTACACCGACCTCGAGAACGCGCCGGCCGTGCTGCTGGCCGGGTTCGAGCCCGAGGAGGAGTCGCCCATCGTCTTCCTGCGGCTGCGCAAGGCGGCCCAGAAGAAGGGGCTCAAGGTCTACTCGCTGGCGCCGTTCGCCACGCCGGGCCTGGCCAAGATGGGCGGCACCCTGATCCGGACCGTCCCCGGCGCCGAGGCCGAGTCGATCGGCGAGCTCATCACCGACGGCGTCAAGCTCCCCGCGGGCACGATCATCATGGCCGGTGAGCGCCTGGCCTCGGCCAAGGGCGCGCTGTCGGCGCTGGTCCGGCTGGCCGGCTCGACCGGCGCCCGGCTGGCCTGGGTGCCGCGCCGGGCCGGTGAGCGCGGCGCGATCGAGGCGGGCGCGCTGCCCAACCTGCTCCCGATCGGCCGCCCGGTCGACGACGAGGCCGCCCGCGCCGAAGTGGCCCGGCTGTGGAACGTCGCCTCGCTGCCGGCGCAGGTCGGTCTCGACACGGGCGAGATCCTGCGGGCCGCCCTCGACGAGCGGCTCGACGCGCTGGTCATCGCGGGCGTCGACCCCTACGACCTGCCCGACCCCGAGCTCGCTCTGCGGGCCCTGGAGAACACGCCGTTCATCGTCAGCCTGGAGATCCGGGCCAGCGCCGTCACCGACCGCGCCGACGTGGTGCTGCCGGTCGCGGCGGTCGCCGAGAAGGCCGGCACGTTCGTCGACTGGGAGGGCCGCGGCCGCTCCTTCGAGGCGTCCGTCCCGCAGCCCGGCGTGATGAGCGACCTGCGCGCGATCGCCGCCATCGCCGACGCGATGGACGTCCACCTGGGTCTGCCCGACGTCGCCGCGGTCCGCCGCGAGCTCGGCGCCCTGGGCTCCTACAAGGGCGGCCGCCCGGTCGCGCCGAGCGTCACCGGCGGCACCGTCGCCGAGCCCGGCGCCGGTCAGGCCGTCCTGGCGAGCTGGCACCTGCTGCTCGACGACGGCAAGCTGCAGGACGGCGAGCCGTTCCTCGCGGGCACCGCCCGCGACGCGGTCGCGCTGCTGTCCCCGGCCACCGCCGCCGAGATCGGCGCGGTCGACAAGGTCACCGTCAACGGCGCCACCCTGCCGCTGCGGATCGCCGACCTGCCCGACCGGGTCGTCTGGGTGCCGGCCAACTCCGGCGGAGTCTCGGTCACCCGCGACCTGCGGGCCGAGGCCGGCGACGTCGTCACGATCGGAAGTGCCTCATGAGCCTCCTGACAACGGCCAGCGTGCTGGCCAGCCCGGCGGCCCCGGGCAGCCCCGGCCCCGGGCTGGCCGACTTCGGCCACGATCCGGTGTGGATCAGCATCATCAAGGGCCTGGTCATCTTCGTCTTCCTGCTGCTGGGCGTGCTGTTCGGCGTGTGGCTGGAGCGCAAGCTCATCTCGCGCATGCAGCACCGCTACGGCCCCAACCGGGCGGGCAAGTTCGGCCTGCTTCAGACCGTCGCCGACGGTCTGAAGATGGGCCTCAAGGAAGACCTGATGCCCCGCAAGGTCGACAAGGTCATCTTCTTCCTGGCGCCGGTGATCATCTCGGTGCCGGCGATCCTGGCCTACTCGGTCATCCCGATGGGCCCGGTCGTCTCGATGTTCGGCCACAAGACCCCGCTCCAGCTGACCGACATGCCGGTCGCGGTCCTGTTCATCCTCGCGATGTCCTCGATCGGCGTCTACGGCATCGTGCTGGCCGGGTGGGCGTCCAAGTCGCCCTACGCGATCCTCGGCGGTCTGCGGTCGTCGGCCCAGGTGGTCTCCTACGAGATCGCGATGGGCCTGTCGTTCGTGGCGGTCTTCCTGTACGCCGGCACGCTCTCCACCTCGGAGATCGTCGCCAAGCAGGCCGACGGTGGCACCGCGACCCTCTTCGGCCTCGACATCCCGCTGCCCAGCTGGTACGCCATCCTGCTGATCCCGTCGTTCCTCATCTACGTGATGACGATGTTCGGCGAGGTCAACCGCGTGCCGTTCGACCTCCCCGAGGGCGAGGGCGAGCTGGTCGCCGGCTACCACACCGAATACAGCTCCTCGCTGAAGTTCGCGATGTTCCAGCTGGCCGAATACGTCAACGTGTTCGTGGTCTCCGGTGTGGCGGTCACGCTGTTCCTCGGCGGCTGGCGGGCCCCCTGGCCCATCTCGCTCTGGGACGGCGCGAACGTCGGCTGGCTGCCGCTGCTCTGGTTCTTCGCCAAGATCGTGCTGATCTTCTGCTTCTTCGTCTGGGTCCGCGCCTCGCTGCCGCGTGTCCGCTACGACCAGCTCATGGCCTTCGGCTGGAAGGTCCTGATCCCGCTGAACCTGGCGTGGATCCTGCTGGTCGCCACCTTCCGCGCGCTGCGTGTCGAACAGAGCACCCCGGTCTTCATCCTGATGGCCATCGTGGTGATCGGCGCCCTCGCGGTCTTCTTCCGCTTCGACACCGTGCAGCAGCGCCGCCGCGAGGCCCGCGCCGAGCAGATCGAAGAGGAGTTCGAGCAGCTCCGCGAGGAGCCCACCGCCGGTGGATTCCCGGTCCCGCCGCTGGATCTGCCGCACTACCACGGGGCGAATCGCAAGGAGGTCCCCAGTGCCTAAGTTCGACTGGCTGAACCCCGTCAAGGGGTTCGGCGTCACCTTCCACCACATGTTCAAGAAGCCGGTGACGGTGAACTACCCGGAGGAGAAGCGGCCCACCGCGCCGCGCTTCCACGGGCGGCACCAGCTCAACCGGTGGCCCGACGGCCTCGAGAAGTGCGTCGGCTGCGAACTGTGCGCGTGGGCCTGTCCCGCCGACGCCATCTACGTGGAGGGCGCGGACAACACCGACGAGGAGCGCTTCTCGCCCGGTGAGCGCTACGGCCGGACGTACCAGATCAACTACGCGCGCTGCATCCTGTGCGGGCTGTGCATCGAGGCGTGCCCCACGCGGGCGCTCACGATGACCAACGAGTACGAACTGGCCGACTCCAGCCGCGAGGCGCTCATCTACACCAAGGAGATGCTGCTCGCCCCGCTCACCGCGGGCATGGAGCAGCCGCCCCACGCGATGCGCCTCGGAGAGACCGAAGAGGACTACTACCGACTGGGACGCGACAATGGGTGAGACCATCACGTTCTGGGTGCTCGCCGTCGTCTCGGTCAGCGCGGCACTCGGCCTCGTCTTCAGCCGCAAGGCCGTCTACTGCGCCCTGATGCTCGGCGTGGTGATGCTCTCGCTGGCGGTCCTCTACGCGGTCCAGGACGCTCCGTTCCTGGCGGCGGTGCAGATCATCGTCTACACCGGCGCCGTGATGATGCTGTTCCTGTTCGTGCTGATGCTGGTCGGCGTCGACTCCTCCGACTCGCTCGTCGAGACGATCAGGGGCCAGCGCTTCTGGGCGGTCGTCGCCGGGCTCGCCTTCGCCGCCCTGGTGGCGCTGGGCGTCGGCAACGTGGTGTTCGCCCCGGCCGCCGGTCTCGGCGCGGTGAACGCGGCGGGCAACGTGCCGTCGCTGGCCGAGCTGATCTTCACGCGCTACGTGTTCGCCTTCGAGGTCACCTCGGCGCTGCTGATCACCGCGGCGCTGGGCGCGATGGTGCTGGCCCACCGCGAGCGCCTGGAGCAGAAGGCCACCCAGCGGGAACTGTCCCGCGAGCGCTTCGTCAAGTACGGCGAGGAGGGCCTCGACCCCTCGCCGCTCCCCGGCCCCGGCACCTACGCCCGCGCCAACGCGATCGACATGCCCGCGCTGCTGCCCGACGGCAAGATCTCCAAGCTGTCGGTCAACCGCTACATCGCCAGGTACGAGGCCGAAGAAGGCACCATCGACCCGAAGGTGGCCGAGATCCTGGAAGGTGAGGACAAGTGACCACCCACTACCTCGTGCTCAGCGCGCTGCTGTTCGCGATCGGCGGGATCGGCGTCCTCGTCCGGCGCAACGCCATCGTCGTGTTCATGTGCGTGGAGCTCATGCTCAACGCGTGCAACCTGGCGTTCGTCACCTTCGCCCGCCAGAACGGCAACATCGACGGCCAGGTCATCGCCTTCTTCGTGATGATCGTGGCCGCCGCCGAGGTCGTCATCGGCCTGGCCATCATCGTGACGATCTTCCGAACCCGCAGGTCCGCGTCCGTCGACGACGCCAGCCTGCTGAAGTACTAAGAGGTGGCCGTGGAACCCGCAGAGATCCTGTCGCACACCGGCGGGGGTGCGATCAGCCTGGCCTGGCTGATGATCGTGCTGCCCCTCGCCGGTGCCGCGATTCTCCTTATCGGTGGCCGCGCCACGAACAAGTGGGGCCACCTCCTTGGCGTGCTCATGTCGGTCGGCGCCTTCGTGGTGGCGGCCCTCGTGTTCCTTCAGCTGATCGGGCTCGACCCGGCGCAGCGCCGCCAGTCGGTGAACCTCTACGAGTTCATCCCGGGCGTCGCGAACATCGGGCTGCTGATCGACCCCTTGTCGATCAGCTTCTGTCTGCTGATCACGTTCGTCGGCTCGCTGATCCACATCTACTCGATCGGCTACATGTCGCACGACCCGGACAGGCGGCGGTTCTTCGCCTACCTGAACCTGTTCGTCGCGGCGATGCTGCTGCTGGTGCTGGCCGACAACTACGTCGCCCTGTTCATCGGCTGGGAGGGCGTGGGTCTCGCGTCCTACCTGCTGATCGGCTTCTGGCAGTACAAGCCGTCGGCGGCGGTGGCCGCGAAGAAGGCGTTCGTGGTCAACCGGGTCGGTGACTTCGGCCTCCTGATCGCGATGTTCATCATCTTCGCCCAGTTCGGCACCCTGCAGTACGCCGAGGTCTTCCCGGCGGCCTCGCAGGCCTCCCAGGGCGTGCTGACCGCGATCGGCCTGCTGCTCCTGCTCGGCGCCTGCGGCAAGTCGGCGCAGCTGCCGCTGCAGTCGTGGCTCCTCGACGCGATGGAGGGCCCGACCCCGGTCTCGGCCCTCATCCACGCCGCGACGATGGTCACCGCCGGCGTCTACCTGGTGGTCCGCTCGGGCGCCGCGTTCTTCCCCGAGGGCAGCACGGCCGGTCTGGTCGTGACGATCGTCGGTGTGGCCACGCTGCTCGCCGGTGCGATCATCGGTACGGCCAAGGACGACATCAAGAAGGGCCTGGCCGGTTCGACGATGTCGCAGATCGGCTACATGATGCTCGCCGCGGGCATCGGCCCCGCCGGTTACGCCTTCGCCATCGCCCACCTCATCACCCACGGCTTCTTCAAGGCCGACCTGTTCCTCGGCGCCGGTTCGGTCATGCACGCCATGAACGACGAGGTCGACATGCGGCGCTACGGCGGCCTGCGCAAGCTGCTGCCGATCACGTTCGTCACCTTCTTCATCGGCTACCTGGCGATCATCGGCTTCCCGCTGCTGTCCGGCTACTTCACCAAGGACGGCATCATCGAGTCGGTCATGCACCACAACGCGATCCTCGGCTGGCTCGCGGTGCTGGGCGCCGGCATCACCGGCTTCTACATGACCCGCATGGTCGTGATGACCTTCTTCGGCCCCAAGCGCTGGGACGAGAAGGCCCACCCGCACGAGTCGCCGGCCGTGATGACCTGGCCGCTGATCATCCTGTCGATCTTCTCGGTGGGCCTGGGCGCCTACCTGATCCTCAGCAACCGCCTGCTGGTCTTCCTCGGCCCGGCCGTCGGCCAGCCCGCGGAGCTGCCCGGGTTCCACCCGTTCAGCGTCCCCGGCCTGACCACGCTGGCCCTGGTCGCCGTCGGCGCGGGGATCGCGATCGCCAAGTACGGCCGCTCCGAGGTGCCGGTCGTGCAGCCGCGCGGCTCGTTCCTCACCGTCTTCGCCCGTCGTGACCTCTACGGCGACGCCCTCAACGAGGCGCTGTTCATGCGCCCCGGCCAGTGGCTGACCCGCCTGGCGGTCTTCTTCGACAACCGGGGCATCGACGGCGTGGTCAACGGCCTCGCGGCCGGTGTCGGCGGATCCTCCGGCAGGCTGCGGAAGATCCAGACCGGTTACGTCCGGTCGTACGCCCTGTCGATATTCGTCGGTGCCGCCGTGCTGGCCGGCGCCTGGTTCGTGGTTGGGACCCTGTGATGACCGCCATCCCGTGGCTTTCGATCCTGATGGGCGTGTCCGTCCTGGGCGCGCTCGGCGTGTCGTTCCTCAAGAACGACAAGCTCGCCAAGCAGGCGACGCTCGGCGTCTCGCTGCTCGTGCTGGTGCTGGCCGTCGTGATGACGGTCGGCTTCAGCCCCAACGGCGACCGGTTCCAGTACGCCGAGACGTATGACTGGATCCCCGCCTTCGGCGTCCACTACGCGGTGGCCGTCGACGGCGTGGCGCTGGTGCTGATCCTGCTGTCGGCCATTCTGGTCCCGATCGTCGTGCTGGCCTCCTGGCACGACGCCGAGCAGGGCAAGCGCTCGGTCCGGACCTACTTCGCGCTGCTGCTGGTCCTCGAAGCGATGATGATCGGCGTCTTCGCGGCGACCGACGTCTTCCTGTTCTACGTGTTCTTCGAGGCCATGCTGATCCCGATGTACTTCATGATCGGGTCGTACGGCGGCGCGCAGCGGTCCTACGCGGCGGTCAAGTTCCTGCTCTACTCGCTGTTCGGCGGCCTGCTGATGCTGGTGGCCGTGATCGCGCTCTACAACGTGGCCGGCAAGAACAGCTTCCTGTTCCCCGAGCTCATCGGCGCGGTCACCGACCCGACGACGCAGAAGTGGCTGTTCCTCGGCTTCTTCATCGCGTTCGCGATCAAGGCCCCGCTCTGGCCGGTGCACACCTGGCTGCCCGACGCCGCCGCGCAGGCCCCGGCCGGCGCCGCGGTGCTGCTCGTGGGCGTGCTCGACAAGGTCGGCACCTACGGCATGCTGCGGTTCTGCCTGGAGCTGTTCCCCGACGCGGCCAAGTGGGCGACCCCGGTCGTCATCGCGCTGTCGGTGATCGGCATCGTCTACGGCGCCATCGTGGCGATCGGTCAGACCGACATCAAGCGGCTGGTGGCGTACACCTCGATCTCGCACTTCGGGTTCATCACGATGGGCGTGTTCGCGATGACCACCACGGCGGCCTCGGGCGCGACCCTCTACATGGTCAACCACGGGTTCTCGACCGGTGTGCTGTTCCTGGTGGCGGGCTTCCTGATCTACCGCCGCGGCTCGCAGTACATCGCCGACTACGGCGGCGTGCAGAAGGTCGCCCCGCTGCTGGCGGGCGCGTTCCTGATCGCGGGTCTGTCGGGTCTGTCGCTGCCCGGTCTGAGCACGTTCGTCAGCGAGTTCATGGTGCTCCTCGGCACCTACGAGCGCTACGCAGTCCCGGCCATCATCGGCACGACCGGCGTCATCCTCGCCGCCATCTACATCCTGTGGATGTACCAGCGCACCATGAACGGCCCCACCGCCGAGTCGGTCGCCGAGATGAAGGACCTCAACGGGCGCGAACGCTGGGTCGTCGCGCCGCTGATCGCCCTGATCGTCGTCTTGGGCTTCTTCCCCAAGCCGCTTCTCGACGTGATCAACCCGGCCGTCAAGGAGTCGCTCGTCAACGTGAAGGTCACCGACCCGGCTCCGGTCGTCGCTGTTAAGGAGGGCCAGTGATCACGGCTCCCACCATCGAGTACTTCGCTCTGGCCCCGCTGCTGATCATCTTCGGCGCGGCCATCATCGGAGTCCTCGTCGAGGCGTTCGCGCCTCGCTACCTGCGGCGGGCGGTCCACGTCCCGCTGACGCTGCTGTCGCTGGTCGGCGCGTTCGCGCTGGTCATCCTGCAGACGGTCCGCGGCGTTCCGACGACTCCGGCGGCGATGGGCTCGGTCGCGGTCGACGGCCCGACCCTGTTCATCTGGGGCACCATCCTGGTGCTGTCGTTCGTCAGCGTCCTGCTGATCAACGACGAGGAGCAGTTCGTCCCCTCCGCGGCGGCCGTCCCCGGCTCCGCCGAGGAGGAGAAGGCGATCACCGAGGGTGCGGCGCACACCGAGGTCTACCCGCTGGCCCTGTTCGCCATCGGCGGCATGCTGCTCTTCCCGGCCTCGAACGACCTGCTCATCATGTTCGTCGCTCTTGAGGTCATGTCGCTGCCGCTTTACCTGCTGTGCGGCCTGGCCCGTCGCCGCCGCCTGCTGTCGCAGGAGGCGTCGGTCAAGTACTTCCTGCTCGGCGCGTTCTCCTCGGCCTTCTTCCTGTACGGCACCGCTCTCCTGTACGGCTTCGCCGGCACCGTCGACCTGCTCGGCATCCGCGAGCGGCTCGCCGTCGGCGGCGGAGGGACCGAGACCCTGCTGCTCGTCGGCACGGCCATGCTGGGCGTCGGCCTGCTCTTCAAGATCGGCGCCGCGCCCTTCCAGGCGTGGAAGCCCGACGTCTACCAGGGCGCCCCGACCCCGATCACCGCGCTGATGGCCTCCGGAACCCTGGTGGCCGCCTTCGGCGCCGTGCTGCGGGTCTTCTGGGTCGCGCTGGGCAACGACAGCTGGAACTGGGAGCCCATCATGTGGGGCGTCGCCGCCCTGACCATGGTGGCCGGTTCGATCCTGGCGATCACCCAGACCGACATCAAGCGCATGCTGGCCTACTCCTCCATCGCGCACGCGGGCTTCCTGCTCGTCGGCGTCATGGCCGTGGGCGAGCGGGGCCAGAACGCGCTGGCGCTGTCGGGCCTGCTGTTCTACCTGGTCACCTACGGCATCACGACGGTCGGCGCGTTCGCCATCGTGACGCTCGTGCGCGACCCGGGCGGCGAGGCGTGGCACCTGTCGCGCTGGGCGGGCCTGGGCAAGCGCTCGCCGAAGCTGGCGGGCCTGTTCGCCTTCTTCCTGCTGGCGTTCGCCGGAATCCCGCTCACCAGCGGCTTCTTCGGCAAGTACGCCGTCTTCAGGTCGGCCGTCGCCCTCGGCGAGGCGTGGCTGACCGGCCTGGTCGTGCTCGCGGTGGTGGCCTCGGCCGCGGCGGCGTTCTTCTACGTCCGGGTGATCGTGCTGATGTTCTTCAGCGACCCCTCGGCCGACGGCCCGACCGTCGTCACGCCGTCGTGGGCCACGTCGACTGTGGTCGGCTTCTCGGCATTCGCTACGGTAGCCCTGGGGGTTTTCCCGCAGCCTGTCCTCGATCTGGCGGAAAAGGCTGCGAAGTCATTGTTCGTGCAATAAGGGAGCTTTGCTATGGCCGCGCCGCCCGTTGTTGACCTGCCCGTCGCCGACGAGCGGCTGGCCGAGGACCTCTCCAACGGCCTCGCGGCTGTGGAGAAGCAGCTCAGGTCGGCGGTGGAAAGCGAGGACACGTTCGTCACCGACGTGTCCAAACACCTCATAGAGGCGGGCGGCAAGCGCTTCCGCGCGATGCTCGTCCTGCTCGCCGCCCAGTTCGGCGACCACACGGCGCCCGGGGTCATCCCGGGCGCCGTCGTCATGGAACTGACCCATGTGGCCACGCTCTACCACGACGACGTGATGGACGAGGCGTCCGAGCGCCGTGGCAAGCCGTCGGTCAACGCCCGATGGAACAACACCATGGCGATCCTGACGGGCGACTACGTGTTCGCGCGGGCCGCCGACATCATGGCCGACCTCGGGCCGGAGCCGGTGCGCATCCAGGCCAAGACCTTCGCCCGATTGGTCCGCGGCCAGATCCGCGAGACCGTCGGCCCCGCCGAGGGCGTCGACCCGATTGAGCACTACATCGACGTCCTGGCCGACAAGACCGGCTCCCTGATCTCCACCTCGGCCCGGCTGGGCGCCATGCTGGCCGGCGCGCCCCAGGACGTCGTGCTCCGGCTGACCGCGGCGTGCGAGGCCATCGGCGTGGCCTTCCAGCTCGGCGACGACATCATCGACGTCGCCTCCGACACCTCGGGCAAGACCCCCGGCACCGACCTGCGGGAGGGCATCCGCACCCTGCCCGTCCTCTACGCCCTCAGCTCCGACGAGAACCCCCGGCTGCGCTCCCTCGTCTCCGGCCCGGTGCCCGAGGCCGACATCGAGGAGACGCTGCGGCTGCTGCGCGAGTCAGAGTCGCTGAAGATGGCCCGGGCCGAGCTGGAGCGCTGGTCGGCGCGTGCGAAGGAGCAGCTGTCCGAGCTGCCCGACATCCCCGCCCGCGCCGCCCTGCTGTCGCTGTGCGACTTCGTGGTGGAGCGCTCGGCCTAACCGACCGACGCCAGTTCCTTCTCCGGTACGGGCTTCTTCGCGAGGCCGTACCGGAGGCTGTCCCACGTGAAGACGGCCAGGGCCAGCCAGACCACCCCGAACCCGATCCAGCGCTCGGCCGGCATGGTCTCCTTGACGATCAGCACCCCCAAGAGGAACTGCAGCACAGGCGCGATGTACTGCAGCAGCCCCACGATCGTCAGCGGCACGGTGATGACCGAGGCGGCGAAGAACAGCAGCGGGACGGCGGTGACGATGCCGGAGCTGATCAGCAGCAGGGCGTGCCCGGCGCCGTGGTTGCCGAAGGTGTTGTCCCCGCCCAGGGTGAACAGGTAGATCGCGGCCGGGACCAGCATGACCAGGGTCTCGATCGTGAGGCTCTCGGCCGCCCCGACCTGGGCCTTCTTCTTGACCAGGCCGTACAGCCCGAAACTGAAGGCCAGCGTGAGGGCGATCCAGGGCAGCTGTCCGTAGCCCACGGTGAGGATCACGACCGCCGTCGTGCCCAGCCCCACCGCGACCCACTGCCACCGGCGCAGCCGCTCACCGAGGATGACCACGCCGAACAGGATGCTGACCAGCGGGTTGATGAAGTAGCCCAGGGCGCTCTCGACGACGTGCCCGGAGTTGACCGCGTAGATGTAGACGCCCCAGTTGGTCGACACGAGCGCCCCCGCGCCCGCGAGGAGCAGCACCTGCCTGCGCGTGAGGTTCCTGATCCACGTCCAGTGCCGCCGCACTGCCAGGATGGCCACGACGGCGACGAGCGACCAGAGCATGCGGTGGGCGAGAATCTCGACGGCGCCGCTGGGCTTGAGGAGGGGCCAGTACAGAGGGAACAGGCCCCAGAGGGCGTAGGCGGCGATGCCGTACCAGACGCCACGGCGCAAATCAGGCATGAACCCTAGTTTGGCTGCTTACCTTGTTTATTACAAATAAGTGATGTTGGGTTGATGATTAAGTGGTCCTAACGGAACAAAGCTTGGCGCACCTTGGTTGAGGAGGTCAGGAGGTAGACATGGGCTGGATCTTCGGTACGAACAAGGCTTCCATGGTGAGCGAGAACGACGCGCTCCCGGGACGGTCCGCCACCATGCCGGTGGCCGACCGGCACCTTGTCCTGGGAGCGTCGCTGACCCCGCCGTGGCCCGAGGGAACCGAGGTCGCCGACTTCGGACTCGGATGCTTCTGGGGCGCGGAGCGCAAGTTCTGGCAGACCCCCGGGGTCGTGTCGACCGCGGTCGGATACCAGGGCGGGTACACGCCCAACCCGACCTATGAGGAGGTGTGCTCCGGGCTGACCGGCCACACCGAGGTCGTGCGAGTGGCCTTCGACCCTTCGCGGGTCTCCTACGAGGAGCTCCTCAAGGTGTTCTGGGAGGCGCACGACCCCACGCAGGGGATGCGCCAGGGCAACGACGTCGGGACGCAGTACCGGTCGGCGATCTACACGCACTCGGAGGCACAGGAGAAGTCGGCGGCGGCGTCGCTGGCGGCTTACCAGGAGGTGCTGTCTTCGGCGGGGTACGGAGAGATCACCACTGAGGTGCGGGCGGCGCCGGAGTTCTATTACGCGGAGGACTACCACCAGCAGTACCTCGAGAAGAATCCCGGAGGATACTGCGGGATCGGTGGGACCGGTGTCAACGCAGGTGACCCGTCCAACTGGTGCCCTACGGGGCTGACCAGCTCCTCGTCTGAGGAGTAGTTCGCGGTTCGGGTGAGACCTCCGGCGGCATGGCCGCTCGGGGGTCTCTTTCGTTGGAGGATCGCTGCGCAGGCATGTCTTCAACCTCCGGACGGCCAGCAAGCCACGCATATAGCATCATCGCTATGACCTGGGGTACGGTGGAGCTGGAGCCTGAGGTTCGCGAGTGGCTCGAAAAGTTGCCGGTGGCCTCATTCGCGAAAGCCGCCTTCTATATCGACCTCCTGGCGGCTGAAGGCCCACTGCTCGGAGAGCCGTACACGCGGCAACTCGACGGCAAGCTTCGCGAGCTGCGGTTCCACTTGGATGATCTATCAATGCGGGTGAGCT
The DNA here is from genome assembly GCF_005233835.1 of Herbidospora galbida. Taxonomy (GTDB): domain Bacteria; phylum Actinomycetota; class Actinomycetes; order Streptosporangiales; family Streptosporangiaceae; genus Herbidospora; species Herbidospora galbida. The sequence goes on along the minus strand of NZ_SZQA01000005.1, from coordinate 52,779 downwards.
ATTGGATCGCCCCGCACAGACGGATCGTCCTGCTGACGGTCTTCCACAAAACGCGGATGCGGGAAGATCGAGAAGTGGATCGAGCTCGGCGGGCATTGCTGCGCTGTGTCGATCAGGCGCACACGGTGGATGTGGATGAGGAGCCGGCATGAGTGAGGACACGACGTGGGAGGAACTCCGGCGGCGACGGCTGGCTGAGCCTGGCGCGAGTGAAGCTTATGAGGCGGCACGTCTGGCGTTCGAGCTCGGGAAAGCCGTACGGCGGATGCGAGAAGGATACGGGTGGAGTCAGGCGGAATTGGCCGTCGCCGCGGATATGACGCAATCCGCTGTGGCACGCTTCGAAGCTGGCGGCACGGTTCCGACCCTTCCTGTGCTCGAGCGGTTGGCGAGGGCGTTGAACGCTGACCTTGAGGTGCGGATCAGTCCGCGAGCCCCGGCCGCTTGACCCGATTCGGGAGCCGGTGCCGCTGAGCCCAAGCATTGCGCACCGGTGGGGACGGGTGTGGCCTGTCCGGTCGGTCTCACTTCTGGTGAGGCGTAGAGCTGCGGCTTCGGCCTGAACCACTGGCCCTTGGTCGGGTCCCTGCGGGGAGCTGATCTCGGGCCAGATGTGTGTTCGGCGACGAGTTTCTTCACGAGTTCCAGTCGAGCTGTGGTGCTCACTATGGAGGACGGAACTGGGCCCACCCCTCGGCGTTGGCGGGTTGGGGGTCGCGGTCTCCATCGGGCGGAGGCCGTCTGGTTAGACTCGACGGATCACGCGCCGGTCATGCCGGTCGTACCATGCCATCTCACTGACTTGCGAGACATTCCATGATCTTCATCACGGCGAAATTCCACGTGCTGCCCGAGTATGCCGACCAGTGGCCGGAGATCACACGCGAGTTCACCGAGGCCACTCGCGGTGAGCCTGGCTGCTTGTGGTTCGACTGGTCGCGCAGTGTCGAGGACCCGACGGAGTACGTCCTCATCGAGGCATTTCGGGATGGCGATGCGGGAGGTGCGCACGTCCAGTCCGATCACTTCAGGAAGGCGCAGCAGACGTTGCCCCGCCATCTCGCCGAGACCCCCCGGATCGTCAACGCGACGCTTCCGCAGGACGACTGGTCACTTCTCGGCGAGATGGCCGTGCCTGAGTCGTAAGGCAAGCTTGGGGCGTGAATGTCCACGTACCCACGGACGATGTCAGAGCCCCCGGGCGCAGGCCGGGCTGAATCGGCACCACCTGCTGACGACCCTGCTCGGCGTCCTACTCGGTGCAGAACCAATGGGGCGAAGGGTTTGTCTCCGCCATCAACGTGACCGCAGACCGTGCGATCACCGGCTGGAGGCTCGCCCTCACCTTGCCCACTGGAGCCACGATCACCTTGATGTGGAACGGCCCCAACTCCGGTCCTGACTGACCCGGCAGTTCTCCGGGCACACAAGGACACGCTCGTAGGGACGGGTGTCGCCTGTCCGGTCGGTCTTACTTCTGGTGAGGCGTAGAGCTGCGGCTTCGGCCTGAATGACTGGCCCTTGGTCGGCTTCCTCCGTGGAGCTGATCTTGGGCCAGACGTGTATTGACCGTGCTTCGCCGGACGGGCCACAGTGAGCGCATGAACAGGGCTCTGGCCGTGCTGACCTTCGGTGCGCTGCTCACGCTGCTGATCGGGGTCGTCGCATCCGGAGAGTCCTTGCCGGCGCTCCTGCTCGGCACGGTGTTCACCGCATCGGCCACCGCCGGTTTCTCGTGGGTGCGGGCGCGCGGTCGGCCGGCCTGGTCACTCGGGTATGTGGCCGTGCAGTTGCCGATTGCGTTCGTGGTGTTCTCGCTGAACGCGGGGGTCGGCGCGACTCTGCTGCTCGTCGTGCTGGTCAGCCAGTGCGTGCTGCTGCGGTTGCCGATCGCCGCGACGGCGGTCGTGGTCGGGCTGGTTCCGTTCGTCCACCTCGGCATGTCGTGGGGCGAAGGGCTGCGGGAAGGGCTGGGGACACTGGTCTCCGCGGTGTTCGCCGCGATCGTGACGGAGTTGCTGCAGCGTGAGCAGCGTGCCCGTGCCGAGCTGGCCGAGGCGCACGAGCGGTTGCGTGACTACGCCGCGCAGGCGGAGCGGCTCGCGACCGTGCAGGAACGCAACCGGGTCGCACGCGACATCCACGACGGGCTCGGGCACTCTCTCACCGTCGTTCAGATGCAGGTCAAGGCCGCGCGGGCGGTCCTGCCGACCGACGCCGCAAAGGCCGACGAGGTGCTGGCCAAGGCGCAGGACCAGGCCGAGGCCGCACTCGCCGAGGTACGTCGCTCGGTGCGTACACTGCGCGAACCACGCGAGATTCCTCCGCTGCCGGACGCCTTGCGGGCGTTGGCCGAACTGACCTCCGCCTCGGGTGTGACCACCAGCGTCGCGATATCCGGTGAGCGGCGGCCGTTGGCCGACGAGACGCACGAGGCTCTGTTCCGTGCGGCACAGGAGGGGCTGACCAACGTTCGCAAGCACGCCCGGGCGACCCGGGCCGAATTGGTGCTCGACTACGTCGACGCCGCCGTCCGGCTGGCCGTCCGCGACGACGGGAGCGGCGCCGCTTCGACGGCTGCGTCCGGGTTCGGTCTGGTCGGGCTCCGGGAACGGGCCGAGCACCTGGGCGGGCGGTTGAGCGTCGAGTCGGCGCCGGGGGCGGGCTACACGTTGAGCATGGAGGTGCCCGGATGAGCCCGGTCCGTGTCCTGCTGGTGGACGACCAGGCTCTGTTCCGCGAGGCCCTGGCCACGCTCCTGGCCACGCACGCCGCCATCGAGGTCGTCGGCGAGGCGGGGAACGGCGACGAGGCGGTCCGGCGGGCCGCCGAGCTCGCCCCGAACGTCGTCCTGATGGATCTGCGCATGCCCGTCATGGACGGTGTCGCCGCGACCCGCCGCCTGCGTACCGAACACCCCGGCATCGGCATCATCGCGCTGACGACGTTCGACGACGACGAGAACGTGTTCGCCGCCCTTCGCGCCGGGGCGCTGGGCTACCTGCTCAAGGACGTCTCCTCGGCTCAGCTGATGGAGGCCGTCCTGGCCGCCGCGCGCGGCGAGTCGGTGTTGCAGCCGTCGGTCGCCGCGAAGGTGGTCGCCCAGTTCGTCCGGCTGCCCTCGGACGGCGTTCCGGAGGCGCAGCCGCTGGTCGTGCCGTTGTCCGGCCGTGAACTCGACGTCCTCCGCCTCCTCGCCACCGGCCACAGCAACCGGGAGATCGCCTCGGCGCTTCACCTGGCCGAGGGCACCGTGAAGAACCACGTCACCAACGTCCTGGCCAAACTGAACGCCCGCGACCGCACCCAGGCCGCCTTACGCGCACGGTCGCTCGGTCTGCTCTGAACCTTCCCGGTCATGACCACGTCGTGACCGCGGGCATGACTTCCGGCACATGGCAGGACGAAGGCTTGCGGCGACTCTTGTCGGTATCAGCCGATACCGAATCAAAGGAGACGCCATGTTGCGAACGACGAGTCGCAAGCTGGGCCGGTTCGCCTGGCACTACGTCGAGATGGTGATCGCCATGCTCGCCGGGATGTTCGTCCTCGCACCGCTGTGGCCGGACGCCTGGCTGGCGCTGCCGGAGGTCGACGCGCTCGTCATGGCGACCGACATGACCATCGGAATGAGCGTGGCGATGCTGCTGCGCGGGCATTCGTGGGCGCTGATCGGTGAGATGGCGGCTGCGATGTACTTACCGTTCCTCGTCTTGCTGGTGCCGTACTGGCTCGGGGCGCTGTCGGCCATGGCGCTCATGACGGCCGGGCACGTGATCATGTTCCCGCTCATGCTCGCCGCCATGGTGTGGCGCCGCGACCACTACTGGCACTGAGATGCCAACCCTCCTGCGCCGCGCGCTCGCGGTGATCGCGGTTCTGCTGGTTCCGGTGGCGGGCGGGGCGATCTCCGCCTTCGCCACGTTCGACGCCCAGTACGCACACGGGCCGGACCGGCCCGTTCCCGCCGCCGCCCCGGCTTTCGACCCCGCCAAACCGACCGCGGTCGTGGTGATCGGCGACAACGGGGCCGTCGTGTCGGATGCCCTCGCCCCCTACGAGATCCTGGTCGCCTCGGGCCGGTTCAACGTCTACACCGTCGCGCCGCGAAGACGTCCACTGCCGTTGACCGGTGGACTGGATCTGGTGCCGGATCTGAGCTTCGCGGAGCTCGCCGAACTGACCGGCGGCGCCGCGCCGACGCTCGCGGTCATCCCGGCGATGCCGGACGTCGGCAGGCCCAGCACCGGTCCGGTCACGTCGTGGCTGCGTGATCAGGCGAGCCGCGGCACGCTGTTGCTGAGCGTGTGCAACGGCGCCGGTGTGCTGGCCTCGGCGGGTCTGCTTGACGGCCGGTCCGCGACCGCGCACTGGATGCGGATCGGCTCGTTCGAGTCGGACTATCCCGCGGTGAACTGGGTGCACGGCGAACGTTTCGTCGACAGCGGCACCGTCGTCACGACCGCGGGCGTATTGTCCGGCATCGACGGAACCCTGCACGTGATCGAGCGCCTGGCCGGTCCGACGGTGGCGGCGAACGCGGCTGACGCTGTGGGCTGGCGGTACTTCGGCGACCCGCCACCGGTCGTAACCGGCATCCCCGTGCCGGCCCCGGCCGCGGTCGTCAACGCGGCGTGGACGTGGGCGCCGCCGACCGTCGGCGTGCTGCTGACTCCGGGGGTCGGCGAGATCGACCTGGCGTCGGTGTTCGAAGTGCACGACAAGTCGCTCGCGGACCGGACGCTGGCCGTGAGCGCGGACGGCGGCCCGATCCGGTCACGACACGGCCTGACGTTCCTGCCGCGCGCCGACCTCGCCGGCGCGGCCCCCGACCTGGACCGCCTGCTCGTGCCCGGAGCGGGCGTCCGCGTGGGCCGGGTCCCCGACGGCCTGAAGCCGGTGTACGTCCACTCCGGACAGGACTTCGCCTACGACGACGCCGTGCGGGACCTGGCCCGGACGACGGATGTGGCCACCGCCCGCTGGGCCGCCGAGACCATGGAACTGCCGACCGACGGCCTGCGACTGGACGGCCCGGCGTGGCCGTGGGCGCAGACGGCGTTGCCGCTCCTGTTGATCCTTCTGGGCACTGTCGCGGTGATCTTCCTTCCGCGCCTTCGTGACAACGTTCGCGGCCACTCCGCGTAGGACTGGTCGGCGCCCCGGGAGCGATGGCACACCTGCAGTGGCCGCCCATGCCGGACATGCCGCACCTGACCCGCGCCCTCATACGGCCGACCGAGGCCGAAACCGACCTGATCCGGGCACTCGCCCAGAAGGTACACGACCTCGGGCCCCGCCCACGGCTGAGCAACGGCCCGCGAGAAGGCGCCTGCGGCACCTCGCCCGACCTGCGCGAAGTCTCACCTGGACGAGACAGCCGATCATGACCCAGCCAGGCGGTTCGTCAGGCGCAACGCAAGAGGATCGGTCCGGAAGACGTGCCATTCCTCGCGCTCGACGCATAACCCCTACAGAAGGTCGATAGGTTGGCCCGTGATCTCTCGGTCAGACCGAGATTGATCGCGGGCCTTCCGTCTTCTCAGTGCTTTGAATAAATGATGGCCGCAGATATCTGAGGAGATCGTCGGCGGCGTATCGGCTAGTTCAGCGGCGGGATTTGGTCAGCTGAAAAGGATCGGTGTAATGCCGCCCAGGGCCGCAGTCCCGACCGTCATGCCTGCGAGCAGAGCGGCCGGCGAGGTCTTGCCGGAGCGGCGCGCCGCGATGGCGGTGGCGCCTCCGGTCAGAACGGCGAAGACTACGGCGATGCAGATCTTGATCACCATGGTCCAGTTCACGACAACTCCCGAAGTATGGGGCCAACGGCCCGTGTTCCGTTTTTTGGCGATTTATCTACCAGGGGAGATGGGGCCAAGGTTGCGGGATGGCTACTCTGGCGCAAGGCGGGTCCACGCGGAACAACTTGGAACAAGATGAAGGTGTATGGCGACGAGTTCTGACGCCTGCGAGGCGTGCTGAACCACTCGTGACTTACGAGACAATTGGTACTTCGTCATCGGCGACGACTACAGGCGGTGCGCCAAGTGGACGCTCCTTCTTCTAGCTCCGCGCTCAGCCAGCTGAGCGCGGAGCTTCGCGATATCTATCAAAGATCCGGAAATCTCACATATAGGCAAATTGTCCGAGATTGGCCGGATCCTCACGAGATGAGCAATGCCACGCTCACGCGACTGCTAAAAGGGCAGTGTGTTCGTTTTCCGCGTTGGCGAACGGTCGCCAACTTCATCCGAGTCTGCCGGGACTCCCTGGAGAGCACCGATGTGAACGCTGACGTCGAGATCGGGACCTTGGAGGAGTGGCATGCCCGCTGGAAGCATCTTAATGATCTTCATCTTGGCAATGCCACTGCAGCCATCGGGCAATCTGCTTCGGTCAACGGGCTGAGCGCCGAGTCCCAGGTCGCGTACGTCCCCAGGCATGCCTCCGACTCAAGGCTCCTTGCAACATACGAGCACATACGGGTAAACCGCTGGTTTGGTCCGAGGGGGGCGGAGCTTCTTGACTGGGCGAAGCGGGGTCAACCCCTCGCCGCCTTTGAGCTGGGGATACTTCTGCTCTTGCGAGGTTTGCGAACGGAAGGCTCGGAGTCACTGCAACAGGCGGCCGGCCTTGATGATCGCCTCCAGTTGACTCTCAGGCTTCGCGAGGACGAGCAGCTATATGGACGCATTCCATCGGATATCTGTCGTCGAGTGGGAATCGGCTATGCCTTTGCGGGTTCGACGAATGTCGCCCGGCAGTGGCACGAGTATGCGCGCTCACTCAACGGGATTCCGATGATTGGGATTCTGGAACCGCCGGGCCGCCATGCGATGATCGACGACGTCATTGCATCGGTCCGACATTCTCCGCTCGACCCTGGCGAAGTTCTTCATATTGATGCTGTCTACCATGGTGTTTACGCTTGGACGCCAGAGTCCGAAGAGGAACACGAAATTCTTCCCATGCCTCCGTTGTCCTTGGTCGGTGCGAACACGGAAGGTGCATCAGTAGGACCGGTCAATCTGCCACCCCGCGCTCCGAAGGCGGGCCTGTAGCGAATCTTCTGCGTGAGGTGCACCGCGACCAGCAGTACCTCGATCGAAAACCCGGGGATCTGCGGGATCGGGGCGGGGGTTGCCTGTGGCCTGAACTGCTGGTCCTTGGTTGGCTTCCCCCGGGGAGACGATCTTTGGCCGGACGTGTTGGCGGCGACGAGTTTCTCCATAGGATGGAGCGGCCCGGGCCGCGTGGAATGACCTGGACGGATGTCGATGGCTACCCGCCCGGCCCCGTGTTCGAAAGCTGGAAGGACGCCCGCTCGGTTGCCGAACGAGTCGCTTGAAGACTTCCGAAATGAATGGAAAGCCTCGAATGGCGCCGAGCGAAGACCCTGAAGATGCTGATCGCATCTCAAGCAGGGGTCGACATCCAATACTGACCCGTATTCGGCCCTCAGCCGTCCCGGCTGCGGCCTGGGCCGGTTCCCGGACGACGCGGCGCGGGGCGTCCGCCGACCGGCACGGCCGCCGTTGGCGAGTTCGGGTGCGAACATCAGGTGCCCCATGGCTTCGGCTCGGTACGCGTTCTCGGCTCTGACCCATGAGACTGTTGCGCCGTCTACGCCTCTTCGCTGAGGCCACGCGTGGAACCTGCGTAAGCTGCAATATACGTTTCAGTTTATGAAACAGCCGCCTTCGGTCTTGCTTCCCCTGCTGCGTTCGGCCTTCCAGGGAGAACTGCTGGCCTGGCGGTTCTGCCCGAACTACTCGGCGGCGTATTCGGGGTGGAGGAGGCGTACATCTATGGTTCCTGGGCGGCGCGCTACAGCGGCGAGCCCGGCAGGGTTCCCAGAGACCTCGACGTCCTCGTCGTCGGTGAGGCGGACGAGGACGACCTCTACGGCGTCGCCCGGGAGGCGGAGCGGAGCCTCGGCCGGGAGGTGAACATCCGCCGGATGAGCCGGGTCTACTGGGAGTCCGCAGACGGCGATCCGTTCCTGGGCATCTGTGCGGTCCCGTCCGCGAGGTAGACGTGCAGAGGGATATCCCGAAAGTAGAAGCGATCATCGAGATCGCAGCGAAGGTAGTGGATCAGATGCAGCCCTTCTGAACGGGCAGGAACGATCCATGGCCTGAGCCAGACCGCCAGATCGTCTTCTCGCGCCGTGAGCTCTTCTTCGTTCCGTTTCGGAGCCGCTCGCGTCAGTTCCGGTTTCTCCCGTTCGGAGTGGGTCGCCCGGGTGCGGCGGGTGAGCAGATCTCCGACATCCGCTGGTGACCCGGCATCAGCTGCATCAGCGTTCGCCGAGGTCATTCCGCTGCTTCGCGGACCGTCGCGGGCAGTGTCCTGGCGCCGATCACGGCGAGGATGACGCCGCTCACCACGAGCGCGACGGCCTGCGCGACGGTCACGGCGTTCAGCGTCTCGGTGACCTGGTCGGCGGCCGGGTTCAGGGACGAGAGGCGCGACAGGATCACGGGCACGGTCAGGATCGCCAGGGCCAGCGGCACCGAGGGGGAGCGCCGCGAGGGTGCCGTCAGGTGTGTCACGACGTATCCGGCGCAGGCCACCAGGAGTGCCAGGCAGAACAGGCCGGAAGGCGGCAGCCATGACCAGGCCCAGACCCACGTGCCGGGCCACTGCGGCGAGCGGTGCGACGTCGTCATGGCCCAGGTCGCCGTCGTCATGATCAGGAAGAGCGCCGCTCCGGCGGCCAGGGGGAGCGCCGCCAGTCGTCGCCGATGGCGGTGCGCGGGGACGTCCCGGTGATAGCCGGTCAGCAGGGCGAGCGTGGGGATGACGAGCAGGAGCGCGTCCGTCCAGGACAGGGCGTACACGACAAGGCCGAGGACCGATGTCGCCTTCGCGATGCCGGGACGGCCGCGGACCAGCGCGACGTAGGCGACGATCCAGAGGGCGGACGAGAGATCCCTGGTCAGGTGCCACAGCCGTTCGGCCGACGCGGGCTCGCCGAGGGGGAGTTCGCCGGTCGGGTAGGGCAGGGGGAGGACGCCGTAGACGGCCAGGGTCTGCGCCAGGTAGACGCAGCTCATCGCCGCCTGGAAGGCCAGACCGATCAGGGCGGTCAGCCGGACGGTCCGGCCCCAGGCCCGGCTTCGCGGTGTCGATCCCGTGCCGCCTAGGCGGATGCGCAGGGCGAGCGCGGCCACGCTGGCGATCTCCGGCCAGCGTGGCCGCGCGTCGTCGTCGGCCGGTCCGGCGCCGTCGAGGAACGCCGAGACCATCTCCTCCTCGCGTTCGGCGCGGTAGGCCGCCGGCAGCAGCCGCAGCACGCGCCGGTAGCGAGACTCCAGGGCGGTCACGCCGTCCCTCCCGCGTGGCGGGCGCGCAGCCGCTCCGTCGCATAGCGGGCGGTCGCGGTGAGGCGGGCCGCCTCCGCCTCCAGGGCGTGAACGCCCTGGTCGGTGAGCCGGTAGTAGCGTCGCAGCCGTCCCTGATGGGCCTCCTCGCGGTCGAGCGTGACGAGTTCGTCGGCGGCCAGCCGGTCGAGCACGCCGTACAGGGTGCCGATCTTGAGTTGGACGCGACCTTCGGAGAGCCGCTCGACCTCCTGGACGATCCCGTAGCCGTGGCGCGCGGCGTCGGCCAGCGTGGTGAGGACGAGGAACGCCTGCTCCGTCATGCCCCGTGAGTTCATGCAAGGCAGCATATCCTGTTCAACAGGATATGTGTCACCGGGGAGGTAGCCGTTCTGCAGCACCCAGCTCACCGGAACCTCCTCGTTGCCCTGCGGGGCCTCGGGAATGTACTTGCTGAGCACGTGATCCGGGCTTGAAAGTCGCCGTGGCGCTCAGTGCGGTTTGGTCTTGCGGCCATAGGTCGCGCCGTGCGGCAAGCTTGTGGCGTGACTGCCCCGACACCTGCGGACGACCTCAGAGCCCCGCGGACGCAGGCCGGCCCCAACCCGCAACACCTGCTCACGACCCTGCTCGGTGAGTACCTCGACTCCTCGGAGGCCGATCTGCCGTCGGCGGCGGTGGTCGCGATGCTCGCGGAGTTCGGCATCAGCGAGTCGAGTGCGCGGGCCGCGCTGTCCCGGCTGACAAAGCGTGGGCTGATCGCCGTACGGGGATCGGCACGGCCGCCCGTCTACCACCTCACGCCGCAGGCCATCGCCCGGCATCGCTCCCGGATGGACCACTTCCTGAGCTTCGGCGCGCGGCCGCCCCAGTGGACCGGCGACTGGGTGACCGTCTCCTTCTCGCTCCCCCAGTCAGGCCACGCGCAGCGGCACGCAATCCGCAAGGCGCTGGGGGCGCTGGGGTTCGCCCGGCTGTACGACAGCGTGTGGATCCGGCCCGGGTCCGAGTCGGGCGCGGTGAACACGGTGCTGCGCGAGATCCTCGACGGCGTCGACGGGGGCCGGTGGTCGGTGATGCACACCCGGTTCGACGAGGAGGCCGGGCCGCACGGTCCGGCCGCCGCCTATGACCTGGCCGGCCTCGCCTCGGCGTACGAGGAGTTCATCGAGCGGTACTCCGACCTGCGGGTGGCCGTCCGCGACGGGCGGATCGACGCCACCCGGGCGCTGGTGGCCCGGACCTCGGTGATGGATTCCTGGCGGAAGTTCCCCGACGTCGACCCTGACCTGCCGGAGCATCTCCTGCCGGCGCGGTGGCCGCGCCAGGCCGCCAGGGAGTTGCTGCTGGAGATCCACTCGGCTCTCGGCTCGCTCGCCGAGGCGCGGCTCGTCGAGATCGCCACGCCATACTGGCCGGACGCCGCGTCCTGGATCACCCATTTCCGGGCGTCGGCGGACTCCCTCTCCGTTTCGGCCCGCGAGCGCGGCCGAGAAACTTTCATTCTCCGGGCGGCTGCCCGCCCGGCCGCCGGAACATCACCGGACTCGGGCCCGTCGGCAGGGTGATCTGCGTGTGCTCGCCTTTGCCCGTCCACGAGAACAGACCATCGATCAACGGGCCGAGTGCGATTGTTTGACACTTTTTATCACCGCAGTGATAGTAACTGCACGTTCTCGGGCTCCGTCGCGTGCCACCCCCGACGGGGCGCCGTATGTGACACCTTCGGAGGGTGAGATGAGAAAACGCTCGATCATCAGCGCGGGATTGGCGGCCGCGGTCGTTCCGTTATTGGCCGGAATAGTGGCGCTCACCATGTCGCCGGCCTCCGCCGCAGTCGGGGGTTCGGGCCCCTACCCCGCCGACTGGGACGGCAGCCTGTCGAACCACACCGTCTACCGGCCGGTGACCATCCCGTCGCAGCGACTCCCTATATATGTGTGGGGCAACGGCGCCTGCTCCGCCAACGGGTTGTCGCAGGCGAACTTCCTCCGCGAGATCGCCTCGCACGGGTTCCTGGTCATCGCGAACGGCAGCCCGAACGGCTCCGGTTCGACGACCTCCCAGATGCTCACCCAGTCGATCGACTGGGCGATCTCGGAGAACGGCCGCCAGGGCAGCGTCTTCTACAACAAGCTCGACACCGGCAAGATCGCCGTCGGCGGCTTCTCCTGCGGCGGGCTGGAGGCCTACGCGGTCTCCAACGACTCGCGCATCTCCACGACCACCATCTTCAGCAGCGGGCTGCTGAACGACGGTGACGACTACCAGCTCAGGCGGCTGACGAAGCCGATCGCCTACTTCATCGGCGGGACCGGCGACATCGCCTACCCGAACGCCATCGACGACTGGGGCAAGCTGCCCTCGGGGCTGCCCGCGTTCATGGGCAACCTGAACGTCGGACACGGCGGCACCTACGGCCAGACCAACGGCGGCGAGTTCGGCCGGGTGGCGGTGCTGTGGCTGAAGTGGCGCCTGAAGGGCGACACCACGGCCGGCGCGGCCTTCGTGGGCAACAACTGCGGCCTGTGCAACACGCAGTGGCAGATCCAGCGGAAGAACCTCGTGCTGGACGGCGGTCCTTCCCCGTCGCCGAGTCCCAGCCCGAGCCCCAGCCCGAGTCCCAGTCCCAGCCCGAGTCCCAGCCCCAGCCCGTCGCCCGGCGGCCAGGGCTGCTCGGCGACCTACACGGTGCAGGACCAGTGGGGCGGCGGGTTCGTCTCGTCCATCAACGTCACCGCGGGCAGCGCCGCGATCAACGGCTGGAGGTTGGCCCTGACCCTGCCCTCCGGCGCGACGATCACCTCGCTGTGGAACGGCGTCAACACCGGCACCAGCGGGTCGGTGACCATCACCAACCAGAGCTACAACGGGCGACTGCCGGCCGGGCAGAGTGCCACCCTCGGCTTCCAGGGCACCGGAACCGGAGCGGGGGCCACCGTCACCTGCACCGCCACCTGATATATAGGTGCGTCCGTCAGCCCGTGGCCGATCCCGGCCACGGGCCTTCGGCGTCGGCCGGTGAGTGACTCTCCGTGCCTTGATCGATACGATTCGTGGTGATCAAGGAATGGGGAGTTCACATGCGTGCCTTCTTCGCCGCGGCCGTCGCGGCCGTCCCGCTGTTCGCCGCCGGCCCGGCCGTGGCCGAGACACCCGTGGGGGCCCTGTCGCTCAGCAGGAGCGTCGCGGGGGGACCTCAGACGATCGTCACGCTCTTCTGCGATCCGGACGGGGGCACGCACACCACCCCGAAGCAGGCCTGCGACCTGCTCCGGCCGGTGCAGGGTGACCCCGGCAGGCTGGCGTACGACCCCCACCGGATCTGCACGAAGGAGTACCTGCCGCACCAGGTCATTGCCGTCGGCGTCTGGGCGGGCAAGCCGATCCGCTACGCCAAGACCTTCGGCAACCGGTGCGAGATGATCGCGGTGACGGGGGCCGTCTTCACCTTCTGACGCGGCGGAGCCGGGCGTCCTGCAGAGCCGGCGGGGTGGTGCCGTAGTTGTCGTCGGGGTTGAGGTCGATCCCCGGCGGCACGATCGCGTCGATGCGGTCGAGGACGTCGTCGGTCAGGTCGACGTCCGCGCCGGGCAGCAGCCCGTCGAGCTGCTCTGCGGTGCGCGGCCCGATCAGCACGGACGACACCGCCGGGTGCGCGCGGGCGAAGGCGATCGCGAGCTGCGGCAGGGTCAGGCCGGCCTCGGCGGCGAGCGTGGAGAGCTCGGCCAGCGCGGCCGCCTTGAGCCGGCCGGTCGGGCTCGTCGGGTCGTACCGGCCCGGCAGGAGCGTGGCGCGGTGGCCCGACTCCAGGTCGGCGCGGCCCGAGAGCCAGCCGCCGTTGAGGGGGCCGAAGGTGAGGACGCCGAGCCCGTGGCGCTGGGCGGTCGGGAAGACCGCCGCCTCGGGCTTGCGGGTGAAGACGGAGTACATCGACTGCTCGGTCAGGAACCGGTGGGTCCCGGCGCGCTGGGCCGACCACTGGGCCTCGGTGATCAGTTCGGCGGGGAACATGGAGGAGCCGAAGGCGCGGATCTTGCCGGCGCGGACGAGGTCGGTAAGCGCCGCGAGCGTCTCGCCGACGTCGGTCTCGTGGTCGGGGCGGTGCATCTGGTAGAGGTCGATGTGGTCGACGTCCAGGCGGCGCAGGCTGTCGTCGACCGCCTTGACGATCCACCTGCGGGAGCCGCCCCGGTGGTTGGGGTCCTCGCCCATCGGCAGCCCGAACTTCGTGGCGATCACGAGGTCGTCGCGGCGGCCCTTGACGGCCTTGGCGACGATCTCCTCGCACTCGCCGTTGGAGTAGACGTCGGCGGTGTCGATCACGTTGACGCCCGCGTCGAGGGCGCGGTGGATGATGCGGATCGCGTCGTCGTGGTCGGGGTTCCCCATGCTGCCGAACATCATCGCGCCGAGGGAGAGTTCGCTGACCGAGATCCCGGTCGCGCCGAGAGTTCTGCGTTTCATGTGGTCAGTCCACCAAGCGGGGCGGCCGGGCCGTGAGCCCGATCCTGCCGCCGCCTTGCCCGATCCTGTCAATCGAGGTGGTTGACTGGCGCGCATGGAGCTCCTGGACGAGATGCGGCGCCTGATCATGCGCCACACCGCCGACGGCCGTCAGAGGACGATCACGGGCGGGGTGACCATCGCGTCGGTGGCGTGTTCGCCCGAGCCGGTCGCCACGATCTCCGAGCCGTCGCTCGCGATCGTCGCGCAGGGGGTCAAGCGCACGGTACTCAACGGCGTCCCGTACCACTACCGCGCCGGGCAGTACGTCGTCGTGTCGGTCGACCTCCCGGTGGTCGGCCAGGCCCTGGAGGCCACGCGGGACAAGCCGTTCGCGGTCTTCAGCATGTCGCTGAGCCCGGCGGTCGTCGCGCCGCTGCTGCTGGAGGCCGCCGTGACCGGGCCGCCCCCGGCCTTCACCGGCCTGGCGGTGAGCGACGCGACACCGGAACTGCTCGATCCGGTCGTACGTCTGCTGCGCGTCGCCGACCGCCCCGACGACCTGCGGGTGCTGGCGCCCGGATACCAGCGGGAGATCCTCTGGTGGCTGCTCAGCGGCGACCAGGGCGCGCTCGTGCGGCAGATCGGCCTCGTCGACGGGAATCTCGCCCTCATCTCCCGGGGGATCCGCTGGATCCGCGAGCACTACCGGGAGCACCTGGTCGTCGCCGACCTGGCGGGGCTGTGCGAGATGAGCGCGTCGTCCTTCCACCGGCACTTCCGCGCGGCGACGTCGATGACGCCGGTCCAGTTCCAGAAGCAGATCCGGCTCCAGGCGGCCCGCACCCTGCTGATGACCAGGGCGGGGAACGTGGCGGAGGTCGGCTACTTCGTCGGCTACGAGAGCGCGTCTCAGTTCAGCCGCGAATACCGCAAGGCGTTCGGCGCGTCCCCCGGCCGCGACGCCGCGCAATTGGCGGCCATAGCGCAGAACGGGTGACCGTGGGTGGGCGCGCCAGACCCAGGGAGCGTCCGGACGCCGGGCCTACGGTCGGCGGTACGACATCCAGATGGGAGCCGTACCGTGCAGCTCAGAACACGCGTCGCCGTCATGGCAGTGGCCGCTTTCGCCGGCGTCGGCCTGTCCGCCGCCCCGGCGCAGGCCGCCACGTTGCTCCACTCCTTCGTCAATTCCTACGTGGGCGAGCTCTACTGCGTGGGCGTAGAGCGCTACTACGAGAACCGGAAGGCGGAGCAGGAGGGTCACGTGGGTGACTGGTACTACTGCGTGAACACCTCAACCGCGTGGGAGGTCTGGGAGCGCTGACCCGTCGGCGTCCGCGACGACCTTCAGGAGGCGTAGCCGCTCCTCGTGGCCTGGCTGGGGAGTGAACACGACCATCAGGGGGCCGGGCGGGGGCTCCAGCGGGTAGGCGTCCCACTCGACGGCGATGTCGCCGACGTGGGGGTGCCGGAAGGTCTTGGTGCCGTGGACGCCCTCCCTGACGTCGTGGCGGGCCCACATCCGGCGGAACTCGGAGCTGGTGACGCTGAGTTCGTCCACGACCGCACGCGCCCTGGGGTGGTCGGGGTCGGTGGAGACGGCGGCGCGCAGGATGCCGATGTAGTCGAGGGCCACGGATTCCCAGGCCGGGCACCGCGGCCTGGGGATCTCGTGGAACAGGGTGAGGAGCACGTTGCGCCGGTCGGGCGGAAGCCGGCGCGGATCGCCCAGCAGCGCGGCGGCCATGCCGTTCCACGCGAGCATGTCGAGGTGCCGGCTGGCGACGAACGCGGGCAGGTCGACCGCCGAGAGCAGCAGCCGGGCGTTCCTCGGCACCCGGTCGGCCGCGCGGCCGGGCGACGGCCGCGTCCGGCGCGTGAGCCGCGCCAGTCTCATCAGGTGGCGTCGCTCCACCTCGTCCAGGTCGAGGGCGTCGGCGATCGAGTCGAGGACGGCGTCGGAGGGGTGGGCGCTCCGGCCCTGTTCCAGGCGCTGGTAGTAGTCGGTGCTCAGGCCCGCCAGCACGGCGACCTCCTCACGGCGGAGTCCGTCGACCTTCCGCCGCGGGCCGGGCTCCAGCCCGAGGTCTCCCGGCGCCGTCTTCTCGCGCCGAGAGCGGAGGAACCTGCCGAGCTCCCGGGCGGCCGCCCACTCGTCGCTCATGGTTGAAGTTTGCATTACCTTTGCGGCGGGGTGGCGAACCCGTCGAATCCCCGCGAGGTCGGCGGCCGTGCGGCGTGAAAGTTTCATCCCGGCGACCGGGCCCCCGACATGCTGTGGACCGTGTGGGCGCCCGCGATCAGGCTGAGGCGCGCGAACGGGGGTCCCTATACTCCCGGGCATGTCAAGATCACCGTCGTCGTTCGACATCGCGTTCGGGCTGCTGCGCGAGGGCCGGCTGGTCGACGCCGAGCAGGTCATGCGGAAGGAAGCGCTGAAGGTCGAGCGCCGGCACGGCAGGGGGAGCCACGAATGGGCCTCCGTCCAGTGCGATCTCGGCAACGTCTTCTTCGCCTCCGGCCAGCTGGACCGGGCGGTCGACTGTTTTCGAACCGCCTGTTCCGGTACGCCGTCCGCCGACCACGAGACCCGCAAGGAGCAGCTGACCTACCGGCTCAACCTCGGCATGGTGCTGGCCGTCGCCGACCGGCTCGACGAGGCCGAGACCGAGCTGCGTCGCAACCTTCAGGAGCGCGAGGACTTCTACGGCCGGGAGCACCCCGGCTACGCCTTCGCGCTCGAACCGCTGGCCGACCTCCTGCTCCGCCGCGGCGACGTCGCGCGGGCCCGTGAGGTGATCGAGGAGGCGGTCGGCAACTTCTGGCGCAGCGGCCACGAGCGGGTCGCCGCCGCGCTGGCGGTGCGGGGGGAGATCATCGTGCTCGGCGGGGCCGATGAGCCCCCGTTCTCCGCGCTCGACCAGCTGCCCGACGAGGTGGTCGAGGGCATCGCGTACGCGGCCGTCGAGCGGTCGGGCCGCGACCCGGTGCTGGGGAAGGCCGTGCTCACCCGGCTCGTCGACGCCCTGGAGGCGCGTCTCGGGCCCGACCACCAGGCGACGCTCAACGCGCTCTCCCAGCTGGCCAACATCGGTGGCGACGCCGGCGACGAGGCCGGACGGATCGAGACGATCAAGAAGGTGCTCGCCTCCTACGACCGGCAGGGCCGCGAGCACGACGCGTTCATGGCGGCGCTCGCCCTGGCCATGGCGCAGGACGACGCGGGGGACACGACCGGGGCGCTCGACACCTACGCCCGGGTCCAGACCAGGGCCGACGGCCTCGGCCGTCCCGAGTACCACGCCCAGCTGCTGCGCAACTGGGGGCTGGCGCTGGCGGCGGCCGGTCGGCCCGCCGAGGCGGAGGAACGGTTGCGGGCGGCCGTCGGGGTGGCCGACCTCGGCACCGACCACGAGATCCTCGGCCGATCGCGGATCGCGCTCGGGCTCTTCCTGCAGCACGCCGACCGGCTCGACGAGGCCCGGCACGTCGTGGAGGCCGGGCTGGCGACGCTGGACGTCGCCCATCCCGACGCGATCACCGGGCGGAGCCATCTCACGGCCATCGCGGCCGGGCGGTCGTGCGGCTGCGGCGACGTCCAGGGGGCGATCGCCGACGCGTTCCGGGAGTTCGTCCTCGGCAGGCTGCCGGGGGATCTGCTGGCCGATCTCGCCGTGACCGTCGAGAACGGGGACTTCGCGATCAACGTCGACCTCAGGCGCGAACCGACCGAGGCCGAGATCGAGCACCTGAACCAGCTGCTGCAGAGCGCGACCGCGGAGTTCCGCGGCCGGCTGGTCGCCGGCGGCTGACGGTCCTTGCGTCGCTCTGCCTTCTTCGCGAAGGCAGAGCGACCGACACGGGGACCCAGGAGTGTGGTGCCACCCAGGCCCTACGACGTCGCGCTGAACAGGCTCGGCCCTGTTAGCGCTAGCACATCGTAGTGCGACCTCCCTTCGGCGTCCCGGCGTCTGGTGGTGCTGGCGGTGAGTAAATACAGCGGGCGAGACGGCGTCAAGGGCCTCCCGGGGCCTTGACGGCGCGCCGCCGCGTGCTGACAAGCCGTTTCGGCTTCCGTAAATTACGGCGTGAGCATGAAACTTGCAGCGGTCCGTCGTCGTTAAATTTTCGCCGCCCGCCGGGATCGGGATGCCTCGTCGCTCCCTGTCCGGACCGATGTGTGGCCCATCAGGCCAGGCGGCATGGCCGCCGAAAATTTCGCTCCGGTGTTGACATGTTTCGGTTGGGTTTCCACACTAAGTCTCCGAGGCGGTCGGCCCAGCCTGATGTGGTGATCAGAGGGTCGCCGGCCATGACGCCATCGTGGTGCGCGCCAGCGGTCTGGGTGCGGCGTCGTCCGCCGGGTTCCCGCATATCCCTCTTTCGGTGATTTCAGTTATGGAGTCAGGCATGGGTATGAACGCATTACCCTCATTCGGCCTTCGCAGAATCTTCGGCGCCGGTGTCGTGAGCGTCGTCGGAATCGTGGGCGCGGCGCTGATGGTGACAGTTCCGGCGGAAGCGGACGGAAGCACGCTGGCCGCCGCCGCGCAGGAGAGCGGACGCTACTTCGGCACCGCCATCGCCGCGGGCAAACTGGGCGACTCGCAGTACACGACGATCGCGAACCGCGAGTTCGACATGATCACCGCCGAGAACGAGATGAAGATCAACGCCACGGAACCCAACCGAGGGCAGTTCAACTTCACCCAGGGCGACCGCATCTACAACTGGGCGGTGCAGAACGGCAAGCGGGTCCGCGGCCACACGCTGGCCTGGCACTCCCAGCAGCCGACCTGGATGGAGCAGACGTCCGGGAGCTCCCTCCGCCAGGCGATGATCGACCACATCAACGGCGTGATGGGCCACTACCGGGGCAAGATCTACGCCTGGGACGTCGTCAACGAGGCCTTCGCCGACGGCAACTCCGGCGGACGCCGTGACTCCAACCTCCAGCGGACCGGCAACGACTGGATCGAGGTCGCCTTCCGCACCGCCCGGGCCGCCGACCCGGCCGCCAAGCTCTGCTACAACGACTACAACATCGACAACTGGAGCTGGGCCAAGACGCAGGGCGTCTACAACATGGTCCGCGACTTCAAGCAGCGCGGCGTGCCGATCGACTGCGTCGGCCTGCAGTCGCACTTCAACAGCCAGAGCCCCTACAACAGCAACTACCGCACGACCATCCAGAGCTTCGCGGCTCTCGGCGTCGACGTGCAGATCACCGAGCTCGACATCCAGGGCGGCTCGGCGCAGACCTACGCCGCGGTCGTGAACGACTGCCTGGCGGTCGCGCGCTGCACCGGCATCACCGTCTGGGGCGTGCGCGACAGCGACTCCTGGCTCGGCGCCAACACCTCCCCGCTGCTCTTCGACACCAGCGGCAACAAGAAGGCCGCGTACAACTCGGTTCTGAACGCGCTCAACGCCGCGACCCCGAACCCGTCGCCTTCGCCGACCACCTCGCCCAGCCCGGGCACCTCGCCGACGCCGACCCCCACGCCCACCACGGGTACCGGGACACAGATCCGCGGCCAGCAGTCCAACCGGTGTGTCGACGTGCCGGGCGCATCGACGACCGACGGCGTGCAGGTCCAGCTCTACGACTGCCACACCAACTCCAACCAGCAGTGGACCTACACCTCGGCCCAGGAGCTGCGGGTCTACGGCAACAAGTGCCTCGACGCCGCCGGCACCGGCAACGGCGCGAAGGTGCAGATCTACTCCTGCTGGGGTGGTTCCAACCAGAAGTGGACCCTCAACTCCGACGGTTCGATCAGGAACGTGCAGTCGGGTCTGTGCCTCGACGCCGCCGGCTCCGGCAACGGCGCGCTGATCCAGCTCTACTCCTGCTGGGGCGGCGCCAACCAGAGGTGGTCCCGCACCTGAGCACGACCCGCTTCTGATCGCATCGGTGAGCGCGGCCTCGATCGCCATCCTGACCCGCCTGGAGGACCCCAGGCGACGACGGCGAGGCCGCGCCACTGGCGCCTGAGTCCACCACCGGGTCTGGGTGATTTCGGGAGATCACCCAGGCCCGGGCGGGTGCAGGGCCCGGGTGCATCGCATGAGTGCCTCCAGCAGTGTGACGCGCGTGCTGTCGTCGAGGTCGGCGAGCATGTCGTCTTCTATGCCGTCGAGCGCGCGGTCGCACCTCCGCAGCGCCGCCCGGCCCTGACGCGACAGATGGACGCGCAGGATCCGCCCGCCGTCGGGGTGGGCGTCACGGTGGATGAGACCGCGTTTCTCCAGGTCGCGGACCACCAGGTTCATCGCCTGCGGCGTGACGAAGGCGATCCGGGCCAGTTCGGCCGAGGACAGGCCGTCACGTACGCGCAGTTCTCCCAGCGCCATGTATTCGGTCGTCGTGATGCCGTAGAGCGCGAGGGCTTCGTCGAGCCGGGCGCGGATGCGCCGCTCCAGCCGGTAGACCAGATAGCTCAGCCGAGGGGCGTCCGGTGCGATGGGGCGCGAGGTCACCGCACGACCATAACGGGCGATGTAAGTTTCCGGGCCTCTATATCAAGCTACTTGATAAGCAATGGCCCGATGACCAGCATGAGCAGCGCATTTCCATGATCGTTCGTTCGTGATCCCTTTCAGGCGAAGCTTGACCGGCCCTTCGTGCCGCTCGTATACCGGCTGGCGTCAGGACGTCGACCAGAGGAGGGCCGATGAAGCGATTGACCGCCGTCGTCGCCGCCGGAGTGGTGTACGCCGCCACGATCCTGGCGGCCGGACAGCCAGCGGCCGCTGCCACGCTGACCGAGGTGACCAACTTCGGCAGCAACCCCGGCAACCTGCGCATGCATCTGTACGTGCCGGACAACGTGCGGCCCAGCCCGGCGATCGTGCTCGCCATGCACGGCTGCGGAGGCTCCGGACCGGGGTTCTTCTCGGGCTCGGAGTTCCGGTCCCTCGCCGACCAGTACGGCTTCATCGTCATCTACCCGTCGGCGTCGAAGAAGGGCAACTGCTTCGACTCGTGGTCGGCGGCCTCGCAGGTGCGCAACGGCGGCAGCGACCCCGTCTCGCTGCTGTCGATGGTCAACTACACCCGGCAGCGCCACAACGGCGACGCCAACCGGCTCTTCGTCACCGGCAGCTCCGCCGGCGGCATGGAGACCAACATCATGCTCGGCAACTACCCCGACGTGTTCAAGGCGGGAGCGGCGTTCATGGGGGTGCCGTTCGCGTGCTTCCCGAACGAGGCCGACTACGTCCCCTCGCCGGGGGTCAGCGACTGCGCCTCCGGGCGCATCAACAAGACGCCGCAGCAGTGGGGCGACCTGGTCAGGGCGGCCTACCCGGGCTACAGCGGCCCTCGCCCGAGGGTCCAGCTCTGGCACGGCACCAACGACAACCTGGTCTTCTACGCCACCCACCAGCAGGCGATCGACCAGTGGACGAACGTGTTCGGGCTGAGCCAGACGCCCACCAGCAGTGACACGCCGCAGGCCAACTGGAACCGCCGTCGCTACGCCGACTCGTCCGGCACGGTGCGGGTCGAGGCCTACAGCATCCAGGGCGCCGGGCACAGCCTCCCGAGCGGCGGCATGGCCGCGGCCGCGATCCAGTTCTTCGGCCTGACCAGCGAACCGAGCCCGTCGCCGAGCCCGTCGCCCAGCCCGTCGCCCAGCCCGTCGCCCAGCCCGTCGCCCAGCCCGTCGCCGTCGCCGAGCCCGAGCCCGTCGCCGTCGCCCAGTCCCTCGCCGAACCCCGGTTCCGGCTGCCGGGTCACCTACGTGCCGAACACGTGGCCCAACGGGTTCACCGCCGAGGTCAGCGTCACGAACACCGGGAGCACGGCCGTCAACGGCTGGACCGTGACCTGGTCGTGGGCCGGCAACCAGCGGGTGACCAACGCGTGGAACGCCACCGTGACGCAGTCGGGCACGCAGGTCACCGCGCGCAACGTCAACTACAACGGCACCATCGCGCCGCAGGGCCGGGCCGGCTTCGGCGTGCAGGGCACCTACAGCGGCACCAACGCGAACCCGACCGGGTTCACGCTCAACGGCACGGCCTGCGTCATGGGATGAGTTCGTCCAGGACGCCGTCGGCGACCGTCCGGGCGGGGCGCACGTATTCTTCCGCGCGCGCGTGGAAGACCTGCTCCGCCCGGATGGCCGGCCAGTCGTCAGGGAGATGCTCGGCCGGCAGGTGCGGGTCCTGCCGGACGAGCTGCAGCCAGTCGGTGTGCAGCAGGAGCTGCCGCACGAGGTCGTCGGGGGCGTCGGGGAGCGGGTCGGGCACGTCCCATCGGGCCAGGAAGGCGCGGTAGCGGCGGGCGATCTGCTCGATGTCGAAGGCCTTGGCGACCAGGTCGGCGGCCTCGGTCGGCGTGTACGCGCGGGCGGTCAGCACCGTGACGTGGTCGTCGACGTCGAGCCCGTCGAGGACGCCCGTGACGTCTTTGGTGCCCGGCGTGATCCACAGCCCGCTCTGCAGCGGCCCGAATCCGGCCCAGACGAGACGTGAGCGCAGGTCGTGGCGGGTGCTCCGGCGGCTGTCGGGCAGCGAGAAGCCGACGACGGTCCAGGTGCCGTCCCAGTCGCGGTTGACCGCGCCGGTCTCCCAGACGCGGCGGCGGCCGTCGCGCAGCACGGTCTCGGCGTGGGGGGTGAGCCCGAGGTAGACCCGCCGGCCCAGCCGGTGACGCACCAGCAGGTTGCGTTTGACCATGCGCGCGAGCGTCGACCGGACGGCCTCCTCTGAGACGCCGAGGCGGGCGAACACTTCGATGACGCTGCCCGAGGAGATGGCGGTGCCGCGGTCGAGGGCGTAGACGCCGAGGAAGCTGAAGATCAGGGACTGGGGGCGCGCGGAGGGCGCGGCCGGTTCGTCGTCACCGCCGATGGTCACAGCGAAAGCGTAGACGGGCCAGATGTCAGGCACATAATTGACGAAAGTCAGATTTGTGCCCAAGGAGGGCTCATGAACGTCGGCGAACTCGTCGCCATCGACGTCCACACGCACGCCGAGGTCTCCGCCGACGGGCACGCCTCGCTGAGCGACGACCTGAACGCCGCCTCGGCGAAGTACTTCAAGGAGGGCGCCCGCCCGACGATCCCCGAGATGGCCGCCCACTACCGCGAACGCCGCATGGCCGCCGTGGTGTTCACCGTCGACGCCGAGCACGCGACCGGGCATCCGCGCATCTCCAACGAGGAGGTCGCCGAGAGCTGCGCGGCCCATCCCGACGTGCTGATCCCGTTCGCCAGCGTCGACCCGTGGAAGGGCAGGGCGGGGGTCAGGGAGGCCCGCAGGCTGGTGGGCGAGTACGGGGTGCGCGGCTTCAAGTTCCATCCGAGCGTCCAGGGCATGGCGCCGGACGACCGGGCGGCCTACCCCCTCTACGAGGCGATCGAGGAACTGGGCGTGCCGGCGCTGTTCCACACGGGCCAGACCGGCATCGGCGCGGGCCTGCCCGGCGGCGGCGGGATCCGGCTGAAGTACTCCAACCCGATGCTCGTCGACGACGTCGCCGTGGACTTCCCCGAGCTGCGGATCATCCTGGCCCACCCGTCGTTCCCCTGGCAGGACGAGGCCCTGGCCGTCGCCACGCACAAGCCCCACGTCTACATCGACCTGTCGGGCTGGTCGCCGAAGTACTTCCCGCCGATCCTCGTCCGGTACGCCAACACACTGCTCAAGGACAAGGTGCTGTTCGGCTCCGACTACCCGATGATCACGCCCGACCGGTGGCTGGCCGACTTCGACAAGCTCGACATCAAGCCCGAGGTGCGGCCGAAGATCCTCAAGGAGAACGCGGCCCGGCTGCTCGGCCTGAGTTGATAGTGGGCAAAGGATTGACGTCCGTCATGAATGTGCCTAACCTCCGGGCAGCAGGCGCAGCGGCTCACTCTCCTGATCGAGGAGCTCAGTCATGTCGGACCCATCGGTCTTACCCGGAAGCCAGGTTCAGCTCCGCCGCGCGGTGGCTTCAAGCTTCCTGGGCAGCGTCATCGAGTACTACGACTTCCTGCTGTACGCCACCGCCTCGGCGGTGGTCTTCGGGAAGGTCTTCTTCTCCACCCTCGACCCGCTCACGGCGACGGTCGCCAGCTTCGGCACCTTCGCCACGGGCTATCTCGCCCGGCCCCTGGGCGGGATGATCTTCGGTCACTTCGGCGACCGGCTCGGCCGCAAGCGCATGCTGGTCCTCACCATGACCCTGATGGGTCTGGCGAGCTTCCTCATCGGCGTGCTGCCCACCTACGACCAGATCGGCGTGCTCGCCCCCGTGGCGCTCGTCGCGCTGCGGATCGTGCAGGGCCTGGCGATCGGCGGCGAGTGGGGCGGGGCCGTGCTGATGTCGGCCGAGCACGCGACCAGCAGGCGCGGCCTGTGGGCGAGCTTCACCAACGCCGGCGCCCCGTTCGGCATGGTGCTCTCGACCGGTGCGCTGAGCGGCACCGCCGCCCTGCTCGACGAGCAGGCGTTCCTGAGCTGGGGCTGGCGGGTGCCGTTCCTGCTGAGCATCCTGCTGCTGGCCGTCGGGCTGTTCGTCCGGCTGCGGGTCGAGGAGACCCCGGTGTTCGCGGCGGCCGAGCGCACCACCCGGATGCCGCTGCTGGAGGTCCTCCGCGACCATCCCCGGACCCTGCTGCTCGGCGTGGGCGTCGGCCTGTCGGCCTTCGTGGCGCAGGGCACCCTCACCACCTACCTGATCGCCTACGGGGTGCGGACCGGCTTCGCCCGCCAGGACGTGCTCAACGGCCTGACGCTCTCGTCGGCGCTGGCCGTGGTGAGCATCATCGGGTGGTCGGCGCTCTCCGACCGGACCGGGCGTCGGCCGGTCGTGCTCGTCGGCGCGCTGCTGATGGCCGTCTTCGCCTTCGTGCTGTTCCCGATGGTGAACACCGGGAGCGTGGTCGTTCTCACCCTGGCGCTGGTGCTCGGCCAGGCGATCATCCACCCGCTCATGTACGGCCCGCTAGCCGCCCTCTACGCCGAGCTCTTCCCCACCAGGAACCGGTACACGGGCGCCTCGCTCGGCTACCAGTTCGCCGGGCTCGGCGCCGGTCTCGGACCGCTGCTGTTCGCCCAGCTCGACGCCTCGTCGGGCGGCGGCGGCACGACGGCGATCTCCATCGTCATCGCGGTCTGCTGCCTGGTGACCGTCGGCTGCGTGCTGGCGCTGCGGGAGACCAGCACCCGAGACCTCGCCGCCACCGATGCGTAACGCCGGGCTCGGCGGCTGGCCCGCCCGCCGCGCCCGGATGAGCCCCGGCCGGACCGCGTTCGTGCAGGCGGGCCGGCCGGTGACCTACGCCGAGTTCCACGAGAGAACCACCCGCCTGGCCTCCCGGCTGGACATCCGGCCGGGCGACCGGGTCGCCTACCTCGGCCCCAACCACGTCGCGCTGGCCGAGACCATGTTCGCCACGCACCTGCTCGGCGGGGTGTTCGTCCCGCTGAACTTCCGCCTGGCCGCGCCCGAGATCGCGTACATGCTGCGCGACTCGGGGGCCTCGCTCCTCGTCTACGACCCCGCCTTCGCCCCGGCGGAGATGGACGTGCCGGCCGTGGGTCTCGACGAGCTCGAGACGTGGATCGAGGGCGGCGACCCCGATCCGATCGACGTCGCGGTCGCGCCCGGCGACGTGGCGCTGATCCTCTACACCTCGGGCACCACCGGCAGCCCGAAGGGCGCCATGCTCACCCACGCCAACCTGGTGTGGAACTGCGTCAACATGATGATCGGGGTGGACCTGACGAGCAGCGAGGTGACGCTGATCAGCGCGCCGCTCTTCCACGTCGCGGCGCTGAACCAGACCCTCCTGCCGACCTTCCTCAAGGGTGGCACCTCGGTGATCATGCCGTCGTGGGACGTCGACCGCTGCTACGACCTCATCGAGGAACACCGCGTCACCTGGATGTTCGGCGTCACCACCATGTTCGCCGCCTTCGCCCGCTCACCCCGCTGGGCCGACGCCGACCTGTCGTCGCTGCGCACCCTCATGTCCGGCGGGGCGCCGATCCCGGTGGCGCTGATCCGCGCCTACCAGGAACGGGGCCTGGTGTTCTGCCAGGGCTACGGCCTGACCGAGACCGCCCCCGGCGCCACCTTCCTGGAGGCGGCCGACAGCGAACGCCGGGCCGGCTCGGCCGGGGTCCCGGTCTTCTTCGCCGACGTGCGGGTGGACGCTCCCCCCGGAACGCCCGGAGAGGTGCTCATCCAGGGGCCGAACGTGACCCCCGGCTACTGGGGCAACCCCGAGGCGACCGCCGCCGCGCTCACCGAGGACGGCTGGTTCCACTCCGGCGACATCGGGGTCATGGACGACGAGGGCCATCTGACCATCGTCGACCGTGTCAAGGACATGTACATCTCCGGCGGCGAGAACGTCTATCCGGCCGAGGTCGAGGCGGTGCTGTTCACCCACCCGGCGGTGGCGGAGGCCGCCGTGGTCGGCGTGCCGGACCCCCGGTGGGGCGAGGTGGGCCGCGCCTTCCTCGTGCCCGCGGCGGGCGCGGAGGTGACCGCCGGGGAGCTGACCGCCTTTCTACGCGCCCGGCTCGCGAAATACAAGATCCCCGTGTATTTCGACGTCGTCGACGCCCTTCCGAAGACGGGTTCCGGCAAGATTCGTAAACCGGAACTCCGCGCTCTCGGCGTCCCCAGATGAAGGTTTCAGCAGGCCGCGATCTCCGCGGGCGGCGCGGCGGAGCCCGAAAGCCCAGCGCCCACGGGCCGGCGGCACGCCACCGAGATTGTCTGCATGTTTCATACTCTTGACGCTGCCGTGTCGACTGTTGTTTGCTACGCAAGACCTGTCAGGGTGGA
Source organism: Herbidospora galbida (assembly GCF_005233835.1). Classification (GTDB taxonomy): domain Bacteria; phylum Actinomycetota; class Actinomycetes; order Streptosporangiales; family Streptosporangiaceae; genus Herbidospora; species Herbidospora galbida. The sequence goes on along the minus strand of NZ_SZQA01000005.1, from coordinate 26,208 downwards.
TTCACAGGAAGAAAGGAGCGGTGGCGACGTGTGCGCTTGTTAGCGCTCACATATCGGTGAACTGTGCATCGTCTGAGGATGGACGCCGCATCCCTCCGCAGAGGTCGTCGATGAGGAGCTGCCTGGTGAGAAGGCTCTTCTGTCTCCCGGGTTCCTGATCAGACCGATATGCGCCACACAGATGTCATGGCGGCCCTCGCCGGTTTTCGGTGGTGCCACTCCGGTCACCGGCTGGGCCGCTCCATCTCCCTGAACGGCACGCCGGACGCACCGGCCCTGTTCGCCTGCCCTGTTCTCCTGCCCTGAGCCGGTCCTGAGCGACCTCATCGTCCTACCCGAGCGCAGAGGAAGTCGCACGATGTCAAAGCACAGATCGATCTTCGCGGCCATCGTGGCCGCCGCCGGGCTGGTGCTGGCCACCGGGTTACTCGCGCCGCCGGCCGGCGCCGCCGCGACGGCGGGGTGCGGCAAGGCGCCGACGCTCCGCAGCGGTACCCACACCATCACGAGCGGCGGCAAGAGCCGGCAGTTCATCCTGCGGGTGCCGGACGGCTACGACAGCAACCGGCAGTACCGGCTGATCTTCGCCTTCCACTGGCGGGGCGGCACCATGAACGACGTCGCCTCCGGCGGCACGAGCGGGACCGCGTGGTCCTACTACGGACAGCAGGAGCAGTCGAACAACAGCGCGATCCTGGTCGCGCCGCAGGGCCTCGGCAACGGCTGGGCCAACTCCGGCGGCGAGGACGTGCGCTTCGTCGACGACATGATCACGCGCATCGAGGGCGACCTCTGCGTGGACACCACCCAGCGCTTCGCCACCGGGTTCAGCTACGGCGGCGGCATGAGCTACGCCCTGGCCTGCACGCGGGCCACGGTCTTCCGGGCGGTCGCCGTCTTCGCCGGCGCCCAGCTCAGCGGGTGTGAGGGCGGCACGCAGCCCATCGCGTACATGGGCCTGCACGGGATCACCGACAACGTCCTCAACATCTCCCAGGGACGGTCGCTGCGCGACCGGTTCGTCCGCAACAACGGATGCACCGCGCAGAACCCGCCCGAGCCCGCCTCCGGCAGCCGCACCCACACCCTCACGTCCTACTCCGGCTGCCGCGCCGGTTACCCGGTCGTGTGGGCCGCCTTCGACAACGGGCACATGCCCGGCCCGGTCGACGGGACCTACGCGGAGAGCGGTATCACGACCTGGACCAAGGGCGAGGTGTGGAAGTTCTTCTCCCAGTTCGGCAGCGGCCCCAACCCCTCGCCGTCGCCCACTCCCACGCCCACGACCTCTCCCGGCACCACGGCTCCCCTCCGCGGGGTCGGCTCGGGCCGCTGCCTGGACGTCAGCGGGGCCTCCCAGGCCAACGGCGCGACCATCCAGCTCTGGGACTGCAACGGGCAGGCCAACCAGCAGTGGACCGCCACCGCCGCCGGTGAGCTGCGGGTCTACGGCGGCAAGTGCCTCGATGTGAACGGCGCGGGCACGGCCGACGGCACCGCGGTGATCATCTGGGACTGCAACGGCCAGAACAACCAGAAGTGGCGGCTCAACTCCGACGGCAGCATCACCGCCCTCGGGGCGAACAAGTGCCTCGACGTGTCCAACTACGGCACCGCCAACGGCTCCAGGGTCCACATCTGGGCCTGCCACGGCGGCACCAACCAGCGCTGGACGCGCGCCTGAGAAAGCGGCCTCCCGCCGAACACACCCCCCATCAAGGAAAGATCCCATGCTCCCACGCTCCTTAGCCGCCCTGAGAAGGGTGCTGTCCACCGCGACGACGGCGCTCGGGCTGACCGTCGCGGTCACCGTCGCGGCGCCGGTCTCCCCGGCCGCCGCGGCGACCACGACCCTGTACGTCTCGGCCACCGGTTCGGGCACCGCGTGCACCTCGGCGCAGCCGTGCTCGATCTCGGCGGCCCAGACGGCGGTGCGATCGCAGAACGCCGCCATGTCCGGCGACATCGTGGTCGAACTGGCCGCGGGCACCTACCGGCTGACCGCGCCGCTCCGGCTGACGGCCGCCGACTCGGGCAACAACGGATACACCGTGCGCTGGCAGGCCGCCGCCGGCGCCCGGCCGGTGATCACCGGCGCCCGCGCCGTCACCGGCTGGACGCTCGCCGACTCCGGCAGGAACATCTGGCGCGCCAACGTGGGCACCGGCGTCGACACCCGCCAGCTCTACGTCAACGGCGCCGCCGCGACCAGGGCGCGCACCCAGGTGAACCGGGCCGACTTCACCGCGAGCAGCACCGGCATGCGGTTCACCAACAGCGCCCTGAACTACCTCAACAACCTGGCCAACCAGAGCCGGGTCGAGATGGAGAGCGTCGGGTCGTTCACCGACCGGTACTCCCCGGTGCAGAGCATCAGCGGCGGCCAGATCACGATGCAGCAGCCGGCCTGGAACAACAACAACTTCGGCTACGACACCTTCACCCAGCCCCACCGGGCCGGGCCGCTCTACCTGGCCAACGCCTACGAGTTCCTCGACGCCGCGGGCGAGTGGTACCTGAACACCGGCACCGGGGTCCTCTACTACATCCCGGCCTCCGGCCAGAACATGAGCAGCGTCAGCGTCGAGATGCCGGTGCTGCAGTCGCTGGTGTCGGTGGGCGGCACCCTGTCCGCGCCCGCCCACCACATCGCGTTCTCCGGCATCACCTTCACCGGCACGACGTGGCTCGGGCCGAGCAGCAACCAGGGCTTCGTCGACCAGCAGACCGGTTCCTACATCTACGGCAACTGGAACTGGCCCGGCTTCTCGACCTGCCACAACGGCTGCACGCAGTTCGAGGCGGCCCGTCCGAACTGGAACCAGATGCCCGCCGCCGTGCAGATCTCGGCGGCCGACAACATCACCTTCGGCGACTCCCAGTTCGTCAACCTCGGGCAGACCGCCATCGGGATCGGCAACGACGCCAACGCCAACACCAGCGGCGTCGGCCTGGCCGCCAGCAACATCACGATCACCCGGTCGGAGATCGCCCGCAGCTCGGCCGGCGGCGTCGTGGTCGGCGGGGTCAGGGCCGACGCCCACCACCCCAGCGACCAGCGCATGGTCAACCGCAACATCACGATCAGCAACAACCGCATCCACGACCTGGGCCTGGACTACCGGGGCATCGTGTCGGTGCTGACCACCTACGTCAGCGACGCGACGGTGTCGTACAACGAGGTCTACAACATGCCCTACACCGGCATGTCGATCGGCTACGGCTGGGGCGCCAACGACACCGGCGGCAACACCCAGTACGCCAACCGGGGCCTGTACAACTACCAGCCCCGCTACACGACCCCGACGACCGCCTCGAACAACCGGCTCATCGGCAACTACGTCCACGACGTGATGCAGCAGATGAACGACGGCGGCTGCATCTACACCCTGTCGTGGAACCCGGGCGCGGTCATCAGCGACAACTACTGCCTGCGCACCAACGGGCACTTCGGCGTCTACTTCGACGAGGGGTCCAAGTACTACACGGTCAGGAACAACGTCTTCTCCTCCATCGGGGTGTGGGCCACCGCCAACTACTGGGGTGGAGAGAACATGGGCAACTGGACGGTCACCGGGAACTGGACCAGCAGCAGTTCCACCAACGTGACCAACGGTGACCGGGGCAACGTCGTCAACAACAACGTCGTGGTCTCCAACGGCGCCTGGCCCTCGGGCGCGCAGGCCGTCATGAACGCCGCGGGGCCGCAGGGCGGCACCACCAATCCGCAGACCGTGGAGCTCGTCGGCGTCCAATCGAACCGGTGCGTCGACGTCCAGAACAACAGCAACGCCAACGGATCTCCGACGCACATCTGGGACTGCTCCGGGGTGTCCACCCAGCGGTGGTCGCGGACGTCGTCCGGCCAGTTCACGGTGTTCGGGAACAAGTGCCTGGACGCCTCGGGCCAGGGGACCGCCAACGGGACCCCGGTGGTGATCTGGGACTGCAACGGCGGCGCCAACCAGCGGTGGACCGTCAACGCCAACGGCACCATCTCCGGCGTCCAGTCGGGACTGTGCCTGGACGTGTCCGGCAACGCCACGGCCAACGGCAGCCGCCTGGCGCTGTGGACCTGCCACGCCGGCGCCAACCAGCGCTGGACCCTGCGGGGGTAGCCAGGACCGGGGGGGCCGGACTCGGCGCCCGGCCCCCCTCTGGCCTGGGATGTGCGGCCTCATAGTGAGGTCGATCAGTCGTACTCTTGGGGGTGTGGCAGAGCAGACGAGCGGCGTGGAGCGGGCGACGGGTCCTTATCGGCCCGGATACGAGGTGGCGGCGGAACAGGTACTGGAGCTGATCAGCCGGCTGCGGCTGCGGCCGGGTGACCGCATGCCCACGGAGATAGACCTGGCGCAGCGGCTGGGCACCAGCCGCACGGTGGTCCGTGAGGCGGTGAAGATCCTGTCCGCCCTGGGCCGGGTGCGGGCGCACAAGGGCCGGGGCCTCTATGTGGCCGACGACGAGGGCATGCTCGGCACCGGCCGGTGGGCGCCGTTCTTCCTCCCTGCCGACCTCGACCACGTCTACATGTTGTTCGAATTCCGGCGTACCCAGGAGATGGAGACCAGCCGCCTTGCCGCCCACCGGGCCACGCCCGCGGAGCTGCACGAGATCGAGAAGGCCGCGGGTCTCTGTCGGCATGGGTTCGACACGGGGCGCGAGGCCACGTTCAACGAGGGCGACGACGCCTTCCACACCGCCATCGCGACCGCCTCGCACAACATGTTCCTTCAGGTGGCGGTCAGAGAGGCTCGACGGCTCCAGGCGCAGTCGAGCCTGATCGGCATGAGCGGCTCGATCGGCGGCCACGCGGCCAAGGCGGTCGAGGAGCACGAGGCGATCTTCCAGGCGATTCGCGTCGGCGACGCCGAGACCGCGGCGAAGGCGGCGGCCGCCCACATCGACAACACGCTGGAGGACTACCGCAAGGAGATTCAGCAACGCATCTTCTCGGCGACCGAATAAGTATTGACGTAAGACGTCATACGAATTACGTTCCGGTTCACATGAGCGGCCGGGCCGACCGGCCGCCGCCGGGAGAGTGAACAGCGATGAAGCGAACCCTTTGGCCGGGCGTCGTGGTCCTAGCGCTGACTGTGGCCGCATGCGGCAGTGCGACGCGTCCCGCGTCGACGCCGACCGGATCGGCCGCAGCGGCCCCCGCGAGCAAGCTCGTGGTCTGGGACTGGAAGTCCGGTGAGCCGTACGCCAAGACATACATCGAGAAGGCGAAGGCCGACTTCGCCAAGAAACATCCGAACGTCACCGTCGAGTTCGTGCCGCAGCCGTTCGAGCAGTACTACACCCTGCTCGGCGCGGCGATGCAGACCAAGACCGGGCCCGACGTCATGCTCTTCAACGGCGGCGGCCAGATCCGCGACCGCGCCGACTCGCTCCTGCCCCTCGACGAGTACGTCGCCGAAGACAAGTCGCGCCTGGCCGGCTGGGAGGCCTTCGCCAAGGACGGCAAGACCTACGGCGCCCCGGTGACCCTCCAGGGCCACCCGATCTACTACAACAAGGCCCTCTACGAGAAGGCCGGCATCACCGCCCCCGCCACGACGTGGGACGAGTTCCTCGCCAACTGCGACAAGCTCAAGAAGGCGACCGGCGCCGCCTGCTTCGCCCTCGGCAACAAGGAGGGCATCGGGCCGCAGTTCTGGCTTTCGGGTATGGGCTCGGGCGTCCTGACGCCGGCCGAGTACGACGACTGGATCGCCGGCAAGCGCGACTGGAAGTCCCCCCACGTCAAGAAGATCTTCGAGATGTTCAAGGAGACCGGGGACAAGAAGCTCAACAACGAGGGCGCCAACTCCACGGCGATGTTCACCGACATCTTCTCGGTGTTCAACACCGGCAAGGCCGCCCACATCATCGGCCTGATGTCCGACATCGGTCACTGGAAGGACTTCGGCGAGTTCATCGGCCCCGACAAGGTCGGCATCATGCTCGCCCCGGTCGTCACCGATGGGGCCACGCCGAGCCTGCCCTACGACGGCGGCATCGGCTACGCGGTCGCCAAGTGGACCAAGGACCCCAAGGCCGCCGCTGATCTGGTCCGGTCGCTGACCACCACCGACGCCCTGTCGTCCTTCTCCGCCGAGGCGGGCGCGATCGCCTCCGACACCACCATCTCCGCGCCGCAGGACGCCCCCGTCGTCGGCGAGATCGTGGCGCAGCTGAAGGCGGGCAAGCCGGCGCTGCACGTCGCGATGGACTCCAAGACCATCGACCTGATGGGCCGGTTGTCGCAGAAGCTGCTGAGCGGCTCGGCGACCGTCGACGAGGCGGTGGAGGAACTGGCCGCCTCCGACCAGGAGAACTGAGCCGGTGTCGACGAGGAACACCTCACCGACGGTCCGCCCGGAAATATCCGGGCGGGCCGCCGCGGGAGGCACGAAGGAGCGGTCCCGCCACGGCGCGGCCCGCCGCAGAGGGCGTTCCGAACGCTTCGCGCCGTACGTGCTGATCGCCCCGGCGGTCCTGATCATCGTGGCGCTGCGGCTCTACCCGCTGGCGCTGGGCGTCAACTTCTCCTTCACCGGAGACGGCGACGCCAACGGCACGGCGGTCGGCTTCGCCAACTACCTGGAGCTGCTGGACGACCCGCTGTTCCAGACCGCGCTGGGCAACGTGGGGCTGCTGGTGCTGCTCCTGCCGGTCGCGGTCGCGATCCCGGGGCTGCTGGCGACGTTCATCTTCCTGAAGGTGCCGGGCCACCGGTTCTTCCGCAGCGTGTACTTCTTCCCCGCAGTGCTGTCGCCGGTGATCGTCGGGGCCATCTTCAACCTCATGCTCGCCTTCGACGGGCCGCTGAACGAGTTCCTCGGCGTGATCGGCCTGGGGCCGGTCGACTGGCTGGGCGACCCGGGCGTGGCGAAGTTCGCCGTCGTCGGGGTGCAGATCTGGGCCACGTTCGGCATGGCCCTGGTGGTCTTCCTGGCCGGCTTCGCCACCCTCGATGCCTCGCTGCTCGACGCCGCCCGGGTCGACGGCGCGTCGCTGCGCCAGAGCATCTGGCACGTGATCATCCCGAGCCTGAGCCAGACGATCCAGTTCGTCTTCGTCACGACGATGATCGGCATGCTGACCTCGATGTTCGGCCTGCTCTACGTGATGACCAGCGGCGGGCCCGAGGGGTCGACCTACCTGCCGGAGTACTACATCTGGATTCAGCAGGGGCAGATGAACCGGCCCGCGCTCGCCTCGGCGGCCTCCACGGTCCTGTTCCTCATCATGCTCGTGGTGGGCCTGCTGCAGATCAGCGTGCTGCGCCGCGCGGGACGGGAGGACTGATGCGGCGCGTCGCCAAGTGGGTGGTCGCCGTTCCGATGGCGATCCTGGCCCTGGCCACGATCTATCCCCTCATCTTCACCGCCAACGTGGCGATGAAGACCCGGCGCGAGTACGTGCTCGACCGCTTCTCGCTGACCGACACGCTCCACTGGGACAACATCGCGGCGGCGTGGAACAGCGTCGGCATGGCGCGCTACTTCGCCAACTCGCTCCTCGTGGTGGGGACGTCGGTGTTCCTGCTGCTGTGGCTGGGCTCGATGGCGGGCTTCGCGCTCAGCAGGCTGCCGTTCCGCGGGTCGAAGGCCCTGTTCATCGGCTGCCTGGCCGCGCTGTTCATCCCGTTCCAGGTGATCATGGTGCCGCTCTCGCGGGTCATGGCCGACACCGGCCTCATCGACACCTATCCGGGGCTGGTCCTCGCGTACGTGGCGCAGTTCCTCCCGTTCACCGTGTTCCTGATGACCAGCTACTACCGATCGGTCCCCAGGGAGATCGTGGACGCTGCCCGCATCGACGGCAACACCGTCTACGGCGTCTACCGCCGGATCATGGTGCCCATCGGCCGGCCGGCGTTGCTGTCGGTCGGCATCCTGGACGCCCTGTTCTGCTGGAACGACGTGCTCATCGCGCTGCTGATGATGCCGTCGGCCGACCACCGGACACTCATGGTCGGGGTCACCTCCCTGCGCGGTCAGTACACCGACAACATTCCCACCTTCGCGTCCGGGGTCCTGATCGCCGCCGTACCCGTACTTCTCGTCTACCTGTTCCTCCAGCGTCAGATCGCCGACGGTGTGACCGCCGGTTCCACGAAGGGCTGACATGCGCATCTCGGGGTATCGCGCGTTGACCACCGTCCATGATTGGGGGCGTCCCGTCGGGGACGCCAACGGTCTCTACGCCGACGGGGTCGTCAAGGTCCCGCTCGTCGTCGTCGAGACCGACGAGGGCATCACGGGCGTGGGCATGGGCCCGCACGTGGAGATCGACTCGATCTTCACCGCGCTGGAGGGGGAGGATCCGCGTGGCGTGACGGCGCTCTACGACCGCATGCTGCGCCACACCTTCAAAGCCGGTCACGCCGGGACCGTCTTCGGCACCATCGGGGCGCTCGACACCGCCCTGTGGGACATCAAGGCCAAGGCGGCCGGCGAACCGCTCTGGCGGCTGCTCGGCGGGCGCGACCGGCGCGTGCCCGCCTACGCCTCCGGCCTGGACATCGGCGTGGACGACGCCGGGCTCGTCAGCCTGTACAAGGAGTACGCCGCACGCGGCCTGCGCGCCGCCAAGCTCAAGGGCGGCCTGGACGTCGACCGCGACCGCGAGCGCCTGACCCTCGTCCGCGACGTGCTCGCCGACGCCGGGAACGGCGCCCGGCCGGGCCTGATGCTCGACGCCAACGAGGCCTGGTCGCGCAAGCAAGCGGTCCGCCACGTGGCCGAACTGGAACGGACCCTCGATCTGACCTGGATCGAGGAGCCCGTCCGGCGCTGGGACGCCGACGGCCTCGCGGCGGTCGGCCGGGGCGTGCGCGCCGCCGTCGCCACGGGGGAGAACCTCACGGGGCTGGAGCAGTTCCGGCCGCTGATCGCGGCCGGGGCCGTCGACGTCGTCCAGACGGCGGCGGTCTGGGGGGTCACCCACTTCCTGCGCGTGGCGGCGCTGGCGCACGCCTACGACCTGCCCGTCAGCCCGATCGGCACCACCCCGTTCGGCCTGCTGCACGCCGCCACGGCGGTGCCGAACCACCTGGCCACCGAGTTGCAGGACCTCCGCCCGCCCACCGGGTTCGTCCTCGACGTGTCCGTCGAGGACGGCGCGTTCATCCTCGGCGACACGCCGGGGGCGGGCCTGACGCTCGACGAGGACGCGATCAAGGCGATCACCGGCGGCCCGGTCACCCGCGCCTACGACAGCCCGGCCGTCCGTCCCGGGCAGGCCGGTCTGCGGCTGCTGGCTCCCCGCGTGCACTGACGTCCGCGCGTCCGCGCCGGAAGAAAGGATCTGCCGTGTCTCTCTCACCCGTGGTCGTCACCGTCGCCCCCACCGGCGCCGGGAACGCCGACGACGCCGGGCCCGGCAGGCGGAACCGCCCGCTCGCGACACTGGGGGAGGCGCGGCGGCGGGTGCGCGCCGCCCTCGCCCAGGGCCATCTCGACGTGACCGTGGAACTGCTCGACGGCGTCCACCGGCTGACCGAGCCCCTCCGGCTGGACGCGGCCGACTCCGGCCGCGACGGCCACCCCGTGACCTGGACGGCGGCGCGCGGCGCCGAACCCGTGATCAGCGGCGCCGTCTCCGTCACCGGGTGGCGGCCCGACGACCCGGCGACCGGCGTCTTCCGGGCCCGCGTGGACGCCGGTCTCGACACCCGCCAGCTCTACGTCGAGGGCGCGCTCGCCCGGCGGGCCCGGATCGCGCTGCCGCGCGAGCACGTCACGCTGACCGCCACCGGCTTCACCCTCGACGACCCCGCGCTGGCGTGGCTCGCCGACCTGCCCGATCAGGGGCGCGTCGAGTTCCAGGCGACGTCGGCGTTCACCAACCGGTTCGCCCCGGTCGAGCGCATCACCGCGACCGCCGTCGTCATGCGGCAGCCGGCGTGGGACAACAACACCTACGGCTACGACACCCTCCAGGCGCCGATGCGCACCCCGGAGTACTTCCTGGTCAACTCCCGGAGCTTCCTCGACGAACCCGGCGAGTGGTACCTGGATCCCACCTCGGGCACGCTCTACTACCGGCCGCTCCCGGGGCAGGACCTGACCACGGCGCGGGTCGAACTGCCGCGCCTGGAGTCGCTGCTGGAGGTCGGCGGCACGTACGACGAACCCGCCCGCCACCTGCGGTTCGAGAACCTGACCTTCACCGGCACCACGTGGCTGCGCCCGTCGTCCTCCGACGGGTACGCCAACCAGCAGACCGGCGCCTACATCGCCGGCCCGCAGCCGCACCGCCCGGCCGACGCGTTCGCCTCGTGCGCGGTCGGCTGCGCCGGGTTCGAGGCCTCCCGCGACGGCTGGTTCCAGGTGCCCGGAGCCGTCCAGGTGTCGGCGGCGGAGGACGTCGCGTTCGCCGGATGCGCGTTCGTCAACCTCGGCTCGGTCGCCCTCGGCATCGGCAACGACGCGAACGCGCACGCCACCGGCGTCGGGCTGGGCGCGCGCCGGATCACCGTCAGCGGCGGCACCTTCACCGCCAACGCCGGAGGCGGCATCACGGTCGGCGGCGTGCGCCCGGACGCGCACCACCCCGCCGACCCCCGCATGGTCAACAGCGACATCGTGATCAGCGACAACCGCGTCTTCGCCACGGCGGTCGACTACCTCGACCACGCCGGCGTCTTCGCCAGCTACGTCACCCGGCTGACCATCGCGCACAACCACGTCGCCGACCTGCCCTACTCGGGCATCGCCCTCGGCTACGGCTGGGGCGCCAACGACCCGGGCGGCAGCCCCGACTACCTCGCCCGGGGCCTGTACGACCACCGCCCCGTCTACGACACCCCGACGACGATGAGCGACGTCCACGTCGTCGGCAACCACGTGCGCGACGTGGTGCGGGCGATGTCCGGCGGGGGCGCCCTCTACACCCTCTCCTCGATCCCGGGCGGCGTCATCGAGGAGAACTACTGTGAGAACAGCGGCCAGTACGGCATCTACTTCGACGAGGCCTCCCGCCACCTGACCGTGCGCCGCAACGTCTTCGTGAACACCGCAGGCCCGTGGGCGCACGCCAACATCGCCAACGGAAACCGCACCGGCGACCTGACCCTGACCGGCAACCACGTCACGAACCCGGCCGTCACCGGCATCGCCGACGGCCTGCGGGGCGACGTCCTGCGCGACAACGTGACCGTCACTCCCGAGACCCTCCCCGTGGAGGCCACCCGGGTGATCTACGACGCCGGCCCCACCGGAGACCACCGCGGCGCGCCAGACCCGGGGCGGCCCCCTTTCGGCGTGACCCTGACGGCCGACCAGCCCGTGCTCGACGCGGGCGAGACGGCGGTCGTCACGGTGACCGTGCGGAACCTCAGTGATCGCCGGGCGTCGGCGGTGACGGTCGCGCTGGTCGTCCCCGACGGCTGGCAGGCCGAACGCTCCGGCCGTCCGGCCAGGTGCGGGCTCGACTCAGGGGCGTCCGGCACGGAGACCTGGAAGGTGACCGCGCCCGCGTCGGTCCGGGTCCCGGTGGGCACGGCCGTCGTGAGGGCGGTCGTGTCGGGCTGGGCCGACCTGGCCGGGGCGGAGGCGATCCGGTCGCTCACGCTGACCGCGCTGAACCCGCTCACGTCGCTGAAGTCGCAGGGCTCGGTGTCCAGCCGGTTCGCCGAGGCCGGTTCCCGGTACGCCATCCTGATCGCCGGCGCCGGACCGCACGGCGACGACGCGTCCGGCGAGTACGGCGTCGTCTACCGCGACGGCGTGGCCGGGCCCTCGGCGGTCATCACCGCCCGGGTCACTCACCTCGACGCCACCGACCCCCGGGCCGAGGCCGGCGTCGTGCTCCGCGACGACCTCTCGGGCTGCTCACGCGGTCACGCGGCCATGGTCGCCACGCCCGGCGAGGGCGTGGCCTTCCGCTGGGACGCCGACGGCGACGGCCGGCTCGACTCGGCCGGGTCGGTCCCGGACATCGGGGCGCCGGTCTGGGTGCGGCTGGTGCGCTCGGGCGGCCAGGTCAGCGGCTACTACTCCCGCAGCGGCACCACATGGATCAAGGTCGGGCCGACCGCCGACCTGGCGGGCGTCGCCCACCGGCAGGACGCCGGCCTCATGGCCGCATCCCGCGCGGGCTGGTTCGGATTCAGCGACTTCAGTGTGAGGCAGGCATGAGCAACTCCGTCGTCGACGCCCATCACCATCTGTGGGACCTGTCCCGCCGTCCGCAGGACTGGCTGACCTCCCCCGAGATGAAGATCCTTTATCGCGACTTCTCCCCGGCCGACTACGACGCCACCGCCGCCGAGGCGGGCGTCGACCGGTCGGTGCTGGTGCAGGTCCTGGCCGACGCCGACGAGACGCGCGAGTTCCTCGCCACCGCCGCCGGGTCGACGACCATCGCCGCCGTGGTCGGGTGGGCCGACCTGACCCGGCCCGACCTCCCGGAGGAGCTCGCCGCGCTGGCCGCCTCTCCCGGCGGCGAGACGCTGCGCGGCATCCGCCACCTCGTCCAGGCCGAACCCGACCCGGCCTGGCTCTCCCGCGACGACGTGCGCGCGGGCCTGCGGCACGTGGCCTCGGCCGGGCTCATCTACGACCTGCTGGTGGCGCCGCACCAGCTGCCGGCCGCGATCGAGACCGTGCGCGCCCTGCCCGACCTCGGCTTCGTCCTCGACCACCTGGCCAAACCGGCCATCGCCGCCGGGGAGCTGCGGTCGTGGGAGGCGCTGCTGCGGCAGCTGGCCGCCGAGCCCAACGTGACCGCCAAGCTCTCGGGCCTCATCACCGAGGCCGACCGGGAGCGGTGGGACGCCGAGAGCCTGCGACCCTATGTGGAGGTCGCCGTCGACGCGTTCGGCCCCGACCGGCTGATGTTCGGCTCCGACTGGCCCGTCTGCCTGCTCGCGGGGTCGCTGCCCCGGTGGACCGACACCGTCCGGACCCTGCTGGCCGGGCTGTCGGAGGCGGAACGGCACGCGGTTTTCAGCGGGACGGCCGAGCGGGTGTACCGCCTGTCCACCACGTGATTCGTATGACGTCTAGACTCGTCGCACACGTGCGGTGGGGGTCAGCTGGAGGGGACATGGCGGCATCACGGAGGGCGTCCGCGGGCACCGGACCGTCTCCGGACTGGACGAAGCGCCCGGCCAACCTCGCCCAGGCGCTCACGGGGGAGCTCGTCGACCGCATCGTCCGTGGCGTGCACGCCCCCGGAACCCCGCTGCCGCCCGAACCGGCGCTGTGCGAGTCCTTCTCCGTCAGCCGGACCGTGGTCCGGGAGGCGGTCAAGGTCCTGCAGGAGAAGGGGCTGGTCCAGGTCCGCCAGGGCAGCGGCACGATCGTCACGCCGCCCACCGAGTGGAACATGCTCGACGAACTCGTCCTGGGCGCGACCATCGCCCAGGACGACGGCATCACCGTCCTCGACGACCTGGTCGTCACCCGGCGCCTGCTCGAGTCGGACATGGCCCACGTGGCCGCCCGCGTCGCCGACGGCGAGATCGTCGAACGCCTGCGCGTCCTCGTCGATCGCATGGACGAACTGGTCGGAGACCCGGTCGCCTACGCCGACTACGACCGCGCCTTCCACGACACGATCATGCGGGCGTCCGGCAACCGGATCGCGCGGGCGGTCGTGCGGCAGCTGGAGAGCCAGGTGATCAACACCTCGCGCTACACGGGCCGCACCGAACGCGCGCTGTGCGTGGCCTCCAACCTGGGCCACCGGCGCATCTACGAGCGCGTCGCCCTCGCCGATCCCGAAGGCGCCTCCGAGGCGATGTTCACCCACATCACCGAGGCCTGGCTGGTCCGCCGGGGCGGTCCGGGCGAGCCGGTGCGCCTGCGGCGTTGACGCGGGGCGGCCTCACGACCTCGGGGTCACGACCTCGTGGCGACCGAATCGCGGTGCATGACCGGCATGGCCACCCGGTGGACCTCGCCCGGCTTGGCCTCCTCGCCCATCTGGGCGAACAGCACCTCCACCGCCTTGCGGCCCAGCTCGTAGTAGGGCAGCGCGACCGTCGTCAGCTTGGGCCTTATCCACGACGCTATCGGGTGGTCGTCGAAGGAGACCACCGACACGTCGCCCGGCACGTCGAGCCCGACGTCGCCGAGCGCCTGGTAGGCGCCCAGGGCCACCCGGTCGTTCAGGCAGATCAGCGCCTTGGGGCGGTGCTTCTTCAGCAGGTCGGCGGTGGCCGCGAAGCCGAGTTCGGGCAGCCAGTCGACGCACATCCGGCCGCCGGCGATCTTCACACCCGCCTCGCCGAGGACCTCGCGGATGCCCACCAGGCGTTCCACCGCCGCGACGCTCTGCGGGGGGACGTTGCGCAGGGCGGGGCCCGCGCCGATCGTGTAGATGCCGTCGCGGTGGCCGGCGTCGAGGAGCACGCGCGCGGCCGCGCGGCCGGCCTCGACCTCGTCGGGGACGATCGACGGCAGGTCTGAAGGGGTCTTGGGCAGGGCGTTGAGCAGCACGGCGGGGCCGCCGACGTCTTTGGGGACCTTGATCGTGCGGGTGTACATGGCGGCCAGGATCAGGCCGTCGACCTGGCGGTCGTGCATGGCGTGGAGCAGGCCGCGCTCCAGCTCGGGGTCGCCCTCGGTCTCGCCGATGAACAGCATCACGCCGCGTTCGCGGGCGGCTTCGAGGGCGCCTTTGATCATGTCTCCGGCGAGGCGGGATGTCGCGACGGTGTCGGAGACGAAGCCGATCGTCCGGCTCGTGCCGGTGCGCAGTCCGACCGAGACGGCGTTCGGGCGGTAGCCCAACTCGTCTGCGGCACGCAGTACCCTCTGCTCGACGTCGTGGGATATGCGCAGCTCACGAGCCCTGCCCGTCATCACGAGCGAGGCGGTGGTGCGGGAGACTCCGGCCGCCTGGGCCAAGTCGGCCAAGGTGACCCGACGTCGACTCACGGGGGAGACCTCCACATTCCAACAGCATTACGGAGCCTTGACAGCGTCGGATACGCACGGTGAGACTATCGCATCGCTAATCCGATTTAGCAAAGGGAGACGCACCATGTCTCATCGAGTTCACTCCCGCCGGAGCCGCGTGGCGATGGTGGTCATCCTGGGGGGAAGCCTGGCCGCCGCCTGCGCGGCGCCGGGCAGCGGAAACGCCCAGCCCACGGCCGCCGCGTCGTCGGCCCCGGCGCTGTCGTCCGCGCCGACCTGCGGCACCGAGCCCGTCACGATGAAGGGCTACTTCGAGACCGGGTTCCCGATCGCGAAGGCGCTCACCGACGAGTTCACCAAGCAGCACCCGAACGTCACCTTCGACATCCGCGAAGACCAGTTCGCGGTGATCACCCAGAACGCCCCGCGCGTGCTGGCCGACGACCCGCCGGACCTCATGCGCCTCCCGCAGGTCTCCGAGCTGGTCAAGAACAACCTGCTGAAGAACCTCGACGAGTACGCCAAGGTCTTCGGCTGGGACAAGTGGCCGCCCTCCCAGCTCCAGCAGATGCGCATGGCCCCCGGCGGCGCGGTGCGCGGCGAGGGCTCCCTCTACGCCATGGGCCTCAACTTCTCGATGACCGGCGTCTTCTACAACAAGAAGCTCGCCGCCCAGATCGGCATGACCACGCCCCCGGCGACCCTCGCCGACCTCGACGCGGCCATGGCCAAGGCGAAGGAGGCGGGCCTGGCCCCGATCGCCCAGTTCAACGGCGGCGCGACCGGCGGCCTGGCCTTCCCGCTCCAGGACCTGATGGCCTCCTACGGCCCGGCCGCCCCCATCAACGACTGGATCTTCCAGAAGCCCGGCGCGACCATCGACACGCCGACCAACCTCCAGGCCACCCAGCACCTGGAGAAGTGGATCAAGGCGGGCTACTTCTGGAAGGACGTCAACGCCGTCGACTACGCGACGATGATGAGCCGCTTCATGAAGGGCGACGGCCTGTTCATGTTCAACGGCGACTGGGAGTCGGGCAACCTCGACAAGCAGATGCCCGGCGACGTGGGCTTCTTCCTGATGCCCCCGGTCCAGGCCGGCGGCAAGCAGGCGGCCATGTCGGCCCCGCTGACCTTCGGCGTCGGCGCGAACGCCAAGAACGCCGACTGCGCCGCCACGTTCCTCGACTGGGTCGCCACCGACACCCAGGCGCGCACGATCGGCGTCCAGATCGGCGGCTCCCACCCGATGGGCCCGGCCGACGCGCCGATGCCGCCGATCGCACCGGGCACCGTCACCGAGAGCACCCTGGCGGCGGGCGCGAAGATCGCCGAGGACAACGGATCGATGGACTTCATCGCCAACGCCACCGGCGCGATCTACGCCAAGAGCTGGACGCCCAACCTGCAGAAGCTGGTCGGCGGGGAGCAGACCCCGGAGGGCCTGCTCAAGAGCGTGCAGGCCGACTACGTGTCCCAGGTCAAGGGAGGCTGACGTGAAGGCGGCCGTGAAACGGCGAAGCGGGTCGAGGTGGGCCGGCTGGTTGTTCGTGCTGCCCGCGGCCGCGTTCTACGTCGTGTTCGTGATCCAGCCGCTGGCCATGACGGTGCAGTACTCCCTCTACTCGTGGGACGGCATCGGCGTGGCCACCTGGAACGGCGTCCAGAACTACCTGCGGGTCTTCACCGACCCCGACCTGTTCGCCGCGATCCTCAACGCGATCAAGCTGATCGCCTTCTTCAGCGCGGTCCCGGTCGTGCTCGGGCTGGCCATCGCGGCGACGATCCGGCGCATCGCCGCCAGCCGTCTCGCGCTGGTGGCCCGCACGGTCATCTTCCTGCCGCAGGTGATCCCGCTGGTCGCGGCCGGGATCACCTGGAGCTGGCTGCTGTCGTCGACCGGGCTGGTGAACCAGCTCCTGTCGTACATAGGACTGGAGGGGATCACCCGCGCCTGGCTGGGCGACTTCTCGACGGCGCTGCCGGCGGTCGGGGTGATCGGCGCCTGGGTGCTCCTGGGCCTGTGCACGCTCCTGCTGCTGGCCGGGATGAGCAAGATCGATCCGGCTCTGTACGAGGCCGCCCGCCTCGACGGAGCGGGCCCGCTGCGTGAGTTCGTCTCGATCACCCTGCCCAGCCTCCGGCAGGAGATCGGGGTCTGCGTCACCGTCACCGTCGTGGCCGCGCTGGCCAGCTTCGACATCGTCTACATCTCCACCCAGGGCGGGCCCGGCAACGCCAGCATGGTGCCCGGCCTGGAGATCTACTACTTGGCCTTCTCCGAACGCGAGGTCGGCCTCGCCTCGGCCCTCGCGGTGGTGCTCACCGTGCTGGTGATCGCGTGCGCGCTGCCGATCCAGTGGCTCACCAGGGACCGCTCATCATGAAAACCGCTCGTCGTGAGGCCTGGACGGGCCGGGTGCTGCTGATCGTGCTGATGGCGGCCACCCTCATGCCGTTCCTCAGCCTCTTCGTCACCGCGCTCCACCCGTCGGGCAGCTACCCGCTCGGCCTGGAGTGGCCCGACGACCCGCAGTGGGGCAACTTCGCCACCGCGTTCACCGCCGCCCGGATGACCGAGCTGCTGAAGTCGAGCGTGCTGATCGTGCTCGGGGTCGTGCCGATCTCGCTGGTCGTGGCCACCATGGCCGGGTTCGCCATCGGGCACCTGCGCATCCCGGGCCGGCGGATCGTCTTCGTGGCGTTCCTGCTCGGCCTGACCCTGCCGTTCGAGGGCATCATCACGCCGCTCTACTACCTGGTGCGCGACATGGGCGTGCTGAACACCCGGTGGGCGATCATCCTGCCGCTGATCGGGCTGTTCATGCCGTTCTCGGTGTTCTGGATGCGGGCCCACTTCGTGAACATGCCCGAGGAGCTGTCGGAGAGCGCCCGCATCGACGGCGCGAGCACCTGGCAGCTGTTCTGGAAGGTGCACGTGCCGCTGGCCGCCCCGGCGACCTCGTCGCTGGCGATCCTGCTGTTCCTGTGGACGTGGAACCAGTTCCTGCTGGCCATCGTGCTGGTCGACGACCCGTTGCAGCGCACGATGTCGGGCGCCCTCGGGGCGTTCCAGGGACAGTGGGGCACCGACATCCCGCTGCTCTGCGCGGGCTCGCTGCTCATCCTGACGCCGACGCTCCTCGTCTTTCTGATCTTCCAGCGCCGTTTCGTGACGGCCCTGCTCCAGGGCTCGTTGAAGGGATGAACGTGACGACGACCCGGTGGACCCGTCACCACCTCGACCTGATCACCGAAGACCCGGCGACGACCGCGCCGCTGATCCTCGGCCCCGTCGAACCGGCGCTGCCGGGCTTCGATCTGTGGGACATGTGGCCGATCCAGGAAGAGGACGGCGCCACCGCCCTCTTCGACGGCCGCGAACTCTGGATGGGCCTGACCGCCCCCGCGCTCGGCCACCCGGAGGAGCGCCACGACGTCGCCCGCATCCGCCTGCTCGCCCTCGACGACGGCAAGTGGATCGACCTCGGCGACGTCTTCCCCGACGGCGCCTCCCCCGGGAGCCGTGAGTGGTCGGGCACCGCGATCCGGCGGGCCGACGGCACGATCTCGGTCTTCTACACGGCGGCCGGCTTCCGCGGCGAGGAGCGTCCCACCTTCGCGCAGCGGGTGTTCGAGGCCCGCGACGGCGTCCACCGTGAGATCACGCGGCCGGACGAGCGGTACTTCCTGCCCGCGAACGACGTCGAGGGCGGGCCGGGGAAGATCAAGGGCTGGCGCGACCCGGCCTGGTTCCGGGGCCGTCTGCTGATCGCCGCCTCGGTCCCGTGGGGTGACCGCCACATGGGGGCGATCGCCCTCACCGACTCGGGGTCGGGGAACCGGCCTCTCCTCGTCGCCGACGGGATCAACCGCGAGATCGAACGCCCTCACGTGGTGGTCCACGGCGGCCTGCACTACCTGTTCTTCTGCACCCACCGGCAGTCGTTCGAACCGGCGGACGCCGCCCCGACCGGCCTCTACGGCTTCGTCGGGGCGGCGCTGGAGGGACCCTACGAGCCCCTGAACGGCTCCGGCCTGGTCATCGGGAACCCGCAGACCCAGCCCGACCAGGCCTACGCCTGGATGGTGCTCGACGACCTGCGGGTGGTCAGCTTCCTCGACTACCGGGGCCCGGCCGACCGGGCCCACTTCGGCGGGACGGTGGCCCCCCTGGTCAGACTGCACCTGGACGGCCACCGCACCCGGCTCGAACCCTGTTGAACCTCTGGAGCTGAGCGTCAGGTCCGGGGGGTTCCTCCGTAACCGACGATCAGCGCGTCGGCGTCGCGGAGCAGGGTGGTGCGGACGATCTCGTCGGCCTCGACGCGGTGGTCCTTCACCCCGCTCTTGAACTTCTCGATCACCTTGATGATCTTCTTGTCGTCCTTCTGCTCGGCGATGGCCGCGATGACGCGGTCGAGCTCCTTGTGGAGGCGGACCGCGCTGCTGGCGTTGGTCTTGTCCTCGGCCGCGAAGCGGTCGATGAGCGCCGAGACGTCCTCGACCGAGGTGGTGACGGTGAACCGGACGGTCCGCACCGTCTGGTTCCCGGCGTGGTCGACGGCCGTGACGACCAGCTCGTGCTCGCCCAGGGCCAGCGTGTAGAGCGTGATCGCGCCGGGCTGGACCGGCTGCCCGTCGAGGGTCGCGGTGGTCGTGGCGACGCCCGACTCGCTGTCCTCGGCGGTCCAGCCGAGGGTGAGGTCGCCGCTGTCGCCGTACTCGCCGCCGTCGGTCACACCGGTGATCTCGACCGACGGGGCGGTCTCGTCCTCGGCCTGGCTCTCGAAGGCCCACGAGTCGACCTCGAACAGGTCGGCGTTGGCGGGTCCGGCGTAGGTGAAGTAGACGTCGTGCACGCCGGTGAGGCCGTCGACCTCGGCGGTCAGCTCCGTCCAGGCGTTGAGCGGGGCGTCGACGGGGATCGTCGCGACCACCGGCGCGGTGCGGTTGTCGAGGCGGACGTCGATCCGGCCGCCGGCGACGAGGGGGCGCACCTTCGTGGTGAGCGCGGTGGCACCCTTCTCACCGAAGTCGACCGAGGCGAGCGAGGTCCAGTCGCCGTTGTCGACGTCGTGCAGCACGAGGTTGGGCGCCTGGGCGCCGAACTCCGCCGAGGAGCCCTCGACCTTCTTGGTGGCGATGCCCTGCTGCCACGCGATGGTCTCGGCCTCGATCACCCGGTAGGGGGCCAGGTCGCGGATCTTCTCGACGCCGTCGTAGGTGCCGAGCACCTCCTTGATCGAGCCGTCCTGGTTGAACTCGAGCTTGGCGATGTGCGGGCTGCGGAAGCCCTGGGTGGCGCCGCCGGTGATCCGCCGGTTCAGCGTCTGGGCGTGGTAGGTGAAGTAGTACTCTCCGCCGAGCTGGAACACCGACTGGTGGTTGTTGCCGCCGGCCCCGAAGAAGTTGCCGGGGTTACGGAAGATCACACCCTTGTACTTGTCGGCGGTCCAGGGGCCCATCGGGTGGTCGGCGACCATGTAGGCGATCGCCCCGGTCGGGGGACCGGCGGGGTCGATCGGACCGCCGAAGCCGAAGTTCGAGGAGTACGAGTAGTAGTACTTGCCCTCGCGCTTGAAGACGTGGCCCGCCTCGAACATGAGCGGCCCGTCGATGACCTCGGCCGAACCGACGGTGCTCGTCATGTCGTCGCCGAGCTTGATGACCCGGGTGGACTTGGGGTGGTTGGTGTTCTCGTAGCTGTCGGAGTTGTCGTCGCCGCCGCCACCGAAGTAGAGGTAGGCCTGGCCGTCGTCGTCGATGAAGACACCCGGGTCGAAGAGCCAGTTGATCCCGTTCGACGCGCCCGGCGTCGCGCCGGTGATCAGCAGGCTGCCGCGCTCGTCCCGCCACGGGCCGACCGGCGAGTCGCCGACGATGACGCCGGTGGCGGCGCCGTTGTTGGCGAAGTAGAGGAAGAACTTCTCGACGCCGTCGACGACCTTGCTCTCCATCGCCGGGGCCCAGGAGTTGCCGGCGTACTTGGCGACGCCGTTCGGCCCGGCCACCGGGATCTCGCCGTGGTCGACCCAGTTGACCAGGTCGTCGGAGGAGATGACGGTGATGGTGTTGATGCCGCCGTAGGTGTTGGTCGGGGAGATCCCGTTCGGGCCCGGGTTGTACACCTGCGTGTCGTTGGTCATGTAGAGGTACACGCGGCCGTCGTGGACGAAGGCGTTGCCGTCGGCCCCGAACTTGTGCGAGATGAGCGGGTTGCCCTCACCGGGGTTCTTGCCGAGCACCTCGATCGTGGTCGACGGGGTGAACTCCCGGAGGGTCACGTCGTCGACCTTGAAGTCCATCAGATGCGTGTCGGGCGCCGACGAGGGCGTCTGCGTCCACGGGGTCTCGACGAAGATCCGCGCGGTGGCCACGCTCTGCGCGGCCGGAATGGTGAACGTGCCCTGGATCAGGCCCCACTGTCCGCGCGGGGTGGTCACGGTGCCGAGGTTGGTGTACGTCCCCCCGCCGTAGTGCATGGTGATGAAGAACTGCTTGGTGGCCGGGCTGTTCGGGTTCTCGTATTTCACCCGGGCCGTCACCGAGTAGGTCTTCCCCGCCTGCACCTTGCCCGACAGATCCTGCATAGGACCTGAGCCGGTCGTCATCCGCTGGCTGACCGCGACGGCGGCCGAGCCGGAGTAGGCGTCGGTCGTCGGGGTCAGCGTGGCCGTGTCGGCCGCGTTCCCGTTGTTCGGGAACCAGCCGGTGAGGCCCGACTCGAAGCCGCCGTTCACGATGATGTCCGGGCCGGCCGCCTGGACCGGCGCCGCCGTGACGGTCGCCACCGCGCCCAGCATCGCTCCGGCGGTCACGATCGCGGCGAAGCGCGAGCGTAATTTCACGAGATGCTCTCCTTGTTCCTCGGGGTGCCGCCCCACTGGACGATCAGGGCGTCGGCGTCGCGGAGCAGGGTGGTGCGGACGATCTCGTCGGCCTCGACGCGGTGGTCCTGCACCCCGCTCTTGAACTTCTCGATCACCTTGACGATCTTCTTGGGGTCCTTGTCCTTCTCGATGGCCGCGACGACGCGGTCGAGCTCCTTGTGCAGGCGTACGGCGCTGCCGGCGTTGGTCTTGCCCTCGGCCGCGAACCGGTCGATGAGCGCCGAGACGTCCTCGACCGAGGTGGAGACGGTGAACCGGACGGTCTCCACCGTCTGGTTCCCGGCGTGGTCGACGGCGGTGACGACGAGTACGTGCTCGCCGAGGGTCAGTTCGTAGAGGGTGAGCGTGCCGGGCTGGACCGGCTGCCCGTCGAGGGTCGCGGTGGTGGCGGCGACTCCGGACCCCGCGTCGGTGGCCTCCCAGCCGATGCGCAGATCCCGGCTGTCGCCGCTGTCCGCCACACCCGAGACCTCGACGACCGGGCCGGTCACGTCCTCGATCTCCAGCGTGCCGAGCCGGGCCAGCTGGTAGCTGAGGGCCCGCTCCGGCGCGTCGATCTGGTTCTGGGTGCCGAACGCGCCGGCCCGGGCCACCTTCGCCGCCGTGAGCGCCTTCTGCGCGTCGGCCCAGGCGCCGGCCGGGTAGGAGTGCTCGTTCAGCGTCCCGGCGTGCGCGATGGCCGCGTCGAGGCGGGTGGTGTCGAGGGGGAGGTTCTGCGCGGTCAGGGTGTCGCTGAGCAGGTAGTGGTCGAAGTCGACCCGCCCGCCCTTCTCCTGCGTGGCGTAGTTGAACAGGGCGACCCGGTGGCCCATGAAGTGGGCGAGGCTGCCGTCGAGCGTCTGCGGGCCGACGCGGTTGCCCAGCCGGGTCCAGGTCAGGCCGTCGAGGCTGTAGTAGAAGGTCGTCCAGAGCTGCCCGACCGGCGCGGCGAAGTCGAGGTCGGCCTTGACCGACACCTCGGTGGCGTCACCGAGCGGCACGGTGGTGCCCGGGACGAAGGCCTCCAGGGCGGCCTGGTCGAGGTCGACCCCGAACGGCTGCGGCCGGTTCACCACGCCCAGCGTGTTCACGCCGCCGGAGCGCTTGACCGCCACGTAGGAGAAGCCGCGGTTGAAGGCGGCCAGGCCCGCGACGTCGCCGTTCTTCATGCCCGAGACGTCCATGCGGGTCTCCGCCGACTGGCGCGGCCCGAACGTGCGCTGGGTCAGGGTGTTGCGCGCCTCCTCCAGCCACGCCAGTTCGGCCCGGTTGGAGAGCTTGGTGTAGACGTACTGGCCGGTCACCGGCTTGCCCGTGGTCAGCCGCAGCCAGCCGTCCCGGTCGGTGAGCGACCAGTTGCGGTTGTCGGGGGCGTGGTTCCACTCCCAGGCGACGTCGAGCCGCGATCCGTTGGGGGCGATCTCCGCCTCGGTCGGGTACTCCGCCGTCGGCGGGAGCCCGACGACCGAGACGTCGTCGATCAGGTATTCCACGCTGGACGACGGCGGCTGCGGGTTGGCCCACGGCGTTTCCACCGCGAACTTGAAGTTGTTCAGGTTCGCCGTCGTCGGCACGGTGAAGCGCCCGGAGACCGTCGTCCACTGGCCGCTCGGCACGTTCCCGAACGTCATGACCTGGACGCCGCTGCCCCAGTCGGCCACGAGGTTGAACCGCACGCTGCTCGGGCCGGAGGTGTACTTGATCTTCGCCGACACGGTGTAGGTCACGCCGTGCTGCATCCTGCCGTTGAGGAACTGGTTGGGGCCCGAGCCGTTGAGCGTCCGGCCGCCGACCTTCAGCGCCGCCGAACCCGCGGCGGGGTCACCGGTGTCCCGGCTCAGGGTCGCGCCGAACTGCGCCGCCCACGGCGCGGTCGCCTCGGCCTCGAACCCGGGGTTCTGCAGGAGCTCGACGCCGATCAGCGACTCGTCGACGTCGGGCGGCTCCGGGATCGTCCAGTTCTCGTCCGTGTACGCCCGCTCGGGGGCGTCGTTGGCGAAGTCGTCGGAGGCGACGATGCTCTTCTGCCGCTCGAAGGTCTCCTGCGCCGGGTCGAGCGCGATCGGCTTCTGGAACGCCCCGTCCACCTGCACGACGCCGTTGTCGCCGAAGGTCGGCCAGCCGTCCTGCCAGGTCGCGGGGATCAGCGCCGGGATGCGGCCGACGGGGAAGGTGTCGCGGAAGAACATGCCCCACCAGTCGGTGCGGCCGCCTTCCCGGGAGATGGGCACCAGGCTGCCCTGGGCGAAGCCGTTGGAGTTGAGCACCCCGCGCGCCTCGTAGGTGTTGACGCCCCCGGCGGAGGTGTAGCGGCCGAGCAGGTCCTTGGAGCGGAACATGACGACCTGGCGGCCCTGCCCGGACGGCCAGGTGATGATGACCGCGTAGTACCAGCCGTCGATGTGGTAGAACTGCGCGCCCTCGAACAGGCCGCCGATGAAGGGCCGGCCCGCGTAGTCGTTCGCGGTGAAGATGTTCGGGTAGTCCTGCGCGATGGCCGTCAGGTCGGTGTTGAGGCGCACGGCGCTCGTCCCGCCCGAGCCGTAGAAGATGTA
The DNA here is from genome assembly GCF_005233835.1 of Herbidospora galbida. Classification (GTDB taxonomy): domain Bacteria; phylum Actinomycetota; class Actinomycetes; order Streptosporangiales; family Streptosporangiaceae; genus Herbidospora; species Herbidospora galbida. The sequence continues at coordinate 1,914 of NZ_SZQA01000005.1, read as the reverse complement.
GGCGGTGCCGTCGACGTCGAAGAACAGCGAGGGGTCGTGCAGGCCCCGGCCGAGGGCGGTGCGCTCCCACTTCCCGTCGTCGATGTCGTCGGTCCGGTAGAGGTAGGCGCCGCCGAGGTTGTTGGTGTTGAAGGCGACGTAGAACATGCCGTCGTGGTAGCGCAGCGACGACGCCCACTGGCCCTGTCCGTAGGAGTTCTGCCCGTTGCGCAGGGAGAAGGCGTCCCCGATGCTCGCCCGGTCGAAGACGTAGTTGACGATCTCCCAGTTCACCAGGTCGTACGACTTCATGATCGGCGCACCCGGGCTCATGTGCATCGTGGTGCTGATCATGTAATAGAGGTCGCGGCCCTCGTCGTTCTCGGCGGCCGGCACGCGTTCCACGCTGATGTCGGGCACGTCGGAGCGCAGGAGCGGGACGGTGTAGGTGCCGTCGCCCTTGTCGGTGGAGGTGTACGACGAGGCGGGCGACCAGGCGTCGGCGGTCGCGCTCGTGGTCACCAGGCCGGCGCAGGCGAGCACGGCGACGAGCGCCACCGCGATTCTCGAGGCGGCGGGGAAACGTAAGCGGAGGCGGGGGGACACGGGCATTGCGAACTCCAGACACGGAGGTAGAGCGGGCGCCCGTCGGTTACCGACGGAAAGGTTACGAAGGTGTTATCGCTAACATTTCGGGGAGAGGGGACGTTTGTTCATTCGCGTACGGGCATGCGTCATCCACCTTTGCCGATGGTCGGCGGTGATGCTCCTGTTGGGATCGGCGCACGTACATGAAGTGTTATCGCTAACAAATCGGGGCGGATGTACGCGCGTGGATTCGGTCAGGACACGAAAGCACCCTTCGTATGGACGGGAGGCGGGGAATGCCTCAACCGGGCATGCGGTCAAGAAGGTGGCAGTTATTTTCGGGTTATTTTCTGAACCTTTCGTCTGAAACTGTAAAGTGACCGGACACTTCAGACAAGAGTCTCCGAGCAAGATCCCGTAACAACCGCGAAACCTGACGCTCCCGTGAACGGCCTCGCCGCCGCGGTGGCACCCGCGGCGGCGAGGAGTCGGCGGTTCCCGATCAGACGGGGACGAGGGTCCACTGGTTGTTGGTGTTGGTGTTCGGCGCCCACATGCAGACGGTGGAGCCGGAGGTGGCGTTGCCCATGCCGTCCAGGGCGGTGCCGGTGCCGCGGTTGATGATCTGGTAGCGGCCGTTGCCGGTGGCGGCCAGCCGCCACTGCTGGTTGTTGCCGCCGTTCCAGGCCGACTGGCGGGCGTTGGCGCCGTTGGCGGTGTTGCCCCAGCTGTCGACGACCATCCCGTTGGTGCGGTTGACGATCCGGTACCAGCCGCTGCCCAGGTCGACCAGCTGCCACTGCAGGTTGGTGGAGCTGCCGGAGGTCCACTGCTTGACCACCGAGCCGGAGGCGACGCTGCCGCCGCTGTCGAGCGCCAGCCCGGTGGTGCCGTTGACGATCCGGACCCAGGAGGTCGGCTGCTGGGGGGTGCCGGTGCCGGTCAGGCGGTAGGTGCGCCCGGCCTGGCCGGTGAAGGACACCACGTCGGACTCGGGTTTGGTGAACGTCACCGCCGTGCCGTTGTCGGTGACGTCGACGGTGCCGGTGAAGACGGCGTTGCGGACCCGGACGGCGCCGTCCCGGTCGAACCTGATCAGGATCTCGGTGGCCCGGCCGGAGCTCCAGGTGGCGCCGAGGGTGTAGCCGCCGCGCCCGCGCAGCCCGGCGACCTTGCCGCTGGGCCAGGCCGAGGGCAGCGCCGGGAGGACGTGGAGTTCCCCGGTGTGGCTGTGCAGGAGCATTTCGGCGATGCCGGAGGTGGCGCCGAAGTTGCCGTCGATCTGGAAGGGCGGGTGCAGGTCGAACATGTTGGGCGCCAGCCGGGAGGTGGTGACCAGCAGGCGCA
>NZ_SZQA01000049.1 GCF_005233835.1 Herbidospora galbida | reverse complement strand
GCCCCGGCCCGGCCGGGTGCCCGCGTCGGCCGCGCAGCGGCGTCTGTGGCTGGCCGAACGCCTCTCGGGCGGCGACGCCTACCACTTCCCGCTGGTCATGAAGGTGCGCGGCGCGTTCGACCGGGCCGCGTTCGAGCAGGCGCTGAACGACGTGGTGCGGCGGCACGAGGTGCTGCGCACCGTCATCGAGGAGATCGACGGCGAGCCCTACCAGGTCGTCACCGACCTCCCGCTGACGTTCACCGACGACCCCCACCGGCCCTTCGACCTGACGGCCGAGCCGCCCATCCGGGTCTCCGTCCGGCCGACCGGCCCGGACGAGCACGAAGTGGCGATCATCCTGCACCACATCGCCACCGACGAGTGGTCCGACCGCCCGTTCCTGCGCGACCTGGACACCGCCTACCGGGCGCGACTCCTCGGCGCGGCCCCCGATTGGGAGCCGCTCCCGGTCCAGTACGCCGACTACACCCTCTGGCAGGAGCGCCTGCTGGCCCACGACGGCGACCGCCAGCTCGCCTTCTGGCGCGACCGGCTCGACGACCTGCCCGACGAGATCGCCCTGCCGTACGACGGCCCGCGCGTCCCCGGCGGCCCTTCGGGCGTCATCCGCCTGGACGTCCCCCACGCCGACGCCCTCAGGGAGCTGGCCGCCGCCACCGGGACCAGCGTGTTCATGGTCCTCCAGGCCGCCGTCGCCGCCCTGCTGCACCGGCTGGGGGCGGGCGACGACATCCCGATCGGGGCGCCGATCGCGGGCCGTACCGACGAAGGGCTCGACGACCTCGTCGGGTTCTTCGTGAACACCCTCGTCCTGCGGGCCGACCTCTCGGGCGACCCCACGTTCGGGGAGCTGCTCGACCGGGTGAAGGAGGCCGACCTGGCCGCCTTCGAACACCAGGACCTGCCGTTCGAGCGGCTCGTCGAGGACCTCAACCCGCCGCGCGTGCCCGGCCGCAACCCGCTGTTCCAGGTCATGATGGGCTACCACTACCGGCCCGGCGGCGACCCCGGCGACCCCGGCGTGCTCGGCCTGGAGACCGAGTGGATCGACACCCGGATCGAGACGGCCAAGTTCGACCTCGACTTCACCTTCGTCGACGGCCCGGCCATGACCCTGCTGCTCGAATACGCCGAAGGCCGGTTCACCGAGCGGACCGCCGCCGACCTCGCGGCCCGCGCGCTGCGGCTCCTCGGCGGGCTCCGGCTCGACACCCGGGTCAGCGAGCTGCCCGTCCTGCTCGACGGCGACGCCCCCGTCCGGAGCGACGACCGGCCGCTCCCGTTCCGGTCGATCCCGTCGATCGTCGAGGAGCTGGCGGTGACCAGGCCCTCCGACACCGCTCTGGTCACCGCCGACCGCGCCTACACCTTCGCCGAACTGGCCGCGACGGCCCGCGCGGTGGCGGCGCACGTCGCAGCCAAGGGCGCGGGGCCGGAGAAGATCGTGGGCCTCGCGGTCTCCCGCGCCGAGATGGTGCCGGCGATCCTGGGCGTGCTCGCCTCGGGGGCCGCCTACCTGCCGATCGACCGCGCCTATCCGGCCGACCGGCTGGCGTACATGATCGCCGAGACCCGGCCCGTGTGCGTGCTGGCCTCCCTCGACGACGTCGAGGGCTCCGCGGAGTTCGCCGACGTCGAGCCCGACAGCGCGGCCTACGTCATCTACACCTCCGGATCGACCGGCACGCCCAAGGGCGTCGTCGGCACCCATCGGGGCATCGCCAACCTGTTCGCCAGCCACGCCGGCGACCTGATCGCCGCCGAACCGGCCAGGGCGCTGCACGCCGCGTCGTTCAGCTTCGACGGCTCGTGGGAGCCGCTGCTCTGGCTGCTGGCCGGGCACGCGCTGTACGTGGCCGACGAGCAGACCATGACCGACCCGGCCGCGCTGCTCGCCCTGATCGAGCGCGAGCGGCTCGACTACGTCGACCTCACCCCGACCTACCTGCGGGAACTCATGCACCACGGGTTCCTCGACGGCTACGCGCCGAAGGTGCTCACGGTCGGCGGCGAGGCCACCCCGCCCGAGCTGTGGGAGCGGCTGAAGAACCAGGAGGGGGTCGTCGTCCACGACCTCTACGGCCCGACCGAGTGCGCGGTCGACGCCTACGGCTGGCACGACGGCTGGGCCGCCCCGGTGGCCGGCATCCGCGTGTACGTCCTGGACGCCCGCCTGCGCCCCCAGCCCGCCAACGTGCCGGGCGAGCTCTACCTGGCGGGCCCCGGGCTGGCGCGCGGCTACCTCAACCGGCCGGGCCTGACCGCCGAGCGGTTCACCGCCGACCCGTTCGCGGCGGGGGAGCGCATGTACCGTACCGGCGACCTGGCCCGGTTCCGCCCCGACGGCACGCTCGAATTCCTCGGCCGCGCCGACGACCAGGTGAAGCTGCGCGGGTTCCGGATCGAGCTCGGCGAGATCGAGGCCGTGCTGCGCGCCCACCCGGCCGTCACCCAGGCGGCGGTGATCGTGCGCGAGGAGACGCTGGTCGCCTACGTCGTCTCGGCCGCGACCGAGGGCGAGCTGCGCGCCCACGTCGCCGCGCAGGTGCCCGACCACATGGTCCCGGCCGCGTTCGTGGCGATGGACACGCTGCCGAGATCGGTCGCCGGGAAGCTCGACCGCCGGGCGCTCCCGGCCCCCGAACGCAAGATCTCCGTGTCGCGCCGCCCCCGGGACGCCCGCGAGGAGGTGCTGTGCGCGGTCTTCGCCGACGTGCTCGGCACCGAGATCGGCCCCGACGACGACTTCTTCGCCTTCGGCGGCCACTCGCTGCTCGGCATGCGCCTGGTCAGCCGGATCAGGGCGGTGCTGGGCGCCGAGGTCTCGCTGCGGGCGGTCTTCGACGCGCCCACCCCGGCCCGGCTCGCCCTCCGGCTGGGCGAGGCGGTCCGGCCGGGGCCCGTCCCGGTGGAGCGGCCGGAGTTCCTCAGGCTCTCCTACGCCCAGCGCCGGATGTGGCTGCTCGACCGGATCGACGACGCCGGCGCCTACGAGATCACCATGGCCTGGCGGCTGGAGGGCCCGCTCGACGTCGACGCGCTCCGGCACGCCCTGAACGACGTCGCCGGACGGCACGAGGCGCTGCGGACCGTCTTCCCCGACCGCGACGGCGAGCCCTACCAGCTGATCCTCGACGACGTGACGGTGCCGCTGGTCGAGGGCCCGGTGACGTCCGGGTTCGCGCTCGACCGTGAGATCCCCATCCGGGCGCACCTCGACGGCGGCGTGCTGACGCTGGTCGTCCACCACATCGCCACCGACGAGTGGTCGGACGCGCCGCTCCGGCGCGACCTGGCCACCGCCTACAACGCCCGCCGCCGGGGCCAGGCGCCGGAGTGGGCGCCGCTCCGGGTCCAGTACGCCGACTACACCCTCTGGGCCCCCGAAGGGGAGACCGCCCACTGGGAGGAGGCGCTGCGGGACCTGCCCGACGAGCTGGTCCTCCCGGCCGACCGGCCGCGCCCGGCGGAGAGCTCCTTCCGGGGCGGGCTGGCGGGCTTCACCCTCGACGCCGACCTGTTCGGGGGCCTCCGGGAGGTCGCGCGGGCGCACGGCGTCAGCATGTTCATGCTGACCCAGGCCGCCGTCGCCGCCCTGCTCAACCGGCTCGGCGCCGGCGAGGACATCCCCCTCGGCACCCCGATCTCCGGCCGGGGCGACGAGAGCCTCGAAGACCTCGTCGGGTTCTTCGTCAACACGCTGGTGCTGCGGACCGACCTGAGCGGCGACCCGACCTTCGCCGAGCTGCTCGGCCGGGTCAGGGACACCGCGCTGGCCGCCTACGAGCACCAGGACGTGCCGTTCGAGCGGCTCGTCGAGGTGCTCGACCCGCCGAGGTCGCTGGCCCGGCACCCCTTGTTCCAGGTCATGGTGGTCTACCTGACCGGCCAGGCCGCCCCGCCCGCGCTCGACGGCCTCACGGTCACCGAAATGGAGACCGGCCGGGACACCGCGAAGTTCGACCTGAGCGTCGACTTCATCGAGCGGGAGGCGGGCGTCGAGGGCTGGATCGAGTACAGCGCCGACCTGTTCGACCAGGCCACCGCCGACCTGCTCGCCGCCCGCCTGGTGCGGCTCCTGCGCCAGGTGGCCGCCGACCCGTCGGCCCGGGTACGCGACCTCGACGTCCACGTCGAGGAGCCCCCGGCCTTCACGGCCGTCGAGCTCCCGGCGGCCACCCTGCCCGAGCTGTTCCGCGAGCAGGCCCGCCGCACCCCCGACGCGCTCGCGCTGGTCTTCGAGGACACCCGGCTCACCTACGCCGAGTTCGACGCCCGCGTCGAGGCGACGGCCCGGGTCCTGGCCGGTCTCGGCGCGGGCCCGGAGACGACCGTCGCGGTGTCGCTGCCGCGCTCGATCGAGCTGGTCACGGTTCTGTACGCCGTCCAGCGCGCCGGCGCCGCCTACCTGCCCCTCGACCCGGACCTGCCGGCGGAGCGCCGGGCGTACATGCTTGCCGAGGCCAGGCCCGTCATCGTCGTCGACGGCCCGCTCCCGGCCGGCCCGTACGGCGACCTGCCGACGGAGTACCCGGGGCAGAGCCCGGCGTACGTGATCTACACCTCCGGCTCGACCGGCCGCCCGAAGGGCGTCGTCGTCCCGCACGAGGGCATCGCGAACCGCCTGCGGTGGATGCAGGCCGAATACGGGCTGACCGCCGCCGACCGCGTCCTGCAGAAGACCCCGGCGAGCTTCGACGTGTCGGTGTGGGAGTTCTTCTGGCCGCTGATCACCGGCGCCGCGCTCGTCGTGGCCCGGCCCGACGGCCACCGCGACCCCGCCTACCTGGCCGGTCTCATCGAACGGGAGGGCGTGACGACGGTCCACTTCGTGCCGTCGATGCTGCGCGCGTTCCTCGACGTCGAGGTGCGCGGCCTGACCCGGGTGCTCTGCTCCGGCGAGGCGCTGCCCGCCGACCTGGCGGCCCGGTTCCACGAGCGGGTCGACGCCGAACTGCACAACCTCTACGGCCCCACCGAGGCGTCGGTCGACGTCACGGCCGTCGAGGTGACCGGCGACGAGGTCACCATCGGCCGCCCGATCTGGAACACCCGCACCTACGTGCTCGACCGGTGGCTCCGGCCGGTCCCGCCCGGCGTCGCCGGGGAGCTCTACCTGGCGGGCGTGCAGCTCGCGCGCGGCTACCTCGACCGGCCCGGCCTGACCGCCGAACGGTTCGTGGCCGACCCGTTCGCGGCGGGGGAGCGCATGTACCGTACCGGCGACCTGGCCCGCTGGAACCGCGACGGCACCCTGTCCTACCTGGGCCGCACCGACCACCAGGTCAAGATCCGCGGATTCCGGATCGAGCTCGGCGAGATCGAGGCCGCCATCGGCGGCGTCAACGTCGTGGTGGCCCGCGACGACCGGCTCGTCGCCTACGTGGTCGGCGAGCCGCGCGAGCTCGACCTGGCCCGGACGCTGCCCGAGTACATGGTGCCCGCCGCCGTCGTCTGGCTCGACGCGCTGCCGCTGACCAGCAGCGGGAAACTCGACCGGAACGCCCTGCCCGCCCCCGGCTTCACCGCGGGCGACGCCCTCCCGGCGACGCCGCGCGAGGAGACGCTGGCCGGGGTGTTCGCCGACGTGCTCGGCCTGGACAGGGTCGGCGCCGAGGACGACTTCTTCGCCCTCGGCGGCGACAGCATCGTCGCGATGCGCCTGGTCGGCCGGGCCAGAGCCGCGGGCCTCCAGCTGACCCCGCGCGACGTCTTCCGCTTCCGTTCGGTACGCGGCCTCGCGGCCGTCTCCGCGGAGGCCTCCGCCGACGAGCGGTCGGTCACCTTCTTCACCCCGGAGGAGCGCGCCGAGTTCGCCGACCCGATCCTGCCGGTCACCCCGCTCCAGGCCGGGCTGCTCTTCCACGCCTCCTACGACGAGGAGGACGTCTACACCGTCCAGGTCGTCTACGAGATCGGCGGCGAGGTCGACGCCTCCCGGCTGCGGGCGGCCGGCCAGGCCCTGCTCGACCGCCACGAGAACCTGCGCGCGGGCTTCGGCCACCTGTCGTCGGGCCGCCCGGTCGCGGTGATCCCGCGGCGGGTGGACCTCCCGTGGCGGGAGGTCGCCCCGGAGGACCTCGACGCCGAACTCGCCCGCGAGCGGACCGGCTTCGTGGTCGACCGCCCGCCGCTGCTGCGCCTGCTGCTGGCCGGGAACCGCCTCGTCCTCACCCACCACCACGTCCTCCTCGACGGCTGGTCGCTGCCCGCGCTGATGGCGGAGTTCACCGCCCTCTACGAGGGCCGTCCGCACCCGGCGGCCCGCCCGTTCCGCGACCACCTGGAGTGGCTGGCCCGCCAGGACGCCGACGCCGCCGCCCGCGCCTGGGCGGCGGAACTCGACGGCGCCGAACCGACCCTGCTCGACCAGGGCGGCCACCGCCCGGCCCTGCCGCGGCTCCACGAGGTGCGGCTGACGCGCGCCGAGACCGACCGCCTCACCGCTTACGCGCGAGCCGCCGGGCTCACGCTCAACACGGTCGCGCAGGGCGCGTGGGGCCTGCTGCTGGCCCGCCTCACCGGCCGCGACGACGTCGTGTTCGGCGCGACGGTCTCCGGCCGCGACATGCCCGGGTCGGAGTCGGCGGTCGGCCTGTTCATCACGACCGTCCCCGTGCGGGCCACCCCGCGCGAGGGGGAGCGGATGACGGCGTACCTGACCCGCCTCCAGGACCGGCAGGCGGCGCTGATCGAGCACCAGTACCTCGGCCTGGCCGGCATCCAGAAGGCCGCCGGGACCGGGGACCTGTTCGACACCCTGATGGTCTTCGAGTCCTACCCGGACGCCGGCGGCCACGACCGGTTCACCCCGATCGCCCACCATGACGCCACCCACTACCCGCTGACCTGGGCGGTCGAGCCCGGCGACGAACTGGTGCTGACGGCCGAGTTCCACGGCGACCGGGCCAGGGCCGAACGCGTCGCGGACGCCCTGGTGGAGATCCTGAGGCGGGTCGCCGACGACCCGCTGGTGGGCGCCCTCGACGGCCTCGCGGCGGGGGAGCGCGCGTGGCTGCTCGACCGGGGCGCCGGCGCGGTTCTGGAAACCGGCGGCACCGTCCCCGAACTGCTCGCGGCCCAGGCGGCGGCCACCCCTGCCGAGGTGGCCCTGGTCGCCGACGGCCGGTCGTGGACGTTCGCCGAACTCACCGAAGCGGTCGACTCGACGGCGCGGGCGCTGGTCGCGCGCGGCGCGGGCCCGGAGCAGATCGTCGCACTGGCGCTGCCGCGCACGGCCGACCACGTCATCGCCATCCTGGCGGTGCTGCGGTCGGGGGCGGCGTACCTGCCGATCGACCCGGCGCTGCCGCAGGCCCGCGTCGCCGACATGCTCGCCGACGCCGCTCCGGTGCTGGTCCTGGAGTCGCTGGAGGGTCTCGACGGTTCGGCCGACCTCCCGGACGTGTACGACCCGAGGCACCCCGCCTACGTGATCTACACCTCCGGCTCGACCGGCCGCCCGAAGGGCGTCGTGGTCACGCACGCGTCACTGGCGAACCTGTTCCACAGCCACCGCGCCGACCTCCACGACCGCGTGAAGGCGGCCACCGGCCGCCGCCACCTCCGGGTGGGTCACGCCTGGTCGTTCTCGTTCGACGCGTCATGGCAGCCGCAACTGTGGCTGGTCGACGGCCACGCCCTGTACGTCGCCGACGACGAGACGCGGCGTGACCCGGTCCTGCTGGAGCGGTTCGTCCGCGACCACGCGATCGACTTCATCGAGGTCACCCCGTCGTTCCTGGCCCAGATGCCGGGCCTGGTCGACGACGGCCCGCTCGCGCTCGTCGGCGTCGGCGGCGAGGCGGTCAGCGACGCGCTGTGGACGCGTATGCGCAACGGCGTCAACCTGTACGGCCCGACGGAGGCCACCGTCGACGCGCTGGTCGCTCACACGGGCGACAGCGCGACCCCGCTGGTCGGCCGCCCGGTGGCCAACACCCGGGCCTACGTCCTGGACGCGGGCCTGCGCCCGGTCGCCCCCGGCGTCACCGGCGAGCTCTACCTGTCGGGCGCCGGCCTGGCGCGCGGCTACCTCAACCGGCCCGGCCTGACGGCGGAACGGTTCGTGGCCGACCCGTTCGCGGCGGGGGAGCGCATGTACCGTACCGGCGACCTGGCCCGCTGGACCGCCGACGGCCGGCTCGACTACCAGGGCCGCGCCGACGACCAGGTGAAGGTCCGTGGCCACCGGGTGGAACCGGGCGAGATCGAGGCGGTGCTGAGCCGCTGGGCGACGCAGGTGACGGTACAGGTCGTCGGCGGCCGGTTGGTCGCCTACGTCGTCGGCGGCGTGGACGGCCTGCGTGACCTGGCCGCCGGGGAACTCCCCGGCTACATGGTCCCCAGCGCCTTCGTCGCCCTCGACCGGCTGCCGGTGCTGCCCAACGGCAAACTCGACCGGGCGGCGCTCCCCGCGCCTTCGCTCACGCCGTCGGAGAGCCGCCCTGCGGCAGGGGAGGCCGAACAGGCGCTGGCGGCGGTGTTCGCCGAGGTGCTGGGCGTCGTCGGCATCGGCGTGGCGGACGACTTCTTCGCCTTCGGCGGCGACAGCCTGCTGGCCATGCGCGTCATCGCCCGCGCCCGCGCCGAGGGCTGGACGGTCACCGCCCGCCAGATCTTCGAGCACCGCACGGTCGAGGCCCTCGCGAAGGCGGCCCGGCGGGCGGCGATCCCGCTGACCCCGATCATGCGCCGCCTGGTCCGCCGGCCGCACATGGAGTCGTTCTGCCAGTCGGCCGTGCTCCGCGTCCCGGCCGGGCTGACCCGTGATCGGTTCGACGAGCTTCTGCGGCAGGTGGCCGAGCGCCACCCGATGCTCCGCTCCCGGCTCGCCGACGACGGCCTCCACATCGGCGAGTTCACGGTGGGCGACCTCGACCCGCGCACCGGCCGGATGGTCGCCGTCGACTGGCTCGGCGACCGCGTCCGGCTGTCGATCCACCACCTGGCGGTCGACGCCGTGTCGTGGGGCGTCATCGTCGACGACCTCGCGGCGGCGTGGCGGGGCGAGGCCCTGGCTCCGGTTCCGGTCCAGTTCCGCGGGTGGGCTTCGGCCGGTGACGACCTGCCGGAGACGGGCGTCCACGGCCTCGTCCGCGAGGCGCTCACGTCGGTGACCGAGGTCCCGGCCTTCGACGTCACCGACGCGTACCTGGTCGCGACGCTGCGGGAGGCCTTCGGCCGCGACGTCACGATCGAGGTCGAGGGCCACGGCCGCGACGGCGACCACGACCTGTCGCGTACGGTCGGCTGGTTCACGAAGATCACTGTCCACGGCGACGGCGAACCGGAGGTCCTGCTGAACTACCTCGGGCGCTCGACCTCCTCGGAGGGCGGCGACTGGACCGTCGACTCCTCCGCTGAGGAGACGCCCGACCACCCCGACGCCCCCCTGACCCACCCGTACACCATCGACGCCGTCACCATGGACGGCGTGTTCACCGCGACCTGGACGCGCGCCCCCGGGGCGCCCGACCTGGCCGACAAGTGGCGCGACGCGCTAGAGAAGGGAAACCGCGCATGAGCAGCAACCCGTTCGAGAACCCCGACGGGGTGTACACCGTCCTGGTGAACGAGGAGGGCCAGCACAGCCTGTGGCCCGAGTTCGCCGACGTGCCCGCGGGCTGGACGGTGAGCTTCGGCCCGGCGGCACGGCAGGCCTGCCTGGACCACATCGAGGCGACGTGGACGGACATGCGCCCCAAGAGCCTGCGATAACGCAGAAGGCCGGGCCTTCGCGGGCCCGGCCTCGATTCAAGTCCGCGACCCGTTCACCCAGGGCCTCGGCACTGGCGGCGAACTCATCGGCGGGGCCCGCAGGCCTCGCCGGATCCTGGGCCTGGGGACGTCGAGTTCACCTTGCCGCGCTGCACGACCTGCCTGAAAAGCCGGGTGCGCATCCGTGGCCGCCTGCCCCCGAGCCACGCCGTCGCCGCCCGTCTGTGGCTCGGACTCGTGATCAGGCCACGGGGCGGGGGGTGGCCATGGCGGTGATGTCGGGGACGAGGGCGCCGGCCTTCGCACGGACGTCGTCCAGCGTGCCGGCCTCGACGAGGACGGCGCGCAGGACGAAGTCGGCCACGTCAAGGGCGCGGGCGGCGGGCGCGCCGGAGGGGGCGGCGCCGCGCTCCCGCACCACCTCCAGCAGGAGGCCGGTGATCGCGTGCTGGACGAAGCCGGTGTCGAAGGGGACCAGTTCGCCGCCGTGGATGCCCGCCTCGATGAGTTCGCGGGTCAGGTCGTGGATCTCCGCCCGCCGCCCGGCCTGCTCGGCGAGCTCCGGGGCGCGCAGCACGTCGTCGTTGTACAGCCCGCGGACGTCGTAGGGGAGCGACAGGATCGCGGCGACGTCCACCTGCAGATAGGCGTGCAGCCGGGCGGCCACCGGGCCGGCCAGGTCCAGGGCGGCGCGGATGCGCGCCCGCGCGGGGACCAGGTCGGCGTCGAGCAGCTCGGCCAGGATGAGGTGCTTGGTCGCGAAGTGGCTGTAGATCGAGGGCTGCCGCATCCCGACCTTGTCGGCGATGTCGCGGGTGGACGTGCCGTGGTAGCCGCGCTCGGCGAACAGCCGCGAGGCCTCCACGAGGATCCGGTCTCTGGTGACTCCTCCGCCTCGGGTCATGTGAGCATCATGGCGGTCCTCCGGAGGGGGTGGCGTCAGGTAGCTTAACCAGGGTTTTTGGGCAATCCGAAATTAATATTTGGTTAACACCAGAAGGGGTTGTGTCTCTAGCCTATCGGTCGATAGCTTTGCGCCGAAAGCCAGCCCGGGTCTCCCCCGTACGAGGCCGCGCATGTCTTGGAGGCTGCGATGAACACATGGACCAAGCCGGCCGCCGCCCTGGCCGCCGCCGCGCTGGTCGCCGGCTGCGGCTCGGGAACCGGCGGCGCCGCCGGGGGCTCCGGCACCGGAGCCGTCAAGGCGGACAACGACCTCGTCATCGGCCGTACCGTCGCCGTCGACGGCATGTCGGGAGACTCCTGCTACGGCGCGGGGTCGATCTCGACGATGCCGATGATCTACGGCAACCTGCTCACCAACAAGCCGGACGGCTCGGGCGTGCAGCCCGGCATCGCCGCGTCCTACGACTACGACGCCTCCGCCCGCACCTACACCTTCCACCTGCGCGAGGACGCCGGCTTCAGCGACGGCTCCCCGGTCACCGGGAAGGACGTCGCCTTCTCCTTCGAGCAGTGGCGCGACGGCAAGACCAGCGGCGCCTACTACGACATGGTCAAGAGCGCCGAGGCCCCCGACGAGCACACCGTCGTGGTCCACCTCACCCGCCCCGACACGTTCCTGCCGGCGCTGCTGACCTGGTGCACCTCGACGGTCTACCCCCACGACTACGCCGGGAAGAAGCCCGAGGAGTTCTTCACCAAGCCGATCGGCGCCGGCCCGTTCGCGTTCGTCTCCTGGCAGAACCCCGGCCCGTCCGAGACGATCACGTTGAAGAAGAACCCCCACTACTACGGCGCCGCCAAGGGCGAGCCCCACGTCGACACGGTGATCACCAAGACCTCGGCCGACGCCGCCCAGCAGATGCTCGCCTTCCAAGGGGGCCAGCTCGACCTGATCGAGGGCCTCACCGCCGACGAGGGCAACCAGCTCCCCGCCGAGCAGGCGCGTATCCCCAAGCCGAGCCAGGCCCGGGACCTCATGCTCAACAGCAAGCGGCCGGCCCTGGCCGACGTCAACCTGCGCAAGGCCATCTCCGCCGCGATCGACCGCCAGGCGCTGGCCAGCGTCCAGCAGGGCTACGTGGTCCCGGCCACGGGCATGCTGCCGACCAACGTGCCCAACTCGGTGCCGCCCACCACGCCGTACACCTTCGACCTGGCCGCCGCCAAGGCGCTGATGGCCAAGCGCGCCGACCAGAAGCCGGTCACGCTCACCCTCGGCTTCGAGGGCGCCAGCTCGACGCTCACCACCATGGCCCAGCTGCTGCGCGACCAGCTCGCCCAGATCGGCGTCGACGTGACGCTCAAGCCCAGCGACAGCGCCACGGTCTACTCCCAGGGCCAGAGCGGCGACTACGACATGCTCATCAGCGACCTGTCGGCGATCTCGCCCACGGTGTTCGACCCGATCAGCTTCGTCCTGGCCGCCTGGTCGCCCTGGACCGGCGCTGACTCGGCGCTGCTGAAGGAGAAGTTCACCGAGGGCACCACCACCACCGAGGACTCCGTCAAGGACGCCGCCGTGCGGGCCATCCAGGACGACGCCCAGGCGCAGTCGACGGTGATCGGCCTGGTCAACATGTCGACGGCGTTCGCGGTGGCGGACTACGTCGAGGGCTTCACCGCCACGCCGTTCCTGTCCTACGACGCCGCCGCGGTCCGGATCCGCACCGGGTCGTGATCCGATGACCGGCCGCGGACGGTTCTGGTTCGTCGGCAGGCGGTTGCTGCAGGCGATCCCGCTGACGCTGGTGCTGCTCCTCCTCGTCTTCGCCATGCTCAAGGTGGTCCCCGGCGACCCGGCCCTGCAGGTGGCCGGGCCCCGGGCGAGCGCCGCGACGCTCCAGGCGATCCGGGTCCATCTGGGCCTCGATCAGCCGGTGTGGCTGCAGTTCGTCCACTACCTCGGCCGGGTCGCGACCGGCGACCTCGGCACCACCGCGACGGGCTCGACCAAGGTCAGCACCCTGATCGCGTCGGGCACGCCGGTGACGCTGGTGCTGCTCGCCGTCAGCACCGTCTTCACCGTCGTCATCGCCGGCGCGACGGCCCTGCTCGCCGCCCGCAGGCCCGACGGCCTGGCCGACCGGCTGATCAACGTGGTGGCCGCCTTCGGCGTCGGCGTCCCGACCTTCTGGCTGGGGATCGTGCTGCTGGCCGGGGTGGCGCTGCCCACTGGAGCGTTCCCGATCGGCGGCTGGGGCGACACCCCCGCCACGGTGCTGCGCGCCGCGGTGCTGCCGGCCCTGGCCCTCAGCGTCTCGGTCGCGCCGGTCCTGATGGCCAGCCTGCGCAGCGGCATCGTCGAGGCGCGGCGTTCGGAGTACCACGCCGCCGCCCAGGCCGCCGGCGTGCGGGGCTGGACGCTGACCCGCCGGTTCGTGCTGCGCAACGCGGCCGTGCCGCCGGTGTCGCTGCTGGCCGCCCTCACGACGCTGCTGCTGTCCGGCGCGGTCGTCGTGGAGTCGACCTTCGGGCTGCCGGGGCTCGGGCTGAGCCTGACCCAGGCCGCGCAGAACCGCGACTTCAACGTCATCCAGGGCCTGACCCTCGTGTTCTCCCTGGCCGTCGTGGCGGTCAACCTGGTCGGCGACGTCCTGGTCGCCCTCCTCGACCCTCGCGTGGAGGTGTGATGGCCCTCGTCCAGGTGCTCGGCCGCCGCCGGGCCCGGCGCGGCTCCGGCGCCACCGCCCTGGTGACCGGCGCGGTGCTGCTGACTCTCCTGCTGGCCGCGAGCTTCGCGGCCGGCGCGCTGACCGGCCACGACCCGGCGCTCACCGACCTGACCGCCCGGTTCCGCCCGCCCACCGCCGAGCACTGGTTCGGCACCGACCAGCTCGGCCGCGACGTCTTCGCCCGGGTGCTCGTCGCGGCGGGGACCGACCTGCCGCTGGCCCTGCTTGGGGCCGCCGTGCCGGCCGTGATCGGGATCGTGCTCGGCGCGCTCGCCGGGTACGCCCGGGGCTGGATCGGCACCGCGGTCATGCGGCTGGCCGACCTGATCCAGGCGTTCCCGTCCTACATCCTGCTGATCGTCCTGGTCTTCCTGCTCGGGCCGGGCGCCGGATCGTTCCTGGTCGGGGCCGCGGTGGGCGCCTGGGTGACCTACGCCCGGCTCGTCCGCGGGGTGGTGCTGCGGCTGCGGGAGCTCGACTACGTCCGGGCGGCCCAGGCCGCCGGGCTCGGGCACACTCGCGTCCTGCTGCGGCACGTCCTGCCCAACGCCCTGCCACAGGCCGTGGTCTACGCGGCCTCCGACATCGTGCTCGCGCTGAGCTATCTCGCGGCGCTGTCCTACCTCGGCCTGGGCATCCAGGCGCCGGGGATCGAGTGGGGGCAGATGATCGCCGAGGGGCAGCCCTTCCTGCGCAACCAGTGGTGGGTGTCGGTGATGCCCGGACTGGCGATCATCCTCGTCGGCGTCGCCGTCCGGCTCATCGCCGGCGGCCTGGAGCGGAGGCTGCAGCGATGACCCCTGTCCTGCGGATCACCGACCTCGTCCTGGAGACCGGCACCGCCGACGCTCCGCTGCGCCCGGTGTCCCACGCCGGCTTCGAGGTCGCCCACGGCGAGGCGTTCGGGCTGGTCGGCGAGTCGGGTTCGGGCAAGAGCCTGACCCTGCGCGCCGTGACCGGGCTGCTGCCCGAGGGCGTCCGCCAGGCCGGCGGCACCCTGGAGCTGGAGCGCGACGGCGCGCTGCGGCCCTACCGGTTCGCCGAGGCGCGCGGCCGGGGCATCGGCATGGTGTTCCAGGAGCCGATGACCGCGCTCAACCCCACCATGAGGATCGGCGACCTGGTCACCGCCGGGCCGCGGGCCCGCCACGGCTGGAGCCGGCGGACCGCCCGGAGCCGTGCGGTGGACCTGCTCGCCGAGGTCGGCATGCCCGACCCGGCGGCGCAGGCCCGGATGTGGCCGCACCAGCTCTCCGGCGGGCTCCGCCAGCGCGTCATGATCGCGATGGCGCTGGCCACCGAGCCGTCGGTGCTGCTGTGCGACGAGCCGACGACCGCTCTCGACGTCGCCGTGCAGGACCAGATCCTGCGGCTGCTGCATCGCATCCGCGTCGAGCGCGGGCTGTCGATCGTGTTCGTCACCCACGACCTGGGGGTCGTCCGGCGGCTGTGCGACCGCGTCGCGGTGATGTACGCGGGCCAGGTGGTCGAGACCGGGACCGTCGACGAGGTCTTCACCCGGCCGACCCATCCGTACAGCGCGGGCCTGCTGCGCTCCATGCCGACACCGGACACTCCAAGGGACCGGCCGCTCGCGGCCATCCCCGGCGGCCAGCCCGGAGCGGCGGACCGGCCGGAGGGCTGCCGGTTCGCCCCCCGGTGCGCGCACGCCCTGCCCGCCTGCGCCGGACTGGCGCACACCCTGGCCGAGGTGCCCGGGTCGCCGTCGAGGAGCGCGTGCCTGCGGGTGGCGGACCTCGGCGGGCCGCCGCTGGACCGGAAGGCCCTGGTCAGCCCACTGGGGGGAGGGACGGCATGAGGGCCGCTCCGCTGCTCCAGGTGGACGACGTCGTGGTGGACTACCGGTCCGCTCACCCGGCCGTGGACCACGTCAGCCTGGACATCCCGCGCGGCCGTACCCTCGGCCTGGTCGGGCAGTCGGGCTGCGGCAAGTCCAGCCTGGCCCGGGTCATCGCCGGGCTCGCCGCGCCCGCCTCGGGCACCGTCCGGCTCGGCGGCGCGGTGCTGCCCACACCGCGCGGCCGGGCCGACGCCACCCGCATCCAGATGGTCTTCCAGGACCCCGGCTCGGCGCTGAACCCGATGCACACCGTCCGGCGGACCCTGACCGAGCTGCTGCTGGTGCACCGCAAGGTCGCCGACCGGCGGGCCGCCACCGACCGCGCCGTCGAACTGCTGGAGCTGGTCGGCCTGGGCGCGGCCGTCCTGGACGCCCGCCCGCGCGGCCTGTCCGGCGGGCAACGGCAGCGGGTGGGCATCGCCCGCGCGCTCGCCGTCGAACCCGAGGTGCTCATCGCCGACGAGGCGGTCTCCGCCCTGGACGTCTCCGTCCAGGCGGCCGTGCTCAACACCCTGCGCGACCTCGGCGCCCGGCTCGACCTGACCATGCTCTTCATCTCGCACGACCTGGCGGTGACGCGCTACGTCGCCGACGAGCTCGCGGTCATGCACCGCGGCGAGATCGTCGAACGCGGCCTGCCCGACGACGTGCTGCGTCATCCGCGGCACGAGTACACCCGATCGCTGGTCGCGGCCACGCCGCGCATGGACGGCCCGGCACTGTCCGCGGCCGAGGAGGCACGTCCCCTATGACAGTTCTCGACGTCCAGACGATCTCCAAGAGGGACGGCGTGACCGTGGTCCCGCCGCCGACCGACTACGCCGAGGTCTCCCCGGGCTGGCGGGAGGTCGAGCACCGGGCCCGCCTCGACGTCCCCGGCGCGCTGGCCGGCGCCTGGGAGGGCGCCCCCGGTTCGGTGCGCATCCCGAGCTGGCCCTACCACGAGGTCTGCGTCCTGCTGCGCGGACGGGTGGCGATCGAGGACGCCGAGGGCGGCCGGCGCGAATTCGGGGCGGGGGAGTCCTTCCTGGTGCCGGCCGGGTTCGACGGCTGGTGGCACACCCTCGAAGCGACCGAGAAGATCTTCGTCGGGATCCCGGGAGGTGCGCGATGAGCGGCGCCTACCCCGTCCCGCGCTCCGCCTGGTCCCCGCCCGGCTGGCCCTCGCCGCGGCCGACCGGGGAGGGGCTGGATGCCTGGTGTTACACCGACCGCTTCTCCTATGGCCCGGGGGAGACCGTGGAGGTGTCCGCGTACACCACGGCCGACCGTTACTCCCTCACCGTGATCCGCGACGGCGCGCACCCCGAGGTCGTCCACCGGCAGACCGACCTGCCGGGCACCGCGCCGGAGACCCCGGCCGACGCCTACGCAGAGGGCTGCGGGTGGCCCGTCACCGCGCGCATCGCCATCCCCGGCGACTGGCCGTCGGCCATGTACCTGATCATCATCCGGGCCGAGGCGGGCGGCCAGGTCGTGGAGAACGAGCACTTCTTCGTGGTCCGCTCGGCCGAGCCCGGCCGGCGCACCCCCTACGCGCTCGTCCTGACCACCAGCACGCTGTTGTCCTACAACGACTGGGGCGGCGCCAACGCCTACCGGGGCCTCGGCGACGACCCCGCCGTGGACGTCGCCTCGCCCCGGCTCTCCATGCTCCGCCCGCTGTCACGCGGGTTCCTGCGCAAGCCGCCGGGGGCCCCGCGCAACCGGTACGAGGAGCATGTTCCGCCGTTCTGGGAACCGCGCTATCCGGTGTACGAGTGGGCGCGGCTGCGCGACTACGGCCGCCACCACGCCGACGCGTTCTGGGCCACCTACGAACGGCCCTTCGCCGTCTGGGCCGAGCAGCAGGGCTACGTCCTGGACTACCTCACCCAGGACGACCTGGACCGCGACCCGTCCGCCCTCGACGGCTACCAGTGCGCGGTCCTGGTCGGCCACGACGAATACTGGTCGTGGCGGATGCGCGACGCGATCGACGCCCTGGTGGACCGCGGCGGCAACGTCGCCCGGTTCGGCGCCAACTTCTGCTGGCAGGTGCGCATCGAGGGCACCACCCAGATCTGCCACAAGTACGTGCCCGAGGACGACCCGGTCTTCGGCACCCCCGACCAGCACCTGGTCACCCTGCACTGGGACCACCCCCTCATCGGCCGCCCCGCCACGGCCACCATGGGCCTGACCGGATTCGCCGGGGTGTACGCCGGCTACGGCGCCTCCGCGCCACGCGGCCACGGCGGCCTGCAGGTCTATCGGCCCGAGCACTGGACGCTGGCCGGCACCGACCTCTACTACGGCGACCTCCTCGGCGGGCACCCCGCCCGGATCGCCACCTTCGAGGTCGACGGCTGCGCCCATGTCGTACGGGACGGACTGCCCTTCGCCACCGGCGCCGACGGCGCCCCCGGCAACCTGGAGATCATCGCGATGGGACCCGCCGTCCGCTACGAGGAGGACCACTTCGCGGGCGCGGTGCCGCTCGGCGACCCCGGCCTGGCGGGGATCGAGGAGTACCGCGACACCCACTGGGTCGAGCGGGACGACGGCACCAGACGGCCCACCTACGGCTCGGCCATGATGGCCACCTTCACCCGGGGCGAGGGGACCGTCTTCAACTCCGGCACCTCCGAATGGGTGGCCGGCCTGATCCACCGCGACTGGTTCGTCGAGCACGTCACCCGCACGGTCCTCGACCGGCTGGGCGGGCACGCGTGATTCCCGACATCTCAGCCGGTGTCTCGGCGCTCGACCAGCCCCGCTCCGCGCCGGGCGGCCCCGTCGACGCGACGATCGTCCCGCGCTACGCGGGGGAGAACACCTTCGCCCGGCTGCCCCGGCTGCAGGACCAGCCCGGCGCGGACACCGTCATCTGGGGCGTCCCCTTCGACACCGGGGTCAGCTACCGGCCCGGGGCGCGGTTCGGCCCCGGGCACATCCGGCAGTCGTCCCGGCTGCTGCGCCCGTACAACCCGGCCCTCGACACCGCGCCGTTCGCCACCCGGCTCGTCGCCGACGCCGGAGACGTCGGGGTCAACCCCTTCGACATCGGCAGCGCGCTGGAGACGATCCAGCGGGCCGCCGCCGAACTCGCCGGCACCGGTCGCAAGCTGATCACCCTCGGCGGCGACCACACGATCGCCCTGCCGCTGCTGCGCGTCCACCACGAGCGGTACGGGCCGGTCGCCGTCCTGCACTTCGACGCCCACCTGGACACCTGGGACACCTATTTCGGCTCGCCGTACACCCACGGCACCCCCTTCCGGCGGGCCGCCGAGGAGGGCCTGATCGACCACGCGCACTCGATGCACGTGGGCCTGCGCGGCCCGCTGTACTCCCGTCTGGACCTCGACGAGAGCAAGCGGCTCGGCTTCGCCGCGGTGCACGCCCGGGACTTCGCCCGGCGATCGCTCGACGAGATCATCGAGCGCGTCCGCGACCGGCTGCGCGACCGGCCGGTCTACGTCTCGCTCGACATCGACGTCCTGGACCCGGCATACGCACCGGGCACCGGCACGCCGGAGGCCGGCGGGATGAGCAGCCGCGAACTGCTGGAGGTTCTGCGCGGGCTCGACGGCCTGCATGTGGTGGGAGCCGACCTGGTCGAGGTCAGCCCCGCCTACGACCACGCCGAGCTCACCGGCATCGCCGCCGCGCACGCCCTGTACGAGCTGATCAGCGTGCTGCCGGCCGGGAGGTGATCCACGCGGACCCCTCCCGGCCCTGCCGGTGATCAGTCGGCGGCGGGCTCCACCTTGGTCGCGGGGTCGCCGTCGATCGCCTGGGCCAGCTGCGGCACCAGCCGGTCGAGGACGTACGGGAGCGACAGCACCGTCACGAACGAGAACGCCACACCGTAGTTGGTGCTCTCGCCGACGAAGACCTCGCGGCCCTCGGCGACGACCTTCATGTCCTTGTAGACGGCGTCCTTGTGCAGCGTCTCGACGTCCTTCTTCGTGTCGGGGACCGTCCAGATGATGAGGTCCTGGTCGAGCAGGTCGCTGCGCTCCTTGGAGATGCTGGCGCCGAACTTGTCGCCGATCACCGAGTCGAGGTCGGCGGGCAGGCTGAAGCCGAGCGAGACGAGGTTGCGGGAGCGGGTGTCCTGGCTGCCGTACACGAAGAAGCCCTCATAGGGCGTGGCCACGACGGCCTTCTTGCCGGCGAACTCGGGGTGCTCGGCGGCCATCGTCTTGAACTTGGTCTCGACCTCGTCGACCAGCGCCTTGGCCTCGGTCTCCTTGCCGAGGGCCTTGCCGGTGATCAGAGTCTGCTCCTGCCACGGGATGCCGTAGTCGTTGTACGCCGCCGGCTGCGCGACGACCGGGGCGAACTTCGACAGGGTCTCGTACTGCTCCTTGGTCAGGCCGGCGTACAGGGCGAGGATCAGGTCGGGCTTGAGCGCGGCGATCTTCTCGACCTGCGGGCCGGTGCCCGGGTCCTCCAGCAGGGTCGGGACGGGGGCGCCGTTCAGCTTCGGCGTGGCCCACGGGCCGATCGCGCCGGGGAAGCCGCCGAACCAGTTGGTGGTGCCGACGGGGACGACGCCGAGCGCGATGGCGGCGTCCTGGTCGGTCAGGCCGACGGTGAAGACGCGCTGCGGCGCGGCCGGGATGGTCGTGGCGCCGAACTTGTGCTCGATCGTCACCGGGAAGGCGGCGGCGGGGGCGGTCGTGCCGGCCGGAGGGGCGGCCGGGGCCGACGCGGCGGGGGTTGCCGTCTCCGACGACGACCCGCAGGCGGCGACGGTGCCGAGCAGGAGGGAGGAGGCGAGCACCGCGGCGAACCGGATGCCTCTCGTAATGCCGAGCATCGAATTTCCTTATTCGAGGGGGTTTTCACTGGTGGGGCGGACTCCGGACCACGCCTCCCAGAGGGAGGCGTACCGGCCGCCGGAGGAGCGCAGCTCGTCGTGCGGGCCGCTCTCCACGATGCGGCCGCCGTCCATGACGACGACGCGGTCGGTCGCCGCAGCCTGGGTGAGGCGGTGGGCGACGATGAGGGCCGTGCGGCCCTCGATGGTGGTCTCGATGGCCTTCTCCAGCACCCGCGCCCCGGCGCTGCCCGCCTCGGCGGTCGCCTCGTCGAGCACGGCCACGGGCGGGTCGGCCAGGATCAGCCGGGCCAGCGCGAGCTGCTGGATCTGGGTCGCGGTGAGGCGGTGGCCGCCCTCGCCGACGACCGTGGCCAGCCCGTCGGGCAGGGTCTCGGCCCAGGTGAGCGCGTCGACCCTGGTCAGCGCTTCGCGCAGGTCGGCGTCGGTGGCGTCGGGCCGGGCCAGCCGCAGGTCGTCGGCCAGCGGACCGGCGAAGACGTGCACGTCCTGGGTGACCATGCCGACCTCGCCGGGGACGGCGATCGTGCCCTTCGACGGCCGGTGGATGCCGGCGATCAGCCTCGCCAGGGTCGTCTTCCCGGCGCCGCTCGCGCCGACCAGGGCGACCCGTTCGCCTTCGCGGATCGTGAGGTCGACGTCGTGCAGCACGGGCCGGCCCTCGTCGTAGGCGTGGCCGAGCCCGGAGACCTCGATCCGCGGGGCCTTCGGCCGGTCGAGGGCGGCCGGTTCGGGCTGGTCGATGACGCCGACCAGGCGGGCCAGCGCGGCGCCCGCCGACTGGGCGTCGTCGATCAGCACCAGGGCGGTGTTCACCGGGGCGAACAGGGAGTGGAAATAGAGGGCGGCGGCGGTCGCCGTGCCGATCGAGGCGGCGCCCGACCGGACCATGAAGAACCCGGCGACCAGCACGGCGGCCAGGCCGGCGTACTCGGCGACGTGCAGGCGGCTGTAGAAGCGCAGCACCAGGTTGACGCCCTTGAGGGTCAGCGCCACGGCGGTGTTGGAGCGTTCGGCGACCTTGGCCGTGTGGTCGGCCTCCAGCCGGAACGCCCGCACGGTCTTCGCGCCGCCGATGGTGTCGAGGAGCTGCTGCTGCTGGGCGCCTCCGGCCACCCGCTGGCGGGCGTAGAGGGGACCGGCGTTGCGGACGTACCAGCGCGCGGTGTGCCACTGGACCGGCACCGAGATCAGCGCGGCCAGCAGGAACCGCCAGTCGAGGATGGCCAGCGCGCCCAGGGTGAGCACGATCGCCAGGCCCGAGCGGGCCATCTCGGGCAGCGCGACCCGGACGGCCTCGGCGATCAGGGAGACGTCGCCGGTCACGCGGGCGGTCAGGTCGCCCGACCCGGCCCGCTCGACCTGTTCGAGCGGCAGCCGCATCGCCCGGTCGACGAACCGCTCGCGCAGCCGGGCCAGCACGGTCTCGCCGAGCCGCGACACCAGCGCCAGCCCGAGGGTCATCGCGCCGCCCTGGGTGACCGCGACCGCGACCAGCGCCAGCACCGGCGTCGTGATCGCGGCGGCGGGCTCCCCGGCGTCGACCAGGTCGACGATGGCGCCGAGCAGCGGCTGGGTGAGCAGCCCGATCGAGGTGGCCACGATCATCACGGCGAACCCGCCGAGGGCCAGCGCGCGATAGGGACGGATCAGGTCGAACAGCACCGCGCGGGTGCGGGCCGCCGTGGCGACGGGGAGCAGTTCGCGGCTCACGCGAGCACCGCCGTCCGGTAGACGGAGTTGCGGGACACCAGGTCGGCGTGCGGGGCGGCGTCGGTGATCCGGCCGCCGTCGAGCAGCACCACCCGGTCGGCCACCGCGAGCAGCGCGGGGGAGGTGGTGACGAGGATCGTGGTGCGGTCGCGCCGGACGTCGCGCAACCGGGAGGCGATGCGCGCCTCGGTCACCGCGTCGACCGCGGTGGTGGGGTCGTGGACGACCAGGACGGCGCGATCGGCCGCCAGCGCCCTGGCCAGGGCGACCCGCTGCCGCTGACCGCCCGACAACGACTGGCCGCGTTCGCTGACGTGGCCGTCGATGCCGTCGGGCAGTTCGTCGGCGACCTCGTCGGCGCCCGCCGCGGCCATCGCCTCGGGGTGGGCGCCGCCGACGTTCTCGCGCAGCGTGCCCTCGAACAGGTCGGCGTCGTGCTCGGCGACGAGTAACACGTCGCGTAGCGCGGCCGGGTCGAGGTCGGCCAGCGCCACCCCGTCGAGCTCCACGGTCCCGGACGCCGGGTCGGCGGTCCGGCCCAGGCAGCTCAGCAGGCTGACCGCGTCGGCCGGGTCGACGGCCGCCACTCCGAGCACCTCACCGGGAGCCACCTCCAGGTCGACGCCCTTCAGGGTGTCGTGGGAGACGGCGCGGAGGCGGAGCGAGCCGCGTATCGGAACAGCGACTTCCGAGGCGCCGGCGGCGATGGCGTGCGGGGCGGCGAGCACCTCCGCGATCCGGGCCGCCGAGGCCCGGCCCATCGCGAACTGGGCGTTCACCCAGGCGAAGACCTCCAGCGGGCCGATCAGGAACAGCGCGAGACCCACCGCCGAGACGAGCTCGCCGAGCGTGATCGCACCCGAGGCGGCCAGCCGGCCGCCGACCAGCGCCACGACGGCGATGAAGACGCCGGTGAGCGCGACGACCAGGCCCGTCTGCAGGGCCTCGGCGCGGGCCGCGCGCAGGGTCGCGGCGAGGGAGTCACCGCTGGTCACCCGGTAGCGGGCGACGGCGGCCGTCTCGGCGCCGATGCCCTTCAGCACCCGCAGCCCCTTGATCAGGTCGGCCGCGACGCCGGACGCGTGCGCGGCGCGGTCCTGCTGGTCTTCGCTGGCCTTCTCCAGCGGCTTGCTCAGCAGGTGGCCGAGGAACAGCAGCAGGGGAGTGCCGGCCAGCACGACCAGGCCGAGCGGAACGGAGATGCGCAGCAGCACGACCGCCGCGACCACGATGCCCATCAGCGCGGAGACGGCCAGCATCACCGACATGTTGACCGCGCCGACGCGCTTGGCGTCCTCGGTCGCGGTGTTGGTCAGCGCGCCGGGCAGACGGCCCTCCTCGGCGCCGCCGCGCGCGTCGAGGACCCGTTCGACGAGTTCCATGCGCAGCGCGTGGCCCGCCCGCTCGGCGGCGCGCTCACCGGCGCGGGCGCCGAAGCGGTAGGAGAACGACAGCGCGACGTAGACGACGGCCAGGACGACGAGCCACCGGGCCAGCGCGGGCAGGTCGCCCCCGGCCACCGCCTGGTCGATCACCACGCCGATCAGCACCGGGACCATGACCTCACCGGCCTGGTGGGCGGCTCCCAGCACGGCACCGGTGACGACGTCACGGCGCTGCCCCGAGATCGCCCGCCACAGGACAGCCCTCACCCGTCACCCTCCGCCTCGCCCCAGTAAAACTTAGGTAAGGCTACACTAACCCTGTGGCGCGGGCCAGTTCAGAAGTTCGAGATCACCGAGTGAAGACCCGCTTGAGGCGCGCCTCGTCGCACCTCCTGGTCGCCGCCGCCGTAGCCGATGGTGAACAGGCGGATCGGTTAAGTCCGGCTTTCGCAGCTCCCGCCGCGACCTGAGGACCTCGTCGAGCACGTGCGCCGACGGCGGGGAGCGGTCCGGCGTCTGTGAGCAGCGGGCTCGTGGCGCCGTCGTGGGCGCGGTAGCCGTACAGCAGAAACCGCTCCCCGACCTGCGGGCTGAGCAGGCGCTCCAGGAAGGCCGCGGCGACCTTCCGCTTCGGCTCGTCCATCCAGGCCGGCTCGATGCAGGGGTGGTCAGACCGTCGTGCCCTCCTCGGGACTGGTCGCGACCAGGGGCACGCGCGGCGGCAGGTGGTCGCCGAGCGTCGCCGGGTCGCCCGACGGATCGCCCCGGTGGTAGTCGGTGACGAACATCTCCTCCAGCGTCACCGCGGAGATGCAGCCGAGGGCCGAGCCCCTGTCGTCGGCCTTCTGCATGTTCTCCAGGAACGCGATCGCGGTCTCGCCGTAGTGGACGATCGAGCGCTCGATGCCCCGCACGAACTCCCGGTTCTCCTTCTTCTGTACGTCGCCCGAGGTCAGATCCCCCCGTCGTCCCGGTCGCCGCGAAGAAGACGGCCACGGTCGCGTCGAGGCCCCGAGGTGGAGAGGTTCGGATTGGTCGTGCCGAGCCGGAACGTCCCCCACTCCGGATGGCCGTGCGCGCCGGCGAGCGCCGCCAGGTCGCGCCGCCCGATCGGCTCCGGCCAGCCGAGCGCCTCGGCCGTCGGACGCGGCATCGCGATCGTCAGCGGCGAGGTGACGATCGGCACGGGTGGCGCCGTGGCAGCGACGCCACCCGTGTCCTTCGCGCGGTGCTCCAGAAGAGTGAGCCACACCGACGCGGTCGGCGCCCACACGTCGGGACGCGGACCGTCGAGGTCGGTGTCCCAGCCACGCGCGAGCGCCTCCATTCCGGTCCCTGAGTTGACCTCGTCGACCACGACCCGGCCACAGTCCCGCGTACCGAACCCGGCGGCCGCCTCCCGCAGCAGCTCGACCTTGTCCTGCGAGGCGGCGACCCGGATCTCGGCGAGGCCGTCCGGGCACTCGGGCGAGCCCTCGGGACGGTTCACCCACCACTGTCCGGCGACCAGCGCCGCCGACACCGCGACGGCCACCCCGAACGCCGCCGGTCGCCTCATGTCCGGTCTGCTTCGTGGCGTGCGGAGTCTTGGTCGCGTGTCGCCCGCCTCATGTCCCGCACACCTCGTTGAGCGCCTTCCCCTGCTTTCGCAGCGTCGCCTCGAGTTTGTCGACGTTCTCCTGCCGCTGCCGGTCGGACTCGACCTTCGCTAGGTACTGCTCTCCGATGGTCGTGCCGGTGACGGTCACCTGCGTGGGCCGGAAGCCCGCCATCGTCTTCTCCAGGGCGGTCAGCGCGTTCTTCACGCCCTCGTCGGCGGCCTCGGCGGCGGTGGCACGGAACCGGTCGCCGGTCGCCTCGGTCATCACGCCCACCAGCTCTTCGGGGGCGACGTCGGTGATGCTCAGGGCGTAGGCGACGAGCTTGCGGCCGTCGCCGCACGCCTTCGTGTCGGCCTCGCTCAGCCCGCCACACCCCGCCAGAAGCAGCGCCGAACCGGCGATGAGGAGACGCCGCATCACACCCGCACCTCGGCCTTCGCGGGCGCCGCGACCACGCCGGCGGCGGTGATCCCCAGTGCGACCAGGACGTAGAGCGAGATGGCCAGAGTGGTGCCGAACCGGTCGAGCAGGGCCAGTGCGATGATCGGCGCCAGCGCCCCGCCCAGCACGCCCGCCAGCTGGTAGCCCATCGACGCCCCGCTGTAGCGGAGCCGGGTGCTGAACAACTCGGCGATGAACGCGGCCTGCGGCCCGTACATGGCCGCGTGGCAGGCCAGCGCCACCACCGTCGCGAACACGATGAGCGCGAACGACCCCGTGTCGAGCAGCGGGAAGAACGCGAACGCCCACACCGCCGCGCCCGCCGCCCCCGCCAGGTAGACGGGCTTGCGCCCGACCCGGTCGGACAGCGCGCCGAACAGCGGGATCAGGAACAACTGGCACGCCGACGCGATCAGCACCGCGTTCAGCCCCGTCTGCCGGTCGAGGTTCAGCGTGCCGGTCACGTACGTGAGGATGTAGAGGGTGAAGGTGTAGAACGCGACGTCGACGCCGATGCGGGCGGCGATGGCCGACAGCAGGGCGCGCGGATGCGTGGTGATCACGTCGATCAGGGGCATGCGGGCCTTGGCGGGCATCTCGGCGTACAGGGGAGACTCGGCGACCCGCACCCGGATCCAGAGCCCCACCCCCACGAGCACGCCCGACAGCAGGAACGGGATCCGCCACCCCCAGTCGAGGAACGCCTGCTCGGGCAGGGTCGCCGACAGCACCCCGAGCGCACCGGCCGCCAGCAGGTTCCCGGCCGGCACCCCGACCTGCGGCCAGGACGCGTTGAACCCCTTCCGGGCGGGATCGCCGTGCTCCATCGTCATCACCACCGCGCCGCCCCACTCACCGCCGAGGCCGAGCCCTTGGAGGAAGCGCAGCGTCACGAGCAGGACCGGCGCGGCCACGCCGATGGCGGCGTAGGTCGGCAACAGGCCGATGAGGAACGTCGCGATCCCCATCAACAGGAGCGTCGCGACGAGCACCCCCCGGCGGCCGACCCGGTCGCCGAAGTGGCCGAAGACGATGCCGCCCAGCGGACGGGCGACGAAGCCGACCGCGTAAGTCGTGAGGGCGAGCAGGGTGCCGGTGAGCGGCTCGAACGTCGGGAAGAAGACCTTGCCGAAGACGAGGGTGGCGGCGGTGCCGTAGAGGAAGAAGTCGTACCACTCGAGGGACGTGCCGATCAGGCTTGCGACGATCACCCGGCGGGACTGGGAGGTTGCCATGACGCTCCTTCGTGGGGAGGTGGGCCATTTTCAACATAAGAATCGTTGAACAATTCGACAAGGGGTTTGTTCTCATGTTTTGCTGGTTACCGTGCGTGAACAGACGACCGGGCCCCATCTCCTGCGAACCAGCACCGCCGAACTCGTGGCGGGCGTCCTGCGCGACCGCATCGCCCAGGCGGTCTACGAACCCGGCGAACGCCTCTCCGAAGAGGCCATCGGCGCCGAACTGGAGATCTCCCGAAACACGCTGAGAGAGGCCTTCCGCCTGCTCGGCCACGAGAGACTGCTCGTGCACAAGCTCAACCGGGGCGTGTTCGTCCGGGTGCTGTCGGCGTCCGACGTGAAAGACCTCTACCTGGTGCGTCGCGTCATCGAATGCGCGGCCGTGCGCAACTCGGCCGGGGGAGACATGGCCGCCTGCCGGGAGGCGGTGGAAGACGGCGAACGGGCCGCGGCCGACGACCGCTGGCGCGACGTCGGGACGGCCAACCTGCGCTTTCACCAGGCTCTGGTCGCGCTGCACGGGAGCTCGCGCCTTGACGAGCTGATGGGGCAGCTCCTCGCGGAGCTGCGGCTGGTCTTTCACGTGATGGAGAACCCGGGCGCGTTCCACGCGCCGTTCGTGGCGCGGAACCGGCTGCTGACCGGGTTGCTGGAGGAGGGGCGCTTGGCGGAGGCGGAGCAGTATCTGTCGAAGTATCTGGACGACGCGGAGGCTTTACTGCAGGCGGCTTTCGACTCGAGCTCTTCGGCCCGGCTCGGAGGGGCCTGAGTCGGCTGATGGGAGGCTGATCCCGACCAGGGCTTGCCGTTGTGGTGGACGCCAACGACTGGGTCGTCTTCTCTGGTCGTCGGTCTGGCCCCCGTGGGCCTGAACTGACCGATGGGAGGCTGATCCCGACTAGTGCTTTGCCGGTTGCGGTGGACCACCGATGTCTGGGTCGTCTTGTCGGGGTCGGTCCGGCTTGTGGCCGCCTGAACCGGCCGACGGGAGGCCGGTCCTGGCCAGAGCTCCGCTATCGCCGTGCACGGCCGACGGCTGATCGTCTCCCTATGGCCGGCGATCGGTCACCCTCAGCCGAGGATGGCCAGGCCCGCTGGTGGGAGGCTGATCCTCACCAGTGCTCGGCCGTCGTGGTGGACGACCGAGGGCGGGGGCGTCTCGCCGTAGAGGACCGACAGGACCGATCCCTCCGGGTGGAACGGGCGGTGGACGGTGACCAGGGCCGTCATCGGGTTGAGGGTCGGGTTGAGGGCGACCAGGACCTCGCGGTCGTGCAGGATGCGAGACCACGCGGTCAGTTCGCCCGTCGCCGGGAGCCGGAACGAGCCGCCCGTCGAGATCTCGCGCAGGTACATGCGGCCCCGTCTCAGCGCCAGGCCCACGCCGTCGGGGCGGTTGCGCACCGCCGCCAGAGCCTGGATTCTCCGGTACGCCGGATGCTCCGGGTCGAAGAAATGACACCCCTGGGTGCCGAACGCCCCGAACGTCCCGCCGAACATCGACTCGCGGATGTAGCGGTCGTCGCCCCCGGCCGGGGACGCGCCGTCGAAGGCCTGCTCGGTGCCGTAGTAGACGCACGGGATGCCCAGCGTGGTGAGCTGCACGCCGACCGCATGGGCGACCTGGGTGTCGGAGTGGGGGCCGGCGTTCCCCGCCGAGAAGCGGCGGCGCTCGCGGCCGACCATGTCGTGGTCGTCGAACATCGTCACGTGGTAGCGGCCGGTCTCCCGGTGGCCGCCGAGGATGTCGTGGCCGCGGTACTGCGCGAAGAACGCCTGCGGGTCGGCGAACCCCTTGACCAGCCCGGCGATCAGCGCCGCCGGCTGGCCGATGTCGAGGACCGCGTCGACGTTGCGGCCGAACACGTCGAGGTAGTCGCGGGCCATCGCGGCGCCGCCGGTCACCTCGCCGAGCAGCAGGAAGTTCTCCTTCCCGACCGACTCGGCGTATTCGCGGATCGCGCCGCAGAAGTTCTTCGACACCTCCCACGGCACGTGCTTCACCGTGTCGATCCGGAACCCGTCGCAGTCGGTGAACGCGATCCAGTGCTTGTAGACCTCGACGACCGCCGACAGGACGTCGTCGCGGGTGAGGGTCAGGTCTTTCAGCGTCTGGAAGTCGCCCCGACGGAACTCGACGTCGGGGTGGAGCGGGTCCTCCCAGGGTTCGGGGTCCCAGCGGCCGATGCTGCCGGCGCGGGTGTACCACTCGGGGTTCTGGAACGGCTCCGGCCAGACGCCGTCGCCCCGGCCGGCGATGCGCGGGACGCTGGCTCCCTGGGCCGAGCGCCAGCCGTGCATCGGGTAGGGCGGGGCGAACCGGTAGGGGAGCTGGGAGACGGGGGAGCCGCCGTCGTCGTAGAACCAGTTGTCGCCGGTGTGGTTGTAGATGACGTCGAGGAGCACGTACATGCCCATGTCGTGGGCCTTGGCGACGAGGGCGCGTAAGTCGTCGGGGCTGCCGAACCTCGGGTCGACGTCCATGAAGTCCTGGATGCCGTAACCGTGATACGTCTCCAGGTCGGGGCGCTGCCTCCACACCGGCCCGAGCCACAGGGTGGTGACGCCGAGGTCGCGAAGATAGCCCAGTTTGCCGGTGATGCCGTTGATCGTGCCGCCCTGGAAGCGCGACCCCGAATCGGCCCAGGCGACGGGGTCGGGGGCGCGGTGGGCGTCGGTGCGGTCGTACTTCGGGCGGGTCTCCTCGCGGCCGTCGCTGAACCGGTCGGGGAGCAGGAAGTACAGGAACTGGTCACGCCACGTAACCGGGCTCGGATGCACGGATTCCTCCCCTAACGTCGGCCTGCCGGGCGTCGCGGCCCGGTCGATCGCGTCCACGTTTGTCATGGACCAACCCAACAGCCCGCAAACCGGCGAACGCAAAGTGTGACCTGGAGGTGTCAATCCGTCATCGACGTGGCGGTGGGGCGACGGGATTGACTGACCGCGTGACCGGCCTGTTGCGTTCTATGTTGCGCAGCGTGACGGCCTAGAAGGTGGCATTCCGGAATGCTTCCCGAGGCCTAACCGACCGGAAGGATCTGCCGCAGCCGGCCCGGCGCCGTCGCCCGAGGCTTCCACTCCCTCGGATAACCCAGCGACACCTCCTCGAACCGCACCCCGTCGTGCCAGGTCGTGCGGGGGATGTGCAGGTGGCCGTAGACCATCGCGATCGCGCCGAACCTGGTGTGCCAGTCGGCGGTGCGGTCGGTGCCGCACCAGATCGCGAACTCCGGGTGA
Organism: Herbidospora galbida; assembly: GCF_005233835.1. Taxonomy (GTDB): domain Bacteria; phylum Actinomycetota; class Actinomycetes; order Streptosporangiales; family Streptosporangiaceae; genus Herbidospora; species Herbidospora galbida. Next base: position 15,501 of record NZ_SZQA01000049.1, on the reverse strand, counting down.
CGCAGCACGAACGTGGGGTCGCGGACCAGCGGATAGTGGTTGACCAGGACGGTCGGCAGCCCGCCGGGGCGGTCGGCCAGGCGGCGTTCGGTCTCTTCGGCGCGGGCGGCGCACCACTCGTCGATGCCGTCGTAGGGGTCGGCGTGCAGGACCATCTCGTCGGTGCAGACGACGCCCTTGTCGTAGGCCAGCTTCAGCGCCGCCTCTTTGGTCGTGACGCCGGGCACCCGGTAGGTGTAGTCGTAGAGGACCATGAGGGGCGCCACCGTGACCGGGCCGTCGGGGCCCTCCCAGGTCGGGTAGGGGTCTTCGGGGGTGACGACGCCCAGGTCACGGGCCACCTTCACGAGGTGTTCGTAGCGCTCGACGCCGCGGAGCTGGAGCGTCTCGCTCGGGTGGGTCCACAGGTCGTGGTTGCCGGGCGCCCACACGACCTTGGCGAAGCGGCTCGCGAGGGTGCCCAGCACCCATTCGAAGTCGGCGACCTTCTCGGACACGTCTCCGGGCAGCAGGAGCCAGTCGCTCTCCGACCGGGGTCGGATGCGCTCGACGATCTCCCTGTTCTCGGGATAACCGACGTGCACGTCGCTGATCGCCAGAAGAAATGTCATAACGGGCAGTCTCTCCAACCTGGACGCCCAAATCCACCTGCGAGCGGCTCGCAGTCATCGGGCGAGTTCTCGCCGGACCAGGTCGCTGATCGTGGTGGCGGTGGTGAAGTCGGCGCTCAGGACGTTCTTGGTGAGGGCGAAGGCCATGCCGTTTTTCGTGTCGGCGTAGGCCGTGCCGCCGCCCGCGCCCGAGACGCCGAACGTGGTCGGGTCGGGATCGGAGAAGGCGCCCGGGTGGCCGATGCCGTAGCCGAGGCCCCACCGCACGGGGTTGCCGAAGACGGCGTCGACGCCCTCGAAGGAGATCGCGGAGATCTCCCGGAGGCGTTCGGGGGAGATCAGCCGCACGCCGTCGACCTCGGTCATCAGCGCCGAGTAGAGGCGGGCCATCGCGCGGGCCGTCATCTTGCCCCCGGCCGGGATGTCGGCGGCCAGGATGTCGGGCCGGTTGCCGAGCGCGGCGGTCGGCGACAGCGCCATCGGACCGGCCTTGAACATCGGCAGGTCGGGCAGCTCGGTCGGCAGGCCCGGCGGCGGCTCGGCGGGCAGGGCGTCTTCGAGGACGGCCAGCCGGTGGTGCTGGTCGGCGGGCATGCCGAAGTAAAGCTCGCCGGCCACGCCGAGCGGGCCGGCGACCTCGTCGAGCAGCACCTCGGAGATCTTCCGGCCGGTCACCCGCCGGACGATCTCGCCGACGATGTAGCCGAAGCTGTAGGCGTGGTAGCCCATCTCGGTGCCGGGCTCCCACCACGGCTCGGCGGCGGCGATGGCCGCGCACATCGCGTCCCAGTCGCAGAGGTCTTCTTCGATCGTGGTGAGCGGGATGCCCGGCACGCCCACGGTGTGGTTGAGAGCCATGCGGACCGTCGCCCGGTCTTTGCCGTGGGCGGCGAATTCGGGCCACACCTCGGCGATCGGCGTGTCGTAGCCGATCAGCCCCCGTTCGGCCAGCACGTGGAGCACCGTGGAAGTGACGCCCTTGCCGACGGAGTAGTTGTAGAACGGCGTCTCCGGCGTCACGGCGCGCCCGGTGGCCGGGTCGGCCACCCCCGCCACGGCGTCGACCACGGGCTCGCCGCCCAGGTAGACCGACACCTGGACGCCGCGCTCGACGCCCTTCTCGACGAGTTCGTCGATCGCGGCCTGTACGTCGCCCTGGAGATCGCTCATGTGTTCGATTATAGCGAGTTCTTGGAATGTCGGTCGACGCCGTTAGAGTCCCGCCCATGTCTGACGCGCAGATCGCGTACTCCTATTCGCGAGCCTCCGAACTCGACCTCGCCGCCGGCCTCCTGGGCCTGTCCACTTCCGGCGGGTTCACCCCTTCCGGCCTGGTCGCCCGGCCCCACTTCTTCAGCGGCGTGCTGACCAACGCCGCCCCCGCCGCGGCCGCCCTGATCGGCCTGGCCGACGTCGCCAAGACCCGCTACTACGAACTGCGCGCCGTGACGTTCATGCGCGACCCGGTGGTGACCTGCAACGGCGACCGGCTGCGGTTCGAGTCGTTCTCCGCGTGCGGAGGGGTCTACGCCCGGCTCGACGTGCTGCAGCAGGCCCTCGACGGCGACGTGGTCGAGGTCGGCACCACCAACGTCGACGTCAACGTGCCGCTGCGCAAGGCGCTGGCCCGCGTCGGCGGCAACGACCCCCTCCACCTGGCCGTGGGCGACGACGAGGTGGTCGCCACCACGCTCGACGGCGCGGTGGTGGAGAAGAAGGTGCCGCTGCCCGAGCGCTGGTTACGCGGCTTCGCCGAGGTCCAGGTGATCGCCTCCAGGTTCGACCTGCGCGCCTCGCTGGGCCGGGCCGAGGCCGTGAAGTTCGTGCGCGACCTGCCCAAGCGCGGCGTGCTGTGGGCGGTGCCCGCCGGGCGGTCCCTGCGGCTGACCGCGCGGCCCGCGCCCGGCGCGGTCTGCCTGGCCGGGCCCGAGCGGCTGGCCGTGCTCGCGCCGCTGCTGCGGTTCGCGACCGGGCTGCGCGTCTACGGCCCCGTCGTCGAGGGCACCCTGCCGAGGGCGTCCGCGTGGGAGCTGGAGCTGCCCGGCATGCGGTTCACGCTCACCCTGTCGCCCGAGCTCCGGCGAGGATTCTCCGGCGAGGGGGCCGTCCTCGACGACCTGAGCGGCGACACCGTGGCCGACGACGCCGACCTGGTGGGCGCGCTGCTGCGGTTCGAGCCCCGGCTTGACGCCGACCTGCTCGCCGAGCAGTCGGGCCTGACCCGCGCCCGCGTCGGCGCCGCCCTCACCCGCCTGGGCACCGGCGGCCGCGTCGGCTACGACGTCGCCGAGGCCGCCCACTTCCACCGCGAACTGCCCTACGACGCCGGCCGGGTCCTGGCCATGAACCCCCGCCTGAAGTCGGCGCTCGACCTGGTCGAGCAGGGGGCCGTCCGGTTCACCGGGCCCGGCGCGGCCCAGGTGAACGAACGGACCGTCCGGCTCACCCCCGGCTCGCCGCCCACCTGCACCTGTCCCTGGTGGATCGACTACCGGGGGTCGCGAGGGCCGTGCAAACACGTGCTGGCCGCCCAGAAGGTCGCGTCCCTGGTCGAGGTGACGGCGTGAGCTCCGTCATGGGACTGATCGGGCAGAGCAGGCACGCCTTCATCCCCGCCGCGATCGAGTCGCTCGACGCCGCCGGGCGCAAGGAACTCCTGGCCGAGCTGACCGCCCGGGTGCGCAAATTCGGCGAGTGGCGGTTCGCGGTCGATCACCGGCACGAGATCCCCGGGCTGCGGCTCGCCGGCGCCCTCTGCCACGGCGGGGCCGGTCAGGTCGCCACCTGGCTCAACCGTCGGGAGCTGCGCGAACTCGCCGACCCGTGGGCCGACGCGACGGCCCTCGCCGGCGCGCTGCGCGGGCGTCCCGCCGAATGGCGCGCCGACCTGGCCCGGCGGCTGACGGCCGCGCTCCGGGCGCCCCGCGACGCCGACTGGTCGTGGCGCCGGGCCGAAGGCGGCCCGCCCGGATACGCCCTGGCCCGGACCATGGTGCTCGAAACCGGCGTCGAACCCGAGGGCGACGCGTTCGTCGTCTGCTGGGCGTGGCACGCGTTCGTCACGGCCGACCTGAAGAACGACCCGATCGCCGAGACGATGGTGCCGCGCCTGTTCGACACCGAAGGGGCCGCGGCGCCCTTCCGGAACAGCTGGGAGAGCCCGGCCACCGTGAAGTTCATCGACCGGATGCTCGCGGAGGTGAAGAGGGGCCGGTTCGACCGGGCCGTGATCCTCGACGGCACGATCGGCCGGTTCCTGATCGGCGGCGACGCCCGGAACCTGACCATGTTCGTGGAGCTGCGCCGCCGCTTCGAGCCCAGCCTTGACGAGATGCCCGCCCGCGACCTGGTCCGCTGCCTGCCCGCCGGGCCCGCCAACGTCGCCGACCTCGCGATCGAGGAACTGCGCGCGCTCGACCTGGCCGGCCGCCTCGACGCCGGCCTGTTCGGCGAGGCCGTCGGCGCGCTGGCGCTGCGGGCCGAGAAGAAGCACGTCGCCGCCGCGCTCAAATGGATCTCCGAGACGTTCAAGGTCACCAAGGCCGACCCCGTCAGGGCCGAGGGCGCCCTGCTCGCCCTGGCCGACGTGTTCTCCGCCGAGACCCCCGCGACCCGCGCCCGCGCGATCCGCCTCGCGGTCAAGCTCGGCGCCGCCGGTGAGACCGCCCGCGCGGCCGTCGCCGAGGCGGCCACCCGGCTGCCCGCCGACGAACGGGCGCCGCTGGCCGGCCCGTTCGGCGTGACCGAGACCGCCGAGGAAGAGGTGTTCACCGGCGTCCCCCTGGTGAGCGCGCCGCCGCTCCAGCCGCCGATCCGCACCGTGCCGGAGCTCGTGATCGAGCTGAAAGACGTCCAGCGCTCCGGCGACATGGACGCCTCCGAGCGCATCATGGCCGCCCTGGTGGAACTGAGCCACCGCGACCGCGACGCCATGGTCGCCGACCTCAAGGCCGACTTCGAGCCCTCGGCCTGGGAGTTCTTCCGGACCATCAGCCATGTCCCCGACAATTCGGGCTGGCTGCTGTTCTGGGCCGCCGCCCTGTTCGGCGAGCACGCCGACGAGGGATTCCGCGCCAGGGCCCGCAAGCTGCTCGGGCTGAACCCGTCGTTCCTGCAGCGCGTCAAAGACCTGGCGTTGCCGCCCCGCGACCCCCACAACCGCCGGTCGACGCCGCACGCCCGCCTGTTCCTGCAGCGCGTCACCGAGATCGTGTGCATGGCCGCCGAGGGGGAGACCCGCCCCTGCCTGCTCGCCACCCCGACGCTCCCGGGTCACCTCGTCGACCCCGAGACCCTGCTGGCCCGGCTTGAGGCCCTCGGCGACCGCGAGCCGCTCCCGGCCGACCTCACCCAGGCCCTGCTCCGGCTGCCCCGCGAGGTCGACGACTCGGTCGCCGACCGCGCCGAGAAGATCGGCGGCCATGGGGGCCGCATGCTGGCCGAGTGGATCCGCGAGGGCGGCCTGCCCGACCCGGTCATCGAGTGGACGGTCAAGGTCACCAACCGCCACGGCTGGATCGAGCGCAAGCCGGTCGTCACGATGGACCCGGGCCGGCGACTCCCCGACCACGTCGACGCCCTCTTCACCCTGTCTCCCGACGACGACTTCAACTACTGGATCCACCCGCGCGACATCTGGGCCGGCACCCTCCCCGGCCACCCGGAGGCCACGGCCGCCTTCCTGCTCCGCTGGATCTGCAACTGGGCCGACCAGAGCGAGCCCGCCGGCGAGGCCGTCATCCCCCTGGCCGTGGCCCCCGGCCCGGTCGGCCCCGTGGTCGCCGCGACCGTGGCCGCCGCGATGGGCCACCAGCGGGACGTCCAGCGCTCGGCGGCGGGTGAGGCCTTCCTGGCCCTGGCGGGCCGCCCCGACTTCCCGGCCGAGGGCGTCGGCGACGCGATCCGCCGCCTGGTGACGGGCGACGTCCTCAAGCTCAACCGCATCACCGAGGTCCTCGGCCAGTCGGCCGACGCCGGCGCCCACGCGGCCGTCTGGGAGGTGCTCTCGATCGCCCTGCCCGGCCTGCTGCCGGAAGAGAACGCCAAACCCCGCTCGGGGCTGGGCGACCTGCTGGGCGTGGCGGTCAAGGCGTCCCGGGTGTGCGGTGCGAAGGGCAAGGTGCCGGGTCTGGCGGAACTGGCGGCCCGGAAGGGGTCCAGCCGGGTGACCATGGAGGCCAGAACCCTCCTGAAGCAGCTCACGGAGTAGCCGCGAGGTGGGCCGGTCCCGATACCGGCCCACCCGCTCGGCCGTGACCCGGGGGCCACTCCGGTCGTGTACGTCCCCACGTAGCCGACATGCCCGGCGGGTCCGCCGGAAGGGTGAGATCTTCGGGTCTTGCGGTGATCCCACAGAAAGTGCCAGTGTCGTCACGGCGAGTACCCATCCGAGGAGAGGAGCCTCTTTGAAGGCCTTCACCATGCCCGAGTTCTACGTGCCGTATCCCGCCCGGCTCAACCCCCACCTGGAACGTTCCCGAGCCCACACCATGACGTGGGCCAAGGAGATGGGCATGCTCGACGCCCCCAAGCCGGGGGGCGGCGTCGTGTGGACCGCCGAGGAACTCGACCGCATGGACTACGCGCTGATGTGCGCGTACACGCACCCGGATTGTGACGGGCCGGCCCTCGATCTGGTCACCGACTGGTACGTGTGGGTCTTCTTCTTCGACGACCACTTCCTCGAGCTGTTCAAGCACTCCCGCGACTTCGCCGGCGCCCAGCGCTACCTCGACCGGCTGGAACTGTTCATGAGCGACACCCCGCCCGAGCCGGAGAACCCGGCCGAGGCGGGGCTTCGGGACCTGTGGGAGCGGACCGTCCCGCACATGTCCACTGACTGGCGTGAGCGCTTCGTCGTGTCGACCCACAACCTGATGGTCGAGTCGATGTGGGAGCTGGAGAACATCGACCGGGGGCGGATCGCCAACCCCATCGAGTACATCCAGATGCGCCGCCGCGTCGGCGGCGCACCCTGGTCGGCCAACCTGGTCGAGTTCGCCGTCGGGGCGGAGGTGCCCGGTCACCTGGCCGCGACCCGGCCGCTGCGGGTGCTGTCCGACACCTTCTCCGACGCCGTCCACCTGCGCAACGACCTGTTCTCCTACCAGCGCGAGGTGGCCGAGGAGGGGGAGAACTCCAACGCCGTGCTGGTGCTGGAGACGTTCCTCGGCGTCACCACGCAGGAGGCCGCCGAACGGGTCAACGACCTGCTGACCTCCCGGCTGCAGCAGTTCGAGACGACCGCGCTGACCGAGGTGCCGGCCCTGCTGGCCGAGCGGGCCGCCCCGCCCCACGAGCAGGCCGCCGTCGCCCTCTACGCCAAGGGCCTGCAGGACTGGCAGTCGGGCGGCCACGAGTGGCACATGCGGTCGAGCCGCTACATGAACGAGGGCATGGTCTCCGGCAAGATCCACAAACCCCGGGGTCTCGGTACGTCCACCCTGCGCATCGGCGCGGAGAAGCGGGCCAGGCAGCACGGCCACACGCCGTTCGAGCGGGTGGGGCCGCAGCCCGTGCCGGAGTTCCGGCTGCCCTATCCGCTCCGGATGAGCCCCCACCTCGACGCGGCCCGCCGCCACTCGGTCGGCTGGGCGCGGGAGATGGGGTTCCTCGACGAGGTGGTCTGGGACGAACGCCGCTACAAGGGCATCGACCTGGCCCACTGCGCCGCCATGATCAACGCCGACGGCAACCCGGAGGAGGTCTTCCTGGCCACCGACTGGCTGACCTGGGGCACCTACGGCGACGACTACTATCCGGTCGCCTTCGGCGCCACCCGCGACCTCGCCGGGGCCAGGGCGCTGAACGCGCGGCTCAAGGCGATCATGGGGGAGCCCGCGCCGGAGCCCGTGGAGCCGATGGAGCGGGGACTGGCCGACCTGTGGCGGCGTACCGCCGCAAACCTGCCCGAACGGGCGCGGGCCGGATTCCGGGCCGCGGTCGAGGACATGATCGACAGCTGGGTGTGGGAGCTCGACAACCAGGCCGCCGGACGGATCCCCGACCCCGTCGACTACATCGAGATGCGCCGCAAGACCTTCGGCTCCGACCTGACGGCCAGCCTGGCCCGGCTGGCGGCGGCCGAGGTGGTCGACGACGAGATCTACCAGTCGCGGGTCATGCGGGAACTGGAGACCGCGGCGCAGGACTACGCCTGCTTCACCAACGACCTGTTCTCCTACCAGAAGGAGATCGAGTTCGAGGGGGAGCTGCACAACATGGTCCTGGTCGTCGAGAACTTCCTCGACGTCGACCGGGTCACCGCCCGCGCGATCGTGCTCGACCTGATGAACGAGCGGATGCGCCAGTTCGAGCACATCCTGGCCAACGGCCTGCCGGCCATGCTCGCCATGATCGGCGACCCCGGGGTGAGCCGGGTGCTGGAGCGCCACGCCGCCATGCTCAAGGACTGGATGGCCGGGATCATGGAGTGGCACCGCCGCTGCGTCCGCTACACCGAGCCCGAACTGCTCCGGCTGCGGGCGGAGTCGCTGGCGCCGCCGCCCCGGCTGGTGCTGCTCCCGTCGGGCCTGGGCACCTCGGCGGTCCGGCCGCTGCCGCGGCGTTAGCCGCATTTTCCCACCGCGAGCGGGGTTCGTGACCAGATCACGGGCTCCGCTTCGCCGTGCGGGGATGGCGGGAAAGCTATGTTGGCTGGAGAGGAGGGAGGGAGATGGCCGGTACACCACGGCAGCGCCTCGACATCTCGATACCTCATCCGGCACGGGTCTGGGACTACTGGCTCGGCGGCACCGAGAACTTCGCGGCAGACCGCGAGGTGGCCACCCAGATCACGGCGGTCATGCCCGACCTGCCGATCAACGCCCGGTCCGAACGCCAGTTCATCGGCCGGGCCGTCGCCTTGCTCGCGGGGGAGCTCGGCGTCGACCAGTTCCTCGACGTCGGCACCGGCATCCCGAGCTCCGGGAACACCCATCTGGTGGCCCAGAAGATCAACCCGGCCGCCAGGATCGTGTACGTCGACAACGACCCCGCCGTGCTGATCCACGCCCGTGCCCTCCTGGAGAGCACGCCCGAGGGCGCCACCGACTACCTCGACGCCGACCTGCGCTCTCCTGACCCGCTGCTGGAGGCGGCCTCGGAGACGCTCGACTTCTCGCGGCCGGTCGGGCTGATGCTGATGGGGGTGATCGAGTTCGTCACCGACGACACCCTCGCGTTCGACGTGGTGCACGCCCTGGTCGACGCCCTCTCGCCGGGCAGCTACGTCGCCATCGCCAGCAGCACGCCGAGCGTGCGGATGCAGAAGGCCGCCGACGTCTGGCAACGCCGGGGCGGCGCCCCGCTGGTCCTGCGCACTCCCGAGACGCTGGCCCGCTTCTTCGACGATCTCGACCTGCTCGATCCCGGCGTGGTGTCGCTGCCGCAGTGGCGGCCCGACACGCTGACCGACTACCGGGACCGCGAGGTCCACCAGTACGGGGGCGTGGCCCGCAAACCCTGAACATTTACCGAAATAGCCGGATAAAGTGGCTGGTGGCAAGACTTTTCCCCCACTGAAAGCGCGGGTATCGTGCGTTCTCCGGAATGGGTCGCAGAACGGTTTCCGCATGACGATTGACGACCCGCGAGTCGACGGGCTGACGGAGGCCTTCCTCCGCCAGCAGCGTCGCTACACCAGTCACCAGGTCGCCGAACTGGCCGGCGTGCCCTTCCACCGGGCCCGCCGCTTCTGGCGTGCGCTGGGCTTCGCCAACGTCGCCGACGACGCGATCGAGTTCACCGACGCCGACGTCGAGGCGCTGAAGACCCTCATGGGCCTGCTCGCCGACGGCACCTACGACGACGAGCACATCATGCTGATGGCCCGCTCCCTCGGCCGGGCCTCAGCCCGCCTCGCGGAGTCACAGGCCGAACTGGGCGCCGAGAGCCTCGACCTGGCCGGGGTCCCGCTGTCCCAGCGCAGCCACGCGTGGCAGCGCCGCGCCGACCGCGTCGTCCCCGACCTGGAACGCCTTCTCGTGTACGCCTGGCGCCGCCACCTCGCTGCCTCCGCCGGCCGCATCGTCGACCAGGAGACCGCCTCGGCCCGCCTGGCCGTCGGCTTCGCCGACCTGGTGGGCTTCACCAGGCTGAGCCGCCAGATCTCGGAAACGGAACTGGCCCGCCTGGTCGAACGCTTCGAGAGCCGCTCGGCCGACATCGTGGCCTCCTCGGGCGGCCGCATGATCAAGACCCTGGGCGACTCGGTCCTGTGGGTGAGCGACTCGGCCGCCCGCGCCGCCGACATCGCCCTCTCCCTGATCGGCGCGCACGCCCGCGTCAAGGGGATGCCCCAGCTGCGGGTGGGCCTGGCCATCGGCCCGGTGATCGGCCGCATGGGCGACGTCTTCGGCACCACGGTCAACCTGGCCTCCCGGCTGACCTCACTGGCCCCGGCGGGCGGCGTCCTGGCCGACCCCGCGATAGCGGGGGAACTGGAGGACCATCCGAGGTTCGGGCTGCGGGCGGAGAGCCTCCAGGTGGTCCGGGGCGTGGGAGAACTGGTGCCCTACCTGGTGTCGAGGGCTTGAAGCGCCAGGTCCGGAGGCTTGAAGCGCCAGGTCCGGAGGCTTGAAGCGCCAGGTCCGGAGGCCTGAAGCGCCAGGTCCGGAGGCCTGAAGCGCCAGGTCCGGAGGCCTGAAGCGTCTGGTGTCGATGGGCCTGAAGCGTGTGGTGTCGAGGCTTGAAGCATGTGGTGTCGAAGGTCTGAAGCACCGGTCGTCGCCTGCTGACCTTGGCGGCGCCGACGCGGCACCCGCGTCGCTCCGGGAGCCGGACGGTTCGGAGCGCCGGGAGCGTGCGGCGTCGGGTGGTCGACAACGTCGAAGGGGTCTGAAGCCGCCCCGGTCGGATGCGTGCCGGGGCGGCCCCAGTGGTCTCCTACCTGGCGGACGCGTGGACCCGGGAGCCGCCCGAGGTGCGGGAGCCCATCTCCATGTCGGAGTCCATCTTCCGCATGTCGTCGTCGGTCATGTGGGTCTCCTCGACGCGGAGCGCCACGCCCATGGCCATGAGCGTGGGCGCCCACTGGCCGATGAAGATCCCCCAGCGGTCGGCCCGGTCGAGACCGGCGTCCTCGATCTGCCTGGAGATCATCCAGGTGCAGAAGGACAGCCCGACCGACGCCATGGCGGCGGTGTACATGTGACTGGACTTGAGACCCATACGGTGCAGCTTCTTGATCACTTGCGTACCCCCTTCGGTTCGGGTTGGGCGTGCCCGCTCCGAAGATCCCGAATTCGGGACATATCACGATATGGGGCAGAAATTTACGGCCTGATCAGCCGTCCTCTGGCGGCCAGTTCGATGGTCAGCACGACGGCGAAGGCCTCCGCGGACAGCAGCGCCACCAGGACGACCAGCTGCACGATCCCCGCCTCGACCGGCCCGGCCCCGCCGAGGAGCATGCCGACGAACGCGCCCGGGAGGGTGACCAGCCCGACCGTCCGGGTCTGGTCGAGGGCCGGCACGAGGGCCTGGGCGGCGGCGGGCCGGCAGATCTCCAGCCGGGCCTCCCGGGGCGTGAAGCCCAGTGCCATGGCCGCCTCCACCTCGCCGTGGCGGGTCGCCAGCTCGTCGGCGGCCCGCCGCCCGGCCAGACCGGTGGCGATCAGGCAACCGCCGAAGACGATCCCCGCGACCGGGATGATCACGATCCCTTCGAGGGAGACCACGCCGCTGACGGTGAGGATCGCGAGGATCGGCGCACTGCCCGCCGCGATCGGCAGCGCCGCCCAGTAGGTGCCGATCCGCCGGGCGGCGGTGTGGGTGGCGAAGACGTACATGGCGAGGATGAACCCGGCGACGGCGAACCCGTTCGCGACGACCCAGGCGATGACCAGCGACACCACCCCGAGCTGAACCACGGCCCGCGCACAGGCCCGCACCACCGCCCACCCGTGCCCCAGCCCTCCCAGCGCCGCCACGGCCGCGCCGCCCACGACCATCAGAACCAGTGCGATCGGCAGCGCCGGTGTCAGCGAGATCAGGGACATGGATTCCACGCCCCGCAGTATTTCGCCTGCTATCAAGCGGCTTGAACGGGGAGGGGCAGGCCCCGACGCCGGACCGGTTCGGTCCCGCTGGAGCGGCCGGACGATGTGTCTGGTGAACGGTGCGAGGCGAGCCAGCGCGTGGACCGGCGCGGAGCGGGGCGCGGACCCCGGCGCCAGACCAGCGCGGGGACCCGGCCGGAGCAGGGCGCAGGCTTGGGCGCAGGCCAGGGTGGGGAGCCGGCCGGAGCAGGGCACGGGCCAAGGCGCAGAGCGGGGCCAGGAGCTGGGCGTGGACCTACGTGGACCCGGCGCAGACCAGAGCGGGAACCAGCCGTGCCAGGGCACGGGCCATGGCGCGGACCTGGGCGGTTCGCGTCCGGCTGGGTCCGAGGGCCGTAGTGCTGCCGTGAGAGGCTTGTCGCCCGCTGGAGACCTCTCGTGTCGACCTTCCCCGAGGGCTGCTTCGAGGCCCGCATCGCCATGGACGCGACCCATTCGATCGGCTCAGCGACCGCCGCCCCGACGACGCTTCAAGACTCGGTGTCTCTCGGCGAGAGACACCCAGAGGGCTTCGCGTCGGGCGGGAAGTCGAATATCTTGATCGTGTACGCCGCTCCGAACGACCTCATCGGCTCGTTAAACGCCTCCGTCGTCCACACCGGCTTTACTCAAGTCAACCCCGCCCCCAAGAGCTGACTCAACTAGAAGTTCTCCCACAGCTGGTCTTCCGGCGTCCGCGTCGGCGGGGAACCCGCTCTCGCCGCCAGGGCCATGGCCTCTGCCAGCAGCGGATGCCCGTCACCCAGCGCCGGCTTCCCATGTGCGAGGGCCCGGCGATCAAGCAGCGGAGCGAGCAGTTCGCCCACCTCGGCGGCCCGATCCGAGCGGACGCGTTGCAGGGCGAGGCCCAGGCGGGCGCCAAGCACCGTTGGGTGAGTGGCGTCGATCTGGTCACCTGCAAGGGCCAGGACGGACTGGCAGGCCTCCTCGGCGGCCGCCTCGCGGCCGAGGGCGGCGGCCACGCGGGCGCGGATGAGCAGGGTCTCGGCCTGTTCGGGGGCCGACTCGTCGGGGGTCAGGGCGTCGAGGACGCGGGCGGCCGAGGCCGGGTCGCCGACGGTCAGGCGGGCGGTCGCCTGGGCGCGGAGGACCGCCTTGGTCTGCGGGAGTTCGGCCAGGTCGGACAGGGCCGTCAGCGCCTCGCCCGAGGCGGTCAGGCCCAGGGAGCGGATCAGCACGGCCTCCTCGTGGAGGCGGGGGGAGACGCGCTCGGCGAACCACGTCGTGGTCACGGTCGCGTCGTCGAGCAGGCGGACCGTCTGGGCGGGGAAACCCGCGTGCAGTTCGATCTCGGCCAGGCGGACCAGGTCGTATTGGGGCCAGTAGCCCTCGCCCGGGAGGTAGAGGGAGCGCAGGCGCATCGCCTCGGTCAGGTGGTGGCGGGCCTGGGCGGGATGGGCGGCGGCCAGCAGGGCCTCGGCGAGGGTGACGCGGGCCGAGGCGGTGTTCACGTTGTCCTGGCCGAGGCGGTCTTCCCGGTCGGTCAGGGTGGCCTCGGCCAGGCTGACGCCGTCGACGACGCGGCCCGCCCTCGTGGTGGCCCTGGCCAGGGCCTGCCTGGTCAGGGTGTGGCGGCGCCAGGCCGGGCCGGCGCCGGTCTGGGGCACTCCGGCGCTGCGGCGTTCGGCCACGTCGGCGAGGATCGCGCGGCCTCTCTCGGCGTGGCCCTCGTCGACGAGGAGTTCGGCCAGGTTGTGTTCGGCGCGGGCGACCAGTGACGCCGGGTCGGCCGAGTCGGGCAGCTTCTCGGCGATCCGCCGCGACTCCTCGAAGCACCCCCGCGCGGCGGCGGTGTCGCCGAGGCGCAGCAGGGCCAGGCCGCGCCGCGACGTCACGTCGCACAGGCTCACGCCGTCGGCCGGTGAACCCGCCAGCAGGGGGATCAGCTCCGCGCCGACCTCGGCGGCGCGGGCCAGCAGGGGGCTGCTGTCGAGGAGCACCTGGAAGACCACGAGCAGCGCGTTGGCGCGCGAGCGGCCGTTGGGGCCGATCTTCTCGACCAGTTCGGCGGTGCGCTCGGCGGCGTGGAGGCGGTCGGCCCACTCGCCGGTCAGCGGGATCAGGTCGCGGGCCAGCCAGTAGGCCGCCAGGCCCTCGGCCTGCCGGTCGGCGGGGGCGTCGGCGTCGTCGGACATGGCGCGGAAGGCCAGCTCGGACAGGCGCTCGGCGCTCGTCTTCGCCCAGCTCTCCGGCGGGACCGCGACCGCGCGGGCGGCCTGGTCGAGGCGGGGGGCGAGGTATTCGGCGTACGCCGTCACCCGTCCCTCCCAGCCCGCGGCGGCGGCCGAGCCGTAGGTGCCGGTGAGCCAGACGGGCGGGGTCTGGGCGGCCGAGGGGCGCTTCTCGGAGGTCGAGATGTCGCCGATGCCCAGTCTGACCTGGGCGAGCAGGAAGCGTTCGACCTGGTGGAAGCGGGCGATGCGGCGCAGCGCGGCGGCCACCGACTCGGCCGCGCCGAGCATCGAGGCGACCGGCTCGGGGGCGTTCTCGCCGCTGGTGAACTCGTCGAAGGCGTGTTTGGCGGCGAGCGCGACCAGGACGCGGCGGCTGCGGACCTCGTTGTAGAGCCACACGGCGGACCGGCCGGTGTCCTTCTCGCCGCCCCGGGGCAGCCGGACCCGTTCGGCGACGTCCTCGGCCCGCACCTGGTGGTAGTCGCTGTGCCGGAAGGCGGCAGCGGACGCCGCGGCGATCGCGGCAAGCCTTCGCTCCTGGGCTAGCACCGCTTGGTTCCCCCTATATGAGCTCATTACTTGCGAATATATCTCACTAAGGTTGGGCGAACCTTAGTGAGATGAGCTGACTCTTGCAAGGGTCAACCCGTAAACGCCCTGACCTCGCCCGCCTCGCGACCGGCCACCGCACCCAGGATGCCGCTTCTCTGGAGGCACCACTCACCGGCGGACCAGGAGGCGTCCAATGCGGGCAACCGAAACGACCGACGCGGAGGACGGGCTGGCCACGCGGGGATGGGTGGTCGTGCGGGGCGGCTGGGACGTGCCCACCCACGCCCAGGCGCTCCGTTTCGCCGCCCGGTTCGGCCGGCCCTCGGCCCGCGACGGCGGCCACCCCGTCTGGGAGGTCAGGCCGCGACCACTCGGCGGCACGTTCTCCCAGCGCGGCGGACCGGTTCCGCTGCACACCGACGCGCAGTACCACCCCGATCCCGAGGACCTGGTCTGCCTGTTCGCGGTCCGCCCGGCCGCCGACGGCGGCCACTCGCTGCTGCTGCCCGCGAGCCGGGCCCTCGCCGCGCTGCGGGCCCGCCCGGACGGGGCGCGTGCCGAGGCCGCCCTGCGCCGCCCGCAGTGGTCGTGGATCACGCCGGCCGTATTCACCGGAGGGCGGGGCGCGCCACCGCTGCCGGTGCTCGCGGGCGACACCGTGCGCTGGCGGCCCGACAACCTCGTCCCGGCGGAGGAGGGGCGGGCCGCCGCCGAAACGTTCACCGACGCGCTGGCGCGGGCCGATCCGGAGGAGGTACGCCTCACGCCCGGCGACGTCCTGCTGGTCGACAACCGCCGCACCCTGCACGGCCGGACCGCGTTCGGCGACCCCCGGCGGCTGATGCTGCGCGTCCGGCTGTGGTCGCGATGACGCTGACCCGCGACGAGTCGGCCATGTGGGCCTGGGCGGCCGGCCGGGCCGTGGCGGCCAGGGACGTCCCGGCGTCGGGGGCGGAGGCCGCCGCCTGGACGGTACGGGGCTGGGCCGAGATCGCCCTCGGGTGCGCCCTCCTGGGCCCGGCGGCCTTCGACGGCCTCGACGCGGTCGTCCAGGCCACCGGCGTCCGCCACGGCGGCCCGGCCGCCGACCGGCTGCGCGCCCTG
>NZ_SZQA01000048.1 GCF_005233835.1 Herbidospora galbida | reverse complement strand
AGCGCGGCCTTCCCGGCGGCGGCGCGGGCCAGCCGCCCGATGGGCCACCGCATCGTGTGGTGGGGCCGCCCGGCCACGCGCAGGGCCCGGACCGGCCGCCACCCGAGCCGGGTGAACAGCGGGACGGCCCGCTCCTGCACGTCGGCCTCGAAGCGCAGCACGCCGGCCTCTTCGGCGAACGCGCACGCCGCCCGGACCAGCGCGGGCCCCACCCCGGGAGCCCCGCGCAGCGCCGGGTCGACGACCAGCCGCGAGCCGCGCCACCAGCCGATGTCGGGCCCGTCGTCCTCCGGCCCGAGCCGCACCCCGCCCAAAACGACCCCGGCGGCGTCGCGGGCCACCAGGACGACGGTGCGCGGATCCTCGTCGCGGTGGTCCAGGTCGTCGTCCTCGAACAGGCCCTGTTCCTCGACGAAGACCCGCCGGCGGAGCAGCCGGTAGGCGTACAGGCAGCCGCGGTCGGCGGTCGCCTCGACGACGAACCGGGCGGGTTCGCGCCCGATCAGCCCGGCCCCGAGCAGCGCGGGCACGTCGAGCGGGCGCGCGGCGGCGGGCCCGGGCGAGCCGGTGAGCAGGACGTCGCAGACCGATGCCACGCCGGTCACGCCGGTCACCCGCCCGCCGTCGCCAGGGCGCTGCACGCGCCGCAGGCCGCGCATCCGGCGCCCTGCTCGGCGCCGGTCATCCCGGCGCCGCGCAGCATCGCGGCCACGCGTTCGGTCACGTCCCCGACCAGCTCTCCCGACGGCGCCGGTACGCCGTCGCGCCGCCCCAGCGTCCCGGCGAGCGGCCGGTAGGGCACCACGAAGGGGTAGACGCCGCGCGCGATCAGCTCGGAGGCGCCCGCGACGAGTTCGTCCGCCGACTCCCCCAGCCCGATCAGCAGGTAGGTGGAGACCCGGTTGCGGCCGAAGACACGGACCGCCTCGTCCCAGGCGGCCCAGTAGTCGGCGAGCGGCGTGCGGGCCTTGCCGGGCGTCCACCGCCGCCGGACCGCGTCGTCGAGCGACTCGACGTGGATCCCGATCGCGTGCGCCCCGGCCCGCTTCAGCTCCGCGATCCAGGCCAGGTCGGCGGGCGGCTCGCACTGCACCTGGACCGGCAGCTCCGGCACCGCCGCGAGGACGGCCCGGACCGACCGCGCCAGCACCTTCGCCCCCCGGTCGGGGCCCGACGTGGTCCCGGTCGTCATGACCATCTGCCGCACTCCGTCGAGCCGGACCGCCGCGGCGGCCACCTCGGCGAGTTGCGCGGGCGTCTTGGCCGCCACGGTCGCGCCGGAGGCCAGGGACTCCTCCACGGCGCAGAACCGGCAGCGCTCCTCCTCGGCGTACCGCACGCAGGTCTGCACCACGGTCGTGGCCAGCACGTCGGCCCCGTGGAGCTTGGCGATCTTCTCGTAGGGCACCCCGTCGGCCGTGGTCAGGTCGTAGAACCGGGGCCGGCGGACGGCCCGGACGGCCACGCCCATGTCGGTGCCGCCGAGGTAGAGCCGCCCGTCGCGGACGACGTAGGGGCTGGCGGGGTCGAGGGGCAGCGCCGCGTTGGCGCCGTCGACGAGCAGGTGCCCGTCGTCCGACGGACCGGCGCCTCCGGTCCGCCGTACGGGCGCGTCGAGCCGGACCCCCCGGATGGCCACGTCGACGCGGGTCGAGACGCGGTCGGCCATCAGAACATGTACGTCGAGTTGATGACGGCGCCCTTGCGGGAGTAATGGATCAGCGCGTCCTGCACGTCGAGCGGGTGCGTCGGGATGACCCCCTCGATGAGGTCCTCCTCGCGCGCGCCGTGCAGTGACAGCCCGAACCGGCAGCAGAACACCTTGCCGCCCTCGGCGATGAACGTCTTCAGCGAGTTGTTGATGTTGTGCTCGCCGGGGAACGCCGAGTTGCCGGTCGTGGGGAAGCCGCGGGTGGCCAGGCAGTTCAAAGATCCTGGCCCGTAGAAGTAGATGGCCGACTCGAAGCCCTTCCGGAGCGCCCGGGTCGCCTGGAGGATCGCCACGAAGCTGACCGACGACTCGTGCGCGATGCCGTGCACCAGCGTGAAGTACGTCTCGCCGTCCTCGGCCTTGTAGTCGGGGAAGACCTTCGTCTCGCCGTAGAGGCTCGACCCGTCGGGCAGCGACGGGTGGGGGATCTCGGTGAGGCTGGCCTGCTCCAGCTCGGTCAGTTCGGTCATTTCCGGGCTCCTGTCTTGAGGGCAGCTATCCATAAAGTTTTTCGAAGGTGTCGTGGAAGACCAGCCGGGCCAGCTCGCCGTCCCCCACGGCGGCGCTGAGCCGGGCGTGCTCCCCGGGGTGGTCGCCCCAGGGTTCGTCGCTGGCGAACAGCAGCCGGTCGTGGCCGAGGCCGCGCCGGTCGATCTCCTGGGCCAGCCAGCGCGGGGCGAACCCGATGGCCCAGGAGAGGTCGGTGTAGACGCGCTTGCCGGCCGCGATCCAGTCGAAGAACCGCGACCCGGCGAGCTTGATGTGGCCCGACGCGCCGCCGCCGAAGTGGACGAGGTGGATGGCGACGGCGTCGCCGTACCGCTCGACCAGGTGGGCGATCTCGTCGACGTCGGAGGCGGCCCCGGGCGAGGTGTGGACGTGCACGACCAGATCCCCGTCGCGGGCGACGGTGAAGATGCGGTCGAGCAGCGCCCGGCAGGAGGGGTCTGCGGGGCGTCCGCCGAGCAGGAAGCTCAGTTTCAGCGCCCGGACTCCGGGTTCGCTGGCGAGGGCGAGCGCGGCCAGCGTGCGCGCCTCGTCGGCGGGCAGCGGCGAGACCCACAGCCCGGCCCGGATGCGGTCGTCGCGGACGGCGGCCTCGACGCAGAGGTCGTTGAAGGAGAAGGCGACGGCCGGGTCGGGCACGCCGTAGTTGGGGATCACCAGCGCCCGCTCGGTGCCCTCGCGGTCGAGGTCGCGCAGGAGCTCGGCGATGGTGGCGCGGGCGCCGACGTCGGGCCGGACCGGCGGCCCGCCGTAGAAGGGGTGGGCGGGCAGGATCCCCAGGTGGCGATGGGCGTCTCGGATCATCACGTCCCCAATAACTCGGGGTGGACGTGGTAACCGGAGGCCGAAGGAGCCCGCCCGGCGAGGTGGGCGGAGATGTGCCCGGCGAGGTGCTCGGCGTCGCGGCCGACCCCCACGATGCGGCCGGAGCCCCACGTGTGCTGCCAGGGCAGGCCGAGGAAGTAGAGACCGGGCCAGCGCGTCACCCCGCGCGTGTGGGCGGGGTAGCCGGTCCCGTCGAACACGGGGACCCTGATCCACGAGTGGTCGCGGCGGAAGCCCGTACACCAGACGACCGAGGCGATCTCCTCGGCGCGGACCGTCGAGGTACCCGCCGGCGGCCGCCAGACCGGGACGTAGCGCTCCTCGACGGGGGCCGGGATCCCGTTCGAGGCGATGTACGCGTCCACGGAGTCCTTCACGCCCTCCGACACCGCGTCGGCGTGGTCGAGGTTGGCCGCCAGGTCGTCGGCGAACTCGAGAACGCCCCCGGTGATCCCGGTGAGCCGCCCGTGTAAGCGCATCCCCTGAAGGGCGAAGGCCCGCAGGTCGATGTCCCGTCCGCCGTCGCGTCCGGTCACGTAGTGGTTGGCGCGGGCCCGCACCGCGTCCGGGTCGTCGAACTCGGTGATCGGCCGGTCGTAGTGGCCCATCAGGTCGAGCCACTCGACCACGTCGCGCCCCCGGTAGCGGCGGGCGACCCGGGGCGCGGTCCCGACGGCGAGGTGGACGGTCCGCCCCGCCAGGAACAGGTCTTCGGCGATCTGGCAGCCCGACTGCCCGCTCCCGACGACGAGCACCGGCCCGTCGGGCAGATCGGCCGGGGCGCGGTAGGCGTCGGAGTGCAGCGACGGCACGGTGAGCCGCTCGGCCAGACGGGGCACCACCGGCGTCTGGTAGGGCCCGGTCGCGACCACCACCTGCCCGGCGGTGACGACGCCCCGGTCGGTGGCGACGGCGAACCCGCCCTCGACGGCGGTCAGCCGGGTGGCCGTCACGCGTTCGGCGACGGGCGGCGCGAACGAGGCGGCGTACCCCTCCAGGTAGGCGACGATCTCCTCCCTGACCATGAAGCCGTCGGGATCGCCGCCCGCGTAGGGGTATCCGGGCAGGTCGCACTGCCAGTTCGGGGTGACCAGGCAGAAGGAGTCCCAGCGCCGGGAGCGCCACGACTCACCGACCCGGCCACGCTCCAGCACGACGTGGCCGACGCCCAGGCGGGTCAGACAGTGGCTCATCGACAACCCGGCCTGGCCGCCGCCGATCACGACCACGGGGTGGGCCGAACCGTCGACTCTCATGCCCCTCAGTGCATGAGCGGGCCGTTGCCGATCGATGTCATCCGGAACAAATCCCCGTCAACGGATGCGCACGCGCCGTGACGGGGGCTCGTTACTTGAGCAGCTTGCGGATCTTCTTCTTGGCGCGGTAGCCGTAGCGGAGCACCTTGGGCGGCACCTCGATGCGCAGCCGGGCGCGGCGGCGGGCGGCGGCGTGCTGGGGGCCGTCGAGCAGCGACGACGACGGCGTCAGGGTGCCCGCGCGGGCGGCCTCGACGAGCGCGAGGGTGCGCAGGGCCCAGTCGTTGTGGGCGGCCTCGTGGAAGTAGTTGGCCGCGCACCACTCGGGGGTCGGGGTGCGGAAGTCGGCCTTGGCGAGGTCGTCGAGCGTGCCGAGCGAGCCGGAGCCCTCGAACACCAGGTTGATCATCTCGGCGCTGACCCCGAAGTCGGACAGCACGAGCAGCGGCACGCCCTGGGCGATGGCCTCCAGCGCCGCCGTCGAGGAGACCGTGACGAACCCGTGGGCGCGGGCCAGGTGCTCGTGCATCGGCCCGGCCTCGAACGACAGCAGGCCGGCCGGGACCCGGCCTTCGGCGGCCATGGTGTTCCAGAGCCGCTCGTAGTGGTGCTTCTCGTTGTGGGTCTGGCGTTCGTCGTCGCGGGCCCGCAGCTTGACGACCACCCGCAGGTCGGGCCGGGCCTCGGCGAGCGCCTTCAGCGCCAGCAGCACGCTCTCGCGGTCGTCGCGCCTCACCGGCACCTTGGCCTGGGTGGCGAACACGACCCGGTCGCGGGTCTCGCCGGCCGAGGGGTGGCCGGTCAGGTCGAGGTAGGGCAGCCGCGCCAGCGCCACCTGGCCGCCGCCGCCGAGCCGCTGGGCGATCTCGCCGAACTCCCGCACCTCGCGGCCGGAGTGGAGGATGAACAGGTCGCAGCCGCTGCGGTAGATCCAGGCCTTCTCGGTCGCCGGGACCGAGATGCCCGGCAGGCCGGTGACGAACACGGGACGCGGCTTCAGCCCGGCCAGGATCTCGCTGACCAGCGCGTCGACGACCGGGCCGGTGCACGACACCAGGATCACGTCGGGCCGGAACCGCTCGGCGGCCTTGCGCAGCGCCCGCGCGCCCAGCGTCGGCACGTCGTGGAAGCGGGTGCCGCTCACGGCGGCGGCGATCTGCGACTCCGAGGGCGCGATGGGGGTGCGCACCACGGCGAGTTCGAGCTTCCAGTCGCCGGGCGCCCCTGCGACGAGCCCCGCGGCCCATTTCAGGTAGGAGTCGGAATCGGCCACGGCGAAAACGCGGATCAAGGAGCGACTCTTTCGTGTGCGAAAAGCTGGAGGTGGGAGCGGAGCGACGGACCCGCCGAGGCGGTCCACCATTCGTCCGGCACGTCGACCGTCTCCACCGAGACGCCGCGTGCCCGCAGCAGGATACGGAGAGAAGTGACCGCCGTCGACGGCAGACTCAGCACCCGCTGACCGGGCCGCAGGTCGCGCAGCGTCATCTCGGCGGGGGCGCCGCTCTCGTAGACCGTGACGCCGTCGATGCGGCGGACCCGGTCGAGGTCTTTGGGGTCTTCGCGGCGGTGCGGGTAGTAGGCGACCGGCTCGTCGAGCCCGGTCAGCCACTTCACGTAGGCCTCGCGGTGGATGAGCCCGTTGCGCACCAGCGAGGTGCCCAGCACGACCGTCTTCTCGGCCGGCGGACGCCTCCCGGGCTGGCTGCGCAGCCACGGGAAGTCGTGCTTGACGACGGCGGCGCCCAGGGCGCGGACGGCGTCGGCGACGTCGTCGGGCACCGGCAGCGCGGTGAAGACGGTGAGGCGGCCCCGGCGGGCCAGGCGGCGCAGCCGCACCCCGGCGACCGTCCCCATGGCGGTGCGCGCGGCGCCCGGCACGGCGCGGGCGCGCAGCAGCGGGCGGCGCTCGGCGAGCAGTTCGAGGAGCCGGATGGTGGCCAGCCCGTCGTCGACGAGCAGCAGCCGGCGTACCGGAGAGGTCAGGAGGCTCAGCTGGACGCGGCCGGAGAAGGCGTCGCCGACCGCCCACGACCGGCCGGGCTTGGGCATCTTCGCCGACGGCTCGGCGAAGCTCAGCCCGTCGGGCAGCGCGAGCCGGGAGATCTCGTTGCGGGTCAGCCGAAGCGCGGGCAGGCCCGAACGCGGCACGACGACGGCGTCGTCGCCGAGCAGACCCGCGTGCTGCGCCTCGATGACGCAGAGCAGCTGAAGCGGGGACTCGACCCACGCGACGGACGAACCGCCATTACTCGCAGAACTCTCCATGGACCCGTTCACGACGGGCTCACGGTAGCCGCCGATCGCAACAGGACAGGGAACGACGGGTGAACAGCCGAATACGTGAACCCCCGGATCTCATACGAGTCACTGTCCCGGAGGCGTTAGAACGGTGCAACCGGTTGGGAGAATCAACTACGTAACGTGTACGATCCGCTGCTAAATGTACGTTTTCGCAGGTGTAACAGTGGCAATGATCTGCCTCATGTTGAAGAGGAGTCTCACCTTCGGCCTCGCCTTGGCCCTCTTGGCGGCGCCGCTGACCATCACGCCGGCCACGGCGAAGTCGAACCCGAAGGCGCCCGCGAAGGCGTCCGTGAAGGCTCCTCCGAACGTCGTCTTCATCCTCGCCGACGACCTCGACACGGCCGACCTCCACCGGTTCCCCAACATCTCCCGGCTGGCGGCAAGCGGGACCACGTTCTCCCACTTCTACGTGACGAACCCGTGGTGCTGCCCGTCGCGCTCGTCGATCCTGCGCGGGCAGTACATCCACAGCCACGGCGTGACCAGCAACCGCTTCCCCAGCGGCGGCTTCCCCCGGTTCAAGCCGCTGGAGGAGAGCACGATCGGCACCTGGATGAAGGCCGCGGGCTACCGCACGGCCCTGTTCGGCAAGTACCTGAACCAGTATCCGAGCCCCGAGGTGCCGCGCACCTACATCCCGCCGGGCTGGGACGAATGGGCGGTCCCGGTCACCAACCTCTACCGCGAGTACGGCTACGCCCTCAACGACGACGGCATCATCGTCGAGCGCGGCGAGCAGCCGGAGGACTATCTGACCGACGTGCTGGCCCAGAAGGCCGCCGGGTTCGTCAGCCGCAGCGACCCGTTCTTCCTCTACCTGTCGCCGACCGCGCCGCACCGCCCGGCCAACCACGCGCCGCGCCACGCCGACGCCTTCGAGGGGGTCAAGGCGCCGCGCACCCCGTCCTACAACCAGGAGGACGTGTCGGCCGAGCCGCTCTGGGTGCAGCAGCGCGGGCGCATGTCGAAGCGGGTCAAGCGCAACATCGACCAGATGTACCGCGACCGGCTGCGCTCCACGGCGGGCCTCGACGACCTGGTCGGCACGGTCGTCTCGGCGCTGGAGCAGGCCGGGAAGCTCGACGACACCTACATCTTCTTCGGCTCGGACAACGGCTTCCACCTGGGGCAGCACCGCCTGCGGTCGGGGAAGACGACGCCCTACGAGGAGGACATCCGGGTCCCGATGATCGTGCGCGGGCCGGGGGTGCAGGCCGGCCGGGTCGACACCTCGCTCGGCTCGACGGTCGACCTGGGCCCGACCTTCGCCGAGCTGGCCGGCGCGCAGGTGCCGGGCTTCGTCGAGGGCCGGTCGCTGGTCCCGCTGCTGCAGGGCCGGCGGGTGCCGTGGCGTGACGCGGTGCTGGTGGAGTTCGACAAGCCCGACTACGCTCCCGGCTGCCCGCCCACCTACCGGGCGCTGCGCACCGAGACCCACGCCTACGTCGAGTACGCCACCGGCGAGCGCCAGCTGTACGACATGATCAGCGACCCGCACCAGCTCACCAACCTGGCCGCCACCGCCGACCCGGCACTGGTCGCCGGTCTGTCGGGCCGGCTGGCCGCGCTGCACGCGTGCTCGGGGGCGGGCTGCCGGGTCGCCGATACGATTTTGGGCGAACGCTCAGATTTCCCCCCGTCAGGAGTGCAATGGATCGGACCCCGACCCCAGAACGCGCCGCATGTGATCGGCTGAGCCCCGGCTTCGGGCACCTCATCCGGTCGGCCACCGCGCTGGAACGCCTGATCGACAGGGCGTTGCAGGAGGAGGTCGGGATCAGCCACGTGATGTTCGAGGTGCTCCTGCGGCTCTACCGCGACCACGGCGCCTGCACCGCGATCAACGCCCTCGACCTGACCCTGACCAGCGGGGGGATGACCCGGCTGCTCGACCGGATGGAGAAGGCGGGGCTGGTCACCCGGGGCCGCCACGACGGCGACCGCCGGGTGACCCTGATCCGGCCCACCGACGAGGCTTCGGAGATCTTCCTGCGCGCCGTCGACGTGCACGTACGCGTCGTCGACCGCCACTTCGAGGCCCCGTTGTCGGCCGTCGAGCGGGAGACGCTGCGGCGGGCACTGGCCCGGCTCGAGGAAGTCCTGGCCGAATAAATTGATTGCACGGGAAGATATTGCACGAGCAGAAGGTTGTTGGGCAACATGAGTGCCATGACAACCCAGAGCGCCCTCGACGTCACGGGCCAGGACCTGCTCTTCCGCGCCGCACGGACGGCCAACACCTTCACCGACGAGCCCGTCTCCGACGAGACCGCGCACGCGATCTACGACCTGATCAAGTGGGGCCCGACCGCGATGAACACCCAGCCGCTGCGCATCGTCTACGTCCGCTCCCCCGAAGCGCGGGCCAGGCTGGTCGACCACATGTCACCGGGGAACAAGGCGAAGACGGCAGCCGCCCCGCTGGTCGCGATCCTGGCCGCCGACGTCGAATTCCACGAGCACCTGCCGAGGACGTTCCCGCACTTCCCGGGCGCGAAGGACGCGTTCGCCGACCGTGACCAGCGGGTCGAGTCGGCGCGGTTCAACGGCGCCCTGCAGGTGGGCTACTTCATCGTGGGCGTGCGCGCCCACGGCCTGGCCGCCGGGCCGATGGCCGGATTCGACAAGGCCGCCCTGGAGAAGGAGTTCTTCCCGGAGGGCCGGCACGAGGTGCTCGCCGTGGTCAACATCGGCAGGCCCGGCCCGGACGCCTGGTACGCCCGCAGCCCCCGCCTCGACCTTCACGAGGCCGTGACCACCGTCTGAGCGCTCCCACACCAGTGGCCCGTCTCCACAGTGAGATGGGCCACTTTGTGCTGTATGAACTGGGAGCGCTCCCAACTGCGGGTATGTACTTTTTGTCGATTCATGTCCATTTCTACGCCTCTAACCGTTACAGGAGTAACAGTTAGGTTTCGGCATATTGACGGGTGCGTTGCCCATAGTGGACTCTTCGTGGGAGCGCTCCCAACCTGCTGAGCAGTCGGGGATCGGCCGGGAGCCCACCTTCTGTCACAGATTCGGGAACCACCTGAGAGGGGTCCGGAATGATGAACAACACGCGCCGCGGTGTGCTCGCGGCCGTGGCCGCAGGGACGCTGGCCTTGACGGCCGCTGCCTGCGGCGGCGACGAGG
This sequence comes from Herbidospora galbida, assembly GCF_005233835.1. Lineage (GTDB taxonomy): Bacteria > Actinomycetota > Actinomycetes > Streptosporangiales > Streptosporangiaceae > Herbidospora > Herbidospora galbida. Next base: position 37,751 of record NZ_SZQA01000048.1, on the reverse strand, counting down.
CACCCGCAGCGGCACCAAGTGCGGGCGGCTCCGCGGCCCCTGCCGAGAAGATCGAGATCACACTGAACACCTTCGGCGGCGGCGAGAACTTCGCCTACGACGACGCCGTGGCCCAGTGGAACGCCGCGAACCCGAACGTTCAGGTCAAGTACGTCAACCTGACGGACCGGTTCGAGGACACCTACCTGCCGCAGGTCCTCCAGTGGCTGGAGGCCGGCAGCGGCGCCGGCGACATCATCGCCATGGACGAGGGCGCGATGGGCCTCATGGCCGCCCGCCCGCAGTACTTCGCCGACCTCGGCCAGTACGGCCTCGACAGCCGCAAGGCCGACTACCCCGCGTTCAAGTACGACGTGGGCGTCAACACCGAGGGCAAGCTGTTCGCCCTCGGCACCGACATCGGCGGCATGGCCATGTGCTACCGCACCGACCTGTTCGAGAAGGCCGGCCTGCCGACCAACCGCGACGAGGTCTCCAAGCTCTGGCCGACGTGGAACGACTACCTCGAGGTCGGCAAGAAGTTCAAGGCGAAGGTCCCCGACGCGGGCTTCGTCGACGGCGCCAACACCGTGTACAACTCGGTGCTCGCCCAGGAGGCCGGCAAGAACGGCGGCCTCTACTACTTCGACAAGAACCAGGCCCTCGTGGTCGACAAGAACCCGGGCGTCAAGGCCGCGTTCGACTACGTGCAGTCGCTCAGCTCCGCCGGCCTGACCGCCAAGCTCCGCTCCTGGAGCGAGGAGTGGAACACCGCGATGCAGAAGGGTGGCTTCGCCACCATGGGCTGCCCCTCGTGGATGCTCGGCGTGATCTCCGGCACCTCCGGCGAGTCCAACGCGAAGAAGTGGGACGTCGCGGCGGTGCCCGGCGGCTCCGGCAACTGGGGCGGCTCGTGGCTGATGGTCCCGTCGCAGAGCAAGCACCCGAAGGAGGCCGCCGACGTCCTCAACTTCCTGACCGGGAAGGACGGCCAGGTCGCGGCGTTCAAGGAGGGCGGCAACTTCCCGAGCGCCATCCCGGCGCAGCAGGACCCGACCGTCGCCGAGGCGAAGAACGCCTACTTCAACGACGCCCCGAGCGGCCCGATCTTCGCCGCCTCGGTCGCGAAGCTGGCCCCGGTGTTCTTCGGTGAGAAGCACGCCCAGGTGAAGGCCGCCGTCGAGGAGGTCCTCGTGGGCGCCGACCAGGGCTCGGTCAAGTGGGACGAGGCCTGGACCCGATTCGTGGAGGAGGGCGTGAAGGCCGCGGGCTGACCCCCCGGCCGTGCCCGACCGGCCCCTGCACCGAGGGGCCGGTCACTCACTTGAGCGGCCGGATCCCCCCGGCCGCTCCTTCCACGAAAGGTTGACGATGAGCCTCAGCGTCGACGCGGGCTCCCGGACCCGCACGGTGCCACCCGGGCCCCGGCGGCACGCGCGGCCGCCGGGCGGCCGGAGATTCTGGTCCTGGCTGGACCTGCGGGCCACTCCCTATTTGTTCGTCTCGCCCTACTTCATCCTGTTCGCGATCTTCGGCGTCTTCCCGCTGATCTTCACCGCCTGGGTGTCGCTGCACGACTGGCAGCTCGCCGGCGACAAGACGTTCATCGGCATGGAGAACTACACCGAGCTGCTGGCGGACGACAAGTTCTGGAACTCGGTGCTCAACACCGTCGGCATCTTCGTGATCGCGACGGTGCCGCAGCTGCTGCTCGCGCTGCTGCTGGCCAACGCACTGAACAAGAAACTGCGCGGCCGGCTGGTGCTGCGGCTGAGCGTGCTCGCGCCGCTCATCACCTCGGTGGTCGCCGTCGCGGTCGTCTTCACCCAGCTGTACGGCCGTGACTACGGCCTGGTCAACTGGGTGCTGGGCGCGTTCGGGGTGGACCCGATCCACTGGCAGAACGAGAAGTGGTCGTCGTGGATCGCCATCGCCACGATGATCGACTGGCGCTGGACCGGCTACAACGCGATCATCTACCTGGCCGCGATGCAGACGATCCCCAAGGACCTCTACGAGGCCGCCGCCATCGACGGCGCCTCCCCGCGCCGCCAGTTCTGGGGCATCACGGTCCCGCTGCTCAAGCCCACGATCATCTTCACCGTCATCGTCTCGACGATCGGCGGTTTCACCCTGTTCGCCGAGCCGGTGATGTTCGGCGCCGGCCTGATGACGGGCGGCACGACGGGCCAGTTCCAGACGGTGGCCATGTTCATCGTCAAGGAGGGCTTCCGGGACTTCCAGTACGGCTACGCCGCGGCCGCGGCCTGGATCCTGTTCCTGCTCATCATGATCACCGCGCTGATCAACTTCGCCATCGTCCGCGGCATCGGGAGATCACGATGACGACGATCACACATCGGGCGCCCCGGGCCCCGCGCCCCACGGGGGCCGGCACCTCGCGGCTCGACCCGTTCAGGGCGACCGTCCTGACCAAGGCGAGCCTGGGCCTGGCCATCTTCCTGTCGATCTTCCCGATCTACTGGATGATCGTCATCGCGACCCGCACCAACGAGGACGCGCACAGCATGCCGCCGCCGCTCCTCCCGGCGGGCAACCTCGGCGAGAACATCAGGGCCGTCTTCGAGGCCGAGAACGCCCACTTCATGACGGGCATCATCAACTCGATCATCATCGCCTGCACGGTGACGATCGGCATCGTGATCATCTCGACCCTGGCCGGGTTCGCGTTCGCCTCACTCACCTTCAGGGGCCGCAACCTGCTGCTGCTGTCGGTCGTGCTGACCATGATGGTGCCGCTGCAGCAGATGGGCATCGTCCCGCTCTACCAGATGATGGTGACGCTGGGCTGGACGAACACCCTCAAGGCGGTCATCCTGCCGTTCCTGGTGAACGGTTTCGGGGTGTTCCTCATGACGCAGTACACGCGCCAGGCCGTACCGCGAGAACTGGTCGAGGCCGCGCGGGTCGACGGCGCGAGCACCCTGCGCATCTGGTGGAACGTCGCGGTGCCGGCGGTCCGGCCCGGCATGGCCGTGCTGGCGATCCAGACGTTCATGCTGATCTGGAACGAGTTCCTCTGGCCTCTCATCGTGCTCACGCCGGACAATCCGACTGTGCAGGTCGCGCTGAGGGCTCTGAACGACCGTTATTCGACCAATTACGTGCTCATCTTCGCGGGCACTACGGTCTCGATCATTCCTCTTCTGCTGGTATTCGTCTTTTTCGGCCGCCAGATCATCGGCGGACTCATGGAAGGTGCGGTCAAGGAGTGACCCAGAACACAGAGACCCAGATCGACACCCCTGGTCTGGTCTTCCCCACCGGCTTCGTCTGGGGCAGCGCGACGTCGGCCTACCAGATCGAAGGCGCGCTCACGGCCGACGGCCGCGGCCGTTCCATCTGGGACACCTTCGTCGCGCAACCCGGGCGGGTCGTCGAGGGCGACGACGCCTCGGTGGCCATCGACCACTACAACCGCTACCGCGACGACGTGCGGCTGATGGCCGACCTGGGGCTGAGCGCCTACCGGTTCTCGGTCTCCTGGACGCGGATCCAGCCCGACGGCAAGGGCGAGGTCAACGCCAAGGGCCTCGACTTCTACAAGCGCCTGGTCGACGAGCTGCTCTCCTACGGCATCTCGCCGTGGGTGACGCTCTACCACTGGGATCTGCCGCAGACCCTCGAAGACGAAGGCGGGTGGCCGTCGCGCGACCTGTCGAAGCGCTTCGCGGACTTCGCCGCCATCGTGCACGGCGCCCTCGGCGACCGGGTCGCCAACTGGGCCACGGTCAACGAGCCGTGGTGCGCGGCGTTCCTCGGCTACTCCTCGGGCGAGCACGCCCCCGGCCGCCGGAACCCGGCGGAGTCGATCAAGGCGGCCCACCACCTGAACCTGGCCCACGGCCTGGCCGTCCAGGCGATGCGGGCCCAGCGCACCGACACGCGGATCGGCGGCTGCGTCAACCTCTACGCGATCAGCCCCCAGAGCGACAGCGAGGCCGACCTCGACGCGGCCCGCCGCATCGACGGCATGCAGAACCGCTTCTTCCTGGACGCCCTCATGCGCGGCAGCTACCCCCAGGACGTCCTCGACGACCTGACGCCGCTGATCGCGCCCGAGGAGTACATCAAGGACGGCGACCTGGAGCTGATCGCGGCGCCGCTCGACATGCTGCTGATCAACTACTACAGCCGCTTCACCGTCACCGGCGCCGAGGGCGGCCCCAAGTCGGCGTCCGCGGCCCCCACCGACAGCGGCTCGGCGTGGCCCGGCAACGAGCACGTCGGCTTCGTCAACGGCGGCCGCCCGGTCACCGGCATGGGCTGGGAGGTCGACGGCAACGGCCTGCTCGAAGTCCTCACCCGGCTGCGCGACGAGTACCCCGCCGTGCCTCTGTACATTTCAGAGAACGGCGCCGCCTACGACGACGTGGTCACCGACGACGGCGCGATCCACGACGTCGAACGCCAGGCCTACATCGACACCCACCTGAGGGTCTGCCACCAGGCCATCGAGGCGGGCGTGCCGCTGGAGGGCTACTTCGCCTGGTCGCTCATGGACAATTTCGAGTGGGCGTGGGGTTATGGCAAGAGATTCGGCCTAGTGTACGTGGACTACCCAACCCAGACGCGCATCCTGAAAGATAGCGCTCTCTGGTACGCCGAAACCATCCGGCACGGCGGCCTCCGGGGTCCGGCACAATAGCTTGAACGTGGTGAGGGGGCAGGACTGATGAACGGGGACCGCCGCTCGGTCGCGAGACCGACGCTCGAAGCCGTCGCCGCGCGTGCCGGAGTCGGGCGAGGAACGGTTTCACGGGTCATCAACGGCTCACCGAAGGTGAGCGAGAAGGCCCGCGACGCCGTCCTGCTCGCGATCGACGAGCTCGGATACGTCCCCAACCGGGCGGCCCGCACCCTCGTCACCAACCGGACCGACACCATCGCCCTGGTGGTGTCGGAATCCGAGCAGCGCGTGTTCGACGAGCCCTACTTCGCCGGCCTGATCAGGGGAATCGGGTCGGCGCTGGCCGAGACGGGCCTGCAGCTGATTCTGAGCATGGCCCAGAACCGCAACGAACACGACCGCCTGGAGCACTACCTGACCGGGCAGCACGTCGACGGCGTCCTGCTGACCTCGGTCCACGGCGCCGACCCCCTGCCGGGACGTCTCGAAGAGCTGGGCGTGCCCACCGTCCTCGGTGGCCGCCCCGTGGGGCTCAACCCCTACAGCTACGTCGACATGGACAACCGGGCGGGGGCCCGGCAGGCGGTCAAATATCTGCTCGGCAAGGGTCGCACCCGCATCGCGACCATCGCAGGTCCCCAGGACATGGGCGTGGGTGTCGACCGACTGGCCGGCTACCGCGACGCCCTCCTCGCGACCGGCCTGACCGAACGCGTCGCCTACGGAGACTTCTCCGAAGAGAGCGGCTCGACGGCGATGCGCGAACTGCTCGACCGCCACCCCGAGCTCGACGCCGTGTTCGCGGCCTCCGACCCGATGGCGGTCGGCGCGCTGCGGGTGCTGCGGGAGCGGGGGTGCGCGGTGCCGCAGGACATCGCGCTGATCGGGTTCGAAGACTCGAAGGTCGCCCTGCACACCGAGCCGCCGCTGACCAGCGTCCACCAGCCGACCGAGGCGATGGGCCGGCAGATGGTGCAGCTCCTCGTCGCCCGCATCAACGGCGAGCCGCTGGAGCAGCCGGTGGTCATCCTCGACACCCACCTGGTGATCAGGGCGTCGACCTGATCAGCCGGTGGTGAAGAAGGCCGGGTAACCCGCGCAGCTCGCGCTCTGCAGCCGCTTGGCCGAGGAGATCTTGTCGTTGAACTTCCAGCGCGACGAGCTGAGGTTGGGCACCGTCTCGCCGGGCCGGATGCAGTAGTGGCGGTCGCGGTAGTTCTTGTCGTCGTAGACGACCCAGGCGTTCCAGTCGTAGTTGGTCAGCGAACTGGTCTTGTCGCTGAAGCTGGTGAGGTCGGGGTGGGAGATCTGGGTGCGCACCCAGAACTGGCCGAGCTCGTTCCACACGAGCGTCATCAGGTGCCGCCACCCGCCTTCGTACCCCGCGTCGTCGTAGAGGCTCAGGGTGTAGAACTCCTGGTTCGCGTGCGCGGGGGTCGCGGCGCCGAAGACGCCCAGCGCCACGATGGCCGCGCCCAGGAACCGCTTGCTGATCATCGACATGACTCCTCCTCGAGACCGGCTGACCCGGTGTCTGCGAAGAGCCTGCCGATCACGGCTTGGCGCTGACTTGTGACGGCGCTTGGTGCCGATCGAACTCCCCGCGCGTCGCGCCGCCATGGCCGGTTCCCCAAGCGGCCGGCCCGGCTCTCCCGACCGGACCGGCTGCTCGACTCGGGGGTCAGCTCATCGCGACCAGGACCCGGCGGGAGCCGGTGAAGGGCCGGCGGCCGTGGCCGACCAGCACGTTGTCGATCAGGAGCACGTCGCCGGTCTGCCAGTTCACGTCGACGGCGTGCTCCAGGCCACGGTCGCGCACCTGGATCACATGGTCGGGCGGGATGGGGCTGCCGTCGGCGTACTGGACCGACTGCGGGAGGTCCTCCGGCGGCATGATCTCGGCGAGCATCATCGCGGTCTCGTCGCCGAGGGAGGCCGGGTGCCACTGGTCGGACTGGTTGAACCAGACCTCCGCCCCGGTGACGGGGTGGCGGGTCGTCGCCGGGCGGACCTGGCTGACCCGCAGCCCGCCGTCGGGCCGCCACGACCACTCGGCGGCGGAGGCGTCGAGGAAGGCCTCGACCGCCTTCGTGTCCGAGGTCTCGAAGGTCTCCTGCCAGCTCTTGCCGAGGCCCATCCCCCCGTGCAGGTTCTGGGTGTAGCGCACGCCCTTGGCGAACGCCTCCCGGACCGGCGCGTCGAGGGACTCCAGCCACGTCACGCCGTCGACGACCGGCGTCGCGCCGCCCGACTCGGCGGCCTTGGCGCAGAAGAACATCAGCCGCGACGGCCAGGACGCCGCGTAGGACAGCTCGTTGTGCATGGAGATCGTGTACTCGGCCGGGTACTCCGTCGAGGTGTACACGTTCTGGCCGACCTTGGTGCGCGGGGAGTTGCCGTGGACGTAGGCCAGCCGGTTGGGCAGCAGCAGGTCCATCGGCGCGTCGAGGGAGGCCTCGGTCACGCCGAAGCCGCGGAAGACCAGGGCCTTCTTCTCGACCAGGAGGTCGTCGACGGGGGTGTCGCGCAGGAAGTCGGCCAGAGGTCTGCCGTCGCCGCGTAACTCATGGGGTTGCCAGCTCATCGGGATCCTTTTCGGAGGTGGCGTCGGAGCGCTTCGCGCTGGGATTCCGTGAGGACGGGACGAGCCGGGCGCGGCGGGCCGAGAAGCGAGGCAACGAGGGCCGCCGCTTTCGTGATGCCCGCCGACGGATCGAGGTCCTCCGGTGCTGCCGGCCGCTCCCCCGATGTGAGCAGGTCGCGCAGCTGTTCCCCCGCCTGGGGCCATTTCCCGGGCGGAAGCCATCGTGCCAGCCCGAGTTTGGCGAGCCGGGCGGCGTTGTCGGGACGGTCGGCGCCGTCGGCGAGCACCAATTGCGGGGTGCCTGCCATCAACGCGCGGGTGAGAGTGCCGATGCCGCCGTGGTGAACAACCGCTCTGACTTTCGGTACGACCTGGTCGAACGGCAACCGTTCGAACCAGCGCACCCCGTCGGGCAGCGGCGCGGGCAGCAATTCGGGATAGGGCGTGACGACCACGGCCGGAAATCCCTCGACCGCTTTCAGGGCGGAGGCGTAGAAGGCCTCGTTCAGCATGCGCCCGGTGCCGCCCGAGACCAGGACCGGGCGATCGGCGACGACGTCGTCGGAGAACGTTTCCCGCGATGCGGCGTCGGGCACGGCGAATCCGGCGAGTTCGAATCGGGCCGGTGATTTCGCGCCGGCCTGGTCGAACCAGCGGGGCCACAGTCCTATGTCCATCGTGGCGCCGGCGAACCAGCCATGCCAATCGGCTATGGGCGGCAGGCCGAGGTCGTCGCGGACCGACTGGAAGCCCTCGGCGAGTTCGGTGGCGTACATGTGGGCCGCGAGGCGGGCGCCCATGACCTGGATCGGGGAGACCGCGACCCAGGCGACCGGGCAGCCGAGCAGCTCGGCGGCGAACCGGACCGACAGGGCCGAGGTGTGCCGGCCGACCAGGACCGTCCGTCCCGGCTGGTGCCGTTCGGCGATGGCCTTGACCTCGAAGGAGAGCTGCTCGAACAGGCCGTTGCGCTCGTAGAAGGCGAGCCAGCCGAGGCCGCCGCGGGTGTCCATGAGCTGGGCGGTGTCGGCCTGGTGGCGGGCGAACTGCTCGGCCGTGTCGATCGCGGTGAAGTCGAGGCCGGCGGCCGCCGCGCGGTAGGGCTCGTGCGTGATCAGGGTCACCTCATGGCCCTGGCGGCGGAGTTCGGATCCGAGCCGGACGAAGGGCATCACGTCGCCGTCGGTGCCATGGGTGACGGCGATTATCCTCGGCACGCCACCCGCCCGGCGCCCGGAATTTCGGCTGACAGTGAGTTGCGCATGAAAGTTTCTGTTCCCTTGCATCGGTGGCGGCCGGTGGGTGATACTCCGACTGAGAAAGCGCTCTCTTGTTCCCGGATGCCCGTCCTGGAATGCAACCAAAGAAGCAGTAGCGACATGTTCCTGTCAACGGTGATCCCGCATAATGGAACGACGCTTCCCGTGCTCCGGGATTGTGGGGCAGACTCATGGTCGTGACTTTTTTTAAGTTCTATACTATCCTGCTTCCGGATGCCTGACCTGCGCAACAGCAGAGTGAAGGAGGGCTGCTCGCTTACTCATGGGTAATTCGCGGGTAAGCCGACATTCCCCGACGGGGCGTGGCGCGCACTTGCGCGCGGCGAATAGGTTCCATTAATCTCTTGTGGGGGTGCAGTGGGAGCGCTCCCATGACGGTTAATTGGGTTCCGCAAGTTTCTGCAACTCAGTGCAACATTAGGATGGCGCTTATCGCGCCGGCCTTTTTCGGGTTGCCTTGGACCGTTCAAAGAAAGGCCACTCCGTGGCAGTGACGTCCACCTCCACACCCGAGTCCGCGCCTCGTAGCTCCCTCGGCGGGCTCTCCCCCGCGCGTCAGGCGGCCCTCGCCCGCCTGCTCACCGCGCGTCCGAAATCCCCCATCCCCGTCGTCCCGCGCGACCAGGGCCCCCTCGCCTGCTCCTTCGAACAGCGGCAGATGTGGCTCGGCGCGCAACTCGACGGCGTGTCCCCGGCCCCCAACGCCACCCTGGGCCTGCGACTCGACGGCCCGCTCGACGTCCCGGCGCTGACCGCCGCCCTCGACGCCCTGATCGCCCGACACGAGAGCCTGCGTACCGTTTACGCGACCCCCGGCGACCAGGCCGCTTACGGCGACGAACCGCTGCAGACCGTCCTCGATCCGTTCCCGATGCCGCTGGAGTTCCACGGCGGCCCCGACCGCGCCGAGGAGATCACCGCCGAGGCGGTGACCCGGCGGTTCGACCTGTCGAACGGGCCGGTCGTGGCGGCCACGCTCATCCGGCTGGCCGAGGAGTCGCACGCCCTGCTGGTCGTGTGCCACCACATCGCCGCCGACGGCTGGTCGATGGGCATCCTCGCCGACGAGCTGGCCACGCTCTACCGGGAGGCGCTCGGCGGAGAGCCGGGCACGCTGCCCGCGTTGCCGGTGCAGTACGCCGACTACGCCGCCTGGTCGCGGGCCGAGCTGACCACCGAGACGCTCGATCGCCGCACGGCCTACTGGCGGACCGCGCTCGACGGCGCCCCGTCGGTCGAACTGCCGGTGCGCCGTGAGCGGCCGGTGCCCGGCGGGCGGCGTACCAGCACGAACTGGAGCCTGCTCGCCCCGGGCACCCTCACGGCGCTGCAGGCCGCCGGCGGGCCGGGCACGACGCCGTTCACCGCCCTGCTGGCGCTGTTCTCGATGCTGCTGGCCCGCTACACGGGCGCCGACGGGGTCACCCTGGCGACCACCAACGGCGGGCGCCGGCGGCGCGAGCTCGAAGGCGTCGTCGGGTGCTTCGTGAACGCGGTGCCGATCCACGGCGACCTGTCCGGCGATCCCACGTTCCCCGAGGTCGCCGCGCGGATCCGGGCGGCGGTCGGCGGCGCGCTGAGCAACCAGCTGCCGCTGTCGGTGCTGGCCGACGCGGTCGGCCTGAAGCTGCCGGTCAGCTTCTCCTTACGCGGCTTCCGCGACCAGCGCGGCGACTGGCCCGGCCTGACCGCCTCGATCTGGGACCACGAGGTCGACCACCAGGGCTACGAGCTGTCGCTGCTCGTCCACCTCGACGGCGACGTCACCGGCCTCGACTTCACCTACCGGCGCGACCTGCTCGACGACGACGTCGTCGACCGCATGGTCGGCCACTACCACCACCTCGCCGCCCAGATCGCGGCCGACCCGACGGCCACGCTGGCCGAGCTCGACCTGGTGACCCCCGAGGAGCGGGACACGATCTTCGGGACGTGGAACGACTCGGCGCGGCCGTACCCAGAGAGAGCGCTCCCTTTGTTGCTCGCGGAGCACCGGGAGTCCACCGCGACCGCGGTCAGGTTCGCCAGCCGGGACACCTCCTACGCCGAGCTGCACGCCCGCGCCAACCAGATCGCCCGGCGGCTGCTCGCCGAGGGGGTCACGCCGGAGAGCACGGTCGGGGTGCTGCTCGACCGCTCCCCCGACCTGATCGCGTCGTTGCTGGGCGTGTGGCTGGCCGGGGCGGCGTACGTGCCGATGGATCCGGCGTTCCCGCCGCAGCGCATCGCCGACATGCTCGAGACGGCGGCCACGCCGCTGGTGCTGACCGAGCGGAAGTACCTCTCCCGGTTCGACGGCCCCACGGTCGTCGAGGTCGCCTCGATCGACGGCGACACCTCCCCCGTCGACGTCGAGCCCGACCTCGACCGGCTGGCCTACCTGATCTTCACCTCGGGCTCGACCGGGAAGCCGAAGGGCGTCCAGGTCACCCACCGGGGGCTGGTCAACCACGTGTGGTGGGCCGTCGAGGAGCTCGCCTCCCGGGGCGAGGGCGGCGCGCCGCTGCTCGGGTCGGTCGCCTTCGACCTGGTCGTGCCCAACCTGTGGGCGCCGCTCGTGACGGGCCAGGCCGTGACCGTCCTCGACCAGGACTTCGACATGGGCGAGCTCGGCGAGCTCCTCAGCGGCAAGGACTTCAGTTTCATCAAACTCACCCCCGGCCATCTGGAGGTGCTGGGCCACCAACTCGACGACGCCCGCGCCGCCGCGCTGGCCGGGGTGATCGTCGTGGCCGGGGAGGCCCTCCCCGGTTCGCTCGCCGACCGCTGGCTCGAGATCCTCGGCCCCGGACGGTTGATCAACGAGTACGGCCCCACCGAGGCCACCGTCGGCACGTGCGTCTACCCGGTCACCCACCGGCAGCACCACGAGGTCGTCCCCATCGGGGCGCCACTGCCCAACATGCGCATGTTCGTTCTCGACCCGCACCGCCGCCTGCTCCCCGCGGGCGTCCCGGGCGAACTGTACGTCGGTGGCGTCGGCGTCACCCGCGGCTACATGAACCGACCGGACCTGACCGCCGAACGGTTCGTGGAGTTCGAGGGTGAGCGCGTCTACAAGACGGGCGACCGGGTCCTCTGGCTGCCCGACGGCAACGTGGCGTTCCTCGGCCGGTTCGACGACCAGGTGAAGATCCGCGGTTACCGCATCGAGCTGGACGAGGTCAGGGCCGCGCTCCTCGACCATCCGGGCGTGCGGGACGCGGTGGCGGCGGTGCACGAGGAACGACTGGTGGCCTACTACGTGCCGGTCGCCGAACCGGTGCGGGGCCTGGACGAACACTGCGCGCTCCGGCTCCCCGAGTACATGGTCCCGGTGGTCTTCACCGAGCTCGACCGCATGCCGCTCAACGCGAACGGCAAGGTCGACCGCAAGGCCCTGCCCCTCCCCCAGGTCACCGCCTCCGCGGGAAGAGCGCCGAGCACCGAGACCGAACTCCTCATCGCCGGCGTCTGGAAAGAGGTCCTCAACGTCGAGACCATCGGCGTCGACGACGACTTCATGGCCCTGGGCGGCCACTCGCTGCTGCTCATCCGCATGATCGCCAAGCTGCGCCAGACGATGCCGGACAAGCCGATCAGCGTCGTCGACGCGCTGGCCAACCGGACCGTCGCCGCGCTGGCCGCGCTGGTCGACGGCCCGGCCGAGGAGCCGGGCGGCCTGCTGGTGCGCCTCACCCCACCGGTGCCCGCCCCCACGATGACGCTGGTCTGCGTGCCCTACGGCGGCGGCAGCGCGGTCGTCTACCAGGCGCTCGCCGAGGCGCTGCCGAAGGGCGTCGCGCTCCAGGCCGTCGCCCTGCCCGGCCACGAGCTCGGCGTCGACGAGGAGATCCTCCCCTTCGACGAGGCCGCCGAGAAGATCTGCGCCGAGATCCTGGCCAAGGTCAAGGGCCCGCTGGTCCTGTACGGCCACTGCGTCGGCAGCGCCCTCACGACCGAGATCGCCCGCCGCGTCGAGGCGGCCGGCCGGGAGGTCGACGCCGTCTACATCGCCGGCAGCTTCCCGTTCGCCGTCCCGACCAAGGGCCTGAGCGGCCTGCTGAACAAGCACTACTTCAACAACCGCCGGCTGCGGAACAACAACTCCGAGGCCAACTGGCTGCGCGCCATCGGCGCCGACCTCGACGGCCTGGGCGGCGAGGAGGTCGAGCGCATCGTCACCACCATGCGCTCCGACGCCAAGGCGGGCGAGGCCTACTTCACCAAGCTCATCGACGAGGGCGCGACCCCGCTGACCGCCCCGGTCATCTCGATCGTCGGCAGCCGCGACCCGATCACCGACTTCTACGAGGAGCGCTACCGCGACTGGCACGTCACCGCCAGGACGACGGCGCTCGTGGTGATCGACGAGGCGGGCCACTACTTCCTCCGCTACCGCGCCGGGGAACTGGCGAGGATCATCACCACCGTCCACACCGACCTCGACGGCCCGCACGCCGCCGAGACGTGGCGCAAGGAGGCGGTCTCCCGCGAGGCCCCGCCCGTCGAGGCCACGCTGGGCCGGTTCCTGCGGGTCGCCGTCGGCCAGACCGTGTCGATGGTCGGCACGGCCATGACCGAGTTCGCGGTCCCGATCTGGGCCTACCTGAAGACCGGCTCGCTCCTGCAGTTCAGCCTGTTCGCCATCATCGCCCTGGTGCCCGGCCTGCTGCTCTCGCCGCTCGTCGGCGCGCTGGTCGACCGCAGCGACCGGCGCAGGGCGATGCTCATCGGCGACGGCGCCTGCCTCGGGCTGCAGGCGCTCATGCTGGGGCTGCTGCTCACCGACACCCTCCCGATGCCCGCGCTGTACGGAATCCTCATCCTGCTGAGCGTGGCGCTGACGGTGCAACGCCTGGCCTGGGCGTCGGCCGTACCGCAACTGGCGCCCAAGCACTATCTCGGCCACGCCGGCGGCGTGCTCCAGCTCGGCAACGCGATCGGCCGCCTGATGGTCCCGCTGTTCGCCGTCGGGGTGCTGGCCGCGATCGGGCTGAACGGGATCCTGATCGCCAACGTCGTCTGCTACCTGTTCGCCGTCGCCGTCACCCTGCTCACGCCGTTCCCCAAGGCCATGGCCTGGACACGGCGGGAGAGCGTCGGCGCGGAGATCCGCAACGGCTTCCGCTACCTGTGGCGGCGGCCGGGCCTGCGGGCGATGGCGATCACCATGTTCGCCGTCAACTTCTTCCTGTTCACCGCGTTCACGATGATCTCGCCGCTGGTGCTCTCGATGGGCGACCTGGGCGACACCGGGACCGTGGCCCTGGTCGCCGCCGCCGGCGCGGTGACGGGCGGGTTCGTGATCTCGATCTGGGGCGGCCCGCGCCGCCGCCGGATGTTCGGGATGCTCTCGGCCGTGGCCGTCGTGGCGCTGTTCGCCTTCTCGATGGGCCTGCGGCCGTGGCTGCCGCTGGTGGCGGTGGGCGCGGCCGGGATGGCCCTGTTCATGACGATCAGCGACGGCATCTGGATCACGATCATCCACTCGAAGGTGCCGCAGCGCTACCACGCCCGCGTGATCGCCATCAACCAGATGCTCGCCATGTCGACGCAGCCCATCGGCCTGGCCGTGCAGGCCTGGCTGGCCGGGCTGGTGTTCGTCCCGCTGCTGCGCGAGGACGGCGCGCTCGCCTCGACGGTCGGCGCCGTGATCGGCGTCGGCGAGGGGCGCGGCATCGGCCTGCTCTACCTGATCTGCGGCCTCGCCATGGCCGTCACGATCGTGATCGCACTGAGGCACCGGGCGCTCCGGAACTTCGACCGGGACACCCCTGACGCCGAACCCGACGACTTGGTCGGTCTCGCAGAACTGAAGGGAACCTCCGCATGACCCCCACCGAATCCGCCGTCGCCGAGATCTGGACCGAGCTGCTCGGCCAGGCCCCTCCGTCGGTCGACGACGACTTCTTCGAACTCGGCGGCCAGTCGCTGACGATGGTCCAGTTCCTGGCCAGGGTCGAGGAGCAGTTCGGCGTCGAGTTACCCATCGACGTGCTGTTCGCGTCGGGGTTCACCGTCGCGGAGGCGTCCAAGGCGATCGACCAGGGCCGGATCGCGGCCGTGGACGACGACGAGCTGGCCGCCCTGCTGAAGCAGCTCGACGGCATGTCGGACGACGAGATCAACGAACTGCTCTCCGACAACGCATGAGAGTCCTGCTCGCCCAGAACATGTTCCACCTGCCCAGCCACGGCGGGGCGAACAAGTCCAATCGGATCATGATGGAGCAGCTCGCGGCGCGCGGGCACGAGTGCCACGTCGTGGCGCCGATGAGCGGAGCGCTGCGCGCGACGTCCACCGACGACCACGTGACCTATCTCAGGGGTCTCGGCGCGGAGGTGACGTCGGCCACCCCCGACGTGCTGGTCTACGAGTACAACGGGGTGCGGGCGCACGTGGTGACCCGGGCGTCCCTGCTCGCCAGGCGCATCGGCGAGGTGGCGGCCGAGGTCTCCCCCGACTGGACGCTGGTCCCGTCGGACGACCCCGGGCTGATCGTGCTCGGGGCGGCGCTCAGGGCGACCCCCGAGCGGGTGGTCTACCTGGCGCACACGCTGCAGCAGCTGCCGTTCGGGCCCGGGGCGTTCTATCCGAGCGCGGCCGGGACCCGGATGGTGAAGCTGGCGGCGTCGGTGGTGGCGGTGAGCCAGGCGGCCGGGACGTACCTCCAGAAGTGGGGCGACATCTCGTCCACGCTGATTTATCCGCATATTTACGGAGATCCGCCGGAGCTGCCCGCCGGGGACCTGGTCACGATGATCAACCCGTGCGGCTACAAGGGCCTCAGCGTGCTCCTCGGCCTGGCCGACGCGCGGCCGCACCTCCGGTTCCTGGCCGTGCCGACCTGGGGCACCACCGCCGACGACCTCGACGAGCTCAAGCGGCGGCCCAACATCGAGATCGGGCCGCCCTCCGACGACATCGACGACATCCTGTCGCGGGCGAAGGTCCTGCTCATGCCCTCGCTCTGGGACGAGACCTTCGGGTACGCCTGCGTCGAGGCCATGGCCCGGGGCGTGCCCGTGATTGCCAGCGCCGTCGGTGGCCTGTCGGAGGCCAAGCTCGGCGTGCCCTACTCCGTCCCGGTGCGCAGCATCGAGCGCTACGAGTCGGTCGGCCAGGCCCGGCCCGTCCCGGTCGTCCCGGCGCAGGACCTCGGCCCGTGGCTGAACGCCCTCGACCCCGTGACGGGCGACGAGGCGCTGCACCGCCACCTGGCCCGCCGGTCGAGGAAGGCCGCGCTCGACTTCATCGGCTCGCTCGACGCCGGCGCCCTGGAAGCCCACCTGACCGCCCTGCGCCCCAACCGCCGCCTCGCCGCGCTGGCCGCGCTGGCGGCGGCCCGCGCGAAGGAGTCCCAGTCATGATCGGAGCGGTGCGGGAGCGCACCCTGACGCCCGTCTCGGAAGCCGACCTGTCGCGGATGCTGCGGATCCGGCACTTCGAGAAGGCCCTGCTGCGCCTGTTCGAGCAGGGCCGCCTCAACGGCACCACGCACACCTGCCTCGGCCAGGAGCACGTGCCGGTCGCGGTCAGCGCCCTGCTGCGGCCCAAAGACCATGTGTTCAGCAATCACCGCGGGCACGGCCACTTCCTGGCCCGCTACGACGAGCCGCACGCCCTGCTGGCCGAGATCACCGGCCGTGAGGGCGCGCTCTGCAACGGGGTGGGCGGCAGCCAGCACATCTACCACGAGCGGTTCCTGTCGACCGGCGTCCAGGGCGAGTCGCTCCCGGTCGCGGTCGGGGTGGCGCTGCGGCACCGGCGGACCGGCGACGGGATCGCGTGCGCGTACATCGGCGACGGCACCTGGGGTGAGGGCTCGGTGTACGAGGCCCTCAACATGGCCCAGCTGTGGGGCGCCCCGCTGCTGGTCGTGGTCGAGCACAACCGGATCGCCCAGTCGACCCCCACCACGGCGCAGCTGGCCGGGTCGATCGCGGGCCGCTGCGCCGGGTTCGGGGTGCTGCACCACCGGGTCGAGTCGGTCGACGTGAACGTGGTCCGCGCCGAGCTCGCGCCGCTGGTCGAGCGGGTGCGCGCGGACAAGCGCCCGGCGGTGTTCGAGGTGTCGGTCCACCGGGCCGGCCCGCACAGCAAGGGCGACGACACCCGGACCGCCGCCGAGCTGGCCGAGGCCGCCGCCGGCGACTGGTACGCCCACTACGCGCGCGACTTCCCCGCGCAGGTCGCGGCTCTGGAGGAGATCGAGCGCGCGTTCATCGACGCCGCGGTGGAGAACGTGCTGGCCCGGCCCCTGTCGGAGTGGTCATGAGAGTCGCCGAACACCTGAACCGGTCGCTGCACCTGCTGATGGAGAACGACCCGTCGGTCCACCTGCTGGGCGAGGACGTCTCCGATCCGTACGGCGGCGCGTTCAAGATCACCAAAGGCCTGTCGGACCGCTTCGGCCCGCGCGTGATGTCCACGCCACTGTCCGAAGGGGGCATCGTCGGCGTCGGCGCCGGGCTGGCCCTGGCGGGCGACCGGGCCGTCGTGGAGATCATGTTCAGCGACTTCGCCACGCTGGCCTTCGACCAGCTGGTGAACTTCGCGGCCAAGTCGACGGCCATGTACGGCCGCCGGGTGGACGTACCGCTGATCGTGCGCCTCCCCACCGGCGGCCGCCGGGGCTACGGGCCGACGCACAGCCAGAGCCTGCAGAAGCACTTCATCGGCGTCCCGGGCCTGTCGGTGTACGAGATGAGCCCCTTCCACGACGCCGCGCGGCTGTTCACCGAGATCTTCGCGAGCGGGACCCCGGCGGTGTTCTTCGAGGACAAGGTCCTCTACACCAAGCCGATGCTGAGCGGCGGCGACGGCCTGCACACCTTCGAGGTGCGCGACGGCTGGGCGGTGATCCGCGCGGAGCAGGACACCGAGGACGTGCTGCTGGCCCCGGGCGGCCTCACCGACCGCGCCCTGGCCGCCCTGCGCGACCTGCTGGTCGAGGACGAGATCGCCTGTACGCTGCTCGTCCCCGCCCGCCTCCACCCGCTCGACGTGACCCCGGTCGCCGACGTGCTCGCGGCGGCCAGACGGGTGCACGTCGCCGAGGACGGCACCGCCAGCGGCACCTGGGGCGCCGAGGTGGCCCGGCTGCTGCACGAGCGGCTGTGGGGCCGGCTGACGGCGCCGATCACGCACATCTCGGCCCCCGACTCGATCATCCCGACGGCCGCGCATCTCGAGGCCCGCTGCACCGTCCAGCCCGCCGACATTCGAAGAGCCATAAACACATGACCGAATTCCGCATTCCGAAGCTGAACAACAACGATGACAGTTACATCCTCGTGGAATGGCTCGCGGCCGACGGCCAGGAGGTGAGACAGGGCGACCCGCTCGTGGTCATCGAAACGTCGAAGACGGCGGAGGAACTGGAAAGTCCGGCGGACGGGACATTGGTCATCCGGGTCCATTCCGGCGACTGCGCGCCGGGCGAACTGATCGCCGCCATCGGCGCGGCGGTCGAGGTGGCGGAACCGGTCGTCCCGGAGGTGCCGCCGCTGGCGTCCGGGGAGATCGACGTCGTCATCACCCGCCCGGCCCAGGCGCTCATCGAGCAGCACGGCATCCCGCTCGACCGGGTGCGCGCGCTCGGCAAGAAGGTGGTCCGGGCCGAGGACGTGGCGTCGCTGGCCGACCCGCGCGAGGTCGTCACGCTGCCGAGGGCGCAGCGCCAGGCGGCCGACGTGGTGGTGCTGTCGCACCAGACCATCCCGGCGGCGTTCACGGCCGTCAAGGCCGACGTCACCGACACCGCCAAGCTCACCCGGGACCTGTCCAAGCACGCCCGGACCCTGATCGGACTGTCGGAGCTGCTGGTCAAGGCGGTGGCCGACCAGCGGGCGGAGTTCCCGCACCTGTTCGCCTCCTGGCTCGGCGACGGCCGGATCCGCCTCGCGGAGGGGTCGCACGTCGGGGTCACCATCGACGTGGGCAAGGGCCTTTTCGTGCCGGTCGTCCGCGACGCGGACGTGCGTCCGCTCGACGCGGTGGCCCGCGAGCTCATGGACTACCGGATGACCGCGCTGCGCGGCAGCTTCCGCGAACGCGATCTGGAGGGCGCCAACATCGCGGTCACCCTGCACAGCGAGGCGGGCGTGGAGTTCGCGATCCCGATCATCTATCCCGGCCACGTGGCGGCGCTGTCGCTGGCCTCGACGCAGCAGGAGGTCCAGCCGGGCGATGAAGGTTTCATGGTCCGCCAGACGGTGCGGATCGGGCTGGCCTTCGACCACCGCGTCGTGAACGGCCGGGACGCCGCGCTCTTCCTCGGAGCGGTCAAGCGGTTGCTGGAGGAACCGCGCAGATGGTTGGAGTGACGCGTCGTGGTGTATTTGTGCTGATGTCACTCAGCGCCGCCGGCGCCTGCGCCGCACACCGACCGAGGAGAACCATGACGCCCGTACGCTTCCCGCGCGACTTCGTCTGGGGGGCGGCCACCTCCGCCTTCCAGGTGGAGGGCGCCACCAAGGAGGACGGCCGGGGGGTGTCGGTGTGGGACACCTTCGCCGCCACCCCCGGAAACGTGCGGGACGGCGACACCGGCGATCCGGGCGCCGACCAGTACCACCGCTTCGAGCAGGACGTCGAGCTGATGCGCGAGCTCGGCCTGGAGAGCTACCGCTTCTCGATCGCCTGGCCGCGCGTCCAGCCGACGGGCGCCGGCCGCCCCAACCTCAAGGGCCTCGACTACTACAAGCGCCTGGTCGACGCCCTGGTCGGCGCCGGCATCCGCCCGATGGTCACGCTGTTCCACTGGGACCTCCCCCAGGCCCTGCAGGACGAGGGCGGCTGGGAGAACCGCGACACGGCCCACCGTTTCGCCGAATACGCCGAGATCATGTACGACGCCCTGCACGTCCGTGACTGGATCACGATCAACGAGCCGAAGACCGTCGTCGACTGCGGCTACCGCACCGGCATCCACGCCCCCGGCGTCCGCGACGACGACCGCGCCCTGGTCGCCTGCCACCACCTGCTGCTGGCCCACGGCCTGGCCTCCCGCGTCCTGCACGACCGGCACCCCGGCCGCCGGATCGGTCCCGCGCTGAACCTGCACCCCACCTACCCGGCCGACGACTCGCCGGGGGCGAAGGAGGCCGCGCGCCGCCAGGACGCCCGCGAGAACCGCCTCTACCTGGAGCCGGTCTTCACCGGCGCCTACCCGGAGGAGGCCATGACCCGGCATGACATGATCATGGACGGGGACATGGAGATCATCAGCGAGAAGGTGGACGTGCTCGGGGTGCAGTACTACACGCCGCTCTTCATGGACGCCGAACAGCGGCGCGTCGTCCGCCACCCGGTCAGGGTGGCGAACTGGCTGGAGGACTACCCCGACGGCCTGCACGACATCCTGCTGCGCGTCAGCCGCGACCACCCCGGCGTGCCGATCGTCATCACCGAGAACGGCCTGGCGACCGACGACGCCGTCGCGGCCGACGGCGGCGTGCACGACGACGACCGGATCAGCTATCTGCGCGGCCACATCGGCGCGATGCACCGCGCCATGAAAGCGGGCGCGAACGTCGAGGGATATCACGTGTGGTCGCTGCTCGACAATTTCGAATGGGCCGAGGGATACAGCCAGCGATTCGGCATCGTGCACGTCGACTACGAGACGCAGAAGCGAATTCCCAAAGACAGCGCCCTTTGGTACCGGAATCTCATCGAGACCGGCGAACTGCGGTGACCTGCCTCTTTTTCGTTGACTCATCAACCCAATTCACACTAGGTTGTGGGAGCGCTCCCACTCGGGTGGCCAGGAGGCTGCCGAGCTGGGCCGATCACGTGGCGCATACCCTTGACCTTGTCTCTCGGAGAAAGGACACCCCCCGTGCCCCAGTACACCCTCCTCGGCGGCGGCTACCGCGCGGAGCTGACCGAACTCGGCGGCGCCGTGTCGGCCCTCACGCACGGAGGACGTGACCTGATCCCGAGCCGCCCCGTCGACGGGCCGATCGAGTTCTACAACGGCACCCTGCTCGCCCCGTGGCCCAACCGGGTCGTCGGCGCCCGCTACGTCTTCGCCGACGAGTGCTTCGAGCTCCCCGTGAACGAGCCCGACCGGGGCCACGCGCTGCACGGCTTCGTCTCCGACGCCCACTGGTCGTGCGTGGAGTTCACCGCGATCGAAGACCACCGCTCGTCGGCGGTCATGACCTACACGCTGGAGCCCCACCAGGGCTACCCCTACCGGCTCGCCCTGACCACGACGTACGTCCTCGACGAGTCGGGCCTGACGACCACGCTGAAGGCCGAGAACATCGGCGAGGCCGCCGCCCCCTACGGCTGCGGCCCCCACCCGTGGCTGCTGGCCGGCCCCGACGTGACCGAATACACGCTGTCCCTCCCGGCGGGGAAGGTGTTCCTGACCGACGAGCTGCTCGCCCCCACGGAGCTGGTCGCGGTCGACGGCACCGACTACGACTTCCGCGAGGCGCACGCGCTCGGTCAGGTCGCGATCGACCACGCGTACACCGCCCTGACCGAGGGCCGCGTCGTCGTGAGCGGCCCCGGCGGCGGCGTGGCCGTCACGTGGGACCACGAGTCCCTGCCGTGGGTCCAGGTCTGCAACGGCGTGGGCCTGGGCTACAAGGGCGTCGCGGTGGAGCCGATGACCTGCCCGCCCGACGCCTACAACAGCGGCACCGACCTGATCGTCCTCAAGCCCGGCGACACGCACGAGGCGAGCTGGACCATCTCGGCGGCCTGACGAGTCATGGACAGCAAGACGAAGCGGTCCCTGACGACCGCCCAACTCGACGCGCTCGCCATCGGAGCCCTGGGAGCGGGCGTCGTGACGGCCGAGGAACTGCCCGACGGCTTCGCCAACGCCGTCTGGCGCCTCGGCCTCGACGACGAGTCGCAGGTCGTGCTGAAGGTCGGCCCGCCGCCCGACCTGCCGCTGCTGACCTACGAGCGCGACCTGCTGCGCACCGAGGCCATGGTCTACCACCTGGCCCAGGGCACCGGCCTGCCCATGGCCACGCTCCTCCACGCGGGCTTCGACGACCCCGAGATCGGCGGCGACTGGCTGATCCTGTCGGCGCTGGCGGGCACGCCGTGGAACCGCGCGGCGCCCGACCCCGCGCGCGACGCCGCCCTCCGCCGCGAGATGGGCGCCCACCTGGCCACCCTGCACCGCATCCCCGGCACCGGCACGTTCGGCTACCCCTACGCGGGCCTGACCGGAGCGACGTGGCGCGAGGCGTTCCTGAAGATGGTCGGCGCGATCCTCGACGACGCCGTGAAGTGGGAGACCCGCCTGCCGGCCACGATCCTCGACCTGGTCGGCGCCTTCCACCGCAACGCGGCGGCCCTCGACGACGTGCAGGCCCCCACGCTGGTCCACTTCGACGTGTGGCCGGGGAACGTGTTCCTTAACCCCGACGGAACGGTCGAGGCCCTGATCGACCACGAACGCGCCTTCTGGGGCGATCCGCTGGCCGACTTCGTGACCCCGACCATCTTCTCCGACCTGACCGGCGACGACCCGATGCTGGCGGGGTACCAGGAGGGCGGCGGGCGGGCGGGGTTCACCCCGACGTCACGGGTGCGGTTCGCGATGTACCAGGCGTACCTGTACCTGATCCTGCTGGTGGAGGACGGGCCCCGGCAGTATCCGGAGGCCGACTACGCCCGGCTCCGGAACGGGGCGACGGAGGGGCTGGTCCGGGCGCTGGGCATCCTCACGAACTGATCTCTCGCGAACGGCAGGGCAATTTATGAAATATGCCCTGCCGTTCGGCATTTCTGGCGAAATCGCCCACACATTGGAAACACCACTCTTTTCTTTTTCCCTGAAACGAAGTAAGCCCATCGGGCGAAACCTCTTTGATGCTCCTCATGCCGGCAATGGCCGACGCACGCGGATAGGGGGGCGCCGGGAGACGGAATTGAACAGGACGATCGCCCGCATGCTCACCATGGCGGCGCTGCTGGTGGCCGCGGGGGTGGCCGTCAACCAGATCTTCGCCGTCGGGCGCCTGACCTGGTCGTGGGGGTATCTCTCACTGGGCCTCGCCGTGATGACCATCCTTTACGACCTGCGGCTTCAATCCAACGCCGGGACCCACTCGGCGAAACACGCGGAGCAGGAACTCGCCAGAGCCGTTCATCGGCAATGGCACGCGACCGCGGTCGCCTCGGGTCTCACCGGATCGCTGGAACTGCCGGTCAGATGGACGGTCGACGGAGAAGTGTGGGGCGCCTCCGTCTTCCACATCGCGGAGGCGTTCTGGTCGCTGCCCAATCATCGAATGATGATCACCGGACCTCCCGGCTCGGGGAAGACGAGTCTGGCCATCCGGCTCGCGCTGCACATGCTGGGCCAGCGCAATGTCCAGGACCGGCCATTGCCTTTCCTGACCGGACTCCACTCCTGGGATCCGGACAAGGAGCCGTTTCACGATTGGCTGGCCGCCCAGATCCTCGCCGATCATCCGTGGCTCGCCGGCCAGAAATTCGGCGCCGACATGGCGAAGGTGCTGGTGGGTCGCCGCCGGATTCTGCCCATTCTCGACGGCTTCGACGAAATCCCGCCGTCGAGGAGGCGGTTGGCGTTCAACGCGCTGGAGCAGGCGTTGACACCGGGTGAATATCTGATCATCATCAGCCGGTCGCTGAACAGCCGGCAGGTCAGCCGCCTGCTGCTCGGCGACCGACGCGGCTACGGCTTGGTGGTCGAGGCGCAGGCCCTCGTGCCCCAGGCGGTGGCGAAGTATCTGGACGAGATCCGCCCGGCGGTCACCCCGTTCGACTCGGGGTGGGACCAGGTCGTCGGAGCGCTGTCCGGCGGCGGGACCGGGCCGTTGGCCGAGGTGCTGGCCAGACCCGTCATGCTCGGGCTGTTCCGCGACGTCTACGAGTCAGGCGAGGGGAATCCCGCCGAACTCTTCGATTCCACCCGCTTTCCCACCTCCTCGGACATCGAACGCCACCTGCTCGACCGCTATCTGGATGTGCGGTCCCTGATGCCGTTCGAGCGGCTCTACGGCTCGGCGGCCAAGCGATGGTTACGTTTCCTGGACCGTTACATGCGCTCGGGTCAACAGGAGCTGGCGTGGTGGCGGCTCCATGAAGTGGTCTCCCCTCGCGCGTACACCGCCACCGGGGTGGTCTTCGCCGTGACTCTCCCGGTGCTCATGGGCACATGGTGGGGTTCCTGGAGCGACGCCCTGATCCTCCTGCCGGCCGCGCTGGTGGGCGGGTACCGGATCGCCTCCACCACGAGGCGACGGCCCACGATGCGCGTCCATCGCCCGCCGTTCGCGACCGGCGGCGCGAGCACTCCGCGGGCCGAGGTCCGCAGCGGACTGCTCCGCGGCCTGGCACTCGTGGTGGGCGTAGACGCCGTCGCGGTCGGCCTGGCGACCGCCCTCCAGTGGATACTTCCGGGACTCGGCCTCGACTGGAACGTGAAGCTGGCGCTCGGCCTCGTCAGCGGCTTCGCCGCCGCGCCGGGAACGCCCGCCTTCGACTATCTGCTGGCGGTCGGGCTGCTCGGCGTCCGAGGGAGGGCTCCCCTCCGGTTGATGGTCTTCCTGGAGCGGGCCGAACGGTACGGCCTGCTCCGGCGCGTCGGTTCCGCCTACCGATTCCGCGCACTGGAGTTCCAGGGCCTGCTGACAAGCCGCGACAGCACGGCGGGCCTCGATGACCATGTGGACGACGACCTCCGCACGACGACGGCCGAGGGCCTCGCCGACGGAGTGGCCACCGGTGATCCCGCCCAGGTGACCGTGTCGGCGATCGGGGCGGAAGCAGGCGGCATCGATCACGTCATCCGGACGAAGGTCCGGGAGGAGGCCATGGGCCTGCCGGAGGTGCAGCTGAAGCTCGGCCGGGCTGGGCAGGGAAGAAGCCGCAAGGCGGCGGACGAGCTGATCCTGCCGCTGCTGGACGAACACGCCGAGGAGATCGAACTCGCCGCGCAGTTCCACCATGAGCGCTACGTCAAGGCGCGTGAGGCCCTCGTGGCGGCGGCCCGGCTCTCCGTGTGGAGCTATCCGGCGCACCTCTACCGGTGGCTGGCGTGGGGGGCGGGTGCCGCGACCGCCTGGCTCGCGGGCATGATCTGGCTGTCGCCCGCCGTGCTTCTCCCGACGTTGGGCCTCGCGTCGGCGGGCTACGCCGCGACCTCCGTGGCCACCTTCGTCTGGACGGCCTTCCTCAGGGCCCGGGACCTGGGCGGGAAGCCCGGCCCCGGTCGGCCGGAGGAGCGCCGGGAGCGGCTGAGGGACGGCGGCCGGGCGGTGCGCCGGCTGCTGGTCCGTCCACTGCCGATCCTCCTTTTCGGCGGGCTGGCCGTCACCTGGGCCTTCACCCTCGCAGGAGCCTCGGGAGTCGCGGAAGCGGCGCAGGCCGGGGTGTGGGCAGGGCTCGGGATCGCACTTCTCTCGGTGCTGATGTGGTGGGTGAGCGCTCCCGCCCAGCGGGTGCGGACCATCCTGGCCGACCCGGACCCCGCGGCCTGGCTGCGGTTGCCGTCCGGGCTGGCGAGGTTCCGGGTGGCGGCGCAGCAGGCACACCAGGACTGGGTCCGTGCCCTCGTACGGGAGGGTCTGCTGCCGCTGATCAGGGCCGAACTCGGCGACGATCACGACGCCATGGCCACCACCCTCCCCGACATCGATCCGGGACGGCTGGGCCGGTGGAGCAGGATCGACGAGTTCGTCGGCACGACGGCCAGCGACTTCCTCGAGGAGGTCATCGTCCAGCACGGCAGCGCGAGCGTGGGGCTGAGCGGCGCGCGCGGGGCGGGCAAGAGCACGACGCTGCGCCGGATCTGCTCCCCCGACCGGCCCCAGAGCGGCGCTCACCTCTGCGTGCTGGTGCACGCCCCGACCGCCTACGATCCGAAGGAGTTCATCACCCATCTGTTCCTGCGCGTGTGCGAGCAGGTCACCGGTGAGACGAGGGAGCGCGCGCCCCGGCTGGCACTGCGGGCCCGGCTGCTGGAGGCGATCCCGCTCGCGGCCGCCCTCGTCGGGGCGTCGCTGCTGGGGATCGCCTGGCTCTGGGACTGGCTCCGAACCGTCACGGCCGAGGCCGGGCGGAACCCGCTGGCGCTGGTCGGCGCGGGGGGCGTGACCCTGATCCTCGTCGGACTGTCGGTGGCCTGGCGCAGAGCCCGTAGATCGCCGCAGGCGCTCGGCTCCAGCGCCTCGGAGGTGTCGGCCCGCGCGCATCTGCGTTCGTTGCGCTACCTGGAGGCGGTCACCCAGACCAACTCCGGGGAGGTCGGCCTGCCGGGCGGGTCGAAGGTGGCGCGTCAGGCGGCCGTCCAGCGGACCGAGCACGTGCGCGGCTATCCGCAGCTGGTGGCCGATCTCCGGGATCTGCTCGGCCAGATCGCCCTGGACCGGCAGGACCGCAAGGGCAAGGTCATCATCGGGATCGACGAGCTGGACAAGATCGGCACAGCCGACGAGACCGAGCGGTTCCTCAACGATCTCAAGGTCATCTTCGGTGTGCACGGATGCTTCTTCCTCGTCGCGCTCTCCGAGGACGCCATCGTCGGCTACGAACGGCGCAGCCTGGGCGTGCGCAACACCTTCGACAGCTCCTTCGACCGGATCATCCGCATTCCGGCGCTGCGGAGCGGTCAGTCACACGACCTGCTCGTCCGGCGGAGTGTTCCCCTGCCGCTGCCGTTCGTCTGGCTCTGCCACGCGCTGACCGGCGGCGTGCCCCGCGACTTCCTCCGTTCCGTGCTCGACCTGACCGTGCTCGCGGCCGACGGAGACGGCGACCTGGGCACGCTGGCGGCCCGCCTGATCCGCCGGGACCTCGAGACGAGCATCGCCGCGCAACTGCGGGTGGCCGCCCGGCTCGACGACCGGAAGGCGGCCGAGGTGACCCGATGGCTGGCGACGTGCGTCGACGTCCCGCTCACCTCCGCCGAGCTCGACCGGCTGGCCGATCAGTCGTTGACGGACCAGGAGGCGGACGAGACGGTGGTCGTCCAGTCCCGCGCCTACCTGTCGACGCTCGCGATGCTGATCCAGATCTTCGTCGAAAGCCCGGAACCCGCGCTGGAGAAGCTCCGCGCCGATCCCGGGCCGATCGACGCCGTCGCCGAGGCCCGCCTGCTGCTGGCCACCGATCCGCACCTGGCCTGGCACACGATCAATCGCATCCGCCGGCAGGGGCCGTTCGCCGCGTCCCCCGCCGCGGAGTGAAGATCATCGATGTCAGACCACCTTCGCGAGCATCACCGGCTCCGTCGTCGGCTGCCGCGAGCCCCCCGCCGGTTCCACCGTCACCCCGAAGTGGTCCGTCCCCGCCGGCAGGTCCACCGTCGCCGTCCGGACCCCTCCCCCGTCGACCAGCCCCGCCGACCGGATCCGCTCGCCGCCGATCGTCCACAGCTGGTAGGTCTTCGACGCGTCCAGCGCCGGCAGCTCGGAGGTGAACATCACCTTCCCGTACGTCTCCGAGGCCACCACCGTCGCCGACCCGCCGCCGACCATCTCGACCTTCCGGACCACCGCGTCGGGTGCGGCGAGCAGGTTCCGGGTCTCCTCGATCGAGGCGTCGCGCGAACGGATCTCGTTGACCGCGACGACGCCGATCGACACCGCCGCGGCTGCCGAGACGGCCGCAAGCGCCAGGGCCCACCGGCCGGAGCGGCGGCGCAGCGGGACGACGACCTCGGGCTCCCCGGGCGGCTCCTCGATCAGGGGCGGTTCCTGGCGGACCTCGGCGATCTGGGCCATGACCCGCGACTTCAGGGCCCGGGGCGGCGCTTCGGCCACCGCGACGCCCAGGCGGGCGGTCGTCTCCTGGAGGCCGCGAACCTCGATCGTGCAGGTCTCGCACCTCGACAGGTGGCCCTCGAACTCGCCCAGTTCACGCAATGGAAGGGCGTTCAGGGCGTACGCCCCGGAAAGGGTGTGGATCTCGTCGTTCACCGTTCCACCCCCATGCAGTCTCGCAGTCGTACCAGCCCGTCGCGCATCCGCGTCTTCACGGTCCCCAAGGGGACCTTCAACAGCCCGGCCACCTCGGGATAGCTGTAGCCTCCGTAGTACGCCATCGTGACGGCCTGGCGTTGCAGTTCGGTCAGGCCGTCGAGGCAGCGGCGGACGCGTTCGCCTTCGAGCCGGGTGGTCACGGTCTCGGCCACGTGGTCGTAGGCGACCTCGCCGCCCATCCGGGCCACCCGGTCCTCGCGGTCGGAGGCGGCCTGGGCCGACCTCACCCGGTCGACCGCGCGCCGGTGGGCCACGGTCATCACCCAGGACATGGCGCTCCCCCGGGCCGGGTCGAAGCGGGCGGCGGTGCGCCACACCTCCACCATGACCTCCTGGGCGACCTCCTCGGCCTGGGCCCGGTCGCGCACGACCCGCCGGATCAGTCCGAACACCGAGGCGATCAGTCTGTCGTACAGACGCTCGAAAGCCGTCTCGTCGCCGCGGGCGACCAGTGTCAGCAGCTCGTCGAGCTCGGGGCTGCGGCCCGTGACGGATATGGGCACGACATCGTTCACAAACCCCATTCGCCGCTGTCCGCCCCGTGGATTGCTCGGGTAGAAGGGGAAATATGGAAACCACCGTGGTGATCGCCGGCGGCGGGCCCGCCGGGGCGATGCTGGGGCTGCTGCTCGCGCGGGCCGGAGTCGAGGTCGTGCTGCTGGAGAAGCACGCCGACTTCTTCCGCGACTTCCGGGGAGACACGATCCACCCCTCGACGATCCAGGTCCTCGACGAGCTGGGGCTGCTGGAGGAGTTCGAGGCCATCCCGCACCGCTCGTTCGACTACTTCGCCCTCTACACGGGCGAGGAGTTCATCCCGGTGGCCGACTTCCGGGGCCTGCCCGGCCCGCATCGGCGGCTGGCGATGGTGCCGCAGTGGGACTTCCTGAAGCTGATCACCACGGCGGCGGCCGAATACCCGAACTTCCGGCTGCTCATGGAGCACAAGGCCGTCGACGTGATCCGCGAGAACGGGGCGGTCCGCGGGGTCAGGGTCGAATCCGACGGGGTCCGGACCGAGATCCGGGCCGCGCTGACCGTGGCGGCCGACGGGCGGCACAGCGATCTGCGCGCGGCCGTCGGGTTCGAGCCGGTCGACATCGGCGCGCCGATGGACGTGCTGTGGTTCCGGCTGCCGCGCCACGACGGGCACCCCGACGACGTCTTCCTGCGGCCGGGACGGGGCACGGCGCTGGTGTCGCTCAACCGGGGCGACTACTGGCAGATGGCCTACCTGATCCCGAAGGGCGGGTTCGACGACCTCAAGGCGGGCGGACTGGAGCACTTCCGGTCGAGCATCACCAGTCTCCTCCCCTACCTCGACACGAGCGAGGTCACCTTCGGCGACGTCCAGCTGCTCACCGTGGTCGTCAACCGGCTGCCGCAGTGGCATCTGCCGGGCCTGCTGATCATCGGCGACGCCGCCCACGCCATGTCTCCGGTCGGCGGGGTCGGGATCAACCTGGCGATCCAGGACGCCATCGCGGCCGGGAACCTCCTCGCCGGGCCCCTCGCCAGGGCGCAGGAGAACCGGCGGCCGGTGCTCGACCCCGTGCCGGCTTCTCTCCTGGCGAAACTGCGCCGCCGGCGGTGGTATCCGACGGCCGCGACGCAGGCGGTCCAGGTGCAGATCCAGAACCGGATCATCGCCCGGGTCCTCGCAGGCGACGCCGATGCGGGGTCCATCGGCGCCGCCGTGCGCAAGATCCCTTCGCCGGTACGCCGCCTCCTCGGCCGCGCCATCGGGCTGGGATTCCTCCCCGAGCACGTCAGCTCATCTCACTGAATGGACATGGCAGGCCGGTCCTCGGGACGAGGAACGATAACCTCGTATGTCGTGAGCGCACTCAACCTCGACACCTGGCGTGACCTGCCCGCCGCCCAGCAGCCCGAGTGGCCCGACCGCGGCGCGCTCGACGATGTGGTCACCGAGTTGCGCGGTTTGCCGCCGCTGGTCTTCGCCGGGGAGTGCGACCGGCTGAAAGACGAGCTGGCGGCGGTCGCGCGCGGCGAGGCGTTCGTCCTGCAGGGCGGTGACTGCGCCGAGACGTTCGCCGGCGCCACCGCCGACAACGTCCGCAACAAGATCAAGACGCTGCTCCAGATGGCGATCGTGCTGACCTACGCCGGACGGGTGCCCGTCGTCAAGATCGGCCGGCTCGCCGGGCAGTTCGCCAAGCCGCGGTCGAAGAACACCGAGACCCGCGACGGCGTCGAGCTGCCCGCCTACCGGGGCGACATGGTCAACGGGTTCGACTTCACCGAGGCCTCGCGGGTGCCCGACCCGGGCCGCCTCCTGCGGGCCTATCACTCCTCGGCGGTGACGCTGAACCTGGCGCGGGCCTTCACCAAGGGCGGCTACGCCGACCTGCGGCAGGTCCACGCCTGGAACCAGGACTTCGTGGCCGGTTCCCCGGCCGGTCAGCGCTACGAGCGGCTGGCCCGGGAGATCGACCAGGCGCTGGCGTTCATGAGCGCCTGCGGCGCCGAGCCCGCGGAGTTCCACACGGTCGAGTTCTACTCCTCCCACGAGGCCCTGATCCTCGACTACGACCACGCGATGACCCGCATCGACAGCCGCACGGGTCTGCCCTACGACGTCTCGGCCCACATGGTCTGGATCGGCGAGCGCACCCGCCAGCTCGACCACGCCCACGTCGAGTTCTTCAGCAAGATCCGCAACCCGATCGGGGTCAAGCTGGGCCCGACCACGACCGCCGACGAGGCGCTGACGCTGGTCGAGAAGCTCAACCCGTCGAACGAGCCGGGCCGGCTGACCTTCATCAGCCGCATGGGCGCCGGGAAGGTCCGCGACGCCCTGCCGCCGCTGGTCGAGAAGGTGACCGCGAGCGGCGCCGTGGTGACGTGGATCTGCGACCCGATGCACGGCAACACGTTCGAGGCGAGCGGCGGCTTCAAGACCCGCCGCCTCGACGACGTCCTCGACGAGGTGACCGGCTTCTTCGAGGTGCACCGCGCGCTGGGCACCCACCCCGGCGGCATCCACATCGAGTTCACCGGCGACGACGTGACCGAGTGCGTCGGCGGCGGCCACCAGATCCTCGAAGAAGACCTGGCGCTGCGCTACGAGACGGCCTGCGACCCCCGGCTGAACCGGTCGCAGTCGCTCGACCTGGCGTTCCGGGTCGCGGAGCTCTACCGGGGCGACTGAGCCCAGACACGCGAAAGGCCCCCGGTTCGGGGGCCTTTTTCGTCTGGCCGGATTAGTTCTTGTTGATCTCCGCGCTGATCTCGGCCCGGATCGCGTCCATGTCGAGGGCGCGGACCTGGGTGATCAGGTCGTCCAGGGCGGGGGCGGGGAGGGCGCCGGGCTGGGCGAAGACCACGATGCCGTCACGGATGGCCATGATGGTCGGGATCGCGGTGATGTCGAACCCCTGGGCCAGGGCGGGCTGGGCCTCGGTGTCGATCTTGCCGAACTTGATGTCCTCGTGCTTGGCCGAGGCCTTCTCGAAGATCGGGCCGAACGACTTGCACGGTCCGCACCACTCCGCCCAGAAGTCGAGCAGGACGATGCCGTCGTCGGCGATCTCGTTGAAGTTGCTCTCGGTTACCTCGATGGTCGCCACTCGCGACTCCTTTCCTCTCGGGGTGCAACCCGATTGGGTCGCGCCGCATTCCAAGGCCTATCACGCCGGTCAGGTTGCCCGGTCGCACCCCTGGGTACGTCCCGCGTCCCGACGACGGCAGGAGACTTCCATGATCCCCGGTTGTGGCTCGTGTAACTGCAGCGACGAGATCCTCAGCACCCTCCGCCCCCCGCGCATCACCCAGTTGAGCACCGAATGAGCGAAAACGGCCCCGGAAGAACACGTCCGGGGCCGTTTTCCGTTCCGAGGGTGTCAACGACGACACATTTGACAGGGGGCCGGAAAACGGCCGGAAGAATTGCCGATCGTGGGTAAGCCTTTGACATGAGGCAACTCCTTTCCTGGAGCACCTGCGCCACGAGCGCCGATTGCGTAGGGGTGGCGCGGCAGCCGTACAACCGCTGCCTGACCCACCTGGAAGCCGAAGAACTGGAAGCCCACCTCGCCACGCTGACGCCGGGGCAGGCCCTCGACCTGCGCGGCACGACCCTCCCCGCCGGGCTGCTCGACCGGATTCTCGCCGCGATGGAGAACATCGTCGGCCGGGCCCGTTTCGACCAGGCCGTGTTCCGCTCCCCCGCCCGATTCGGCGACGTCACTTTCACCGGCGACGCGTCGTTCGACGAAGCCCGGTTCGAGGCGCTCGCGTCATTCTTCAACACCCGTTTCAGGGGAAATGTCTCATTTCAGGGCGTGCGTTTCGGCCGGGAGATCTCTCTGTACGGCTCCCGCGTGCGCGGCCACCTCTCGATGGACGAGTCCGCCGTCGCCAGTGACGCCCTCTTCGGCGAGGCGTGCTTCGGCTCGGCGTCCTTCCGCCGGGCCGAGTTCCACGGGTTCAGCTCCTTCGACCTGGCCAGGTTCCACGGCGACGCGACCTTCCGCGGGGCCAGGTTCTCGCGTCCGGTGTCGTTCCTGAAGACCGCGTTCGAGGGCGCGGCCGGGTTCCAGTCGGTCAGGTTCGGGGCGAAGGCGTTCCTGGCCCCCTCGGTGGTGGGCCGGCACCTGGCGCTGACCCAGGCGCGGGCCAGCGGCCCGGTGGAGCTCCACGTCACGGGCTGCCCGGTCGACCTGTCGGAGGCGCGGGTGCTCGGCCGGCTGACCGTGCGCGCGGGCGACGCCGACCTCGACCTGACCGGCCTGACCAGCCGGGGCCGGTCGAAGGTCGGCCGCAAGGGCGGCCCGATCAGGGTCCTGTCGATCGCCGGCCTCGACGCCGACGACCTGACGATCGAGGGCGCCGACCTGACCCGCTGCCACCTGCCCGGCGTGGTGAACGCCGAGCGGCTGCGGCTGCGCGACTGCGTGTTCGCCACCAGCCCCGGCGGCCGGCGGCAGCTGCGGTTCAGCTGGCCGCCCTTCCGGCGCACGTTCTTCAGCCGTCTGTCGTGGGTGGCGCTGCTCGCCCTGGTGGCGGTGGCGGCGGTGCTCTCGTCGTCCACCCCCCAGCAGCAGCAGAACCGGCACCCCCGCCCGGCGGTGACGCAGGGCGGGACTTGGGCGCATTCGTCCGGGACGGACCAGGGTTCGCCCTGATGTGAGGTCCCCGGATCCCCCTATAGCCTGGCGAACGACCATGGACACCGCATACGAGACGGCCACCGTCGACGGCTATGTCGACGAGCTGGCCAAGACGCTCCGAGGCCCCCGGCGGGCCAGACGCGATCTCCTCGCCGAGGCCCGCGACGGCCTCTGCGACGCGGCCGAGGCCTACGCGGAAGAGGGCCTGTCGCCCGAGGAGGCGCAGGCTCGCGCGGTGGCCGACTTCGGCCCGGTCGCCGAGGTGGCGCCGGAGTTCCAGGAGGAGCTGACCGCGGTCCAGGTCCGTCACACGGCCCTGCTGCTCTTCCTCGGCACGCCCCTGCTGACGCTCATGTGGACGTTCCTCTGGCAGATCTTCCCCGCGGGGCCCGGCTACGCGATGCGGCCGGGCTGGTTCGACGTGGTGGCCAAGACGGTCGACGTCATGCAGCTCCTGACCGGGCTCGCGGGGGGCGTGGCGCTGTGGCGGCTGCGCCGGACCCGCCGGTCGCGGCGGGTGGCCTGGGTGCTGGGCCTGCTGGTGTGGTGCCAGCTTCCGTTGATGGCGGTGCTGTCCTCGGCCCTGACCGAGACGGCGAACGTGCTGACCGCCTTCGACGACTACGTCCCGGGCATGGTGGCGACGTGGGTGAGCCTGTCGTTCTGGGGCTGGAAGCTCTGGAGCGCGGCCCACTGCCTGCGGACGGCGGGCCCGGCCCCGAAGGGCCGGTAGGGCTCACGTCTGCGGGTCCAGGACCCGTCCGATCACGCGGGTGAACCTGCTCCAGGCCGAGCGCTCCCCGGCCAGTTCGGCCCGGCCCGAGTCGGTCAGCCGGTAGGTCCGTCTCTTGCGGCCGCCGACGGTCGCCCATTCGCTGGCCAGGAAGCCGGCCCGCTCCAGCCTGCGCAGGGCGGGGTAGACCGTCCCTGTCGGCACGTCGAGGGCGCCGCCGGACCGCTCCCGCAGGGCTTCGATGATCGCGTAGCCGTGGAGGGGTTCGTGCTCCACCACGGACAGGAGAAGGGCGTCCATATGCCCACGGAGCGCGTCGGGGTTCACGAGTTCACCTTAACCGTGTTCGGCATGTAGCCAGTCTACATGTAGGCTCTCTATATGTAGCCAGACATAAGGAGCCTTCCATGGACGTCCTCGACCTGGCCCGGTTGCAGTTCGCGGTGACGGGGAGCCTGCATTTCCTGTTCGTCGTGCTCACGCTGGGCCTGGCCCCCCTTGTGGCGATCATGCACACCCGATACGCCCGCACCGGCAGCACCCTCGACGAGCGCACGACGCGCTTCTGGGGGCAGATCTACGTGACGAACTACGCGCTCGGCATCGTCACCGGCATCGTGATGGAGTTCCAGTTCGGGCTGAGCTGGAGCGGCCTGACCCACTACGCCGGCGACGTCTTCGGGGCGCCGCTGGCGCTGGAGACGCTGATCGCGTTCTTCCTGGAGTCCACGTTCCTCGGCCTGTGGATCTTCGGCTGGCACCGGCTGCCGAAGTGGCTGCACGTCGCGACGATCTGGCTGGTCACGATCACCGCCTACGCCTCCGCCTTCTGGATCATGGTGGCCAACTCGTTCCTCCAGCACCCGGCCGGGGCGGTGCGCGACGGCGACGTGCTGCGGCTCGACGACTTCGGGGCGCTGCTGACCAACCCCTCACTGTCGATGGCGCTGCCCCACGTGCTGTCGGCCGGCCTGACCGTGGGCGGCTTCGTGGTGATGGGCGCGAGCGCCTACCACCTGTTCCGCCGGACCCCCGACCAGGAGCTCTTCTCCCGCTCGATGCGGATGGGGATCTGGACCTCGTTCGCCGGCACGATGATGGTCGTCGGCTTCGGGTTCGCCCAGTTCGGGCCGGTGACCAGCGTCCAGCCCGACAAGTTCGTCGACCGGCCGGCGGCCGCCTTCGGCCTCGGCATGATGATCCTCCTCGGGCACCTGCTCCAGCTGGTCGCCCTGGTGCTGGTGATCGTGGTCAAGTGGGCGCCGCGCTGGCGGTTCCTCCACCCGCTGATCGTGCTGGTCACCCCCCTCCCCTTCGTCGCGGCGATCCTCGGGTGGATCGCCCGGGAGGAGGGCCGCCAGCCGTGGATGATCTGGGAGCGGCTGAAGGTCGCCGACGCGATCACCCCCGGGCTGACCGGCGGCCAGATCATCCTGTCGTTCGCCGGATTCGTGGGCGTGCTGACGCTGCTGACGGTGGCCAACTACGTGCTGATCGTGCGGATCATCCGGCGCGGCCCCCACGAGATCGCGCTCGGCGAGAACCCCGCCGCGCCCGCCCCCGCGCTGACCTTCTAGGAGCTACTGATGGAGATCCTGTGGTTCGGCGTCCTGGCGCTGCTGCTGATCGGTTACTTCGCCCTGGAGGGGTTCGACCTCGGCGTCGGCCTGCTCCTGCCCGTCACCGCCGACCGCGACCGGGCGATCGGCGCCATCGGCCCGTTCGTGCTGGCCAACGAGGTGTGGCTGATCGCCGTCGCGGGCGTGCTGTTCGGCGCGTTCCCCGCGTGTGAGCACGCCCTGAGCGCCAACTACACCGCCGTGGTGCTGCTGCTGGTCTCGTGGGTGGTGCGCGACATGGGCCTGTGGTTCCGCCGCCGCCTGTTCGCCCGCGCCTTCTGGGAGTGGGTCATCGCCCTCGGCTCGCTCGGCGTCTGCCTGGCCTGGGGGCTGTTCCTGGCCGGCCTGGCCGGGTTCTCGTTCCCGTTCGGGCTCCTGTACGGCCTCCTCATCGCCGCCCTGTTCGTGCTGCACGGCCGGCGGTTCCTCGACTGGCGGCTGACCGGCGGGGGATCTCCGCTGGTCACCGGGGCGCTGGCGGCCGTACCGGCGCTGGTGCCGCTGGTCGGGTTCGCCGGAGCGGTGGTCGGCAACGCGGCCCCGTCGGCGACCCTGACGGTCATGACGTTTATGGTGTTGCCGTTCGTCCCGGTCATGGCCGGGGCGCAGATCTGGGTGTGGAGGGCCTTCGGGAAGGGGCCGGTCCCCACCTACTTCTGAGGGGGGCTCGGTGCACAAAGGTCTCGTGCGGCTGCTGCCGCGCCGCCACCTCATGGTGTGCCTGGGCGCGGCGGTGGCGGCCGGGCTGCTGGTCCTGGTGCAGGCCGAACTGCTGGCCGGGGTGCTGTCGGGGCGGTTCGCCGTGGGCGTGCTGGGCTGGCTGGCCCTGGTGATCGCGGCCCGGGGCGCGCTGGGCTGGGTCCAGGGCATGGCGGCCGGGGCCACCGCGAGCGGGGTGAAGTCGGAGCTGCGGCACCGGCTGCTGCGCCGATTCCAGGGCATGAGCCCGGCCGAGACCCGCTCGGGCGAACTCGTGACGCTGACCGGCCGGGGCCTCGACGCGCTCGATCCCTACCTGACGGGCTACCTGCCGTCGATCGCCGTCGCCGCCGTGGTGCCGGTGGCGGTGATCGTCCGGCTGTTCGCCGCCGACCTGACGACCGCCCTGATCGTGCTGGTCACGGTGCCGCTGATCCCGATCTTCGGGGCGCTGGTCGGCATGACGACCAAGGCGGTGACCGAGCGGCAGTGGGCCGCCCTGTCGCGGCTCGGCGGCCACTTCCTCGACGTGGTCCGGGGCCTGCCGACCCTGCGGGCGTTCGGCCGGGCCCGCTACCAGGCGAGCGTCATCCACGACGTGGCCGGGGCCCACCGCTCGGCGACGATGAAGACCCTGCGGGTGGCGTTCCTGTCGTCGCTGGTCCTCGAGCTCGTCGCGTCCCTGTCGCTGGCGCTGGTCGCGGTCCCGGTCGGCCTGCGGCTGCTGTCGGGGTCGCTCGACCTGACGACGGCCCTGCTCGTGCTGCTGCTCGCCCCCGAGGCCTACCTGCCGCTGCGCGCGATGGGCACCCGCTTCCACGCGGCCATGGAGGGCGTCACCGCCGCCGACCAGGCCTTCGCCCTGCTCGAAGGGGCCGAACCGGCCGCCCCGCGCGCCGCGGCCGTCGACGAGCGGGTGCCGGAGATCCGGATCGAGGGCGTGACCGTCCGCTATCCCGGCCGCGACGACCCCGCCCTTCTCGACGTGTCCCTCACCATCGCGCCCGGCGAACGGGTCGCCCTGGTCGGCGAGAGCGGGGCCGGGAAGAGCACCCTGCTCCACCTCCTGCTGGGCTTCGTCGCCCCCTCCGAGGGCCGCGTCCTGGTCGGCGGCGTCGACCTGGCCACCCTCGACCTCGACCAGTGGCGGCGGCGGCTGGCCTTCGTCCCGCAGCGCCCCCACCTGTTCGCCGCCTCGGTGGCCGGCAACATCTCCCTCGACGGCGCGGCCTCTCCCGAGGAGATCCGCGCCGCGGCGGTCGCCGCCCAGGCCGACGCCTTCGTCACCGACCTGCCCGACGGCTACGACACCGTCATCGGCGAACGCGGCGCCGACCTGTCGGCCGGCCAGCGCCAGCGCTTGGCCCTGGCCCGCGCCTT
This sequence comes from Herbidospora galbida, assembly GCF_005233835.1. Taxonomy (GTDB): domain Bacteria; phylum Actinomycetota; class Actinomycetes; order Streptosporangiales; family Streptosporangiaceae; genus Herbidospora; species Herbidospora galbida. The sequence continues at coordinate 723 of NZ_SZQA01000048.1, read as the reverse complement.
CTGCCGCCCCGACGCGGGCCTGCTGCTCCTCGACGAACCCACCGCCCGGCTCGACGGCCGCAGCGAGGCGGCGGTCATCGAGGCCACCCGCACCCTGGCCGAGGGCCGCACCGCGGTGATCGTCGCCCACCGCCCGGCCATGATCGCCCTGGCCGACCGGGTGATCAGAGTCGACGACGGAGTGATCAAATGACCTCTTCGGTGATCTGGAACCGGCGGCTGCTGATCGCCGCGCTGGCAGGTTCGGCGGCCGACCTGGCCGGGCTCGGGCTGATCGCCTCGGCGGCCTGGCTCATCACCCGGGCCGCGCAGCAGCCCGAACTGGCCGCGCTGTCGGTGGCGATCGTGGCGGTCCGGGCGTTCGCGACCTCCCGCGGGGTCTTCCGCTACGCCGAGCGGCTGTCGGGGCACGACGTCGCGCTGCGGGCGCAGGCGGCGACCCGGGAGCGCCTCTACGACTCGCTCATCCCGGCCGGGCCGCTCTCCCACCGGGGGGCCGACCTGCTGAGCCGGATGGTCGACGACACCGACGCCGTCCAGGACCTGCTGGTCCGGTGCCTCCTTCCCGCCGTCGCCGCGCTGGTCACGGGGGTGACGGCCGTCGTCATCGCCGCGTTCCTGCTGCCGCTGGCGGCGGTGGTGCTGGCGGCGGGGCTGGCAGTCGCGGGGGTGCTGCTCCCGGCCGCGACCGCCGCGCTGGCCCGCCGCTCGACCGCCCGGCTG
>NZ_SZQA01000047.1 GCF_005233835.1 Herbidospora galbida | reverse complement strand
CGCCGGGCGGCTCGGGGGAGGGCCGCCACCGCGAGGGCGCGCGGCGGCCCGACAGGATCAGCCGGACGGGCGCCGCGCCCTCGCGGCCCTCCAGCCGGGCGGCCACCTCGTAGGCGAGGGAGGCCCCCATGCTGTGGCCGAGGAACACCCTCGGCCGGGCCGCCGGCTCCCCGAGCACCTCGGCCAGCCGGTCGGCCAGCGCGTGCAGGTCGGTCACCGGCGGTTCGCGATGGCGGTCCTGCCGCCCGGGATACTGCACGGCCAGCGTCTCGACGCCGGGGGCCAGCAGCGCCGACAGCGGATACCAGTAGGCCGCCGCGCCGCCCGCGTGCGGGAAGCAGACCAGCTCGGCCGTGGCCGACGGGCTCGCGTGGTAGCGGCGCAGCCAGGTTTCTGTGGTGATCGGCGGGGTGGTCAACTGGCCGCACGCAGGTCGAGCAGGGCGTCGGAGGTCAGGATCGCGTGGTGCAGCCGCCGCAGCGCCGGGCAGGGCTGCACGCCGAGCTCGGCCTGCAGCACCTGCTGCGCCGTGCGGTAGACCTGCAGCGCGTCGGCCTGCCGCTCCGACCGGTAGAGGGCCAGCATGAGCTGCCGGTAGAACGACTCCCGGAGCGGGTGCTGGGTGATCAGCCCGTTCAGCGGACCGATCACCTCGCGGTGGCGGCCGAGCGCGGTCCGCGCCTCGATCGACAGCTCCAGGCAGTCGAGCCGCTCCTCCTCCGCCCACGCGGCGAACGCGGCCAGCACGGGCCCCTCGGGGAGCTGGTCGAGCACCGGCCCGCGCACCAGCCGCAGCGCCTCCTCGAATTGGGCGAGCGCCTCCTCGTACCGCCCGGCCTGCAGGAAGAGCCTGCCGTGGCCGACGGCCCGCTGGAAGTCGGCCACGTCGTACTCGGCGTCGCGCAGCCGCAGCACGTAGCCGGACGACCGGGTGACGATCGCCTCCCCGTCGCCGTGCCCGGCGGCGGCCAGGAACTTGCGCAGCTGGGAGATGTAGACGTGCAGCGCCGCCGAGGCCCGCTGGGGCGGCGACTCCCCCCACAGCTCGGTGATGAGCTGCTCCTTGGTCGTGACCCACTCCGCCCTGACGAGCAGGATGGCCAGGGTCGTCTCCATCTTCGGAGCACTGAGGAAATGGGACTCCCGGCCGTCGGACACACGGAGCGGCCCAAGCAGTTCGTAACGCATCGGCACCTCTGGCGGCAGTGGACTGATGTCCTCCACACTCTTCGGCCCGGCCGCTCCGCACATCAGCGAAACTACGTATATACCCTAAAAACCTACGTATTTTGTAGGGAAATCGCCCCGGTTCCAGCCGAGCCCCACCCCGAGCCGGAACCGGCCGCCGGTGAGCAGGTCGACCTCGGCCGCCTGCTTGGCCGGCAGCGCGGTCTGCCGCTGCGGCGCGATGATGATCGCGGTCACCATCTCGAGCGAGGTCAGCGCGGCCAGGTAGCCGAACCGTCGGTTCCCATGTGAAGTGATCCGGGGGAAGGCTCCGGCCTGGGGTGGATCAGCTTGCGTGGAATATTTACCCTGGCGACTGTCAGTCTGAGGTCGTCACGGGTGTCGGGGCAGGGCCATCGGGGCGAAGCCGAGATCGGCCAGCACGGCCGCGCCGCGGGCGGCGTGATCGCCCCCGGCGAGCACCAGGGTCCGCGCCGACTGATAGCGGCAGCCGGCGGTGTCGAACGCATCTGCCGTGGCGAGCAACCGCTCCCGGTCATTGTTGAGCAGCGCTTGGGCCCGCTCCACGATGGCACCGGCGACCGGGTTGCCGGCCACGACGGTCCGAGCCTCGGCCAGACGGTCGCCGGCATCGGAGCTCCTGGCGAGCACGGCAGCTTCGGCGCGCAGCGCCACATACCAGTGCAGCCAGATCCAGGTGACCCATTGCCACACCTCGCCGGGCTCAGGCGCCAGCCGCTCCAGCGCCTCCGATGCCTGCCCACGGTGGAGTAGAAGCATCGCCTCGAAGATCGCCCCGTAGCCGTAGGTATTCCTCGATGAGGGGTCGAGCCGATTCAGCACCGCGCTCCATTCGCGCCAGGCATCCTGGTCCTCGCGTAGGCCGTGGATCGTCGCCACCGCGGCCGCCGACGGACCGAGGACGGACCTGGCGGGGCTGCCGGCCTGCTGCCACGCGTCGAGGAACCGGACGCTGCCGGTCAGTATCTCCTCGACGTTGCCCGCCAACGCGTCGGCCACAAGGAGCCAGCCCGTGGCACGGTGGCCGACTTCCGCCAGCAGTGGATGATCCGCGAGTTGCCGTGCCCACCGGCGGGCACCCGGCAGGTCGCCGGTGCCAAGGCTGGCCTCGGTGGCCTCACCAAGCGCCTCGATCAGCTCGTGGGTAGCGGCCGGGGTATCCGGTGTGGATGAGAGCAGCGTGATCCGGCGCCGGGCCGTGTCGGCGGCGGCGAACGTGTCACCGGCCCAGCTCCGGGCGCAGGTGAGCGTATCGAGCGCGGCGGACTCGGCGAGCGGGTCACGCGTGCGGTGAGCGAGTTCGACCGCTCGTTCGGCGCGTGCGATCGTCATGGGAACAGCGTTGTCGTTCAGGCCCGGTGCGGCACCGAGCTCGGTGAGCGCCCGCCCAGCCTCGGCCAGCGCCACCGCGGCCTGGGCGGCCGGGTCGTCGTCGCCCAGCTCCCGCGCCTGGGTGATGAGCGCGATCGCCTCGTCCTGTGGCAGCTTCTGGACGAACTTGCCGGAGAACCGGTAGGCGTTGGCGGCGGCGGTCGCCAGGTCACAGGCGGCGCCGGCGGTGTCGCCGGACCGGCGGGCGGCGTCCGCGGCCGCGCGGTGCAGGCGGTACATGTCATCACCATGCATCCGGCACCCGGCCACGGCCGCGGCGTGCCGGAGCATCGACGCCCCGGCGGCGGGGTCGCCGGCGAGCGCGGCGGCCTGCTCATAGCGCCCCTGGGACTCGCCGATCAGGTTACGGATGAAGGTCAGCTCCGCCAGGTGCCGGGCGAGATCGTACGCGTCCGTGCGCTGTTCCGGCCGGTCGGCCGCCCACGCCAGGGCGGCGCGCAGATCGTCCGCCACCGCGTCGAACCGGGCCCGCCAGTCCGCTCCTACCACCGCCAGCTCGGCGGCCTTGGCCAGGCACCAGCGAACGTGGCGGGATCGAGCGTCGACCAGCTCACCGGCCTCGGCCAGCCGCTCCGTCCCGTACTGGCGGATGGTCTCCAACGCCCGGTACTCGGTCCCGCCCGGGGACGCCGTCACCACCAGCAGGCTCTGTTCGGCCAGCCGGGCCAGTCCCTCGGCGACAATGCCTTCCTCGGAACCGGCTGCCTCCGCCGCCGCGGCAGCGGTGAAGGGTGCCACGAACACCGACACCTGGCGCAGCAGCGCCCGGTCGGCCGGTTCCAGCAGAGCATGGCTCCAGTCCAGAGCCCCCCGCACCGAACGGTGCCGCTCATCGGCGCGGGAGCCGCCGGTCAGCATCCGCAGCGGGTGGGACAGGGCGGCGTTGATGCCGTCCAGCCCGAGCGTGGAACACCGGGCGGCGGCCAGCTCGATCGCCAGCGCCATCCCATCCAGCCGCTCGCAGATCGAGGCGATCTGGTCGTCCAATGCGGGATCCAGCGACCGGCCCACCGCCGCCGCCCGCTCCCTGAACAACGCGACCGCGTCGGACTCACCGTCGACGGACAGCGACAGCGGCGGGACCGGATACACCCGTTCGAACGGCACCATCAGCCGTGCCTGGCTGGTCGCCAGCACCGTCACCCGAGGGCACGTCGCCAGCAGCCGCTCGAGAAACAGCGCCACCCCGTCCACCACGTGCTCGCAGTTGTCCAGCACCAGCAGCGCATGGCGGTCGGCCAGCGCGGCGACCACGGATTCGGTCATGTCGCGGCCGGGCTGCTCACCGAGGCCGAGCGCCCCGGCGACCGCCGTGGCGATCAGGCCCGGATCGGTGACCGGAACCAGGTCGACGAACCACACCCCGTCGGCGTACTCGCCGGCTGCTTCCGCGGCCACCGCCAACGCCAGCCGGGTCTTGCCCACTCCGCCGGAACCGACCGCGGTCACCTGCCGGTGTGCCTTGATCATCTCGGCCAGCTCGGCCCGCTCGCTCACCCGGCCGACGAACGAGGTCAGCGGAGTCGGCAGAACCGGTGCCAGGTGAGACGGGCCGACGCCGGCCGGCTCGGGCGCGCGATGGGCGAGCGCCCGCCGATCCGGCACCTCCAGCTTGCGCAGCAGTGAGGAGACGTGACTCTCCACGGTACGCACCGAGATGCACAGCCGTACCGCGATCTCGGCGTTGCTGAGATGGGCCCCGACCAGTTCCAGCACTTCGGCTTCCCGAGGCGAGATGTCCACTCCTGCAATCACGGTCACATATTGCCGCATCCCTCCGTGCTCTCATCCGTAGTGGCCACTGTGCGCGATCCGTGCCGTCGATCCGTGGGCGGTTCCGTGATCACCACGGATGCGGGCCGGCCAGGCCGGAAGCAAAGCTGTGAACACGCAGACAGCGGGTCGATGAGACCCACCACCACAGGAGTGACCATGACCGGCTCTTTCACCCAGGGAATCAAGACCGTGCTGCACCCCGTGTCCGACCTGGCGAAGGCCAAAGCGGTGTATGCGGCCCTGCTCGGCATCCCGCCGCAGACCGACTCGTCCTACTACGTCGGCTTCGAGGCTGAGGGCCAGCACATCGGGCTGGTGCCGGGCGGTGGACCGCAGGGCATGACCTCACCGGTGGCCTACTGGCACGTGCCGGACATCGAGGCGAAGCTGGCCGAGGTGATCGCCGCGGGGGCCACCGTGCGGGAGGCCGCGCACGAGGTCGGTGGCGGCCGCCTGGTGGCCACCGTCATCGACCCCGACGGCAACGTCCTGGGACTCCTGCAGGACCGTTGAGCGCCGCCCGCCCCTGCCATGTCCGCCGCGTAGCGGCCGCCGATAAGACGACAAACCCACCTTGCGCAAAGGACCTGCCATGACCTCCTTCGAATCCGTCACCCTGGAAGTCCCCGACCCCACGGCCGCGGACGCCTTCTACAACGCCTTCGGTCTGGGCCCTTACGTGCACGTCCGCGCCTCGGATGCGCCGACGACCGGCTTCCGTGGGTTCGCGCTGTCACTCGTGGTGTCCCAGCCGGGCAACGTCGACGCCCTCGTCGGCGCCGCCCTCGACGCCGGCGCCACGACGCTGAAGCCCGCCACGAAGGGGTTCTGGGGCTACGGCGGCGTCGTACGTGCCCCGGACGGGACGATCTGCAAGATCGCGACCTCGAAGAAGAAGGACACCGGCCCTGCCGCCCGGCACATCGACCAGGTCGCGCTCCTGTTGGGAGTGGCGGACGTCAAGGCGAGCAAGCGGTTCTACGTCGACCGCGGCCTGGCCGTGGCCAAGAGCTTCGGCGGCAAGTACGTCGAGTTCGACACCCCGTCGTCGGCCGTCACGCTGGCGCTCTACCCGCGCCGCGCCCTCGCCAAGGACACCGGCGTCTCTCAGGAGGGCATCGGATCGCACCGGATCGTGATCGGCGGTGACGCCGGGCCCTTCACCGACCCAGACGGGTTCGTGTGGAAGGTCGCATCCGTCTGAGGCACACGGCGAGACGACCTCGGCAGCATCATCACGCAGGTACAAGCCGGTGGGGCCGAGGTCAAAGGTCCCTTCTCAAGATCCCGAACAGCAAGATCCTCAAGGAGAGAATCCGTCATGAGCAGCACCTACCAGGGATTCACGGCCGAGGAGCGGGCCGCAATGAAGGACCACGCTCAAGAGCAGAAGAAGGCAGCGCGCCGCAGCTCACGCGCGGACAAGGCGGCGCAGGACCAGCGTGACGTACTCGCGAAGATCGCCGAAATGCAGGAATCGGACCGGATCTTGGCCGAGCGTGTCCATGCCGTCATCACCGCCAGCGCCCCGGTCCTCGCGCCGAAGCTCTGGTATGGGATGCCCGCCTACGCGCTGGACGGCAAAATCGTCTGCCACTTCCAGAGCGCGGCCAAGTTCAAGACACGCTACGCCACGCTCGGGTTCAGCGACCAGGCGAACCTGGACGACGGCACGATGTGGGCCACCGGTTTCGCCCTGACCGAGGTGACGGCCGAAGTGGAGGCGCGGATCAGTGCGCTGGTGAAGCAGGCGGTGAGCTGAGGCGCGGCCAGGAATGTGCGCACTAAATTGAGCCAACTCAGGTCATACATCACTTTCGTCGAATGACGTCGGCTCGCGCATGTCACCGGATGTTGCCCGCGATGTCTCTGCTGAGCAGATCAAACGCCGTCGTATCTCGTTCTGCTCGCCGGGAGGCTTGTCCCCAGTAAGGGGAGAGCGTGATCGACGCACAGATGATCGTCAGGACAGCGGGTGATCGGCTCAGGCAAGGGGCCTTCTAGTTGTTCTGACCTGAGAGGTTGGGTGCACGGTTGGCGGATGGGTGGCCGTCGAGTGCGGTGTGGCCGCGATGGTGACTGGGGAAGTGCAGCCATTGCGGGAGTGCTTGACGGCGGTGTGTTTCGGTGGCGTAGGGCCGGGCGTAGGCCCATTCCTCCAGCAGGGTGCGGTCGGCCCCCAGCACGTGGTCGTAGGCCATCACGTGGGTGAAGCCCAGCTCCTCCACCGGGTGCCCGTAGACGCGCACCGCGCCGGCGTCGGGTCCGATCTCGGTCTGGGGGAGACGGCGCCGATCCGCATGTCCGCTCCTTCGCATGGCCTGGTACCGATCATCATTCCGCGTTCGGGTCAGGCCATGCCCGCCAGCTTGTAGAGCACCAGCGACCCCGCGACCGCCACGTTGAGGCTGGCGCCGGTCCCGATCATCGGGATCTCCACCACGTCGTCGAGCAGGTCGAGGGCCTCCGGCGGGATGCCGTCCTGTTCGTGCCCGAGGACGGCCACGGTCGGCCGCCGCGCCATCGGCAGGTCGGCCAGCCTGATCGCGTTCTCCGCCAGTTCCACCCCGAGCACCCGCGCTCCGGCCGCCCGTTGCCCGGCGAGCCACCCGAACGGTCGCACCCAGTGGACGCAGGGCCGATGCCGCAGCGTGTCGCCCCTGGCCAGCGCCTCCGGCACCCACGGCAGCCGGGGCACGGCCAGGCAGGCGCCCACCGCATCACAGGTGCGAAGAAGAGTGCCCAGGTTGGCGCCGTGCATGGGCCAGAGCGGGGCGGCGTACAGATGCCCGAGACACCCCGGCGAGCGGCGGCGACGCCGGGCGCGGAGGTCTTTGGAGGTCCGCATCCGGACGCTCATGGCATCGGGTCGTGCTCATCCATGAGAAAGGGCGCTTCATCGGCACGCCCGGGCCATCTAAGAAAGACGAATCCCGATGATCGTACCGAATCGTCACCGCGCGCGCACGACCACGACCGGGCAGGGGGCGACGTGCAGCAGGGCCTGGCTGACCGACCCCAGGATCATCCCGGTCAGCAGGCCGCGTCCGCGTGATCCGACCACCAGGAGCCCGGCCCCGGCGGCGGCCTGGCGCAGGACGTCGACCGGGCTCCCCTCCACGATCTCCATCGACGGGTGGACGTCCGGGTGACGCTCCCGGCCTTCCGCCAGCGCCTTCGCCAGCGCCTGCCTGCTCGCCTCCGGACCGCCGCCGAGGAGGTCGCGCCAGCTCCAGGCGAGGACGGCGCGCAGGTCGGCGCCGCGGGCGGCGGCCTCCCGGAAGGCGAAGTCGAGCACGTCGGCCTGGGCCGCCGACCCGTCGACGCCGACGACGACCTCCGCGTCGGGCGCGGCCGCCGAGGCGCGCACCACGACCACGTCGCAGTGGGCGTGACCGGCCACGCCCAGCGCGACCGAACCGATCAGGAGGCCGCGCAGGGTGCCCATCCCGGAATCGCCGACCACGAGCAGGTCGGCCTCGGCGGAGGCCTCGATGAGCTCCTGCCGGGGGTCGCCACCCACCAGGGCGGTCTCGACGGCGACCTTCCCGGCCGCGCGCATGGCGGCGGCCGCCGCCTCGAGCAGGGCGGTCTCGCCGCCCTTGCGCATCCACGCGCCGATCTCGGCGATCGCGCCGGTCGGGCCGTCCTCCAGGCACCAGGCCGGGACGACGCTCACGAGCCGGAGCGGCACTTCGCGCACGACCGCCTCCCGCGCCGCCCACTCCACCGCCAGCAACCCGGGACGCAGCCCGTCGACCCCCACGACGATCATGCCGTCCATGTGATCACATCGGGTCGCGGACGTCCGGGAGGTCGGCCGCCCTACGAGTCGTCGTCGCGCACGCCGCCGAGCACCCGGTGCGTGATCACCACCGCCGCGAGGAACGCCCCGCTGACGACCTGCTGGAACGACGACGAGAGCCCCGGGATCTGGTTGATCAGATTCTGGATCACCCCGAGCAGCAGCGCCCCCGCGATCGTGCCGCCGAGCCCGCCGGCCCCGCCCGTGAGCAGGGTCCCGCCGATCACCACGGCCGCGATCACGTCGAGTTCCATGCCGATGCCCAGGATGGTCACGCCCGAGGAGAGCCGGGCCGCGTTGAGCGCCCCCGCGAGCCCGGCCAGCAGCCCGGACGTCAGATAGACCACGATCTTGGTACGGGCGACCGGCACCCCCATCAGCGCCGCGGCGTCCTCGTTGCCGCCGATGGCGTAGACGTTCTGGCCGAACCCGGTCCGCTGCAGGAACACCACCGCCACGGCCAGGATCGCCAGCATGACCAGGAACGGGTAGCCGACGTCGAGCACGGCGCCCTGCCCGATCGAGGCGAACAGGTCGTCCTCCACGAGATAGGTCGTCGCGCCCTCGTCGGTCAGCGACAGCATCAGCCCCCGCGCCGCGAGCAGCCCGGCCAGGGTGACGATGAACGGCGCCATCCGCGTCCGGGCGATGATCACGCCCTGGACCAGCCCGAAGACCCCGCACACCACGAGCGGCAGCAGCAGCGCCACGACGACGCCGTACCGCGAGCCGTAGGCCGCCAGCACGCCGCCGAGCACGAACAGCGACCCCACCGACAGGTCGATCCCGCCGGAGATGATCACGAAGGTCATGCCGACGGCCACGATCGCCAGGAACGAGGAGGCGGTGGCGATGTTGCCCAGGTTGGCGGGCGTGGTGAAGGAGTCGAAGGCGAGCGTCCCGATGACCAGCAGCGCGCCGAGCACCAGCAGCGCGCCGTGCCGCCGGAACAGGCTGCCCGCCCGCTCCCGTGTGGTGGTGGTCACCGGCGCTCCCGGGCTGCGTACACGGCCGCGAGGATGATCACGGCCTGGGCCATCTGCGTCCACGACTGGGGCAGGTTGTGCTTGATCAGGGTGGCTTGGAGCAGCTGCATGAGCAGGGCGCCCATCACGGTGCCGAGCACCCTGACCCGGCCGCCGGTCAGCGGCGTGCCGCCGACCACGACCGCGGTGATGGCCGACAGCTCCATGAACAGCCCCAGCGAGGTCGGGTCGCTGGCCTGCAGCCGGGAGGTGGCCAGCACCCCGGCGACCGCGGCGAGCACCCCGGCCAGGACGTAGACGGTCAGCAGGATCCGGCGCACCGGCAGCCCCGACAGCCTGCTGGCGGTCCGGTTGCCGCCCACCGCGACGAGCTGCCGGCCGAAGGTGGTCCGGCGGACCAGGAACGCGACCGCCGCGACCAGCACGACCGCGACGAGCACGACGATCGGCACCCCGGCCACCGAGTCGCTGCCGATGGCGACCAGGGTCGGATTGGTGAACTCCCGCAGCTGCGGCAGGAACACGTTGGCCAGCCCCCGCACCCCGACCAGCAGGGCCAGCGTCGCCACGATCGGCTGCACTCCCACGACCGCGACGAGCACGCCGCCCGCCGCGCCGACCAGCGCCCCGGCCAGCAGCGCCATCGCGATGGCCGGCAGGGCGCCGTACCCGAGATAGAGGGCGACCATCGAGGCGGCCAGCGCCATCACCGAGCCGACCGACAGGTCGATGCCCTCGGTGCCGATCACCAGGGCCATCCCGAGCGCGACGATCACGATCGGGGCGACCTGCACCAGCTGGGTGCGGAAGTTGTCGGCGGCCAGGAAGTGGGGCGTGAACACGGCGTTGAAGGCGAACAGCACGACGACCGCCGCGTAGACGCCGTAGCGCTGGAGCCAGGAGACCACCCTGACCCTGTCCAGGGCCCGGTCGATCGTCTCAGTCATCGGTCGTCCCCGCGATAGCGGCCATGATCTTCTCCTCGGTCACATCGGCGCCGCTCAGCTCGCCGACCACCGCGCCGTCGCGCAGCACCACGACGCGCTGTGATCCTTCCACCAGCTCCTCCAGGTCGGAGGAGATGAGCAGCACGGCCAGGCCCTCCTCGGCCAGTTCGTCGATGAGGACCTGCACCTCGGCCTTGGCGCCGACGTCGATGCCGCGGGTGGGCTCGTCCAGGAGCAGCACCCGGGGGTTCATCGCCAGCCAGCGCGCGAGCAGCACCTTCTGCTGGTTGCCGCCGGACAGCTCGCCGACGGGCTGGCCCGGACCGGCCGCCTTGATCCGCAGCCGGCGCATGAACCGGTCGACGACGCGGTCGACGTCGCCCTCCGAGACGATCCCGGCCCGCGACAGCCGGGGCAGCGCCGCCAGCGCGATGTTCTCCCGCACCGACAGCGTCGCCACGATCCCCTCGGCCTTGCGGTCCTCGGGCAGCAGGTTGATCCCGGCCCTGATGGCCGAGCCGACCGAGCCGGGCGGCACCGCCTCGCCCGCCACCGAGACGCCGCCGGAGTCGAGGGGGAGCGCCCCGGCGATCGCCTTGGCGGTCTCGCTGCGCCCCGAGCCGAGCAGCCCGCCGAGGCCGACGATCTCACCCGGCCGCACCGCCAGCGACACCTCGTCGAGGACGTGGCGGCGGCTGAGGTTCGTGGCCCGCAGCAGCGGGGCGGCGTGGGAGCGGGCGCGTTCGGCGAACCGGGTCAGGCCCTCCGACCTGACCGCGTCGAGGTCGCGGCCGAGCATCAGCGAGATCAGCCGCAGCCGGTCGAGCCCGGCCAGCGGCCCGGTGTGGACGAGGCGGCCGTCGCGCAGCACGGTCACCCGGTCGCAGATCCGGTAGAGCTCCTCCAGGCGGTGGCTGACGTACACGACCGAACGCCCCTGGCCCCTCAGGTCGCCGATGGCCCGGAACAGCCGGTCAACCTCGCGCGGCTGGAGCGAGGAGGTCGGCTCGTCCATGACGACGACCTGCGCGTGGGCCTCGATGGCGCGGGCCAGGGCGACCATCTGCTGGGCGCCCAGGCCGAGCGACCCGAGCGGGCGGCGGACGTCGGAGCCGATGCCGTACCCGCGCAGGACCTCCCCGGCCCGCTCCCGCATCGCGGCGAAGTCGATGAGCCCGAACCGGCCCCGGGGCTCGCGCCCCAGGAACAGGTTGCGGGCCACGCTCATCTGCGGGACGAGGTTGACCTCCTGGTAGATGGTGGCGATGCCGGCCCGCTGGGCGTCGAGCGGGCTGGCGAACGACACGGGCTCGCCGCGGTACCTGACCTGGCCGGCGTCGGCGCGGTAGACGCCGGTCAGCACCTTGATCAGGGTCGACTTGCCCGCGCCGTTCTCCCCGACGAGGGCGTGCACCTCTCCCGTCCCGAGGGAGAAGGAGACGCCGTCGAGCGCCGTGACCCCCGGGAAGGCCTTCCGCACACCGTCTGTCTCCAGCACGTCAGTAGGCCTGGCCGAGGGAGGCCTCGGCGTTGGCGGCGTCGTACTCGCGGTCGGAGATGATGACCTTCTCGGGGATCGCCTCGCCGTCGAGGAACTTCTGCGCCGTGGCGAAGGCCAGCTGGCCGAAGCGCGGGTTCGACTCGACGACGCCGAAGATCCAGCCGTCGACGATGCCCTGGACGGCGCCCCGGGTGCCGTCGATCGAGACGATCTTGATGTCGCCGGCCTTCTTGCCCGCGCCCTTCAGCGCGGTGACCGCGCCCAGCGCCATCTCGTCGTTCTCGGCGTAGATGCCGTCGATGTCGGGGTTGGACTGGATCAGCTGCTCGGTGACCTGCTGGCCCTTCTCGCGGGCGAACTCGCCGGTCTGCTCGAAGGTGATCTCGATGTCGGGGGCCTTGGCGGCGACCTGCTCCTTGAAGCCCTGCGTGCGTTCGGTGGTGACGTTGTTGCCGGGGGCGCCCAGCAGGATCGCGACCTTGCCCTTGCCGCCCAGCGCCTCGATCATCTGGTCGGCCGCGCGGCGGCCCTGCTCGACGAAGTCCGACCCGATGAAGGTCAGGAAGTCGGCGCAGTGCCTGGCGTTGATCTTCCGATCGATCGTGATGATCGGCACCTTCTTGGCGGCGGCCTGCTGGAGCACCGGCTCCCAGCCGTCGGAGTTGAGCGGGGCGATCACGAGTAATTGCGCGCCCTGGGCGATGAGCTGCTGCACGTCGCTGATCTGCTTGGCGAACTGCGACTGGGCGTTGGTGACCTTGAGGTTGGCGATGCCCAGCTTGGCGGCCTCGTCCTTGATCGACTGGGTCTCGGCGATGCGGAAGGGGTTGGCCTCCTTCTCCGACTGGGAGAACCCGACGACCGCGGTCTTCAGGTCGAACGCGGTCGCGCCCTGCCGGGCGATCGTGCAGCCCGCGCCGGCCGGGCCGGTGGGGCTCTCCACGACCTGCTGCTGGGCGTCGGAGCCGCCCGGCTCCGGCGCCGTGGCCGTGTTCTCGGACTTCGCGCAGCCCGAGACGAGAAGCGCGGCCGCGCCGAGGAGCGCGGCGGCCCGGTGTCGGAGCATGGGGTCCTCCTGTGGCGATCGTTGGTGATCAAATGGTGCGGAGATTTCGCAACGGGCCGATAACCGAGAGGACACGTAGCGGTCACAATCGATCGAATATGATCGGACTCGATCACATCCGATGTTTGTGCAGGCTGTCATCCATCCGTGACGCGGATTCTTTAAGATCGGGCCGATCAGCACTAGTCACAGGGGCGGGCAGACAGGTGACGGACGGGAAGTTCCAGGACGCGGCCGAGGGGGCCCGGCCGGTGTTCGCCGCCGAGCGGCGGCAGCGGATCCTCGAACTCGTGCGGGCCAACGGCGCCGTCTCGCTGCGCGACCTGGCCCGGTCGGTCGGCTCCTCCGAGGTCACGGTCCGTCGCGACGTCCGCATCCTGGAGGCCGAGGGCCTGCTCGACCGCCACCACGGCGGCGCCACCATGCCGGGCGAGCTGTCGCGGGAGCCGTCCTACCCGCAGAAGGCCCAGCTCTCGGGCGCCGAGAAGACCAACATCGCCGATTTGGCCGTCTCCCTCGTCGAAGACGGCGACGCCATCGCCGTCGGCGCCGGCACCACCACCCAGGCGCTGGCCCGGCGGCTGGCCCGCCACGCCGACCTGGTCGTCGTGACCAACTCCCTGCTGGTCGCCCAGGCCCTCGCCGACTCGCCGCGCATCGAGGTGGTCATGACGGGCGGCACGCTGCGCGGCTCCATCCACGCCCTGGTCGGCAGCGCGGCCGAGGCCTCGCTCGCCGGGCTGCGCGTCCGCCGGGCCTTCGTGTCGGGCAACGGGCTGACCCCCGAGCGCGGCCTGTCGACGCCGAACATGCAGGTCGCCGGGGTCGACCGGGCCATCGCGACGGCGGCGGAGGAGGTCGTCGTGCTGGCCGACCACACCAAGATCGGCGTCGACACGATGGTCCAGACCGTGCCGACCGAGCAGATCGCCCACCTGGTCACCGACGACGGCGCGCCGACGGAGGTCCTCGACGACCTGGCGTCCCGGGGTGTCCGTCTGCACGTCGCGTCCTGATCGGTTCTTTACGGAAATGTTTCTTTTCTCCGTCATCATCGGGGCAGGCTTTCCCCCGGCGATCCACGGAGGGTCATATGGCAGCCGCCGTGCGGGCCGTCGAGGCGGCGGGCATCGTCAAGAACTTCCCCGGCGTCCGGGCGCTCGACCACGTCTCGTTCACCCTCGCCGCCGGTGAGGTGCACGCGCTCGTCGGGGAGAACGGCGCGGGCAAGTCCACCCTGGTCAAGGTGCTGACGGGGGTCCTGCGCCCCGACGCCGGGCGATTACGGCTGCACGGCGAGGAGGTCCGCTTCACCGACCCCCTGCACGCCCGCCGCGCCGGGATCTCCACCGTCCACCAGGACGGCAATCTGGTGCCCAGCCTCAGCGTCGCCCGCAACCTCTTCCTCGGCCGCGAACCCCGGGGCCGCCTCGGCCTGATCGACCTCGCCCGGACCCACGCCCTCGCCGACAGCCTGCTGTGCCTGTACGGCCTCCGCCTCGACGTCCGCCGCCCGCTCGGCGCGTTCGGCCCCGGCACCCGGCAGCTGATCGCCCTGGTCAGGGCCGTGCAGACCGACGCCCGCGTGGTGATCCTCGACGAGCCGACCTCGTCGCTGGAGGCAGGGGAGGCCGAGACCCTCTTCGAGGCCGTCGACCGGCTGAGAGCCGAGGGTCGTTCCGTCCTGTACGTCAGCCACCGCCTCGCCGAGATTTACCGCCTCTGCGACCGGGTCACCGTGCTGCGCGACGGCCGGGTGGTGCACACCGGCCCGGTCGACCGCCTCGACCGCCTCCGCCTGGTGTCGCTGATGCTCGGCCGCCGGCCCTCCGACCTCGCCGAACAGGGCGCCACCGCGTTCACCGGCTCCCAGGCCGCCCCCGCCGACGCCCCGCTCCTCGACGTCACCGCCCTGTCGAGGGAGCCGGTGCTGAAGGGCGTGTCGCTGGCGGTGCGCCCCGGCGAGGTGGTCGGCCTGGGCGGCCTGATCGGCTCGGGCCGCAGCGAGACCGCCCGCGCCATCGCCGGCGCGCTGCCGCTCGACTCGGGCCGGGTCGCGGTCGCGGGCCTGCCCGTCCGGGCCCGCACGGTCCGCGGCGCGATCCGCGCGGGCATCGGCATGCTGCCGGAGAACCGCGCCGTCGAGGGTCTGATCCCGTCGCTGTCGGTCCGCGAGAACATCGCCCTGGCCGCCCTGCCGAGGCTGTCGCGGGCCGGGATCGTCTCCGAGCGCCGGATCGACCGGGTCGTCGAGACCTTCGTCCACCGCCTCGGCATCGGCGCGGCCGGTCCCGGCCAGCCCGTCGGCGAGCTGTCGGGCGGCAACCAGCAGAAGGTCCTGCTGGCCCGCTGGCTGGCGATGAACCCGCGCGTGCTGCTCCTCGACGAGCCCACCCGGGGCATCGACGTGGGCGCCAAGGCCGAGGTCCAGGCGCTCATCGACGACCTGGCGGTCGAGGGCCTGGCGGTCCTGCTCATCTCCTCCGACCTGGAGGAACTCGTGGAGGGCTCCGACCGCGTGGTGGTCCTGCGCGACGGCGTGGTGGCCGCCGAACTGGGCGGCCCCGACCTCACCGCCGACCTCGTCATGCGGACGATGGCCACCGTCGATCGGATCTGATTGATATCTGGTCAAATGTGATCGACCGTGGTGCAATGTGATCGCTTGCGAGCCCCCACCCTTGGAGAGGCGTCATGCGTACACGAGGAGTGCTCTTAGCCGTCCTGTTCGCGGTCCTGTTCACCGCCCAGCCCGCCCACGCGATCCCGGCGAAGATCCCGCCGCTGTCGACGCCGTGGACGGGCCAGGCCCTCACCGGAACGCCCCTGCCCGACTACCCCCGCCCGCAGATGACCCGCCCCGACTGGCAGAACCTCAACGGGGAGTGGCAACTGCGCCAGTCGGCGACCAACGACGCCCCGCAGTTCGGGGTCACGCTGCCCGAACGCGTCAACGTCCCGTTCGCCGTCGAGTCGGCCCTGTCGGGCGTCATGCGCCCGGCCGACGACAACCGCTACTACCTCTTCTACCGGCGCACCTTCACCGTCCCGCCGGCGTGGACCGGCCGCCGGGTGCAACTGCACTTCGGCGCGGTCGACTGGGAGGCGAGCGTCTGGGTCAACGGCCGCGCGATGGGCACCCACCGGGGCGGCTACGACCGCTTCGAGTTCGACGTCACCGACGCGCTCAACGGCGGCGTGAACGAACTCGTCGTCAAGGTGTACGACCCGACCGACTCGGCCCACGGCGGCAGCCACCCGCTGATCGGCAAGCAGACCCGCACCCCGTCGAACATCTTCTACACCCCGGTCTCCGGCATCTGGCAGACCGTCTGGCTAGAACCCACCCCGGCAGCCTCGATCTCCAGTGCCGACCTGTACGCGAACCTCGCCACCAACACGGTGCGGGTCCGCGTCTTCACGCGCGGGAACGTCGGCGGCCACACCGTGCTCGCCGAGGCGATGAACGGCGCGACCGTGGTGGGCACCGCGACCGGCGGCTTCACCGAGTTCAGCGTCCCGGTCCCGAACGCCCGCCGCTGGACCCCCGACGACCCGTTCCTCTACAACCTGCGCCTGACCCTCCGGAACGCCTCGGGCCAGACCGTCGACCGGACGACGCACTACTTCGGCATGCGCGAGGTCGGCACCCGCCTGGTCAACGGCGTCCTGCGCCCGACTCTCAACGGCGAGTTCGTCTACCACCTCGGCACCCTCGACCAGGGCTACTGGCCCGACGGCCTCTACACCGCCCCGACCGACGCCGCCCTCGCCTTCGACCTGCAGAAGCACAAGGACCTCGGCTTCAACATGGTCCGCAAGCACATCAAGGTCGAGCCGCAGCGCTGGTTCTACCACGCCGACCGGCTGGGCCTGCTGGTCTGGCAGGACATCCCGTCGATGACGGCCGCCAACAAGGACGTCTCGGCCGCGGCCGCCGCCCAGTTCGAGACCGAGGCCCGCGAGATCGTCGACGAACACCGCAGCTCACCGGCGGTGGTGACGTACGTGCCGTTCAACGAGGGCTGGGGCGAGTGGAACCTGGCCGACACCCGGCGCATCATCCAGAACCTCAAGAACCAGGACCCCACCCGCCTGGTCAACGGCCACAGCGGCTTCAACTGCTGCGCCAGCCTGGGCGACCCCGGCAACGGCGACATGATCGACTGGCACGCCTACACGGGCCCGGACGCGCCTGACCCGTCCGCGACCCGGATCTCCATTTTGGGCGAGTTCGGCGGCCTGGGCCTGCGCACCCCCGGCCACGAGTACAGCCCGCACGGCGGCTTCTTCGCCTACGAGCAGCAGTCGAGCGCCGCCCAGCTCAACGACCGGTACACCGGGATGGTCCGCGACCTGCGCGAACTCGTCGTGAAGAAGGGTCTGAGCGGCTCGGTCTACACCGAGATCACTGACCTGGAGGGCGAGTACAACGGGCTGCTGACCTATGACCGCCGCGTCCAGAAGGTCGACACCGCCCAGGTCCGCGCCGCCCACCAGTCCCTCCTGGCGCTGGCCCGCAACCAGAACGCGACGCCCAACCTGAAGGCCGGCCACGTGCGGTCGTTCCGCGTCACTACGGCGGGATACACCGACCGCCACCTCCGCCACGCGAACTCCCTGGCCCGCACCGACGTCCTGACCACGGGCAGCGGTGACGCCCCCCGCCAGGACGCCTCGTTCCGCACCGTCCCGGGCCTCTCGGACCCCCGCTGCTACTCCTTCGAGTCGGTCAACCTCCCGGGCCGCTACCTGCGGCACGCCAACTCGATCGTCCGCCTGGACGCCGACACCGGCGGCCCCTTCGCCGCCGACGCGACGTGGTGCTCCCGCCCGGGCCTGTCCGGCAGCGGGACGTCCTTCGAGTCGGCCAACTTCCCCGGGGCCTATCTGCGCCACCACGCCGACAACGTCTACCTGGCCCGCGCGAGCGGCCCCAACCCCTTCGACGGCGGCGCGACCTTCGCCGCCGACGCGACCTGGGACGTCGCCGCCCCCGCCCTGTGGCGCAGCAGCGCCCTGCTCCCGGTGGACGTGCGCCGCTCGCTCCAGGTGCAGACATGGGGGTTCACCAACCGCTACCTGCGGCACGCCGACAGCCTCGGCTTCACGGAGGTCGTCGACGCCGGAAGCGGCGCCCTGCTGAAGAACGACGCGACGTGGACGATCCGGCGCGGGCTGGCCGACACCAGCTGCTACTCACTGGAGTCCGTGAACTTCCCCGGACGGTATCTGCGGCACGCGGCCTCCCGGGTCCGCATGGACGCCGATGACGGAAGCGCCCTCTTCGCCCAGGACGCGACCTGGTGCGCGCGGACCGGACTGCAGGGCGGGGGAGTGACCCTGGAGTCGATCAACTATCCCGGGTCCTACCTGCGGCACTTCGATTCGCAGGCATGGTCGGCGAACGGGACGGGCGGGACCTGGAACCGCCCGCAGATGGTGACGGCCGACAGCACGTGGAATCTGGCGGCCCCCTGGGCGCCGTGACCGGTCATCGGGACAGGGCGGCGCGGACGGCGCGCAGCATCCGGATCAGCTCGGCGGCGTCCGCGTCCGACAGCCCGATGTTGGCCGGACGGTTGAAGGCCGCCACCGCAGGGAGCACGCGGTCGAGGAGCGCCCGGCCCGCCGGGGTGATCCGCAGGGCCGCGCGGCGACCGCGGCCGCCCGGCCCGTCCCGCTCGACGAGGCCCCGGTCGATCAGGGTGAGGGCCACCTCGCCGAGACTCTGGGGCCGCACCATGATCGCGCGGGCGAGTTCGGCCTGGCTGAGGTCGTCGCCGTCGGCGAGCGAGGCCAGCACGCCGAACTGGATCGGGGTGAGCCCGACCGTGCCGAAAACCTCGGCGAACCCCCGGGTGACGAGATAGGAGGTCTGGATCAGCTCCCACAGCGGGAGGTCCGGCTCGCCCCCCGGCCACGCCTCAGGCATCGCGGTTCCCGGACAGGACGCGGCCCAGCCGCGCGGCGGCGGCGACGGCGGGCAGGGCGATCCGGGCGGCCCGGGTGCCCGCCGGGGTGGCGAGCCGCTCCACCCACCGCAACGGCTGGATCGACGTGCGCACGGCCTCCCCGGCGTAGGCGGCCATCCGTTCGTGGAAGCGGTGCACCGCCCGCGGGATCGTGGACTCCCCGGCACGGACGAGGAGGAGCTCCTCGGCGAGCACGTCGGCGTCGCGGATCGCGGTGGCGGCGGCCATGCCGCCGGTGGGCGGCATGGCGTGCACCGCGTCGCCCAGCGCGGTGACGGCCCCGGCCGGCCACGGGGTGAGGTCGGCGGCCGGATCGGCGGCGTGGAAGCCGAAGAAGGCCGCCGAACCGGGGTCGGCCGCCCGCACCAGGGCGCGCACGTCCGCGCTCCACCCGCGCAGCAGGGAGTCGGCGAGCCGGATCAGCCCGGCGCCGTCCAGCTCCCGGGGCCGCACGGGGAAGACGCCGTCTGGCGCCAGCACACCCCAGATCAGCGAGGCGGGCTCGGTGATCGCCGCGATCCCCGTGCAGTCGGAGGGATCGACCGCGCCGGAGTCGGGGTCGTGGCGGGTGAGGAAGGCCCCGACGCCGCCGGGCCCGAACGCCAGGGCGGGCCCCGGCGACAGCAGCGCGGGGACCAGCGGCCGCGTGCCGGCGGTGAGAAGGGTGCGACCCGCGATGGAGCTCACCCCGGCGGGGGAGGACGTCGGCCGTCCGGCCAGCGCGTGCGCGACGCGCGACCCCACGCCGTCGGCGCCGACCAGCAGGTCGCCGTGGTCGGTGCCGCCGTCGGCGAAGTGGGCGGTGACCGTGCCGTCGGGGTGGGCCTGGTGCCCGGTGAACTCCGACCCCAGCCGCAGCGCGGCATCCAGGCCGTGAGCCAGCAGCCGCCGCAGCGGGACCCGGCCGATCATCAGGATCTCCGCCGCCGGATCCTGCGGTTCGGCGAACAGCAGGCGCATCCGGTGGTCGGCCACGGCGAACCGCGTGAACGCCTGCGGCCCGGCCGAGCTGGCCAGCAGCGCCCGGTAGTGACCCGGCGCGAGGTGGCGGCGCAGCGCGGCGCAGGCGCGGTCGTCGAGATGCAGCCGGTATCCGCCCGTGGACTCCACGGCCCGGTCGCGCTCGTGCACGACCACCTCGATCCCGTGGCGGGACAGCGCCTGGGCGAGCGTCAGCCCGCCCATCCCCGCCCCGATCACCAGAACCCGCAAGATCCACCCCATATCAGGTACCTGATAGTTACCTATAAGCTACCTGATACACCATGACCATTCCGACGTGTCCGGCTCCATCCTCCGTACCGGAAGGACTGGAAAGTGATCGAGATCATCGGTCTGACCAAGCGCTACGGCACCAGAACCGCGGTCGACGACCTGACGTTCACCGTCAGGCCCGGCCAGGTCACCGGATTCCTCGGGCCCAACGGCGCGGGCAAGTCGACGACCATGAGGGCCATCCTCGGTCTCGACCGGCCGGACGCCGGCGGCGTGACCGTCAACGGCCGGGGATACGCGGGCCTGTCCCGCCCGATGCGCGAGGTGGGCGCGCTCCTGGACGCCCGCGCGGTGCACCCCCGCCGCACGGCGCGCAACCACCTGCTGTGCCTCGCCCAGACCAACGGCATCTCCGCCGCACGGGTCGACGAGGTCCTGGCCCTGGTCGGGCTCGAATCGGTGGCCCGGAACCGGGCCGGCGGCTTCTCCCTGGGCATGGGCCAGCGGCTCGGCATCGCGGTGGCGCTGCTCGGCGACCCGAAGGTGCTGCTGTTCGACGAGCCGGTCAACGGCCTCGACCCCGAAGGCATCAAATGGATCCGCGAACTGATGCGCGGCCTGGCCGCCGAGGGCCGTACGGTCCTGGTCTCCAGTCACCTCATGAGTGAGATGGCCCAGACGGCCGACCATCTCATCGTCATCGGCCGGGGCAGGCTGATCGCCGACATCGGCGTCACCGAGTTCGTCCGCCAGGGCCAGAACGTCCTGGTCCGCGCCGAGGGGCAGGAGTCCCTCATCCACCGCTTGGCCGAGGCCGGCGCCACCGTCACCCCGGGGGCCGACGGCGCCCTCATCGTCACCGGGCTTGAGGCCCGCGAGATCGGCCGGTGCGCTCTGGACGCCGGAGTGGTGTTGACGGAGTTGACCCCCCAGCGTTCCCTGGAGCAGGCGTACATGGATCTGACCCGCGACAGCGTCGAGTTCCAGACCAGCGCGGCATGAGCGCGGCCTTCGCGGACACGGTCCGCTCGGAGTGGACCAAGTTCCGCACCATCCCGGCCAACGTCCCCACCCTGCTGTCGGCCGTGGTGCTCATGGTCGGCGCGGGCGCCCTCACCGCCAACGGGGCCGCCGAGAACTACCGGGCCGGTCGCGCCCTGTTCGACGCCACCTACATCAGCATGTACGGCGGCTTCCTGTTCGCCCAGATCACCGTCGGGGCGCTGGGCGTGCTGGTGGTGACCCACGAGTACGCGACCGGCCTGATCCGGACCAGCACCACCGTCGTCCCGCGGCGCGGCCGGCTGCTGGCGGCCAAGGTCGCCACCTACGGGCTGATCGCGCTGGCGATGGGGCTCGTGTCCAGCTTCGGGGCCTACACGCTGGGGCAGACGGTGATCGCCGCCGGGGGCGCGCCGGCCGCCTCCCTCTCCCAGCCCGGGGTGCTGCGGGCGGTCACCGGGATGGGGCTGATCTGGGCGCTGGTCGGCCTGGTCGGGGTGGCGCTCGGGATTCTGCTGCGGGCCACCATGGCGGCCACGACCGTGCTGGTGGCGGTGAACTTCATCATCCCCGTCATCGGGCCCCGGCTGCTGCCGGACGCGGTGGGGGACTGGGTGACGACGTACTGGCCCATTTCGGCCGGCCTGCAGATCACGACCACCGTGCAGAACCCCGAACGGGTGGCGCCGTGGACGGGCCTGGGCGTGATGGCGGGGTTCACCCTGGTGCTGCTGGCGGCGGCGTTCGCCGTGTTCCGCTCGCGCGACACCTGAGTGAGGGCCTCCCGGCACGTGCCGGGAGGCCCTCGTCTTCGCTAGTAACGCTCGCTCAGCCCGGTGTTGATCTCGTCGAGCAGGAGTGAGGCGTCGAGGTAGCGGATCGTGTTCTGGAGGTCGGCGGGCAGCTCCAGTGTCGCGAACGTGTGGCGGACGGCGCCGCCCACGGTCGTCACGTCGAGCTTGTGGGTGACCAGCGAGCTGACGCGGGTCGAGGCGTTGATCCTCCGTTCGCTCAGGTTGAGCAGGGTGGTCAGCAGCTTGGTCTTCAGCGGCTTGGGCTGGAGGCCGATCGCCGTCAGGGCGCCCAGCGCCTCCTGGTCGGAGAGCCGGCCGTCGCCGTCGGCGTCGAAGCGCTGGTCGGTGGCCTGGACCCGGGCCAGGAACTCGGTGGTGCGGGCGTGCGGGTGCAGGGTCCAGTAGACGGTCGTGCGCGGGTCGCGGCCGGGGCTCGCCTCGGTGACGCCGGTGCCGCTGGTGGCGGTCGCGGGGTCGTACCCGCAGCCCTTGCCGTTCTTGTACGTCGCCCTGGCGTTCCCGGTCAGGGTCGCGCCCGCCGTGAAGAGCAGGCTGGGCCGGGCGGTGTACTCGACGGTTCCGCTCTGGGCGGCCGACAGGGAGCCGAGGGTCCAGGTCAGCGTGGTGGTGCCGTCGGCGTTGCGGGTCACCGTGCCGGGCCGGGGGCCGGCGCCCTGGTCGAGGGCCTGGCTGTAGTAGACCTCCTTGGGCAGCGTGTCGGTGATCACGGTCTCCTGGGCGGTCGCGCCGCCGGTGTTGCGCGCCGTGAGGGTGACCTTCACGGCCTCGCCCGCCTTGACGGTGGCCGGGACCGCCCTGGTCAGGGTGAGTTTCGGGGCGTGGACGGTGGTCTGCGCGGTCCCGCTGTTGTTGGCGGTGTTGGCCTCGGCCCCTCCGGCGGTGTCCTGGGCGGTGACCGTCGCCCGGTTGGTGATGACGGTCCCGTCGGCGGTCGTGCACGGGATGGTGGACGTGAACGTCTCCGTGGCGGTGTTGCCGGGCGCCAGATAGGGGATCGAGCGCGTCTCCGGGGTGTCGGTGACGGCGAGCCGGTAGGCGCCGCCGGGGCCGGCGTTGTCGAGCTTCACCCGGTAGGTGAGCTGCTCGCCCGGTTCGGCGTCGGCCTTGTCGACGGTCTTGGTGAGGGCGATGTCGGGGTCGTACTGGTTGAAGAACGCGATCTCCTGGTTGGCCACCGTGGCGTAGTCGAGCTCCTCGCCGTTGCCCAGGCAGGAGGGCGAGGCCGTCAGGTATCCGCTGCACGCGGTCGTGCGGACGTCGGGCGACTGCGCGGCCCGGTAGCGCAGGGCGGCCCAGTCGTCGTGGTCGGTGAAGGTGTTGTTGGTCCCGCTGGCGTTGAGGTCGACGTTGACCGTCGTGGGCTCGAAGATCGGCGCGCCCGTGGTCGCGTCGACGGTGTCGTTCCAGTTGAGCGGTCCGTTGCCGGGCCCCGACCGCAGCGGCCGGAGGGTGCTCGCCGGGTCGCGGAGGTTGTCGGTGTACCAGAAGGTGTGGTCGGCGCCGTCGCGGATGCCGACGTTCTCGTCCAGCGCGTTCTCCACCAGCTGCGGCAGGTCGCCGTCGGAGAAGTCGAGCCGCACCGCGCCGACCCTCCAGTTGGCCGTGTCGTCGACCAGCAGCGGCGGCGGGCTGTTCGGGATGCCCGTCTGGAAGAAGTAGTTCATGACGCTCAGGTAGTTGGGCTTGTACTGGACGCCGGAGTCGCCGCCGTGCGCCAGGTTCAGGGCGTGGCCGAGTTCGTGCATGATCGTCCCGGCCTGGTCCTGGACGGTGCCCAGCTGGGCGTCGGCGGCTCCGGTGCCCGGCGTGAGCACCTGCCGGTCGGTGGGGTCGGTGCTGGTCGTGTCGCAGGTGCGGTCGGGGCCGACGCCGATGACCCTGCCGTTCGTGACGTCGTCGTCGACGGCGGTGGTCTGCAGCATGCCGTCGCCGCCGTAGTCGACGCCGTAGTCCACCACGCACTGGGTCCGCCAGGAGCCGAGGGTGACGATGAAGTCCTTGTTGTTGTCCCTCGTCGGCTCACAGCACTGGCCCGAGACGCCCCGCCTGACGGTCCCGCTGCCCACGACCAGGTCGTGGGCCATCATCCCGTAGTGGGCGTAGGGGGCCAGCTCGGCGGGAAGGTTCGCGGTGCGCGCGTTCCGGTAGTCGTTGTCGTCGTTCAGCCCCATCGTGTCCTGCTCGGCGATCTGGACCCCGCGGCGGTGGACGAACTCGATGCCGTCCTGGCGCGGTCCCACGTAGGGGCAGGAGGCCGCGGGCTCGACCGGCGCGTCCTCGAAGGCGTTCCTGACCAGCGTCATGGCGTCGTTCTTGGGCTCGTGGCTGTGCCCGCCGGCGGCCATCCAGTCGAGCTGCAGGATGATCGTCTTACGGCACGGGTCGGTGGGCCCGACCAGGACGTCGCCGGCGGCGTTCCGGATGCCGGAGAGCTCGACGACGTCGGGGATGCCGTCACCGTCGGTGTCCGGCGTGGTCACCTCGACGCTGACGGCGATCCGGGTGATGCGGCCGTCGTTGTCCTTCGGGAAGCCGTGGTCGCCGTCGCCCTGGATGCAGTACTGCCCCTGGTCGACGCCGGAGGAGTTCACGCACGGCGCGGCGGCCGGGATGCCGTCGCCCGAGAGCGTGCGCGTCCGCAGGTCGTAGACCAGGTTCAGTTCGACGTCCTGGTCGATCGGGCTGATGTCCATCCGGTCGTCGTTGCCGTTGAGGAAGCTGTCGTAGTCCCACATCGTGACCGTGATCGGCACGGTCGGGACGTCGCCCGGCAGGTCGCTCTTGGTGAACGTCCACCCGTTGGGCGACTCGGGCAGCCCGAGCGGGCTGAACTCGTCGTCCTCGATCCTCGGCCCCTGGTGCAGCGGCCCGTCGGCGATCCGGACGCGCGGGAAGTAGTCGCCGGTCCCGTCGGCGTTCTCGATCTGTTTGAGGTAGTCGATCCTGAAAGTCAGCGAGATCGGCGGCCCCGCCGCCCACGCGGGCACCGCCGACAGCAACGACAGCATCAGCGCGGCGACGCTCACGATCGCCAGACGTCTTCGCATGGTCCCCTCCTGAAGGTGCGCTCAATCGGGGATCCTGCGCGGCCGACGGGACCGCGTCTTGAGTAGGGCCCTACCTGATCGGTCCCCAGGGGGGATAGCCGTAGCCCGCGCTCACCCGGCGCCGTCGACTCAGTGTGCGTATCGCATTCTCAGCTCATCCATTGCGAGGTCCCAGAAAGACCTGTAACGGTTGGCCCCCGGAAGCCATGGCGCGAGATACCACGCTTCCCATTCGCCTTCAGCGGTGCTGACGCGGGGATTGAGGAGAGCCACTCCGTCATCCCAATATCCGGCCAGAAGGGAGTCGGGCACGCTCCTCTCCGTCGTGGGCGCTGACCAGCTCTCGGCCGTCGAAGGATCGACATCCCGGAGCCAGCCGATCTCCTCGACCCGCAGTAGGCGGCAGTCGTCGTCGCTGCCCCAGCCGTCGGTGAACAGAAGGAACTGCCGATAACTCGGCGGCAATTCCACACCGAGCCGCTCTTCAAGCCCACGGATCTCCGCTTCGGTGGCCGGAGAATGCAGATCCCCGAGTGGGCTGACCGCCGGGTGTCCCGAAGGAAAGCGTTCAGACCATGCGTACCGGGAGCTCATGGCGCCCGAAGATATCCGGTTTCTACCGGGTGCGACCCACACGTCGCCGGTGACCCGCGAGTCTGACAGTCGGGCGGCAGACCCAGTCACATGGTGTCAATACGCTGAAAGGCATGGACAACGCCCTACTCACCGAGACCGACCTCGTCCGCGAGGCGCAGTCGGGCGATGTCCACGCACTCGGCCTGTTGCTGGCCACGCATCAGGCGGACATGCTGGCGGTGGCGTACAGCATCCTCGGATACCGTCCTGACGCCGAAGACGCCGTCCAGGAAGCCGTCTTGATCGTGTTGCGCCGAATCGGAGATCTCCGCGATCCGGCGGCCCTGAGGCCGTGGCTGCGGGCGATCGTCCGCTCGGCCTGCCTGATGCAGGTGCGCGGCACGAAGCCCATACCCGTCGAAAAGGTCGAGACCCTGCTCCTCTCTCGTGTTGATCGCGATCCCGAGGGACTCCTGAACCGCTACGCCCTGCGGGACTGGGTGTGGCACGCCTTGGACGAGCTGTCACCACGCCTGCGTCTGGTGACGCTGCTGCGCTACTTCACCGACATCACCTCCTACGAGCACATCGCGCAGGTGTGCGACGTCCCTGTCGGCACGGTGCGCAGCAGGCTCAGCCAGGCGCGGGCCAAGCTGTCGGAGGCGCTGCTGGCCACGGCGGGCCTGCCCCACGGCGACATGACGGTCCCGATCGAGCGGCGCCGCAGACAGGCCGAGGAGACGATGCGGGCCGCCCGCGACGGCGCGTTCGGGCAGGCCTTGTCCGACCTCTGCCTGCCCGAGGTGGAGATCACCACGATGAAGGGCGCGCGCACGAAGGGCGTCGACTACCTGCTGGGGGCGATGAACCGCGACCTCGCGATCGGTGTGCGGCAGCGCGTCGCCGACGTCGTGATCGGCCGTGACGTGGTCATCTGGGAGAACCGGCTCATCAGCCCGCCCGACGATCCCTTCCACTGCCCGCCCACCGTCGTCTGGGTGAATCACCTGGTGAAAGACCGCGTCCACAAGATCCGGCTGTTCCATCCGCGTCCCCGCCGGGATGTTCCGCAAGCCGAGTAGCCGGAAATCGAACTTTCCGCCCCGATCGCTGCATCTTGCCTGTGTCAGGTCCCCCAGAGCGCGCACCGGCGGCTGGGGGACGTCCGCGACATCCAACGGGGAAGATCAAGTTGTATCTGGATCAGACCGCCCTGGCCGAAGGCGCCGAGGCGGAGTTCATGTACCTCTACCAGTCCGGCGCACCATCGTCGGTGCGGACCGAGCTCGGCGTCACGACCACGCGCATCGGTGGAGGCGTTGCCCTCTCGATGCGCGACGACCCGACGAACTTCTGGAGCAAGGCCCTGGGGTTCGGCTTCGAGGAGCCGGTCACCCACGCACTCGTCGACCGGATCCTGGACTTCTACCGCGGGGAAGGCAGCGACGGCGCGACCCTGCAGATCGCTCCCTCTGTTCTGCCGTCGAACTGGGACGACATCCGCACCAGGCACCACCTGCGCGAGGGCGGGCGGATCGTGAAACTGTGGTGCCCGATCGACGTCTTCAGCCCCGGCGCGACCGACCTGCGCGTCGGACCCGTCACCCCTGAAGACGCCCGGGAGTGGGCCTCTGTCGTGCTCCGCGGCTTCGGCATGCCGGAGAAGGGGATCGCGGAAATGCTGGTGGCCGGAGTGGAGCATCCGTCCACCCGGCCCTTCGCGGCCTGGGACGGCGATCGCATGGTCGCCGGCGCGAACCTCTTCCTGCACGGCGAGGTCGGCTCGCTGAACACCGGCGCGACCCTTCCCGAGTACCGCAACCGCGGAGCCCAGTCGGCTCTGCTGGCGATTCGCGCCAAAGAGGCCGCGAACGCCGGCTGCCGCTGGCTCGTCGCCGAAACCGGGCAACCGGCGGAGGGCCAGGTCAACCCGTCGCTGAACAACATGATCAGGTCCGGGCTCCGGCCGCTGTACACCCGGCAGAACTGGCTCTGGCGGCCTGACGCCGCCCCTTCGTCAAACGGCGAGACCTGACCGGAAAGGGACGGCGAGCAGGAGATCATCAAAGCCCGATCGCGTTGAGAACTGTCCTATCAGCCAGGTGTGCCCGCTTGTCTGGAGGTAAGGAGAGCCCCTTTCGGCGGTATCGGGAGGGCGCCATGGTCATCGTCCGGCGAGAGGTCACCACCACCCCCGCGGTCCTGCTCGCGGGGGTGGCGCTGCTCTACCTCGCCGCCCAGCTCCTCATCCCCACCCTCGGCATGGGAATCGGCTGGGACGAGGCCGTCTACGCCTCGCAGTACGCCGCCCACGCGCCGCCCGCCGTCTACTCCGCCCCACGCGCACAAGGGGTGCCGCTCCTCGTCGCCCCGATCGTGGCGATCACCGACGAGGTGGTCGTGCTGCGGATCTGGCTGACTCTGATCTCCTCCGCCGCCCTCTTCGGCGCCTTCGCCGTCTGGTTGCGGGTCAAGAACCACTGGGTCGTCCCGCTGGCCGCCCTGCTGCTGGCCGGATGCTGGCTGTCCCTCTTCTACGGCAACCAGGCGATGCCCAACCTCTACGTCGCGCTGGGCGCGGTCGCCGCCACCGGCTTCCTGCTGACCGGAACCCCGCTGGGCCTGGGCGCCTCCATGGTGGCCGTCTCGCTCATGCGCCCGACCGACGCGCTGGTGCTGGCGGTCCCGCTGGCCGCCTACGCCCTGTGGCAGCGGCAGTTCCGGGAGCTGGCCGCGCTGGTTGTGGGGCTGGGGATCGGCTGGGCCCAGTGGATGGCCGAGGCGATCGTCCGGTTCGGCGGAGTCACCGAACGCCTGGGGGCAGCCGGAGAGCACAACGACACCGGTCTGACCAGCACTCTGGGCGAGCAGGCCGGCGCCCTCGACGGCCCGGCGTTGTGCCGCTTCGGGGTCGAGTGCGGCGGCGTGTCCCCCGTCCTGCTCATCTGGTGGATCGCGATCCCGCTGGCCACGGCCGCGGGCCTGTGGGCGGCTCGGCACACCGCATGGTTCCGCCCGCTCGCCCTGGCCACGGCCACGGCCGTGGCGATGGCCCTGCCGTACTTCTTCTACGTCGACTACGCCGCCCCGCGCTTCCTGCTCCCGGTGTACGCCCTGCTCGCCCTCCCCATCGCGAACGCGGCGCGGCTGGCCCTCCTACCGGTCCTGGCCGGTGTGGCCGCCCACCTGATCCTCCAGGGCGCCGTCGCCGTCGCCATGTCGTCGGACACCCGCGCCGAACGCGACGTCATGAACGCCGCCGCCGAGGAACTCAGGCCCCGGATCGAGGGGCCGTGCGTGATCTACGGACAGGGCGGCGCCCAGCTCGGCTACCTGCTGGGCTGCGAGTCGCAGGCCATCGCCCAGCGGTTCGACGACACCATGCCCGCGCGCATCCAGGAGTTCAGGGAGCGCGGCTACGACCTCATCGTGACCCACCGGGGCGTCAAGCCGCCGGCCTACACCGACGACTGGGAAGCGCAGAAGCTGCCGGGACCGTGGCGGGCACGCTTCGGCGAATCCTCCTGACGGACGAGCCGGGCATTTGCGGATTCGCCTACTGAGGCCAGAACTGCAGCCGGTAAAGCTCGATGTCCCGGGGCGGGCCGGATTCCCAGGTCGCCTCGTCGGGGTTGCCGATCCTTATCTGGATGGCCCGGAGGTTCCACCAGTTCTCGCGTCTGCCCAGATCGAAAACGTCATGGGCCTCATCGGTCATCAAGGTGGCTAGGCGAAGCCTGCCCGAACTCGAGAAGAAGGCGCCCGACCACTGCCACGCCTCCTCGTCCGGCGGTGGCGGGGCGGCATCCCAGAGTTCGAACCGCACCTCGGTGAGATGGTCGGAATAGCCGGTGCTCACCAGGGCGCCGTTCATG
Organism: Herbidospora galbida; assembly: GCF_005233835.1. Lineage (GTDB taxonomy): Bacteria > Actinomycetota > Actinomycetes > Streptosporangiales > Streptosporangiaceae > Herbidospora > Herbidospora galbida. The sequence goes on along the minus strand of NZ_SZQA01000047.1, from coordinate 20,184 downwards.
ACCGGCTGGAACCATTCCTCGTCGTCGAAGGAAAGGTCGTACGGGCTGGGTTCGCCCGGGGGGACACCGTCGGCGCCGTCGATGTCGAGGACCAGGAACTGGCCGTATTGAACGGTGACGACGTCACTGAAGTTCGCGCGCAATGCTGTTTCCCGCTTCGATCGGACGCCCGGTGGCGGACCGTGTCCGCCACCGGGCCGGGTTTGTCAGGTCCAGTAGAACCTGGTGTGCAGATTCATCAGGAACGGGTCCCAATCCAGCATTCTGTTGTTGTGGAACCAGGCGCCGAGGGAGTTACCGAAGCGCTGGTTGTGCCGGGCGTTGATCAGGAACACCGAATAGTTGTAGCGCGGATCGGCGCTGAGTGAACCCTCGTGTGTCGAGGCGAAGGGATATTCGTCGCAGTTCAGGGCCTTGTCGCCGTGCACTCTGATGTCGCCCGGCCAGGTCCGCCTCAGCTCGGTTCGGCAGATGCGCTGCGACTCCGTTCGCTGATCGTTGTTCAGCGTACCGCTCGTCGCTCTGTGCAGCGGATCGCTGATGGAAAGGCCGGGGATGCTCTTGGGCGTGCCCTTCGGGACGTTCGGGAAGTTGACCCCGCCGGGCTCCGGCCAGCTTCCGGTCGGAAGGTGGAGCGCCCGCCAGATGGCGTCGTACTGCTCGGGCCAGCTCTGGCCCTTCTCGTTCACGTCATAGCGGCCCATGTGCATGACCGGATAGCCCTTTGACACCACGCAGCCGCCCTGCGGATACCAGTTGAAAATCGCCGCGCGGTCGCAACGGACAGAGACGTTGGTGCTGTTCTTGATTCTGATGTTGAAGGTCTCCCCAGTGATCCTCATCACCGGTTTGACGTTGCACTGCTCGATCGCCGGTCCGTTCTGCTCGGTGAACGTGGACTTGAAGGTCCATGCGGAGTCCCAGTCGTTCCCGTCGTAGCCGAGTCCCCAGCTGAAGAGCGTGCCCTTCTGCTGCCCGTAGCTCTCGGACGGCCAGCAACTGCCTGACGAACCTCGGTAGGCCGGCAGGAGTTCGACATCGGCGTTGTAGAGCGTGCCCCAGTTGATCGAGGTGGGAATGATCTTGTTGTAGACGGTGAACTCGCGCTTGTCGAGGCTCGACTCCACGCGGACGTACTGCCAGGCCTTCAGCTCGCCAGTGGTGATCTTCCGGCCCCTGTTGTTCTCCACCCATCGGCGCGCTTTGATGAACCGGGTCTGACACCAGTTGAACCGGTTCTTCAGCCAGCCTGCGCGCCGCCCGGAGAGAAGGCTGTGGTCCTCGCATTCCTTCCAGGAGTCGATGTTGTCCGGCCACCATTTGGTCGACGGGAGGACGCCCGGATCGGTGGGTGACATGGCGGCCGCCGTCTTGGCGGACAGGGCCTGCTGTCCGACCGGGCGTGCCATGTCGACTTGGATTTCGCTCTGCGACAGCACCCGGTTGTAGACGCGGACCTCGTCGATACGGCCCTTGAAGTATTCGCCCCAGTACGAGTTGGCGCCGATCCACAGGGGCAGGTTCGAGGTCGCGATCGGTCCGCCTGCCGCCTCCTGCGCGGCGAGCGCGCCGTTCACGTACAGCTTCGAAACGGTTCCGTCGTAGGTGGCGGCGAGATGGGTCCACTGGTTCGCCGGCAGGACGGACTGGCCGAAGGTGATGACATGGCCGAGATCATCCGCTGGCAGCACCCAGGAGGACGGCGGACCGTCCGCCGAGGCGTACAGGCCGTAGCTTGATCCCTCGCCGTGGTTCTTCATGAGTACGGTCCGGTAGTCCGCGAGGGTGGTGGGGTTGACCCACGCCTCCATGGTCACCCGGTTGGCGAGGTTGAGCGACGACGAGTGGTTGACCGAGACCTTGCCGGTGGTGCCGTTGAAGGTGAGCGCCTGGCCGAACTTTCCGGCCGACCACGAGGTGCCGCTCGCCACTCCGGTGTTCCCGGACCCGGAGGAGTCGCCGACCGTCGAACCGGTTCCCTCGTTCATCCCGAACTCGGCCACGAGCCCAGTCGGTGTCGGGGTCGGCGTCGGGGTCGGTGAGGGGGACGGCGAAGGCGAAGGTGATGCCGACGGAGACGGCGAAGGGGAAGGGGAGGGGGATGGCGAGGGCGGGGGAGTCGGGACGGCGGGACCGAGCAGCTCAAGCTGGTCCACGACCAGTCCCGCGTCAGCCGGCGGGTTGACGAGATCCACCCGGAGCCGTGCCGACACGGCGTTCGCCGGCGGCCAGTACGAGTCGAGCACCTCCTGCCAGTCATCCGCGCGCAGGCCGATGTCGGTCAATGACGAGGACAGATATGCACCCGAGGCGTCGAACCAGTCGATCCCGTACCGGACGTCGAGGTCGTGACCGGGGGAGAGCAGCCAGCCGCCCACGGAGTAGAACTCCGCAGCGGACACCGGGATCCCTCCTTCGGAATGGAGCGTCGTCGCCGCCGCGGCCTTGACGAGCGCCGAACCCGTTCCGCCTCCGGGGCGCGCATGAGCGGTGGAGTGGGTGACCGTCCCGTCGGAGACCGTCCATGGAGCGACGTCGGTCTCGAAGTACGGGTTGGAGTTCAGGACCTCGTCCGGGTTGGCCGCCGTGGGCTGCGGATTCGGCGACGGCGTGGGGTCCGGCGGGGTGTCATCACCACGTTCGGGGTCGGTTCCCAGCGCCACCTCCTCTTCGGTCAGCTCGGGGTTGTGCCCTTCCTCCATGAGCTCGGTCTCGAAAGACACACCGGATTCCAGCGAAGCCGCCTGAGCCTCGGCCGGAGAAAGATCGTCGGCCTCGGGGTCAGTGTCGCCGGAGTTCCCCGCGAGGACCTGAGCCAGGTCTTCCTCGTAGGTGTTGGGGGTCGCCGCGTCGTTGTCCGTGAGGTAGGCCACATTGAGCTGCCGGGCGGGTTCGTACTCCACGAAGAGGATCGGCTCGTGACCCCACTCACGGTCATGCGAGCCGCCCTCCTGCGAGCGGTACTGACGCCAGTTGATGACGGCGCTCTCGCTGGGTGCCATGAGCACCAGGCCGTGGTCGGGATCGCCGTCCGCCCACGACTGGACGATCTGCTCGATGGAGTGGATCAACTCGCCTTCCTGGCACCCGGCGGTGTCGCTGTACGCGGCCCTGTTGGCCACCTGACCGGTGGTGGTCCAGGTCGGCTGGTTGTACCAGGACAGACTCGATCCCCAGCTCGACGTCAGCTGGCGCGCGACGATTCCCGACGCGACCTCCAGGCCACAGTTCTTCGAGCTGCCGGTGGGGGCGCCGGAGCGGTAGTTCCACAGCATGAGGTCGGCGTTGCGGATGGTCGAGTGTTCCAGATCGCTGTTCTTGATGAGATACCGCAGGTAGATGCGTGCGACATCGGCACTCGTCTGAGTCGTGCCGGCGCGTAGCCAGGTATCGGTGAGATGGTTCAGCCCCGGGTCGTTCTTGTTCACCCAGGCGTCGTTCTCAAGCCCGGCCCCGATGAAGACGCTCGACAGCGAGATCGTCACGGGGTACGTGACGGAGGGGTCGGCCAGGAAGCCCGCGTCCGGCCGCAGCACCAGAACGGTTCCGTCCTCGGCGTCCTCGAAGGTGACGTCGACCTGGCCGACCTTCCCGGTGTCCGGGGACAGCTCGGCCCGGGCGTCCATCGCCTGGACGGCCACGGGCGCCGCCTTCGGCTGCCCTCCGGCCGTCATGAGTTGCGGCACTCCCGCCGGCGATCTCCCGTAGCGCAGAGACTTGGGGAGCTTCATCGGCAGTTCGACGCTCACCTGCCTCTTCGGCCGCTCACGGAAGACGATTCGCTGGGTGAACCCATCAGGCTCGGCCCGCACGACCAGATCGGCACCCGCGCCAACGGCGTCACGGTAGACGGTCTCGTCTCCGGAGATCTTGGGGGCGGGCAGGCCCTTCTTCCAGCGGAAGCCCGCTGCTCCCTCGGCGCCCGCCGCCGTCACGAGATCGGTCGACCCGGCACCACCGAATTCAAGGGGCGTCTTGACACGCTTCGCCTGAAGTTTACCGCCACGTCGGACGATCGCGGTGTCGATCGGATTCCACGACCCGGTTTCCTCGTCCTTGAGCTGAATGGGCTTGGTATGCAGCTCCGCCTGTAACGTCTGCCCATCCGGGGCGGCCCAGACGGTCATGTTCTCCGTGAATTTCGACGGAATGGGAACGCGCTCGCCCTTCTCCCGCGCGCTTTTCTTGGCCGCTTCGACCTTCTCGTCCACAACGAGGACGGGTGCGGGCTCGGCTGCGGGCGCCCCAAGCGGTTCGGCGGCAGCAGCCCCAGGTAGAGGTGTGACAAGCGTGGCCAGCAGAGTCAGGGCTACCGACCCTCGGGTTAACAAACGCATACTCGTCCTAGCTGTTTTTGGGCATACGAAAGTCGAACTCCGGATAGAGGCACAACGGTGCCGGGTGTCAGGAGTTCTTCAGGGGTGAATGGATGGCTCGATTGTTGGAAAATGAAGCCCGGGTTAACGGGTGGCGCGCTTAATCTGCCATTTCGGGCTTAATCGAGGCTTGCCGGGTCATAGCTTCGACGACCTCTGCCTTCAGTGTCAAGTCGTAGTCAAACCCGACGGCCGGGCATGACGCCCTGAATAGGTGTACGGCCGTTTCGCCGCCGTGAGCGGGCAGCCGTCGACGGCATCGCTATGGGAGTTGCCCCACGGGATCGCCGAGTGGCCAGGAGACAGGAGTAGACGAGCGAAGCGAGAGCATCCCGAGCGAAGCGAGGCCTGTCCAGGGAGCGCGAGGGGCGGAGCCCTTCGCCAGGAGCGCAGCGACCCGGAGCGACAGCGACGTCAGGACCGCGAAGCGGGCCAGGGGGAGCGTGAGGGGGCGAAGCCCCCTGACATCGGGGGGTTCGGGAGGTCGTCCCCCCGGATAAACGAAGGAGACCCGCGAAAGGCGCCAAAGGCGCCGCCCACGGGTCTCCGAAGGTGGACGATACAGGGATTGAACCTGTGACCTCTTCCGTGTCAGGGAAGCGCTCTCCCGCTGAGCTAATCGTCCAAGCAACGTTCCGAGCGGAAGACGGGATTCGAACCCGCGACCCTCACCTTGGCAAGGTGATGCTCTACCCCTGAGCCACTTCCGCGTGGTCGCCTCGGATTTACCTCCGCGACACCTGTCTTACTTTAGCGGACTTCACGAGACTTCGTGACGACCTGGAGGTGGAGACGGGATTTGAACCCGTGTACGCGGCTTTGCAGGCCGCTGCCTCGCCTCTCGGCCACTCCACCGAGCGGAAGACGGGATTCGAACCCGCGACCCTCACCTTGGCAAGGTGATGCTCTACCCCTGAGCCACTTCCGCGTGATCCGCCGTTCCCTTCCGGGTCGGCCTCACGAAGAAGACTTTAGCGTGTTTCCCGGGTGCTCGTGCGCACCAAGCGCGTGCCGCGCGCCCGCGAGGATGGCTCCGTACTGGATGGCCACCAGGTGAGCGATGGGGATCGTCTGGTCGGACATCTCGTTTTCGGCGTCCACGCACCACTTTTCGTAGGTCTCCGACAGGGCGCGGCAGCCGCGCCGGATGGCCGGAGTGCCGTTGCCGATGGCCATCTCGCCCTCCAGGGCGCGCAGCAGCATGCCGCCGAAGCGCAGCCGGTAGCTGTGCACGAGGTCGCGGCACGAGGAGACCTCGGCGGCCGTGGCGGCGCGGTCGGCCGAGGGGGCCGTCGAGCGGTTCTCGTCGGTGGCGGCGATGCTGGCGAGCATCGGGATGAAGAAGCGGGAGGCGCGGATGAAGGGGGAGGAGCTGACCAGGTCGGCGGTCACGCCGGTGAGGGTCTCCTCCAGGACCGTGGCGGTCTCGCGCAGGTGGGCGGCCTGGGTGCGGATCAGTTCGCCGTACGGGATGTCGGTCTCGGAGGTGTCGCCGGCGGCGGGGTCGACCCAGTAGGGGAGTTCGGCGGTCAGGCAGAGGGTGCCCCAGCGGGCGGCGTAGGTGTCGGAGGCGGCGCCGGTGATGACCTCGGTCGGATCTTGACCCAGGGCCTCGACGTAGTCGTAGGTCTCCTCCATGCGCGGGGTGAGGAAGATCGCGGGGGCCAGCTGGCCGATCGCCGGGTGTTCGGGTTCGCCGACGTGCAGGGGGAGGCCGAACAGGGCGGGGAGTTCGGTCAAAACCGACTGGAGTTCGGGTTCGGGGCGCGACAGGTAGTAGAAGACGCCGCCGAGTTCGCCGTTGTGGAGGGTGGTCAGGAACGCGGGGCGGGTGCGGTCGATCAGTCGCATCAGGGCCAGGGTCTCCGGCAGGACCCGGTCGAAATAAGAGCGTTTGTAGGTGAACGGGAAGGTCCATTCGACCTGTTCGTCGCCGGCGGGGCGGTAGAAGTGCCGGCCGTAGTGGGCTTTGGTGTACGGCCCCGCGAACCACCCCTCGTTGAGCCGGGTGCCGTCGGGGTCGAGGCAGCCGACGATGTGCCAGCGGGCGCCGTTGCGGAGCAGGTCGTCGGCGCAGAGCCGGGAGGCCAGGTGCATCACCGTCAGGCCGCCGATGGGCTCGTTGGGGTGGGGGCCGGCGGCCACGACGACGTCGCGGTCGCCGTCGCCGATGGTCAGGCACAGCAGGGGGTCGCCCAGGCGTGAGGTGCCGATCCGGTCGATCGAGGTCAGGTCGCGGTGGGTGGCGGCCAGGCCGGTCAGGCACTCGTTGACCTCGTCGACGGTGGCGAACCGGTCGTACTCGGGGACGGTGCCGAGTTCACGCGTCAGGTCTGGAGCCAGCATCCCTTAAGTTTGCACACGGACCATACCCCCTATAAAGACACAAAGTCTGACAAATAAGGTTCAGGGCATGTCTCTCCTGTTCAGGAACGCCCGAGCTGGGATCGGCGGGCCGCTCACCGCGTTCGCGATCTCGGCCGGGCGTGTCGTCGCCCCCGGCGACACCACCCCCGACGAGATCGTCGACCTCCAGGGCGCGACCGTGCTGCCCGGCCTCGTGGACGCCCACGTGCACTCCGTGCAGTGGGCGCAGAACCGGCGTCGTACCGATCTGTCCGCGGCCACCTCCGCCGCGCACGCCGTCTCGCTCATCCTCCCTGCGGTACGACCGGGGGAGCCCACCATGGGCTTCGGCTTCCGGGACGCCTTCTGGGCCGACGAGATGCACAAGGACCTGCTGCCGGGCGAGCATCCCTTCGTCCTGGTCAGCAATGACCTGCACACCGCGTGGTTCAACCAGGCCGCGCTCTCGCTGATCGGGCGGGGCGACCATCCGACCGGGGTGCTCCTCGAAGGCGACTGCTTCCGTGGCCTGGCCGCGCTGCCGCCGCCTCCGGCCGAGCAGGTGGACGCGTGGGTGACCGAGGCGACGACCGCCGCGGCGGCGCGGGGCGTGACGGGGGTCATCGACTTCGAGTACGCCGACAACGTGACCGACTGGCAGCGCCGCCGGACCGACGTGCGGGTGGCCTGTTCGATCCCGCGTGACCGGCTCGCCGCCGCGATCGCCGACGGGCTGCGTACCGGAATGGAGATCGGCGATCTTCTCCGGGTCGGGCCGGTGAAGATGTTCGTGGACGGGTCGCTGAACACCCGGACCGCCTACTGCGCCGACCCCTACCCCGGCACCACCTCCCGGGGGCTGCTGGAGCTGCCGCCCGACGAGCTGCTCGGCACCATGCGGCTGGCCGGCGAGAACGGGATCCACCCCGCCGTGCACGCCATCGGCGACGACGCGGTGACCATCGCCCTCGACGCCTTCCACGCGCTCGGCTGCCCGGGGCGGATCGAGCACGCGCAGCTGGTCTCCCGCGAGGACTTTCCCCGGTTCGCCCTCGACGGGCTCGTCGCCGGCGTGCAGCCCGCCCACCAGCCGGACGACCGCGAGGTCGCCGACGTCCAGTGGCCGGGACGGACCGACCGGGCCTACGCCTTCGCCGACCTGCTGGCCGCCGGGGCGACCATCGAGATCGGCTCCGACGCCCCGGTCTCGCCGCTCGACCCGTGGGACGGCATCGCCTCGGCCGTCACCCGGACCGACGACGACCGGCCGGCCTGGCATCCCGAGCAGGCGATCTCCCTGGAGACGGCGCTCGCGGCGGCGGCCGGTGGTCGTACGGGCGTCCAGGTCGGATCGCCGGCTGATCTCGTGATCGTGGGCGACATGTCCGATCTGCGGAACCCGGAGATCCTCGGGACGATGCTCGCCGGACGGTGGACGTACAAAAACGGGGTTTGATGCCCGATTCCGGGCAGGAATCTTGGTATTCCCGGTTTCTTCTCCGTAAGGTCCTTCTCTGTGCCGTACGACGACCTCATCGCCCACCTCATGCGGACGACCTCGCTCGGACCGGGGGAGGCGGCGAGGGTCGTCGCCGACGTGCTCAGTTACTTCGGCGAGACGGCCGAGGCCTATGTCAGGCGTAGGCATGCCGAAATGCGGGCACGCGGGCTCGGCAACGACGAGATCTTCCGCCGGGTGGCCGCCGAGCTGCCCGCGCGCCGGGTCGCGGCACCGGAGCTGTCACAGCGCCAGCTCCGCCGGATCATCTACGGAGGGTGAACTCTATGTGCGGAATCGTGGCCTACGTCGGGCCGAAGGACGCCGCGCCCATCTTGCTGGAGGGGCTCCAGAGGCTCGAATACCGCGGCTACGACTCCGCGGGCGTCGCCGTCGTCGCGTCGAGGGCGCTGAAGACCCGCAAGGTCAAGGGCCGCGTGGCCGACCTGGCGGCGGTGGTGCCGGCCCGCTTCAAGGGCGCCACCGGCATCGGGCACACCCGCTGGGCGACCCATGGCGTGCCGAGCGACGTCAACGCCCACCCCCACCTGTCGAGTGACGAGCGCATCGCGGTCGTCCACAACGGGATCATCGAGAACGCCGACGCGCTGCGGCAGCGGCTCGAGGGCGAGGGCGTCAAGTTCCTCAGCGAGACCGACTCCGAGGTGCTCTCCCATCTGATCGCCCGCGCCGTCGACGAGACCGACACCCTTGAGGACGCGGTGCGCCGGGCACTGAAGAGCGTCGTCGGCACCTACGGCATCGCCGTGGTCGACGCGCAGCGCCCCGGCGAGGTCGTGGTGGCCCGGCTGGGCAGCCCGATCGTGCTGGGCATCGGCGAGAAGGAGATGTTCGCCGCCTCCGACGTCGCCGCGCTGGTCCGCTACACGCGCCAGGTCGTCCACCTCGAAGACGGCGAACTGGCCGTGCTGAAGGCCGACGGCTTCCACACCTTCGGCGGCGACGCCCGCGAGACCGCCAAGCAGCCGCTGACCGTCGACTGGGACACCGGCCACTACGACACCGGCGGCTACGAGCACTACCTGCTCAAGGAGATCTCCGAGCAGCCCGACACGATCGCCCGCACCCTGCGCGGCCGGCTCGACGACCGCTTCCACGTCGCCCACCTGGGCGGCCTGAACATGGACGCCCGCGAGACCCGCTCGTTCCGCCGCGTCAAGATCATCGGCTGCGGCTCGGCCTACTACTCGGGCCAGATCGGCGCCCAGCTCATCGAGGAACTCGCCCGCATCCCCGCCGACGCCGAACCGGCCTCGGAGTTCCGCTACCGCAGCCCGGTCGTCGAGGCCGACACCCTGTACGTCGCCATCAGCCAGTCGGGCGAGACCTACGACACCCTGGCGGCCGTCCAGGAGCTCAAGCGCAAGGGCGGCCGGGTCCTCGGCATCGTCAACACGGTCGGCTCGGCCATCGCCCGCGAGTGCGACGGCGGCGTCTACCTGCACGCCGGCCCGGAGGTCTCGGTCGCCTCGACCAAGGCCTTCACCTCGACCGCCGCGGCCTTCGCCCTGCTGGCCCTGCACCTCGGCCGCGTGCGCGACCTGTCGCCCGCCGACGGCCGCCGCATCTGCGAGGGCCTGCGCGCCCTGCCCGAGCAGATCAAGGAGATCCTCACCCAGGAGGAGCACATCCGCGCGCTCGCCCACAGGTACGCGACGTCGGCCGGGATGATGTTCATCGGCCGGGTTCGCGGCTACCCGGTGGCCCGCGAGGGCGCGCAGAAGCTCAAAGAGGTCTCCTACGTCCACGCCGAGGCCTACCCGGCGAGCGAGCTCAAGCACGGCCCGCTGGCCCTCATCGGCCCCGAGATGCCGACCGTGGCGATCGTCCCCGACGACGAGATGCTCGACAAGAACCTCACGACACTGGGCGAGATCCGCGCCCGCAGCGGCCGCATCCTGATGGTCGGCCATCGCGAGACCGACCAGGCCGACGACTGCATCGTGGTCCCGAAGAACCAGAACGAACTCGACCCGATCCTGCTGTCGATCCCGCTCCAGCTCTTCGCCTACCACGCGGCGGTGGCCCTCGGCCGCGACGTCGACCGCCCCCGCAACCTGGCCAAGAGCGTCACCGTCGAGTGACCACGGTCGCCGCGTCCTCCGGTTCCGGCATGGTCCGCCGGGGCCGGAGGACCGTCACGATCAGCAGTGACAGCAGGGAGAAGCCGGCCGCCGTCAGGAACGTCGCCGCCAGCCCCGCCGACGCGTGCACCGTCACCAGCACCGCCAGCCCCAGCGACCCGCCCGTCTGCTGCATCGCCTGGAGCAGCCCCGAGGCCGCGCCCGCGTCGTCACCGCGTACGCCGTTGATGATGCGCATGCTCATCACGACCAGGGCCGCCGCCGCGCCCACGCCCATGACGACCAGCGGGACGAAGACGCCCGGGAAGTACGCCGTCGTCGCGTCGATGCGCGACAGCCACACCAGGCCGACCGGGATCAGCAGCATGCCCGCCACCGACGCCGTGTGCGCGCTCACCACGCGCAGGATCCGGCCCGCGAGCTGCGACAGCGCCAGGATGGTCAGAGCCAGCGGGAGGAACGCCAGGCCGGCCTGCATGGGGGAGTAGCCGAGTTCGAGCTGGACGAACTGGGTGAGAAAGAAGAACGTCCCCATCATCGCGGCCGGGAGCAGCAGCATCGACGCGTAACCGGCCACCCGCGAGCGCTCGGCGAACAGGCGCAGCGGCATCACCGGCTGCGCGGCCCGCCGCTCGACCCGGACGAACAGCGCCAGCAGCACCAGGCCGCCGAGCAGGGACGCCAGTGCCCAGCCGTCGTCCCAGCCCTGCTCGGAGGCGCGGACCAGGCCGTACACGAGGCCGGAGGAGCCCGTCGTGGCGGTCACGGCGCCGGCCAGGTCGAAGCGGCCGGGGACGCGCGGGGTCTCGCGGACGAAGACCGGGGTCAGGGCCAGGATCGCCAGGCCGATCGGGACGTTCACGAACATGACCCAGCGCCACGACACCAGGTCGGTCAACACCCCGCCCGCGAGCAGCCCGATCGCGGCCCCCGCCGCGCCGACCGAGGTGAACACGGCGATGGCCCGGTCGCGCTGCGGGCCCTGGGGGAAGTTGCCGGTGATCAGGGCCAGCCCGGCCGGTCCGGCCAGGGCGCCGCCGACGCCCTGGAGCACCCGGGAGGCGATCATGGCCTCGGGGCCGGGGGCGAAACCGCCCAGCAGCGAGGCCAGGGTGAAGATCAGCACTCCGGCCGTCAGGGCGCGGCGGCGGCCCAGGATGTCGCCGGCCCGGCCGCCGAGCAGCAGCAGGCCGCCGAAGGCCAGCATGTACGCGTTCATCACCCACGACAGGCCGCCTGGGCTGAAACCGAGTTCCTCCTGGATGCCGGGGAGGGCGACCGTCACGATCGTGCCGTCGAGGATCAGCATGAGCTGGGCGAGGGCGATGACGAGCAGCGTGATGCGCTGGCGAGGGTTCATGGGGAGGCCCTTCAGGCGATAAAATAATCGGAGGCCGACTCCGGTAAATATACGGAGGCAGCCTCCACTTACGCAAGGGAGTTGTCGTGAGGGCCGACGCGCGCCGCAATTACGAGCGCCTGCTGACCGAGGCCGGAGTGGCCTTCGGCGAGAAGGGCACCGAGGCGTCGCTCGAAGACATCGCCAAGGCCGCGGGCGTCGGTGTCGGCACGCTCTACCGTCACTTCCCCACCCGGCAGGACCTGATCCTGGCCGTGCTCCGCGACCGGTTCGAGGCGATGGCGACCACCGCGCGCGACCTGAAGTGCGACGATCCGGGCCGCGCGCTGCGCGAGTGGCTGCTGGCCCAGCTCCACCACATCACCGCCACCCGGGGGCTCACCGCCGAGCTCGCCGTGGCCGTCAACAACCCCGAGTCGCCCCTGCACGGACAGTGCGAGACCCTCTTCGCGGTCTCCGCCGACCTGCTCGCGAGGGCGAAGGAGACCGGCGCGGTGCGGCCCGACCTCACCCAGGCCGACCTGGCGACGATCGTCCACGGCATCGCGTGGTCGTGCGAGAGCGACTCGGTCCGGCAGGAGCGCCTGCTCGACCTGTTCCTCGAAGGCGTGCTGGTGTAAGTTTCAGACTTCTCCGCAGGTGGGCGCGCGTGCCTGAAAGCTTTCGTAGGCCGCTTCACCGCCCCGTCCTAGCGTCCGTGACATGAGACGCATCGCCCTTGTGGCGGCGCTGCTCGGCGGTTTCGTGCTCTTCGGCGTCTCCCCCGCGCAGGCCGCGCCTGTGATCTGCGAGAAGTACGGTGCCACCACCGTCCAGTCGGGCCGCTACGTTGTGATCAACAACGTGTGGGGCGCGAGCACCTCCCAGTGCATCGACGTCAACCAGTCCGGCGGCTTCACCATCCAGTCGGCCAACCACAACAACGCCACGAACGGGGCCCCGGCCTCCTATCCGGCGATCTACGCCGGCTGCCACTACGCCAACTGCTCCAGCGGCAGCAACCTGCCCATGCAGGCCAGCTCCGGCAACTTCGGCAACGTCCGGAGCAGCGTCAGCATGAGCTACCCGTCGAGCGGGACGTGGGACGCCGCCTACGACATCTGGTTCGACCCGACCCCGCGCACCGACGGCCAGAACACCGGCGCGGAGATCATGATCTGGCTCAACCACCGGGGCACGATCCAGCCGGTCGGCAGCCAGGTCGGGACCGTGAACCTGGCCGGCGGCACCTGGCAGGTCTGGTTCGGCAACATCGGCTGGAACGTCATCTCGTACGTCCGGACCTCCGGCACCTCGTCGATCGACTTCGCCGTGAACACCTTCTACAGCGACGCGGTCTCCCGCGGCTACGCGCAGCGGTCGTGGTACCTGACCAGCGTGCAGGCCGGGTTCGAACCGTGGGTCGGCGGCGCGGGGCTGACGGTGAACAACTTCACGTACACGACCAGCGGCGGCCAGAATCCCACCGACACCACCGCGCCGAGCACGCCCTCGAACCTGACGGCGAACGGCACGAACCTGTCGTGGAGCGCCTCGTCCGACAACGTCGGCGTCGCGGGCTACCGCGTCTACCGCCGTCAGGGCACCAGCGGGTCGTTCAGCCAGGTCGGGACCTCGACGTCGACTTCGTACGCCGCCACGGGCCTGGCCGCCTCGACGACCTACCAGTTCTACGTGACCGCCTACGACGCGGCCGGGAACGTGTCGGGGCAGTCGAACACGATCACGCTGACCACCCAGGGCGGCGGCCAGACCGGAAGCTGCACGGTCCGGTTCGACCAGTGGGGCCCCGGCTACGTCGCCTACTTCACGTTGAACGGCCCGGCGAACAACTGGTCGATCCCGTTCACGCTGCCCTCGGGCCACCAGATCACGTCGAACTGGAGCTCGACGCTCTCGGTCAGCGGATCGAACGTCACCCTGACCGGCGCGAGCTGGAACTCCAGCGTTCCCGCTGGTCAGACCACCACGTTCGGCTTCCAGGCCAACCGGCCGGCCACCGGCAGCCCGCTGCCCACGATCCCGGGCTGCACCCAGGTTTGACCTGGAGCGCACTCCAGGGTTCATGGTTCGGTCATGACCTCTCTCGTGCTCGGGGCCATGAACTTCGGCACCCTGACCGACGAACGCACCTCGTTCGCGCTGCTCGACCGGTTCGTCGACGCCGGCGGCACGGTGATCGACACCGCGAACTGCTACGCCTTCTGGAACGACCCCGGCGGCCGGGGCGGCCAGAGCGAGCGGCTCCTGGGCCGCTGGCTGGCCGCCCGTCCGGGCCTGCGCGACCGGCTGACCCTGGCCACCAAGGCCGGGGCCGAGCCGGTCGGCCCGGGGGAGTGGCCCGCCAGCCGTGAAGGGCTGTCGGCGCCGGCTCTCAAGGAGGCGCTCACGCTGAGCCTCGGCCGCCTCGGGATCGACCACGTCGACCTCTTCTGGACCCACATGGAAGACCGGTCGGTCCCGCTGGAGGAGACGGCCGGGGCGCTCGCGGGCCTGGTGGCCGACGGCCTCACCGGCCGCGTCGGCGTCTCCAACCACCCCACGTGGCGGGTCGAGCGCGCCCGCGCCCTGGGCGCCCCCTACTCGGCGCTGCAGTTGCGGTACTCGTACCTGACCCCCCGCCCCTGGATCAAGGTGGAGGGCGTCAACCACCGCTTCGCGTGGGTGACCGACGAGACCCTCGACTACGTGGCCTCCGAGGGCCTCGACCTGTGGGCCTACACCCCGCTCATCTCGGGTTCCTATGTACGTCCGGAGCGCCCCTTCCCCGAGGCCTACGACCACCCCGGGACCACCCGCAGGCTCGAAGCGCTCGCCCAGGTGGCGGACGGCCTCGGGGCGACCCGGAACCAGGTCGTGCTGGCCTGGCTGCTCGCCGCCGGGGTCAGCCCGATCATCGGGCCCTCCACGATCGCCCAGCTCGACGAACTGCTCGACCTGCCCTCGCTCTCCCCGGGGGACCTGGCCCTGCTCGACGTCTAGCCGGGATCGCGGCGCGTGACGTACCACCACGCGCCCGCGACGAGGACGCCCGCGAGCCCGGCTGTGATCGCGGCCTCCACCGCGCCGAGCGTGGCGGGGGCCCAGCCGAGCTCGCGGGCGGCCCGGTTGCGCAGCCCCTCGGCCATCAGCTGGCAGGCGGCGACGCCGAAGAACGCCGCCCCCATCGCGACCGTGGTCCGCCGGGTGACGGCGCTCCAGAAGGTGCCGAGGGCGAGCGCGAAGAGCGCCCAGGTGAAGGGGAGCGCGCCGGTCAGTTCCGCCGGCAGGGCCCGGAGCGACCACCAGATCAGCGCGGTGACCAGCCCGGTCGTGACGAGGGCGAGCACGGCGGCGACGCCGACCTGGGGCGCCAGCCAGCGGCTCCGGCTGATCGACTGGGTCCAGGCGAACTGGTGGGTGCCGCGTTCGTACTCCCGCGAGAGCAGCGGCGCTCCGAGGAACACCCCCATGACCAGGGGGAGGTAGGGGAACAGGCCGGCCGAGATGCCCCTGACGCCCGGATAGAGGCGTTCGACGGCGACGAACCCGGCCCACAGGACGACCACGAGGGCCATGCTGACCATGCGGACACGGTGCTGTCTGATCGCGAGCCAGGTCACAGCGCCACCGGCCTCGGGGTCAGCACGGCGTCGGGCGCGCGCAGGTAGCCGAGCACCATGTCCTCCAGGGAGAGTTCGCGGGCGGTCCAGCGGGGGTCGTGGACGGGCCCCCGGACCCTGGCCAGCAGGGTCGTCTGCCGTTCGGTGTCGCTTCTGCCGATGACGTCGTAGGAGCCGGCGGGGGTCGTACCGGACGGGCCCACCAGCAGCCGGTGTGCGGACACCAGCTCCTCGATGTCGCCCGCGACCTGCACCCTTCCCCGCGAGACCAGGATCAGGTGGTCGCAGACCTCGGCGAGTTCGGCGACGACGTGCGACGAGAGCAGCACGGTGAGCCCCCGCTCGGCGACGGCGGACATGAGCCCCTCCATGACCTCGTGGCGGGCGAGCGGGTCGAGGTTGGCGAGCGGCTCGTCGAGAACGACGAGGTCGGCCCGCTTGGCGACGGCGAGCGTGATGGCGACCTGGGCCCGCTGACCCCCGGACAACTGGCGGATCCGCTTGCGCTGCGGGATGCCCAGATCGTCGAGCCGCCTCCGCGCCCCCTGGGTGTCGAAGCGGGGGTTCAGCCCGGCCCCGGCCCTGATCGTCTCGGCGACGGTGAGCTCGGGGTAGAGCGGTTTGTCCTGCGCGACGAAGGCCACCCGGGGCAGGTTCGCGCCGCGCGGCGGCTGCCCGAACACCCTGACCTCGCCCTCGCTCGCCCGCCGCAACCCGACGGCGAGCCGCATCAGCGACGACTTGCCGGCCCCGTTGGGCCCGACGAGCGCCGCCACCCGCCCCTGCGGCACACTGGCGAAACACCCGCGCAGCGCCCAGGCCCGGCCGTACCGCAACCCGGCCCCGGTCGCTTCGAGGGCGGGAACCTGGTCGCTCACGCCGTCGCCTCCCCGATCAGGCCGCCCGACAGGGCCGACTCGACCAGGGCCCGGACGTCGTCGGGCCCCAGGCCGGCCGCCCGCGCGTCCCGCACCCACGCCGCCAGCCGCTGTTCCAGCGCGGGGTCGCGCGGCCGCGCCAGCGACCGCCGCACGAAGGTCCCCAGCCCCGGACGGGGTTCCACCAGCCCCCGGGACTCCAGTTCGCGGTAGGCCCGCAGCACCGTGTTCGGGTTGATGGCCAGCCGGCCCACCACCTCCGCCGCCGTCGGCAGCCGGTCGCCGGGCGTCAGCCGGCCCAGCCGCATGGCCTGTTCGACCTGCAGCACGATCTGCATGTACGTCGCCACGCCCGACCTCTTGTCGAGAGAGAACTCGATCAACGTCACTCCCCTCAATCCACTAATGCATTAGTTAATTGATGGAGGGCCTGCCCGTCAATCCCGACCCCGCTGTCATAACGATGAGTAATCGGTCATATGCTCAACGTGTAAGACCGAGGGGAGGGCGGAGTGCGGCGTCGGGAGTTCCTCCTGTGGGGAGCCGGGCTCGCCGCATTGGCCGCCGGCTGCGGGGCCGGCCCACGTCCACTGGGCGTGCCGCTCTCCCTGGTCGTGCCCGCCGTGGTGGGCGGCCACGACGACGGCTTCGCCCAGGAGCTGCGCAGGGTCGTCACGCGGCGCGGCCTCGCCCGAGCCGTCGACGTCACCACGTGCGACGGCGACAAGGCGTCGATCAAGGACTTCACCCGGGGCGCGAGCCGGGGCCGGATGCTGGTCGCCGGGCCCGCGCTGGTCAACCTCTCGGGCACCGTCCCGCTCGCCCGGATGGCGGGGGAGTGGTCGGTCGTCGTCGCCCCGATGGGCTCCCGCCTCCGCGACTTCGACGGCCTGGCCGCCGCCCTGCGCCGGAGCGCCGGCTCGGTCCTGATGGGCGGCCGGGGCCACGGCGGCGCCGACCACGTCCTGTGCGGCCTCATCGCCAAGGGCCTCGGCGCCGATGCGCGCCTCGTCGACTACGCCGCCTTCCCCAGCGAGGGCGACCTCCTCGGCGCGCTCCTCGACGGCCGCGTCGCCGCCGGCGTCGGCGGGGTCGCCCAGCTCGCGCCGCAGATCCGCGCGGGCCGCGTCCGGGCCCTCGCCGTCTCCTCGCCCGAGCGCCTGCCGGAGGTCGACGCGCCGACCCTCATGGAGTCGGGGGTACGCCTCATCCACGCCGACTGGCGCGGGCTGCTGGTCTCCGACTCCCTCCGCGAGGACGACCGCGCCCACCTGCTCGACGTCTGCCGGAGCGTCGGCGCCTCCGACGACTGGACGGCCTCCTGCCGCCGCCACCTGTGGGCCCCGCTCTACCTCGACGGCCCCGACTTCGACGACTGGCTCCGCGTCGAGTCGGCCCGCGCCCGAGACGTCCTCACCGACCTGGGCCTCAAGCAATAATCTGACAAAAAGCCCCAAATGTGGTGATCTCAATCCGTGACGGACGCATGGAACTGGATCTCCCTCGCCATCGCCGTGCTCGCCGCCCTCCTCGCGGTCGAGCTGGTACGACGCATCCTGCGCTCACGGCTCGTCGGCGAACGCTGGGCCCTGGCCGGGCCACTGGTGCGGCGCTGCACCTGGCCCGGGTTCGTGACCGCCGCCCTCGCCACCGGCACCGCCGTCTACGACCGGGGCCTGATCCCGCCCGACGCCGAAGGCTGGGTCGGCCACCTGACCACCATCGCGCTGATCTTCTGCGCCACCTGGCTCGTCATCCAGGCCGCCTACGCGGTGACCGACGTCGTGCTGGAACGGCTGGTGCGCGTCGAGGGCGACGCGAACCGGCGGGCCCGGCGGATCAGGACCCAGATCGAGCTGGTGCGGCGGGTCTGCGCCGCCGTCGTGATCGTGCTGGCGCTGGGCGCCATGCTCTTCACGTTCCCCCAGGTGAGAGCGCTGGGTGCGGGACTCCTCGCGTCGGCGGGGATCGCCGGGGTGCTGGTCGGCATCGCGGCCCAGTCGACCCTGGGGAACCTGCTGGCCGGGCTCCAGCTGGCCTTCTCCGACGCCATAAGGCTCGACGACGTCGTGGTGGTGCAGGGGGAGTGGGGCCGGGTCGAGGAGCTCACCCTCACCTACGTGTCGCTGCGGCTCTGGGACGAGCGGCGGCTGATCCTGCCCGTCTCGCACTTCGCCAACAACCCGTTCGAGAACTGGACCCGGCACGAGAGCCGGATCCTCGGCACCGTCTTCCTCCGCGTCGACTGGACGGTGCCGATCCCCGAACTGCGCGCCGAACTGCACCGGGCGATCAAGGACAACCCGCTCTGGGACCAGAAGGACTGGACCCTCCAGGTCACCGACGTCACCGCCAACGGCCTGGTCGAGGTGCGCGCCCTCATGTCGGCCGCCGACTCGGCCAGCGCCTGGGACCTGCGGTGTGACGTGCGGGAACACCTGGTGACCTGGATCAGGGAGAACTACCCCGAGAGCCTGCCGAGGCTCCGGGTCACAGAGGCCTGATCGTGGCGCCGATCTGCTCGAAGAGGGGCTCGCGGCCCGGGAGGTCGGTCGTCAGGGTCACCACGCAGGTCGTGCCCTTGCCCGAGTGGGCGTAGTACTGGGTGCCCTGGACCGGCCCGGCCGGCATCTTCAGCGTGTAGCGGATGCGGACCCCCTGGCCGGCGCCGACCTTGACCACGCCGGCGTCGGAGACGGTGGCGCCGACGCTCGCGAGCTGCTGCTTGGCCTGCTCCTGCAGCGCCTCGTTGGAGCCGCCCACGCTCGGCTGGCAGAACCCGTTGAGGTTGGTGACGAAGCCCTGCTTCGACTCCTTCTGGCTGGCGGGGTCGAGGGCGTACACCGCCTTGGCGCTCTGCAGGGCCTGCAGGCCCTGCCTGGCCTGGTCGAGCGCGGGGCCGGTGAGGCCGGTGGCCGCGAGTTGCTCCTCGAAGCCCGACTTCGACAGGTCGACGACCTTCCAGACGGTCGGCACGCCGATCGAGACGCCGGTGGCCACCCCGCCGATGCGGTGGAAGCCGTCGGGCACCTCGGTGCCCGGGATGGGCTTGGGTTGCGGCTTGGTGCAGGCCGAAAGTAAGAGCAGGGCCGTGAGCGCGATGAGGGCTGGACGCACACCCACGAGCGTAACGCGAAGCGGCGATAACCCCAGGTCACATGTCCGGAAATAGGCATAAACCGGATGTGAAGTGGTAGGGATCCCTAGAGGTGGGGAGATGGCTGCAAATCCTGTGGTCCGGTTCCGGCGCTGGCTCGGATTCGACCGGAACCCGCTGCGCCGCCCGTGTGACCGCGCCGAGGCGGCGGTCCGCCGGCTGGTCGTCCTCGTCACGCTCGCCGCTGTGGTGTGCGGGCTGATGCTGGGGATCAAGGCCTACGGCGAGGGCGTCCGCGCGGAGCAAGAACAGGCGCGTGCCCGGCACGCCACCGAGGCGACGCTGCTGGACGACGCGCGCGTGCACGCGACCGTGAACGGCCCGGCGACCGCGACCGTCATGGCGTCCTGGAAGGGGCTCGACGGCAAGGACCACCAGGGGCTGGTCCAGGCCCCGGTGCTGTCGGTGAAGGCCCAGAAGATCACCGTCTACACCGACGCGCAGGGGCAGCCGGTCCCGCGCCCGCGTGACCGGGAGACCACCGTCGTGGCCGCCCTCACCGTGGGCACGGGAGTGCCGCTGGCCATGATCGTCGGAAGCTGCGCCCTGCTGGGCGTGACCCGGCTGCTGGTGTGGCGCCGCGTCCGCCGGGAGTGGGCCGACGCCTGGACGGTCGTCGAGCCCACGTGGCGCATCAACGGGCGCTAGGAGCTGTTCTGAGTTCGGATCTTGGTGAGGTCCGGTGGTGGGCTGGCCATGGCTGATAGAACCCGGTTGTGGCGCGTTTTGATGTGACCGATGCCGAGTGGGCGTTGATCGAGCCGTTGGTGCCGGTGGCGGCCACCGGGCCGCTGCCAAGGCGGGTGCGTGACCAGTTCAACGGGATCCTGTGGCGCTTCCGCACCGGGTCGGGGTGGCGTGA
>NZ_SZQA01000046.1 GCF_005233835.1 Herbidospora galbida | reverse complement strand
TGGCGGCGGTCGTCCGGGTGGCGGCGGTCCCGGTGGTGGCGGCGGCGGCTTCGGCGGCGGTCGTCCCGGTCCGGGTGGCCGTGGCCGTGGCGGCGGCACTGCGGGTGCCTTCGGGCGTCCGGGTGGCCGTCCGACGCGTGGCCGCAAGTCCAAGCGCCAGAGGCGCCAGGAGTTCGACAACATGTCGGCGCCGGCGATCGGCGGCGTGCAGGCTCCCCGTGGTGGCGGTCAGACGATCCGTCTCCCGCGCGGCGCCTCGCTGTCCGACTTCGCCGACCGCATCGGCGCGAACCCGGCGGCGCTGGTCCAGATCATGCTCCACCTCGGTGAGATGGTGACCGCGACCCAGTCGGTGAACGAGGAGACGTTGCAGCTCCTCGGCGCCGAGCTCGACTACGTCGTGCAGGTCGTCTCCCCGGAGGAGGAGGACCGCGAGCTGCTCGAGTCCTTCAAGATCGAGTTCGGTGAAGACGAGGGCGACGAGGCCGACCTCGCGCCGCGTCCGCCGGTCGTGACCGTCATGGGTCACGTCGACCACGGTAAGACCAAGCTCCTCGACGCCATCCGGAACACCAACGTGGTGGCGCGGGAGGCCGGTGGCATCACCCAGCACATCGGCGCCTACCAGGTCCACGCTCAGCACGATGGCGAAGACCGGAAGATCACCTTCATCGACACCCCGGGTCACGAGGCGTTCACCGCCATGCGTGCCCGTGGTGCGCAGGCCACCGACATCGCCGTTCTGGTGGTCGCGGCCGACGACGGTGTGAAGCCGCAGACGATCGAGGCGCTGAACCACGCCCAGGCGGCCGAGGTGCCGATCGTGGTCGCGGTCAACAAGATCGACAAGGAGGGCGCCGACCCCACCAAGGTCCGCGCCCAGCTGACCGAATACGGTCTGGTGGCCGAGGAGTTCGGTGGCTCGACCCTGTTCGTCGACATCTCGGCGAAGCAGGGCCTGGGCATCGACAACCTGCTCGAGGCGATCATCCTGACGGCCGACGCGGAGCTCGACCTCCGCGCCAACCCCGACATGGACGCCCAGGGTCTGGCCATCGAAGCCCACCTCGACAAGGGCCGCGGCCCGGTGGCGACCGTGCTGGTCCAGCGCGGCACCCTGCGGGTCGGCGAGTCGATCGTCTGTGGCGAGGCCTTCGGCCGCGTCCGGGCGATGCTCGACGACAACATGCAGCCGGTCGAAGAGGCCGACCCGTCGCGTCCGGTCCGGGTGCTCGGTCTGACGGCCGTGCCCCGCGCGGGTGACAACTTCCTGGTCGTCAGCGACGACCGGATGGCCCGCCAGATCGCCCAGGAGCGGGCGGCTCGTCAGCGCATCGCGGAGATGGCCAAGGCCGGTCGCCGCCGTACGCTCGAAGAGCTGTTCAGCGACTACGAGAAGGGCAAGATCGACGAGCTCAAGCTCATCATCAAGGGCGACGTGTCCGGTTCGGTGGAAGCACTGGAAGACGCGCTGCTCAAGATCGATGTGGGCGAGGAGGTCAACCTCCGCGTGCTGCACCGCGCCGTCGGTGCGATCACGGAGTACGACGTCAACCTGGCGATCGCCGACGACAACGCGGTGATCATCGGCTTCAACGTGCGGCCGGAAGTCCGGGCGCGCGACCTGGCCGAGCGCGAGGGCGTCGACATCCGCTACTACTCGGTCATCTACCAGGCGATCGAGGAGATCGAGGCGGCCCTCAAGGGCATGCTCAAGCCGGAGTTCGAGGAGATCCAGACCGGTACCGCCGAGGTCCGCGAGGTCTTCAAGGTGCCGAAGATCGGCAACGTCGCGGGCACCCTGGTCCGTTCGGGTGTCATCACCCGCAACAGCAAGGCCAGGATCATCCGGGAGGGCGTCGTCATCGCCGACAACCTCACCGTCTCGTCGCTGCGCCGCTTCAAGGACGACGCGACCGAGGTCCGCGAGGGCTTCGAGTGCGGTATCGGTGTCGGTTACAACGACATCAAGATCGACGACGTCATCGAGACGTTCGAGATGCGGGAGAAGCCCCGCGACTAACAGGGGCTGATCATCCGGTTCCCGGCCGACGCGGCCGGGAACCGGTTTCCTGTAGGAACACGACCCACGCGCCAGGGTCTATTGGCGCCACAACAACACATGTATGTCGGTGCTCTGACGTTGGACATCCTCCTCGGCGACGTTCACTCGCTGAAGGAGAAGCGGTCCGTTGTCCGTCCCCTCATCGCCGAGCTGCGCCGGCGGTTCCCCGCGGTCGCGGTGGCCGAGACCGGCCATCACGAACTGCACCGAAGAGCCGAGATCGGCGTCGCCGTCGTCTCCGGCTCGGCCGGGAACGTCGATGAGGTCATGAACGCGTGCGAGCGGGCCGTCGCCTTCCGCCCGGAGATCGAGCTGCTGTCGGCTCGGCATCGTTTGTTCAACGACGAGGAATAGACCGCCAGGTCGCAGCGTCAGCCGTACATCCGGAAGAAGGGGGAGCGCGCCCATGGACGCCGCGCGAGCCAGGAAACTGGCGGACCGAATCCAGCAGATCGTCGCCGAGATGCTGGAACGGCGGATCAAGGATCCGCGACTGGGGTTCGTCACCATCACCGACACCCGGGTCACCAACGACCTGGGCGAGGCGACGGTCTTCTACACCGTCTTCGGGTCGGACGCCGAGCGTAAGGACACCGCCGCCGCGCTGGAGAGCGCCAAGGGCATCATCCGCTCGGAGGTCGGCCGGCAGACCGGGCTGCGCCACACGCCCACCCTGACCTTCACCCACGACCCCCTGCCCGACTCGGCCCGGCACATGGACGACCTGCTCGCCGAGGCCAGGGCACGTGACGCCGAGATCGCCAAGAAGGCGGAGGGCGCCGCCTACGCGGGCGACGCCGACCCGTACAAGAAGGACGAAGACGAGCTCGACGACGAGTTCGAAGACGACACCGACGAGGTGTCCGAGCGAAGCGCGAAGTGACGCTCCCTCCCGAGGCCGAGTGGGCGCGCGCGGTCGCGCTCATCGGTTCGCACGACTCGATCGCCCTGGCCTGTCACGTCATCCCCGACGGCGACGCCCTGGGCTCGATGCTGGCGTTCGGCCAGGCGCTGCGGCGGTCCGGCAGGCACGTGGTCGCCTCCTTCGGCGACCACGAACCGACCGTGCCCCGGCTGCTGCGCTTCCTGCCCGGCCAGGACCTCCTGGTCGACTCCGCGCGCTTCCCGGCCGAGCCGGACCTGATGATCACCTTCGACGCCGCCACGATCGAGCGGCTCGGCCTGCTCGTCCCGTCGGCCAAGGCCGCGAAGGAACTGGTGGTGCTCGACCACCACGCGTCCAACACCGGGTTCGGTACGGTCCAGCTCGTCGACCCCAAGGCGGCGGCCACGGCCGTGCTGGCCGAGGAGCTGATCCAGCGGCTGGGGCTCCCGATCGACCGGGACATCGCGACGTGCCTCTACACCGCCCTGGTGACCGACACCGGGTCGTTCCGCTACAGCTCGACCACCCCCGCCGTCCACGCCCTGGCCGGGCGGCTGCTCGACGCGGGCCTCAACCCCGACGCCATCGCGCGGGAGCTGTGGGACCGCTCTCCCTTCGGCTACCTGCGGGTGCTGGGCGCCGCGCTGTCGCGGGCCGAGCTCGACCGGTCGGCCGTCGGCGGCTCCGGGCTGGTCTGGACGACCGTGACCCGGGAGGACCGGGCCCTGAACGCCCTGCCCTACGACGAGGTCGAAGGGATCATCGACGTCCTGCGCAAGGTCGACGACGCCGAGGTGGCCGTGGTCTTCAAGGAAGACGACGAAGGCACCTGGAACGTGTCGACCCGCGCGAAGGGCACGGCCGACGTGGGCCGTGCCTGCACCGCCCTGGGGGGTGGCGGGCACCCCGGCGCGGCCGGGTTCTCCTCCCGCGAGACCCCGCAGGAGACCGTCGCCCGCCTCACGGAGCTGCTCGCGTGACCAGACGCCCCCCGCCGCCGAGCGGCATCATCATCGTCGACAAGCCCTCGGGCTGGACCTCCCACGACGTCGTCGGCAAGATGCGCGGCATCGCCGGCACCCGCAAGGTCGGCCACGCCGGCACCCTCGACCCGATGGCGACCGGCGTGCTGGTCGTCGGGGTCGAGAAGGCGACCCGCCTGCTGGGCCACCTGGCCCTGACCGAGAAGGTGTACGAGGCCACGATGCGCCTCGGCGTCTCGACCAACACCGACGACGCCGAGGGCGAGGAGACCGGCCGCGCCTCTGCCTCCCACGTCACGGCCGACGACGTCCGCAAGGGCGTCGAGGCGCTGACCGGGCTGATCATGCAGGTCCCGCCGCAGGTCAGCGCGATCAAGGTGAACGGCGAGCGGGCCTACAAGCTGGCCCGCCAGGGCGAGGAGGTGGCGCTCCAGGCTCGGCCGATCACGGTCCACTCCTTCGAGGTCACCTCGGTCACCCTGGGTGAGCACGTCGACGTCGAGGCCGTGATCACCTGTTCCTCCGGTACGTACATCCGCTCCCTGGCGCGGGATCTGGGCGCCGGACTGGGGGTCGGCGGGCATCTGACCGCGCTCCGGCGGACGCGCGTGGGGCCGTACCGAGTGGAAGACGCGCTGTCGATCGAGGCGCTCCAGAAGGAGTGCGTCATCCTGCCCATCGCCGACGCCGTCTCCCAGGCCTTCCCGCGCCGCGACGTCACCGAGGAGGAGGCCAGGCTGGTCTCCCACGGAGGGCGGCTGAAGGCGGCCGGGCTGGGGGAGGGGCCGATCGGCGTCTTCGCGCCCGGCGGGGAGCTGCTGGCCCTGGTCGAGGAGAAGGGCGGGGCCGCCAAGCCCCTCGCCGTCTTCGTGTCCTGACGTGTGTGGGACGCTTAGCATTACTTCGCCAATTGCCTGCTTGGGGGTCGACGTGCGTGGCTGGCTCGGACTTGACGACGTGCCCGCGGACTGGGGCCGGTCCGTCGTCACGATCGGGGTGTTCGACGGCGTCCACCGGGGTCACCAGACGCTGGTGCGCCGGGCCGTCGACCTCGCCCATGAGCTCGGGGTCGCGTCGGTCGCGGTGACCTTCGACCCCCACCCCGACGAGGTGGTGCGGCCCGGCAGCCATCCCTCCCAGCTCTCCACCCCGCACCGGCGCATCGAGCTGCTCGGCGCCCTCGGGGTCGACGCGGTGCTGATCCTGCCGTTCACGCTGGAGTTCTCGCGCACCTCGCCCGAGGAGTTCGTCCAGATCGCCCTGGTCGACCGGCTGCACGCCGCCGGGGTCGTGGTGGGGGAGAACTTCCGGTTCGGCCACAAGGCCGCCGGCAACCTCGGCACCCTGCGCGAACTCGGCGAGAAGTACGACTTCGTCGCCGTCGGCGTCCCCCTCGTGAGCAGTCTCGAAGACATCACCTCCTCGCTGATCCGCCAGCATCTGACCGACGGCGACGTGGCCGCCGCCGCCGACGAGCTGGGCCGTCTGCACCGGGTCGAGGGCGTGGTGGTCCGGGGCCACCAGCGCGGCAAGGCGCTCGGGTTCCCGACCGCCAACGTCGAGTCGGCGCCCCACACGGCCATCCCGGCCGACGGCGTCTACGCCGGCTGGCTGGAGTCGCCCGACGAGCGCTGGCCCGCCGCGATCTCCATCGGCACCAACCCGACCTTCGAGGGCGTCGTCCGGACCGTCGAGGCCTACGCCCTCGACCGCGACGATCTCGACCTCTACGGCCTCCACGTCTCGGTCGACTTCCTGGCCCGGCTCCGCGACACCCTGAAATTCGACTCGGTCGAGGCTCTCATCGAACAGATGCGCGCCGACGTCGACGAGGCCCGACGTCTTCTTTGAGGCGGATTCACGTGTGCGGGCCACGGCCGGCCGTCCGCGTCTCGCTTGGCGTCTCGGCTGGTTAACGGGCGGTGGTAGCCTTGTATGTCGGCTGAGTAATCACCGGCTTCTCGTCACGGCGACTGTAGGCACGCACGGTCGTTCGCGGGATTGCAATGGCTACGCGTGCCCATGGAACAAAGGAGAAGCAGTGTCGCTCGACACCGCCACGACCAAGGCCATCGTCGCCGAATACGGCGCCAGCGAGGGCGACACCGGGTCCCCCGAGGTGCAGATCGCGCTGCTGAGCAAGCGCATCAGCGACCTGACCGAGCACCTCAAGACCCACAAGCACGACCACCACAGCCGCCGCGGCCTGCTCCTGCTGGTCGGCCGCCGTCGTCGCCTGCTGAAGTACCTGCAGGCGAAGGACATCACCCGCTACCGCACGCTGATCGAGCGGCTGGGTCTGCGCCGATAGCGCGTCCGGAAGGGAGCGGCGACATCACGCCGCTCCCTTCCGCGTAACGACAACTGAATATCCACACCACCCGTGAAACCAGTGCCCCGCGTCATTCCGCGGAAAAAGAGGGCCGGTCCTCGGTAGTGGCCCCCGGTCGACGCGACCGGGCGCTTCGATCGAAGACCGGCGCCGCACCTCCGGGAGCCGGCGACGTGGGGTGACCGACCCGAAAAAGGAGGTCCCCCGTGGAGGGTGTCCACAGCACGGAAGCCGTCATCGACAACGGCTCCTTCGGCACGCGGACGATCCGGTTCGAAACCGGCCGTCTCGCCCGCCAGGCGGCGGGGTCCGCCGTCGTCTACCTCGACGACGAGACGATGATCCTTTCCGCGACCACCGCCTCGAAGAACCCCAAGGAAAACCTCGACTTCTTCCCGCTCACGGTCGACGTCGAGGAGCGCATGTACGCCGCGGGCCGCATCCCCGGCTCGTTCTTCCGCCGTGAGGGCCGCCCGTCCGAAGACGCGGTCCTGACCTGTCGTCTGATCGACCGGCCGCTGCGTCCCTCGTTCGTCAAGGGCCTGCGCAACGAGATCCAGATCGTCGCCACCGTCATGGCGCTCAACCCCGAGCACCTCTACGACGTCGTCGCGATCAACGCCGCCAGCCTCTCGACCCAGCTCGCCGGGCTGCCCTTCTCGGGCCCCATCGGCGGCGTCCGGGTCGCGCTGATCAGCGGCCAGTGGGTGGCGTTCCCGACCCACACCGAGCTCGAGGGCGCGACCTTCGACATGGTCGTGGCCGGCCGCGTGCTCGCCGACGGCGACGTCGCGATCATGATGGTCGAGGCCGAGTCGACCAAGGACACGCTGAAGCTGGTCGCCGAGGGCGCGGTCGCGCCCACCGAGGAGACCATCGCCCAGGGTCTCGAGGCGGCCAAGCCGTTCATCAAGGTGCTGTGCGAGGCGCAGTCGAAGGTGGCGCAGGTCGCCGCCAAGGAGACCGGCGAGTTCCCGATCTTCCTCGACTACCAGGAAGACGCGCTGGCCGCCGTCGAGGGCGCCGTGCGCTCCGAGCTGGCCGCCGCGCTGACCATCGCCGGCAAGCAGGAGCGCGAGGCCGAGATCGACCGGGTCAAGGGCCTGGTCGGCGAGAAGCTGCTGGCCGACTTCGAGGGCCGCGAGAAGGAACTGTCGGCCGCCTACCGCAGCCTCACCAAGAAGCTGATGCGCGAGCGCGTCATCAGCGAGGGCATCCGCATCGACGGCCGCGGCCCGAAGGACATCCGGGGGCTCAACGCCGAGGTCCACGTTGTGCCTCGCGTCCACGGCTCGGCCCTGTTCGAGCGCGGCGAGACCCAGATCCTGGGCATCACCACGCTGAACATGCTCCGCATGGAGCAGATGATCGACACGCTCAACCCCGAGCGCACCAAGCGCTACATGCACAACTACAACTTCCCGCCCTACTCGACCGGTGAGACCGGCCGCGTGGGCTCGCCCAAGCGCCGCGAGATCGGCCACGGCGCGCTGGCCGAGCGGGCGCTCATCCCGGTTCTCCCGAGCCGCGAGGAGTTCCCCTACGCCATCCGCCAGGTCTCCGAGGCCCTGGGCTCCAACGGCTCGACCTCGATGGGCTCGGTCTGCGCGTCCACGATGGCGCTGCTCGACGCCGGTGTGCCGCTCAAGGAGATGGTGGCCGGCATCGCGATGGGCCTGATCGGCGAGGGCGACACCTACGTCACCCTGACCGACATCCTGGGCGCCGAAGACGCCATGGGCGACATGGACTTCAAGGTCGCCGGCACCAAGGACGTCATCACCGCCCTGCAGCTCGACACCAAGCTCGACGGCATCCCCGCCTCGGTCCTGGCCGCCGCGCTCAAGCAGGCGCGCGGCGCCCGCCTGGCCATCCTCGACGTGATGCAGGAGGCGATCGACTCTCCGGCGGAGATGAACCCGACCGCGCCGCGCATCATCACGATCAAGGTTCCCGTAGACAAGATCGGCGAGGTCATCGGCCCGAAGGGCAAGATGATCAACCAGATCCAGGACGACACGGGCGCCGAGATCACCATCGAGGACGACGGCACGATCTACATCGGCGCCACCGACGGCCCCTCGGCCGAGGCGGCCCGGAGCGCGATCAACGCCATCGCCAACCCGCACATGCCGGAGGTCGGCGAGCGCTACCTGGGCACGGTCGTCAAGATCGCCGCCTTCGGCGCGTTCATCAGCCTCATGCCCGGCAAGGACGGCCTCCTCCACGTCTCCCAGATCCGCAAGCTGCACGGCGGCAAGCGCATCGAGAACGTGGAAGACGTGATGGGCGTCGGCGAGAAGATCCAGGTGGAGATCGCCGAGATCGACTCGCGCGGCAAGCTCTCCCTGGTCCCGGTCGAGGTCGTGGAGAAGGAGGCCGCTGAGAAGGCGGCCCGCGCCGAGTCCGGCGAGCCCGAGGAGCCGGCGGCCCCCGCCGAGCAGTCCGAGGCCCGTGGCGGCGACGACGAGCCCCGTCGGCGCCGCACCCGCAGCCGTTCCGGACGGGACGACCGCAACTCGTGATCACGACGACCCTGTTCGACGGAAAGGACGGTGCGGGGGTCATCCGCCGCACCGTCCTGCCCGGTGGGCTCCGCGTGGTGACCGAGACCATGCCGACCGTGCGTTCCGTCGCGGTCGGCGCGTGGGTCGGCATCGGCTCGCGCGACGAGGACCCGGAGCACACCGGAGCCACCCACTTCCTTGAGCACCTGCTGTTCAAGGGCACGCCCACGCGCGACGCGATGGAGATCTCCGCGTCGATCGAGGGCATCGGCGGCGAGATCAACGCGTTCACCGCCAAGGAGTACACCTGCTACTACGCGCGGGTCCTCGACGAGGACCTGCCGCTGGCGATCGACGTGCTGGCCGACGTGGTCACCTCGTCCCTGATCACCCCCGACGACGTAGAGTCGGAGCGGGGCGTGATCCTGGAGGAGATCGCCATGCACGACGACGACCCCTCCGACGTGGTCCACGAGGCGTTCTCCGAGCAGCTCTACGGCGACACCCCGATCGGGCGTCCGATCCTCGGCAACGAGGAGACGATCAACGCCCTCACGCGCGACCGCATCGACGAGTACTACCAGCGCTTCTACCTGCCGACCCACACCGTGATCTCGGTGGCCGGCAACGTCTCCCACGAGCACGTGGTGGAACTGGTGGCCCGCGCCTACGAGCGCGCCGGGGCCCTGGGCGGCGACGCCGCGCCGATCCCGCCCCGCGTGGGCGGTTCCGGCCTGCCGGCCCACCGCGGCGTGAAGGTGGTCGACCGGCCGACCGAGCAGGCCAACCTCGTGCTGGGGACGACCGGCGTCAGCCGTACCGACGACCGCAGGTTCGCCCTCGGGGTGCTCAACGCGGCGCTCGGCGGCGGCATGTCCTCCCGCCTGTTCCAGGAGATCCGGGAGAAGCGCGGCCTGGCCTACAGCGCCTACAGCTACACCTCGCAGTACGCCGACACCGGCCAGTTCGGGGTCTACGTCGGCTGCCTCCCCTCGAAGATCGACGACGTCCTCAAGATCTGCCGCGACGAGATC
Source organism: Herbidospora galbida (assembly GCF_005233835.1). GTDB lineage: Bacteria > Actinomycetota > Actinomycetes > Streptosporangiales > Streptosporangiaceae > Herbidospora > Herbidospora galbida. Next base: position 40,252 of record NZ_SZQA01000046.1, on the reverse strand, counting down.
GGGCGCGTGGTCTCCGAGGGCTTCACCGAGGAGGAGATCCTGCGCGGCAAGGGCCAGATGCGCGGCGGTCTCGTGCTCGGCCTGGAGGACACCGGCTCCCGCATGTCGCGGATCGGCAAGAGCGAGCTGGTCTACGACCAGCTGATGTCGGTCGACGAGGTGCTGCAGCGCATCGACGCCGTCACGGCGGACGACATCGCCGAGGTGGCGGGCGACGTGCTGACCCGGCCCCTCACTCTGGCCGTCATCGGACCGTTCGCCGGAAAGGACTTTTCGGCCGCGGTGAGCTGACCGCTAGCCTTAGCACGTGATCAAAGTAGGTGTGCTGGGCGCGCGTGGCCGCGTCGGGGTGGAAGTGTGCAAGGCCGTCCACGCGGCCGACGATCTGGAACTCGTGGCGGCCGTCGACAAGGACGACGCCCTCGACCCGATCGCCGAGGCCGAGGTGGTGGTCGACTTCACCCACCCCGATGTGGTGATGGGCAACCTCCGCTGGTGCATCGAGCGGGGGGTCCACCCGGTCGTCGGCACGACCGGGTTCGACCCCGGCCGCCTCGACGAGGTGCGGGCCCTGCTGGCGGCCAACCCCGGCACCAACGCCCTGATCGCCCCCAACTTCGGCATCGCGGCCGTGCTGATGATGCACTTCGCCCAGCAGGCGGCCCGCTTCTTCGAGTCGGCCGAGGTCATCGAGCTGCACCACCCGAACAAGGCCGACGCGCCCTCGGGCACCGCCCGGCGGACCGCCGAGCTGATCGCCGCCGCCCGCGCCGAGGCCGGCCTCGACGCGATGCCCGACGCGACCTCGCAGGAGCTTCCGGGCGCCCGTGGGGCGGACGTCGACGGCGTCCACGTCCACGCGATCAGGCTGGCCGGGCTGATCGCCCACCAGGAGGTCATCCTGGGCGGCGACGGCGAGATCCTCACCATCCGGCACGACACCATGAACCGCTCGTCGTTCACGCCCGGGGTGCTGCTGGGGGTCCGGAGGGTGCGCGATCTGCCTGCCGGCCTGACCGTCGGTCTGGACGCGCTGCTCGACCTGTAGCCGCCTTTCGTGGGTACAGGAGGGTCGACTGCGGCGTGGCGGCCGGTCAGACCGTGCCGCACGCCCACGTCCACCTGATCCCGAGGCGGCGGGGCGACACGCCCCACCCGGAGGGCGGGGTGCGGGGGGTCATCCCCGAACGGATGCGCTGGTCACCGCTTCTTGACCCAGCCGAGCAGCAGGCTCAGGGCCGCCAGTAGGGCGGCGGCGGCCACGTTTCCGCCGACGGATCCGAGCGGGCCCTCCTCGCCCTGCGCCCACCACCACAACGACGCGGCGGTGAACCCGCCGCCCACCGCCAGGCCGCTCCAGGACGCGATCTTCAGCACCCGCCGCGGCGTCCAGACCGGCGGTGGCGGCGGGCCGAGCACCTGGCGGATCCGCCACAGCGTGTCCATCAGAATTCCGTAGGTCCGCGTGGAGCGTTCCCCGCCCCGGCCCGGATAGATGTAGCCCTCCCGGCTCTCCAGCGCCGTCAGCGCGTCGTCGAGCACCGCGCGGACCCGGACGTCGGTGTGGAACAGGCCCGGCCGCCAGAGGGCCACGCACGAGAGCAGATAGAGCTGCCAGGGGATGTGGATCCAGTGGTGGTGGCGCGCCATCTCGAACTTGTAGTCCTCCTCGGTCCGCGTGAACGGGTCGAGCGTGGCGAGGAACTCCTCGACGAGGGCGCCGTCGTCGTCGCGGACGAACGGCTGCTCCAGCAGCGCCAGCAGGCAGTAGATCCTGACGTGCGGGTTCTCCTGGGGGCTGCGCGCGGTGATGCGGAGCAGGTCGACGTCCTGCGGTGCGACGGGCAGCCGGGCGGCGGTCCGGGCGCGGATCACGGAGGCGGTGGCGACCATGTCGACGGTGCACGTCTGCTTCAGCTCCACGCCCCAGCCGCCCACCGGGATGCGGGCGGCGTCGATGCGGCCGATCACCTCACCGGCCAGTTCGGCGCCGTGCTCGGCCCAGACGGGGGTGGCCGCGAGGGCGTAGAGCAGGTCGGCGGCCTTGAAGGTGATGCGCGCCTCGTTGTCGAGCCGGGGCTTCAGCGCCGCCTTGTCGCCCCTGGTCTTCGCCAGCCGGTTCTCCGCCGACTCCCGGGAGATCAGGTGGTTGGTGAGGCCGCGGATCTGTGTGACCGTGAGCGCGGAGGGGGTGGCCCGTGCCAGGGTCAGCAGGGCGCCGGTGGTGCCGTAGACGCCGCGCTGGTCGATCGACTTGAGGAACTGCCCGGCGGCGTACTGGTCGGGGGGCAGCCCTTCGAGCTGCTTGGCCAGTTCCAGGAAGCTCTGCATGGCCTCCTGGATCCGGTCGATCCCGGCGGTGAGCCTCTCGCGGGTGAGCTGGTTCACGCGCGGTGCGGAAAGAACGAGTCGATGGTGCGCATGGTGTTTGTGCCGTCTTCCGTAACCAGGTAATCCCAATGATCTGGCTTCCCCAGTATTTTGGCCCACTCGCGCCGGTAGTACTGGCTTCTGCCGATGTCCGCACCGACATGACAGGGCCCTTTGTGATGGCCCAATAACAGATATGGAGCTCCGTCTTCTGGGTTATCCGACAGCGCCGAGGCCAGGTCGGGAAAACTCTGGCAGGCCGGTGGCCTGGGCAGATCGTGGAAGCCGGGCACGATGTGCAAATGGGCGTGGTCGATGCAGGCCGACCTGGGGAGCAGGTTTTCGGTCGAGGCGCCGCCGTGTTCCCAATAGGTGAGGTCTCCGTGGCGGCGTACGAGGAAATCGAGGACCTCGGCCACGAACTCGCGGAAGTCGCGTTCGCTTCGGTCACTCGCGACGGCGGTTCGCAAACTGTGCACATGCCTGATGGGCGCCAGCAACAGATAGCCGGGCGACAGCCCGCCCATTCCGGGCAGCACCACGCCGCAGCGCGGGTCGAGCCACAAGGGCCGGTCGGTCCAGGGGATGTCGTCCGCCCCCGCGGCCGACCGGCACAGGAAGCAGTCAGCGATCATGCAACAGCCCCGTGACGAGTTCGTAGAGGACCGGGCCGAACCCGGCGATGCCCCGGTCGCTGCTCTCGACCGTCGGGCGGGAGATGAAGGCGGAGTTGTCGACGATCAGGTCGAACAGCTCCGGATCGGGCCCGAACCGCACGCCGTGGACCCGGCGGAAGTGCGCGACGGAGAACGCGTCCTTCGCCGCGATCTCCCGGCGGGTGAGGGGTGACGCCCGTGCTCCCGAACGCAACCGGCTGACCTGAGCCTTGGCCACCCGCGAGGGGAAGCTCGACTCCAGCCACACCCTGACGGCCCCCGGATCGGCGCAGAGCCAGGGTTGCAGCCAGGCGTCGACCACCAAGGGAGAGTCGGTGGCGGCGATGGCCCGGCCCATGAGGCGGTCCATCTCGCGGTCGACGCCGGTGTCGGCGGCCCGCAGCCGGTCGCCCTCCGGCAGCCATTCTTCGGCCGCCGAACCCGACTCGGGCAATATGCGTCTTCTGATCGCCGACATTCCGAGGTATTTCCACTCCAGCATTTCGGCGAGGATCCTGGAATGCGTGGTTTTGCCGGCAGCGGTGAATCCGGAGACGATGACCATTGCGGGCGGCGCCACCTCGGCGGCCTCATCCCGAAAGGCTGGGGATCAGTTCCGGGAGGCGTTGCATAGTGGGCTTCTGCGACGGGATGACGTCAAGGCCGCCCAAGAGCCCGAGTGGATGCCACGCCTGTTCGTCGAGGTAGTCGTCGCGCGCCCGGCACGGTTTCCCCGGGTCGCCCAGGACCCGGCAGAGCCGTGACACCGCGATGACCCGCACGATCTCGCGCCCGACGGGCATCTGCCAGTCCCACAGATCGATGATCTGATCAGGCACGACGTGGAAGCCGGTCTCCTCCAGCACCTCCCGGGTGATCTGCTCGGCCAGCGGCTCCATGGGGGTCTTGAGCCGGCCGCCCGGGAGTTCCCACAGTCCGGGATTGTGGGGATCGGCGGCGGATTTGCGCACCAACAGGATGCGATCGCGATCGACGATCACGGCCTTCTGAGCGAACGTCAGTTGAGGCATGCTCTTCTCTCTGGTCAAGGGAATTGAGTCCACTATCGTGGAGTCGACTTAACCTGTCGAGCATTACCTGATTACGCGTGCCCAATAATGGATTTACGCAAGTGCAAGGCCCACCGCGAACAGAACGCCGAATATGATCTGAAGCCGCCCGGTCTGCTGCAGCGTCTGGATCAGCGCCCGGCCCTCGATGCGGGCCCCGATGACCTCGCGCACCGGTCGGATCGCCAGCGGCAGCGCGAGCAGCCCCAGCGCCGCGAACGGGTGGGAGAAGGCCAGCGGCACCAGGCAGGCGAACGGCACCAGCAGGCACGCGGCGTAGAGGAACCTCGTGCGCCGGTCGCCGAGCACCACCGCCAGGGTGCGCTTCCCGGCCGGGCCGTCGGTGCGCAGGTCGCGCAGGTTGTTCACCACCAGCAGCGCCACGGCGAGCAAACCCACGGGCACGCTCACCCAGACCGCCGTCCACGTCCAGCCGGCCTGCACGTAGGCGGTGCCGATGACCGCCACCAGGCCGAAGAAGAAGAACACCGAGAGCTCGCCGAGCGCCCGGTAGCCGTAGGGGCGCGAGCCGCCCGTGTAGAACCAGGCCGCGAGGATCGACAGGGCTCCGAAGGCCAGCATCCACCAGGCCGAGGTCGCCACGACGAGGGCCAGGCCGACCACGGCGGCGGCGGCGAAGCAGCCGAGCGCCGCGGTGAGCACCGCCTTGGGGGTGGCCGCCTTCGAGCCGACGAGCCGCATCGGGCCGACGCGACCGTCGTCGGTGCCCTTGATTCCGTCGCTGTAGTCGTTGGCGTAATTGACGCCGACCTGGAGGACCAGCGCGACGAAGAGGGCGGCCAGGGCGGCCCACCAGACGAAGTGGCCGGCGCCGATGGCGACGCCGGTGCCGGCCGCGACCGGGACGACCGCTGCGGGGAGAGTGCGGGGCCGCGCGCCGGCGACCCATTGAGCCGGGGTGGTCACGCGCGTGAGATGTCCGTCGTCATGCGGACCATCCGGATCGGACGGCCCATGTCGAGCACCCGTTCGGCCATGTCCTCGCCCCAGCCGGCCGACTCGAGGAACCCGAGCATCGCGTAGTTCTCGGCGAACACCCAGGTCACGACGGAGCTGTAGCCGTCGTCGCGCAGGTGGTCGACGGTCGCGTTGAGCAGCCGGCTGCCGTGGCCGCGCCGGATGTGGTTCGGGTCGACCAGCAGCGTGAGCAGCTCGGCCGTGAACCCGGGATGCAGATCAGGGTCTTCGGCGGGCCCGTGTGAGGCGAGCCCCACGACCCGGTCGCTGGCCCGCTCGGCCGCCGTCGGCAGCGCCGCGAGCACCCCGCCGGGACCCAGCGCGTGCCACTCTTCGGTGTCGGGGACGACGCGTTCCACGGCGACCAGCACCCGGTGCCGGGGGGAGGGCGGCGAGAGGATCGCCTCGTCCCACTGGCGCCGCCACATCTTCTCGGCGGCGGGGCCGGTCATCTGCTCTAGCGGGCCGGGGGGCAGGAAATCGCGGTAACCGTGCTTCCACGCCCTGATCTGGGTGCTCGTCACCGCGTCGACATCTTCGAGACGGGCAGGTCTGACACCCATTTGGCCGGCTCCTTTCTGTGCCTATGACACCGTACTGGTCAGGCGGGCATCCCCGGACCTTCAGCCTGACGTCGTGCCCTATATGTCCGAGTTTTCGTGCGATTTCCACACACGCGCATCGAGCACCACGCACGTGACCGGTTCTTCGACGCGTCGATGAAGGCGGCCTGGCAGGTGCTCTCGACGCACACCTTAAGGCGTGGCCACGTCCCGTCGGCGTGCGCCGCAGCGATCATGGCCGCGAGTTCCGCGAGACCGCGGTGGGCCGCGCCGTCGGCCGGCACGAGCCGGGGCGTCCCGCCGTCGATGGCGACGCGCAGCGAAAGCGCCGACAGCGCCGCCTCCAGAGGTTCGGGGGTCGTGTACGCCACCACGTCGTGGTTGTGCCGCAGGCCGGCCCTCAGACCTTCCCGCAGGTTCCTGGCGAGCGCGAGATCGTCGGCGGGCTGGAGGCCGTGGCCCTCCAGCCAGTCGCGCAACGCCTGCGGGGAGGTCAGGTCGTCGGTATCGGTCTCGACGTCGTAGGTGTTGACGAAGTCGCGCAGCAGTTCAGCCGGGCCGGACACGTGGATCACTCCTTCCGGGGCACTCTAGCCGGGAATAACAAGACACCCCTGTAACGCTTTAGCTGGTGTCGTGATTTCCTGTCTATCGGGCAGGTTCAAGCGCGAGCCACGGTCGGCCTTCGGCCGTCCGCTTCTCGCTTAAGGAGAACACCATGCACGTCAGCTACCTCGCCTACCTGGCCTTCCAGCAGAAGAAGCGCCGGGAGCGTCAGCCGCGAGTTCCCCGTAAGCCGTCGCGAGGCGAATGACCCCCTCTGCCAGTTCGGCCCGATGGGACGCGGCCGTGTGGGTGAGCCGCAGCCACGGGCCCGGCGGCTCGGTGGCGTGGTAGATCCGCCCCGGGCTGACCAGCACCCCCGCCCGCTGGGCGCGTTCGACGAGCGCCGGTTCGTCGAGGGCGGGCGGGAGCCGTACCCACACATGCAGCCCTCCCTTCGGCACCAGTTCCACCCGCAGGTCGGGCAGATGCCGCCGCAGGCTCTCCAGCAGGATCCCCCGCCGCTCGTCGAGCTCCGCCGCGACGGCCGCCCGGTGCCGTCGCCAGGCGGGGGCCGACACGAACTCCAGCGCCGTCTCCTGGAGCGGCCGCGCGACGAAGAACGACTCGACGATCTGCGCGGCCCGCAGCCGCGCGGCGGCCGGCCCCCTGGCCACGAGCCCCGCCACCCGGAGACTCGGCGCGGTGATCTTGCTGAGCGACAGCACGTGCACGACCGTGCCGTGCGTGTCGAGCGCCACCAGAGGAGGCGGCGGGGGAGTGGTGGTGAGATAGCGGGCGAAGTCGTCCTCGACGACGAACGCGCCGGCCGCCCGCGCGATGTCGAGCACCTGCCGCCGCCGCTCCAGTGACTGCGTCGCCCCCGACGGGTTCTGCAGCGTCGGCTGGCAGTAGAAGACCCTGGCCCCGGTCCGCGCGAACGCCTCGGCGAGCTGGTCGGGCCGCACCCCGCCGTCGTCGGCCGGCACCGGCACGACCCGCAGCCCGGCCGCCCGCGCGGTCGCCAGCGCCCCCGGATAGGTCGGCGTCTCCACCAGCACCGGATCGCCGGGCGCGGCCAGCCCGCGGAAGGCGTGGGTCAGCGCGGCCTGCCCGCCGCTGACGATCAGCACGTCGTTCTGCGTCGTCTCCGTCTCACCGGCGAACCAGGTGCGCAGCTCGGGCACGCCCGCGCGCGGCGGCATCGACCAGGCGTCGGGCCGCTTCACCGCCCTGATCGCGGCGGCGCCGAGCTCCTTGGTCGGCCGCAGCACCGGGTTGAGATAGCCGCCGGTGAGCGGGATCACCCCCTCGGCGGGCTGCTGGAGGATCGACGTCAGCGCCGCCTCGTCGACGACCCGGCCGCCCAGCGCGACGGTCTGCCAGGAGGGATCGGTCTCCCGCGGACGCGGCGGCGCGGCGACGAACGCGCCCGCGCCCGGCCGCGTGGTGACGACCCCCTCGGCGACCAGCCGCGCCACGGCCTTGGAGACGGTGACGGGCGAGACGCCGTGGGCCTGGACGATCTCCCGGCTGGAGGGAAGCCGGTCGCCGGGCCGCAGAGAGGCGGCCTGAGCTTTCAGACTGTCGGCGAGACGAGCGATACTGCTATCGTCGTTCATGAGAGTTCAGAGTAGCGCTACCATCCCCGATCGGGTAGTGAGTAGCGGATCCTCGCACCATCCCGGTAGCGCCCGTATTGGCACGGCCCTCGCCGCCGTCGGCGTGCTCGCCTTCTCCGGCTCGATGCCGGCCACCGTGTACGCCATGCGCGGCCTCGACCCCTTCCTGGTCGCCATCGGTCGCGCGGTGCTCGCCCTGGTCGTGGCCCTGGGCTTCCTCCTGATCGCGCGCGCCCCGCTGCTGCCGCCCCGCCGCGACCTCGGGTCGTACGCCGTCATCGCCCTCGGCGTGGTCTTCGGCTTCCCCGTATTCAGCGGCCTGGCCCTGTACGGCGGCGCGTCCACCTCCCACTCGGCGGTCGTCATCGGCCTGCTCCCGGCCGCCACCGCGGTCGTCGCCGTGCTGCGCGCGGGGGAACGCCCCCGGGCGGCCTTCTGGACCGCGAGCGGCCTGGGCGCGCTGTCGATCACCGTCTTCACCCTCTCGCGGGGCGGCGGGCACGTGACGACGGCCGACCTGCTGCTCGTGCTGGCCCTCGGCTCCGCCGCCGTCGGTTACACCGAGGGGGCCCGGCTGACCCGGACCACCCCCGGCTGGCGGGTCATCTCCTACGCGCTCGTCGTGGCCGCCCCGCTGACGGTTCCGCTGACCGCCTGGCTCGCCCTGACGACCGCGCCGAGTCTCACGGGGGAGTCGATGGCCGGGTTCCTGTACACCGGCCTCGTGTCCATGTACCTGGGCTTCATCCCCTGGTACGCGGGCCTCGCCCAGGGCGGGATCGCCCGCGCGGGCCAGACCCAGCTCGCGCAGCCGCTGCTGACGCTGGCCTGGGCGGTCCTCCTCCTGGGCGAGCCGTTCGACCCGTGGACGATCGTGGCCGCGATGGCGGTCGTGGTCTGCGTGGCCGCCACGCAACGCACCAGGGCGGTTATTCCAGCGTGAACGTGGCGCTGCCGTGGAAGGCGGCGGTGCCGTCGTTCTGCTCGACCCAGACCAGGCCCGAGCGGTGGCGCAGGAAGTAGCCGGGGAAGTTGACCGACTCGTACGAGACGCCGCTGCCGGTCAGTCCGGTGCGACGGTAGAACGAGGCGTCGGAGCGGAACAGGGCGGAGCCGTCGCTGCGCTCGACCCAGCCCTCGTGGTTGCGGTGCCGCAGGTAGTAGCCGGGGAAGTTGGTCGACTCCAGCGACACCGTGCCCGACCCGGTCAGGCCGGTGACCTGCCGGAACTGGCTGTCTGCCAGCGGCGTGACGTTGGTCTCGAGCCGGACGCGGTACTCCCAGTGGCGGACGGCGTAGCTGCCCGACATGAGCCGTACCGGGGTGGCGCCGTCCGGTACGGGAATGCCGAAGTCGGGCGTGCCGTCGGCCCGCCAGTAGATCTTCTGGACCCGCGTCCGCCGGTTCGGGTCGTTGAGCGGGTCGCCCGAGATGTTCTGGTACGACCGGTCGTGGTAGACGAGCAGGTCGCTCTGGCCGTCCTCCGAGACGGTGAAGGAGTTGTGGCCGGGGCCGTACTGGCTGGTCGCGGCGTTGGAGACGAAGACCGGGTTGGCGCTCTTGGTCCACGACGCGGCGTTGAGCGGATCGGCCGACGCCGAGGCGGTCAGCAGGCCGAGGCAGTAGTTCGCGTCGGTGGCGCTGGCCGAATAGGTCATGAACAACCGCCCGTTGCGCTGGATCACCGACGGCCCCTCGGCGACCCGGTAACCCCTGGTCTCCCAGGCCAGGGTGGGGATGGTCAGGCGGGTGGTGTTCCCCGTGATCTGCCAGGGGTTGCTGCCCATGCGGGCGATGTACAGGTTGGAGTTGGTCGAGATGCCCGGTTCCTGCTGGGCCCAGATCAGGTAACGGATGCCGTTGTGCACGAAGGTCGAGGCGTCCAGCGAGAAGGTGTCCCAGGGGGTGGAGATGCGGCCGCGTTCGGTCCAGGAGCCGGTCAGGGGGTTGGCCGCGGTGCTCTCCAGGACGTACATGCGGATGCGCCACACGTCGTCGGTGCGGCCGGCGGCGAAGTAGACGTACCAGCGGCCGTTGATGAAGTGGATCTCGGGCGCCCAGATGTGCGCGCCCATCTCGCCCGAACTGTGCTTGCGCCAGATGACGGTCTCCGGCGCGCTGGCCAGCCCTTGGATGGTGGTGGCGCGGCGCAGCACGATGCGGTCGTACTCGGGCGCCGTGGCGGTGAAGTAGTAGTAGCCGTCGGTGTGCTTGAAGATGTGCGGGTCGGCGCGCTGCGCCGCGATCGGGTTGCCGTACTGCACGGCCGGGCTGGCCTGCGCCGGCAGCGGTGTCAGGAGAAGCAGCGTCGCCACGACGACGATCAGGCGTAACAGGCGCATTGACGGGTCCTCTCAGGCCAGCGGGCTGGTCACGGTGAAGGCCGTGCCGGTGGGATCGAGGCGCAGGCTGCCGTTCAGGAACTTCCCTGGCAGGTTGTACGACTCCAGCAGCGACCCCCGCGCGCAGAAGGTGGCGTCACCGCGGAAGATCGCCGAGCCGTCGTTCCGCTGCAGGACCAGCTGCATGTTGTAGTGGCGCAGGTAGTACCCGGGGAAGTTGATCGCCTGGAACGAGTAGCACCCGGAGTGGGCCAGCCCCGCGCCGATGGTGAAGGTGGAGTCCTGCCGCGCCAGCAGCGAGCTGGAAGCGCTCACGTTCTCCAGATACGCCTGGTAGTCGCGGTGCCGCACGTACAGTGACCCGGCCCGCAGCGACCGGTTCCCGGTCGGCAGCGCGGTGGTGTCACCGGAGTCCTCCCGCAGCACGGTGAAGTGCCGGGCCGTGCCGGACAGCCCGGAGAGTTCGGTCCGGGAGGAGAAACTCGACAGGTCGGAGCTGTCGGCGTAGTAGTAGCGCCCGCCCGAGTAGTTGTCGAAGTAGAGCCGCCACCGGTTGTCCGGCAGCCGCACGAGCGCGGGCCCTTCGAGCCCCGAACCCCACCCGGCCCAGTTGCCCGTGCCGACGAACGTCCACGGCCCGTTGAGGCTGGTGGCGGTGGCATGCTCGATGTACTTGGTCGTCTCGTTCTTCAGGAAGTTGTGGTATGTCCCGCCGACCTTGACCAGGAAACTGTCGATGTAGTTGGCCGAGATCCCGAGCGGCGTCGCCGCCGACCACGCCGACAGCGCGGAGTTGGTGGCCGTGATCCGGTAGGGCCGGAACTGCCCCGCCGTCCCGGTCGTCGACGCCGAGAAGACGACGTGCACACTGCCGTCGGAGTCGCGGAACCACTCGGGCGCCCACGTGCTGCCCGTCGAGCCGTTCAGCCCGACGACGACGTTGCGCTGGAAGGTCCAGGTGACGGCGTCGGCGCTGCGGGCGAACCCGATCGTGTTGCCGGTCCAGCCGGTCGTGTAGACGAGGTGGTAGTAGCCGTCGCTGTGCTTGATGACGCTCGGGTCGCGGATCAGGCCTGACGGGGGTGTGTAGGCGTTTGCCCTGATCAGGTTGTAGTTCGCGGCGTTGCTGGAGTCGTAGACGTACATGTTCGACTCGCTGGCGTTGGTGAACGCCGTCATGAGGTAATGCGGGGCGGGGCCGGCGGCGTTGGCGGGGGTGGGGTGGAGGAGGACGGCGATGAGGAGGAGGGGGAGCAGCACTCTTCTGAGCATGGGAGGTCCATCTGTTATCGCTAACATTGGGATCTCATGGCTAACCCGGGGGCGGGGGTCTGTCAACGGCGGTCCGCATCGACGCAGGTGGCTGGCGTGGCGGGCGTGAAACTTTCGCGAAGTGTTGCTTTAGATGACAAATACCATTAATTCCTGACTTGAATGTCGCGCGAGGATGTGTCAACGGAATCGCGCGGCTTTTCGTCTCTATCTCGGCACCTTTTTATGTGGAGTCGGGAGCGATGAAGAAAACCGGGAATTTCGCCTGGATTGTGGCGATCTGCGGCCCAGTGGCGCTGCTGATGATCGGCCTTTCGGTGGTGGCGACGCTGGAGAGCGCGAGCTGGGTGGGCGGCATTCTCGGCGCGGTGGCGGCCATCGCCCTGGGGATCCGCCAGCGCGCGGTCAACGGGCAGAACGACGCGCTTCCGAGGTGGGCGGCGGCGATCCGGCCGGGGCACGTTCTGCTCGGAGGAGTCGTCGTCGCGGTGGCGGCGGTTGCATTGACCTGGGTGTTCTACGGGGCCGAGGGGTCGGCTGCGGGCGTCGGGACACCTCCGAAGCCGTATGTACTGCCGTCGGAGTTCCACGACACCGACTGCGTGTACGAGGTCAGCAACGATCAGAAGCTCGGCGCGGAGGCGTTCCAGCTGCTGCCCGACGGACACGTGGACCAGGAGTTCGTGCCGGCGTCGCCGTATGTGTGGACGATCGGGGTGGTCGTCGGCTGGGAACAAGGGATGCCGGACAAGCTCACGCTGGCCGTCATGCACGGCGACGCCGTCCTGTACCGTGCCGCGGTCACGCCATCGAACAACGGCGGCACGTATCAATCCTTTCCGCCGATCCGGGTGGAGCGGGGGCAGACCTATACATTGCGCGTCGACAACACGACGGGGATGAAAATCGGCGTGTACATCGCCCCGGTGACTCCTGAATCCGTAGTCGGCGCCGACCGGCTCGGATCATTGCGCATCGTCGGCGAAGACCGGGCACCGAACCGACGGCTACCGGGCCGCGCGCTGACCGGCTGCGTCGGCGGCGCGGAACGCACCTGAATCCGTCCCGCCGCGGCGCGGGATGGGGCCGGGTGGAGCGGGCCCGGGTGGAGCAGGAGCCGGGTGGAGCAGGAGCCGGGTGGAGCAGGAGCCGGGTGGAGCAGAGCCGGGCGGAGCAGGAGCCGGGTGGAGCAGAGCCGGGCGGAGCAGGAGCCGGATGGGAGCCCGCCGGGCGCAAAGCTACCGCCGCTCCCGCTGGGCCCTATAGCCTGTCGGCTCGCAGAGCCGCTTGCGGTTGCACCACTGGCCACCACAAGCCGTTTCGGCTGACCGGACTCCGTATCGACGCCGGAGCGGGGAACCGATCTGAGGCAGCCAACCGTCCATCTGGGCAGACGGGTGTTGCCCGATCCGTAGGCAGTACGGTCACCCATTCACCTAAACAGGTCACTCATCCACCTGGGCGAGCGCCGGCCCGCCAGGGCGGGCGGCGGATCCGCCTTTACCCCGGCAAGTCACGTCGATGTCGGGTGCCCTGGGCCGTGCCCCGAGCGCCCGGGTTTCACAGCCCGTTCTGGCGTGAGGCCGGTGTCGAGCGCTTCGACTTGGGCCACTTCTCGCGGGCCGTCGCGTACGTCCCTCGGTAGGGAACCGTGAACACGTACCCCTGTTTGCGCAGGGTCGCTATCGCCTGGCGGACGGTCGCCTTGGCCACGCCGTGCTCGGCCATCAACGCCTTCTCGCTCGGCAGGGCGCGGTTGGCCGGGAACTCGCCGGAGCGGATCTTCTCCGACAGGAGCTTCGCGATCTGCTGGTAGACGGGGAGCTCCGATCGCGGGGTGTCGGGCGTGCCCACGAAGGTGCCCTCTCCCTGGATCGTGTAGGCGAGGCCCTGGTCGCGCAGTTCGCGTGCCACCCGGCGGGCGGTCATACGGGCGACGTTGTATTCGGCTTCGAGTTCCGCCTCGCTGGGGATGGCGTCGCCGGGGCTCAGCTCGCCTTCGGCGATCTTTCGCCGGAGCTCCTCGGCTATCTGCTTGTAGACCGGCACGGGTCCCTCTCGGTCGAGCATCTTCGTATCGTAGACCAAACAGTACGTATACCCAGAAACCAGACACTTACTAAGTCTCTATAGACGGCGACTAGACCTATATGTAGATTGAGGATTAAGAAACACGGCGCCACTTGGTGTCGGTAACCACAAGGTGATCGAGGAAGGTGAGGCCAACGATGTCGGAAGCGTGTCGCAGGTGGTCGGTCGAGGCCACGTCGTCGGGACTGGGCTCGATGGAGCCACTCGGGTGGTTGTGCGCGACGCCGAACGCCGCCCCTCCCGAGGTCAACACCGCTGTGATCACATCGCGGACGGGCAGTGAGGTGTGGTCGCTCCCGCCCTCGGTGAGCACCAGCTGGCGCAGCACCCCGCCGGCGGCGTCGCACACCACCAGGACCAGGCGCTCCTTCGTCTGCTCCCGCAGGAGCGGGGCCACCAGGGCGGCGAGGTCGGCCGAGGAGGTGATGCGCAATGGACCGGGGCCGCTTTGCGAGCGACGTACAAGATGAAACGCCGCAGCGACGCGGGCGGCCTTGGCGGGCCCGACCCCCGGAACGCTGAGCAGCCGATGTGGCTCGGACCGCGCGAGTTCCCCGAGATCGCCGCAGTGGGAGATGACCCGCGAGGCGAGCTCGACGGCACTCATGCCGCGGCTGCCCGATCCGAGGAGTATGGCCAGTAATTCCCGATCGGCCAGGGCGTTGCCTCCTTTCTCCAGCAATCGCTCACGTGGCTGATCGCCAGCCGCCATGTCCTTGACCCGCAAACCCATGACGCACGTTTTACCATCACCCACCGACGTTCTTGCGGTGCCCGCATTTGTCCATCCGATTTGTGGCTGGAAGTGTTTTACGTCCCGGGCGTGGATGTGACGCGATTTCCCTGATTAGAACGGCATTGTTCTACCAGGACGCCCTGTTGCCTCGTTCGCGAGAGTATGTCTGCGTCGCTACCGTCTGGTCGTGTTTGCGCTGTTCTCTGGTGTTGCTGTACGACCTGGCTGAGGCCGGGACGCCCGCCGTGCGCCGGCGTGCATGTGGATGCTCTCCGCGGGGCTGAATTGACCGCCATCCCGCTATGTGGCGATATGGCTAAGTCTCGAGCGACGGGCTCCATCGACTGCAGAGAATGGTCACCGCCCTGGGTTCCCCTGCCCATCTCGGATGATCGAATGCCTTAAGCTGCGGCGCGTCGGCAATTACGGCAAATCGTATTTGTCGGAGTGCGTGGTTCGAACAAGGGCGGGCCGACGCCTGTGCCGAATCGCCTCAAAGCACTCGCCGCTCCACATCGCCCCCACACGTGGAGCTGCGAGCGGCCGGTCGCTGGAATGCACGAGGGAGAGTTCCAGCGACCGGCACACCTCTTGCGATGTCGGCGCAGGCTCACGCCCGCTCTCTGAGTGCCGTCGACTTGTTCGGCGGCACCAAGGAGGAGGTCCCATAGGCACTCACCACCTGCCTTGCCTTGCCAGGCGGTGAGGGACCGGCCGCTGGAACGCGTCGGCAGCTTCCAGCGGCCGGTTGACCTCTTTTTCGGAGTCATCGCCGATGTGCCGGTGCGTCTTCGCGGCTGGAAGGGACTTCGGGGCGGGGAGAGTGAGGGCGGTAGCGGGTTGTTGTGAGCTTGCTCCACTTTGACGGACACGGCGCTTGTGGTGATCAGGCCGTGGTTGCGGCCTCGAACTCGGCAGGACTTCGGTAACCAAGGCTGCTGTGCAGTCGGTGCAGGTTGTACCAGCTCTCGACGTATTCGAAGATCGCGCTGCGCGCGGCGGCCCGGGTCGGCCAGCGATGTTCGTCCAGCAGGTCGCCCTTGATCGTGGCGAAGAACGACTCGGCCACCGCGTTATCCCAGCACTGGCCACGGCGGCCGACCGACAATCGGATGCCGAGCCGGTCGGCGACCTGACCATAGGCGGCGCTGGTGTACTGACGGCCGCGATCGGACTGGAAGATCACCGGCCCATGCGGACGGCGGTCATCCCACGCGTGTTGCAAGGCGTCGACGACCAGCGGCCTGCGCAGATGGTCGCCGGTGGCCCAGCCGATCACCCGGCGGGAGGCGATGTCGATCAACGTGGCCAGATACAACCAGCCCTCATCGGTGGCGACATAGGTGATGTCTCCGCACCAGCGGGCGTCGATTCGTCCGGGTCGGCCTGGAAGTCCCGGCCGATCAGGTCCGGCCGCCAACCGGCGTCGGGGGCGGGGATCGTGGTGATCTGCCGGCGCCTGCGGTGCCTGCCCTGTAATCCCAGGGCGCGCATCAGCCGGGCCCGGCGCCGGCCGCACAACTCACCTTCCCGTCGCAGGGCCGCGTGGATACGCGGAGCGCCGTAGGTGCCACGCGAATCACGGTGCAGGCCGCCGATGCGCTCACTCAGTTCCGCATCACGAACTTCGCGAGGACCGCGATGGCCATCACGGCGTGCGTAGAAGGCGGCTCGGGAGACCTCCAGCAGCTCACACGCCCGTTTGACGCTGTGACCGCCGCGCTTCTCCGCCTCGATGAACGGATCAACGCTCACCGGGTCTCCCGCACGAAGAAAGCCGTGGCCCGCTTAAGGACGTCGACGTCCTCGCGCAGCCGGCGGTTCTCCCGCCGCAACGCGGCCGGCTCCTCCCGTTCAGCGCTGGTCAGCCCCTCCCGCGCTCCGGTGTCGACCTCGGCTTGGCGGACCCAGGCCCGCACCGCGGTCTCGGTCAGCTCGAAGTCTTTGGCCACCTGGCCGACCGAACGGTCACCGCGCCGGCACGGCTCGACGATCTCGGCCTTGAACTCTGGCGTGAACGAGCGGCGAGGACGCTTTTTCTTCCCCATGCTCTCCAAGATGGACATCCTTCCGGGGACGAACCCCTGGTCTCAGATGTCCGTCAAACCGGATCAAGCCCAGTTTGGTACTGCTCCGCTCCTGCCCTCTCAGGGAAGGCCGCCGCCGAGGAACGTCACCCAAGGAGAGGACATGCCTCGAACCCCCCACCGCCCCACACAAACAAGTCGCGGGAACCCGCAAGTAGCAGGTCCCCGCGACCCGGTCATACGCCGAAAGTGAGGGAAGCCCTCACCGGCCCGTCTGGTCTCCGTAAGGAGCAGGGAGGCTGTAGACGAGTCGGAACTGGTCGCACGGGATGATCACGTCGCTGGTCTCCACGGGTTTGTCGCCCGCCCAGTGGGTGCGTTCCACGTGGAGTACGTGAACGCCGGCCGGGAGGTCCAGGACGTCGCTTTCCACGGGCTGGGGGACCCGCGCGTACACGTGTTCGGTCACCTCGGTCAGCTTCAGGCCGTTGCCGCCGAGGCGGTGGGCGACCTGGGTGATGTCGTCGGTGCCGTCGTTGTAGACGATGGGTTCGTACGACACCGCGAGCTGCACGGGTTTGCCGTCGCTGCGATAGACGATGCGCGTTCTCGTGACGGGGGATTGGGCGGCGATGCGCAGGCGTACGGCGATGTCGGGCCTGGCCTCGGCGGAATCGGTCTTGACGTCACACGTCGGGCGGCGCCCGACGGCGTGCATGTCGGTCGAGAAGTGGGCCTGGGCACGGTGGAGCGGGAGCAGGTCCGGCCGTTGACGGACCCGATGGCCCGACCCGACGCGGCCGATGATCAACCCTTCTTGGGCCAGCACTCGAAGCGCGTGGCGAGCGGCGGTTTCGCCGACGCCGTACTTCCGGGTGATCTGGTGCCGTGAGGGAATCGGCGCTCCGGGTTGCAACAGGCCCTCCGTTATCTGACGGCGGAGGTCTTCGACAACACGCAGGTAAACCGGATCGGAGTTGGCCACTTATCCATCCTTGGACTGTAAAGCGTTAATTCCGATCCTCCCGTATCCGATGCACAACCCAGAGTAATGGCCAACAGTTGTGATTCCAACTTTACTCTTGACCTGTGGAGGATCCTGTCGTGGATCGTCATGCTTTGTCCCTGCCTGGACGAGCCTCGATGGCCGCCGTGGCCAGGCTATTCGTCCGCCGCTACCTCGATGGGCGCCCACTTGCCCATGATGCCGAGGTCGTCGTTTCCGAGTTCTTCTCGAATGCCATTCGCCATAGCAGAATCCCTAAGGGCGGTAATGTCCGCATATGCGTTATTAAGCTGGAACGCTCCATTCGTATAGAAGTGACCGACCCTGGCGGCGAGGCGACCGCGCCCCGCGAGAAACGCCCGCCGCCCGCCGACGAGCACGGTCGCGGCCTCGGGATCGTCCGCGAGATGGCCACCGCGTGGGGACACGAGGGTTTGGGAGATGTGTACGTCACCTCCTGGGCCGGCTCCGTCCACTCCCGGAGATCGGGCCCGGCTGGTGCGCCCCCGTCAGCGCCGTCGTCGGGCCGCTCTCCCTGGCGACCTGCTGAGGTGGGGTGTGGGCGACGACCCCGTGCGCCGGATCCCGTCGCGCGAGCGGCAGCCGGCCCCTAGCTCAGGGCCGGTAGGGTCTCGCCCGTCTCCAGGTACGTCTTCAGGTTCGACAGGATCGCCGGCCACCCCTGGCTGATCTCCGGGAGGATCGCCGAGCCCTCCATGAAGTCGTCGTGGATCACCGTCAGCTTCACCAGGTCGCCCACCGGCTCCAGGCTGAACGTCACCTTCGACCTCGGCTCGGCCCGCCACGCCGTCAGTTTCTCCCCCGTCAGCTCGACGGCCGCCGCGAACTCGTCGGTCAGCGTGTGCCAGGTGTAGGAGAGCCGCTCGTGGGGCTTCGACTCCAGCACCACCTGGTGGGTGGGGTCGTCCATGCGCACCTCGCCCATCGCCCACGTGACCGGCGCCCCCACCTCCCAGGTCGACTCCAGCGACACGCCCCAGTAGCGGCGGGTGAACTCCGGGGTGGTCAGGGCCTCCCAGAGGCGTTCGGGGGTCGTCTTGATGTACGTCGTGTAGGCGAACTCGGTCGGGCTCATGGGCCGTTGCTCCAATGCGGTCTTGAGGTCGGCCAGGGCGCTCGCCCGGGCCCGCGTGTATCGGCCGAGCCAGCGGTCGGCGATGGCGTTGATCGGTTCGGCGTTCAGGTAGTGGAGTTTTTCCCGGCCGCGCCGGGTCGTGGTGATCAGGCCGGCCGACTCCAGGACGGCCAGATGCTTGCTCACCGACTGGCGGGCCATCGTCAGGCCGTCACACAACTGACGCAGGGTCTGGCCGTTGGCGGCGTTCAGCCGGTCGAGCAACTGGCGGCGGCTGGGGTCGGCCAGTGCCCGGAAAACCTCGTCGTCCACGCCATCGCACGATAGGCAGCCAAACGGCTGCATGTCAACGCGGGAAAATAAGTTCCAAGAGTCTGTAACGCGGCCGTAAGACGCGTCGATTGAGGGATAGAGGCCGCTGATGTGTGTACCCCCGAGCACATATCGGCGGCCTCTTTCGTGCCCGGATGCCCCCGCCGTTATCCACAGGCGGGGTGGCGGGGTCCACCGTTTGGGCGGATCCGGGTACCGTTCGGTCTATGGCATCGCCAACTGGAACCTCTGACGCCCCCTTCGGCCGCATGCTGACCGCGATGGTGACCCCTTTCACCGTCGACGGAGCCGTCGACTACGACGCGGCGCAGCGACTGGCCGGCTTCCTCGTCGACGAGCAGCGCAATGACGGCCTGGTCGTGAGTGGCACCACGGGCGAGAGCCCGACGACCACCGACGAGGAGAAAGAGCTCCTCGTCCGCGCCGTGGTCGAGGCCGTCGGAGACCGGGCCTTCGTGATCACTGGTGTCGGCACCTACGACACCGCCCACAGCGTGAAGGCGGCGAAGGCGGCCGAGCGGGCCGGTGCCCATGGTCTGCTGGCGGTCACGCCTTATTACAGCCGTCCCCCGCAGGAGGGCGTTTACCGCCACTTCGTCGCGATCGCCGACGCGACCGAGCTGCCGGTGATGCTCTACGACATCCCCGGGCGGTCCAACATCCCCATCGCGCGTGAGACGCTGATCCGGCTGGCGCAGCATCCGCGGATCGTCGCGGTGAAGGACGCCAAGGGCGACTTCCACACCACGTCCGAGGTCATGCTCGCGACCGACCTCGTCTTCTACTCGGGCGACGACGCGGTCAACCTTCCGTGGCTGTCGGTGGGCGCGGCCGGGTTCGTGAGCGTGATCGGTCACGTCGCGGGGGTCGACCTCGCAGAGATGATCAAGCGGTATCGCCAGGGTGACGTCGCGGGAGCCCGCGAGATCCACCTGCGCCTGACCCCCGTCATTTCGGGGATCATGAACCAGGCCGGTGGGGCGATCATGGCGAAGGCCGCACTGAGACTTGTCGGCCAGGAAGCCGGTCCGAGCCGGCTGCCGCTGGTCGAGGCAACACCTGAACAGATCGCGCTGCTCCGCGCCGACCTCGTCGCGGGCGGCCTGAAGGTCATAGGAGATTGAGTGCTGCTGGCTACACCCCATGATCACGGGGTGCGCGCATGAGTCATCCCCATCCGGAACTCGGCCCGCCTCCGCCGCTACCCGAAGGAGGCCTGCGGATCGTCGCCCTGGGCGGGCTCGGGGAGATCGGCCGCAACATGGCGGTCTTCGAATACGAAGGCCGGTTGCTCGTGGTCGACTGCGGGGTCCTGTTCCCCGAGGTCGACCAGCCCGGGGTCGACCTGATCCTGCCCGACTTCGAATACATCCGCGACCGGCTCGACAAGATCGAGGCCGTCGTGCTCACGCACGCCCACGAAGACCACATCGGCGCGGTGCCCTACCTGCTGCGCGAGCGGCGTGACATCCCGCTCGTCGGGGCCAGGCTGACGCTCGGGCTGATCGAGGCCAAGCTGACCGAGCACCGCATCCAGCCGGTCACCGAGGAAGTGGTCGAGGGGGAGCGGCGCCGGTTCGGGCCGTTCGAGCTCGAGTTCTTCGCGGTCAACCACTCGATCCCCGACGCGCTCGCGGTCGCCGTGCGGACCCCCGCCGGGATCGTCCTGCACACCGGCGACTTCAAGATGGACCAGCTGCCGATGGACGGCCGGCTGACCGACCTGGGCGGGTTCGCCCGGCTCGGCGCCGAGGGCGTCGACCTGCTGATGTCCGACTCGACCAACGCCGAGGTGCCCGGGTTCGTCACCAGCGAGCGCGACATCGCGCCGGTGATCGACGACGTGATCCGGGTGGCCGACAAGCGCATCATCGTGGCGTGCTTCGCCTCCCACATCCACCGCGTGCAGCAGGTCGTCGACTCGGCCCAGAAGCACGGCCGCAAGATCGCCCTCATCGGTCGGTCGATGGTCCGCAACATGGGCGTCGCGCGCGAACTCGGCTATCTCAAGGTGCCGGCCGGGATCCTGGTCGACTCGCGCGAGATCGAAGAGTGGCCGCCGGAAGACGTCGTGCTCATCTGCACCGGTTCGCAGGGTGAGCCGATGGCGGCGCTGTCGCGCATGGCCAACCGCGACCACCCGATCCGCATCGCCGAGGGCGACACGGTGCTGCTGGCCTCGTCGCTGGTCCCGGGCAACGAGACGGCGGTCAACAAGGTCATCAACGGGCTGACCCGGTGGGGGGCGAAGGTCGTCCACAAGGGCAACGCGCTGGTCCACGTGTCGGGTCACGCCGCCGCGGGCGAGCTGCTCTACGTCCTCAACGCCACCAAGCCGTCGAACTTCATGCCGGTCCACGGCGAGTGGCGGCACCTGCGGGCGCACGCGCGGCTCGCGCGGCTCACCGGAGTGCCCGACGAGAACGTCGTCATCGCCGAAGACGGGGTCGTGGTCGACCTGGTCGACGGGCAGGCGAAGGTGGTCGGCGCGGTGCCGGCCGGTTACGTCTTCGTCGACGGCACCTCGGTCGGCGACATCACCGAGGTGGCGCTGAAAGACCGGCGCATCCTGGGCGACGAGGGCTTCATCTCGATCGTGGTGGTCGTCGACTCGACCACCGGCCGCCTCACCGGCGGCCCCGAGATCACGGCGCGCGGATCGGGCATCGACCCCGACTCGCTCGACGCGGTGATCCCCCAGATCGAGAAGGCGCTCCAGGAGACGGCCGCCGCGGGGGTGGCCGACGTCATGCAGATCCGCCGCGTCGTCCGCCGCACGGTCGGCCGCTGGGTCAGCGACACCTACCGTCGTCGGCCGATGATCATCCCGGTGGTCGTCGAAGCCTGACCGTTCCTCTCAGTGGCCCTTCCTCGACAGGAGGGGCCACTGCGCTTTCTGCCGGACATCGGCGGCGCCCGACCTTTTCTCCGTTACGGCTCCGCCTGGCCGGCCCCGCCCGCCGCCACCGGCCCTCGCCGTATCCGGCGCCAACCGGCCGCGACCCATCCCGCCGTAACGACCGCCACCCGGTGGACGGCGGAAACGGCCCGTCCGCGTGGGAGGGCCGTTTCCCGGTTGGTCAGCGGGCGGGTTCTTCGACCCGGCCGGTGTCGTCAAGGATGACCTCGGGGATCTCCTTCGGGGTGCCGCGGAGGGCCCAGAGGCAGGCGGCGGCGAGGACGATCATGGAGACGGCGCCCACGACGAGGGTCGTGTGCATCGAGTCGACGAAGGTGCGCTGGGCCGCTTCCAGGAGCTGGGTTCCCAGCGCGCCGGGAAGCTGGGACGCCACGTGGACGGCGCCGCCCAGGGACTCGCCCGCCACGGTGGCCGCCTCGGCGGGGATCCCTGACGGGACGACCAGGTTGCCGGTGTAGAGGCCGCCCAGGACGCTGCCCAGGACGGCGATGCCGAGTGCGCCGCCGACCTCGGTGGCCGTCTCCGAGATGGCCGAGGCCGCTCCGGCGCGCTCCCGGGGGACCGAGGCGATGATCGTGTCGTTGGTGACGGCGAAGGTGAAGCCCATGCCCATGCCGGCGATGATCATCGGAAGGAGCATGAAGGCGTAGCTGGTGTCGACGTCGACCAAGGCGTAGAAGAAGAAGCCGACCGAGGTCAGGAACAGGCCCAGCGTGACCGTCCTGGCCCGGCCCATGGCCATGATCAGCGTACCGGCCAGGCCGCCGGCGATCGCGGCGCCGACGCCGCCCGGCAGCCCCGCCAGGCCCGAGACCAGCGGCGACCAGCCCCGGACGAGCTGGAAGTACTGGGCGAACGCCACCGAGATCGACAGCGTGCCGAAGATGACGGCCACGTTGGCGCCGACGGCCCCGGAGAAGGCGCGGAGCCGGAACAGGCGCACGTCGATCAGCGGTTCGGCGAGCTTGGTCTGACGGCGGACGAACACGACGAAGGCGACCAGGCCGAGCGCGGCGGAGATCCAGACCGCCGGTTCGGCGATGCCGTCGTGGGCGGCGATCTTGAAGGCGTACACGAAGGAGATGACGCCGATGATCGACAGGGGGACGCTGATGACGTCGAGGCGGCCGGGGTTGGGGTTACGGGATTCCGGCAGGACGAGCACGCCGCCGATGACCAGGATGATCGTGATCGGGACGTTGATCAGGAAGGCCGAACCCCACCAGAAGTGGTCGAGCAGGGCGCCGCCGACCACCGGGCCGATGGCGAACCCGAGGGCCGAGACGCTGCTCCAGATGCCGACGGCGGAGGTGCGCTCCTTCGGGTCGGTGAAGACGTTCCGGATGATCGACAAGGTGGACGGCATGATGGTCGCGCCCGCCACGCCCAGCAGCGCGCGGGCCGCGATCAGCAGCTCGGGCGTGGGGGCGTAGGCGGTCAGGGCCGACGCGGCGCCGAAAGCGACGGTGCCGATCAGCAGGAGCTTCTTGCGGCCGATCCGGTCGCCGATGTTGCCGAACGTGATCAGCAGACCGGCCAGGGCGAAGCCATAGATGTCCAGAATCCAGAGCAACTGGGTCGCGGTCGGGGTCATGTCCTCGACCAGCTTGGGAGTGGCCAGGTGAAGGACGGTCACGTCAAGAGCGAGCAGCAGCATCGCGAGGCACGAGATGACCAGCGTGCCCCACTTCTTCGCGGCCGGGGTGGGGGTGGTGGAAGTCATGGGCTCAGCTTTGGCGAGGCCCCTGACCTGCGGCTGACCACTTGCTGACGCCGCTGACGGATCGATGACGGATCGCTGACGGGGGCCTGACGCTCGGCCTGGTGGATGTGCGCCGGTTCAGCGCTGAAGGTTCAGGCTGGTGGGGTGAGTTCCAGGACGACCGGGATGAGGCGGTCCTTCGGCATGTCCAGGCCTCTCGCGTGGGCGATCTCGTAGCTCGCCTCGCCCAGGATGGCGCGGCAGCGGGAGGCCAGTCTCAGCGGGTCGGGTTCGTCGCTCGGGAGGCCCTCGCGCAGGGCGGTGCTGATGCCGAGGAGGGCCGCCGCGCCCGCCGGGTCGTCGCGGAGGAGGAGGGCGCCGGCCAGGCCCTCGGTCACTCGTGCGGCTTGGAGGCGGTTGCGCTGGACGTACACCGAGGAGAGGGCCAGGCGGTGGTGGTGTTCGGCGCGGTCGGGGTCGCCTTGCGCGTAGGCGATCCAGCCCAGGGTCAGGTTGGCGGCCACGCGGATCTCGTCGAGGCTGAACCAGTCGCCGCCGCTCTGGGTCAGGTCGATGAGGACCTGTTCGGTCATCTCCCGTGCCTCGGTGAGGGATCCGTGGAGGCGGGCCAGGTCGGCCAGGCCTATGCGGGCGCGGCCGATGAGTTCGATCGCGCCCGCGTGGCGGGCCAGTTCGGCGGCGCGGGAGAAGTCGGCGCGGGCGCTGCCGAGCATGGCGGGGGCCGCCGCGCCTGATCGTTCCGACAGGACCAGGGTGTTCTGGGCGCGGCGGCAGAGCAGGTCGGCGATGTCGACGGTGGTGCCCAGGGTCTGGACGAGCTCCAGGGCCTGGTTGATGAGGTCGAGGGACTCCTCGCGGCGGCAGGTCCATTCGGCGATGTCGGCCAGGCCGGTGAGGCCCATCGCCATGCCCCAGCGGTCGCCGATCTCGGTGAATCCGGCCAGCGACGGGAGCAGGTGTTCCTCCGCCCGCGCGGGCTTGCCCTCGAAGAGGGCCAGCAGGCCCCAGCCGAACTGGGACAGGGCGCGGGTCCACGCGTCGAGGTCGTGAGTGGCCTGGACGGCGATCAGTTCCTCGGCCAGGGCCGGGTCGGGCGGGCCGACGGCCTGCGACCAGAGCACCCAGAGAAGGGGTTGGCGGTGGGGGGCGCGGAAGCCGTCCATCCAGGTGGCGACGCGTTCGATCGTGGGGCGGAGTTCGGGGGTGGGGCCGCCGCCGACGATGGCGCTCAGCACACAGAGGGCGAACTCCTCCGACATCTCCGGGTCGGGGCCGAGGCGGGCCAGGAGTTCGCGGGCGCACGTGTCCGACTCGCTGCGCAGGCCGCGCAGCCACCAGAAGCCGGTCATGCCCGAGAAGAGCCGCAGGGCGTCGTCGGTTCCGGCGTGGCGGAAGGCGGCGAGCAGGTTCTCGTGGTCGGCGTCCATGCGGCGCAGCCAGTCGAGCTGGTCGCCGGTGCGCAGATGCGGGTCGGCGAGGTTGGCGAAGTCGCGGAAGTAGGTCACGTGGGCTTGGCGGAGGCGCTCCTCCTCGCCCGCTTCGGCGAGCTGTTCGGCGCAGAACGCGCGGATGGTGTCGAGCATCCGGTAGTGGGTCCCGGCGACCTCGATGAGGGATTTGTCGGCCAGGCCGGCGAGCAGGTCCAGTACGTCGTGCGGGGGCAGGCCGCAGACCTCCTGCGCCGCCTTCAGCGTCGCGCCGCCGCGGAAGACGGTCAGGCGGCGGGCGAGGGTCCGCTCGTCGTCGTCGAGCAGGTCCCAGCTCCAGGCGATCACGGCGCGCAGGGTGCGGTGTCTCGGTTCTGCCGTACGGCTTCCGCGCGCGAGCACGGCGAACGGGTCGGTCGCGTCGGCGATGTCGGTCACCGGGAGCGTGCGGACCCTGGCTGCGGCGAGTTCGATGGCCAGCGGCAGCCCGTCGAGGGCGCGGCAGATCCTGACCACGGCGTCGAGCTCGCCGGCGTGGGCCGATTCCCAGAATCCGGGTTTCACGGCGGCGGCGCGGTCGGCGAAGAGGCGTACAGAAGGGTAGGAAAGGGCGTCGGCGGGGTCGATGCCCGACGGCGGGAGGGCCAGCGGCGGGATCGGGCGCAGGCGTTCGCCGGTGATGCCGAGGGGCTCGCGGCTGGTGGCCAGGATCCGCAGCCCCGGGCAGGCGGCCAGGAGGCGATCGGCGAAGGTGGCGGCGGCCTCGACGAGGTGTTCGCAGTTGTCCAGGACGATGAGCATCGGACGGTCGCCGATCCCGGCCACGATGCGGCCGAACGGATCGGTGACCGGCTGCGCGCCCTGCTTGAGCAGGCGGCCCTCCCGGAGCCCGAGCGTGCTGAGCACGGCCTGCGGAACCTCGGTGCCGTCTGCCAAAGGGGAGAGCTCGACGAAGTAGACGGGCGTGTCGACGTGGGCGCAGGCCTCGGCGGACAGCCGCGTCTTGCCGGTGCCGCCAGGGCCGGTCAGGGTGACCAGGCGGGCGGTGGAGATCAGCTCCCGGATGGCGGCGAGTTCGGCATCCCGGCCGACGAGATCGGTGAGCAGGGTAGGGACGCCGACCCGCTCGGGCTTTTCGGTGGTGGTGTCGTGCAATTTCGGGCTGGGCGGTGATGCGGCGGGATCGCCGACTGTCTGGCCGGCCGCAAATTCCCCGGGAGGCACCTGCTCGGGCAGGCCCGAGACCAGCCCGGATTCAGGCGAGGCCGGGCCGGACGGCTCAGGGTAGGGCCGAGCCGGGTGAGGTGGTGCTGGCTGGGGTGACGTCAGGCCATTGGGTAGCTCGTCGGATCGGGCCCGATCTTGGTGGACCGGGTGAGCCGGCGGCGCATGGGAGCTTTCGCCGCGTAGTACCGCCATGTATGCGGCCGTCAGTACCGCCGATGGTCGGGTGCCGAGTTCCTCGTCGAGGAGGCGTCGGGCCTCTTCGTAAGCCGTCAGTGCCTCGGCCGGACGGCCCAGGGCGGCCAGGACTCTGATGTGGCGGGACCGCAGGCCCTCGTTGAGGGGATGGCGGGTGATCATCTCGGGGAGGCCGGGGATGGGGCCGGTGCCGGTGAGGAGGGGAGAGATCGGGTCGTGGTTTTTCAGGACCGTGTCGACCATCGCGAGGAAAGTCGTCAGGTGGAGTTCGGTCAGGCGGGCGGCCGCGGCTCCCAGGGTGTCGGGGAGGCCGTCCAGGGCGGGGCCGCGCCACAGGCTCAGCGCTTCGGTGAGATGGCCCGTCGCGGCCAGGCGTTCGAAGCGGTGGGCGTCGACGTCCGCCGGGGCGGCGTCGAGGCGGTAGCCCGCCGGGGTGTGGGTGATGTGCCCGCCCAGGGCCGTTCGCAGGCGGCTGACCTGGGCCTGGAGGGCGTTCACCGCTCCTGCGGGGGGAGTGGTGCCGTAGAGGATGTCGATCAAGCGCGAGGTGGTGACGACCTGGCCGGCGTCGAGAACCAGGGCGGCCAGGAGGGTGCGTCCGCGGGGGCCGGTGAGCTCGACTTGGGTGCCGTCGTCGCGGCGTACGTCGAGGGGGCCCAGAATGGCGAAACGCATACCTCTGATTCTGGCCCACCTTCGGTTAAGGTCGGATGGCGTGACGGATCTGGCGATCGTTTACCGCAAATACGACGGCTCCCTCCACTGGAACTTTCCCGGTGTCCTCCTCGGTGAGGACGAGCACGGCGTCTGGACCGGCCACCGGAAGGGGATCCTGGGCCGCAAGGGCGACGAACCGAAGTTCGTCTACGAGTTCCCGTTCGTGATGCTGTTCCCCCGCGACGCCTGGTGGGTGGCTTCGTTCAACGCCCATCCGCACGAAACGGCCGTCTACGTCGACGTCACCACGGTCCCGGTCGTCTCCGACACCGAGATCACCATGATCGACCTCGATCTCGACGTGATCCGCAAGACCGACGGGCGGATCTTCCTCGACGACGCCGACGAGTTCGAGGAGCACCGGGAACTCTACGGCTATCCGCAGGAGGTCATCGAGCAGTCGGTCAGGGCCGCGAAATGGCTGATGGGCGCGGTGACCGAGCGGCGGGAGCCGTTCGGGCGCGTCCATCAGGGGTGGCTCGACGAACTGGAGGGCCTGGTCGCGAGCTGATCAGGCGGAGACCAGGTCGCGCTCCTGCCCGGCGG
Organism: Herbidospora galbida; assembly: GCF_005233835.1. Taxonomy (GTDB): domain Bacteria; phylum Actinomycetota; class Actinomycetes; order Streptosporangiales; family Streptosporangiaceae; genus Herbidospora; species Herbidospora galbida. The sequence goes on along the minus strand of NZ_SZQA01000046.1, from coordinate 12,792 downwards.
ACTCCTCCTTGATGACCGGGACGGTCCGGAAGGCCACCCAGACCAGCAGGGCCAGGGCGGCGAAGACGACCGTTCCCACCGTGGCCACCGCCACCAGGCCCGAGGTGAAGGCGATCTTGGCGGCGTCCATGAGCTGCTCGCCCGCCTGGCCGCCGATGCGCTTTGCGGCGGCGGCCGCCTCGGTGATGCCCTGGCGGGCGGTCTCGTCGGTTCCGGTGAAGGACGAACGGTAGACGTAGGTCGCCAGGCTGCCCAGGGTGGCGATGCCCATGGCGATGCCGAACTCGCCGCCGGTCTCCGACAGGGACGCGGCCGAGCCGGCCTTCTCCGGCGGGGTGGAGGCCATGATGAGGTTCATCGTGAGGGCCATCGTCGGGGCGATGCCGATCCCGGCCAGGGTCAGGCCGATGACCACGGTCGCCACACTGGTCTGGGTCTGGACGAACATCCCGGCCGCCGCGACGACCAGGCCGGCGGTCATCAGCACAGCGGGCTGGATCCGGGCCGCCAGGCGGGGGGCGAGCATCAGGCCGGCGGCCATCGCGACGGCCTGTGGGATCATCCACAGGCCCGCTTCCAGCGGGGACAGACCGGCCACGCTCTGCAGGTAGAGGGTGGTGACCAAGGTGATCCCGGCCATCACCACGCCCAGCGTGAGCGAGGTGCCCAGCGCGCTGCCGAACGAGCGGTTCCGGAACAGCTTCAGGTCGAGCAGCGGGCTGGTGAGGCGGCCCTGGCGGCGTACGAAACCGAACCCCGCGAGGAGCCCCACGGCGACGGCGGCGAAGGCGGTCATGCCCACGGCGCCCCGGGCGATCTCCTTCAGGCCGTAGATGACCGGCAGGATCGCGGCCAGCGAGAGGGCGACGCTGGTCAGGTCGAGGCGGCCGGCCTCCGGGTCGCGGAACTCGGGCAGCAGCGCCGGGCCGACGACCAGCAGCACGACCATGACCGGCACGCCGAGCAGGAACGCAGAACCCCACCAGAAGTGGTCGAGCAGGGCGCCGCCGACCAGCGGGCCGAGGGTCATGCCGCCCATGAAGCAGGAGAACCAGAGGCCGATCGCGGCGGCCATCTCCTTCGGGTCGCGGAACATGTTCCTGATCAGCGCCAGCGTCGACGGCATCAGCGTCGCCCCGGCCACGCCGAGCAGCGCGCGGGCGGCGATGAGCATCTCGGGGCTGGTGGCGTAGGCGGCCGCCACCGAGCAGAGCCCGAAGGCCGCCTCGCCGATCAGCAGGAGTCTGCGGCGGCCGATCCGGTCGCCCAGCGTGCCCATGGTGACCAGGAAGCCGGCCAGCATGAACGAGTAGATGTCCAGGATCCAGAGCTGCTCGGTGCCGGTGACGCCGAGGTCGCGGCTGAGGTGGGGGAGGGCCAGGTAGAGCACGCTGACGTCCAGGGACAGCAGCAGGGTGGGCAGGGCCAGGACCATGAGCCCGAGCCATTCGCGCCGGGTCGCCTTCATCGGAGGTCTCCTTCGTTCGTCTAACCTCCCGACGAGCGGTCTCCGGCCGAATCGACAACTTCGGCGAGACGATTTTCGAGGAATTCCTTTTCGGCCCCGTTGTCGGCCAGCGCGATGGCGGCGCGGTAGGCGCCGGCGGCCTCCTCGTGGCGCTTCAGGCGGCGCAGCAGGTCGGCCCGGACCGCCGGAAGGTAGTGATATCCGGCCAGCCGTTCGTCGGTGGCCAGCAGGTCGACCTCCTCCAGCGCCGCCGCGGGGCCGTCGACCATGGCGACCGCCACCGCGCGGTTGAGCGCCACGACGGGTGAGGGCCACATCTTCAGCAGGACGTCGTACAGCGCGACGATCTGCTTCCAGTCGGTGTCGGCGACGGCGTGCAGCGAGGCGATGGCCGCTTGCAGCGCGTAGCGGCCGACCCGGCCGGTCCGGAAGGCCGCCACGGCCAGGTCGCGGCCCTCGGCGATGGCCCCTCGGTCCCAGAGCGAGCGGTCCTGGTCTTCGAGGAGCACCAGCCGCCCCTGCGCGTCGGTGCGCGAGGCGCGGCACCGCGTCGAGGCGTTCGGGCAGGTCGGCGGCGGCCGGCACCCGATAGGGGATCCGGGCCGCGGTGATCTTCTTCTTGGCCCGGGTGAGCCGGGCGGCCATGGTCGGCTCGGAGACCAGGAAGGCGCGTGCGATGTCGGGCGTGGTCACGCCGCAGACCAGGCGCAGCGTCAGCGCCACCTGCGCCTCGCGGGCTAGCGCCGGGTGGCAGCAGGTGAAGACCAGCCGGAGCCGGTCGTCCGGGATCTCGTCGTCGTCGGTGGTCGGGTGCATCTCGGCACCGCCTGGGTCAGGCTCGACGAGCAGGGGCATCTTGGCGCGGAAGACCTTGTTCCGGCGCAGCAGGTCGAGCGCCTTGCGCCGGGCCGTCTGGGTCAGCCAGGCGCCCGGTTTGCGGGGGACGCCGTCGCGGGCCCAGGCGTCGAGGGCGGCGAGGTAGGCGTCCTGGACGCATTCCTCGGCGAGGTCGAAATCACCGGTGACGCGCGCCGTCGCGGCGAGCACGAAGGCCCACTCGTGACGGTGCGCGTCGGCGACGGCCTGCTCGGTCTCGTTCACTCGGTCTCGTTCACTCGGTGAAGGCGTCGAACAGGGGGCGGACTTCCACCCCGCCGTCGAGGCACGCCGGGTTGAGCCTGGCGATGGCCAGGGCGACGTCCAGATCGGGGGCCTCCAGGACGAAGAAGCCGGCCACGACCTCCTTCGCCTCGGTGAAAGGGCCGTCGGTGATGACGTCGCCCCGGATCGAGGTGGCGGTGGTGCTGGGTTGCAGGGCGAAGCCCGCGACGATGGCGCCGCCGAGCTCGGTCACCTGTGCGGGGTAGCGTTCGAGCAGCGCCAGGTAGTCGGGCGTCAGGTCCATCGGGTCGGCCGGGGCGGGCGAGTGGATGATGACCGCGTACTGGGGCATTTCTTGTCTCCTCGGTTCGGTTCTCCGTGCTTCTGCCTACCCGACGACCAGGGTCCGGCGGAATCGACGACCAGCCGGGAAGATCTTTCTAAAAATGTCATATATTACCAAGCGGAGGTCTCGATGATCAATGAAGCTGCCCGCGCCGGCGAGGTCTGGCGCACCCGCCCCGCCGCCGAGCGCGCCGAGGTGCTCGACCGCGTCGCCGACGCGCTGCTGGTCGCCGAAGAGGAGTTGTGGCCGGTCGCGCGGGACGAGACGGCTCTGCCGGAGGCCCGGCTGCGCGGCGAGATCACCCGGTCGGCGGTTCAGTTCCGGCTGTTCGCCGACGTGCTGCGCGACGGCGGGCACGTCGAGGCGATCATCGACCACGCCGACGCGTCGGCGACCCCGCCCAAGCCCGACGTGCGGCGGATGTTCCAGCCGGTGCCGGGCGTGGTCGGGGTGTTCGCCGCCTCCAACTTCCCGTTCGCGTTCTCGGTCGCGGGCGGCGACGTGGCCTCGGCCCTCGCCGCCGGATGCGCGGTCGTGGTGAAGGCCCACCCGGGACACCCGGCGCTGTCGCGCCGCGTCGCCGAGGTGATCAAGAGCGCGCTGCCCGACCCCGACCTGCTGGGCCTGGTCGAGGGGCTGGAGGCGGGGCGCGAGCTCGTCCGGCACCCGCTGGTGTCGGCGGTCGGGTTCACCGGGTCGCTGCGCGGCGGGAAGGCGATCCAGGCGCTCATCAACGAGCGGCCCGACCCGATCCCGTTCTACGGCGAGCTCGGCAGCGTCAACCCGGTCGTCGTGCTGCCGTCCGCTCTCGCCGATCCGGTACGGCTCGCCGAAGGCTTCGCCGCCTCTCTCACGCTGGGGGTCGGGCAGTTCTGCACCAACCCCGGCCTGCTGTTCGTGCCCGACGACGCCGAGCTGCTGAAGGCCATCACCGCCGCCGTGGCCGCGACGACCGGCGGCGCGATGCTGACGCCCGCCATCCGGGAGGGCTTCGAGACCGGCGCGTCGTCGCTCGACGGGAGGCTGACCGAGCTGGCCCGGGGGCTGGCCGGGCCGATCGAGGGGGCCGTCGCGCCGCGCGTCTACACCGCCGACCTGACCACCTTCTCCATGGGCCTGCCGGAGCTGGCCGAGGAGTGCTTCGGGCCGTCGGCGATCGTGGTGACGTACCAGGAGATCTCCGACCTGCCCGAGGTGCTCCGCAACCTGCCCGGGTCGCTGACCGCGACCGTCCACTCGGCCGATCCGGTCGAGGCGGCGCCGCTGGTGCCGGATCTGGCGCGGCTGGCCGGGCGGGTGATCTGGAACGGGTGGCCGACCGGCGTCGCGGTGACGTGGGCGATGCACCACGGCGGGCCGTGGCCGGCCAGCACCACCCCGATGCACACCTCGGTGGGCGCGACGGCGATCCGCCGCTGGCAGACCCCGGTCGCCTACCAGGACCTGCCCGACGCGCTGCTCCCCGCCGAGCTGCGGGAGGACAACCCGCTGGGGATCCCGCGCCGGGTCGACGGGGTTGTGTCGGTGGCGTAGGGCATGCTGCGCGGGTGACGCTGTTACGCCGTCTGCGCACCGACCTCTACGTGCAGTACGGGCTCATCTGCCTCTACGGCTCCAACCGGTTGGAGATCCGCGCCGATGAGCCCGACTACCACCTGAACGCCACCTTCCACCTGGAGGCGTGGGACGCCGAACCGCCGCCTCCCGAAGGCTGCTGGACCCTGGTCGAAGAGGGGAATCTGACGGCCGAGACGGGGGTCGTCCAGGTCGGCGTCTTCGAGGACAGCGGCCCCGATTTCCTGATCGGGCCGCCCTGGTTCGAATACGGCCTGTCCGTCCACCTCGGCGACCCCGACATCACGCAGTGGCTGCTGCGCTTCTGGCCGCTGCGCGACGTCTTCGACCCCGTCGTCCACGCACGGCCGCGCGAGACCGACGCGCTGCCGCCGCCTGAGCCCCGGCCGGCGAACGTCCCGGTCACCACGGCCGGGCAGTGGGCGGCCATGCGGCCGAACCGCCACGTCGACTGGCCGGCCACGCAGCCCGAGATCACGTCGGTCTACGACATGATCCGCCTGCAGGCGGTGCCCGTCGACAGGGTCGCGGTGACGTTGAACCCCGACCGCGCGAACACCTTCCATCTGGGCTCCGACGCGCTGCACTCGGGCAGTCCGGGCGGCAGCCATCGGGTGTGGCGCTGGGAGTGGGAGACCGCCGACGGGGTCCCGGAAGACGGGAACCTGCGGGTGGGCCGCATCGTGCACGCGCGCGACACCACCGCCCGCCGCGTCTTCGTCTCGGGCATCGTGACGGTCCTCGCCGGAACGGGCCCCTACACGGTCCGCGACGCCCAACCCCACGAGGCGGCGCGGGTCCTCTGCGCCGAGGAGGTCTGGCACCCTCGCGAACGGACAGGCGAATGAGCCGCACCACACCGCCCCGTCCGGTGGATCTGCTCGCGCTCTTCCCCGAACTGGCCGCTCACGTCCGCACGACCACACGGCTGCACCCCCGTCCCGGGGCGCCGGAGCCGACGGGCAGCTCCGTGGGCGGGCCCCTCCTGTGGCCGGCCGACGAGGAATGGCCGATCTGCCGGGAGGATCACGATGTGCACGACGCCCGGCGTCCCGACGACGCGCGGTTGCGGCGGCGCGTCCTCTCGGCGGCGTCGAGCCGGACACCGCGCGGAGAGAGGGTGCGGTTCACCGAGCGGGAACGGGCCGACCTGGCCCGCGCCGACCGGGAGATCGTCCTCGGTGTCGAGCTCCCGCCGCTTCCGATGATGGCCGTCGCTCAGTTGTTCGCGCGCGACGTGCCCGACCTTGCCTGTCCCGACGGCGCCGATCTGCTGCAGGTGCTGTGGTGCCCGTTCGACCACCTGGGAGGTGTTCCCGCCGTCGTCCTGCGGTGGCGGCGGGCCGCCGACGTCGTCGACGTCCTGGCCGACCAGCCCGAGCCGCCGGTGATGGAGTCCGACTACTACCTGCCCGAGCCGTGTGTGCTGCACCCCGAGCGGGTGGTCGAGTACGAATACCTGACGCTGCTCCCCGAGAAGCTGGAGCGACGCATCCGGGAGTGGGAGGAGTCGGCCGGGCACAGCTACGATCACCTGTCGATCGCCGCCGGGTGGAAGGCCGGGGGATGGCCGTGGTGGACCATCACCGACCCCTATCCCATGACCTGCGAATGCGGCGAGGACATGCGGCTCCTCCTCACCGTCGCCAGCTCCGAATGGTACGGCGACGACGTCTGGCGGCCGATCGAGGACGATCCGGCGCTGGGCGTCGCGAAGGCGTCGAGGCCCACGATGATCACGATCGGGCGCGGCTACAGTCTCTGGATCTTCATCTGTCCCCGGTCGTACGACCACCCGCACGCGCTGAGCATGCAGTGACGTCCTGGTGGCGGTTCCACGCCTCCCGCAAGTCGAGGCGTGGAACCGCCGGTCAGAGCTCCCGGCCGGGTTGGACCTTGCAGAACCGCGGCCTGGCGTCCCGGTGGCCCGGTGCGTCAGGTGATCTCGCCGGCGCCCGCGTGTCTCGACACGTCCTTGTGCACCTCCGCCGCCGGGTCGACGCCCGTGTGCAGGGTGGGGGTCCAGCCCGCGTCGGCGCCCAGGTCCGGGTCGTTGGCCGCGTTGTACGCGGTGATCGGGTCGAACGGGGTGACCGTGCCGCCGACCCGCAGCAGGTCGCCCCTGGCCGTCAGCGCGGTGCCGCCCCAGTTGTAGAGGATCTTCGCCGGGTCGACGCCGCGGCCCAGGCGGTAGAAGTTGTTCTCGCTGTAGATCTGCGACTGCACGCCGACGCCGAGGGCGTAGACGAAGGACGCCGGGTCGTACACCTCGTAGTAGTTGTTGTAGACGTGCACCTGGCCGAACCTGACCCGGGGCAGCCGCTGCAGGGTGTTCTCGAAGTGGTTGTGGTGGACGGTGACCCGGAGTTTCCCGAGGTCCTGTGACGGGTTGTTGGTCGAGCCGATCAGCATCGTCTTGTCGTGGCCGGTGAAGCGGTTCCACGACGCGGTCACGAGGTCGCTGCCGTTGGTGATGTCGAGCTGGCCGTCGTGCACCTGCCAGGGGCGGCCGAAGTAGACCGGCTGCGCGCTGTCGGGGTTGGCGCCGTCGGTGAAGGTGTTGTGGTCGACCCACACGTGGGTCGAGCCGGTCAGCGAGATGTTGTCGTAGAGGGAGTTCCAGTTGCCCTCGGCGCCGTCGAGCGGGTCCCACTGGGGGAAGCAGTCGTGGGCGTCCTCGAACGTGAGGTTGCGGATGATCACGTTGTCGGCCTTGTCGACGTGCAGGTTGACTCCCTTGATGCGGGCGTGCTTCCCCTCGCCGACGATCGTGGTGTTCGAGCCGACCTTGAGCTTGATGTGGGCGGTCTGCCGGGCGGCCGAGGCCGCGCGGGCGTCCTCCAACGGCCCGGACGGGTCGACGCGGCCCCACGTCGCGGGGTCGTAGGCCTGGAGGTAGGCGGCCAGCGAGTAGCCGCCGGTCGCGTAGGAGGAACAGGGCAGGTTGCCGTCGATGACGCCCCTGACCTTGATGATCTTCGGGCCGGGCGCCGCGAGGGCGTTCACGAGCTGGTCGCGGGTCGAGACGGTGTGGACGTTCGCGGCGGGCGCCGCCGAACCGCCGGTGGTGCCGGAGCTGTGGGAGCCCCAGCCGTCCCCGGGTCCCAGCGTCTGCCGGCCCGGATCGGTGCCGGGGCCGGCCAGCGCGCCGACCGTCAGGGCGAAAACGAGCATGCTGCGCATAGAGAGGTCTCCTGAGAAAGCGGACGGCCGAAGGCCGGCTGTGGCCCGCGTGGGGGAAGCTGCCGTGAAGACAGGGGCCCGTACGGCTCCCGCCAGGTCAGGAGGCGGGAGACGTACGGGAGAACGGGGTCAGCCGCCGTTGCGCTGCTTCCACTTGGCCTGGGCCTCGGTCAGCGCGGTCGCCATGCCGTTGAGGAACTCCTTGGCCGAGAGCTCCCCGAGGAGGACCTTCTGGAAGTTCGGCTCGGCGTCGGTCTTGGTGATCGCGTTGAACTCCGGCAGGTGGTAGGGCATCTGCACGACCGCCGTGGCCGGGTCGTTCAGCACGTCCAGAGCCGCCGAGACGTGCTGGCGTTCCTTGATCCACGGTTCGGAGTTCACCTCGGTGTTGGCGGGCAGCACGCCCGTTTTGTCGGCCCAGTAGCTGTTCATCGCCTTGCCGGCCGCGAAGGTGGCGAACGCCAGCGCGGCGTCCTTCTTCTCGCCGCTCGCGAACAGCCCGATCCCGGCGATCGGGTTCGACAGCACCGCACGGGGGGCGCCGTCGGCCGGGCGGAAGACGGGCAGCGCGGCGACCTTGTCGGCGCCGAGCGTCTTCACGTGGTCGTTGTAGGACCCCAGGTTGTGCTGCATGACCGCGATGGAGCCGCCGTCGAACTGGGCGACCATCTTGGCGTAGTCGTTGGTCGCGTCGGCCTCGGGCGTGTTGGTCTTGAAGAGCCCCGCGAGCTTCTCCAGGGCCTCGACGTTGCGGGGGTCGTTCACGGTCGAGACGCCGCTCGCGTCGAACATCTGGGGGATGCCCGACTGGCCGTACATGACCTCCAAGGCCTGGGCGATCGAGCCCGCGCCGCCGCGGATGGTGAAGCCGTAGCGGTTCTGGCCCTTGTCGGTGAGCGCGCCGACCGCGTCGAAGAACTGGGCCCACGTCTCGGGCGGGGTGACGCCCTTCTCCTTGAACCAGTCGGTGCGGTACCAGAAGACGCCCATGTTGGTGGACATCGGCACCATGTACGTCTTCCCGTCGGGCACCGTCGACTTGACCGAGTTCACCACCTGCTCGTTCAGGGGCAGGCCGGTCAGGTCGACCGGGTCGAGCGCCTTCTGCGCCACCAGGTTGGCCAGCATCGCCGTCGAGACGCCGCCCACGTCGGGCAGGCCGCCGCCGGCGATGGCGGTGTCGTACTTCTGCTGGACCTGGGCGATGGGGATGCCCACGTACTCGACCTTGATCTTCGGGTTGGCCTTCTGGAACTCGGCGATGATGTGCTGCCACACCGGCGTGCGGGCGGGGCCGCCGTTGTCGTCCCAGAAGGTGATGGTGGTCGTGCCGTCGCCGGACGGGGCGGGGTCGCCGCCGCATCCGGTCATGGTCAGACCGGCGCCTATCAACAGGGCACACAGCAGGCGTCTGGCCATCGTGTCTACCTTTCTCGTTGGATGTCCCCGATGTCTGTGACCAGAGCGGCGGCCTCGGCTGGGGTGAGGCGGCCGTCGGCGATGATGGTGACGATCCGGCGGGTCAGCCCGCGCTCGACGACGAGCGGGGTCTCCCAGGCCAGCGCCGGTCCGGCGCCCGGATACTCGTCGATGCGCACGAACCACGGGTCGGCGTCCTGGACGAAGACCAGCGTCCAGTCGTCGGCCGACATCGCCAGCCAGGGCGCGCGGCTGCCGTGCGGCTCGTCGCCCCACGCGGTGAACGCCGCCCGGTCGGCCGACGCGCCGGGGGCCCGCCAGAAGAAGCCGCCGTAACCGGCGCCGGCGCGGCCCTTGGTGGCCGAACTCTCGATCGTGAGCGGCTCGCGGGTGAGGTTGGTGAGCGTGAACTCCACGTCGAGGGCCCAGCCCCGGCTCAGCGGGCGGGCGGTGACCCGGCGGTTCTCCTCGATGAGGTCGAGGCCGTCGACGCCCGTCCAGCGCAGGGTCTCGGTGAAGGCGTGCTCGTCGCGGCGGGTGAAGGCGACGTGGTTCTGCACGCCGTGGTTGTTCAGCCAGGTCGGGCCGCGGCCCCGGACGTAGGTCCGGCCGCCCCAGAAGTTGCGGCCGGAGACGTCGGCGACCGCGATCGAGGCCCCCAGGTGGTGGACGTGGTCGGCCGGGTTGACCTCGGTCACCGGGACACCCCGCAGCGTCCGCACCGGATGCAGGTAGGGGCGGGGCGAGAGCGTGGTGGCCAGTTCGGGCCGCCAGTTGTACTCGGCGACCGCCTGCCCGGCCACCTTCAGCACCGCGCGCGGGGCCGCCCAGGGCACGTCGAGCTCGGAGAACAGCGCCAGGTGCTCGGCGCTGCGCGCGGTCAGGTTGGCGACGCCGGGGATGGTGCGGCGGACCACGACGCCGTTCTCGTGCTCGATCTCCTGGTGGGCGTCGGGGATCGGCAGCGGGTCGGGCGCGAGCCGGATCTCCTCCAGCACCCGCATGAACGCGCCCGTCCGGTGCAGCGGCACCAGCAGCGGCCCGCCGTCGCGGACGTGGGAGACCAGGTTCTCCAGCAGGTCGGCGCGGGCGTAGGTGGTGGTGGACACGCCGCGCGCCCGGCTCTCCACCCGCACCCGGTCGAGGGTGTACGTCAGCGTGATCCGCCCCTCGGTGCCGTGCACGGTCACGTAGGGCTCGTGCCTGCGGTCGGCCGTGAGGGTCACCGCGATCGTGATCGGCGGCCCGTCCGACAGGCGGATGCGCAGGCAGGAGGTGTCGTCGGCCTCGATCGGGTTGGCGTGGAAGAGCTCCGCGTCGATGTCGGCGACGTCGTCGGCCGCGCCCTTCCCGGCCACCGCCAGGGCGGTCGCGACGGCGTGCGCGAACGGGTTGGTGAGGGCGCCGTCCATGACGTCGACCCGCCCGGCGCGGCGTCTGCCCGCCCACGCCGAGCGGGTGAAGTAGGCCGAGGGGCGCTCCCAGGCGCCGGCGACGCCGATGCCACGCACCCGGCCGATGACGCCCTCGGCGACCAGGCGGCGGATCGCGGGTATCGCCGCCGAGCCGAGGCTCTGGAACCCCACCTGACAGGCCAGGCCGGTTCTCTGTACGGCCGCCTCGATCTCGTGGAACCCGGCCAGGGTCGAGGCGGGCGGCTTCTCCAGCAGCAGGTGCGACCCCGCCTCCAGCGCGCGGATCGCCAGGTCACGGTGGGTCTGGATGGGCGTGACCAGGATGGTCACCTCGGCGCCGGTCCGCTCGATCAGCCGCCCCAGGTCGGTCGACTGCTCGGGGCTGCCGAGCCCGCGCAGCAGGCCGGGCTCGATCTCCCGTACGTCGCAGACGCCCGCCAGCCGGACCAGCCCGCCGTCGGTGAGGCGCCGCAGGTTCTCCAGGTGCCACCAGCCGTGGCCGTAGGCCCCGGCCAGGACCACCGGGACGGTGCGCGTGGTGGTGCCGTTCATCATCGGCCCTCCAGGGGAAGCGAGACGCGGACGGCCGGAGGCCGGCTGTGGCTCGCGCGAGGAATCTGCCTCAAAGACGCGAAACGCAGGCCATGACCTAAGTGGGCGCCGACCCGGGCCCCGCCGGGGCCCAGTTCGACCGGCGGCGGCCCGTCGAGGAGACCGAGCGCGGCCAGGGAGGCGTCCTCGACGTCCTCGACCATGCACGGCAGCGGGAGCGCCAGCGCGAGCTGCGCGGACAGGTCCGGCAGCAGGTGGGGGAAGGTGGGCACGCCCTGGATCCGGGCGAGTTCGGCGATCCGCAGCAGCGGGGTGATCCCGCCGACCCTGACGACGTTGGGCTGGACGACGTCGACCGCGTCGAGCAGGCGGCGGAAGTCGTGGATCGTGTACAGGCTCTCGCCGGCGGCGATCGGGACGTCCACCGACGCGCGCAGCCGCCGCAGCCCGTCGAGGTCGTCGGCCGGGAGCGGCTCCTCGACCCAGGTCAGCCCGAAGGGCTCCAGCTCCCGGATCATCGCGCGGGCCCGGAACAGGTCCCAGCGCTGGTTGGCGTCGACCATCAGCAGGGTGCCGGGCCCGAGGACCTCCCGGACGGCGGCCACCCGCTCGACGTCGTCGTCGCGGCCCACCTTGATCTTCACGGCGGGGTAGCCGATCCAGCGCCGGGCCTGCTCGACCAGCTCGTGGAGCGGGTAGTGCCGGTTCACCCCGCTCGCGTAGACCGGCACGGTGTCGCGCCGCCGCCCGATCGCGTCGGCGAGGCCGAGGCCGCCGGCGGAGGCCCTGAGGTCCCACAGCGCGATGTCCACCGCCGCCATCGCCATGGTCGTGACGCCGCCGCCGCCCGCTTCGCGCAGGTGCCGCCACAGGTGGTCCCAGACCACCTCCGGGTGCGGCGGCAGCCCTTTCACGAACGCGGCGACGTCGTGGTCGAGCAGGGCGGCCACCGCGGCCGCCCCGATGGAAGGGGTCCAGGAGAATCCGGTGCCGGTCCGCCCGTCGTCGAGGACGAGCGTGCAGGCGATCACGTGGTGGTACGGCACGTCGGGCCCCCACGGCCGGGGCAGGTCCGCCCGCAGCGGGAGCGTGTGCAGGCCCGCGATCCGCGTCATGTCAGCTCAAGCCCGATCTTGATGAGGCGGTCGAGTTCGGCCAGGTCGCCCGGCGCGAGGTCGGCCAGCGGCGGCCGGACCGCCCCGGCGTCCAGCCCGCGCAGCCGTACCCCGGCCTTGACCAGCGAGACGGCGTACCCGGGGACCTTCGACCTGAGCTCCACGAGCGGCGCGTAGAACTCCCCGAGCAGCCGCTCGTTCCCCTGCCGGTACGCCACCGCGATCTCCGGCGCGAACGCGAACACGGCGGAGGAGTACAGGTCGACCCCGATCGCCCGGTAGGCCGGCATGGTCAGCTCGGCCGTCGGCAGCCCGTTGAAGAAGGTGAAGTCGCGCCCGTCCATGGCCCGGACGATCCGCTGCATCCGGTCGATGTCGCCGACCCCGTCCTTCAGCCCGACCACGCCGGGGATGTCGGCGAGTTCGAGCACCTCGCGGGGCGAGAGCACCAGGTGGTCGCGCGCGTAGAGGACGACCGGCACCCCTTCGGCCGCGACCGCCCGCACGTAGTCGGCGTATCGCGGGCCGCGGGCGGCGGGCGGCAGCAGCAGCACCCCGTCGGCCCCGGCCTCCCGCGCGGTGCGGGCGTGCCGGAGCGCCGACCCGAGCGGCCCGCCG
>NZ_SZQA01000045.1 GCF_005233835.1 Herbidospora galbida | reverse complement strand
AATCCGTCTAATAGACGGGGTTGTGCATCATGCACTGGCTTTTAGCACACTGTTGAGTTCTCAAGAAACGGACTTGCTTTGTTTTTCTTTTTTCTTGCTGTTGTGCCTTTATCTTTTCAGCGTTTCCCGCTAGTGTCAAACTCGGTGTTTTGACGCTATTTTGCGGTTCCTGCGAAACGGACTTGCTTTGTTTTTCTTTTTTCTTGCTGTTGTGCCTTTATCTTTTCAGCGTTTCCCGCTAGTGTCAAACTCGGTGTTTTGACGCTATTTTGCGGTTCCTGCCGAAGAGCAACCCCTCTAACTTAGCCAGATCCCAGACGATGTCAAATCGACCGGATTTCCGGATCTTGTTGAGTGGGGTTTGCCGAACCAGGTCGACGTGTTAAAGATTAACAGCTCTCCGGAGCGCTTCCGCACGGCCGCGAGGTCACGGCTCGGTCAGTTGATCACCAATAGTGGATCTCCGCCGGTCAGAGGGGTAGAAACGCCTCATGATCGAGCTGCCCCGCGCACTGGTCGTCCTGCTGACCGCGGCGGCGGCGGTCGTCATCCTCGCCGGAGTCCAGGCCGTCGGATCGATTGTCGGTCCGGTGATGCTGGCTCTCGTCCTGGTCGTGGCGGTGTCGCCTATCAGGGGTGTGTTGGAGCGGAAGGGCGCGCCGACCTGGCTGCAGGTGGCGGTTCCCTTTCTCGTCGTGCTGCTGGTGCTCGCCGGGATGGTGGCGATCATCGCGGTGGCGGCCACGCAGCTGGCGTCGATCGCACCGACGTACAGCGACAAGTTCGCCGCGCTGGCGGCGGGGGCGCGGGCCTTCGCGGCCGAGATCGGGTTCGGGACCGACCAGATCGACAAGGCGATCAGCTCCTTCGATCCCAGCCGGCTGCTGCCGATCGCGCAGGGGCTGCTCTCGGGGGCGCTGGGGGCGGGGTCGGCGCTGTTCCTGATCGTGGTGCTGTCGCTGTCGATGAACCTCGACGCGCCGGCGTTCACCCGGATCATCAGGGTCGCCGAGGTCGAGCGGCCCGAGCTCCACGCGGCGCTGACCACGTTCGCGTCGCGGACGCGGCGCTATCTGCTCGTCTCCACCGTGTTCGGGATCATCTGCGCGGTGCTCGACGTCATCGCGTTGTACATCTTCAGCGTGCCGCTGCCGCTGCTGTGGGGGATCCTCGCGCTGATCACGAACTATGTGCCGAACATCGGCTTCATCCTCGGGCTGTTGCCGCCGGCGCTGCTCGCGTTGCTGGACGGGGGCTTCTCGACGATGTTGCTGGTGATTCTCGCCTACATCGTGATCAACGTGGTGGTGCAGTCGTTCGTGCAGCCGAAGTTCCTCGGTGACGCGGTCGGGCTGTCGACCACGATGACGCTGATCTCGTTGATCGTGTGGGCCTTCGTGATCGGACCGCTGGGAGCGCTGCTGGCCATTCCGCTCTCGCTGCTGGTGCGGGCGTTGGTCATCGACAGCGACCCTTCTGCCCGCTTCGCCCGTGCGCTCGTTTCGGGTGAAGCTCCTCCGCAGGGGCGTACACCGGCATAGGGTCACGGCGTGCGCAGATGGGACATCGATGAGCGGCAGACCGGGATCGCCGACGGCACAGCGATGGATCCGCAGGTCCAGACCCTGCTGGCGTCGATGCGCCGTGACGGCTGGGTGACCGAGGAGCCGGAGGTCCACCTGCTGCCGCACCTCAAGACGGCGTGCGGCGACAGGTGGCGGATCGTACGCGACCGGCTCGTCGACGACGGGGTGTACGAGGTGACGCTGACGATCGGCGAGGACCTGTCAGGCGTCGCGCTGCACCGTGCCGCTGTCGGTCTTCTTGCGGCCATCGCCGAGCCGGTCTTCTTCGTCAGGCAGAGCGAGCCCCGGGTCTTCGACTGCGTCACGGGGGTGCTCGACGGCGACCCGCCCGGGTTCAAGAGTCACGGGCACCTGGTTCGCCTGATCGTCGAATGACCGGCGGGCCCACGGCATCGCGGCGATGAGCAGCGGGAACAGGATGATCGAGCTGATCGCCCACGGGGCGTGCAGGGCGCCCCAGTCCTGTCCGCGGAACTGCGTCAGCACCAGATAGCCGGTCGCGGCCCACAGCGAGCTGCCGATGATCGCCGGCCAGGCCCACTTCGTGGGGCGGGCGACCAGGAACGGCATGAACCAGAGCAGATACTGCGCCCCCAAGCGGGGCGTGACGACCATGAAGCCCAGCAGGATCGCGATCGACACGTCGATCGGGTCGGCCTTGCGCCACCACCACAGGCAGAAGGCGGCCACGGCGTAGATCATGTACTGGCCGACGACGAGCTTCCACGGCGTGAGGTCCCAGTTGCCGCCGTTGATCACGGCGGTCCAGCCCCAGTCGCCGGTGATCGGCCGCACGTCGCTCGGCCGCAGGCTGATCTCCTTCAGCACGTCGACGAGCTGGTCCCAGCGCACCCAGCCGCCGAGCGGCATGGTCAGAAGCACGAGAATCGGCGGTACGGCCACCGCCAGCCCCGACACGATCCGCGCCCGCACGCCCGGCAGGAACATCAACATGCCCGGCACCAGGATCACCGGCCAGCTCTTCGCGCAGAGCGCCAGCCCCATGAGCATGCCGGCGTAGACGGCCCGGCGGGTCACCCCGGCGGCGTCGCGCGTGAGGAGGCTGCGCACCATCCGGTCGGGCCGGTCGAGCAGCGGCTCGCTCCCCCGGAATTCGCCCTGCCCCCGCGCCACCACGTAGGCGGCCACGGCGAACACCAGCGAGACGGGCTCGACCTGACCGTGCACGGAGGCGACCAGGATGGCGAGCGGGTTGCAGGCGTACTGGAAGGCCCGGAGCCTCCCCTGCCCCTGACCGGCCAGTTTGCCGACGAGCGGAATGAGCGCCAGGTCGGCGACGACGGTGACGAGCCGGCCCGCGATCTCCCACGGAATGCCCAGCCACATCAGCGACCCGTAGACATAGGGGATCGCCGGCAGGAAGTGCCACCCGCTGTTGACCGGGTTGCGCCCTTCGAGGATCGCCTCCCCGGCCGGGCGGAAGCTGTTGACGAAGTCGATCGGCTGCCAGGAGTCGGCGGCCGAGAACGCCATGATCAGCACCCGGACCGTGATCCCGACCCCGAGGATCGCCAGGAGTGAGGGTTGCCACCCCTTCCGCTGTGCGAGGACGGCGAGCACGACACCGGTGACGAGAAGAATTCCCGTGGGGATTGCGTAATCCATGACGGGGCAACCTTAGCCACTCCGCCCGGCCGAGGAGGGCCACGCGCGAACGTCGTCACTTCTCAGGGCGCGGCCCTGCGGGGCCGCTCTGGACTCTGAAACGAGGTGCCTGCCACCATGCGGCGCGGGTACGTGGGAGCAGATTCCCAGGCCCGGCACCGGAGAGGATCCACATGGAAACGGTTCGTCAGGTGATCGTGTTCGACGCGGCCGACCTCCGGGCGGAGAGCACGTTCTGGGCGGGGATCCTCGGCGGGCGGGTCGTCGAGGACGACGAATGGCACAGTGTCCTCGACGCCTCGGGGGAATGGCGGATCGGCGTGCAGCTGGCACCCGGCCACGTACAGCCCGGCTGGCCGGACGGAACGCCGCAGCAGATCCACCTCGACCTGCACGTCGACGACCCCCGGGCCGCCCACGAGGAGGCGATCGCCCTCGGGGCCCGCCTGCTCCGGGCCGCGGCCGACCTCGACACCGACGAGGGCCATCAGGTCTATGCCGACCCGGCGGGGCACCCGTTCTGCATCGGCTGGGGGCACCCCTCTCGCGAGGCGCTCGCGGAGCGCTTCACGAGGTGAGGGCTCTCGCGCGCCGTTGAAAGAGCAGTACGAAGAGGACGGTGCCGTACCCCGGCGTCCCGGCGTGGGTGCGGCACCGCCCTCGGCTATTCGGTGTCACGCAGAGCTAGAAGCCTCCGGTGATCCGGGTGAACTCCCAGTTCTGCTGGCTGATGCCCGAGCAGTTGGCGACCACGCCGCCGCCCGGGCAGGGGCGGTCGCGGTTGACCGACCAGGTCGCGAAGCGGGTCAGGCCGCGCTGGAGGGCGTAGTCGCGGATCGCCGTCCAGGCCGCGGGGGTGGTGGTCTCCAGCTGGTCGGAGAGGCCGACCATGCCTGAGATGCCCATCTTCGCGTAGGCCTGGGCGTCGGTGTAGCCATAGGCCGACTTCAGGACGTTCTTCAGGCCCTCGGACGCGTTGATCGTGTCCTGCTGGATGTTCGAGCTGCCGAAGTCGAAGGTCATGATCGTGAAGTTGTCGATCGGCACCGCCAGGGCCCTGGCCTGGTTGATCAGGCGCACTCCGTGGGACGTGGGGCCGGTCGTCGACGTCCCGAAGGTGACCGCGATCTTGATGTTCGGGTTGTTCTGCTTGACGATCTTGAGGCCGTTCAGGATGCGGTCCTGGACGGTGTAGTTCTCGAACTCGTCGGTGTTCTCGATGTCGAAGTCGACCACGGCCGGCCCGGTGGCGTTGATCACCGTCTGGACGGCCTGCGCGTAGGCCTGCGGCGTCGAGCAGTTGGGGCCGAGCTTGTTGCCCGACCAACCGCCGAACGAGACCTGGATCGACCCGCCGGCCGCCTTGATCGCGTTGATGGCGTTGACGTCGGCCGCGTTGTTCAGCGGGCGGTTGCCGTCCCAGGCCGGGTTGCAGCCGCCGCTCGACAGGATGAAGGCCATCGTGAACGACTTCACGCCGGTCGCCGACATCACGGTCGCGGGGTTGGGCGGGTCGCCCCAGCCCATGTAGAGGTAGGGCGCGCCGGGCATCCGGGGTCCGCCGGTCGGGCAGCCGGTGGTCGAGCCGGTCACCGATCCGGACGACGCCGACTCACCCACGTTGTTGTACGCCCTCACGGTGTAGGTCTTCGAGGTGCACGCCGCGATCCCGGAGATGGTGGCCGAGGTGCCGGTGACCTGCGCGCGCTGGGTGCTGCCCTCGTACACGCGATAGCCCACGACGGTCCCCGAGGACGCGCCCCACGACAGCGAGATCGACGACGAGGTGGAACCGGTGACCGACGGGGTTCCGGGGGTGCCCGGAGCGCCGGGGTTGGTGGTGCCGCCGCCGCACGGCTGGCCGTTCAGGGTGCAGTTGGCGGGGACGGCCGAGCCGGGTGAGGCGATGAAGCCGAAGCTCGCGGTGGCGCCGGGGGCCAGGGTGCCGTTCCAGCCGACGTTGGAGAAGGTGAAGCGCTGGCCGCTGCGGGACAGTACGGCGTCCCACTGGGAGCTGACGTTGCCGCCCGAGGGCAGGTCGAAGGCGACCGACCAGCCGTTGATGGTCGACGTCGTGCCGTTGGTGATGACGTATTTGCCCTCGAAGCCGGAGCCCCAGTCGGAGGTCTTGGTGAAAACGGCGGTGGCGGGGGCGGCCTGGGCGGGGGTGGCGACGACGAGGACGCCCGCGAGCGTCCCCAGCGCGACTAAAAGCGCACGTAGTTTCATCGAAAGGTCCCTTATCCGAGCGCGTTGAGGTAGGAGCGGTGGCTGCGGGAGAACTCGAAGTTGTTGAACCGGTCCCAGTTGATCGACCAGGTCATCAGGCCCCGGAGGTTCGGGTAGACGCCGCGCGGCCGGTAGGGGCCGCAGTTGACGCCCTTGGCCAGGCAGTCGAACGCCTTCTGGACCTCGGCGACGGTGGTGAAGCCGTTGCCCGCCTGCGGGGAGGACGGCAGGCCGATGGCGACCTGGTCCTGCCGCAGCGCCGGGAAGACGTTGTTCGCGTTCCCCTGGATCGGGAACCCGGCGAGCAGCATGTCGGTCATCGCGACGTGGAAGTCGTGGCCGCCCATCGTGTGGTACTGGTTGTCCAGGCCCATGATCGGCCCGGAGTTGTAGTCCTGCACGTGGAGCAGGGTCAGGTCGTTCCGCATCGCGTGGATGACCGGGAGGTACGCGGCCGCGCGCGGGTCGGCGCCGCCCCACTGGCCCGAACCGTAGAACTGGTAGCCGAGCTGCACGAAGAACGTTTCCGGAGCCATGGTCAGGATGAAACGGCTCCCGTAACGGGCCTTCAGCGAGCGCAGCGCCGCGATCAGGTTGACGATCACGGGGGTGGTCGGGTTGCGGAAGTCGGTGTCACCGGCGTTCAGCGACAGGCTGTGGCCCTCGAAGTCGATGTCGAGACCGTCGAGGCCGTACTTGTCGATGATGGCGCCGACCGACTGGACGAACTTGTCGCGCGCGGCCGTGGTCGTGAGCTGCACCTGGCCGTTCTGGCCGCCGATCGAGATCAGCACCTTCTTGCCGGCCTGCTGCTTGGCCCGGATGCCGGCGATGAACTGGGCCTCGGTCTCCACGTTGGGGCACTCGGCGACCGGGCACTGGGTGAAGCGGATGTCGCCGGAGGTGACCGAGGTCGGCTCGCCGAACGACAGGTTGATGACGTCCCACTCGTTCGGCACGTCGGCCATCCGGGTGTAGCCGGAGCCGTTGGCGAACGAGGCGTGCAGGTAGCCGACCATGACCCGCTTGGGCAGGCCGGTGGGCGGCGGCGGCACGCTGCCGACGACCGCGGTGACGGTGTTGGACCTGCCCGACTCACCGGCGGCGTTGACCGCGCTGACCTGGTAGCCGTACGTCCCGGCGGCGGGCCGGTCGGTGTAGGCCGTCGCGGTCGGCGAGGAGATGAGCGACCCGTTGCGGTAGACGCGGTATCCCGTGGCGCCCGAGACGGCGGGCCACGACAGGTTCACGTCGGTGGTCGTCTGGCCGAGCGAGAGGACCGGCGCGGCCGGGGGCTGCGGTCCGGGCGGGTTGCCGCCGGGGCCGTCGAGGACGACGTCGTCGGCGTAGTAGGTGCCCTGGCCGTACCAGCCGTTGAGGTAGATCGTCACGGAGGTCTGGGAGGAGCCCGTGGTGAAGGTCCGGGTGAGCTGGGCCCAGGTCGCCCCGGGCGCGGCCCAGGTCTCGGAGAACCCGATCGCGCCGAGGAAGACGTACGGGCCGCGCACCCACGCCGAGAGCGTGTAGGCGGTGTTCGGCTGGACGGTCACGGTCTGGGAGCACCGGGCGAAGTCGCTGCCCGCCGGGGTGGCGGCCAGGGCACCGGTGCCCGAACGGACGGGGGTGGTGACGGCCTGGGCGCCCGAGGAGCACGTCCAGCCGGTCAGGCCCGACTCGAAGCCGGGGTTGGTGGCGATGTTGGCGGCCTGGGCGGGCGACGCCACGAGGGCGCCGCCCAGCACGAGGGCCGCAGCGGCTATGAGGCTGCGGATCTTCATCTACGGCAGGGTGTTCAGGTGGGGGCGGACGGTCCGGGAGAAGTTCCAGTTGTTGCTGGCGTCCCAGTTGATCGACCAGGTCATCGCGCCCCGGATGCCCGGGTAGGCGCGCGGCGGCACGAAGCTGCCGCAGTTGGTCCGGGTCGCCAGGCAGGTGAGGGCCTGGTTGACCATCGACGGGGCGACCACGCCGCCGCCGGCCGCGCCGGGCCCGGCCGGGAGGCCGAGGGCGACCTGGTCGTCGCGCAGGCCGTTCTCGAGCTGGATGCACGCGAGGGCGGTCAGGAAGTTGATCGAGCCCTGGCCGTAGGCGAAGGCCTGGTCGCAGCCGAGCATCGAGCCGGAGTTGTAGTACTGCATGTGGACGACCGTGAGGATGTCCTTGATGGCCAGGGCCAGCTTGAAGTACTCCATGCCGGTCGACTGCATGTCGATCGTCTGCGGGGCCATCGTGATGATCAGCGACGACCCGACACGGCTGCGCAGCTGGCGCAGGGCGTCGCCCATCCACTGGGCGTTCAGGCCGTTCTCCAGGTCGATGTCGACGCCGTCGAAGCCGTAGTTCTGCATCACCGTGTAGACGGAGTTGGCGAACTGGGTGGCGGCGGCGCTGCTGGCGACCTGGACGCGGCCGGTCTCGCCGCCGACGGAGATGATGACCTTCTTGCCGCGCGCCTTCAGGGCCTGGATGTCGGCCTTGAACTGGGCCTCGGTGTAACCGCCGACGGCGGTGGCGAGGCCCGGGTCGAGGGCGAAGGTGACCTGGCCGGGGGTGCTGGTGGCCTCGGCGAACGCGACGGCGATCAGGTCGTACTCGTTCGGCACCGCCGACAGCTTCAGCTCGGCGGCCGGGTTGACGAAGTTGTGCCAGTAGCCGGTGAGGAAGTGCTTGGGCAGCGGCCCGATCGGGCAGCCGGTGGTCGAGCCGCTCACGGCGTCGCTGGCGGCCGACTCGCCCTGCGCGTTGTAGGCCTTGATCGTGTACGTCTTCCCGGTGCACGCCGCCAGCCCGGAGATGGTCGCCGTGGTGCCGGTGACCTGGGCGCGCTGGGTGGTGCCCTCGTACACGCGATAGCCGGTGACGGTGCCCGAGGACGCGCCCCAGCTCAGCGAGATCGAGGAGCCGGTGGTGCCGGTCACCGAGGGAGTGCCGGGCTTGCCGGGGACACCCGGCTGCGGCGAGGGCGAGGGGGACGGGGACGGAGACGGGTTGGTGCCGCCGCCGCAGGACACGCCGTTGATCGTGCAGTTGGCCGGCGTCGCGCCGCCGGGGCTGGCGATGAAGCCGAAGCTCACCGAGCCGCCGACCGGGATGGTGCCGTTCCAGCCGACGTTGGAGAAGGTGAAGCGCTGGCCGCTGCGGGTGAGGGTGGCGTCCCACTGGGAGCTGACGGCGCCGCCGGAGGGCAGGTCGAAGGCGAGCGACCAGCCGTTGACCACGGTGGGGCCGCTGTTGGTGATGACGTACTTGCCCTCGAACGCCGACCCCCACGAGGAGGTCTTGGTGAAGGTCGCCGTCGCGGCGGCGTTGGCCGGGCTCGCGGCGAAGGGGATCACGACGAAGGCGAGCGCGAGCGAGAAGACCGCCGTCAGCGCGCGCCAGAGGTACCTGCGTTGCATGTCACAACCTCTGTGGGACGGGTGG
This sequence comes from Herbidospora galbida, assembly GCF_005233835.1. Lineage (GTDB taxonomy): Bacteria > Actinomycetota > Actinomycetes > Streptosporangiales > Streptosporangiaceae > Herbidospora > Herbidospora galbida. The sequence continues at coordinate 42,205 of NZ_SZQA01000045.1, read as the reverse complement.
GGGGAACAGAGCTGTGGCCGCGTCCGGTGACTTGACGCAGTGGTTCAGGACTTCTTTTAGTAAAGTTTCCTAAGAGTTGTGGGGATCGTAGCCCGCCGGATCCGCCCTCACAAGGCCCATCCCGGTATCCGGTGAAACATGACGAAACCGCCCCGGAACCCGAGGCGGTCTATGTCAACATGTGTCAGACCACTCTGTCAGTCAGAGCCCGTGTTCGACCTTGTACTCACGCCAGAGGTCGATCAGCTTCGGCAGGGCCTCGTGGATGAACTTGAAGTATTCGTTCATCGTCTGGACCCGGCGGGCGGCCGGGGTGTCCTCGCCCAGCGCCAGCGCGACCTCCTCGGCCATCTTGGCCAGCGTGATGAACAGGTCGTTCTTCAGAGCCGTCGCCTCGTACCAGGGGTTGTCCGGCAGCCGGTAGACGTCGCTGCGGGATCCGAGCTGAGGCTCCTTCTCCAGCATGGCCACTTGCATCAGATAACGGACCGCGCCCGACACCGCCGCCGGGCTCACCGCCAGGCGCTCACCGATCTGGCCGGCCGTGAGCGCGTCTTCGTCGGCGGTCATCACCGTCATCAGCACCCGTGCGGCCATGCGGGGGAAACCCCAGCTCGTGAACACCATGGCCATCCGCTCGGTGGCCATCCGTACCTGTTCCTCGTCTCGCATCCAACCTCCCCTCCGAAATATATATGCGATTCATACGCGTCATGGATTTCACAAGTTTGTGAAACGAGCGTACGGTCCGAACCATGGAAAACGCCATCCTGGTGTCCGGCCTCCACAAAACCTTCGGCCGGACGCACGCGCTCAACGGACTCGACCTCACGGTCAGGACCGGGGAGGTGCACGGTTTTCTGGGCCCGAACGGATCGGGGAAGTCGACCACGATCCGCGTCCTCCTCGGGCTGCTCCGGGCCGACTCCGGGTCGGCCCGCCTGCTGGGCGGCGACCCGTGGAAGGACGCCACCGCGCTCCACCGCCGCCTCGCCTACGTGCCCGGGGACGTCACCCTGTGGCCGAACCTGTCGGGCGGTGAGGTCATCGACCTGCTCGGCCGGCTGCGCGGCGGGCTGAACCCCAAGCGCCGCGCCGAACTGCTGGAGCGCTTCGACCTCGACCCGCGCAAGAAGGGCCGCGCCTACTCCAAGGGCAACCGGCAGAAGGTCGCCCTGGTCGCCGCGCTCGCCTCGGACGTGGAGCTGCTCATCCTCGACGAGCCCACCTCCGGCCTGGACCCCCTGATGGAGGAGGTCTTCCGCGAGTGCATCGTCGAGGAGAAGCAGTCGGGCCGCACGGTCCTGCTGTCGAGCCACATCCTGGCCGAGGTCGAGCAGCTCTGCGACCGGGTGAGCATCATCAGGAGCGGCCAGACCGTCGAGACCGGCACCCTCACCGACCTGCGCCACCTGACCCGCACGTCGATCAGCGCCGACCTGGCCACCCCCCTGACCTCCATTCCGGGCGTGTACGACCTGGTCGTCGACGGCACCCGCGTCCGCTTCGAGGTCGACACCGACCGGCTCGACGAGACCCTCAAGCACCTCACGACGGCCGGCGTGCGCGGCCTCACCTCACAGCCGCCCACCCTCGAAGAGCTCTTCATGCGCCACTACCAGGGCGCGGCGTCATGACCGGCGGATGGCATCTGGTCCGGTTGATCCTGCGGCGCGACCGGGTCCTGCTCCCCCTGTGGGTGCTCATCCTCGCCGCCCTCCCCGCCGTGTACGCCGCCAGCTTCGCCGAGCTCACGCCCACCGAGGAGTCCCGGGCCCTCTACGCCCAGACCACGGCGGGCATCCCCTCGATCGAGGCGATGCTGGGCCCGATCTACGGGTCGAGCGTCGGCGCCCTGGCCACCCAGCGCGCCGGGCTGACCCTGCTGATCGTCGCGCTGATCAACGTGCTGGTGGTGATCAGGCACACCCGTACGGAGGAGGACGCCGGGCGGCGGGAGCTCGTCGCCGCGACCGTCGTCGGGCGGCACGCCCCGCTCGGCGCGGCGCTCCTCGTCGTGATCGCCGCCGACCTGGTGATGGGCCTGCTGACCGCGGCCTTCATGGGCTTCACGAGCGGCGCGCTGCTGCTGGGCATGTCGCTGGCGTTCGCCGGGATCGTGTTCGCCGGCGTCGGCGCGGTGGCCGCCCAGCTCACCGAGAACGCCGGACCGGCGCGCGGGCTGGCGCTGGCCGTGCTCGGGCTGGCCTACCTGATCCGCGCGGCGGGCGACGCGACCGGCTCGAACCTGTCGTGGGCCTCGCCGCTGGCATGGAGCCAGTACACCCAGCCGTTCGCCGACGAGACGTGGCTGCCGCTGCTGGCCTCCCTCGGCCTGGCGGCGCTGCTGGCCGGGCTGGCCGGATGGCTCTCGGTCCGCCGCGACGTGGGCGGCGGGATGCTGCCGACCCGGCTCGGCCCGGCCGGCTCGACCTCGCTGACCGGCCCGTTCGCGCTGGCCTGGCGGCTGCAGCGGGGGCTGCTGATCGGCTGGAGCGCCGGCTTCCTGGTCTTCGGGCTCGCCTTCGGCGGCGCGGCGTCCGGGGCGGCCGAGGCCTTCACGGGCAACCCCGAACTGGCCGAGCTGTTCGCGCGCCTGGGCGGCGGGCTGTCGCTCACCGACACCTTCATCGCCACCCTGCTGGGCATCGCGGCCATCGCCGCCGCGGCGTACGGGATCCAGGCGGCGCTGCGGATGCGCTCGGAGGAGAGCACGATGCGGGCCGAACCGGTGCTCGCCACGGCGACCGCGCGGGTGCCGTGGGCGCTCGGCCACGTCGTCTTCGCGGTGATCGGCCCGGTCGTGGCGCTGTTCATGATCGGGGTCGGCCTGGGTCTCACCTATGGCGCGGACGTCGGCGACATGGGCCAGATCCCCCGGCTGATCGGCGCGGCGCTGGCGCAGGCTCCGGCGGCGGCCACCCTGACGGGCCTGACGGTCGCCCTGTTCGGCCTGCTGCCCCGGTTGTCGGCGGTGGCGTGGGGGATCCTGGCGATCTGCCTGCTGCTGGGACAGATCGGCGCACTGCTCCAGCTCAGCGAGGTCGTACTCGACCTGTCGCCGTTCACCCACACGCCCCACCTCCCCGGCGGCGAGGTGACCGCGCTTCCGCTGGTCGTGCTCGCCGTGGTGGCCGTGGCCCTGACGGCGGCGGGCCTGTGGGGCTTCCGTCGCCGCGACGTCGGGGTGTGAAGTTACCGCTCGGTGGCGCCCCCAACAAGGGGCGCCACCCTTAACCAGGGATTATGTCGCAGCGAGGCACGTTCCATCGGCCCGAATGTGATTTACGTCACAGTGAAGCCGCTGAACAGGAGCAGCGCCAGCCCGAGCGCGAGCACCAGGTTGAGCACCGCGGCGGAGGCGAACACGGCGACCGGCCGCCAGCCGGCCTCCCGGAGCGAGCCGACCTTGAACTCCAGGCCGATGCTGACGAAGGCCAGGATCAGGAACCACACCCGCAGGTCGTTGGCGACCGCGATGACCTCCTTGCCCTCGGCACTGGAGACCGTGCCGAGATACCAGGTGGCGATCACCGAGGCGGCCACGAACCCGAGCACGAACTTCGGGAACCGCGTCCAGAACTCCCCGACCCCCGGCGCCTTGGCGCCCGGCGTCCGCTCGACCCTGAACGCGAACCACGCGGTCAGCGCGATCACCACGATCCCGATCAGCGCGTTCTGGGTCACCTTCACGATCGACGCGACGGCGAGGGCGTCCTCACTGACGAGGGCGCCGGCCGCGGTGACGGCGGCGGTGGTGTCGATGTTGCCGCCGATCCAGGCCCCGGCGACCTCGTCGGTCAGCCCGAACACCGAGGCCAGCCACGGCACCAGGAAGATCGACGGCAGCGCGAACGCGATCACCAGGCTGGCCGTGTAGGCGAGCTGCTCCTTCCGTGCCTGTACGGCTCCCGCCGCCGCGATGGCCGCGCTCACCCCGCAGATCGACACGGCGGCCGACAACAGCGCGCGCAGCTTGTCGTCGAGCCCGAGCCGCCCCGCGAGCCACCAGGTGAAGAGGAACACGCTGGTGATGAGCAGGATGCCCTGGATGATGGCCGGTCCGGCGGCCGTGACGATCACCTTGAGGTTGATGGACGCCCCGAGCAGCACGAGCCCGGTCTTGATGAAGAACTCGGTACGGAAGCCGCCTTCGAGCCGCTCCCGCCATCCGGTGGCGGTGAGGACGGCGTTGCCGATGAGCCCGAGGACGATGGCGTAGACGGGATATTCGATGGCCTTGGCGACGTCGCCCTCGAACCAGGCGGGGACGTTCTTCTCCAGGAACCGGGTGGCCGCGCCGAGCACCAGCACGACGACGACGCCGAGGACGACGTAGAGCACGGGGCTCCGGGTCTCGGCCTGGGACTGGGGCCGGGTCTCGGTCATGGGATCAGCCCCGGCGGGATGACGCCGACGATGACGAGCACGAGCAGGACGAGTCCGATGACGGTGGCCGCCCAGTCCTCGTTGAACTGGGTCCGGCTCTCCTGCCGAGTGGGGGGTTCGGTCATACATTTCATACTAAACATATAGGAATTATCGGTAAAGTGACCGGAGTATCGTGACCGCGTGTTCTTCGGCATCACCGACATATGGACCTATGTCATCGGCGCGTTCCTGATCGTCCTCCTCCCCGGCCCGAACTCCCTGTTCGTGCTCTCCACCGCCGCCCAGCGCGGCGTCCGCGACGCCTACCGCGCGGCGGCCGGCGTCTTCATCGGCGACTCGGTGCTCATGTTCGCCTCGGCGGCGGGCGCCGCGTCCCTGCTCATGTCGAACGAGCTGGTCTTCACGATCGTGAAGTACGCGGGCGCGGCCTACCTGGCCTACATCGGGCTCTCGATGATCTGGGGCGCGTGGCGGGCCCGCGCCGTGACGGGCGAGGTCGAGACGCCCGCGCTCTCCCCGGACCCCTTCCGGAAAGCGCTGGTCATCAGCCTGCTGAACCCGAAGGCGATCCTGTTCTTCGTGTCGTTCTTCATCCAGTTCGTGGATCACACGTACGCGGCGCCGGCGCTGTCGTTCCTGATCCTGGGGGCCATCCTGCAGGTGTTCTCGGTGCTCTACCTGTCGGCGCTGATCTTCGGCGGGACGTTCCTGGCCGGGCAGTTCCGGCAGCGGAAGGTGCTGTCGGCGGGGCTGACGACGGCTGTGGGCGCGGTGTTCGTGGGGTTCGGGGCGAAGCTGGCGACGACGAGCCTCTAGACCGGCTCGCCGGTCACCTCCCAGACCGTCGTGACCTCGCCGCAGGCGGCGGCGTCGTCCTTGACCGCCTCCAGCCGGGCGTCGAACTCGGTGACGAACCACGTCCCGGTCCCTGGGTCGAAGGCGGCCCGGGTCGGGGTGAAGGTGAACCGCCAGCGGTAGTCGTCGCCGTTGTCGGCCCCGTCGCAGCTGAAGTCGCCGGCGCGGGGCACGCCCGCGGCCTCGCCGTCGACGACCGCGACCTGCTTGCGGCCGGACCAGTCGTGCGACACGCACAGGCCGCCGTCGCACGGCTCGACGGTGACCGGCTTCGTCGGCCGGCACTCCGTCAGGCCCTCGCACCGCGTGTTCGCCAGCTCGAACACGACCTTCTCGCGGACGAGCGCGCCGGCCAGGGTGGAGGCGGAGACGACCCCCTGGGTCTCGTACACCTCGATCGTGTCGCGCAGCGCGGCCACCTTGGCGCGGGCGACCAGCGTCTGGGCGACGACGAGGACGGCCAGCACGCAGACGAGCGCGACGAGCGCACGGCCGCGCGTCATGCCAGCGACACGAGCACGAGCCCGGCCAGGGCCAGGGCGACGATCGCGGCCACGACCGGCACCAGCCAGGCCGGCGGCACGGGCCGGGGCACGGCGGGCGGGGGCGGCGGCGCGGCCGGCTCGATCGTGGTGGCCGTCGGGATCCGCGGGATGCGGAGTTCCCGGGTGTCGTCGGCGGCGGGCTCGGCCCAGAAGGCGGTCCGGGGGTCGAAGGTGACCCGCTCGTGGGTGGCGACCGGGATCCACCGCCCGTCCATCGAGACGCCCCGGTGGTGCCAGTGCAGCGCGCCGGTCCCCTCGGCCGCCAGCCGGTGGCAGCGGTCGGAGGCCGCCGCCGAGGTGAAGCAGAGCAGCACGAGTTCGCTCTCGGCGCTCACCTCGAACCCGATGCCGCCCGGCCAGGGGAAGCTGCGCGGCCGGTCGGGGCCGTCCATGGCCACCCAGGCGCCGCGCAGTTCCCCCGCGCCGAACTCCGCCGAGCGGCTCAGCGCCCGGACGTAGTCGTCGTCGGACGGCCAGGCGACCAGGTCAGCTGGCATAGATGACCCGCCCCGGGGACTCGATCCCGTGCACGCTCGACCACGCCCGCACGCACGCCAGCACCTGGCCGGGCCGTTCCGGGTAGTGGATGGCGATGTCGTGGCGGGTCAGGTCGTCGACCGAGCGGTAGCGGCCGGGCGGGAACTTGACCGTCCCGGCGCCCGAGTCGAGCGCGGCGTCGGACAGGGCGTCGTTGCAGGCCACCCGCCACTCCCCCCACCACGAGTCCTCCGGCGCGGGCGGCAGGTGCACCACCGAGCACAGCGCCTCGTGCAGGCGGACCACCGACTCCAGCCACGGACCCGAGTGCCTCCGCTGACCGGCGACCTCCTCCAGGCGGCTGTTCAGATGGCCCACGTAGCCGGTCCGGGCGGCCGGTTCGGCCAGGCCGCGCAGGCCGGAGAACTCCAGCGCCTGGAGACAGTGGTGCAGCCCGGGGTCGAGCCCGGCCAGCACCGGCACCATCGCCGCGAACGCCGCCATCTCGGCCGGGACCGGGCCGGTGGTCTTCGGCGCGCCGCCGACCGCCACCGCCAGGCCGGGCGCGACCGCGCGGCCGTCGACCTTCAGCGCCGGGATCAGCCGTTCGTCCTTGGGCCCGTGCAGGGTGACCGCCGCCCCGGGCCTGCCGAGCTTGGCCCCCGACCGGACGGCGGCCTCCTCTGCGGCCCGGCGCACCAGGTCGGCCTCGCGCCGCGACAGGCGCAGCGCGTTGAGGTGGACGGCGGTCCACAGCGCGCCCTCGTCGTGCGAGGGCGAGGTGGACCCCGGCGCCAGCCGCTCGGCCAGGTCGAGCAGGGCGTCGCGCAGCGGGCTGGCGGCCGTCACGACCGCGACCGGCTGCTCCGGCGCCGGCGCGGCCAGCACGGCGTCGAGGTCGGCGGCCAGTTCGGCCGTTCCCGGGCCGGCCGGGAGGTCGGCCAGCGCCGTGCGCAGCCCGGCCAGGAAGCCCCGCGTCAGGGCGGCGGGCGCGGTCCCGCCCTGGACCAGGACCGCGCGCAGCGTCTCCTCCAGCGCCATCAGTGACTGCCGGTGAACGGGTTGAGCTTCTCGTCGACGTCGGGGTCGCCCGGGATCATCGCCACGCTGAACACCGACCCGGGGTCGGCGACGACGTCGGCCGGAGACCGCGCCTCACGGAAGCGCACGTAGCCGGGCTCGACGGTCAGCCGCCCCTCGGAGTCGAGCACGGGCACCATGTCGGCGCCGAGCAGCCCCGCCTTGGGGGCGCGTACGGACTCGCCGATCTGCGTCAGGGCGTCGGGCCGACCCGGCTCCGGGGTGTAGAAGGTCCAGAGGCCGTCGCCGGGCACGTCCTTGGGCAGCGGCCGGCCGATCAGACCGGCGGCGTGGCGGCCGTTGTCGGTGAGCAGGCGCTCGGTCAGCACCGTCCCGGCCGCGAAGATCGGCTGCGGGGCGGAGGCCAGGCCGCCCGCCGTGTACGGGTTGACCACGATGTCCCGCTGGAGCACGAAGCGGCCCGCCTCGTCCTTGGCCACCAGGCCGCGGGTCGCCGGGGCGGAGCCGAAGCGGGGGGCGTACACGGGGCCGGACTGGTGGCAGAAGTGGGCGGTGACCAGCTCCCGCTCGTTCACCTCGAACGTCACCTGGACCTGCCGGTACCAGGCGGCCTGCTGCTCGGCCGGCACCCGCCCCTTGAGCAGGTCGTGCATGCTCAGGTGGCTCCACAGGCTGCGCTCCTCCTCGACCGCGAACGGCTGGCGGTAGATCGCCATGTTCTGCGGCACCGGGATCCAGTCGCCGTAGCGGCGGCGGCCCTCGATGTCGCCGTCGACCTGGATGCGGTCGAACCGCTCACCGACCTGGAAGATCGGGAACAGCTGCCCGCCGGTGGCGTCGAAGACCAGCGTGTTGGGGAGCGCGTGGAACAGGTTGTCCACGTCGATGTAGAGCTCGGTCAGGCCGCGCCGCACCCGCTGGGTGGCGTGGGAGGCGCTGGCGTAGCCCTTCTGCCGTACGTGTTCGGCCCAGCAGGCGCCGATGGAGGTGCCGGTCTTGGCGAAGACGGGGTCGTACACGACGTCGAGGGGGTTCCAGTTCACGTGGTCGCCGGCCTGCGCGAAGGTCTCCAGGAGGACCCGGCGCACCTGGGGCAGCGCCGACGTGCCGCCGGAGATGATGACCTTGTCGAGGACGTCGGGCACGCCCCTCTTGTCGCGGCCCAGCCGCCGTTTGACCACGCTGAGCGCGATGGCGAAGGCGTCCCTGACCACCTCTTCGATGATCCGGTTGATCTCCTCCTGCTTGACGACCACCTCGGCGGGCTCGGTGATGTCACGGGCGCGGCCCTCCAGCTGGAGCAGCTCGGGCACCCGGCGCACGACGTAGTCGCCCTCCTGGGTGGACTGCTGGCGTTTGGCCAGGTCGGCCTGGCTCCACAGCCGCCGGAATCGCTCCTCGGCGGCGTGCCGGTCACCCGCCGCGCTCGCCCAGCGGGTCGGCACCACCTTCTCGATCAGGTCGGCCCTGCGCTGCTCGGCGTCGGAGTCGGCGGCGGGGGCCAGCAGCGAGCCGGGGACGTAGACGCCGCCGGTCAGGTAGCCCGGGTACTCCTCGCGCACCAGCCGGGGTGAGCGGATCAGCACCGCGTCGGCCAGCAGCGCCTTCAGGTGCTTGAAGACGCCCAGCGTGATGCGGTCGCCGCCGAGCTGGGCCCGGCCCGCCTTCGCCAGCACGGCGGGACGCAGCGCGTAGTAGCGGCCCTGGACCCGCTCGTCGCGGCCCGTACCGTAGACGGTCTGGTCGAGCAGGGTGATGCCGAGCAGCGCGATGTCGGTGGTGCCGCCGCCGATGTCGACGACCAGGATGTTGCGGTGCCACTGCTTGTCGCCCACCCGGCGGGTGTGCGCCCGGAACGCCTCGATGCCGACCGCCTGGTCGCCGGCGAAGTCGCGCATCAGGTAGAACATCGCGGCGGCGGTCGCCTCGTCGTAGGCGGTCACGACCTGGCGCATGCCGATGCGGTGGGCCAGCCGTTCGACGTCCTGGCGGGTGCGGGGCGGGGAGACCGTCGGATAGGTCACGACCGCGTGGGTGATCGGCTTGGTCGACACCTCGTCGGGGTGCTCCTGGCAGTACTTGGCGACCTTCTCGGTCAGCAGGCCCGACCAGGCGGCGGCGATCACGTCGTCGGGCGTCACCGGGTGGCCCGCCGGCAGGCCCGGCAGCGACCGGGAGGAGCCGATGAACTGCTTGAGGCTGCGCTGCGACCGGACCTCCGGCGCCAGCGGCTCGGCCGATCCGCCCGACCGGTGCCCGTCGGCCGCCATGCTGACGGTCAGCGGGTCGAGCCCGTGGACGGCGATCTCGCTGTCGATCGTCTCCTCCCCCGCGTGCAGCGGGATCCGGATCATCCGCTGCTCCCGGATCGGCGGCACGTCGAAGGCCGCGCGGTAGAGACCCTGCAGCGCCTGCGACACGATCGGCTGCCGTACCTGGGCGGCCTGGCGCTCCATCGTCAGCAGCAGCCGGTAGAGCCCCGCGCCGCTGGTGGAGGTGTCGTTGTCGAGGACGGCCCTGGCGGCCTGGAGCGGGTCGGCGGTCCCCCCGGCGGTCGCCAGGGTACTCCCGGTGGCGGCCAGGAAGCGCTGCCAGCTCTGGCCGTCGAGCCCGAACCCGGGATGCCCGTCGAAGCGCAGGGTCAGCTCCCGGCGCAGCACCTCCCGCTGGGAGGGCGGGAAGCCGATCAGGGCGTGCTGGCGGCGCTGGTCGAACAGGGTGATCGAGGTCGTGCTGGTGCCGTAGTCCAAGGCGATCCAGCCGCTGTTGCCGTCGAGGTCGGGGCTGGACTCGGAACTGACGGTGACGCGGCTCTCTGCCATGCGGCGGTTCCCGCCCTCGTACTCGTAGGTGATGGTCCAGGTGAAGACGACCGGTTCGGCCGGCGCGTCCGAGGGCTCGGCCGACACCGGTCCGAGCAGCCGCCACGAGCTGCCGCCCCGCACGCTCAGGCCGCCCGGCGGCACCTGCGGCGTCCAGCGGGTGGCGAGCGCCCCGGCGGGTTCGACGGTGATCGCCCTGATCACGGCGTCCCGTTCCGGGACGACGATCGGGAGGGGCAGCGGTCCGGGCACCCGGACGTCGGTCACCCGGCCGCCGTCGGGGCCGGCGAGGTAGAGCTCCATCTACGCGCCCTTCTTCCAGTCGGCGAACCGGGAGAACCCGAGGTTCACGCCGCCGCTGGGGTAGGCGGCGCGGAGTTTGCGCAGCTCCTCCAGCAGCGGGGTGCCCTTGGCCTGCGCGGGGCGGCGGACGACGTCGGCGCGGATCTGCTCCAGGATGTCCTCCAGGGTCTCCAGGCCCGATCTGATCTGGGCGTCGGCCAGCGGGCGCAGCGCGTCGAGCCACCCGCGGACCACCATGTCGGCGGCGTCGACGACCTGCTGCCGGAGCCTGATCACGTGGACGGGGTGCAGCTGGTGCACGAACCAGGCGTCCTCGGCCGGGCGGTCGTCATGAGGGATCGACCAGGCGAACCGGTGGGGGCGGCGCATCGGGAAGGCGTGCTCGACGCCCCCGGTGTCGGGCCGGGGGAGGTCGCCGGCGGCGTTGGTCAGGATCCCGCGCCACTCGGCGGGCCGGATCAGCGCGGCCAGCGTCTCGCGCTCCTGCTCGGGGAGGTCGACGGCGGCGAGCCGGCGGCGCAGGTCGTCGGTCACGAGGGACTGGGCCTTGGCCAGCACCGCCTGCTCCCAGCGGACCAGCGCCAGGTTCCGGGAGGCCGCGTACACCTCGTGGCAGACCGTGGTGAAGGGGCCGACGAACTCCTCGGTCGACTCGGGGCCGGCCCGCAGCTCGGTGCCGGTGGCGGTGGACATGATCCCCCACCACTGGGGCCAGGCGAAGACGCGGGCGATGAGGTCGGCGCGGATCTCGTCCATCAGAGAGGGGTTGCCGCCGCCGAGGGTCTCGGCGAGCAGCGGCGGCAGGTCGGCCTTGAGGCTGCTCAGCACGGTCTTGACCTGGTTCACCAGGTTCTCGGTCTCCGCGCCGGCCGAGGCGAAGACGGTCCGGGAGGCCTGGTCGAGCGCCGCCTCCAGGTCGCCTTCGGCCAGGTCGAGGGCGGCGCGCTCCTTCACGACCCGGCTGTGGCGGGCGGTGAGGCCGTAGCCGGCCAGCCGGTCGGACAGCCGGTCGAGGACCAGCTCCTTGCCGCCGTCGCGGGCGGTCTCGGTCAGCATGGTCCGCAGCCGGCTCGACTGCGGCAGCCCCGCGGCGACCGCTCCGGCGGCGTCGACGACCCTGACCGCCTCCCCGACCCGGTTGTCCAGCGACCCCGAGAGACCCATGTGGTCGAGGGCCACCAGCCCTGAGTAGAAGAAGGGGTCGTCGTCAGGGTTGAGCCTCCCGGCGGTGTCGAGCAGCTTGCGCAGGGTCGGCACCTGGTCGAGCACCTCGTCGTCAGACTGCGCCTGGCGCAGCGCCGGGGTCTCGAACCGCCTGATGTCCTGGACGTCGCTGAGGTTGCCCACCCCCACCAGCACCCGCCCGCGCCGGTCGGTGGGATAGACCTCGCGTAACAGCGAGGTGAGCTCGTCGGAGGCCATGCCGTCGGGGTTGCCGCCCTTGAGCAGGGCGATCACGGTGTCCATGTCGGGCAGCAGCGTCTTGGTGAGGGTCAGGTCGCGCTCGCCGGAGATGTCGTTGAGGAAGCCCGGGAAGTCGTAGACCACCATGCGGTCCTTGGAGACCTCGTGGTTCCACGACGCGTCGCCGAGCAGCCGGTCGAGGTCGAGCACCTCGGGGGCGACCTCGACGGTCACCGCGATGTGGTCGACGATCCAGAACGGGTCGGGCTCGGAGACCGGCCGCCTCTCGGAGATCAGCAGCAGGTCCTTCGCCTCGGCCTCGGTGATGCCCGGCCGCGCGCCGAGACGGCTCCCGAACTCCCGGACGGCCAGCGCGATGGCCACGAGCTGGGCCGACAGGCGGCGGACCTGGTTGGGGGCCTGGGCCGCGTGGGTCTGGTGCCAGCGCAGCAGCGTACGGCCGTCGCCGTCGCGGGCGGCGGCCTCCCAGACGGCCTGCTCGAACCCGGCGGCGGCCGGGCCCGACAGGGCGCGACCGGCGGTGTGCAGCTCCTGGCCGATCGACTCCCGGCGCTGGGCGACGGCGGTCTCGGTGAGGTAGCTCGCCTGCCTGCCGGTGATGATCGTGCGGGTGCCGGAACGTCCCTGGCGCACCCAGTAGGCGGTGACGTTGCCCGTCGTGGGCTGGTCGCCGATGAGCAGGCCCTCCAGCCCGAGCAGCGAGGCGATGAACATCGTCTTGCCGGCGCTGAACTCGCCGAGCACGCCGAGCTGGTAGGGACGCCGGGTGGCGTCGAGGAGCCGGCCCGCCTGGTCGCGGGTGCGGGCGACGGCCGGCCCCAGCTCGTCGGGCAGATCGGGGTTCTCCAGCAGCCGCCGGATCCCGGCCGCGTACTCCTCCGCCGTGCGGATGTCCTGTCTCATGTGCTCGACCGTCACGTAGCCCCTCCTGGAACGCTCTTCACGTTCGGACTGTAGCTACGTCAACCCCAGCGGACCAGATGCTTCCATCACATCAGGGACAAACCTGGAACGACCCTAGTAAAGGCAACTACAAGAGCTGAGAACGGCCTGTTATCCAGATGGTTAGATCCCTCTAACTCGGACATCTCCCCTTAGGGGGTAGCCCCGACCACCCCTAAGGGTCGAGTAACGTAACGGATCGGCCACGGCCTCCCAAACGGGTTTTCATACACCACCCCATGGGTAGGCGCGGAAGCTTTAGCGTCGGTGCTCCGACGCCTGAAGGAGCAGCATGACCCACCCTCAGTTCGCCCTCCCCCGGCTGACCGCCCTGCTCAAGACGGCGATCCCCCGGTTGCTCGAAGGGGTGGTCGCTCCACTCGCCGTGTTCTACACGGCCTTCGCGCTGCTCGGGCTCGACGGCGGGCTGATCGCGGCCGTCTCCTGGGTCTACATCGGGGTCGCCTACCGGCTGGTCCGGCGGCGGCCGGTGCCCGGGACCATGGTGCTGGCGGCCATCGCGATCACGGTGCGGGCGCTCCTGGGGTGGTGGACGGGCGACGCGGTGGTCTACTTCATCCAGCCCGAGCTGGGCACGATCTGCATCGCGCTGGCCTTCCTGGCCTCCGTACGGCTGAACAAGCCGCTGGTCCAGCGGCTCACGCTCGACTACATCCACCTGCCGCAGTTCGTGCTCAAGCACGAGCGGATGCGGCAGTTCTTCGCGCGGATCACCCTGCTGTGGGCGTTCGTGCTGATGTGCAACTCGGCGGTGAGCATCTGGCTGCTGCTGCACAACAACGTCTCGACCTACCTGCTGGTGCGGACCTCGGCGGTGGCCGTGATCACCGGGGTGGCGTTCGCGGGGTCGGTGTGGGCGTTCAAGCGGGTGCTGAGCCGGATGCACGCCGAGCCCGCCGCTTGACCTGAGCCCCTGCGGGCAGGGGTTCGGGCATGAGCACTCTGACCCGGTATCGCTGGCCCGGACTCCTCGTGTTCGCGCTGGTCGTGGCGCTGGTCGCGGTGACCGGCGGGCTCGCGGCCTCGAACGCGGGCGCCGTCTACACCCAGCTCGACCTGCCCTCGTGGGCGCCGCCGCAGTGGCTCTTCGGCCCGGTCTGGACGGTCCTCTACGCGATGATCGCGATCTCCGGCTGGCTGGTCTGGGAGGCCTGCGGACTCGATCGCTCCTTCGTCCCTTATGTCGTCCAGCTCGTTCTCAACGCCCTCTGGACGCCGCTCTTCTTCGGCGCCGGGCTCTACGGGGCCGCGTTCGTCGACATCGCGCTGCTGTGGGTGGCGATCGTGGTCAATATCGTCGTGTTCCTGCGCAGGCGCCGGGTCGCGGGGTGGCTGCTGGTGCCCTATCTGCTCTGGGTGACCTTCGCCGCCGCGCTCAACCTGTCGATCTGGACGGCGAACTAGCCGAACGTCTCGTCTCGGGCCGCGTCGAGGGCCAGCAGGGTGGCCCCGAGCAGCACCGGGTTGTCGGCGACCGTGCTCGCCGTGACCTCCACGGGGACCGGGCAGATCGCCTCGACGGCGCGCTGGACGCGTACCGAGAGCTCCGAACCTCCCTGGTGGCCCACGCCGCCGCCCAGCACCACCAGGCCCGGGTCGACGACCTCGACGATCGCCGCGACGCCCAGCGCGACCCGGTCGGCCAGCGCGTCGAGAGGGGCCTCGGAGACGAGGTCGTGCAGGTCGCCGCCGCGCAGCGGCAGGAAGCCGACCTCGCCCGCCGCGCCCGAGACGCCCCGGCGCAGCTTGTGGTCGAGGACCAGCGCGCCGCCCGTGCCCGAGTCGAGCCAGAGCAGGGCGAAGTCGGCGCGGCCCACGGCCGCCCCGGCGCGGTGCTCGGCGATGGCGGCCAGGTTGACCTCGTTCTCGATCACCACGCGGGCGCCCAGTTCGCGCTGTTCGGCGTGGCCGTCGCGGGAGCCGTGGCCGGGGGCGCCGACGACCACCGTGTGCAGCGGGCCGCGCGCCACGGCGCGGACGGCCGCCACGATGCCGGGCCGGCCCGGCAGCTCCACCTCGCCGACCGTCTCGCCCGCCAGGTCGGCGCACACGGCGCTCACGTGATCGGGGCGCACGTCGACGCCCACCACGTGGGCCCGCGCCGCCGCGACCCGCCAGAGGCGGGCGTTGGGGCCGCGCCGGTCGGCGCCGGTCTCGCCGGCCGGTTCGATCAACCGGGCGTCGTGCAGCCGTTCGACCAGGTCGGAGACCGACGGGCGGGACAATCCGGTCAGTTCGCGCAGCTGCGGGGCGGTCAGGGGGCCCATCTCGACCAGCAGGTCGAGCGCCATCCGGTCGTTGATCGCCCGTGCGGTGCGGGGGGTCGCCTTAATCATCAGGAAGCCTAACTGTTAATTTGATCGTACCCTCGAAATACGGAGTACGACATGCGTCGCGCGATCTCACTGGTCTTCCTGTGCCACGGAATGGTGGCGGGAAGCTGGTCCACGCGCATCCCCTGGATCCAGGAGCACCTGGGTCTGTCGGCCACCACCCTCGGTCTCGTCCTGCTGGCCACGGCGGGCGGCTCGGTCGCCGGCCTGCTCGCCGCCGGTCCCCTGTTAGCCCGATTCGGGGCGCGGGACGCCACCGCGATCCTCGTCCCGATCTACTGCCTGACGCTCGGGCTGCCCGCGCTGGCTCCCAGTGTCCCCGTTCTCTGCCTGGCCCTCGTCCTCTACGGGGCGGCGGCCGGGACCTCCAACGTCGCCGTCAACGCCGAGGCCTCGGGCATCGAGAAGGCCGCCGGGCGGCCGATCATGACCCGGCTGCACGGCATGTGGTCGGTCGGCATGCTGCTCGGCGCCGGTCTCGGCGCCCTCGCCGCCTCCTTCGACGTCGTGGCGCCGCTCCACCTGGGCGCCGTCGCGGTCGTGACGGCGGGCGGCGCCCTGCTCGCCGCCCGGTCTCTGCCGGTACGCCCCTCCGCGCCCGCTCCCGAACGGCGGCTCGGCCTGCCGTCCCGGTCGGTGATCGTGATCGGGCTGGTGGCCTTCTGCTCCTCCTTCGCCGAGAGCTCCGTGGTCAACTGGTCGGGCATCTACGTCCGGGACGTGACCGGGGCCGACGCCGTCGCGGCGGCGCTGGCCTACGTCGCCTTCGCCTGCACCTCGGCGTTCGCGCGGCTGGGCTCGGTCGCGGTGATCGTCCGGCTCGGGATCGTGCGGACGGTCCGGGCCGGGGCGCTGACCGGGCTCGCCGGCGGCCTGCTGGCCGTGTTCGCGCCGGTGACCTGGGTGGCGGCCCTCGGGTTCGCGCTCATCGGGCTCGGGCTGGCCACCGTCGTGCCGCAGTCGTTCAGCGCCGCCGCCGACGCCGCGCCCACCCCCGGGGAGGGCGTCTCGGGGATCGCCATGATGACCCTGTTCGCCGGGCTCGGCGGGCCCACCCTCTTCGGGGTGGTCGCCGACGCCTTCTCCCCCCGCGTGTCGTTCCTGCTGGTCACCGCGGCCGTCGCGGCCATCGCCCTGGCGGCGCCGGTGCTGCGTCCACGAGTATCGGCACCTGTCCCCGTCCCGGCGTGAAAGGAAAGCTCTTGTCTCTCGGAACCGCTCTCGTCACCGGTGCCAGCCGCGGGCTGGGCGCCGTCATCGCCGAACGGCTCGCCGCCGACGGGTGGCACGTCGTGCTGAACTACGCCCACGACACGGCCGGGGCCACCGCGGTCGCCGACCGCGTCCGCGCCCGGGGCCACTCGATCGAGATCTCCCGCTTCGACGTCACCTCGGAGGAGCAGGTGGCCGAGGCGCTGGCCGCCGCCGGGCCGTTCGCGGTCGTGGTCAACAACGCCACCGGCCCGCAGCCGGAGATCCCCGTCGAGGACCTGACCTGGGACGACCACCTCGACCAGCTCAAGTTCTTCGTCAAGGCGCCGCTGCTGATCCTCCAGGCGGTGCTGCCCGCCATGAAGGCCGCCGGGACCGGCCGGATCGTCAACATCGGCAGCGAGGTCGCCGACCTGGGCAACCCCGAGTTCAGCCAGTACGTCGCCGCCAAGATGGCCATGCACGGCCTGACCAGGTCGTGGGCCCGCGCCCTCGGCCCTCACGGGATCACGGTCAACACCGTCGAGCCCGGCTGGATCCCGGTCGAGCGCCACGCCTCCGTCGCGGCCGAGAACTACGAGTCGTACCGGAACAGCCTGGCGCTCCCCCACATGGGCACGCCCGCCGACGTGGCCGACACGGTGGCCTTCTTCGCCTCCGACGCCTCCCGGTTCGTCACCGGGCAGCGGATCGCCGTCAACGGCGGCAAGACCATGAGCTGATCGCGGCATTCGCCCGGGGTCGCCCCAGGGATGACCGGTCGGCATCTCAGGGGCGATCCCGGATGGATCTCCCACCCGTTTGAACCAGGCTGCGGTTAGCAGTCAGGCACGACAGCGGAAATCTCCCACGAGTTCCCGAACCGGACGCCATATCGCGGCGTTCCGGCCACCGTGCCATGGCTTCATCCAGGGGAGAGGAGTCCGCACCATGACCATGCTCGCGGCAGCGCCGTCGGCGGCCGTAGCCCTAGTCGGTTCGCTCTTCTTCGCCCTCGGCGCCGCCCTCCAGCAGCACGTCGCGGCCACCGGCAACGAGCCCCGCCTGCGGGTGCTGCTGCGCCGGCCGCGCTGGCTGCTCGGCGGCGCGGTGATCGCCGCGGGCGGACTCCTGCACGTCTACGCGCTGAGCATCGGTCCGCTGACGATCGTGCAGCCCATGGGTGTGGCCAGTCTGCTGTTCGCGCTCCCCATCGCCGCCGCCCTGCACGGACGCAGGACGTCCAGGAGCGAGCTGGCGGCCGGAGCGATGGTCGCGATCGGCCTGATCGCGCTGGTCCTGATGGTTCCGGTGCCGAGCCGGCCGCCGAGCATGACCGGCGCCGAGGTCACCCTGATGCTGGGTCTGGCGGGCGCCGCCGCCCTCGTCTGCCTGGCCGCCGCCACCCGCATCGGCCCGCCGGGGCGCACCGCCCTGCTGGCCGTCTCCGCCGGGATCATGTACGGCGCCGCGTCCACCCTGATGCGGGTCATCGCCGACGGCTGGCCCGGCCAGCTGTGGTTCCTCCTGGCCCTCCCGATCCCCCTGGTCGGGGCGCTGATGCTGCTCCAGAAGGCGTACGCGATCGGGCACTTCGGAGTGGCCTTCGCGGCGTTGCAGGTCGCCGACCCGGTGACCGCGGTCTCCTTCGGCGCGCTCCTGCTCGGTGAACCCCTGCCCGCCAACGGGCTGGCCGCAACGGCGGCCGCGGCCCTCGCGGCGGCCGGAACGGTCGCGCTCGCCAGAACCACTCCCCTGTCGAAAAGGTGAACGGAGCCCCCATGAGCCTCACCCTCGCCGAGGCGTCCGTCGCGCACTCGCGCCCCCGCCGGGTGCTGATCGCGACCGACACCTACCCGCCGGACGTCAACGGCGCCGCCTACTTCTCCCACCGCCTGGCCTCGGGCCTGGCGGCCCGGGGCACGGAGGTCCACGTCGTGTGCAGCTCCGACGACGGCCCCCCGGTCACCGACGTGATCGAGGGCGTGCTGGTGCACCGGCTCCGGTCGGCCCGCCTGCTGGTCCACCCGACGATGCGGTTCACCGTCCCGGCCGGGCTCGGCCGCACGATGGACCGGCTGGTGCGGCGGATCGCGCCCGACGTCGTGCACACCCAGGGCCACTTCGTGGTCGGCCGGTCGGCTGTGGCCGCCGCTCAGCGGGCCGGGCTGCCCGTGGTGGCCACCAACCACTTCATGCCGGACAACCTCTTCCAGTTCACCGGGGTCCCCACCCGGCTGCGCCGCCGGGTCGGCGAGCTGGCCTGGAAGGACCTGAACCGGATCTTCGAGCGGGCCGACCACGTCACCACCCCGACCCCGCTGGCCGCCGACCTGCTGTCGGCCAAGGGCCTGCGCAAGAAGGTCGAGCCGGTGTCGTGCGGCATCGACCTGTCGCGGTTCCGCCCGCAGCCGCAGGCCTGGGCCCGCCGCCGGTTCGGCGTGCCGGAGCGTCCGACGATCCTGTTCGTCGGCCGCCTCGACGAGGAGAAGCACCTCGAAGAGATCGTGCTGGCGCTGCCGAAGCTGCTCAACGACCTCGACTGCCAGGCCGTCTTCGTCGGCCAGGGCAATCGCCGCGAGGCGCTGGAGAAGCTGGCCCACCGGGTCGGCGCCGGCGACCACGTGAGGTTCCTCGGCTTCGTCGAGGACGCCGACCTGCCCCAGGCGTACGCCGTCGCCGACGTGTTCTGCATGCCCGGCACGGCCGAACTGCAGAGCATCGCCACCCTGGAGGCGATGGCGAGCGGCCTGCCGGTCGTCGCGGCCAACGCGATGGCGCTGCCGCACCTGGTCGAGGGCAACGGCCACCTCTACACGCCCGGGGACGTCTCGGAGCTGGCCCGGCACCTCAAGACCATCCTCACCCGGCCCGAGGAACGCGCCGCGATGTCGAAGGCGAGCCTCACCCTGGCCGCGACCCACACGCACGAGCAGTCGCTGGCCCGTTTCGAGTCGATCTACGGGGAACTCGTGCACCGCGCACCCATATCCGCTGTCCACTGAACCGGGGGACCAATGATCCTGATGGCCACGGCGGGCCCGGCGACGGCCCTGCTCCTGATGCTGGGCCTGCACCTCTTCTTCGCCGACCTGATCAACCCGATGACCGGCCTGCTGAGCGACTACGCCGTCACCGACACCACGACCGAGACCGTCTTCGCCCTCGGCATGATGGCCCTGGCGGCCGGCTGCGTGGCCACCGCCTGGAGCCTGACCGAGCCGAACCCGTCGCGCACGGCGGCGACCCGGGTGCTGCTGATCGTGGCGGCGGCCGGGCTGGTCCTGGCCACCATCTTCCCGACCGACCTGTCGGCCGACGTGACCACCCTGGGCGGCGAGATCCACCGCTGGTCGACGGCGGTGGTCTTCACCTCGCTGCCGGTGGCCGGCTGGATCCTGACGCGGCGGGGGCCGCTCGGTGCCGTCGGCCTGCTGGCCCGGCTGAGCGGGGTGTTCCTGGTCGCCTACCTGCTGAGCCACCCGACGTCGCCGGTCTCGGCGCTGGTCGGTGGGGAGGCCTACTTCGGCCTGCTGGAGCGGATCGTGGTCGTCCTGGAGATCCTGCTCGTGATCGCCCTGGCGAACCTGGGCAAGGCCGGGCAGCGGGCGGCCGCCCCGGCGACGCGGCCGGAGCACGCGCTGAACGGCTGACCCTCTCACCGCCTCTTCGCCACCGAAGGGGCGGTGAATTTATTTCCGCCACAAAAACCATCAACTCCGGCATTACGCGATCGAAATCAACCGAATTCCCAAATTCGACACGACGGCGATGGATACTCCCGTCCATGGGAAGCGCGTCGAATGCCGGCCGGATCACGGCCGCTGCCTGCGGGATCGCGGTGGCCGCGACCTGGGCGTACGCAGATCCGGACTTATCCGGAAAATATCTCGGACCGGCCAGCCTATTCGCCGGATTCGTCGCTTTGACCCTTTTGGTCATCAGCCTTCGCGGCACTCCGCGGCTCATGCCCTTCGCCATCGCGGGATTCGCGCTGATGACCGCCGGGCTCGTCATCTCCCTCGTACGGCAGACCTGGTTCGCTCCCCCGATCGCCGCCGTGACCCGGGCGCCGCTCGCGGTCAACTACGGGATGGTGCACATCACCCGGCCCGTCGACGGCGGGTTCAGCCCGACCTGCACGACCGTCACCGGCACCGCCATCCCGCCCGGCGCCGGGAAACTGTGGCTGGTCGTGGGCGGGGTCGTCGTCCACGAGATGACCACCGACGACGACGGCGGCTGGCACGTGCCGGTCCGCGTCGGGATCGACGACCCGCGCGACGCCGACCGCGAGTACGACATCCAGGTCTACTGGGTACCCGACGGGAGCCGGCCGCCGGCGATCCCGGCGCAGGGGCGGATCCTCGACGAGATCACCGTCGTCAAGGACCCGGCCAAGCTGGCCTGCGCCTCCCCAGAGCCGACAAACGCTAACACTCCGGGGTAAAGGAATCCCAAGAATGGCCTGATCACGCCTCAAAATCGGCTAATGTCCGGTCATGTTCGAGGCTCGTATCCAGACCGTCGCCGGGACCGTCCCGGTCAGTTCCGTCGAAGGCCCGGTGCTCCCCTGGGAGACTCTGCGGGCCGACACCCGATGGGGTGTCGGGGTCGAGTCCGATCCCGAGCGGTGGCTGGACGAAGAGGGCCACGTCACCGCCGAGCTGACCCGCCTCAACCGGGAGTTCGGCCTGTCCCTGATCGTCGACCACACCGGTCTCGGCATGGGACGCGACACGACCGCCCTCACCCGCATGGCGGCGGGCTCCCGGGTCGGGATCGTCGCCGCCACCGGCTTCGGGCCCGAGCCGTTCGCCGGAGAGCTGATCAAGCCCGCCGGGGTCGACGACCTCACCGGCGACCTGCTGCGGGAGATCGGCGTCGGGCTCGACGGGACCTCCGCGCGGCCCGGCGTCATCGTCGCCTCGGCCCACGACGAGACGCCCACCCCTGCCGAGGAGCGGGCGACGGTGGCCGCCGCCCGCGCGTCGCTGCGGACCGACCTGCCCATCGCGGCGTCGGGCCTGGCGCTGCTGGAGACGCTGCTGCACCACCGGGTGCCGCCGCAGCGGGTCAACGTCAGGACCGCCGACCCGCTGGCCCAGCGCAAGATCTGCGAGACCGGCGCCTACGTCACCGTCACCTGCCCCGACGACGTGTTCACGCTGCTCGACGCCGGGCACGGCGAGCGGGTGCTGTTCACCTCGGGGGTCTCCCGGCGCGACGAACTGTGCCCCTACGGCGGCGAGGGCTACGCGAAGCTGTTCGACGTCGAGGGCGTGCCCGACCTGGTCACCCGTGTGAACCCCGTGCGGTGGCTGGCAGGTGGACGCTGAGGAACTCGCCCACGGCCTGGACCGCCTGGGTGACGTAGGGCTCGGTGTCGTAGAGGTCGACGTGCTGTTTGGCGTCGAGCCAGACGAGCTTCCTCGGTTCCGACAGGCGGGCGTGCACCTCGTGGGCGCCCTCGGGCGCACAGTAGGCGTCGACCACGCCGTGCACCAGTAGCCCCGGTTTGGGCGACAGGAAGTCGGCGCCCATCATGTTGTCCATCGTGATCAGCTCGCGCAACGAGGCCCTCGTCACCTCGTTGACCCAGCCGGGGGTCTCGCCGCGGGCGGTGCCGTAGTACTGGAACGGCTCGTCGCCGGCCATCGCGGCGTCGGGGCCGCCGACCGCCGGGACGTATTCGGGCCGGGCCCCGAGGTCCTGCCGCTCCAACGCCTCGGTGAACGACTTCAGGGCGCCGGGCCACCAGTCGCCGGTCCGCATCGTGTAGGGGCTGTTGTAGCCGCCCGCGATGCCGACGAACACCCGGACGCGGGGGTCGAAGGCGGCGAACTTCAGCGCGTAGCCGCCGCCCAGGCAGATGCCGACCGCGCCGATCGCGTCCGATCGCACCTCGGGACGCGACCGCACGTAGCTCACGGCGGCGCGCAGGTCCTCCAGCTTGCCCTGCGGGTCTTCGTGCCGCCGGGGCTGGCCGTCGGACTCACCCCAGTTGCGGTGGTCGAAGGCCAGCGTGACGTAGCCGAGGTCGGTGAGGCGGGCGGCGTACAGGCCGGTGACCTGTTCTTTCACCCCGGTGAAGGGGCCGGTGAAGACGAGCGCCGGGTGGGGACCCGGGCCCGTGGGCACCCTCAGCTCGCCGGCGAGCCGGAGGGTGCCTGCGGTGAACTCGACTCTCATTCCCTCAGTGTTGACGTAAAGATCTCATGAGTCGAATCCCAGCCCGAGCCGGTCGAGAGTGCGCAGCCACGCGTTGCGGCGCCCGCCGTTCGCGTCGGCGCGGGCCAGCGACCACCGGGTCAGCTGGATCACCCCCGACCTGACGGGTTCGGGCGGGAACGGCACCGGCTTCTGGCGGACCATGTGGAGCCGCGTCCGCTCGGTGTCCCGCCCGTCGAGGAGGTCGAGCATGACGTTGGCGCCGAAGCGGGTGGCCGCCACCCCGAGGCCGGTGTAGCCGACCGCGTAGGCGAGGCGGGTGCCGTAGCCGGTGCCGAAGAACGCCGAGAAGCGGCTGCACGTGTCGATCACGCCGCCCCACTTGTGGGAGAACCGCACGTCCTCCAGCTGGGGGAAGGTCTCGTAGAAGTGCTCGGCCAGCGTGTGGAAGGTGGTGTCGCGCTGGTCGTAGGTCGGGCGGACCCGGCCGCCGTTGTAGTAGACGGCGTCGTAGCCGCCCCACAGGATGCTGTTGTCGTCGGTCAGCCGGTAGTAGTGGAACTGGTTGGCCGAGTCGCCCATGCCCTGCCGGTTGCGCCAGCCGATCGAGTCGAGCTGCGCCTCGGTGAGCGGCTCGGTCATCAGGGCGTAGTCGTAGACGGGGACGACGTAGTACTTGAGCCGCCGCAGCAGGGGCGAGAACACGCCGGTGCCGAGGGCCACCCGGCGGGCACGGACGGTGCCGTACATCGACTTGAGCTGCAGCGACGGGCCGAGCGAGGAGATCTCGCGGACCGGCGAGTGCTCGTACATGCGGACCCCGAGCTTCAGGCACGCCTGGCGCAGGCCCCAGGCGAGCCGGGCGGGGTCGATCATGGCGCACTCGCCGCGTTCCCAGACGCCGGCGATGTAGGTCGGGGAGTTGACCTCGGCCCGCACCTCGTCCTGGTCGAGGTACTGGATGTCCATCCCGAGCTCGCGGCCGATCGTGTGGATCTCGCGCATCTCGTCGATCTGCCACTGCTCGGTGGCGACGTTCATCTCGCCGGTCCGCTCGAAGGAGCAGTCGATGCCGTAGCGCTTGATCGTCTCTTCGATCTCGTTGAAGTTCTCGATGCCCATCCGGTGCAGGTCGGCGATCTCGTAGGGCCAGCGCTCCAGCCCGTTGCCCAGCCCGTGGGTCAGGCTCGCGTGGCAGAAGCCGCCGTTGCGGCCGGTCGCCGCCCAGCCGACCGTCTGGCCCTCCAGCAGGACGACGTCGCGCCGGGGGTCGCGCTCCTTGGCCAGCAGGGCCGTCCACAGCCCGGAGAATCCGCCGCCGACGATGGCCAGGTCGGCGGTGGTGTGGCCGAACAGACGCGGCAGCGTCTCCGGCTCGTGGGGGTCTTCGTGCAGCCAGTACGGCTTGCGCTCGGCATCGGCCAGCGCGCGTCGGGGATCCATCAGAAATCTCCGATTTGACCGGCATTATTACATGAGAGGGGAATTGGGAAGGTAAGGGCCGTCAAGGCCACGGAATGCAGAAGGTTGCCCGATCTGCACATCGAAATTCTCCATTCTTCGGCGCATATGATGTGCGGCGGCGTTCAATGATCCTGTGACTTGTCAGGTGCGAATTCGTCCGAGCGCCGAAGGCGGGGCCGTTGCGCAGGTCCTACGTGTTCCGGCTGCGACCCACCCGACACCAGGAGATCGCACTTGCCGCCTGTCTCGATGACCACCGCGAGCTGTACAACGGGGCCCTGGAGCACCGGCGCACCGCTTACCGCAAGGCGGGAGTGATCGTCCGGTACGGCGATCAGTCGGCGGAGTTGAAGAGCATCCGAGCCGATGACCCGGACGGGCAGGCCCGTTGGTCGTTCTCTTCGCAGCAAGCCACGCTGCGTCGGCTGGACAGGGCGTTCGCTGCGTTCTTCACCCGCATTCGCGCAGGTCGCACGCCCGGGTTCCCGCGCTTCAAGGGACGGGGCTGGTTCAACACGGTGGAGTGGCCCAAGGACGGTGACGGTTGCCGGTGGAATTCGCAGCCCGACCATCCGACCGCCACCTATGTACGATTCCAGGGCGTCGGGCACATCCGCGTCCATCAGCACCGGCGGGTGTCCGGCACCGTGAAGACGATCAGCGTCAAGCGGGCGGGCTCCCGCTGGTTCGTCGTGCTCTCGTGCGACGACGTTCCCGCCAGGCCGCTGCCCCGGACGGACGCGATGACCGGCATCGACATGGGTGTCGCCTGGTTCGTCACCACTAGCGAGGGGATGCACATCGCGAATCCCCGTCACCTTCTCGCCGATGCAGGCCGCCTTGTCGGCGCTCAACGGAGTCTGGCCCGCAAGAAGCGCGGATCGAAGCGCAGGCGCAAGGAAGTGGCGCGGGTCGCGGCCATACATGGGAAGATCCGCCGCCAACGCTTGGACAGCGCACACAAGACGGCGTGCGGGCTGGTCCGCGACTACGACGTCATCGTGCACGAGGCGCTTCAGGTCGGGAAGATGACCAGACGGGCCCGCCCCCTGCCGGACGGCCGGGGCGGATTCTCGCCCAATGGAGCGGCTGCGAAGTCCGGGCTCAACAGGAGCATTCTCGACGCGGGTTGGGGGGTGTTCCTGGCGATCCTGTCGCACAAGGCTGAAAGCGCCGGTCGAGAGCTGATCGCGGTGAACCCCGCCAACACCTCCCGCACCTGTGCCCGATGTGGGCATTGCGCGGCGGACAACCGTGTCTCCCAAGCCGAGTTCCGATGTGGAACGTGCGGGCACGTGGCGCACGCGGACGTGAACGCGGCTCAGAACATCTTGCGGGCAGGGCTTGCCCTTCGCGGAGCTGTCGCGGCTTAGCGAGAAGCCGTCGTCTTCGGGCGTCGGAGGAGTCACCATCGCCTCAGCACGGGTTCGTCACCGGCGGGGATTCCGACAATTTTTCTGGTACGCCTCATCATTCAAGGTCTCTTTCTCGGAGGTACGGGAAATCCCGGCATGACGGAGCGCCATGCCGGTGGGGGAAACGCCTATTGGCCCCGGAGCTACGGCTCGACGGGGCTGCGGAGATCAGATCAGGTGGGGGCGGCGGACACGCCGGGCCTGCGCCGGTCGAGAGGAGACGCGGCGCGAGCGGAGTGGAGCGGGCACTTGCCCTTCGCGGTGCTAGGAGTGCAGCTGTGCGGAGGGGTCACACATTTCACGTCCCTTTAGTGGGTCGTCTTCCTGCGAGCGGATACGGCATTGGCGATGGCGAGCAGGACGCCTATACCAAAGATAAGGGTTCCCATGACGTTCACCTGTGGCGGGATGCCCACCTTCACGGCGCCCACGATCCAGAGGGGGAACGTCTGTTCCGAGCCGTTGACGAAACTCGTCACGACGTAGTCGTCGATCGACAGGGCGAAGGCGAGCATCGCGCCCGCCGCCACGCCCGGCATGATCGACGGAAGGGTGACCAGGCGGAACGTGGTGAACGTCCCGGCGCCCAGGTCGCGGGCGGCCTCCTCCAGCGAGGGGTCGAGGCCGACCACCCTCGCCCGGACCGTCACGACGACGAACGCGAGCGAGAAGAGCGTGTGCGCGATGATGATCGTGATGTGGCCGCGCGGGGCGTTGGCCGACACGAACAGCGACAGCAGCGAGGCGCCCATGACGAGCTCGGGCGTGCTGATCGCGGCGAAGATGAGGAAGTCGGTGACGCCCTTGCCGCGGAAGCGGTAGCGGCCGACGGCCAGGCCCAGCAGGGTGCCGAGGACGGTCGCCAGCACGGTGCTGACCACCGCGATGATCAGTGAGTTGACCAGCGCGTCGGTGAGGCCGTCGATGGCGAACAGCTGCTGGTACCACTTGAACGTGAAACCCTGCCACGAGGTGTTCGACTTCGACTGCTTGTCGTTGAAGCCGAACAGGATCATCACCGCGATGGGCGAGGCCAGCCACAGGATGATCAGCCACGTGTAGACGTAAAGGGCCCTGTCGCCCAGCTTCCCTCTCATCGGGCCGCCGCCTCCAGGACGTTCTCGGTGCCGAGGGCACGCGCGTAGATGAAGATGCCGATCAGCAGCACGGCCATCAGGGTGAACGAGATCGCCGACGCGGTCGGGTAGTCGTTGTTGACCAGGTACTCGGTCTGCACGATGTTGCCGATCATCGTGTTGCTCGTGCCGCCGAGCACCTGGGCGTTGATCGGGTCGGCCGTGGCCGGCACGAACGTCATCAGGACGCCGGCGAACACCCCCGGCAGCGACAGCGGGAGCACCACCCGGCGGAAGGTCGACAGGCGCGAGGCGTACAGGTCGTAGGAGGCCTCGATGACCCGGGGGTCGACGCGCTCCAGCGCCACGTAGATCGGCAGGATCATGAACGGCAGGAAGTTGTAGACCAGGCCGCCGATGACCGCCACCGTCGTGGCCAGCACGTGGAAGTCCTGCGGGAGCACCCCCCAGCCCTTCAGCGTGCCGAACAGGATGCCGTCGTCGGCCAGCAGGAAGCCCCACGAGATCGTCCGCAGCACGAACGACACGAAGAAGGGCAGCAGGAGGAGGAACAGGAACATGGACTTGCGGTGCCCGGCCTTGAAGGCGATCCAGTACGCCACCGGATAGCCGAGCACCAGCATGATCACGGTCGCGACGCCGCCGTACACCAGAGAGCGTACGAGCTGCGTGCTGTACTTCGCGATCGCGTCCGAGTAGTTGGAGACGCTGAACGTCTGCGTGAACCCGTCGATGAGGTTGCCCGTGGTCAACGACACCGAGGCCATGGCCGCGATGGGCACCACCAGGAAGATGGCGAGCCACAGCCACGCGGGCAGGGCCAGCCAGTAAGGCGTCCAGCGTCTCATTCGATCAGCCCTGCGTGATGGTCTGGAAGAGGCCGTTGTAGACCGGCTCCTCGGCGTTGGTGAGGGTGCGGTAGGGCCGCAGCTTGGCGTAGTCGGCCTCGGTCGGGAAGATCAGGGGGCTCTCGGCCAGGGCCTTGGAGTCGTCGTCGCTCTTGCCGGCCAGGATCTGCTGCACGCCGTTCACCGGGGTGACGTACTGGATGTAGGAGGTGAGCTCGGCGGCGATCTCCGGCTTGTAGAGGAAGTCCATCAGCATCAGCGCGTCGACCGGGTTGGCGGCGCCCTTCGGGATGGCCATGTTGTCGATCCAGATCGTGCCGCCCTCCTGGGGCACCACGAACTTGACCGGCTCTCCGGCCAGCTGCCGCTGGAACACGTCGCCCGACCAGGCCTGGCTCAGCCACACGTCGCCCTTGGCGACGGCGTCGATGTAGTCCTGGGCGTAGTACTTGCGCACGATGCCCTGGTCGCGCTGCTCCTTGAGCTTGGCGGCGGCCTTCTCCCAGTCGGCCTGGGTCGACTTGTCGGGGTCGATGCCCACGGCGAACATGCCGAAGTTCCCGACCTCCTGCGCGTCGGCCATCATGCCGACCTTGCCCTCGTACTTCTTGTCGAACAGGGACTGGATGCTGGTGATGTCCTCGTCGACGTACTTGGTGTTGTACGCGATGCCCGTCACGCCCGCCTGGTAGGGGATCGTGTACGTGTTGTTCGGGTCGTAGGCCGGGTTCTTGTACGACGCCCCGGCGTTGGCCGCGAAGTTGGGCAGCTGCTTGTGGTCGAGCGCGGTCAGGTAGCCCAGCTGGATCATCTTGCCGAGCTGAAGACCGTTGGTCATCACGATGATGTCGTAGCCGAGCGGCTGCCCGGCCCGCAGCTGCGGCTCCGACTTGCCGAAGAACTCGGCGTTCTCCTGGATGACTTCCTTGTACTCGTACGAGATCCCGGTCGCCTGCTGGAACTGCTTGAGCGGGGCCTGGTCCTCGGGCATGTACTCGGGCCAGTTCGCGAAGACGACCCGGCCGTTCTTCTTCCGGGTCGACCAGAAGTCGGCCACGGCGCTGGGAGAGGGCGCCGCGGCCTTCTGGCCCTGCACGCCGCAGGCGGCCAGGGCGAGCCCGGCGGCCGAGTAACCGGCGAAGCGGAGGGCGTCACGGCGGGAGTATCGGGACTGCGTCAGACCGCGCAGGAGGGGATTGTTCATCAAAGCTCCGAGGGGGTTTCTATCTGGACGTTCCTGAAGTTATCCGCAAAATTCCCCCGGTCATGACAGCGTGTACGAGTGCTGCGGGCGCCACGAGAGCCACACCGTGTCACCGCGTTCCGCCGTCGTCGAGCTGTCGATGGCGTTCTGCTGGAAGACCGTGATCTCCGTGCCGTCGGCCAGCGCCACCGCGTAGCTGTTGTAGGTGCCCAGATAGGTGATCTCGGCGACGTCGCCCCTGACGACGCTCAGCCCGGACTCGGGCTGCTCCGTCGAGATCGTGATCTTCTCCGGACGTACGGTCAGGTCGACGGTGTCCCCCGCCGCCGCCTTCCCGGGCACGAGGATGCGGTCGTGCTCGCCCAGCCGGACCACCAGCAGGTCGCCTTCGGCGGCGTCCACGGTGCCCGACAGCAGGTTC
This sequence comes from Herbidospora galbida, assembly GCF_005233835.1. Classification (GTDB taxonomy): domain Bacteria; phylum Actinomycetota; class Actinomycetes; order Streptosporangiales; family Streptosporangiaceae; genus Herbidospora; species Herbidospora galbida. The sequence goes on along the minus strand of NZ_SZQA01000045.1, from coordinate 13,238 downwards.
GAGGTCCCGATGAACCCGGCCACGAACTTCGAGGCCGGCCTCTCGTAGATCTCTCTGGGGTCGGCCAGCTGCTCCACCAGGCCGTCGTTCATGACGGCGATCCGGTCGCTCATCGTGAGCGCCTCGGACTGGTCGTGGGTCACGTAGACGAAGGTGATGCCCACCTCGCGCTGGATGCGCTTGAGCTCGGTCTGCATCTGCTGGCGCAGCTTCAGGTCGAGGGCGCCCAGCGGCTCGTCGAGCAGCAGCGCCCGGGGCCGGTTGACCAGCGCGCGGGCGAGCGCCACCCGCTGCTGCTGGCCACCGGACATCTCGCGCGGACGCCGCTTCTCCCGGCCCGTGAGGTCGACGATCTCCAGGATGTCGCCGACGCGCTGCTTGATCTCGGCGTCGGCCACCTTCTTGCGCCTGAGGCCGAAGGCCACGTTCTCCCACACGTTCATGTGCGGGAACAGCGCGTACGACTGGAAGACCATGTTGATGTCGCGCTTGTTGGGCGGGACGTTGGTGACGTCCTGCCCGAGGAGTTTCACGAGGCCCTTCGTCGGCTCCTCGAACCCCGCGATCATGCGCATCGTCGTCGTCTTGCCGCAGCCGGACGGGCCGAGGAGGGAGAAGAACTCGCCCTCCCCGATCGTCAGGCTGACACCTTTTACCGCCTGAACCGTCTCGCCGTGCGCGAGGTATTCCTTGACGACGCCGTCAAGCTCGATGGCGGGGACATCCTCGGGCATATCACCTCTCGCTTACCTAGTCGCCGATGTAGTGCATGACGTGCTTCACCCGGGTGTAGTCGTGCAGGCCGAAGACCGACAGGTCCTTGCCGTACCCGGAGTGCTTGAAGCCGCCGTGGGGCATCTCCGACACGAAGGGGATGTGGGTGTTGACCCACACGACCCCGAAGTCGAGCCGCTTCGACATGCGCATCGCGCGGCCGTGGTCGGAGGTCCAGACGGAGCTCGACAGGCCGTACTGCACGCCGTTGGCCTTGGCCAGCGCGTCGGCCTCGTCGGTGAAGGTCTGCACGGTGATGACGGGGCCGAACACCTCGGTCTGCACCATCTCGTCGTCCTGCTTCAGGCCGTCGACCACGGTCGGGGCGAAGAAGTAGCCCGCCTCGCCCACCTGCTCGCCGCCCGTGAGCACGGTGGCGTGCTCGGGGAGGCGCTCGAAGAAGCCCTTGACCCGGGCCAGCTGGTTCGGGTTGTTGAGCGGGCCGTAGAAGGCGTCGTCGCCGGTGCCGGTGACGGTCGCGGCGGCGGCCTCCTTGAGGGCCTCGGCGAACTCGTCGTGGATCGACTCGTGGACGAGCACGCGGCAGGCGGCGGTGCAGTCCTGCCCGGCGTTGTAGAGGCCCGCGCCGGCGATGGCCTCGGCGGCGGCCTTGATGTCCTTGATGTCCTCGAAGACCACGACCGGGGCCTTGCCGCCCAGCTCCAGGTGGACGCGCTTGAGGTCGTCGGCCGCGCTCTTGGCGACGGCCATGCCCGCGCCGACCGAGCCGGTGATCGCGACCATCGAGGCGGTCGGGTGGGCGATGACCAGGGAGCCGGTCTCGCGGTCGCCGGTCACGACGTTGAACACGCCGGCCGGGAGGACGTCGCCGATGATCTCGGCCAGCTTGACGGTGGAGACCGGGGTGGTGTCCGACGGCTTCAGCACGATCGTGTTGCCCGCGGCCAGCGCCGGGGCGATCTTCCAGACGGCCATCATCATCGGGTAGTTCCACGGCGTGACCTGGCCGATGACGCCGACCGGCTCGTGCCGGATGACCGAGGTGTGGTCGGCGAGGAACTCGCCCGCCGTCGGGCCCTCCAGCGTGCGCGCCGCGCCCGCGAAGAAGCGGAAGTGGTCGGCGGCGACCGGGGTCTCGTCCTCGCTCATGCGGGCGTAGGGCTTGCCGGTGTTGCGGCACTCGGCCTGGTTGATCTCGTCCGCGCGCGCCTCGATGGCGTCGGCTATCTTCAACAGCAGGTTCGCCCGCTCACCCGGAGTCGTCTGTCCCCAGGTCTCGAAAGCCGCCGCGGCGGCCTCGTAGGCCGCGTCGACGTCCTCCTGCCCGGACAGGGGGGCCTGCGCGTAGACCTCGCCGGTGCTCGGATCGACCACGTCGGAGAAGCGTCCGCTCCTGGCGTCGACGAACTTCCCGTTGATGTAGTTCTGCAGGCGGGTGGTCACTTCGACCTCCTGTGAAGGTGTTCAAAGTTGTCGCGACTCTGACAGACATATCAGACAACGACAAGGGATTTCGTAGCGAAAGATATCAAATTGCTACGGAATCGCTTGACAAGGGACGCGGAACTGACAACATGTCGCACCTAGGCGGCAACATGTCGGAAACATGAAGGGCTTATGCGGGGATGACCACGCCGAAGGTTCGGACCACCAGGAACGGCCCCGTGGTGCTCGACGAGATCTCCAAGCAGATCGTCGAGCAACTGCAGGCCGACGGCCGCAAGCCGTATGCCGCCATCGGGAAGGCCGTCGGGCTCTCCGAGGCCGCCGTCCGCCAGCGCGTCCAGCGCCTGCTCGACGCCGGTGTCATGCAGATCGTGGCGGTCACCGACCCTCTCACTCTCGGGTTCCCCCGGCAGGCCATGATCGGCATCAAGTGCGAAGGCGACCTGGAGGCCGTCGCCGACGAGCTCGGCTCGATCGAGGAGGTCGACTACGTCGTCCTGACGGCCGGCTCGCTCGACATCATGGTCGAGGTCGTGTGTGAGGGAGATCAGCACCTCCTGGAAATTCTCGGCAAAATCCGGGCGATCCCTGCGGTCAGGGCCACCGAGACCTTTGTCTACCTGAAACTGCACAAACAAACGTACTCCTGGGGCACACACTGACGGCCCACAGCAACCTCTAAGCTTCCAGGTTCCCGGCTGAACGGCTCTGTTCGAGCATTCCGGTGGGGCGGAGAACGCCCCGCCAGCGAACAGAAAACGAGGGAACCATGAGATCCAGAACGTTCTCCGTCCTCGGCGTCGCCTTCCTCCTGGCCGGCGGCATCACGGCGGCCGCCTCCCCGGCCTCCGCCCTGGCCTGTCCCACACAGGCCAACCCGAACACGCTGGACAACGCCTACACCTACACCAGCAGAACGGTGGGCGGCCGGACCAACCAGCTTCGCTACGGCTACTCCGGCACCAGTCGTTACGTCTGGTCGAGGCTCGCCACGTCGGTCAACGGCGACCAGGTCTGGGTCGACCTCTCCAGCAACGGAGGCTCGTCCTGGATGCAGTGCGGCCTCACGACCCTCCAGGCCGACCGCAACTGGTCCTACGCCTACCGGAAGAATTCGGGAGTCTGCGTGCGGGTGGGCTTCCGTCCGAAGGGCGGGTCGACTTCCTACGTCACGCCCGCATCCGGCTGGTGGTGCTGAAACGACGCCTGAAAGGCGTCTGTGAGGGTAGCGGCGGCGGCCATGAGCAGCATGCCCGCGTTCAAGGTCGCCCAGTTACCCGAGCCCCAGCCGCTCCGCCGCGTCCTCGGTCCGGGGGTGATCGCGGCGGGGGTCGGGCTCGCCTCGGGTGAGTTCGTCATCTGGCCCTACATCTCCGCCAACGTCGGCCTGGTCTTCCTGTGGGCGGCCGTCGTCGGGGTGATCGCGCAGTTCTTCCTCAACATGGAGATCGAGCGCTACACCCTGGCCACCGGGGAGACCGCACTCACCGGGTTCTCGCGGCTGGGGCGGCACTGGGGCATCGTGTTCGCCCTGATGGCGCTGCTGGCCAACATCTGGCCCGGCTGGGCGACCTCGTCGGCCACCGTGTTCACCTACGCGGTCGGTCAGGGGAACGTCACCGTCATCGCGGTCATCGAGCTCGTCATCATCGGGATCGCGCTGACCCTCTCCCCCGTCGTCTACCGGACCGTCGAGGCCACCCAGTTCGTCAAGGTCGCGGCGGTGCTGGTCTTCCTGGTCGTCGCGCTGTTCGTGGCGATCTCGGGAGAGGCGTACCGGGGGCTGGGAGAGGCGGTCACCAGCATCGGGACGGTGCCCAGTCAGCTGGGCACGGCGCTGGTTCTCGGCGCGCTGGCCTTCGCGGGGGCGGGCGGCGGCCAGAACCTCGTCCAGAGCAACTGGATCAGGGACAAGAACATGGGCATGGGCGCCCGGATCCCCCGGCTGGTCTCACCGGTGACGGGAGAGGACCAGGCCGCGCCCGCGACCGGTTACACCTTCGAGCCCACCGAGGAGAACCTGTCGCGGTGGCGGGGCTGGTGGCGGGTCGCCAACATCGAGCAGCTCATCTCGTTCGTCGCGATCACCATCTTCACGATCTTCCTGATGTCGATGCTGGCCTACTCGACCGTCTTCGGCTCCGGGTCCACCAACGACATCACCTTCCTGCGGGCCGAGGGCGAGGTGCTGAACCAGCGGCTGAACTGGTTCGGGACGTTCTTCTGGGCGATCGGCGCGCTGTCGCTGTTCGCCGCGGCGATGGGCATCTGCGACTACGTCGGGCGGATGGTCGCCGACATCGTGAAGACCGTCTACCTGCCCGCCTCGGAGCGGTGGACGGAGAGCCGGATCTACTCGCTCGTCGTGTGGTTCATCGTGGTCTTCGGGATCCTGATGCTGACGATCGGGTTCGACCAGCCGATCACGCTGCTGGTGATCTCCTCCAGCGTCGGCGGGATCATGATGTTCGTCTACTCGGCCCTGCTGGCGGTCCTCAACCGGCGGATGCTGCCGCAGGCGATCAAGATCCGCGGCTACCGGATGGTCGCGGTGCTGCTGACGTTCGCGTTCTTCGGGTTCTTCTCGGTGCTCACGCTGATCGACCAGATCGGCAAGCTGACCGGCTGAGGGCGGGCCCTGTCGGAAGCCCGCCCTCGTGCGGACTAGAGCGCGGGCTTCTTGGCCACGTACAGCCACTTCTTGAAGAGCGGGTCGAGGTCCTTGCCGCTGAGCTCCTCGGCGAGGGCCACGAAGTCCTTCGTGGTGGCGGTGGCGTGCCGGTGGCGGGCCGGCCACTCCTTCAGGAGCTCGAAGAAGGTCGCGTCGCCGATCTCGGTGCGCAGGGCGTGGACGGTCATCGCGCCGCGCAGGTAGATCGCCTCCCAGTCGAACATGTTCTTCTGGCCGGGGGCGCCCGTCTTGACGTCCCAGAACTTGCCGGTGCTCTTGTAGTACTTGTCGAAGGTCGACTGGGCCGTCGGGCCGTTGTGGGTCTCCTCGTAGAGCCACTCGGCGTAGCTGGCCAGGCCCTCGTTCAGCCAGATGTCGTTCCACGACTCCAGGCCGACGCTGTTGCCGAACCACTGGTGCGCGATCTCGTGGACGATCAGCAGGTCGTCGCTGGCGTCGCCGTCGTAGACCGGGCGGCCCTGCGTCTCCAGGGCGTAGTGGACGTCGAGCTTGTCGGCGATGCCGCCGGTCGAGCCGAACGGGTAGGGGCCGAAGTGCTCGACGCCCCACTTCGTCGCCTCGGCGGTCTCCTTGTGGAAGTGCTTGGAGGTCTTGGCCAGGGCGGGGTCGTAGGCGGTGATGTTGGGGACGCCGGCGGCGGTGCCCTCGCTGACCTTGTACTTACCGATGGCGATCATGGCCAGGTAGGGGGCCATGGGCTGCTTCATCTGCCAGCGCGAGACGACGTAGCCCTTCTTGACCCGGACGATGCCCGAGTTCTGCGGCTCGCCGTTGGCCAGCACCGTGAGGCCGACGGGGGCGCTGATCTCGTACGAGAACGTGGCCTTGTCGCGCGGGGTGTCGTTCGCGGGGAACCAGGTGCGGGCGCCGTCGGGCTGGGAGACGACGACGGCGCCGTCCTTGGTGTGGATGAACCCGGTGATGCCGAGTTCCGGGTCGTCGACCGGCTTCGGCCTGCCGTCGTACTCGACGACGACCTTGAAGGTGGCCTCGTCGTCGACGCCCTTCTTCGGGGTGACGGTCAGCTCCTGGCCCTTGCGGGACCACTTGGCCTTCTTGCCGTCGACCGTGACCGCGCGGACGGTGAGGCCCGACAGGTCGAGGTTGAAGCGCGACAGGCCCTTGGTCGCCTTGGCGGTGATCGTCGCGGTGGAGTCGATCTCGCCGGACTTGGGGGTGTAGCGGAGCTTCAGGTCGTAGTGCTGGACGTCGTAGCCGCCGTTGCCGGCGTACGGAAAGTAGGGGTCGCCCACACCGGAGGAGCCCGGGGAATGAGCGTCGGCCCATGCCGGGGCTGAGGGCGCGAGTAACGCGGCGACCGCGAGCAACGCCGCGCCGGAGATTCGTGTGCGAAGCATGCCGCACATTATCGAGATGAATCCGGCAACGGACACAATCAACCTAATATCGGTGAAGTGCGTGCGACTGACGTCTCCTTCCGTTACCGGCGGGGCGATCCCTGGGTGCTCTCCGGCGCCTCCCTCGACCTCGCCCCCGGCGCGGTCGCCGAGATCACCGGCCCCAACGGCACCGGCAAGTCGACCCTGCTGCGGCTGCTCGCGGGCCTGTTGCGGCCGGTCAGGGGCCTGATCGAGGAGCGCCCTGCGGTCATCGGCTACGCCCCCGAACGGTTCCCCTCGGCCCAGCCGTTCACCGTGGCGGCCTACCTGCGGCATATGGCGGCGATCCGCCGGGTGGCCGTGCCCGAGGAGCTGACCGCCCGGCTCGGCATGGACCATCTGCTCGGCCAGAAGCTGCCCGACCTGTCGAAGGGCAGCGCCCACAAGGTCGGCCTCGCCCAGGCCCTCGCCGGGGAGCCGGGGCTGCTGATCCTCGACGAGCCGTTCGCCGGGCTCGACGTGACGGCCCGCGCCGAACTGTCGGTGATCGTCACCGAAATCGCCGCCCGGGGCGGCATCGTCGTCGCCAGCGACCACCAGGGAGACCTGCGGGCGGTGCCGGGCGTGACCCGCTACGAGGTCCGCGACGGGAAGATCACCCAGGTCGCCCGGGTCGTCGAGGACGACCCGCTGACCACCCTGACCATCAAGCTGCCGCAGTCGAGGGCCGCCGCGCTGGCGGCCCGGCTCCGGGCGGAAGGCCACGAGGTTTCATGATCCCCCTGGTCACGTTCCGGCTCTCGGGATACGTACGGTCGCACCGGATCTTCCAGCCCCTGCTCGGGCTGCTCGCCGTCCTGTCGATCATCTACGCCACCGGGGTCCCCGCCGGCGGCGAACTCCCCAGCTACTCCGACTCGGCCGGCATCCTGATGCTCGTCTTCGCCTGGGCGGCCCGGGGCCTGCTCGACAACGAGCCCGACGAGCAGCGCCTCATCGCGATCACCGCCGTCGGCCGCCGCCGCGAACTCGTGGCCGGGCTGCTCGCCGCGCTGCTGCTGACGGCCGCGCTGGCGCTGGTCGCCGTGGTGTTCCCGCTGCTGGTCGGCTTCGCCGAGACGCCCGGCGCGGCCGACCTCGGCTACGGCGCCGGGCTGCACCTGCTGGCCGTGCTGGCCGGGACCGCCCTGGGCGCCCTGACGAGCCGCCCGGTGCTGGCCTCCCCCGCCGCCTCGGCCGCCGTGCTGGTCGGCGGCTACGTGGCGATCCTGCTGCTCAGCTCGGCGGGCCCGTGGGCGTCGGTGCCGGTCTTGGACTGGATGAACGCCGCCCACCACCACGAACTGCCCGACCGGCTGGGGGTCATCGTCGCGTCAGCGCTGGCCTGGAGCGCGGCCGGGCTCGCCGGCTACGCGGCGGTGCGCCGGGTCAGGGGTTAGCCGCGGCGAGCTGGCCGCAGGCGCCGTCGATCTCACGGCCACGGGTGTCGCGGACCGTCACCGCGACCCCGTGGGACTCCAGCCTGCGGACGAAGGCCCGTTCGTCCTCCGGCCGGGAGGCCGTCCACTTCGAGCCCGGGGTCGGGTTCAGCGGGATCAGGTTGACGTGCACCAGCTTGCCCTTGAGCAGCTTGCCGAGCAGGTCGGCCCGCCACTCCTGGTCGTTGATGTCCTTGATGAGGGCGTACTCGATCGAGACCCGGCGCTTGGTCTTGGCGGCGTAGTCCCAGGCCGCGCCGAGGACCTCGGCCACCTTCCAGCGCGTGTTGATCGGGACCAGCGTGTCACGCAGCTCGTCGTCGGGGGCGTGCAGCGAGACGGCCAGCGTCACCGGCAGGCCCTCGTTCGACAGCTTCTCGATCGCCGGGACGAGGCCGACCGTCGAGACGGTGACGCCGCGCGCGGAGATGCCCAGGCCCTCGGGCGACGGGTCGACCATGCGGTGGACCGCGCCGATCACGGCCTTGTAGTTGGCCATCGGCTCGCCCATGCCCATGAAGACGATGTTGCTGACCCGGCCGGGACCGCCCGGCACCTCGCCCTTGGCCAGCGCCCGCTGCCCGGCGACGACCTGCTCGACGATCTCGGCGGTCGACATGTTGCGGGTCAGCCCGGCCTGGCCGGTCGCGCAGAACGGGCAGTTCATGCCGCACCCGGCCTGCGACGACACGCACATCGTGACCCGGTCGGGGTAGCGCATCATGACCGACTCGACCAGGGAGCCGTCGAACAGCTTCCAGAGCGTCTTGCGGGTCATGCCGTCGTCGCAGGTGATCTCGCGGACCGAGGTCAGCAGCGACGGGAGCAGCTGGCCGAGCGTCTCGCGCGAGGCCGCCGGGAGGTCGGTCATCTCGTCGGGCGACTCGGTCAGCTTGGCGAAGTAGTGGCGCGAGAGCTGGTCGGCCCGGAACGGCTTCTCACCGAGCTCCGCGACGGCGGCACGGCGCTCGGCCATGGTCAGGTCGGCCAGATGGCGCTGCGGCTTCGCCCGTCGCGGTGCGACGAACGTGAGCTGACCGGCCTTGGGGGCGGCCTCGGACATAACGAACCCTCACGATCTCAAAACGACGACTGCTCTTACGGCCAGGCGGCACCGGGCTTAGAGTCCTGATCTGGGAGGTGAGGCGTGGACAGCACCATCGTGCTCACCAGCACCAATCCCTACGGAAGCCGCACCCTTACGGTCGAGCGCGATCAGGTGTCCTCGGTAGCTTACCTGCGCGACCCGGCCGGATCCGTCCGTGGAGCCGTCTGGCTGGGCAACCACGTGACGGCCCCGATGTCACTCGACCTCGCCCGTCTCAACACCGGCCGGCCCCCGGTCATGCCCAGAGCGGGCACCCGCCGCCCTTTCGGCACCGCCCACCTCGACGCGTCCCGGCTCCGCGTGCTGTGGTTCGAGGAGGGTGACGGCGTCGCCCTCTACGACGACGAGGGCCTGCTGGCCGTGATCCCCGGCTGGGCCGATCTGGAACGTGGCATGCCCGGCTACGCGCGCGAGGCCGTCGGCGAATGGCCCTTCGCCTGGGCGCTGTCGGAGGCGCTCGAAGGCCTGAGCCCCCGGGTCGCCAAGGCCGAGGCCTACTGGCAGTGGCGGGCCGGCGAGTCGTCGTGGGCGTCGTTCCAGCAGTTCGTGATGGGCCACCTCGACGGGCGGCTGGGCCCTCCGGGCCGGTTCTGGGACGCGAGCGGCGGCCAGATGCCCGCACTCGGCGTCACCGAACGCCCGCCCGCCTACGGCCGCGACTTCACGGTCCTCTCGACGGTCGGGATGAGCTGCCAGCGGATGCCCTCGGCCGAGCTCTACGACACCCCGACCCGCGTCGAACTGGCGGTCGCCACCCGGGGCGATCCGAGGGGGGCGGCCCGGCTGTTCCTGTGGCTCGGCCAATATCCGTGGCGCTCGGTGACCTGGCTCGGCGACGGCCACACGGCCCGCTGGTATCACCAGCCCGGCACCTTCCCCGTGCCCGGCGGCTACGAAGGTGTGATGATGCTGGCCGCCCCGCGCGGCCTGCCCGACCTGTCGGGGTTCCAGGTCGCCGGAGACGTGGTGCGGTGGCTCTGGCTGATCCCGGTGACCGACGCCGAACTCAAGGTCGCCGCCGAACGCGGCCACGACGTCATCGCCTCGCGGCTGAGCGCCTTCGACCGCATCTAGCGGATGAAGGCCGCCAGCAGCAGCCAGCAGGGCACCAGGGTGAAGAGCAGCGAGTCGATCCGGTCCATCATGCCGCCGTGGCCCGGCAGCACCGAGCCCATGTCCTTGATGCCGAGGTCGCGCTTGATGACCGACTCGATCAGGTCGCCCACCGTGGCGCAGACGACGACCACGGCCCCGAGCAGCGCACCCTGCCAGATCTGGCCCTTCAGCAGCCAGGCCACCAGCCAGCCGCCGACCGCGACGCAGGCGATGGCCGAACCGGCGAAGCCCTCCCAGGTCTTCTTCGGGCTGATGATCGACATCTTGTGCCGGCCGAAGAGGACCCCGGCGGCGTACCCGCCGATGTCGGAGGAGGCCGTCACGGCCACGAAGATGAGGGCCCGGTTCGCGCCGTCGGGCGGCGCCAGCAGCAGGCCGACGAACCCGGCGAACAGCGCCGGGTAGACCGCCATGAAGACGGTCGCGGTGGCGTCGCGGACGAACCCGTCGGACCCCTGGAAGAGCCGCCAGCCCAGCACGCCCATGACGGTGATCGCGAAGATGCCGAGGAACACCCCCGGCCCGAAGTAGTAGGCCCCGGAGACCATCGCCGCCATGCCCACCAGGACGGGGATCAGCGGCACGTGGATGTCGCGGGTGGCCAGCCCCTTCACCAGCTCGTGGATCCCCACGCCGACGGCGGCGATGACGACCACGAGGAACGCGGGCTTGTACAGATAGAGCGATCCGAGGATCACCACCGCCAGCCCGAGCGCGGACGCGATCGCCGCCGGCAGGTTCCGGCCGGTACGGCTCCCGCCCGCCGGGGGTGACACCGTTCCGTCCAAGATGTCCTACTCCCTACATGCGCGCGATCCCTGCCCCTTGCATCACCGGGGCAAGGATCGCGATGGTGCTCGTCAGACTTCGAGCAGCTCGGCTTCCTTGTGCTTGAGCAGCTCGTCGATCTTGGCGACGTGCTTCTGGGTCAGGTCGTCGAGCTCCTTGACCGCGCGGTGGACCTCGTCTTCGCCCGCCTCGCTGTCCTTGACGAGCTTGTCGAGCACTTCCTTGGCGTGACGCCGGATGTTCCGGATCGACACGCGGCTGTTCTCGGCCTTCGTCCGGGCGATCTTGATGTACTCCTTGCGGCGCTCGCCCGAGAGCTCGGGGAACACCACGCGGATGACGTTGCCGTCGTTGCCGGGGTTGACCCCCAGGTCGCTGTCGCGGATCGCCTTCTCGATGGCGCTCATCGAGCCCTTGTCGTAGGGCTGCACCAGCACCATGCGTGCCTCGGGGACGTGGAAGGAGGCGAGCTGCTGGACCGGGGTCAGCGACCCGTAGTAGTCAACATTGATCTTGTTGAACATCGCGGGGGTGACCCGGCCGGTGCGGATGGCCGCGAAGTCCTCCTTCGCGACGGTCACCGCCTTGTCCATCTTCTCTTCGGCCTCGAAGAGGGTTTCCTCGATCACTGTTGGCTCCCTATTTCCCTGCCGGACTCACCAGCGTGCCGATCTTCTCTCCGCGGACCGCCCGCAGGATGTTGCCTTCGCCCATCAGCTCGAACACCACGATGGGCAGGCCGTTGTCCTTGCACAGGCTGATGGCCGTGGCGTCCATCACCGCGAGGTCGCGCGTGAGGACCTCGCCGTATTCGAGCCGGTCGAACCGGACCGCGTCGGGGTTCTTCCGGGGGTCGGCGTCGTAGACGCCGTCGACCTGGGTGCCCTTGAGCAGGGCTTCCGCGCCGATCTCCAGCGCGCGCTGGGCGGCGCAGGTGTCGGTGGAGAAGAAGGGCGAGCCCAGCCCGGCCCCGAAGATGACCACGCGGCCCTTCTCCAGGTGGCGGATCGCCCGGCGGGGCAGGAACGGCTCGGCGACCTGCTGCATCGTGATGGCGGTCTGCACGCGCGTTTCCACGCCGCGCTTCTCCAGGAAGTCCTGCAGCGCGAGACAGTTGATGACGGTGCCCAGCATGCCCATGTAGTCGGCGCGGGCCCGGTCCATGCCGCGCTCGGACAGCGCGGCGCCCCGGAACATGTTGCCGCCGCCGACGACCACCGAGACCTGGACGCCGTCACGGACCGCCTCCGCGATCGAGTCGGCGATCTTGGCCACGACGACGGGGTCGATGCCGAGGGAATCCCCGCCGGCGAACGCCTCGCCGGAAAGCTTCAGCATGACCCGCTTCCAGCGCAGCGGCCCGTCATACGACGAAGCCGCCGGGGCGGGTTCGGTGTTCTCCTGCACGGCGGCGGCCTCCTCAGTGGATTTCGGGCTGAACAGGTCGTCCCGCATGATTACGGGACGACCTCGGGTGACAGCCCCAGACTATGCCTGGCCGACCTTGAAGCGGGTGAAGGCCAGGACCTTGACGCCGGCCTCGTCCGCGTACTTCTTGATCGACTTCTTGTTGTCCTTCACGAACGCCTGCTGGAGCAGCGTGAAGTCCTTGTACCAGCCGTTGACGCGACCCTCGACGATCTTGGCGATCGCGGGCTCGGGCTTGCCCTCCTCGCGGGTCATCTCCTCGAAGAGCGCGCGCTCCTTCTCGATGACCTCGGCGGGGACGGCGTCGGCGTCGAGGTACTTCGGCGCCATCGCGGCGGCGTGCTGCGCGATGTCCTTGGCGACCTCGGCGTTGGCCGAGTCGAGCTGGACCAGGACGCCCACGGCCGGCGGCAGCTGCGGGTCGGTCTTGTGCATGTAGGCGCCGATGTAGCCGCCTTCGAGCACGGAGAACCGGCGGATCTCGATCTTCTCGCCGAGCGCCGCGTTGGTCTCGTCGAGCAGCTCCTTGACGGTCTTGCCGTCGAGCTTGGAGTCGAGCAGCTCGGCCACGTCGGCCGGCTTGGTCTCGAGGATGAAGGCGACGACCTGGGCCGCGACCTCCTGGAAGCGCTCGCCCTTGGCGACGAAGTCGGTCTCGCAGTTGAGCTCGAGCAGCGCGGCGCGGGAGTCGCCGTCCTGCTTGAGGGCGATCAGGCCGTTGGAGGCGGTGCGGGCCTCGCGCTTGCCGACGTCCTTGGCGCCCTTGAGACGCAGGAGCTCGACCGCGCGGTCGAAGTCGCCCTCGGACTCCTCCAGCGCCTTCTTGCAGTCCATCATGCCGGCGGCCGTCAGCTCGCGAAGCCGCTTGACATCGGCCATGTTCACGGAAGCCATTGTCATTTCCTCATGGGTTTCGTCGTGGAGCGGGTGGGCGTGTCATCGTGCCGACACGCCCACCCGGAAGAGCTTTGGGGGAAGGACTACGCCTTCGACTCGTCACCGTCGGCGGGGGCCTCGGGCGTCTCGGCGGCGGGGGCCTCGGCAGCCGGGGCCTCGGCGGCGGGCGCCTCGGCGGCGGCCTCAGCGGGGGCCTCGGCCGGAGCCTC